>NZ_JBHUYR010000003.1:0-1133466 GCF_042668605.1 Streptomyces sp. NPDC057280
GTTGATAGGCCGGATCTGGAAGCACGGTAACGTGTGGAGGTGACCGGTACTAATAGGCCGAGGGCTTGTCCTCAGTTGCTCGCGTCCACTGTGTTGGTTCTGAAACCACGAACGGCCCCGCATAGGTCACATGCGGTGCGGCAATGTTTGACAGTTTCATAGTGTTTCGGTGGTCATAGCGTGAGGGAAACGCCCGGTTACATTCCGAACCCGGAAGCTAAGCCTTACAGCGCCGATGGTACTGCAGGGGGGACCCTGTGGGAGAGTAGGACGCCGCCGAACAAATATTGAGAAAACCCCGCACCGGTTCGGTGCGGGGTTTTCTGCGTTTAGGCTCTGGTTTATGCGCTACGACCTGGTGATCTTCGACAATGACGGCGTCCTCGTGGACAGTGAGCCGATCTCCAATCGGTTGCTGGCCGCCTATCTGACGGAACTCGGGCACCCGACCTCGTACGAGGACTCCATCCGGGACTACATGGGGTCCGCGATGCATCGGATTCATGATCTGGTGCTGGAGCGTACGGGGGAGCGGCTGCCGGACGAGTTCGATGACGTCTTTCATCGGCGGGTGTTCGACGCGTTCGAGCGGGAGTTGAAGCCCGTGGGCGGCGCGGTGGATGTGCTGGAGAGGCTGGCCGGTGCCGGGGTGCCGTACTGCGTGGCCTCGTCCGGGAGTCATGAGCGGATTCGGGTCGGGCATCGTACGACCGGGCTGGACCGGTGGTTCGACGAGGCGCGGGTCTTCAGCTCGCAGGATGTGGGGCGGGGGAAGCCGGCGCCGGATCTGTTTCTGTACGCCGCCGAGCGGATGGGGGCGGCGCCCGGGCGGTGTGTGGTCGTCGAGGACAGTCCACTGGGGGTACAGGCGGCGGTCGCGGCCGGGATGGACGTGTACGGGTTCACCGCCATGACGCCTGCCGAGAGGCTTTCCGGTGCCACTCAACTCTTTTCCGACATGGGCGAGTTGGCCGACCTGCTGATGTGATCGTGGGCAGCGCCGGCGGCCTGACATTTGTCACGCCGAGCTCCGGACGATCGTTTCTACTGGGGGACCCCCGGTGGACGAGATGCTGAGGGCATGACGACGACGAGTGCGAACAAGCCGCAGAACCCCTTCCGCCCCCTGCTCCTGGACGTGGCGGTGCCGGTCGGGTCGTACTACCTCTTCCGGGAGGCTTGCGGGATGAGCACCTTCGCGGCGCTCGCCTGGAGCAGTGTCGTGCCGGCCGGGCGGACCGTGTGGGCGGTCGTCAAGGAGCGGAAGGCCAACGGGCTCGCAGGGCTGATCCTGGCCGTGAACCTGGCGTCCCTGCTGCTCAGCTTCGTCTCCGGGGATCCGCGGCTGATGCTCGCCAAGGACAGTGCGGTCAGCAGCACGATCGGCATCGGGATCCTGGCGTCGGTGGTGCTGGGACGGCCGATGATGACGGCGGCTCTCAAGCCGTTCCTGGTCAAGGCGGACGCCGCCAAGCACGCGGCCTGGGAGCGGTTGCTGGGCGGTGGCGCGGCCGGGTCCGCGGCGTTCCTGCGGGCCGAGCGGGTCTTCTCGGTGGTGTGGGGTGTCGTGCTGCTCGGGGAGTGCGTGGTGCGGATGGTGGGGGCGTACACCGTGCCCGTGGACACCATGGTGTGGCTGGGGTCGGTCGTCCTGGTCGGCGCGATCGGGCTCGGGATGGTGGTGAGTGGGGCGCTGGCCGCCGGACCCATGGAGCGGATGATCGCCGCCGAGGTCGAGGCGGCCGAGGAGGCCATGAAGGCCCAGGTCGCCGTCGCCGCCTGACCTCACGGTCGTAAGCCAAGGCCTTCCGGGACCGGCTCGGGCCGAAGCTGAAGGAAATTCATTTTTGGCTGGATCTACCCACGGGTAGTCCGGGGCCCTACGCTCGCCGCCATGACAGATGTGCTGCGGCGCGGTAGGGCCTCGTTGGCGTTCAGCTTCTTTGCTCAAGGGGTGGCCTTCGCCCTGCTGGTGACGCGGATTCCGGCGATCCAGGACCGGTACGGGATCTCCGACGCGGTGCTGCCGGCCTTCCTGGCCGCCGTGCCGGTGCTGGCCGGGGTCGGGAGCGTGACCACCGAGAAGGTGGTGAAGCGCATACCGCCGAGCCGGCTGCTGCGGTGGGCCCAGCCGGTCGTGCTGCTGGCGCTGCTCGGGGTCGGGGCGGGGGACGCGACGGTCGAGCTGGCGCTCGCGCTGGCCGCGTTCGGGCTGGCGGTGGGTGCGCTGGACGCCTCGATGAACATGCTCGGGGTCAGTCTGCAGCGGGCGTACGGGCGCAGCATCATGCTCAGCTTCCATGCCGTATTCAGCCTCGGCGGGATCGTGGGGGCGTCGCTGGCGTGGGTGGGGGCGCACTGGGATCTGGCGTTGTTCGTGTCGTATCTGCCGGTGGTGGCCGTGCTGCTGCCGGCCGCGTTCGTCGGGAGTCGGTGGTACGTCGACAGCGATGATCCCGAGCCGGTGGGCGCGCAGGCCGGTGGCGGTGGGGGCGGTCTGGTCTTCAAGGCGCTGCTGCCGCTGTGTCTGGTGATGACCTTCGCGTACATCGGGGACTCGACCGTCTCCAACTGGAGCGCGAAGTATCTCGAGGACGTGCTCGGGAGCAGTGAGCAACTGGCGACCGTGCCGTACAACGTCTACATGGTCACCACTCTGATCGGGCGGGGGCTCGGGGACTTCGGGGTGCGGCGGTTCGGGGCCGTGGCGGTGGTGCGGGCGGGGGCCGTGGTGGCCGCTGGCGGGTTCGCTGTGGTGGCGGTGGCGCCCGGGGCGTGGGTCGGGATGCTCGGGTTCACCTTGCTGGGTCTGGGGCTGTGTGTGCTGGTGCCGCAGACCTTCGCGGCGGCCGGGCGGTTGTTCCCGGGGGCGTCCGATGCGGCTGTCGCGCGGCTCAATGTCTTCAACTATGTGGGGTTTTTGATCGGTTCGCCGTTGGTGGGGGCGCTCGGTGACGCCTGGAGTTATCGCGGGGCGATGCTGGTGCCGATGGTGTTGGTGCTGGTGACGCTTGTGTACGCCCGGTCGTTCGCCGCTCAACCGGACCGATACGGTGGCGGGCATGAGCGGCCGCGCACAGCTGATGTGGGACGAGGCAGTAACGGGCTATGACTTCGGTCCGGAGCATCCGATGGATCCGGTCCGGCTTGCGCTGACCCGGAGCCTGGTGAGTGCCTTCGGGCTGGACCGGGAAGTGGACGTCGTCGCCGCGAAGCCGGCCGGGGAGTCGACGCTGCGGCTGGTGCACCGGGAGGACTACATCGAGGCCGTGAAGGCGGCTTCGGAGAATCCCGGGGCGGCGGACGGGGCGTACGGGATCGGGACGCTGGACGATCCCGCCTTCGCCGGGATGCACGAGGTGTCCGCGTTGATCGCCGGGCAGTCGGTGGGGGCGGCGGAGGCGGTGTGGCACGGGGACGCGCTGCACGCGGTGAACTTCGCGGGTGGGCTGCATCATGCGATGCCGGGGGGTGCGTCGGGGTTCTGTATCTACAACGACGCTTCGCTGGCGATCGCGCGGCTGCTGGAGCTGGGGGCCGAGCGGGTCGCGTACGTGGATGTCGATGTGCATCACGGGGACGGGGTGCAGGCGGCGTTCTGGGAGGACCCGCGGGTTCTGACGATCTCGCTGCACGAGCATCCTCGGACGTTGTTCCCGCAGACCGGGTGGGCTGAGGAGACCGGGGCGGACGGGGCGGCGGAGGGGAGTGCGGTCAATGTCGCGTTGCCTGCGGGGACCGGGGATGCGGGGTGGTTGCGGGCGTTCCATGCGGTGGTGCCTGAGCTGCTTGCCGATTTTCGGCCGCAGGTGTTGGTGACGCAGCACGGGGCGGATACGCACTTCGAGGATCCGTTGGCTCATCTCGCGGTGTCGTTGGACGCGCAGCGGGCGGTGCAGGTGGCGTGTCATGAGCTGGCGCACTCGTACGCCGGTGGGCGGTGGGTCGCGTTGGGTGGGGGCGGGTATGCGGTCGTGGACGTCGTGCCGCGGTCGTGGACGCATCTTGTGGGGATCGCGGCGGGGCGGGAGTTGGCGCCGGAGAGTGTGATTCCTGAGAGTTGGCGGCAGGAAGTGTTCGCTCGGACGCGGCAGTTGGGGCCGATGCGGATGACTGATGGGCGGTGGCCGGTGGCGTGGGCCGACTGGGAGGCGGGGTACGACCCCGCTGACCGGCTGGATCAGGCGGTGTTGGCTACTCGGCGGGCGGTGTTTCCGTTGCGGGGGTTGTTGGCGTAGGGGTGTGGTGTGGTGGTGGCGTAGGGCTGCTGGGCGGGGCTCTGCGGGGGCTCGGCGTCCGTGCTGGGCGGGGGTGGGTTTCGCTCGCCCGCGCTAGCGGGGTGCCGCTGCGCCCACCCGTGCCGCCCCAGCGGCACGACTGCCCGCAGCTACGGCAGAGGACGGCTGGCCGCCGCTGCCGGGTGGGCGCCGTCCCAGCGGTGCGCAGCTACGGCAGGGATGTGGGTGCCGTAGCTCGGGTGGGCGTCGGCCCAGCGGCACGGCTGCCCGTAGGCACTCAGGTCTCGTTACGCCAACTGTGCGGTGTTTTTCTGTTCCCGTGTTGTTGTGTGAGGGGATCCGTCAGCATCGCTCCCGTGTTGAGCACCGGCGCGCTGCGCGCTCATCTGTTGGCCGCTCGGCTGGCCGGGACCGTGGCTACCTCGAGGGAGGAGAGTCTGCGGAGTTATCGGCTTTTCGCTGCTCGGGATCCTCGGGTGTTGATCGGGCTTGACCCGGAGTGGACGTGGAAGCAGCGGGATTTGATTGAGTTGATGGCTGATAAGTGCGGGGTTTCCGGCGATCCCAGGCATACAACTGGCCACGATGTGATCGATCCTGACCGGACGCTCGCCGCCCTTGACGCCTTCGCTGCTCGGCTCGCCGCTGTAGCGGAGCGTGGCGCCGCGGTGTTGCTCGGGACCGGCCACCCCCATCGACTGCTCGGGTTCTACGCCGCGTTGGCGGACGCGCTGTCGGCGGCGGGATGTACCGTCCTCACCCCAGCGCAGGGTCACTGTGTCGACATAACGACCCGGTTCGGCCTACGCACGTACAACCTTGACTACGTACGAGGAGTCGCGCTGGTACGGGAACCGGGCGGGTTGAGCTCCGGTTGTGCGACCGGCGTGCACAGCCACTCGCCGCTCCCGGTTCGGACCGTGCTGGCGGCCGCCGCGGAGCGGGGCACGGGACTGCCAGAGCTTGTCATCGGCGATCACGGGTGGGTCTGCGGGGCAGGTCAGCTGGGGTTTGAGGCCATTGGGCTGGCCGACACGGATGATCCCGCGTTGTTCGTGGGGGAGGCCGAAGGGGTCGTGTCCGTAGCCGTTCCACTTGATGACGCTGTGCGGTCTGATTACTACCGGCCGCTTACCCGCTACGTACTCAATCGAGCGTGTCTGTCACAGTAGGCCGCCGATGGGTGCACCTCTTCCCCACTCGCATCACCCGCCCCTACATTGGGGAGTGAGCACGCAACGACGAAGAGTCACCGGAAGGGGAAGCCGGTGGCCGTCGAGTGCGGAAGGTTCAGGTGTGTCATGGCTGCAGCTGGCGAGAGGCCTCTGAACGAGGTTCAGTTCCTTACCGTGGCGGAAGTCGCCTCGGTGATGCGAGTGTCGAAGATGACCGTGTACCGGTTGGTGCACAGCGGTCATCTGCCCGCGATCCGGGTGGGGCGGTCCTTCCGCGTCCCCGAGCAAGCGGTTCACGAGTACCTTCGCGAGAGCTACGTGGGGGTGGAAACCGCCTGATGACTGTGGGGCGGGGGGATCCCTCAGGGCATGTTCCGGACCCCCCTTTCCCCCTCGATTACGACCTCAGCGCTCGGGCGGGTAGGCTAGCCCCTCGTAGGTCGTGTGGGCCCATGGCGCCCAAACGCCGAGTGGATGAGAAGTGAGCGAGGGTAGTCGTGGGCTCTGTTATCAAGAAGCGGCGCAAGCGGATGGCGAAGAAGAAGCACCGCAAGCTGCTCAAGCGCACGCGCGTTCAGCGTCGTAACAAGAAGTAGTACGGCGCCGCGCAAGCAGCGTGATGTGGCCCCCCACCACACCCGGTGGGGGGCCACACGCATATCCCCCTCACATGCCTGCTTCCACATGGCCTGGTCTGGTCGTACGACTGTGGATGTCGTCACTTCGTGCATTGGGTGGTCATCACAGCGCAACATCGACCCGCTAGGTTGGCCGCACACGGGGAACGCGACAGGGTGTGCAGGGGGACGAGTGCTGGAAGGAAGGCGCTGATCTTGGGCAAGGTCGTGCTCGTGACCGGAGTGGCCCGTCAACTGGGCGGCCGGTTCGTCCGACGCATCCAGCGGGACCCGCGGGTCGACCGGGTGATCGCCGTGGACGCCGTGCCGCCCGAGCACCATCTGGGCGGTGCCGACTTCATCCAGGCCGACATCCGGCAGCCGACCATAGCGAGGGTGCTGGCCGAGACGGCCGCCGACACGGTCGTACACCTGGACGTGACGGCGATGGCACTCGGCAGTGGCAGCCGGACCACGGTCAAGGAGACCAACGTCATCGGCACCATGCAGTTGCTCGGGGCCTGTCAGAAGTCGCCGACGGTCAAGCGGCTGGTGGTGAAGTCCAGTACGAACGTGTACGGGTCGGCGCCCCGCGACCCGGCCGTCTTCACCGAGACCACCCCGCCCAAGTCCCTGCCCAGTGGCGGGTTCGCCAAGGACGCCGTCGAGGTCGAGGGGTATGTGCGCGGCTTCGCGCGGCGGCGGCCCGATGTCGCCGTGTGTGTGCTGCGGTTCGCGAACATCCTCGGGCCGAGCGCGGACACTCCGCTTGCCTCGTACTTCTCGTTGCCGGTGCTGCCGACCGTGTTCGGGTACGACCCGCGGCTGCAGTTCGTCCATGAGGACGACGTGATCGAGGTGCTGCGGATCGCCTCGCACGAACCGGAGCGGGGCACGCTCAACAGTGGCACCTTCAACATCGCCGGCGACGGGGTGCTGTTGCTCTCGCAGTGCTCGCGGCGGCTCGGGCGGCCGACCGCGCCGCTGCTGCTGCCCGCCGTCACCTGGGCGGGCTCGCTGGTCCGTACGCTGGGCATGACGGACTTCTCGCCCGAACAGATCCGGCTGCTCACCCATGGCCGGGTCGTGGCGACGGACCAGATGCGGGAGACGCTCGGCTTCCAGCCGAAGTACACGACGGCGGAGACCTTCGCGGACTTCGCGCGGGTCCGCGGCCCCGGGCTGCTGCCGCCGGAGGCCCTCGCGGGGGCCGTCGACCGGATCGCCGCGCTGCCCGCCCTGGGCGGCGGCCACCTCCCGAGCCACCCCCCGACGCAGAGCGCCAACTGAGGAGCGCATCAACGATGGCGGACGCCAAGGTCATTCCGTTCGACGACGACAGGTCCCGTGGGGCCGCCGTGCAGCGGCCGGCGCGGCGCCGCGGCGCGGGGAGCCGGCGCAAGGAGTCGTCGCTGGTCCGTGAGGTCGGTGAGGTCCAACCCCTGCCCGGCAGGGCGTCGGCGCAGGATGATGTCCCTGTGACGCGTGAGGAACAGCCGCCGGTCGGGCCGCAGGACGAGGGTGGGATCGAGCGGCGTATCGCCGGCGGGTTGTCGTTCCTGCGCCGCCGGCTCACCGGGGACTACGACGTCGACGACTTCGGTTACGACGAGGAGCTGACCGACCAGGTCCTGATGTCGCTGCTGCGGCCGGTGTACGAGAAGTACTTCCGGGTCGAGGTGAAGGGCGTCGAGAACATCCCGGCCGACGGCGGTGCGCTGATCGTCGCCAACCACTCCGGGACGCTGCCGCTGGACGGCCTGATGATGCAGGTCGCGGTCCACGACAACCACCCGGCGGGCCGGCACTTGCGTCTCCTCGCCGCGGACCTGGTCTTCATGCTGCCGGTGGTCAACGAGCTGGCCCGCAAGCTCGGCCACACCCTGGCCTGCGCGGAGGACGCGGAACGGCTCCTCGGCCAGGGCGAGTTGGTCGGGGTCATGCCGGAGGGCTTCAAGGGCATCGGCAAGCCGTTCAGCGAGCGCTACAAGCTCCAGCGCTTCGGCCGCGGCGGTTTCGTCTCGACGGCCCTGCGCCAGGGCGCCCCGATCATCCCGTGCTCGATCGTGGGCGCGGAGGAGATCTACCCGATGATCGGCAACGCCAAGACCCTGGCGCGCCTGCTCGGCTTCCCGTACTTCCCGCTGACGCCCACCTTCCCGTGGCTCGGCCCGCTCGGTGCGATCCCGCTGCCGACGAAGTGGACGATCCAGTTCGGCGAGCCGATCCACACGGACGGCTATCCGCCGGAGGCGGCGGAGGACCCGATGCTGATGTTCAACCTGACGGATCAGGTACGCGAACAGATCCAGCACACGCTCTACAAGCTGCTGGTGCAGCGCCGGTCGGTGTTCTTCTAGCGGTTGACCGGCGGTTGGCGGTACGACGATGGGGGCGCCCTTCCCGAGGAGGGCGCCCCCATCGTCGTACCGCCGTTGCTCTAGCTCGCGTCTTCTCCGTCGATGCCCAGGCCGGGCAGGAGGCCCGGGAGGAGGGGCGGGAGGGTGACGTCCGGTTGGGTGGGCGGGGTGGTCGTCGGCGTGGACGTGCCGGTGCCGGTCTCCGGGGGGTCCAGGAGGCCGCCGGTGTTGCCGCCGAGCAGGCCGTCGTCGCTGCCGGAGGAGGCGGAGTGGCTGGGGCTTCCGGAGCCGGTGCCCGAGCCGTCCGAGGTGCCGTGGCCCTTGCTCGGGGCGGCCGAGCGGTCGGAGCCGGCGGCGCCCTTGGACGCCGTACCGGAACCGCTCTGCCTGCTGCTCGCGCCGCCGTCCTGAGCCGGGGGCTGGGGGAGCAGGGACTGGAGCGGGGCGACCTCTTCGTCTATGGCGTCGAACACCGACGACACCTGCTGACTGACATCGCCCAGCTGGACGGGGAGGCGGTCGCGGAGCGCGCCCCAGACCTCGCGGTGCGAGCGCGAGAAGGAGGAGAGGGCCTGGATGGGGCCGAGGGAGTCCGGGTCGCGTTCGTACGCCTCGTGCAGCAGGCGGTGGCCTTCCGTCGCGTCGTGCTGCATGCCGGACAGGGCGCGGCGGATCTCGCCCAGCGACTCGTGGTCCAGCTGGCCGCCGCGGTCGCGGTCCATCAGCCGACGGGCCTCGTTGAGCCGGGTGGAGGCCTGGTCGAGGTAGGCCACGCCGCGCTCGTCGTCCCCGTCGGACAGGTAGTTGAGCTTGAAGTCCTCGATGCCGCGCTTGAGGCCGTAGAGCGAGTCGCCCGGGAGGGCGTCCGAGCTGGCCGCTGCGACTCCGCCGAAGGCTCCCGCGGCGACCCCGACGCTGAGCCCGCCGGCGGCGAGGCCCTTGGTGAGCCGGGAACGCGGTCGCAGTTTGCCCAGTCCGGTCGCCCGGTGGGCGCCCCGCGCGCGATGCGAGCGCTGCTCGGGCACCGACGCCTCGCCTGCCTCGCCTCCGACGGTGCCCTCTTGGAGCATGGCCTCGAACGCTGCCACCAGCTGGGCCCGCTGGACGACCTTGACCTCGGGATCCAGCGTCGGCCTCGGCAGCTCGCCGAGACATTCCGCGAGGGCCAACATGCGGCCCTGCTCGGTCTGTTCGACGGCGGCCGGGTCGGGCGCCGGTCCTTCGGCCTCTTGGGCCGCCGTGCCCCGGTCGGACTGGTCCTCCAGGGCCTGGGCGAAGGCGTTCGCCCGCCGGTGCGCCGATACGTTCGCGATCACTGGCGGCACCTCCTCTCGTCATGACGGTCGACTCCCCAGGGGGTCCTGAGGGTTGCACGCCCTGACCACATGCACACGATCGAGTGATCGATGTCGGCCAGGGAGTGACCACAGGGAGCCTGCATCCCGCACAACGAGCGGCGCGGCACTTGGGTTACGGACTGCGGATGATCGGATCGCGAAGTCAACAGACTTTAACTGACCGTGAGTTGGGTGTCGCGGATAGTGGCGGAGCGTGGCCGGGCGGGGCCGGATTCAGCGGGCGTCTTCCGGCAGGAGCCGGGCGAGGGTGCGGACGGCCCGGTACTGGAGGGTCTTGATCGCGCCCTCGTTCTTCCCCATCACACGCGCGGTCTCGGCGACGGACAGGCCCTGCAGGAAACGGAGCGTGACGCACTCCTGCTGCTGCGGGTTGAGGCGGCGGACCGCGTCCAGGAGCGCGGCGTTGGAGAGGGACTCCAGGACCGAGTCCTCCGGGGAGCGCTCCACCTCGTTGGCGTCGAGCATCTCGCCGGTGGTCACCTCCAGCCGGAAGCGGCTCGACTTGAAGTGGTCGGCGACGAGGTTGCGGGCGATGGTCACGAGCCAGGCGCCGAAGTCACGGCCCTGCCAGGTGAAGGTGCCGATCCTCCTGAGCGCCCGCAGGAACGTCTCGCTGGTGAGGTCCTCGGCCGTCGCCTTGCCGCCGACGCGGTAGTAGATGTACCGGTAGACGGTGTCGCTGTACTGGTCGTAGAGCCGTCCGAACGCGTCGGCCTCGCCGGCCTGGGCGCGCTCCACGAGATCCATCATCCGGGCGCTGTCGCTGTCCGCGGCGGGACGGCGGGTGGTCGTTGCGGCGCCGGCCGAGCGTCCCCTTCTGCCGACGGCCGCGCTGCTCTCGGCCAGTGCGTAGCACGGGCCGGTTGGTGCGGTGGCTACGGCAAGGGCGGGGACGGCGTACGCGGTGGGGACGAAGCGCATGAGGTTGTTGACCGTCGCGCGCAGCGTAGCCAGGCCCGAGGCGTCAACCCCGACGTGTGAGTACACGGGACTCCCAGAGGCAGAGCTTCCATCACGTGCAGTGCGGGACCGTTCACCCGTCGTAGCGACGGAGGGGTACCGGATTGCGTCTGAGGAGAATAACGCTTCGTGCAGGCACTGCTACACCCAGTTGCTCTATTCATCGATTACGTCGCTTCTGTAACCGATTGATGCCCTCTCAAGTACCGCAGAGTGACCGGTTGTTGATCGTTTGAGATCGAGTTCCGGTCAGGGTCAGGGCGTGTTGTGGCCGTGTGCCGACAAGACGACTGGGGGGAGGGGGTGGGGGGTATTGGTTGTGTTTTGGGCGCGGCTGGTCCGTGGCTGGTCGCGCAGTTCCCCGCGCCCCTAAAAGCCTTTAGCGGCGGCGGCGATGCAATGCGATCGCTGCTGCAGTTCCGCCTGCCACCGCGCCTACTCCCGCTGCCGCCGGGATGCCCACCTTCGCGGCCTTCCTTCCGGTGCGGTAATCACGCAAACGCCAGTCCAGTTGGCGGGCGTGCTTGCGCAGCTTCGTGTCCGGGTTGATCGCGTAGGGGTGGCCGACCAGGGAGAGCATGGGGATGTCGTTGTGGCTGTCGCTGTACGCGGCGCAGCGGGAGAGGTCCAGGCCCTCCGCCGCGGCCAGCGCGCGTACCGCCTCCGCCTTCGCGGGGCCGTGCAGGGGTTCGCCGACGAGCTTGCCGGTGTAGACGCCGTCCACCGACTCCGCGACCGTGCCGAGTGCGCCGGTCAGGCCGAGGCGGCGGGCGATCACCTGGGCGATCTCGACGGGGGCCGCCGTGACGAGCCACACCTTCTGGCCCGCGTCCAGGTGGGCCTGGGCGAGGGCGCGGGTGCCCGGCCAGATGCGCTCGGCCATGTACTCGTCGTAGATCTCCTCGCCGATGGACATCAGCTCGGAGACGCGGTGGCCCTGCACGATGGAGAGGGCCGAGTCGCGGGCCTCCTGCATGTGCTCGGGGTCCTCGATGCCGGCCAGCCTGAACCAGGCCTGCTGCCAGGCGAACTTGGCGAGGTCGCGGGTCTCGAAGAACTTCCGCTTGTACAGGCCCCGGCCGAAGTGGAACAGCGACGCACCCTGCATGACGGTGTTGTCGAGGTCGAAGAAGGCGGCTGCCTTGTCGTCGCCGAGCACCGGGAACTCCGGTTCCGGGGCCGAGGTGTCCTCGACCTCCTGCGACGACTTGCGCGCGGCCTCCGCCGAAGCCTCGCCTGCCAACACGCTCCGCGCCGTGGCGGAGCGCCTACGGGGAGTGAGCCATCCGAGAGCGGCCATGGCGTGAGCATAGCCAGTTTGTTCGGTGGTTCCGGAGTCGAGAGGTTTGGAGGGTGTGAACTCTCCGCGACTCTGTCGTTAAAGGACTGCTCGCGGATGGAGGGAGGGGCGCGGGACAATGGCTGGTATGAGTCCCCTCTTCCGCCGGAAGGCGTCGGCGCCCCAGGACCGGCTTGTCACTCTCATCCGTAAACCGGGCTGCCATCTGTGTGATGACGCACAGCTCGTGGTGGAGAAGGTGTGCGGCGAGCTCGGTGCCACGTGGGAGCAGAAGGACATCTCCACAGATCAGGCGCTGCACGACCAGTACTGGGAACAGATTCCCGTCGTACTCGTCGACGGTGAACAGCACACGTTCTGGCGGGTGAACGAAGATCGACTGCGCAGGGCACTGACCGAGTAGTCCAAACGATCCGCAAACTCGCTTAGGATCGTTGGCGGCTTGGCCTTGGGGGTGGGATTCGTGAGGAGAGTGACCTGTTTTGCCCCCGAGACTGCAGTGCGTGACCCCGGTCACGTTGGCCGGGCAAATCGGACACCATCTTTGTGCACGCGTTCACAAAGACATAGCCTGCATTCGACGGGGCGGTCTAGGTACGTGTGACCGCCTGCAGCCCCGCTCTACCCGCAGGAGCACCGTGGCAACTGGCCGAACTCACCGACCGGCGACCCGTAGCCGAGGGATTCCCGAGGCCACCGTCGCCAGGCTTCCGCTGTACCTCCGCGCGCTGACCGCACTGTCGGAGCGCTCGGTGCCCACGGTCTCCTCCGAGGAGCTCGCGGCCGCGGCGGGGGTCAACTCCGCGAAGCTGCGCAAGGATTTCTCTTACCTGGGTTCTTACGGAACGCGTGGTGTCGGGTACGACGTCGAGTATCTCGTCTACCAGATCTCCCGTGAGCTCGGGCTCACCCAGGACTGGCCGGTCGTGATCGTTGGTATCGGCAACCTCGGTGCCGCGCTCGCCAATTACGGCGGTTTCGCCTCCCGCGGTTTCCGGGTGGCCGCCCTCATCGACGCCGACCCGGCGATGGCCGGGAAGCCCGTCGCGGGCATCCCCGTCCAGCACACCGATGATCTGGAGAAGATCATCGAGGACAACGGCGTCTCCATCGGCGTCATCGCGACCCCGGCCGGTGCCGCCCAGCAGGTCTGCGACCGGCTCGTCGCCGCCGGTGTCACCTCCATCCTGAACTTCGCGCCGACCGTGCTGTCCGTTCCGGACGGGGTCGACGTGCGCAAGGTGGATCTGTCCATCGAACTCCAGATCCTCGCCTTCCACGAGCAGCGCAAGGCCGGTGAGGAGGCCGCCGCCGGGACCGACGGGGGCGCTCCGACCGTCGCCGCGCGCAGCGAGTCCGCCGACCAGGGGCCTGACGGGGACGTACCCGCCGTGATGCCGGCATGAGTCTCCTCGTCGTAGGGCTGAGCCACCGCAGCGCCCCGGTCAGCGTGCTGGAGCGGGCGGCGCTGACCGCCGACGCCCAGGTCAAGCTGCTCCAGGACACGGTCGCCGCGGAGCCGGCCGCCGAGGCCGCGGTGCTCGCCACCTGCAACCGCATCGAGCTGTACGCCGACGTCGACAAGTTCCACGCCGGTGTCGCCGAGCTGTCCACGCTGCTCGCCCAGCACAGCGGGGTGGGCCTCGAGGAGCTCACTCCCTATCTGTACGTGCACTACGAGGACCGGGCGGTTCACCACCTGTTCTCCGTCGCCTGCGGGCTCGACTCCATGGTCGTCGGCGAGGGGCAGATCCTCGGGCAGATCAAGGACTCGCTGGCCAAGGCGCAGGATCTGCACACCGCCGGGCGGCTGCTCAACGACCTTTTCCAGCAGGCGCTCCGGGTCGGCAAGCGGGCGCACTCCGAGACCGGGATCGACCGGGCCGGGCAGTCGCTGGTGACCTTCGGGCTCGAGCAGCTCGCCGCGGGTACCTCCGGTGGTGAGGTCGCGGACTGGGCGCGCGGGAAGAAGGCGCTGGTCATCGGGGCCGGGTCGATGTCCTCGCTGGCCGCGGCGACGCTGGTGCGGGCCGGGGTGGCCGAAGTGGTCATCGCCAACCGGACCGCGGAGCGGGCGTCGCGGTTGGTCGAGATCCTCAATGACGGTGCCTCCTCCGACTCCGGTAACGGGGACGTGGTGGCTCGCGCGGTACCGATGGATGCGGTGTCGGGCGAGCTGACACGTGCCGATGTCGTGGTGTCTTGTACGGGCGCGACGGGGCTGGTGCTCACCGGGGACGCCGTTTCGGGTGCTGTTCGTGGGCGGGTGCCGGTCGCTGGGGGCGGGGGCGTTGCGCGGCCCGGCGCCATCGGGGTGCCGCCTGCGCCCACCCGTGCCGCCCAAGCGGCACGACTGCCCGCAGACCAGACGGGGTCGGCCGAGGACAGCTGTCCGCTTGATCTGAACGCCGTCCAGGCCACCCCCGGCTTCTCCGTGCTCGGCGAAGCCGCCGTCGCCGGGATGGCCGCCGCCGAGCTTGAGCAGCATGCCGCCTGGGTCGACAACGCGCCCCGGCCGCAGGGGACCGGGTCCGTCGTCGACGAGGCCGACGCCATTGCCGCGCTCGCCGCCGCCGCCCGAACCGTCGGGCGGATTCCCGAGCGGCGTCGGCCCGAGCCCCTCGCCGCCGGGCCGGAGCCCGTGCTCTTCCTGCTCGACCTCGCCATGCCCCGTGACATCGACGCCGCCGTGCATCGGGTCGCCGGGGTGCGGCTCGTCGACATCGAGTCGCTCGCGGAGGCTTCCGCCGACGCGCCCATGGCCGCCGACGTGGACCAGGTGCGGCGGATCGTCGCCGACGAGGTGGCCGCGTTCGGGGCCGCGCTGCGGGCCGCGCACATCACGCCCACCGTCGTCGCGCTGCGCACCATGGCCGCCGATGTCGTGGCCATGGAGATGGCCCGGCTGGAGGGGCGCCTCCCGGGGCTCGACGACAAGCAGCGCGGTGAGATCACGCAGACCGTGAAGCGCGTGGTGGACAAGCTGCTGCACGCTCCGACCGTACGGGTCAAGCAGCTCGCGGCCGAGCCCGGTGGTGCCGGGTACGCGGACGCGCTGCGGACTCTGTTCGACCTCGACCAGGAGACGGTCGCCGCCGTGTCCCGCGCCGAGCACAGCAACACCAATGAGGAAGACCGAGGGCCGGCATGAGTGAGAAGGCGCTACGGCTCGGGACCAGGCGGAGCAAGCTCGCCATGGCCCAGTCCGGGCAGGTGGCGGACGCCGTGAGCCAGGTGACCGGGCGGCCCGTCGAGCTCGTCGAGATCACCACGTATGGAGATGTGAGCAGGGAGCAGCTCGCGCAGATCGGTGGCACGGGTGTGTTCGTCACCGCGCTGCGGGAGGCGCTGCTCAAGGGTGAGGTGGACTTCGCCGTCCACTCCCTCAAGGACCTGCCGACCGGGCAGCCCGACGAGCTCTCGCTCGCCGCGATCCCGCAGCGCGAGGACCCGCGGGACGTCATCGTCGCCCGGGACGCGCTGAAGTTCACCGACCTGCCCCGCGGGGCCCGGATCGGTACCGGCTCGCCGCGGCGCATGGCCCAGCTGAACGCGTACGCCCGCGCGCACGGTCTCGACATCGAGACTGTCCCGATCCGCGGGAACGTGGACACGCGCATCCGGTACGTGCACGACGGTGAGCTGGATGCGGTGGTGCTGGCCGCGGCCGGGCTGAACCGCATCGGGCGCATCGGAGAGGTGACCGACTTCCTGTCGGTCGACACGGTTTTGCCCGCTCCCGGCCAGGGGGCACTCGCGATCGAATGCGCCGCGGACAACGCGGAGCTGATCGCCGCGCTCGGAGAGCTCGACGACCCGTTCACGCGGGTCGCCGTGACGGCCGAGCGGTCGCTGCTCGCCGCCCTGGAGGCCGGTTGCAGCGCCCCTGTGGGCGCGCTGGCCGACCTGCTGGCCGACGGGCACGTTGTCAAGGAAATGCGCCTGCGAGGGGTGGTCGGTACCACCGACGGCTCTCGTACGGTGCAGCTGTCCACCACCGGTCCCGTGCCCGAGACATACGACCAGGCAATGGCGCTCGGCCGTGAACTCGCCGCCGAGATGCTTGCCCAGGGCGCGGCCGGTCTGATGGGGGAGCGAGCACAGTGAGCCCCACCGCCCTTCCTGCCGCCGGTCCTGAACACGGGCACGTCACCTTCCTGGGTGCCGGACCCGGGGATCCGGGACTACTGACTCTGCGCGCCGTGGAGGCGCTGGCGAGCGCGGACGTTCTCGTCGCCGAGCACGAGGTGCTCGACGTCGTACGCGTCCACGCCCGTTCGGGCGTCGCCGTCGTGAACACGGAACCGGGGTCCTCGTCGGACCCGCTTCCGGGCACAGGCGCGCCTCAGCTGACGGTTGTTGACGGTTCGTCAGCAACCGCGGGTGTCCCCGCCGTGAGGGATGCCGCACATCTTGTCATGGAGGCCGCGCGGGGCGGCAGGCGGGTCGTGCGTGCGGTGTCCGGGGACCCCGGGCTCGACGCGTACGCCGCCGAGGAGATGCTGGCGTGCGCCCGCGCCGGGGTGCCTTTCGAGGTGGTTCCCGGTGTCGCGGCCGCGGTCGGCGTGCCCGCCTACGCCGGTGTGCCGCTGCGCGACGCCCAGGGCGCGGACGTGCGGTTCGTGGACGCCCGGACCGCCTCCGACCGGTGCTGGACGGAGGTGGGGGCCTCGGACGGCACGGTCGTGGTGTCGACGACCCTCGACTCGGTCGCGGCGGCGGCCGGCGAGCTGGTGGCCGCGGGCCGCAAGCCCGACACCCCGATGACGGTCACGGTGGCTGGTACGACCACTCGTCAGCGCACGTGGACGGCGACCCTGGGCACCATCGCCCTGACGCTGAAGCAGGCCAAGGTGCTGCCCTCGCCGGAAGGCGGGCGGCCGGTGATAGCCGTGGTCGGTGAGCGTTCCGCCGCCGCCCAGCGCGACCAGCTGTCGTGGTTCGAGAACAAGCCGCTCTTCGGGTGGCGGGTCCTCGTGCCGCGTACGAAGGAGCAGGCGGCCTCGCTCTCCGACCAGCTGCGTTCCTACGGTGCCGTGCCGCACGAGGTGCCGACGATCGCCGTCGAGCCGCCGCGCACGCCCCAGCAGATGGAGCGGGCCGTGAAGGGCCTGGTGACCGGGCGGTACGAGTGGATCGCCTTCACCTCGGTCAACGCGGTCAAGGCCGTCCGCGAGAAGTTCGAGGAGTACGGGCTCGACGCCCGGGCCTTCGCGGGCATCAAGGTGGCCGCGGTGGGCGAGCAGACCGCGAAGGCGCTCATCGCCTTCGGCGTGAAGCCCGACCTGGTGCCGAGCGGTGAGCAGTCCGCGGCCGGGCTGCTGGAGGACTGGCCGCCGTACGACCCCGTCTTCGATCCGATCGACCGGGTCTTCCTGCCGCGGGCCGACATCGCCACGGAGACGCTGGTCGCCGGGCTGATCGAGCTCGGGTGGGAGGTCGACGACGTGACCGCCTACCGGACCGTGCGTGCCTCGCCGCCGCCGGCGGAGACGCGGGAGGCGATCAAGGGCGGTGGCTTCGACGCCGTTCTCTTCACCTCTTCGTCGACCGTGCGGAACCTGGTGGGGATCGCCGGCAAGCCGCACAACGTGACCGTGATCGCGTGTATCGGGCCGGCGACGGCGAAGACGGCTGAGGAGCATGGTCTGCGGGTGGACGTGATGGCTCCCGAGCCGTCCGTGCACAAGCTCGCGGAGGCGCTGGCCGACTTCGGGCTGAAGCGGCGGGCGGCGGCGGTCGAGGCCGGGGATCCGGTGACGCGGCCGAGCGAGCGGCGGCCGGGGGCGCGGCGTAGGCGTACGACGACCTGACGGGTTCGTCAGCTGTGCTTGTGCGGGCCGTCGTGGGCTGAGATGCCTGCGGCGGCCCGTTCTCGTGCGTGGGCGTTCGCGCGTGCGGTCGGGCGGTGGGTCGGGGCCGCGCCGGGGGGTGTCCGTCCTCGGAACGGCGCGGAATCGGGCGTTCGGACAAGGCGCCCGGGTTGACGCGCCAACCGCTGCGGGCGGACACCCCCCGACACGTCCCCTTCCCGCCGTACGCGGCTGCCGGCTCGTGGGGGTGCGCCTCCGGGCCGACGAGGCGTCGGCAAAGGGGGGTCTGGGGCGGGCGTAGCTTAGGGGTATGTCGAAGTACGGATCGTTTCCTGGTAGCCGGCCGCGGCGGTTGCGGACCTTGCCTGTGATGCGGCGGATGGTTGCCGAGACGCGGCTGCATCCTGCTGACTTCATCCTTCCCGCGTTCGTGCGGGAGGGCGTGAGCGAGCCGGTGCCGATCGCCGCCATGCCGGGCGTGGTGCAGCACACCCGGGACAGTCTCAAGAAGGCCGCCGCCGAGGCCGTGGCCGCCGGGGTGTCCGGGATCATGCTGTTCGGGGTGCCCGAGGAGGGCAAGAAGGACGCCCTCGGGACGCCGGGGACCGATCCTGACGGGATCTTGCAGGTCGCCCTGCGCGATGTGCGCGCCGAGGTCGGTGACGACCTGCTGGTGATGTCCGATGTGTGTCTCGACGAGACGACCGATCACGGGCATTGCGGGGTGCTCGACAGCGAGGGGCGCGTCGACAACGACGCCACCCTGGAGCGGTACGCCGAGATGGCCCAGGTGCAGGCCGACGCCGGAGCCCATGTCGTCGGGCCCAGCGGCATGATGGACGGGCAGATCGGGGTGATCCGGGATGCCCTTGATCAGATCGGCCGGGAGGATGTCGCCATCCTCGCCTACACCGCCAAGTACGCGTCCGCCTTCTACGGGCCGTTCCGGGAAGCTGTCGGGTCCTCGCTCAAGGGCGACCGCAAGACCTACCAGCAGGACCCCGCCAACGCCCGGGAGGCGCTGCGGGAGCTGGCCCTCGACCTGGAGGAGGGGGCCGACATGGTGATGGTCAAGCCGGCCGGGCCCTACCTCGACATCCTGGCCCGGGTCGCCGACTCCGTGGACGTCCCCGTCGCCGCCTACCAGATCTCCGGCGAGTACTCGATGGTCGAGGCCGCCGCGGAGAAGGGGTGGATCGACCGGGAGCGGGCGATCCTGGAGACCCTGACCGGCATCAAGCGGGCCGGGGCCCAGAACATCCTCACCTACTGGGCCGTCGAGGCGGCCCAGATGCTCAACGACGGACGTCAGTAGGACAGGGCGTCGTCCGCCGTCGTCTGCCAGTACGTCGGCGTCAGGGTGCTGTCGTAGTACACGCCCTTCGCGGGGAGCGTCGGGATCGCCGACGCTCCCCCGTCGCTGTTCGGGGTCCCCGCCTGGAACATCACCGTCAGCTTCTTGCCCGTCGTCCCTCCGTCGCCGCTGCCGTCGGCGGCCGACAGCAGCACGCCCGCGTAACCGGACTCGCCGGGGTTCAGCGTGACGACCGCCTGCGGGTGCGAGGCCTCGATCGGGCGCGGCGCCCACTGCATCCCGTCGAAGCGCAGCACCGGGTAGTAGGTGAGGTTGCAGGGCTTCGAGCCGGTGTTCTTGACCGTGAGGAGCATGTGGTTGAGGGGGCGGGAGACCGGCTGGGCGGTGGTCGTGGTGTTCGCGCCGTTGCAGAAGGCGTAGGCGGCGGGGTTGTCGTCCTCGGTGGGGGCGGCCGGCGTGGGCTTCTGGGACGGGGACTTCGTGGTGTTGCTCGCGGGCGTGGCGGTCGGCTTCTGCGTCGCCGGCTTGTCCGTCGTCGATGCCGTCGCGGACGCGGTCGGCTTTGCCGCTCCCTCGTCCGTCGTGCCCGTTCCGTCATTGCAGGCGGTCAGTGCGAGGGTGGCGAGCGTGAGGCCGGCGGCGGCGAGCAGGTGGTGGCGAACGGTACGCATGGCAAGTTCCCTTTCGGAAGCGCTGGTTGGGATGATCAGAGCTTGTGGGGTGCCTCGTCCCGGCCGCCAGTGCTGCCGGACCATACGGGACGCTGGAACGCCCAGAGGGGCTTTGACCTGCTAGAACAGTCCGTTCCTGGAACGCCGGAACGGGACGACATGGGGGTGGAGAACGGTGACCGACGGCTCCGGCGCGGATGCGTTCGCCGAGTTTCTGCGGGAGTTGAAGGACCGCTCCGGGCTCAGTTACGGGGTGCTCGCCAAGCGGCTTCACATGAGTACGTCGACGCTGCACCGCTACTGCAACGGCGATGCCGTACCGGCGGACTACGCCCCCGTCGAGCGGCTCGCGCGGCTGTGCAAGGCCTCGCCGGAGGAGCTCGTCGAGCTGCATCGGCGGTGGGTGCTGGCGGATGCGGGGCGAGGGAAGAAGGGGGCGGCTACGCCAACGGTGGAGGCCGCGGCGCCGGTTGAGCCGGTTGAGCCCGTTCAGTCGGGCGAGCCGGTTGAGCCCGTTGAGCCGGTTGAGCCGGGTGAGCCGGATGCGGTGGTGCCTGAGGCCGCGGCCCCGGGTGCGGAGGCCGCTCCCCGTCGTCGTCGTACCGCGCTCATCGCCGCCATCGCCGTAGCCGGTGTCCTCGGTGCCGTCGGGCTTGCCCTGGGGCTGCCCTCGGGTGGGGACGGCGACGAGAGCGAGCGTCCCGCGGGGTCCGTGTCCGTCGCCGGTGACGACGGGGCGGGGCAGAGCACGGCGGCGTCACCCTCGCCGTCGAAGAGCTCGCCGTCCGCCTCGCCCTCGGCCACCGCGAAGGACAAGGCAGCACGGGAGAAGGGCACCGGCGGGAAGGGCACGTCCGGTCCGTCCGCCGCCACCGGCGACGCCGTTCCGCTGACGGTCTCTGTCGCCCCGTACTCCTGGGAGAGTCCCTGCTCCCAGCGGTATCTCGTCGACAAGCCGCCCGGTGAGGTGCCTCCGCCGCCGATCGAGCAGCGCGCGGCGGCGTGGGTGGCCGCCACGGGGGCGGTGTCGTCGGGGGAGCAGTATGTGACGCTCACCGTGCAGGGCACGGGTGAGGAGACGGTGGTCGTCAAGGATCTGACCGTGCAGATGGTCGGCAAGCGGTCGCCGCTCGCCTGGAACGACTACGCCATGGCGTTTCCGGGCGTGGGCTGCGGCGGCAACGTGCCGACCCGGTCCTTCACCGTCGCCCTCGACGCGACGCGGCCCGCCGTGCTGCCCGAGGCGGGGCACCGGGACTTCCCGTTCAAGGTGAGCGAGTCGGACCCCGAGGTGTACTACATCCGGGCCGACGCCTCCGCCTACGACGTGAGCTGGTTCCTGGAGCTGGACTGGTCGAGCGGGTCGCGCAGCGGCACGCTGCGGATCGACGACAAGGGGAGGCCCTTCCGCACGAGTGGCAACAACGGGCGACCGGCTTACGAGTTCCCGCTCGGCGGGGAGGCCTGGGAGGCGGCCGGCGGGTCGTCGTCGTAGGACCGGGACATCGAGGAGGACGGGCCCTCGTCGCGCAGCCCCTCGCCGTCCTCGCACGCCGTGAGGGTGAACACGGCGAGTACGACCGTCAGCGCGGCAAGCAGCCGGGCGGGGCGGGCGGTGGGTGCGGACCTGGGCATGGGACGGCCCTCTCAGGTGGGGGAGTTCGGCGGGCCCAGCGTGCGCGGTGGTGATCGGCGGGCGCCAGGGGTGGCCTGGCGATTCGGGACGCGGGCGCGGTGGGACGGCGGCTGACCTGCGCGTTCGGGGCGTCCCAGGCGGGCGTTCCGGGACGTGGGACCGGATCGTGGAAAGCTACTTGTAGAGGGCAGGTAATTGTCTAGGGTGCTCCGCATGACCCTTACGAGCGCGCCCGCAGACGTCTTCGCCCCCGTGCCCCCGCTCGCCGCGCGGGCCCGGTCGATCGGTGGTTCTCCGGTACGGGACATCCTCGCCGTCACCGCACGGCCCGAGGTCATCAACTTCGCGGGCGGCCTTCCGGCGCCCGAACTCTTCGACGCCGAAGGCATCGCGGCCGCCTTCCGGGCTGTGCTGGCCGAGGTGCCCGGGCAGGCGCTCCAGTACTCCACGACGGAGGGCGAGCCGACGCTGCGGGCCGCGCTCGCCGAGCGGATGTCGGTGCGCGGGCTGCCCACGACCGCCGACGACGTCTTGATCACCACCGGCTCCCAGCAGGCTCTGACCCTCCTCGCGACCGCGCTCGTCGAGCCCGGCGACACGGTCCTGGTCGAAGAGCCCTGCTATCTGGCGGCACTTCAGGTGTTCGGCTTCGCCGGGGCGCGGGTGCTGGGCGTGCCGGGGGACGCCGACGGCCCCGACCCGGAGGCGCTCGCCGAACTCGTCGTACGGGAACGGCCGAAGCTGCTCTACACCGTGCCCACCTTCCAGAACCCCACCGGCCGCACCGTCCCCGCGGAGCGGCGGGCCGCGCTCGCGTCCGTGGCCGCGCGGCACGGGCTGTGGATCGTCGAGGACGACCCGTACGGCGAGCTGCGCTTCGAGGGGGAGCGGGTGCCGTGGATCGCCGCGCACGCGGAGGCCGCGGACCGGACCGTGCTGCTCGGGTCCTTCTCCAAGGTCATGGCGCCGGGCCTGCGGCTCGGCTGGCTGCGCGCGCCCGCGGCGCTGCGGCGGGCCTGTGTGGTCGCCAAGCAGGCCGCCGACCTGCACACCCCGACCGTCAACCAGCTCGCCGCCGCACGGTACTTGGCGGACCGGGATCTCGACGCCCACGTGGCGCGGGTCGCGGCCGTCTACGGCGAGCGGCGGGACGCGATGCTCGCCGGGCTCGCGGAGGTCCTGCCGGAGGGGGCGAGTTGGCAGCGGCCCGAGGGCGGGATGTTCCTGTGGGTGCGGCTGCCTTCGGCGTACGACACGACGGCACTGCTCGGCCAGGTCGTACGGCACGACGTGGCCTACGTGCCGGGGGCGCCCTTCTACGCCGGTGCCCCCGACCGGGCCACCCTGCGGCTGTGCTTCGTCACGGAGACGCCGGAGCGGATCGGGGAGGGGCTGCGGCGGTTGGGGCGGGCGCTCGGCGGCTGAACGTCAGTCCCACCAGAAGTGCCATGCGGGCTGGTGGAGCAACTGGCGTTCCGCGTAGGTCTGGAGGGTGGTGCCGGGGGCGCCCTGCCAGATGTTGTCCGGGCAGAAGGCGAAGTGCTCGGCGGCCACGGCCAGGGCTTCGTCGAGGGTCGTGGGCGGGGTGGCGACGGACACGATCAGCTGGTCGAAGCCGAGGGCCACGACGCGTATGCCGAAGCGGTCCTCCCAGGAGCGGAGCACCGCGCTGAGCCGGGCCACGTCGCCCTCGTGGTTCGCCGGTCCCATCCAGCCGATCACCGCCGGGATGTCCGCGCTGCGGCGCGCCGGGACGAGGGCGGGGCGGGGGTCCTTCAGGGGGCCTCCGCCGTTCAGGAGGGAGCTGACGACGTCCGCGGCGACGGCATCCGGGGAGCCGTCCGAAGCGGTCGGCTCCGCCAGGCCCGGCCATTCGTCGTCCTGGTACGTGTCCCAGAAGTCGGCCAGCACCTCCTCGGGGTCGTGGTCCCCGGGATACGACATCTCCTCGGGCTCCAACTCCCATTCCCCCGGCCCGCCGTGACCCGCGCCGACGTCGATGAGGACGGGGAGGAGGCCGACGGTACGCGGCGCTTGCTGGTACGTCGTCCAGTCACCGGGCTGCGCGGGGGCGTCCGCGAGCCACAGCGTGGTGCCGAGCAATGTGCCTGAAGGCAGGCCGAGTTCGAGGTCGGCCAGGGTGGGGAGCGGGTTGGGGAGGCTTGCCATCAGGCGGTCGCGACGAAGGCGGCCCAGGCGGAGGGGGTGACCTGGAGGGTGGTGGCCACTTCGAGGCACTGGCCGCCCTCGCTGCCGCTGTAGGTCGACTTGAACCACTGAAGCGCCTCGGTGCTCATTGCTCTCCTAGCAGGCGGTCGAGCAGACCCTTCGAGTCGTGGGCGGTCAGGGCCTGTGTCCGCAGCATCGCATACTTGCGCGCCAGCCTGGACACCACCACGACAAAGGCCCGTCCTCTCCATCTGGGAGAGGACGGGCCGCTGTTCGCCGGCTTGCGGTCAGAGGCGCTCGGGGGTGCGGATGCCCAGGAGGGCCATGCCCTGGTGGAGGGTGCGGGCGGTCAAGTCGCAGAGGAAGAGGCGGTTCTCCGCGATCTCCTGCGCCGGGCGCGGCTTGATCACCGGGCACTGGTCGTAGAACGACGTGAACAGCGAGGCCAGCTGGTACAGGTACGCGGCCAGCTTGTGCGGGGCGTACTCCTCCGCCGCCTCGAAGACCGTGTCGCCGAACGCGTCCAGGTGCAGGCCCAACGACCGCTCCGCCTGGGCAAGTTCCAGTTCGGGGTGGGCGACCGGGTCGGCGCCCTCCGCCTTGCGCAGGATCGACTTGATACGGGCGTACGCGTACTGCAGGTACACGCTCGTGTCGCCGTTCAGCGAGACCATCTGGTCCAGGTCGAACTTGTAGTCCCGGTTCGCCGACGTCGACAGGTCCGCGTACTTCACGGCGCCGATACCGACGTACCGCCCGTTCTCGACGATCTCTTCCTCGGTCAGGCCCACCTTCTCGGCCTTCTCCCGCACGACGGCGGTGGCCCGCTCGACGGCCTCGTCGAGGAGGTCCTCCAGCTTGACCGTCTCGCCCTCACGCGTCTTGAACGGCTTGCCGTCCGCGCCCAGCACCGTGCCGTAGCCCATGTTGTGCGCGGTGACCTCGTCGGTCAGCCAGCCCGCCCGGCGGGCCGCCTCGAAGACCATCTTGAAGTGCAGCGACTGACGTACGTCCACGACGTAGATCAGGGACGTGGCGTGCAGGTCCTGGACGCGGTTGCGGATCGCGGTCAGGTCGGAGGCCGCGTAGCCGAAGCCGCCGTCCGCCTTCTGCACGATCAGCGGGACCGGCTTGTCGTCCTTGCCGCGGATCTCGTCGAAGAACACGACGAGCGCGCCCTCGGAGCGGACGGCCACGCCCATCTCCTCCAGGAGGCGGGCGGTCTCCGGCATGCCGTCGTTGTACGCCGACTCGCCGACGATTTCGTCGTCCCGGATCTCCATGTCGAGCTTCTCGAAGACGGAGTAGAAGTAGACCTTCGACTCGTCCACGAACCGCTGCCACAGGTCGAGCGTCTCCTTGTCGCCGGACTGCAGGGCGACGACCCGCTTCCTGGCCCGCTCCTTGAAGGCCTCGTCCGCGTCGAAGACCGCGCGGGACGCCTTGTAGACCCGGTTCAGGTTCGACATGGCCTGCTCGCCGTCCGTGTCGGTCTCCGCGGACAGTTCGTCCGGGTTCTCGATCAGGTACTGGATGAGCATGCCGAACTGGGTGCCCCAGTCGCCGATGTGGTGCCGGCCGATCGTCTGCTCGCCGGTGAAGTCGAGCATGCCGCGCAGGGCGTCGCCGATCACGGCTGACCGCAGGTGGCCTACGTGCATCTCCTTGGCCACGTTCGGCTGGGCGTAGTCGATGACCGTGATGCCGGGCTGGTCCTTGAGGGGGACGCCGAGACGGTCGCCGTCGGCGGCGCGGGCGGCGAGGGTCTCCGTGATCGCCCTGTCGGAGACCGTGATGTTGAGGAAGCCGGGGCCGGAGACCTCGACATCCTTGATCACGTCGCCGGTGGTGAGGTGCGCGACGACCTCGGTGGCCAGCTCGCGCGGGTTCGCCTTGTTCTTCTTGGCGAGGGCGAGGATGCCGTTGGCCTGGTAGTCGGCCCGGTCGCTGCGTCGGAGCAGGGGGTCGACGTCGGTGGTCTCCGGCAGGGTGGCGGAGATGGCGGACGTGAGCTGCTGCTCGACGGAGGCGCTGAGGGGCGTGACCGGGGCCATGGGGTGGGAGCCGTTCTCCTCGTGGGTTTGATAGACCCGGTCAGTATCCCACGGGGCTGCAAAGGGGTTTTTCCGTCTCGTTGCCGGGTGCGGGGCGCGTCCATGAAAAGGCGTTTTCGCGCTTGCCGACGTAGCTGGGACAATGGCAGCGCCAGCCGTAGACCGTACCGGCTGCTTCAGGAGAAAGAAGGACGTGCCCCGTGGCTCAGAGCACCGAGACCACCGACTGGGTCTCCCGTTTCGCGGATGAGGTCATCGAGGAGTCGGAGCGTCGGGCCCCGGGCAAACCGGTCGTCGTCGCGTCCGGGCTGTCGCCGTCGGGACCGATCCACCTCGGAAACCTCCGTGAGGTCATGACCCCGCATCTCGTCGCCGACGAGATCCGCCGCCGCGGGTACCAGGTGCGGCACCTGATCTCCTGGGACGACTACGACCGGTACCGCAAGGTGCCCCAGGGCATCGCCGGGGTCGACGACTCGTGGGCCGAGCACATCGGCAAGCCGCTGACCTCCGTCCCGGCGCCCGCCGGCTCGTCGTACCCGAACTGGGCCGAGCACTTCAAGGCCGCCATGGTCGAGGCGCTCGCCGAGCTGGGCGTGGAGTTCGACGGGATCAGCCAGACCGCCCAGTACACCGCGGGCGCCTACCGCGAGCAGATCCTGCACGCCATGAAGCACCGCGCCGACATCGACGCCATCCTCGCCCAGTACCGGACGAAGAAGGCCCCGGCCAAGAAGCAGCAGCAGAAGCCGGTCGACGAGGCCGAGCTGGAGGCCGCCGAGGGGTCCGGCGCGGCCGGTGAGGACGACGGGTCCTCCGGGTCCGCCGGGTACTTCCCGTACAAGCCGTTCTGCGGCAACTGCGAGAAGGACCTGACGACGGTCACCTCGTACGACGACGACACCACCGAGCTGTCGTACACCTGCAACGAGTGCGGCTTCGCCGAGACCGTGCGGCTCAACGAGTTCAACCGCGGCAAGCTGGTCTGGAAGGTCGACTGGCCGATGCGGTGGGCGTACGAGGGGGTCGTCTTCGAGCCGAGCGGTGTCGACCACTCGTCCCCGGGGTCGAGCTTCCAGGTCGGCGGGCAGATCGTCGGGATCTTCGGCGGCAAGCAGCCCATCGGGCCGATGTACGCGTTCGTGGGCATCTCCGGGATGGCGAAGATGTCGTCGTCGCGGGGCGGGGTCCCGACCCCCGGCGACGCGCTCCAGATCATGGAGCCGCAGATCCTGCGCTGGCTCTACGCCCGCCGTCGTCCCAACCAGTCCTTCAAGATCGCCTTCGACCAGGAGATCCAGCGGCTCTACGACGAGTGGGACAAGCTGGACGCCAAGGTCGCGGACGGGTCCGCGCTTCCGGCCGACGTCGCCGCGCACTCGCGTGCGGTGCGCACGGCGGGCGGCGAGCTGCCGCGGACCGCGCGTCCGCTGCCGTACCGGACCCTTGCCTCCGTCGCCGACATCACCGCCGGGCACGAGGACCAGGCGCTGCGGATCCTGAGCGAGCTGGACCCGACGGACCCGCTGACGTCCCTGGACGAGGCCCGTCCGCGGTACGACAAGGCCGAGGCCTGGATCAACACGCACGTCCCCGCCGACCAGCGGACCATCGTGCGCGAGGAGCCGGACGCCGAGCTGCTGAAGTCCCTCGACGAGGCGTCCCGGGAGTCCCTGCGGCTGCTGCTGGACGGGCTTGCGGCGAACTGGTCGCTGGACGGGCTGACGCACCTGGTGTACGGGGTGCCGAAGGTGCAGGCCGGGTTCTCCGCCGACGCCACGCCCAAGGAGCTGCCGCCGGAGATCAAGACGGCCCAGCGTACGTTCTTCGCGCTGCTGTACCACCTGCTGGTCGGGCGCGACACCGGCCCGCGGCTGCCCACGCTGCTGCTGGCGGTCGGCCAGGAGCGGGTGCGGAGCCTGCTCGGCGAGTAAGCGGTGAAGTGAAGAAGAAGGGCCCTCGTCAGAGGGCCCTTCTTCTTCGTTCTCGCTACGCGATGTGG
The DNA here is from genome assembly GCF_042668605.1 of Streptomyces sp. NPDC057280. Classification (NCBI taxonomy): domain Bacteria; kingdom Bacillati; phylum Actinomycetota; class Actinomycetes; order Kitasatosporales; family Streptomycetaceae; genus Streptomyces; species Streptomyces sp. NPDC057280. The sequence continues at coordinate 27,669 of NZ_JBHUYR010000003.1, forward strand.
TCTTCCTGGAGTTCCGCCGTGTGGCGGTTGGTGAAGCGGTTGACCATCCGCTCCGCCTCACGCTGCGGGAGCGTGGTGCCGTACGTGGCCTCCACGTCGCCCCTGAACTGGCCCGAGGTCGGGTAGCTGCCGTCTATCGACTTCTTGAAGACCAGGTAGTAGTCGTCCTCGGTCAGCTCCGTGCCACCGCCCGCGCCCATCTCCCGGGTACGGCCCGGACCGGACGGGATGGGGAAGCTGCCCGTGTCCTCCATGGACGGCTCCTGGACGGCCGCCGGCGGCTCCTCGAACTGCTGCTGTTCGAAGGGCTGCTGTTCGTCGAAGCGCGGCTGTCCCTGGAACCGCTGCTGGTCCTCGAACCTCTGCTGGTCCTCGAACTGCTGCTGTTCGTCCGCGTACTGCTGCCAGTACTCCGCGTCCGGGTCGTACGTCGGGTCGTAGTTGCCCTGGTACTGGACGGTGTGCGGGTCCCTCGCCTGGAGCCACGGGCTCTGCTGCTCGGCCGGCTCGGCGGGGGGCTGCGGTGCCTCGGGGGCGGGAAGCTGCTCCCGTACGGGCGCCGCCGCACCCTCCACCGCGGGCATCGGCGCCGGCGCGGGGGCCCGCTCCATCTCCACCTGCGGGGCGGGAGGCAGCAGCACCGGCTCGATGCCCGCCGCCGCCAGGCCCGCCGGGGCCGTTTCCGCCAGCGGGACGCCGTAGCGGGCCAGGCGCAGCGGCATCAGGGACTCCACCGGGGCCTTGCGGCGCCAGGCGCGGCCGAAGCGGGAGTGCAGGCGGGCCTGGTAGACCAGGCGGTCCTGTTCGAGCTTGATGACCTGCTCGTAGGAGCGCAGCTCCCACAGCTTCATACGGCGCCAGAGGAGGAACGTGGGGATCGGGGAGAGGAGCCAGCGCGTCAGGCGGACGCCCTCCATGTGCTTGTCCGCCGTGATGTCCGCGATCCGGCCGATCGCGTGGCGGGCCGCCTCGACCGCGACCACGAACAGGACCGGGATCACCGCGTGCATGCCCACACCCAGCGGGTCCGGCCAGGCCGCGGCGCCGTTGAAGGCGATCGTGGCCGCCGTCAGCAGCCACGCCGTCTGGCGCAGCAGCGGGAAGGGTATGCGGATCCAGGTCAGGAGCAGATCCAGGGCCAGCAGGACACAGATGCCCGCGTCGATGCCGATCGGGAAGACGTAACTGAAGTTCCCGAAGCCCTTTTTGATGGCGAGTTCGCGGACTGCGGCGTACGAACCCGCGAAGCCGATGCCGGCGATGATCACTGCGCCGAACACGACCACGCCGATGAGAACGCGGTGCATCCGAGTCAGCTGCATAGGCGCGGCCACCCGTACTCCCCTCCCCTTGCGTGTTGTTGCGCGCAACAGAGTGGCACATGTGTGCGGCGCACGGGTGGCCGGTAGGGCTCGTCAGCCCTCTGTCAGGGCTTTGTCAGCTCTTCTTCGCGGTCGACTTGGACGGAGATGCGGAGGGCGAGGCCGGCTTGGACGCCGACTTCGACGCGGTCGGGGAGGGGCTCGTCCCACCGGTGCCGCTGCCGCTGCCGCCGCCCGTGTTCGCCTTCGTCACCGACGCGACCGTCTCCTTCGCCGCCGACTTCACCAGCTTCGCGAGGGTGTCGGCGCTCGGCGTCTTCTCGCCGGCCAGGCCCGCGCCGTTGTAGTCGAGGGTGACGACGACGTTCTCGACGCGGGTGACCAGCGTCTGCTGCTTGAAGGAGCCTTCCTTCTTCTTCAGGTCGTAGCGGACCAGGGTCGCCTGGTCGCCCGTGCCCGGCACCGGCTCCGCCTTCGTGTTCTTCGCGCCCTCCGCCGACTGGGCGTCCTGCACCTGCTTGTCGTAGTACTCCTGCGCCAGCTTGTCGCCCTCGCCGCGCGTGACGTCGGAGTCGAAGCGGAGCAGGGAGACGTTCAGCCAGCGGAACTGGGAGCCCTTGACGCCGTTGTTGTCGAGGCTCGACCACGAGCAGCTGCCGCGCGTCGCCACATCGTCCGACTTGCCCTGCTTGCCGGACTTCGAGGCCTTCGGGACCAGATCGCCGAGCGTGCCCTTCGACAGGGTGTCGCACGCGTCCGGAAGCGACTTGTACGCCGCCGCCTGCACGGTCGGCGACGGGCTGACCGAGGCGGAGTTCTCGGAGCTGCTCTGGCCGGCGCCGGCCGCGTTGTCGTCCGACGACGAGCCGGAGTCCGAGGAACAGGCCGTGGCCACCAGCATCAGGGGGACGGCGGCTGCGCCGAGAAGCACCCGGTAGGCGCGCTTCGTTCGCGGGTCACGCTGGTCGCTCTGTGCTGCTCGCTGCATGGTTCCTTCACTCATGACGCTGCTCGTGCTCCTGCGGTCGGATCGGGTCCGAGGGGCCACGGTACGCGGTGGGACAGCTGTGCGGTTCTGCTTCCCGGGCATTGCGGAACGTCACCGACGGGCATCAGCCCGCCAGCGCCTCCGCCAGCTCGGCGGCCAGATTCCTTGCCCTGTCCTGCATTTCCTTGCTGTCCGGGGCGGTGCCGATGGTGGTCGGCTGCTCCTCGTACTCGACCGTCACGATCACGTTGGACGTGCGGAACGCCACAGTCACCGTGCGCTGCCGGGCCGCCGAACCCGAACTGCTCACCACGTCGTTCAGGAACGCCTCGTCGCCCAGATCGTCGAGGACGCGGGGCTGGAGATCGGCGGGCGTGGACCCGTCGGAGGGCGAGGAGGAAGAAGAGGAGGAGGGGGAAGAGGATGAGGAGGTGGTGGCTGAGGCCGATGCCGCGTCGCCCGGGGTCGCCGAGGAACCCGCGTCCGACGTCGCCGACTCGGACGGCGCCGGGAGATGCGCCGCCGTCTGCGCTTCCGCGAACAGCGCCTGCGCCTGGTTGTCGTCGCTGACGGAGTTGTCGTACGACACGACCCGCTCCAGGTCGACGAGGAGGTGGTCGGTGGCGTCGGACGACTCCACCTTCCACTGGCAGCCGACCTTGCGGTCGATGTCGAAGGTGGTCGTCGGGGTGCCCTCGTACGCCTTCTCCCGCTGGTCCTCGTCCGTGAGCTGCTGGATGCCGGGCAGGAGCGTGTCGAGGGTGTCCTGGCTGACCGCGCCGCAGGGCTCGGGGAGGGTGCGGTAGCGGCCGGGCTCGGCGACGGGGGAGGCGGTGCCGGCGTCGCCCGGGTTGGAGTTGTCGTCGGTGCCGCCCGTGTCCGAGCCGCTGGTGCAGCCGGCGGCGAGCAGCGCCACGAGGAGGGCCGCGACGCCGGGTACGTACGCCTTCCGCTGCACGGTCGGCTCCTCTCGATGCTGCTGGATCGCTGCGAGGCAGCTGTGGGATCGCTGCTGGTTATTCGCTTGCCGGGCGGGGGTGCCCCCTGCGCACCATGTGTATCGCACGCACAGCCGTGGACGCCGGTCCGTTGTCCCTTTCGTTGACCTTGGCGCCGGTTTTGCGATTTGAGACTTTGTGTTGATTTCCGGGGGAATGAGGACGATATGTCGTACGTGGAAATGCAGGGCGCGAAGGTTCCCATCCGTATGTGGACCGACCCCGCGTCGGTGGAGGAGGGCGCGCTCCAGCAGCTTCGCAACGTCGCGACCCTGCCCTGGATCAAGGGCCTGGCGGTCATGCCGGACGTCCATTACGGGAAGGGTGCGACGGTCGGGTCGGTCATCGCGATGCAGGGTGCGGTGTGCCCGGCCGCGGTCGGTGTCGACATCGGCTGCGGGATGTCGGCGGTGAAGACGTCGCTGACGGCGAACGACCTGCCGGGGGACCTGTCGCGGCTGCGGTCGAAGATCGAGCAGGCCATTCCGGTGGGGCGGGGGATGCACGACGATCCCGTCGACCCGGGGCGCTTCCATGCGCTGCCGACCGCGGGGTGGGACGACTTCTGGGGGCGGTTCGACGGAGTCGCGGACGCGGTGAAGTTCCGGGAGGAGCGGGCCACGAAGCAAATGGGCACGCTCGGCTCGGGAAATCACTTCGTCGAGGTATGCACCGATACGACCGGTTCTGTCTGGCTGATGCTCCACTCCGGTTCCCGGAACATCGGCAAGGAACTGGCCGAGCACCACATCGGCATCGCCCAGAAGCTCCCGCACAACCAGGGCCTGATCGACCGCGACCTCGCCGTCTTCGTGGCGGACACCCCGCAGATGGGGGCGTACCGCAACGACCTGTTCTGGGCGCAGGAGTACGCGAAGTACAACCGCACGATCATGATGGCGCTCCTCAAGGACGTGATCCGCAAGGAGTTCAAGAAGGCGAAGCCGACCTTCGAGCCGGAGATCAGCGCGCACCACAACTACGTGGCCGAGGAGCGCTACGACGGGATGGACCTGCTCGTGACCCGCAAGGGCGCGATCCGGGCCGGCTCCGGCGAGTTCGGGATCATCCCGGGTTCGATGGGCACGGGGTCGTACATCGTGAAGGGCCTCGGCAACCCGCTGTCCTTCAACTCCGCGTCCCACGGCGCCGGTCGGCGCATGAGCCGCAACGCGGCCAAGCGGCGCTTCTCGACGAAGGACCTGGAGGAGCAGACGCGGGGCGTGGAGTGCCGTAAGGACTCCGGCGTCGTGGACGAGATCCCGGGCGCCTACAAGCCGATCGAGAAGGTCATCGACCAGCAGCGGGACCTCGTGGAGGTCGTCGCGAAGCTGAAGCAGGTCGTGTGTGTGAAGGGCTGACGTGGGAAGGCCCCGGTTCCGGCCGGGGCCTTCCTCGTTCCTTCCTCGTTCACGGCAGGTGCTTCTCCAGCAGGGTCACCGCGTACGGGCTGCCTGAGCCGTCCTTCTTCGCGGGCTGTTCGCCCGTGACCGTGTAGCCCGCCTTCTCGTAGTACGTGCGCAGGCGGGGGTTGGTGGACAGGCAGTCCAGGCGGGCGTAGGGGAGCGCGGCCGCTGCGATGCGGGATTCCGCGTGGGTCAGGAGGGCCCGGCCGGTTCCGGGCGGGGCCAGGTGCGGGGTCGTCATCAGGCGGTGGATGTAGCCGGCGTCGGCGGGGCGGGGGCCCCAGGCCGCCTCGTCCGTCCACCAGAGTTCGTACGCCCCGGCCACGTGGCCGTCGGCGTACGCCAGCCAGACCTCGCCCTCTGCCATGCGGGTGCGGAAGTGGGCCGCGTCCTTCTCGGCGGGCTTCCACTGGTCGATGTCCCGGGCCAGCATCCACAGGGCCACCGAGTCGCGGAGGTGGACGAGGCGTTCGGCGTCCTGGGGTTCGGCCCTGCGGTAGGTCAGCGGAGGGTGGGTGGTGGGGAACGGTTCCAGGAGGTTGGCCGCCAGCTTCGCCGCGAGGGACTCCGCGTCCATGCCGAGCGCCTGGGTCACGTACCCCTCCACCGAGCCGTATCGCTCCTTCAGGAGGCCCAGGAAGCCCCGCATCACCGATGCCGGGGCTCTGCCGAAGCCCAGCCAGGTGGGGGACTGGCCGTTGTGCCGCGCCTGCCAGTCGGACAGGAGGGCCGCGGACGCCAGTTCCGTGAGGGTGAAGTCCTCGACGACCGTGCGCTCGTCCACGCCCAGCAACGTCAGGACCAGCGCCGCCAGTTCGCCCGTGCGGTCCTTGCCGGAGGCGCAGTGGAAGACGAGGGGGGCGGTGGTGGAGGCGGTCGCGATCGTTTCCAGCGCGGTCCGGATCTCCTTCCTGCCGTCCTCCGCCACTTGCAGGTAGCGCTCGGCCAGGTACGGGCCGGGGTCGGTCTCCGGGGCCAACGCCGCCTGGTTGTACGGCTGGTGCTCGATGCTGAGGTTGACGTACGCGTAGGAGTCGTCCGCCGGGACGCGGCCCTGGCGTTCGATCTCCCAGGGGTAGCGCAGGTCGACGACCGTGCGGACGCCGAGGGAGAGGAAGCGGGACCAGTCGGGGGTGCCCGTCGTCAGCTTGCCCAGGGAGTCGGAGCGGTAGAGCACGCCCGGGCGGATGCGGCGGCCGTCCGCCGTCCGGTATCCGCCCAGGTCGCGGAAGTTGTGCAGGGCGTCGAAGGCTACGTGTCTGTCCACAGGCGGTGACCCTATGGTCCCGATTCCCTGCCGCGCTCGGCTATTTCGCGTGCGTGACCGCGTAGATCATGACGAACGCGACGATGTGGATGCCGAAGAGGAAGTAGCCGAGGTAGTACCAGACGATGCGTTCGCGCTTCTTCTCCAGTGCCAGGCGGCGCTGCTCCGCGTCGTCGGGCTCGGCCTCGGCCATCACAGCTCCCTGTGCACCTTCGTGTTCGACGCCTGGGCGCGCGGGCGCAGGACCAGGAGGTCGACGTTGACGTGGGCGGGGCGGGTGACCGCCCAGGTGATCGTCTCCGCCACGTCGTCGGCCGTCAGGGGCTCGGCGACGCCCTGGTAGACCTTGGCGGCCTTCTCCTCGTCGCCGCCGAAGCGGGTGAGCGCGAACTCGTCCGTCTTCACCATGCCGGGCGCGATCTCGATCACCCGAACCGGCTGCCCGACGATCTCCAGGCGGAGGGTCTCGGCGAGGACGTGGGCGCCGTGCTTGGCGGCCACGTAACCGCCGCCGCCCTCGTACGTGCCGTGGCCCGCGGTGGAGGAGACGACGACCACCGTGCCGTCGCCGCTCGCGATCAGCTTGGGGAGCAGGGCCTGGGTGAGGTTGAGGGTGCCGATGACGTTCGTCTCGTACATCGTGCGCCAGTCGGCCGGGTCGCCGGTCGCGACCGGGTCGGCGCCGAGCGCGCCGCCCGCGTTGTTGACCAGGACGCCGATCGTCTTGAAGGCGGTGGCGAACTCGTCGACCGCGGCCCGGTCGGTGACGTCCAGCTGGTACGCCGTCGCCTGGTGGCCCGCCGCGTTGATCTCCTCCGCGAGCGCCTCGATACGGTCCTTGCGGCGGGCGGTGAGGACGACGCGGTAGCCGGCGGCGGCCAGCCCGCGGGCCGTGGCGGCGCCGATTCCGCTGCTCGCACCGGTCACGACGGCGATGCGGGACGCTGCGCTGGGCATGGGCGGGGGCTCCTCGGGTCGGCGGTCGGGTGGCCATCGGGTGGCCGTCTTCAGGATAGGCGGGGCGCGGCGGCTTCCTCGGGGCGGTCCGTATCGCGGGCCGGGGCCCGGGCTCGGTGGGAGGATGGGAGGGGTGATCCCCTGGACGACGGAGGTGGATCATGGGAGAAGCGCGTGAGGTCATGGACCGGCTCACCGACGCGGTGACCGCGCACCCGGACCTGAAGGTCGTCGCCGAGCTGTATGCGGAGGACGCGGTCGCCTACACCCCCGACGAGGGGGAGATCCACGGGCGCGACAACATCGTCGAGTACTGGCGGCAGATGACGGAGTCGGTCCCCGACGGCAGGTTCGAGACGCTGCACTCGTACGAGATCGGCGACACCGCCATCGACGAAGGTGTCTACCACGGGCACAACACCGGCCCGCTGTATCTGCCGGACGGCGGCACCCTGCCCGCCACGGGCAAGGAGGTCGGCATCCGGGGAGTGGATCTCGCCACGGTGAAGGACGGCCGGATCACCGAGTACCGGCTCTACTTCGACGAGCTGGAGTTCCTGGGGCAGCTGGGGCTGCTGCCCGAAGACACGCCCTGACGACCTGGAGGGCTCACTGTCCTCGCGGCGCGTACATGATGACGGCCATGCCCGCGAGGCAGATCAGCGCGCCCGTGACGTCCCAGCGGTCGGGACGGTAGCCGTCCGCGGCCATGCCCCACAGGATCGAACCGGCGACGAAGACACCGCCGTACGCGGCGAGGATCCGGCCGAAGTGGGCGTCCGGCTGGAGGGTGGCGACGAAGCCGTAGGCGCCGAGGGCGAGGACGCCGCCGCCGATCCAGAGCCAGCCGCGGTGCTCGCGCACGCCCTGCCACACCAGCCAGGCGCCGCCGATCTCGAACAGGGCGGCGACCACGAAGAGGACGGCGGAGCGCAGGACGTGCATGCCGGAAGGGTGGCACACCGGCTTCACCTGATGGACGGCGCCTGTCCGCCGCTCCGCGTGGGATACATCCGTACGACCACGGTGGAGTCTCCTCTGAGGAGTGGGCGGTATGCGGGTTCGGGTGCTGGGTGCGTGCGTGGCGGTCGGGGCGGCGGCGGTCTGCGGGGTGGCTCCGGTGGCGGCGGCCGCGGACGGGCCCTACGACAGGTGGGGCGTCCATGCTCCCGAGGCCGATCTCGCCTATCACGGTGCCGCGACCATGGCGGCCGGCCGGGTCGACGTGCGGTTCACACCGCGCAACCACGGGCCCTCGGCGGTCCCGGACGCGACGGTACGGCTGCGCTGGTCGGAGCCGCTCGCCGACCGGCAGACGCTGCCGGACGGGTGCGCGCGGACGGGTGCGCGGGTGGTGCTGTGCCGGGTGGGGGCGCTGGACGCGGACGGGCTGGGGGAGCAGGTCGAGCTGCGGGTGCGGTTGCGGGGGGAGCCGCCGGAGGTGCTCCTGGAGATGGACACGGTGTGGAGCGGCGGGGTGGTGGACCGGAACCGGGCGAACGACCGGCAGCGGGTGCTGGTGCTGGAGACCGGGGACGCGTACTACTTCTGAACACCGGGGACACGTCTGCTTCTGACGCCGGATGCGGGCCGCCGTGAGGGTGGTTCTGTGCGTCGTACGATTGCTGCACGGCGCAGGGGACGGAGGTGCGGGCGGTATGGGCGGAGCGGCTCGGGAGCGGGTGCTCGAGGAGTTGTCGGCCGTCTCCCGTCGGTACATGGCCTCGTACGCCCTGTTCAACCAGGCCCTCGCCGATCATCTCGGCCTGCACCCCACCGACTTGCAGTGTCTGAACCTGCTGACCCTGGAGGGCGGTCCGGTGACGACGGGACGGATCGCCGAGCTGACGGGGCTGACAACCGGGTCCGCGACGCGGCTCGTGGACCGGCTGGAGCGGGCCGGGTACGTGGTGCGGGAGCGGGACGTGGTCGACCGGCGACGGGTGCTGGTGACCACCGTGCCGGAGAAGATCGTCGAGTTCGGGCGGGTGTGGGACCGGCTGGGGGGTGGCTGGGTCGCGCTCTTCGACGACCTCGACGCCGAGCAACTCGCGCTGATCGTCGACCACATGAGGCGGACGACGGAGTTCAGCGCGGCGCAGGTGGCCCGGCTTCGGGACGGGGACGTCTAGAGACCGTCAGGCGACCTGTTCGTCCTGGGTGTCGTAGCGCTCGCGGGCCTCGTGGACCTCTTCGATGTGGGTCTCCGCCCAGTCCTTCACCGCGCTCAGGAGCAGGGCCAGGCTGTGGCCGAGCGGGGTGAGTTCGTAGTCGACGCGGACCGGGACGGACGGGGTGACCGTGCGGACCAGGATGCCGTCGCGTTCCAGTGAACGCAGGGTCTGCGTCAGCATCTTGGGGCTCACTCCGGCGAGCTTCCGGCCGAGGTCGCTGTAGCGCATGGTGCCGCCGGCGAGGGCGGAGACGACCAGGCTGACCCACTTGTCGCTGAGGCGGTCCAGGAGCTGGTTGGTGGGGCAGCCCTTGATGAACGCGTCGTACTCGATGCGGGCCTGCTCGCGTCGCTGGGCCGCCGTCATGGTCGCCATGGCTCACCTCTGGGGGACATACGCACTCTCAGGTAACTACTTACCAGGAGATAGTAGCTCTTCCTAGGGTTGTCGGCAGATGGACGGATGGAACGCGGTCGCCGAGGTCTTCGGCGGTCGCCAACAGTCGGCTTACTCAAGGGAGTTGGCAGTCATGCGTGCTGCGGTCGTGAACACTTTCGGTGGGCCCGAGGCCGTCGAGGTCGTCGAGGCGGAGGTGCCCGAGCCGGGCGCCCGCGAGGTGCGGATCAAGGTGGCGGCGGCCACGGTGAACCCCGTCGACGCCGGGGTGCGGCAGGGCGTCTTCGGCGGTGCGGGCAAGCGGATCGGGCTGGGCTGGGATGTCGCCGGGACCGTGGACGCGGTGGGGGTGGCCAGTGCCTGGAGCGTGGGCGACGAGGTGGTCGCCCTCGACTACGGGATGGTGAAGCCGCTCGGGACGCACGCGGAGTACGTCGTCGTGCCCACGGACGCGGTGGCGCTCGCGCCTCGGACGGTGGGCGTGGTGGAGGCGGCGACCCTGCCGTTGAACGGGCTGACGGCCGCGCAGGCGCTGGATCTGCTGTCGCTTTCGGCGGGGTCCTCGTTGCTGGTGACCGGAGCGGCGGGGGCCGTTGGAGGGTTCGCCGTGCAGCTGGCCGCGGCGCGGGGGGTTGTGGTGACCGGGCTGGCTCGGGCGGGGGACGAGGAGCTGGTGCGGTCGTTGGGGGCGGCAGACTTCGTCACGGAGGGGCGGGCGGGGGCGTTCGACGCGGTGCTGGACGCGGCTGTTCTCGGGGCCGGTGCTCTTGAGTGGGTGCGGGACGGAGGGGCGTACGCGGGGGTCATTCCGCAGGCTGCGCCTGACGGGGTTCGGGGGGTTCGGGTCGCGGCTGTCGAGGTGCAGGCCGATGGGGCGCGGCTTGCGGAGTTGGCGGGGCTGGTGGATTCCGGGGTGCTGAGTCTGCGGGTTGCCGAGACCTTCTCGCTGGAGGATGCCGGGAAGGCTCATGCGGTGCTGGCGGGGGGTGGGGTTCGGGGGCGGGTTGTGCTGGTGCCGGGTGCCTAGGGGGTTGGGGGGCGTTGTTGGTTGGCGGGTGCGGGTTGACTGTGGCTGGTTGCGCCCACGCGGCGGAGCCGCAAATCGATACAGCCCCGCGCCCCTTCAACGGCGTCAGTGATGCTGTTCTTTTTGAGGGTTGGACGGCAGTAGGGCCGTCAAGGGCAGGCATGCCGTCACCGCCGCTGTAACCACCAGCAAGCTCATCGTGTCGTTCGTGTGGAAGTACACAGTCGTCACCATCGCCGCCCCCATCGCGTTCGCCAGTTGCTGGGCCGCGTTCAGGGAGCCGCTCGCGCTTCCCGCCTCCGACGGGGCGATGTCGCCGATCGTGAGGTCGTAGATCGTGCCGAAGCAGGTGCCCATTCCGATGCCGAGGATCACGAGGGGCGGGGTGAGGGTCCAACCGGTGGTGTGCGTCCCCGAGGTGTGGATGACGAGGGTCAGCCAGGCGCAGCCCGCCAGGAGGATCAGCAGGCCGGTCACGGCGAGGCGGCGGCCGTAGGTGTGGAGCAGGCCGTGGCAGGCGATCGACGCGATCACTATGCCGAGGGTCAGCGGGATCAGGCCCAGCGCGGTGTCGGCGGGAGTGCGGCCCAGGTCCCGCTGGAGGAAGAGGGAGATGACGTAGAGGAGGCCGGACGTCGCGGCGAAGGCGGCGACGCCGAGGCTGAGGCCCGCCGCGAAACCGCGGTTGCGCAGGAGTGACGGCTCGATGAGCGGGTGGGCCGCGGTGCGCTGGCGGAGGCAGAAGGCGGCGAACCCGGCGAGGCCGAGGAGCAGGAGGGTCAGGGGGCGGGCGGTCCAGCCGGTGGCCGAGCCGTCGATCAGGCCGGCCAGGGCGCCGAGCATCGCGCCGGCGAGAAGGGCGGAGCCGGGGCCGTCGACGGAGACGGAGCTGTCGCCGGTGTCACGGGGGAGCAGGCGGGTGGCGGCGAGGAGGGCGGCGCCGCCCAGCAGCAGGTTGATCAGGAACATGGGGCGCCAGCCGAGGCCCGCGATGTCGGCGTCGACGAGGAAGCCGGCCAGGACCGGGCCGCCGACGGCCGAGAGGCCCATCGCCGGGCCGAACAGGGCGAAGGCCTTGCCGATCTGGTCGCGGGGCCACGTGGCGCCGAGGATGCCGAAGCCCTGGGGGACGACCAGGGCTCCGAAGGCGCCCTGGAGCAGGCGGGCGGCCACCAGGGTGGCGGGGGTGGGGGCCAGGCCGCAGGCCAGTGAGGCGGCGACGAAACCGGCGAGGCCGATCAGGAACAGCTTGCGGCGGCCGTACTTGTCGCCCAGGCGTCCGCCGGGGACGAGCAGCACGCCGAGGGCGAGTGCGTAGGCCGCGCCCAGCCACTGGACCAGGGCCGGGCCGCCGCCGAGGTCGGCGGTGATGGTCGGGGCGGCGATGTTGGTGATCGTCGCGTCGAGGAGGTCGAGGACGTCGGCCGCGAGGATCACGGCCAGGATCGCCCAGCGGGTGCGGGCGGGGAGGTCGTCCCGCCTGTCATCTGTGTCGTACAGTGTCTGCGTCACGCAGGTAAATATGGAGGGTGGTCCGGTCGGTGTCAACCGGGATCTGAGGCATATGCGTTCACGGATATTCGGTGAAGAATGAAATGCCGTGCCCGTTCGAATTCACGGGCCCTTCTTTTTCTTCACGGAATGCAATGCGCGCATTGGGGTGGCAAGGTCCGTTCTCACAGACCACCCCCAGGGCGAAATGAGGCAACGAAACGACCGATTAACTGACGCGTAGCGGAAAGGAATCGTCCCGGCAGTGCACTCCTGGTCTCCGTAGTTCACGCACAGCGTCATCAGGAGGGACCATGTCCTTCTTCGCCAGGGCATCCTGGCCAGGAGACCATCGGGACGACATTGTCGCGGGCACACTTGTCGCGGCCGTCGTCGTCATACTCGGATACGCCTCGGGCATCGGCGTATCCACACCGCCGACCCTCGACACCGCATCACCGCCGGCCTCGGAAGCCCCCGCCCGCGAGCCCACTTCCCGCTCCGAGACCGGCCCGTCCGACAACTCCGCCGGAAATGCGGGCGACGGTTCGGCGGGCGGTTACTGGGCCGGGGGAAGCGGCGGCGGGATTCCCGTGGCCGGTGTCCCGTCCGGCGTGGGGGAGGACGGGGGCGGGGGCCATGATCACGGGACGGGCGCCGCTGGTGCGGGTGCGGGTGCCGGGGCGGGGTCCGGCGGGGCGGGGTCCGGCGGGGGTGGATCTCCTTCCCCTGCGCCGACCCCGTCACCCAGCGCTTCCGGCGGCTGCGAGGAGGGTGAAGTCCGGCTCGTGCGGCCGCTGTTGAACGGCGTGGTGAACCCGGTGACCGGCCTGCTGAACGGTCTGCTCGCCCCGGCTTCGGCGAGCCCGTCGCCCGCACCCTCCCTCTCGCTCTCGCCCTCGCCCTCCTCGTCCTCGCTCTCGTCCTCCTCGGCGGACACGCCCTGCGTCGGTGTCGCGGCCTCGCCCTCGCTGCTGCCGGAGCTGCTCCCGTGAGCCGCCGCACCGCGTCCCTGCTCGGTGGCCTCCTGGCCGCCCTCGCGCTGCTGCTCCTCGCCGCGCCGGCCGCCTCGGCCACCCGGGGAGAGGGGGAGCGCGGCTGAGGAATAGGCGGGGCGTGGTGGCCGTTCAAGGGTATGGTTGAACGGTCAACAACTTGGAGGATGATCGGCCATGCAGTTCGGGATCTTCAGCGTCGGTGATGTCACTCCGGACCCCACCACGGGCCGGACGCCGACCGAGCGCGAGCGCATCAAGGCCATGGTCGCCATCGCGCTGAAGGCCGAGGAGGTCGGGCTCGACGTCTTCGCGACCGGCGAGCACCACAACCCGCCGTTCGTGCCGTCCTCGCCGACCACCATGCTCGGCTACATCGCCGCGCAGACGGAGAGGCTCATCCTCTCCACCTCCACGACCCTCATCACCACCAACGACCCCGTGAAGATCGCCGAGGACTTCGCGATGCTCCAGCACCTGGCCGACGGGCGCGTCGACCTGATGATGGGGCGCGGGAACACCGGGCCGGTCTACCCCTGGTTCGGGCAGGACATCCGGCAGGGCATCAACCTCGCCATCGAGAACTACGCCCTGCTGCGCCGGCTGTGGCGCGAGGACGTGGTCGACTGGGAGGGCAAGTTCCGTACGCCGCTGCAGGGGTTCACCTCCACCCCGCGGCCGCTGGACGACGTACCGCCGTTCGTCTGGCACGGCTCCATCCGCTCGCCCGAGATCGCCGAGCAGGCCGCGTTCTACGGCGACGGCTTCTTCCACAACAACATCTTCTGGCCGGCCGACCACACCAAGCGGATGATCGAGCTGTACCGGACCCGGTACGCGCACTACGGGCACGGCACCCCCGAGCAGGCCGTCGTCGGCCTCGGCGGTCAGGTGTTCATGCGCAAGAACTCGCAGGACGCGGTGCGGGAGTTCCGGCCGTACTTCGACAACGCCCCGGTCTACGGGCACGGGCCGTCGCTGGAGGACTTCACCGACCAGACGCCGCTGACCGTGGGCTCGCCGCAGGAGGTCATCGAGAAGACGCTGACCTTCCGCGAGTACGCCGGCGACTACCAGCGCCAGCTGTTCCTGCTGGACCACGCCGGACTGCCGCTGAAGACCGTCCTCGAACAGCTCGACATCCTCGGCGAGGAAGTCGTTCCGGTGCTGCGCGAGGAGTTCGCGAAGGGACGCCCGGATGATGTGCCGGAGGCGCCCACCCACGCGTCGCTGCTGGCCGCTGCGAAGAAGGAGACTGTGTCGTCATGAAGCTTGTCGTCGTCTCGGCGGGACTGAGCGTGCCCTCCTCCACGCGGTTGCTCGCCGACCGGCTGGCCACCGCCGTGGGGCGGGCGGCGCCGGCGGAGGCGCCGGTGGACGTGCAGGTCGTCGAGTTGCGCGAGCTCGCCGTGGAGATCGCGCACTTCTTCACCAACGGGTTCCCGGGCAAGGCACTGGCCGCCGCGCAGGAGGCGGTGGCCGGGGCCGACGGGCTGATCGCCGTCACGCCGGTGTTCTCCGCCTCGTACAGCGGACTGTTCAAGTCGTTCTTCGACGTCCTCGACAAGGACGCGCTGGTCGGGAAGCCGGTGCTCGTCGCCGCGACCGGGGGCAGCGCGCGGCACTCGCTCGTGCTGGAGCACGCGCTGCGGCCGCTGTTCGCCTACCTGCGGGCCGTGGTCGTCCCGACCGCCGTCTACGCCGCCTCCGAGGACTGGGGCGCGGAGGGGCTGGAAGGGCGGATCGAGCGGGCCGCGGGCGAGCTGGCCGGGCTGATGACCGGGCTCTCGGCGGGGAAGGCGGCGACGGCGTCTCGGGCGGCGACGGAGCTGCCGGGCGCGCGGTCCGGGGCCGACGGCGGCTTCACGGTCGTGCCCTTCGCCGAGCAGCTGGCCGCGCTGGCGCCCAAGCGGTGAGAAGACGGTAGGGGTAGGGGGCGCGGTTGTCCCTGTGACGGTGAGAGGCGGGTAAAAAGGCTGATCGTCGGCTCGCTCGCCCGGCTGAACCGGCGGATGCCTTGGCACTATGGAGGCGTGCCTCAGACCGTGCTGCTCGCCGAAGACGACCGCGCCATCCGTCATGCGCTGGAGCGTGCCCTGACCCTGGAGGGCTACCGGGTCACCGCGGTCGCCGACGGGGTCGAGGCACTCGCGCAGGCCCACCGCACCCCGCCGGACGTGCTCGTCCTCGACGTGATGATGCCCGGCATCGACGGGCTCCAGGTGTGCCGGGTGCTGCGTGCCGAGGGTGACCGGACGCCGATCCTGATGCTGACGGCGCTCGTGGAGACCCAGGACCGGATCGCCGGGCTGGACGCGGGCGCCGACGACTACGTGCTGAAGCCGTTCGACGTCGAAGAGGTGTTCGCCCGGTTGCGGGCGCTGCTGCGGCGGACCGGAAGCGGTGGCGGAAGCGTGGGCGCCGGCGCGGGCGGTGGTACGGGTACCGGTCCGGGCCCGGCCGGTGGTGGGGTTCCGGGGAACGGTGACCTCGCGCAGAAGGTCGTGGCCGAGCGGTATCTGGAAGCCGCCGGGCTGCGCATGGATCCGCAGGCGCGACGGGCCTGGCGGGACGGGCGGGAGCTGGAGCTGACCCGTACCGAGTTCGAGCTGCTGGAGCTGCTCGTCCGCAACGCCGGGATCGTGCTCGACCACTCGACCATCTACGACCGGATCTGGGGCTACGACTTCGGGCCCGGCTCGAAGAACCTCGCCGTCTACGTCGGCTATCTGCGGCGCAAGCTGGATGAGCCGGGGGCGCCGCAGCTGATCCACACCGTGCGCGGCGTGGGGTACGTGCTGCGGGAGGACTGAGTGGGACGCCTCGCGCGGCTGCTGCGTCGGCGGCGGCCCGGGCTGGTGTCTCTCGGGACCACCTTCGCCGTGTCCTTCGCGGCGGTCACCGCCGCCGTCACCGTGCTCGTCGGCATCCTGTCCTACAGCGCCGCCGCCCGGCTGGTGCGGGTCGACCAGCAGTCCGTGTTCGACGAGGTCGTGCAGGATCTGCGGGACGAGGTGCGGCAGCACCGGATGTCGCCGGAGGACTTCTCGTCGTCGGCGCCGGGGCATGACCTGGTGCGGCCGGCCCGTACGGACGTACAGGTGCTGGGGGCGGACGGGTCCGTCGTCGATCCCGGCAGTCCCGGGCTGCCGGTGCGGCATGCGGACCGGGCTGTCGCGCGGGCCTCGGCGGCCGGGGAGCTGACCGAGCACAAGGACGTCGACGTCGGCAGCGACGTGTACCGCGTGGCGACCGTGTCGCTCGGGGGCGGGCGGGGGGCCGTGCAGGTCGCCCAGGAGTTCAGTGACACCGAAGACCTGTTGCAGGCGCTTCAGCAGCGGACGCTGATCCTCATGGCGGCCGTCGTGGTCGGGGCCGGGCTGTTCGGGTGGTGGCTGGCCCGGCGGATCACCCGGCGGCTGGTCGTCCTCACGGCCGCCGCGGAGGACGTCGCCCGTACCCGGCGGCTCGGTGTCCAGGTGCCCGTCACCGGCTATGACGAGGTGGGGCGGCTCGGGCGGGCCTTCGACCGGATGCTCGGGCGGCTCGCGCAGTCGGAGGAGGACCAGCGGCGGCTGGTGCAGGACGCGGGGCATGAGTTGCGTACGCCGCTGACCTCGTTGCGGACCAATATCTCGTTGCTGCGGCGGATCGACGAGTTCCCCCCGGAGACGCGGGAGGAACTGGTCGCCGACCTCGGTCAGGAGGCGCGGGAACTGACCGACCTGGTGAACGAGCTGGTCGAGCTGGCCGCGGGACAGTCCGACACCGAGCCGCCGCAGCGGGTGGATCTCGCCGACATCGCGGAGGACGTGGCGGGGGTGGCTCGGCGGCGTACCGGGCGGGAGATCCTGGTGCGGGCGAGCGGGGACACGTCCACCGACGGGCGGCCGGGGATGCTGACGCGAGCTGTGTCCAACCTCGTGGAGAACGCGGTGAAGTTCGACCGGGAGGGGCGGGGGCCGGTCGAGATCCGGGTGGCCGGGCCCGCGCGGGCGGGGGCGGTGCGGGTGGAGGTGCTGGACCGGGGGCCCGGGGTCGGGGACGAGGATCTTGTGCGGGTGTTCGATCGGTTCTATCGGGCTGCGGATGCCCGGTCGTTGCCGGGGTCGGGGCTGGGGCTGTCGATCGTGCGGGAGGTCGCGCTGGCGCACGGGGGTGCGCCGTTCGCCGTTCGGCGGGACGGGGGCGGGATGGTGATGGGGTTCACCGTGGGGGGCTCGGGCTGACCTGCGGGCTCGTGGGGGTTCGCGTTCGCGGGTGCGGTTCGGTGGGGGTCGGGGCCGCGCCGGGGGGTGTCCGTCCTCGGAACGGCGCGGAATCGGGCAGCTATAACAGGGCTCCCGTGTTGACGCGCCAACCGCTGCGGGCGGACACCCCCCGACACGTCCCCTTCCCGCCGTCGCCGGGTGCGCGCTGCGGGTCGCGGTCGGTCAGTTCGGTACGCCCAGGACCTTGAGCATCGCCCTTGTCGCCGGGCTCGGGTTGAAGCGGCTCCAGATGAGGTATTCGATGCGGCTCGGGCCGTCGGACACCGGGACCAGGGCCAGGGTCGGGTCCGCTTGGGCGAGTGGGGTGATGAAGGCCGAGGGGAGGAGCGCCACGCCCAGGCCGCGGGCTACCAGGCGGGTGATCAGCTCGACGACGCCCGCCTCGTAGGCGACGTCACGGACCAGGCCCGCGGCGGCGAACGCCTGGTCGGACTGGGCCCGGGCCGGGGTGCCGGAGACGAAGTCCACGAACGTCTCGTCGGCGATCTCGCGCAGGGTGACCTGGGATGTGTCGGCCAGGGGGTGGCCGGCCGGGACGAGGAGGGCGTGTCTGTCGTGGTCCAGGGCGATGGCCTCCACGTCTGTCGGGTGCTGGCTCTCCGGCAGGCCCAGGAACGCGATGTCCAGCTTGCCGTCCCGGACGGCCGCGGCCAGGTCGTCACTGCGTCCCGAGCGCAGGTCGACCCGGACCTGCGGGTGCCTCGCCCGGTACCGCTGGAGCAGTTCCGGTACGTCCACCGCGGCCGTCGTCACGATCACGCCCACGGCGAGCCGGCCCCGTACCACCCCCGTCGCGGCCGCGGCGTCGGCCACCGCGCGGTCGGCCGCGGCCAGGCACTCGCGTGCCGCGGCGACGAACGCCTCGCCCGCACTGGTCAGTTCGACACGGCGGCTGGTGCGGGCGAAGAGCCGTACGCCCAACTCCCGTTCCAGTCCGGCGATTCGATGGCTGAGGGAGGACTGGACGACCTCGCAGCGCTCGGCGGCGCGGGTGAAGTTGCGGGTTTCGGCGACGGCCACGACGTAGCGCATCTGCTGGAGGTCCATGGCCGCATTATGTATGGGTGCTGTGCATGGGTGCTATCGGACTGATGCTTTGGATTCATCGGTCTTGGCACTGACACTCGCCTCATGACTGCCTTGCTCGAACGACCGCCGGAGACCTCGCAGGCGCGGCAGGCCGCCACCGTCGCGCTCACCGCGCTCGCCCCGGCGGCCTGGGGCACCACGTACGCCGTGACCACCGAACTGCTGCCGCCCGGGCATCCGTTGTTCTCCGGGCTGATGCGTGCCCTGCCCGCCGGGCTGGTCGGGCTCGCCCTGACCCGGGTGCTGCCGCGCGGGGCGTGGTGGTGGAAGGCCGCGGTGCTCGGTGTGCTCAACATCGGTGCGTTGTATCCCCTGTTGTTCGTCGCGGCCGAACGGCTCCCCGGCGGAGTCGCCGCCACGCTCGGCGCCACCCAGCCCCTGCTGGTCGCCGGGCTCGCCGCCGCCGTGCTGCACGACCGGCCGACCCTGTGGCGCTGGGGCTGGGGGGTGGCCGGTGTCGTCGGGGTCGGGCTCGTGGTGCTCGGGCCGGGGGCGCGACTGGATGCGGTGGGGGTGGTGGCGGGGCTTGCCGGTACGGCGTCCATGGCCGCCGGGGTGGTGCTGCTGAAGCGCTGGGGGCGGCCGGCAGGGGTCGGGCCACTGGCGTTGGCCAGTTGGCAACTGACGGTCGGCGGGCTGGTGTTGGTGCCTCTCGTCCTGCTCGGTGAGGGAGTGCCGGAGCGGATCGACTCGGGGGCCGCCGCCGGATATCTGTGGCTCGGCAGCATGGGCGGGCTCATCGCCCACATGCTGTGGTCCCGCGGGATCGGCAGGCTGCCGGTGGGCGCGTCGGCCCCGCTGGTGCTGCTGTCCCCGCTGGTCGCCGCCGTCGTGGGCGTCGCCCTGGGCGAGTCACTGAACCTGCCGCAGACCCTCGGGTTCGTGCTGGCGCTGGCCGCGATGCTCGCGGCGCAACTGGATGCCCCGGGGTGGGGCAAGTGGATCGGGAGAGGACTGAGATGAATCTTGTGGTGCTCGGTGCCACCGGGATGGTCGGACGTCGTGTGGGCGCGGAGGCCGGGGCGCGCGGGCATCGGGTGCTCGCGTTGTCGCGGAAGGGGGAGACGGTGGGGGACGGCGTCACCGGGGTCGCGGTCGACGCCGGTGACCCGGCGGCCCTGGCCGAGGTGCTAGCCGGGTCCGGTGCGGACGCCTTCGTTCTCGCCGTGCGGAGTCATCCGGCCGATGAGGGGTTTCTCGTGGGGGTGACCCGGACCGTGCTGGACACCGCCGCGCGGCTCGGTGTCCGGGTGCTCGTGGTCGGCGGGGCCGGGGCCCTGCGCAGCCCGGGGGCGGGGGAGCTGCTGGTCGCCCATGACCCCGTGTACGTGCCGGACGCGCTGCGGGCCGTCGCCGAGGCGGGGGTCGCCCAACTCCGTTCCTGTGAAGGGCACTTCGGCGCCGACTGGGTCTATCTGAGCCCGCCCGGCCTGCTGGAGCCGGGTGAGCGGACCGGGCGTTACCGGCGGGGCACCGACACGCTGCTCGCGGATGCGGGTGGGCGGTCGTGGATCAGCGCCGAGGATCTGGCCGTCGCCGTGCTCGACGAACTGGAGGGCGGTGGCGGCGAGCGGCACTTCACCGTGGTGGCGGACGGCGAGGACGAGTACCCGTACCCAGGGCGGGGCGAGTGATCGCGCCCATCCGGCGGGGGCCGGGGGCGGCTTAGCGTCCTGGAGCCTGTTCGTGCGGCGGGACGACGGGGACGAGCGGATGTCGTTCACCCGACCCCGCCTGGGAGGAGGGGGACGCCGGGCCCGCGGGGGACCATCTGCGGCCGCCGGTGTTCGGGCCCGCGCGGGACTGACCCGTCACGGCTCGCGCAGTGCCGTCGCCCCTTGCCGCCAGGCTCCCAGCAGCCTGGCGGCCAGGCGGTCCTCCAGGTACGTCGTCGCGCGGACGCCGAACACCACATCCGCGTCCAGCTCCGGCTCGCTCTCCAGGAGACCGGCGACGACGTCCTGTCGTACGACCTGCTCGTGCACGGCGTCGGCCTCGACGTGCTCGGCGTAGAACCGTACGGCCGCCGGGCCCGCCCCCACCCGGCGCAGCGCCTCGGCGAGGCGGCGGGAGCCGGGGGACGAGGTCACCTCGACGGCGGCGAAGTGGCCGACCAGCGCGCCGCGCAGCGCCCGGTGCAGACCGAACAGGGACATCATGTTGACGACGGCGAGCGCCTCGGCCGGGGCCGCGTCGACGTAGTGTCCGTACGCCGTCTCCAGCTTCAGGTCCGTCATCAGGTCGGCGAACAGCTCCGCGTGGATCTCGTCCGGGCGGCCCGCGCCGAACTCGTCGAACTCCACCGCGACCATCCCCGCCTTGGCCCGACCGTGCAGCCGGGGGATGACCCAGGCGTGCGGGTCGGCCTCCTTCAGGTGGTAGAGCGAGCGCAGCGCCGCGTACTCGCGCAGCTGGTCGAGGGTGCCCTCGTCGCGCAGGAAGAACGACACGCTCGTGCCGTCGGGGTCGGCGGTCGGTTCGACCTGGAGCTCGTCGAGGGCGGTGGTGGCGGTCGTGCCGGTGGTCGGGACGTCCTCACGCAGAGCCCGCAGGAAGCGGTCTTCGAGGGCGGCACGGCAGGCGAGCAGGGCGCTGTCCCACTCCAGGGTGTCGGGGACGTCGCGGAAGCCGCGGTAGTGCAGCTCGTAGAGGGTGTAGAGGGCGAGTTGGAGGTCGTCGCCGTAGGCGGGCGCGTCCTCCGGGACGGTCGTCGGGGCCGGGCCGCCCAGGAGAGCGGCCCGGACCGCGGCGGAGAGCGGGCCGCGGGGAGTGGGGAGCGGCGCGGGCCGGTGCCGGGAGGCGTCGGTCATGTCCGGCGCCCTTCGTCGGCCGCTGTGCCGGTCCGGCGCTCGCGGCGGCGGTGGCTGGTGTCGCACCACGGGTACAGGCGGCTGCGGCGGCAGGTGCACACCGCGACCTCGAAACGGTCGGAGACGGTCACCTCGCCGTGTTCGTCGACCACTTCGACCGGCCCCTCGATCAGCAGGGGCCCGTCGCGCTGGACGCGGACGCGGCGGGGGCGGTCAGCAGGCGCGGCCACGGATCACCACCAGTTCCTCCGTCGTGTCGCCGTTCGCCAGGCCTCGCTCGCGCAGCCAGTCGAGCCGGGAGCGCAGCACCGGGCCGAACGGCAGCCGGGTGCGGTCGACGACCTCCGCGCGCAGACCCGCCTCGGTGAGGCGGGTCAGGGTGGCGTCGACCCCGCACAGATGGGAGTGGACGAGAAGCAGGGCCCCCGTGGGTCTCAGGACCGCCGGTGCGGAGTCGCAGACCCTGTCGATCAGCCGGCGGCCGTCCGGGCCCGCGTCCCAGGCACGGGCGGGGCCGCGGGTCGGGGCCGCGCCGGGGGCGGGGACGTAGGGCGGGTTGGCGAGCACCAGGTCGAAGCGGCGGCCGGGGACCGCCGAGGCGAGGTCGCCGTGGCGGACGCGCAGGCGCTGGCCGTTCAGCACGCCGTTGAGCCAGGTGGCCGCGACCGCCCGCCAGGAGATGTCGACCGCGGTGACCCGGCCGCCGAGCCGGGCCGCCTCGACCGCGAGCGCCCCGCTGCCGGTGCCGAGGTCCAGCACATGCGTCCGGTCCGTGATCGGTTCCCGGTGCAGGGCCCGCCCCAGGAGCCGGGTGTCGGCCTGCGGCGCGTACACGCCCCGGGGGACGAAGCAGCGACGGGGGTCGGCGGGAGTGGGGCAGCCGACAGTGGTGGAGGGCATGGGGGTCCTGGTGGGGGGTGAGGGGGTGGGGGCGGTGGGGCGGACGGCGGGGCCGGTCAGTCGTCGCCGCGGACGATGTTCCACTCGCCGCTGGTGTCCGTGGCGGACGGGCGGATGCCGTCGTCGACGGGGGAGAGGCAGGTGCGTACGCCCTTGTCGCGGAGCGTGCGGGCCTTCCTCCAGCCCGTCTTGGCCACCCGTAGGGCGTCGGACGTGTCGTTCTTGACGGTGGGCGCGGTCACGGCGGTTCAACTTCTCTCTGTCTCGTCGAGCTGTCGGCCGAGTTCCCTCCTGAGCCGCGGGAAAACGGTCGTCCTTGTCGTCCTCAGAGGTCGCGCCGCTCCAGCGGACGTACCGCGGGCCCCTGGAGGATGCTGCCGTCGGGGGCGAACCGGGAGCCGTGACAGGGGCATTCCCACGCCTGTTCGGCGTGGTTGAAGGCCACGACGCAGCCGAGGTGGGTGCAGTTCGCCGAGACCGCCCGGAGCCGTCCGTTCTCGTCGCGGTGCACGGCACACCGGTGGCCGCCCACCCGCATCACCGCGCCGTCGCCCGGCGCGAGGTCCTCCGGCGCCGGACCCGACAGGGGCGGCAGCCGGTCGCCGACGAAGTGCCGGGCGACCTGCGTCTGGTGCTTGAGGAAGGACACGCCCTCGCGGACGACGGAGCCGAGGCGGCGCGGGTCGTACAGGCCCGCCCACGGGACCTCCCGGCCGGCCATCAGGTCGGTGATCAGGCGGCCCGCCATGATGCCGCCGCTCAGTCCCCAGCCGCCGAAGCCGGTGGCCACGTAGGTGTGCCCGTTGCCGGGGTGGAGGGGGCCGACGAGGGGCACGGAGTCGGTGGAGTCGTTGTCCTGGGTCGCCCAGCGGTGGGTCAGGGTCAGCCCGGGGAAGCGGTCGCCGGCCCACTCCGAGAGCCGCGCGAAACGCTTGTCGACGTCCGCGGTGCCGGGGGTGAAGTGCTCGCCGGTGACGATCAGCAGCCGTACGCCTTCGTCGTCGCCGTAGGGCGCGCTGCGCACCGAGCGGGTGTTCTGCTCCGTCGTGATGTACATGTCGCGCGGGGCGCGGCTCGCGTCGATGGTCCCGGCCACGACCAGCTCGCGGCGGGGGGAGAGGCGGGTGAAGAGCAGGGCCCGGTCGAACACGGGGTAGTGGGTGGCGACGACCACGTCGTTGGCCCGCACCGTCACCCCGGCGTCGGTCGTCAGGACGCACGGCTCGCCCTCGGTAAGGGCGACGACCCGCGTGTCCTCGTACACCGTGCCGCCGCGCCTGCGCAGATCCTCGGCGAGCGCCAGCAGGTACTTGCGGGGGTGGAACTGGGCCTGGCGCACCACCTTGACCGCGCCCGCCACCGGGAACGGCAGGTCGGTGTCGGTGACGAAGGAGGCCGCCAGGCCCGCCTCGCGCGCCGCTTCCGCCTCGGCCCGCAGCTCCGCGACGGCGTCCGCGTCCTCGGCGTACGTGAACGCGGCCGCCTCCTCCCAGTCGCAGTCCACGCCCAGCTCCGCCACGGTCTCCGCGGCGTGCCGGATCGCCTCCGTCTGCGAGAGGGCGTACAGCCGTGCCCCTTCCGGTCCGCGCGTGCGGCGCAGCCGGTCGTAGACGAGGGTGTGCAGGGCGCTCAGCTTGGCCGTGGTGCGGCCGGTCACCCCGGCGGCGAGCCGGCCGGCCTCCAGCACGGCCACCTCGCGGCCCTCCCGGACCAGTTCCCAGGCCGTGCTCAGCCCGGCCATGCCGCCGCCGATCACGGCGACGTCGACGCTCAGATCGCCGGTGGGCGGGGGTGCGGGGTCGCCGGGCGGGGCGGTCTCGAGCCAGTACGACCCCCGGAGTCCTGCGTCGGCGTTCATGGCCGCCTCCTGTCGTGTGTTCGTTGCTGATCGCTGTCCCGCAGCAGCCGCAGCACCGCCTCCTCCACCGCCCCCTGGGTGGCCGGTTCGCCGAAGCGGACGTCCGCGCCGAGGCGGTCCAGGCAGGGGGCGATGGTGCGGCCCTGCTCGTAGAGCTCGACGACCCGGGGGTTGATGTACGAGGCGCGGCAGACGGCCGGGGTGTTGCCCAGATAGCCGGCCACCTCGCGGACGGCGCGGTTCTCGGCGCGGGTGCGGGCCGCGCGGGACTCGGACGCGACGGGCTCGGCGACGGCGAGCGCGACCGCCGCGAGCACGGTGGCGTGCCAGGTGCGGAAGTCCTTCGCGGTGAGGTCGGTGCCTGCGCGGTCGCGCAGGTAGGTGTTGAGGTCGTCGGCGTGCACGTCGTGCCAGGCGCCGCCCTGCCAGTAGGCGAAGAGGCGGTCGCCGCCGCGGCTGCCGCGGCGCAGCAGTGCGCGTACCGTCCGGCACACCGCGTCCTCGGCGAGCGACTGTTCCACGTCCTTGCCGTGCTTGGCCGGGTAGGCGAAGCACACCCCGCCGCCTCGGCACGAGGCGTGCTCGCGGAGCAGGGTGGTGAGCCCGTGGGTGTCGTTGTCGCGGCGGTAGGAGTCGTTGCCGATCCGGAAGAACCCCAGGTCGAGCAGGCGGGCCGCGCAGGCCAGCACCCGCTTGCGGCACAGGCCCCGGGCGGCGAGGTCCGCGGCCAGACGCTCGCGCAGCCGGGGCAGGGCGGGGACCACGTCCAGGACGTGCCGGTGCTTGGCCGCCTCCTGCTGCTCGCGGAAGCGCGGGTGGTACAGGTACTGGCGGCGTCCGGCGGCATCGGTGCCGGTGGCCTGGATGTGCCCGTTGGGTGCGGGGCAGATCCACACGTCCTCCCAGGCGGGCGGGACGACGAGCCGGCGCAGGCGCTCCTTCTCGGCGGCGTCCGTGATGGCGCGGCCACCGGGATCGACGTACCGGAAGCCCCGTCCGCAGCGGACCCTGGTGATGCCGGGGGCCTGGAGGTCGCTGGTGCGCAGTCGTGCCGTACGCCGCGAACCGCCCGGTCCGGACGCCGAGGTCACTGCCACGGTGTGCCGCGCCTTTCCCGGCGGGCCCCTTCCCTGGTGGCGCGGCACAGCAGCCGGAATCCCTGGAGCAGGGTGAGGGGCCACAGCGCGGCGAAGCACCACAGGACGGCGGGGTCCGAGGTGCGGACGCCCAGGACGACGAGGGACACCGAGGCGCTGAGCAGTGCGGCCGTCGACAGCGGCAGCCAGCTGCGGGAGACGGGGCGGCGCGGCCGCCGGTTCGTAGGGTGGCCCATCCGCCGGGTGAGGCGCCGGTCGGCGCTCAGTTCCGCCTCCATCCGGCTCAGGGCGAGGCGTTCGTGCGGGGAGAGCACGACGTCGTCGGGGTCGCTGCGGTCGTTCATCGGCATCTCTTTCGTCACCCGTGTTTCCTCACCGGCCGGGTTCCCCGTCGGGGTGAGGCGACGCCTCCCGGGTACTCGGCGCCGTGCACGTACGGAACCAAGAACGAAGAACAGGGAGGAACTCATGAGCACGGTCAAGAAGGCGGTCGAGGTGGAGGTGCCGCTGCACCGGGCGTACAACCAGTGGACCCAGTTCGAGGAGTTCCCGAAGTTCATGGAGGGCGTCGACGAGGTCACTCAGCTCGACGACCGGCACAACCACTGGACCACCAGCATCGGAGGCGTCCGGCGCGAGTTCGACACGGAGATCGTCGACCAGCTGCCCGACGACCGGATCACCTGGCGCACGGTCGGTGGCGACACCCAGCAGCGCGGCTCGGTCCGCTTCGAGCGGGTGGACGACATGCACACCAAGGTGGAGCTGACCATGGACGTCGAGCCCACCGGCATGGCCGAGAAGGGCGCGGACGCGCTCGGTCTGATCGACCGCCGGGTCTCCGGCGACCTGCGCCGCTTCAAGGACTACGTCGAGAGCGGCGCGGAGAGCGGCGGCTGGCGCGGCCGGATCCGCCCCGAGGACCCGGGCATGTCCCCGCTGTGATCAGGCGCTGAGTCCCGTGCAACCCGAGGTGGACCGGATCGCGCAGCCCTGGGGCGAGCGCACACCTTACGGCCGCGGCGGTACGTGGCCGGTGCGCGTCGACTCCTACCTGGCGCCCGGTGTCACCGCGGACGGAGTGCGGCGGTGGGTGCCGACGGCATCGCTGCTGCACTCCAACGGGGACGCGATGGACGTCGCGGTCGCCGACGGCCGGATCGTCGGCGTCCGCGGCCGGGCCGGGGACCGGGTCAACCACGGCCGGCTGGGTCCGAAGGACCTGTTCGGCTGGCAGGCCAACCACTCCCCGGACCGCCTGACCACCCCGCTGATCAGGGAGGACGGTCAACTTGTCCCGTGTGACTGGGACACGGCGATGGACCGGATCGTCGCCCGCACCCGGCGGCTGCTGGCCGAGCGGGGACCCGACGCCCTCGGCTTCTACACCAGCGGCCAACTGTTCCTGGAGGAGTACTACACCCTCGCCGTGATCGCCCGTGCCGGCCTGGGCACCCCCCACCTCGACGGCAACACCCGGCTGTGCACGGCGACCGCCGCCGAGTCGCTGAAGGAGACCTTCGGCTGCGACGGGCAGCCCGCCTCGTACACGGACGTCGACCACGCCGACGTCATCGCCCTGTTCGGGCACAACATGGCCGAGACCCAGCCGGTGCTGTGGATGCGGGTCCTGGACCGGCTGGCGGGCGGTGATCCGCCACGGCTGCTGTGCGTCGACCCCCGCCCCACGCAGGTCGCCCGCCATGCCACCGTCCACCTCGCGCCCCGCTCCGGCACGAACGTGGCCCTGCTGAACGCCCTCCTGCACGAGATCATCCGCACCGACCGCGTCGACCACGCCTACGTCGAGGCCCACACCGTCGGCTACGAGGAACTGGCCGCGCGGGTCGCCGGGTTCACCCCGGAGCGGGCCGCCGGGATCTGTGACGTACCGGCGCGGAAGATCAGTGAGGCGGCCGAGCTCCTGGGCGGCGCCGAGCGGTTGCTGTCCACGGTGCTCCAGGGCGTCTACCAGTCCCACCAGGCCACGGCCGCCGCCTGCCAGGTCAACAACCTCCAGCTGATCCGGGGCATGCTCGGCCGGCCCGGCTGCGGGGTGCTGCAGATGAACGGCCAGCCCACCGCCCAGAACACCCGGGAGTGCGGCGCCGACGGCGACCTGCCCGGCTTCCGCAACTGGCAGAACGACGACCATGTCGCCGACCTCGCCCGGGTCTGGAACGTCGAGCCGTCCCGCATCCCGCACAACGCCCCGCCCACCCCGGCGATGGAGATCTTCGGCAGGGCCGAGGAGGGCGACATCCGGCTGCTGTGGATCTCCGGCACGAATCCCGCGGTGTCCCTGCCGGAGCTGCACCGCATCCGCGACATCCTGGGCGGCGACGGCCTGTTCACGGTCGTCCAGGACCTCTACCTCACCGAGACCGCCCGGTTCGCGGACGTCGTCCTGCCCGCCGCGACCTGGGGCGAGAAGACCGGCACGTTCACCAACACCGACCGCACGGTCCACCTCTGCGAGAAGGCGGTCGACCCGCCCGGCGACGCCCGCCCGGACCTCGACATCCTGCTGGACTACGCCCGCCGGATGGACTTCCGCGACAAGGACGACGGCCCGCTGATCCCCTGGCACGACCCCGAGTCGGCGTTCCGGGCCTGGCAGGAGTGCAGTCGCGGCCGCCCCTGCGACTACACCGGCCTGAGCTACGACCGCCTGCGCGCCGCGGGCGGCATCCAGTGGCCCTGCACCAGCGCGGCGCCCGATGGCACGGAACGCCTCTACACCGACGGGATCACCTGGGCCGCGCCGGAGACCTGCGAGTCGTACGGCAAGGACGTGATGACGGGCGAGTCGATGACGGAGGACGACTACCGCGCGCTGAACCCGGACGGCAAGGCGGTCCTGAGGCCGGCGGACTACGAGCCGCCGGAGGAACCCACGGACGCCGCCTACCCGCTGCAACTGAACACCGGCCGTACCGTCTACCACTTCCACACCCGCACCAAGACCGGCCGCGTCCCCCAACTGAACGCTGCCGCGCCCGAGGTGTGGGTGGAGATCTCCGCCGGGGAGGCAGCGCGGCACGGTGTGGCGGAGGGCGACCTGGTCGAGGTCACCAGCCGGCGCGGCTCGCTGCGCGGGCGGTTGCGGGTCACGGGCATCCGGGACGGCATGGTGTTCGTCCCGTTCCACTACGGCTACTGGGACACGGCGGAGGGCGACCGGCCCGGCAAGGACGGCGGCCGAGCGGCGAACGAGACGACGCTCACCGACTGGGACCCGGTCTCCAAGCAGCCCCTGTTCAAGACGGCGGCGGCCCGTCTGACCCTGGTCGATCGGGCCGGGGAGGCGATCAGCCCGGCCCCCACGACCACGGCCTCCGCCCCGGCCGGCCCGTGCCGGGCACCGGCGACGACGGGTGGGGCGGCGGCGATGGCGGGGCAGGCCGGTGAGGCGTGAGAAGGCTCAGGACCGCACCGGGCAGTACGGGCTCAGGGCCACACCGGGCAGTACGGGCTCAGGGCCACACCGGGCAGTACGGGCTCAGGGCCACACCAGGCAGTACGGCTGATGCCCGGCCTCGTGCAGCCGGTGGCTGAAGTCCTGCCACTCGTGCAGCGGTTGGGGGCGGGAGGGCACTGACCTGGGGTTTCTCGCTGAATTGTGCGTTGACCTGCGGAAACTCCTCTTCGTAGTTCTCAGTAGTCAACGCCGTTTCCCGAGCTCATGTGCCCTGGATGTGCCCTCGGGGCACATACAGGGCAGCCGTGAGTTCGTGTCTATCGCCCCTTGCTGGGGGCAGTGATGCAGACAAGGATCCCAGAGGGGCAGTGTCCGGGAGGCCGCTTGAGCTGTTTGGCAGGTCGGTCCGTACCCATATGGGTTGGATGAACGGCAGGGCCGCTGTGGGCGGTCGAATCGCGGTGAGGCAGGGTGGGGGCCATGGTGACCTTGGCGAATTCCCTGATGGGTGGTTCTGTTCAGGCGGCTTCCCGCAGCTTGCTGGAGCCGGATGGACAGGCCCGGGCTGTATCCGTCTTGGGGGCCGAGGCGCTGTGTTTCTACCGGCTGGACAAGACTGAGCACGCGCGACGAGAGCAAGCGTCGGCCGCTCGGTTGGACCACTTGGCCGATCTGGAGCGACTGCTGGCCCTCCCGGTCGGTATCCCCGTTCCGCTGGGGGTGCTGGACCAAACAGTTCGGCGTGCAGTGAGGGCTTTGCCGGCTGGTGCGGTGGATCGAGATCGAAAGACGGTCACCCGACGCGCCGTGCGGCCCCTCCAGGTAGATCTCGCTGTAGTCCGTGCATCGAACTGGCGCCAGGGCCTCGAACGGGCGGGGCGGTTTGCTCCCTTCTGTCGTCGGGCCATGCTGTTGGATCGTCATCCAGTCCATCTGGACGAGGCTCTCGTGGAAGCCAACTTCTACGGCATCGGCGTCTTCCTCGTCTCGGGAGATGACGTGGAGCTGGTGCTGGAGCCGGAGGAGTACAGGCCGCCACGCCACACCGCTGCGGCCTGGTGGTTCGTCGAGGATCTGTATCAGCGCCTGCGTTCAGCGTCGGCTGTCTGAGCGGGGCGCACTGGCTTCGTCGGGCGCAGCCAAGGCCCAGCGATCGAGCTGTGGCCGAGACTTGAATGCGCCGGGCTGCCTGATGGACGTGTTGATCACGTCGTACTGGTCGAGAGCCTTTCGGCATCGGTCGTACCACCACTGCTGACGCGCCATGCCAGGCTCGACGGAGGTGAGGGTACGCAGCCACTCCATGAGGACCGCAACGTTGTGGGCCGCCGCTGCGGCAGGGAGTTTGTCGCGGTTGCTCGTGAAGGCGTCCAGAGCCAGGTTGCCCTCGCAGGACGCGCAGAAGCAGACCGGTGCATCGGCGCCACCGTAGCGTTTGGCGATCGTCTCCCCTAGGAAGAAGGCCATCAGCTCGGGGAAGAGGACGTGCGGTGATCGGATTGGGACGCGCTTGTTCGTCTGGGCCGTCTCACCTGGGGCGACGATGTGCCGGTACCGGCTGCTCGCGCCGAAGGCGGTGAAAGAAGCCCCGGAGGCCAGAGCGCCGAACGCTGCGAGATCGGTGCGCAGGAGCGCGGCCTCGGGAACTTCCGCGACGAGCTGCCTGAGATGGTTCACGGCCTTGGCGTAGCGGCCGAGGGGATCCATCTGCCCGCCCAGCATGATGGCCGTCGGGCCCTTGATCATCTGAAGGTAGGCGATGAGCTGGCGGGTCGATTCCTCGTCACGCAGCCAGGAGACATCGATGGGTGCAGCAAAGATCACTGCTGGATCGTCGAGTTCCAGGACACGCATCACAGCGGCCCTGAGTGCGTCGGAGTCCTCGGCCCTGATGTACCCGGTCGGGGTCATGGGAAGAGTTGCTCCGGCGTCACGCTGCTCGGCCAGAGACAGCTCCAGAGGGTCGTCGAGGAACAGCGTGGGCTCGACGTCGTAGGGGAAAGGGTTCTCCTCGGTCGCAGGGCTGACCTCGTACACGGCCGGGTCGATGAGAAGGGGAGCGGTGAAGCCCTCCCTGAACCGCAGCGCACTGGCCTTCTTCACGGCGTCAGTGCCGCAAAGGACGAGACCGCTGCGTCGCGGGTCGACCTGTGCCTGGACGTAGCCGAGCCTGGCTGTGCTGACCTGGATCAGCATGCGATCCCGCAAGCGCTCCATGCTGTCCGACTGCGGTCGCGCGCCGACAGCGTCGGGAGGCTCGGTCAGGTCGGAGCGAGGACGGGGCAGCGGCGCGGAGCGGTCGGTCATGGTTACCTTCGAATTGCCGGGGACGAGGATGAGGCGGCGCCCTCGACGTACAGGCGCTGGAAGTCTTCGGGTAGCAGGTGCGCGCAGGCTGCCGCATCCTCCAGAGGCATTTGGTGATCGGTCAGCAACGTGCGTACGAGAGCGGGGATGCGCTGCGGTTGTTCGGGCGGAACCTCGACGGGCTCCGCGGTCCGGTAGCCGAGCGCCGACATTTCGATCACGAGATTGCGGTACTGCCAATCGCTGAGGGCGTTCAGGGTCTGGGCTCGACGCAGCAGAGCGCCCATGGATGTGCCCCAGATGCGCTTCAGATCTGCCAACTTGGCCAGATCGACGCCGCCGGAGAACGCCTCCCGGATGTCGGAGGCCGGCATCAAGAACTCGGCTGCGAAAGCGTCGGCCTGCTTCTCCTGCGTGGACCCGGCTCCCGGCTCGGGGTGCATCACCAGATGGCCCAACTCGTGCGCGATGCTGAAACGGCGTCGATCGCCTGGTGCCCGAGTGTTTGCGAGTAGTAGCGGCTGTCCGTCCTCATCCCACTGGCTCACGGCGTCCAGAAGGTCGCTGTCCAGGTCGATGGTGACCACCAGGGCGCCGGCGTTCTCCAGCACTCCGACCATGTCGGGCACCGGGCCGGGGGCGATGCCCCACTCCCTGCGAACGCGCCGCGCGGCGTCTTTGGGGGTGATGAGGTCGTCCAGCGGGACTCTGAAGAAGTGCCGTGTGATCTTCGGCAGTGCTGCCGCTGCTGTCAGGCCGTCCAACTGCAGTCGGGCGAGAGCCAGGTGCGCGTGCACACGTCGCAGTGCGGAAGCGGACAGAGACGCCTTCTTGCGGTGGTGAACCAGACCAACTCCGATGCCGTTGACCTGGGGGTCCAGGCATAGCAGTTCGGCTGGGTATCCCAGGGCGGTGGCGTACAGCTCCAGGCGCTCGTCGGAGACCACGAGACGGCCAGCTTCCGCGCGGCTCACGTATCCCTGGGATACCGGTGTGGAGCCACCGGGTGACGCCTTGGTCATCGCTGTGGCGAGTTCGGTCTGCGTCAGCCCGCGGGACTCGCGCGCGAGCACGAGCATCCCAGGCTGCGCTTGCAGCTCACCGATCGCCATCACACGACACCACCTCGCATCAGACCTCGAAACAGTAGCACGAAATATTCCGCGAGGGATTCGAGGCGGGCCAGGGGTGTGGCGACCCTGGGCTGCTTCCTGGTTGAACTGCGGGCCGGATCGACTGCTGCGGATCCGGCCTCCGATGTGTTCTTGCAGCTCAGGCGGTAGCGATGGGGGCCAACTGTTGCACCCGGTTGTCTGCCGCGGTTGCGAGGTACCGTTCGGCGTCAAGCGCGGCCGCGCAGCCGCTCGCCGCAGCGGTGATGGCCTGCCGGTAGGTGTGGTCGACGACGTCTCCGACGCCGAAGACGCCCGGGATGTTCGTACGGGTCGACGGCGACTGCCCCTTCAGGTAGTCGGTGCTGTCCAACTCCAGCTGGCCCCTGAAGAGTTCGGTGCGCGGGTTGTGGCCGATGGCGATGAACAGGCCGGTCACGTCGAGGTCGCGGGTCGTGCCGGTGGAGACGTCGCGCAGGACGACTCCGGCGAGCTTGCCGTCCGCTTCCCTGATCTCCGCGATCTCGCTGTCGAAGGCGAAGGAGATCTTGTCGTCGGCGAAGGCGCGGTTCTGCATGACCTGCGAAGCCCGCAGGGTGGAGCGGCGGTGGACGACGGTGACGGAGCGGGCGAAGCGGGTGAGGAAGGTGGCTTCCTCCATGGCGGTGTCGCCGCCGCCGACGACCACGATGTCGCGGTCGCGGAAGAAGAAGCCGTGGCAGGTGGCGCTCCAGGACAGACCGCGGCCGGACAGCTCGTCCTCGCGCGGCAGGCCGAGCTTGCGGTAGCCGGAGCCGGTCGCGACGATCACCGTCCTCGCGCGGTGCACGGTGCCCGACGTGTCCGTGACGGTCTTGATGTCGCCGGTCAGGTCGACCTCGACTATGTCATCGTCGACCATCTCGGCACCGAAGCGCATCGCCTGGGCCCGCATGTTCTCCATCAGAACCGGGCCGTCGACGCCCTCCGGGAAGCCGGGGAAGTTCTCGACCTCAGTGGTCGTCGTCAGCGCACCGCCGACGAAGATCGCGCCGCCGAACACGAGAGGCTTGAGCTCGGCGCGGGCGGTGTAGAGGGCGGCGGTGTATCCGGCGGGGCAGGAGCCGATGACGATGACCTCGCGTATGCCGTCGCTATCGGGTCTGTCGGTTACGGGGTCACGCCTCCTGCTTGGCGTCGATCTCGGCGATCAGGGCCTCGATGCGCGTCTTGATCTCGTCGCGGATGGGACGGACGGCCTCGACTCCCTTGCCCGCCGGGTCCTCCAGGGCCCAGTCGAGGTACTTCTTGCCGGGGAAGATCGGGCAGGCGTCGCCGCAGCCCATGGTGATGACGAAGTCGGACGCCTGGACGGCCTCGGTGGTGAGGATCTTGGGCTTCTGGTCGGCGATGTCGATGCCGACCTCCTTCATGGCCTCGACTGCGGAGGGGTTGACCTGGTCGCCGGGGATCGAGCCGGCGGAGCGGACCTCGATCCGGTCGCCCGCGAGGTGGTTGAGGAATCCGGCGGCCATCTGCGAACGCCCGGCGTTGTGGACACAGACGAACAGGACGGAGGCGAGCGGGCTGGAGGACATCGGCTCTTCCTTCGGGAGTGGATCAAGAGGGTTGTGCGGGAGTCGGTTTCCAGCTCTCGGCAGGGAGGCCGGCGTTCGGTGAGATCAGCCCAAGCTGGTATCAGCCTGGAGTGATGTGAAAGTATCAGTCCATGCTGACGTCAGTCGACACTGATCTGATGCGGGTTCTCTCCGACCCGCTCCGCCTCCAGATCGTCACCTTGCTGGCCAAGGAGACGCTCTGCACCACGCACCTGATCGAGGAGACGGGGGCCAAGCAGACCAACCTCTCCAACCATTTGAAGGTGCTGCGCGAGGCGGGGGTCGTGGAGACGGAGCCATGCGGCCGGTTCACCTACTACCGGCTCAAGCCCGACGTCATCGCCTCGCTCGCCGGCCAGTTCGCCGACCTCGCGGAGACCGCGCGCGCCACCGCCGAGAACAACGTCAAGCGGTCCTGCCCCTGATCACCCGCCTGCCGGCGACCCGCACCGAGGAGTCCACTTGACCGCCACCGAGGCCACCGAGCACGACGGAACCGGGCAGCCCTCCATAGCCCCGGCCGCTGAGCCTCAGCCCGCCCCCGGCGCCACCCCGCCCCAGGCCCCTCCGCTGTTCGCCAAGGCCGCCGCCGAACTGGTCGGCACCGCGGTACTCGTCGCGGTCGTGGTCGGCTCCGGTATCCAGGCCACCGAACTAACCAAGGACGTCGGCCTCCAACTCCTGGCCAACTCCACGGCAACCGTCTTTGGCCTCGGCGTCCTGATCCTCCTGCTCGGGCCGGTCTCCGGCGCGCACTTCAACCCCGCCGTCACCCTCGCCGAGTGGTGGACCGCTCGCAGAAGCGGCGCCGGCGTCAC
The DNA here is from genome assembly GCF_042668605.1 of Streptomyces sp. NPDC057280. Lineage (NCBI taxonomy): Bacteria > Bacillati > Actinomycetota > Actinomycetes > Kitasatosporales > Streptomycetaceae > Streptomyces > Streptomyces sp. NPDC057280. The sequence continues at coordinate 61,971 of NZ_JBHUYR010000003.1, forward strand.
CGTGCGGGAAGCGGCCGCCTACGTCCCCGCACAGATCGTCGGCGCGATTCTGGGCGCCGTCCTGGCCGACGCGATGTTCGGCGAGCCGCTGGTCAAGTGGTCCACGCACGACCGGTCAGCTGGGCACCTGTTGCTCGGCGAGGTCGTCGCGACGGCCGGGCTGATCCTGCTGATCTTCGGCCTGGCCCGCACCGACCGGCTCCGTTTCGCCCCCGTGGCCGTCGCCTCCTACATCGGCGCCGCCTACTGGTTCACCTCATCGACGTCCTTCGCCAACCCGGCGGTGACCATCGGCCGCGCCTTCACCGACACCTTCGCCGGCATCGCGCCGGGGTCGGTGGCGGGGTTCATCGGCATGCAGCTCGTCGGCGCGGTGCTCGGGCTGGCGTTGGTGGCCCTCATCTTCCAGTTCGGGCGGGAGACTGCCGAGTGACACCTACCGCCAGAAAAGGGCGGGCGTTGGTGGCCGGGCGGTGCGTCTAATAGGGGGCGTGACCAATCAGGCTTCTCCCGCGTTGTGGCGGTTCATCCAGGACGGCGCCCCCGACGCGTTCACGCTCATCGTCGAAACCGCGAACGGGCAGTACGTGCGGCGCATACGTCCGGCGCTGCCTCTGCCGTCCGACGTGGAGCACGGCCCGGGTGCCGAGGCGGCAGCCCACACCGCCGCCGCCACCTGGGGGCTGTCCGACTTCGTCTTCCAGTCCGCTTACGCCAGCAAGGGCTCCGGGCAGCGCGAACTCGGCGACCGGCTGCTGCTGGCCGGCGGACGCGGCGCGGTGATCCAGGTCAAGGCGCGCACGATCCAGCCCAAGGACGCGGACAGCGAGGTGGCCTGGATCAAGAAGGTGGCGGCCAAGGCCGTACGCCAGGCCAAGGGCACCGTGCGTCAGTTGCGCATGCTGCCCGCCGACATGACCAACGGCCGCGAGCGCACGCTGACCGTCGACGGCAACGCCTACGAGTGGATCGGAGTGTTCCTGCTGGACCACGAGCAGGTACCCGAGGGCACGATCTGTTCGCTGGAGCCGATCGGCATCCCCACGATCGCCCTGACACGGCGGGACTGGGACTTCCTCTTCGACCAGCTGCGCTCTACCACCGCCGTCCTGGATTACCTCTTTCGCGCCGCCGTCGAACCTCCCGTCGCCCTGGGCGAAGAGCCCGTGCGTTACTACGAGTTCGCCGCGGCTGACGCCGATGCACCCCCGGGCCCCCTCAACCCCGATGTCGCCGCACTCGGCGGTACCCATTTCTCCACCCCGCTGCTCCCGCAGGCCCCGGTGGGATCGGACCACGCCCATCGGGTGATGCGCCTCATCATGGAGGACGTCGCCACCAGCGCCATCCGCTCGCAGATCAGCGAAGCTAACCGACAGCTCCTGCTCTCCGACCTGGACAAGCTGCCGGTCGGAGCGCGCGCCGAGTGGGGGCAGCTGCTGCTGGACATGCTGGCCGACGTGCGCGGGGTGCCTGACCACGAATCCAAGTGGCGCTGGCGCCGTTCCATTGACCCGTCCGGCACCCGCCAGCTCATCTTCGGATGCGCCACGCGGTTCGGTCCCGAGGTGGAAGCCGCCTTCCAGTCGTACGTGCTACTGCGCCACCACCAGTTGCACCAGCAGACCGGCCTGGCCGAACAGAGCTCCACCCTCGGTGTGCTGCTCACCCCGCGCACCGACGGCCGCCGACCGTGGGACACCACCCTGGTGCGCACCGAGGGCGACAACGGCCTGAGCCCCGAGGAGGTGGAGCGGTACACCCAGCTCTGGAACCCGCAGCCCGCCGAAGCCGCCTAACGCGGTCGTGGGCCTTCAGCGGGTGGTGCGACTGCGGCACCCGATGGATGAGTCCGGCCATGGGCTCATCGGGCCGACCCCAATGGTGGGTTCCCTCGGCTGCCGGTCGCCTTCAGGCTGCGGTCGGCGTGATCGTCAGCAGCTTGCCCATTGCGGCCAGCACGGACGGCTCGACGCGGTAGTAGACCCAGGTGCCGCGCCGCTCGGAGGTGAGCAGGCCGGCCTCCTTGAGCTTCTTCAGGTGGTGGGAGACGGTCGGCTGGGAGACGCCGACGTCGGAGATGTCGCACACGCACGCCTCGCCGCCCTCGTGCGAGGCGACCGATGTGAACAGCCGCAGCCGCACCGGGTCACCGAGCGCCTTGAACATCCGCGCGGCCGTCTCGGCCTCCTCCGCGGAGAACGGCCGCTCGGTGAGCGGCGGGCAGCACGGCGCCACGGCGTCGGACTCAGCCTCGATCAGCGGCAGCACCTTGGTGTTCGACATGCATCTATGTTGACACATGTCGAATCAGGAAGCCGGACCGCCACAGATTCGATGAATGTCTATGTTGACGCTTGTCGATACAGGTGCCATCCTGGCGGCTCAGGACATCGACAAATGTCGAAACAAAGGGGAATCTCGTGAACGCGCCCACCACCGGCCAGCTGCCCGTCGTAGTCATCGGTGCCGGTCCCATCGGTCTGGCTGCCGCTGCCCACCTGGTCGAGCGTGGCCTCGACCCGCTGGTCCTGGAAGCCGGTCCGTCCGCCGGCACAGCGGTACGCGACTGGGCGCACGTCCGCCTCTTCTCCCCGTGGGCTGAGGTCACCGACCCGGCCGCCGAGAAGCTCCTCGCCTCCACCGGCTGGGTCCGCCCCGACGGCGCCACCTACCCCACCGGCGGCGACTGGGCCGAGCAGTACCTGCAGCCGCTCGCCGACGTCCTCGGCGACAAGGTCCGCTACGGCGCCACGGTCACCGGCGTCGCCCGCGCCGGCCGCGACCGCATCGTCGACGCCGACCGCGACGAGCAGCCCTTCACCGTGCACATCGAGCTGGCCGACGGCCGCGAGGAGCGGATCAGCGCCCGCGCCGTCATCGACGCCTCGGGCACCTGGTCCATCCCGAGCCCGATCGGTGCCGACGGCCTGCCCGCCCTGGGCGAGAAGGCGGCGGCCGACCGCATCTCCTACCGCGTCCCCGATCTCAAGGACCCGGCCGTACGCGCCCGTTACGCGGGCAAGCGCACCGCCGTCATCGGCTCCGGCGCCTCCGCCTTCACCGCCCTCGCCTACCTCGCCGACCTGGCAAAGGAGGAGCCGGGCACGCACGCGGCCTGGGTTCTTCGCCGCGGGATCGGGACGAGCACCTTCGGCGGCGGCGAGGCTGACCAGCTTCCCGCCCGCGGCGCCCTGGGCCTGCGTGCCAAGGCCGCCGTCGAGGACGGCCACGCCAGCGCGGTCACGGGCTTCCGTACACAGGCTGTGGAGCGCGACGGCGACCGGCTCGTCCTGGTCGCCGAGGACGGTCGCCGTCTGGACCCGGTCGACGAGGTGATCGTGCTGACCGGCTTCCGCCCCGACCTGTCCTTCCTCTCTGAAGTCCGGCTCGGCCTCGATGAGCGCCTCCAGGCGCCGACCGCGCTCGCCCCGCTCATCGACCCGAACGTCCACTCCTGCGGCACCGTCTACCCGCACGGCGTGGGCGAGCTCTCCCACCCGGAGCAGGGCGTCTACCTGGTCGGCATGAAGTCCTACGGCCGCGCCCCGACGTTCCTGGCGATGACCGGCTACGAGCAGGTCCGCTCCATCACCGCCGCCCTCGCCGGCGACCAGGACGCTGCCGAACGCGTGGAACTGACCCTGCCCGAGACCGGCGTGTGCGGCGGCGCCGGCCTGTACGACGACCCCGATGCCTCTCAGGCCAGTGACAGCGGCGGTTGCTGCGCCGCTCCGGCCACTCTCCAAATCGGTGTCGGCGCCCCCGCAACCACGACCGGCGGCTGCTGATCCCCGCACCCGCACAAGGAGGTTCACCATGTCCCGCGTACAACTCGCGCTCCGTGTCTCCGACCTGAACGCCTCCATCGCTTTCTACAGCAAGCTGTTCGGCACCGAGCCCGCCAAACTCCGTGACGGCTATGCCAACTTCGCCATCACCGAGCCCCCGCTCAAGCTCGTCCTGATCGAAGGCACGGCGGACGAGGCAACCCGCCTGGACCACCTCGGTGTAGAGGTCGAATCGACAGAGACCGTGCATGCCGCCACCGCTCGTCTGAGCGAGGCCGGCCTGGTCACCACCGAGGAGAACAACACGACCTGTTGTTACGCCCTCCAGGACAAGGTGTGGGTCCACGGCCCCGGCCAGGAGCCCTGGGAGGTGTATGTCGTCAAGGCCCACGCCGACACCCGGGCCAAGCAGTCGGGCAGTACCTGCTGCACCGACACGGCTACGACCGCCGCCGAGACCAAGGAACCCACAGTCGCGGGCGGCTGCTGCTGATCCGCAGATGACCCCCCTCCACACCAGCGGGGCCGCGACCGGCACGGGGGACCGGTCGCGGCCCCGCGCCGCCCTGCCCGCCCTGTGCGCCACCCAGATCACCAGCTGGGGAATCGTCTACTACGCCTTCCCCGTCCTCAACCCGCAGATCACCGCCGCCACCGGCTGGTCGCCGACCGCCACCGCCGCCGCCTTCTCCGCGGCTCTGCTGGTCTCCGCCGTCGTCGGCATCCCCGTCGGCCGCATCCTCGACCGCCGAGGCCCGCGCGCCGTAATGACCACCGGCTCCGTCCTGGGCGTCGCCACGGTGCTGGCCATCGCGTACTCGCCATGCCTTGCGGCGTTCACCGCCGGTTGGCTGCTTGCCGGGGTGGCCATGGCCGCCACCTTCTACCAGCCCGCCTTCGCCGCCCTCACCCGCTGGTGGGGCGGACAGCGTGTCCGAGCCCTCACGATCGTCACCCTGGCCGGAGGCTTGGCCTCCACCGCCTTCGCGCCGCTGACCGCCACGCTCGCCGAGCATCTGAGCTGGCGCGAGACGTACGCCGTCCTCGCGGCGATCCTCGCCCTCGTGACCATCCCCGCGCATGCTCTCGCGCTACGAGGACCGTGGCCATCTGCGTCGGCGCCAACGCCCCAACGGGACACCAACACCGGCGCCGCGGCCCGCAGCCGACCGTTGCTGATGCTCGCCGCCGCGCTGACACTGAACAGCTTCGCGATGTACGCCGTCGTCATCGCCCTCGTTCCCCTGCTGCTGGCACGCGGAGCCAGCCCTACCACCGCCGCCTGGGTTCTCGGGTTGGGCGGCGCGGGACAGACCCTCGGTCGGACTCTCTACGTGAGCCTTGCCCGCCGCACCGGCGTCATCACCCGCACCGTCGCCCTGATCGCTCTCGGAGGGGCCACGACCGGTGCGTTCGCCATCGTCTCAGGCCCTGTCCCCCTCCTCGTGGGCATCGCGATCGGGGCCGGCATGGTGCGGGGTAACCTCACCCTCCTCCAAGCCACCGCCGTCACCGACCGATGGGGCACCACCCACTACGCCCGCCTCTCCGGACTCCTGGCTGCGCCGGCCACCATCGCCTCCGCCCTGGCACCCTTTGCGGGAGCCGTGCTGGCCGGGCCGCTCGGCGGATATCCCGGTCTGTTCGCCGTACTCGCGCTGGTCTCGGCCGTGGCGGCCCTTCTCGCGCTGGGTAGTTGACAGCCGCTGTCACCGGAGGAGCTGGCGCGCGTCCTCGGCGTGATGCCCAAGAACCGAGGGCTAGGGCAGAGCGATCTCGATGGCGAGGGCGCCCAGGGCTTCCTTCTCGGGTGGGTAGATGGCGCGGATGTTGGCGAGTTGCTGGTCGTGAGTGGCGGTCGGGTTGACGTTGGCCGGTCCCTCACCGTGGAGCAGGGCCTCGAAGTCGGTGTACTCCGTGACCCGAACGACCTTGACCTCGCAGGTCTCGTCGGTGCCCTTGATGCGGAAGCGGATGGTCTCGCCCGCGGCGAGGTCGACGAGGTGGGGGTATTTCACCCGTACCTCGATGGTCTTGGTGCCGGCGGCGACGAGGTCGAAGTACTGGCGGTAGAGGTTGAGTTCGCGAACGCGGGCGGTGGTGTCGGTCATGGGGCGGAAACGCTCCTGGGTGCTGGTGCGGTGATCAGGCGGCCGATCTCGGCTGCGGAGTACGAGCGGAAGAAGTGGCGGGGGTCGGACAGCATCGTCTCGGTCATGGCCAGCAGCTGGTCGGCGTACTCGGTGACGCTGCCGGGCCATTTCCGGGTGTCGAGCATCCAGTCCGCCGCGCCCGTCGGCAAGGTGGCGCGGCCTTCGCGGATGAGGGACTTGGAGAGTTTCGCGCCGGTGTCGGTGACGACCTGGGGGCAGAACAGTCGCGCGGGGAGCTGGGCGCGGCTGAGGCCGACGGCCTGGAGGGCTTCGTCGATGAGGAGCGAGCCGAAGACCCAGTCGCCGCCCTTGACCATGACGTGCAGGGTGCCGCCCTCGCGAGGGTTGGTCACGGCGAGTTCCTTGACGAGGTTGCGGTACAGAGTGGCCAGGTCGAGGTAGGCGCCGGCGGTGGGCGTGATGGTGGCCTGGTAGGGGCCGTGGTGGAGACAGACAGCGGCGACGGTGGCGGTGTCGCGGTCGGTGAGGTGTACACGCGTGCGTTCGGCGTGCTTCTCGGCCCAGCCGCAGCCGGGCTGGGGGCAGGGGACCCGGAGGTGCGGGGTGCCGGTGGAGGGGGCGAGCCACCAGCGGGCGGCGTCGAGGCGGGGCAGGAGCCGCAGCCAGGTGCGGCGGAAGTGCTCGCCGGCTTGCTGCTGGGTGTAGGTCTCGACGTGGTACGGGATACCCAGGCGTCGGGAGAGGGCGGTGAACAGGGGCTGATAGAGAGCGTCGACGAGGCCGATCAGCGCCTGTTCGTCGGCGGCCTGGGCGTAGGCGCGTTGGTAGCGGTGGCCGCTGACCGGGTCCGTGGCCTGCTGGTACGGGGCGTTGTCGAGGGCGCTGAAGAGGACCTCAGTGCGAATGCCGAAACGGTCGCACAGGCGAGCGGCCATCGCGAAGGCCAGGGACTGCACGAGGGAGGTGCCGATGTGCGGGGCACCGTTGATCTGGGTGCCGACGACCAGGACGATCCGCGCTGGCGGGGTGGCCAGGATGCGCGGGGTCAGGACGTCTTCCGCGCGCAGGAGGGCGTTGGCGAGGACTGTGTTGGGTGAGACGGGGTGGGTCGTCACGGGTGTCCCCTTGGGCTCGGGTCGGAAGGCGGTCTAGAGGCGGGCGTCGGATGGTGCTTCGTGGCAGACGGCCGTGACGTACGAGTACTGGAGCGCGGTGCGCAGGTCGTCGGGGTCAGTGAGGGTGTCGTCGTCGGGGAGCTCGCACCAGCCGCCGAACCAGTCGTCCATCGGCTCCAGGCCGGGTGCCACAAGCCATGAGTTGCTGGAGAGATGCCGTACGGGCAGGTCGTCCCAGCCGGTGTCGGCGGTGCCGGTCTGGATGGCGTAGTAGAGGCGCTCGTGGGGACCGTCGTAGAGCACTGGCCCAATCGGGGCGCCAAGGGCGCGAAGATGGGCAAGGGCCAGAAATCCGGTCTCCGCGGGCGTTCGTACGAGATCCCAGTCGTCGCCGACCCGCAGCAGGCGCAGTCCGGGAATGTCGCCGAGCATGGGGGCGCGGCGCAGCGCGCTGCGCACGGACATCAGATGCCTCCCTGGTGCTGGAGGCGGACGGAAGGCGCGTCGCTTGCCGTCGGCCTGGTGGAGCGGACCGTGATCAGGCGGGCGCCGGTTGCCGCTATCCGCCGCTTGCGCTCGGCCGCGACGGGCCTGGGGCCGAGGTGGCCAAGCGCCGGGATCACGGTGCCGTAGGTGTCGGGGAGGTCGAGGGCGTCGAGGAGCCCGACGAATGCGGGGGAGCGGATGGCGACGGCCGGCTCGCGGTCGGTGAAGACACCGCACAACGTCAGCTCGTGCCGACGGCAGTACTCAGCGAGGCAGCCGGTGAGCGCGGTGAGTCGGTTCGCGCCGCCGGTGGTGTGGCGCAGGTAGCCGAAGACGAGCGGGCCGGTGACCGGGCGGCGTTCGGTGATGGGTTCGTCGTCCATGACCAAGAGCGTCGACTGTTGCGAACGGCCTCGAAATGACCTGCTGTTGTACTTCCGTTGCACTTGCCGCCCCACATCGTCACGGAGAGTGCTTCCATACGTGACGGAGGGAGGTCAGCCGTGATCAACGTGCAGCACTGGAGCGGTCGGGAGGCGAGCGCCCTGCGTGCCGCGCTGCGCATGAGCACCCGCACCTTCGCCGATCACCTCGGCGTGGCCCTGCGCACGGTGGCCAAGTGGGAGAGCCTGGGTGCCGAAACGCAGCCCAGGCCCGATACCCAGGCCATCCTCGACACCGCGCTAGCCCGCGCCGACTCCGCGGCCCACGCCCGCTTCGAAGCGCTGCTGTTCCTCGAGCGGAAGAGCGCGCGGCCGGCGGACTACGAGACGTGGACCGAGGACATCGAGCGCGCCGTGGTTTGCGTGAGCCGCCAGAACTTCCCGTTCGCCTCGACCCTGCTCAACCGGTGGCTGGGGCGCCATGAACCCCGGGATCTCGACGACAAGGGCCTCTACCTGTACGGGCGTTCACTGGTGCTGCTGGGCGATGTGCAACGCGACCAAGGGGCGATCCTCGGCCCGCTCTCCGCTCGCCAGTCCTACCTGACCGCCCGCGGCATGTTCTGCGAGCTCGACATCCCGCGCCGGGTGGCCCAGATCGAACTGTCCCTCGCCGTGGTGCAGGAGATGTCCGGTCAGCTGGAGGTCTCCGCCCGCCGGTACGAGCAGCTTGCGCGGGACGAGCGCCTGAGCCGACGGGACCGGGCACGGGCCCGCTTGTGGGTGGGGACGGCGCTGAGCAAGGAGGGCGACAACGACTACGCCACCGAGGTCATGGCGGCGGCAACCTGCGAGTTCGAGGAACTCGGCGAGCCGGAGGACTGGTCCGTGGCGCATCAGAAGCTGGCCCTGGCCCACCGCGGCGCCGGCCACCTCGACCAGGCGCTGCACTACATCGATATCGCGCGTACCACCGGCACGGTCGACTCCCCGATGCAGCGAGTGCGGTTGGACACCGCCTACGGACACATCCTTCTGTCGGATGCGGCGACCCGCAATGATGGGCTGTCCGTCCTCGACCAGGCGGCACAGGTGGCCCAGCAGTTCGGGCTGAGCCACCAGCTGCGCAGCATCGAGGGCATCCGAAAGGGCCAGCAAGGATGAGCCAGGGAGTGCCAGTGCCGCAGCACCAGCAGCGCCAGATCACCGACGAGCAGTTCCACGACGCGACGCTGATCTGGAACTACCACCAGATGGGCCACGAGCTGCGGCCCTGTTCGGCGGCGATCGGCCTGGGCAGCCACGACCTGGGCGTGGCGACCGCAGCCGCCGACCTCTACCGCGCCGGGCTGTTCCCAGTCGTTGTGTTCAGTGGCGGCAACAGCCCCACTACTCGGGCCCGCTTCCCGCGCGGCGAGGCCGTTCACTACCGCGAGCACGCCCTGGGCCTGGGCGTGCCGGACGAGGCGATCCTGGTCGAGCCGAAGGCCGCCAACACCGGCCAGAACATCACGCTCTCGCGGGAGCTGCTGGCCGAGGCCGGCGTCGCAGTCGACTCGCTGTTGCTGATCTCCAAGCCGTACATGGAGCGCCGCAGTTACGCGACCTGCCGCAAGCTGTGGCCCGAGGCCGACGTCGTCTGCGCTTCCGAGCCACTGGAGTTGGACGACTACATCAAGTCGATCGGCGACGAGAGGCTCGTCGTCGACATGCTCGTCGGCGACCTGCAGAGGGTGATCGAGTACCCCAAGCTCGGCTTCGCCGTCGAGCAGGACGTACCGGGGGATGTGCATGACGCCTACGAGCGCCTTCTGCGGGCCGGCTTCGACAGCCGCCTCATCAGCACCTGACCCGCCACAAGGCGGGGTGTGCGCGATCCACCAGCCGAACCTCTTCCCGAGGTTGTCCACGCTGGCCAAGCTTTACGCCGCCGACCGGTGGATCGTCCTGGACGACGTCCAGTTCACCCGGCGCGACTACCAGCACCGCGCCCGCCTCGCCGCCCTGGACGAGCCCGCACGCTGGCAGTGGCTCACGCTCCCCACGCATCTTCCCCAGGGGCGCTCGACGTTGATCAGTCAGGCGCGGCTCGTCGACCCCCAGCGCTCGCGCCGGACGGTCCAGCTGCTCGTGCGCCAGTACTACGGCCGAAGCCCCCACCGGAGGGCCGTGTTCGACGTTCTCGACGCGGTCTTGGACACGCTCGACACCTCGGACCGCGTGGCCGACCTCGCGAGAACATCGACGATTGCCCTGCTCACGGTCCTTGGATGGTCAGGGGACGTGCGGGACAGCAGTGAGATCCCGACCCGCCCGGGTCGCTCCGAGCGCCTGGCGGATCTCGCGGCAGCCACTGGCAGCACCCACTATCTGTGCGGCACCGGCGGTCTGCGGTACCTCGATGCCGATCCCTTCGATGCGCACGGCATTCCCGTGCTGCCCTTCCACATGCCTGTGGATGACCTGCTCTGGGAGTGGGCCCGTAGTGTCAGCAGTCTTTGGGCTCTGAGCGCGATTGGTCCCGATGAGCTCGCGAACCAAGTGGCTGCCCAACGAGAAGCTCACCTTCGGAACGGGCTACGCGCTCGTGCCCAGTGGTTCCGGTGATCGCCCACCGAACGCTTGCCCCCCTGCCTTGGCCTTGGCAGAGGGACTCGGCGTGTGTGCGGAATCATCGCGCCCTGCGAGGTTGATCGCCTCGGCCCGTCGAAGGCCGGGCAGTGCGGCCGTTGCCCGGGACCGCGGTGGTGGCGCGTTCGGGCATCGCGGTGGCGTCGGCGGGCAGGTTGGCCATGCGGCGCAGCCGCCACACCAGCACGTCGGTGACCGAGTCCGCGGTCGCAAGCTCCCGCCGTCCAGCCGCTTCGGCCAGGAGCCTGGCCGAGCGAGACCCGCACCCGCAAGGCGATCGACGACGCCTTCACCGAACCGGAGACCCAGGAAACCGGCGAAGCCGAGGGCACATCAGTGCCCCCAGCGAAACCAATGTGCCCTCAATGTGCCCTGGCCGGCTGACGGCGCCTCTCCGGCACCAAAAAGGGCGAGGCCCGAAGACCCCGCCCAACCCGCAAGAAACCCCAGCTCAGACCGATCAGGGCCACACAAGGCAATAAGGCTGATGCCCCGCCTCATGCAAGCGATGGCTGAAGTCCTGCCACTCGTGCAGCAGCTGGTACACGTTGAACGCGTCCCGCGGACCGCCCCGGTCCGGCACCGTCGACCAGATGAACGCGGCCGCGCCCACCGCTTCCTCGCCGATGCCGCGCAGCGGGTCGACGACCGTCATGGGGAGCTTGACCACGGCGTAGTCCGGGTGCAGGACGACCAGTTCCAGTGGGGGCACCTTGTGCAGCGGGACGCCCTCTATGCCGGTGAGGACCATCGCGGCCATCGTCTCCGGCTTGATCTTGGTGAACATGCCGTTCATCCCGAGCTCGTCGCCGCCGAGTTCCTCGGGGCGCATCGAGATCGGGACGCGGGCCGCGGTCGCGCCGTCGGGCGCACCGAAGTACTTGTACGTCACCCCCACCCGACCACCATTCCTGCTCCCCGCCCTCAGCCGGTCGATCCGACGTTCGATACGTCGCTCGTCCTGCTCTGACTCACTCGGTACGCGTGCCGCTTCCGCGGCTTCCTCCGCGTCGCGTCGGTGCCTTCCCCGCCGGGCACGTCGAGGACCCAGGTCATCAGTCCCCTCGCCCAGTCCGCCACCGCGATGCATATCTCCACCCGACTGCTTTTCTAGGACGCGTGGCCCCCGCCGCGCAACCCGATCATCGTGTCAGTGACCTCCCCCACGGCCGCCCGCCGAAACGTGCGTTGAAACACCTGTCCGCAGGATCCTCACAAGGATCTTCGCGGCCTGTCGAACACCACGGGCCGTACGAGCTGTGTGTATCAGGTCCCAGTTTCGCAGATGCCACCGCACCTCAGCCCGCGGTCGGCGGGCGGCGCTGGCCTACCCTGAGGAGGAAAGTCGGCAAACCGGAGTCCGAGAGGTCGGAGAAGTCGCAGGTCATGAGTGAAACGCCCTATTCATACGATGCGCCTGCCTCACAGGCCCTGTTCGACCGTGCGGCCGCCGTCACGCCAGGCGGCGTGAACTCCCCGGTGCGCGCCTTCCGCGCCGTCGGCGGCACGCCCCGGTTCATGGTGTCCGGCAAGGGCGCCTGGCTGACCGACGCAGACGGACGCGAGTACGTCGACCTGGTCTGCTCCTGGGGGCCGATGATCCTCGGGCACTCGCACCCGGACGTGATCGCCGCCGTGCAGGACGCCGTGTCGCGCGGTACGTCGTTCGGCACGCCCGGTGAGGGCGAGGTCGCGCTCGCCGAGGAGATGATCGACCGCATCGAGCCCCTGGAGCAGGTGCGGCTCGTCTCCAGCGGCACCGAGGCCACGATGTCCGCCATCCGGCTCGCCCGCGGCTTCACCCGGCGCACCAAGGTCATCAAGTTCGCCGGGTGCTACCACGGCCACGTCGACTCGCTCCTCGCCGCCGCGGGCAGCGGAGTGGCCACCTTCGCGCTGCCCGACACCCCCGGCGTCACCGGTGCCCAGGCCGGCGACACCATCGTGCTGCCGTACAACGACCTCGAAGCCGTCCAGGAGGCCTTCCACCGGCACCCCGGCGAGATCGCCTGCGTCATCACGGAGGCCTCGCCCGGCAACATGGGCGTCGTCCCGCCGCGGCCCGGCTTCAACCAGGGCCTCAAGGACGCCTGCGCCAAGAACGGCGCCCTCTACATCTCCGACGAGGTCATGACCGGCTTCCGTACCAGCCGCGCCGGCTGGTACGGCATCGACGGCGTCCGCCCCGACCTCATGACCTTCGGCAAGGTCATGGGCGGTGGCTTCCCCGCCGCCGCCTTCGGAGGCCGCGCCGACGTCATGGCCCACCTCGCCCCCGCCGGGCCCGTCTACCAGGCCGGCACGCTCTCCGGGAACCCGGTCGCCACCGCCGCCGGTCTCGCCCAGCTGCGGCTGCTCGACGAGGCGGCGTACGACAAGGTCGACGCGGTGTCCACGCAGATCCAGTCGCTCGTCACCGAGGCGCTCGCCAAGGAAGGCGTCGCGCACCGGCTGCAGACCGCCTCCAACATGTTCTCCGTCTTCTTCACCGACCGTGAGGTGCGCGACTACGAGGACGCCAAGAAGCAGGAGTCGTTCCGCTTCACCGCGTTCTTCCACGCGATGCTGGCGCAGGGCGTCTATCTGCCGCCCTCCTCCTTCGAGTCGTGGTTCGTGTCGACCGCTCACGACGAGCGGGCGGTTCAGAGGATCGCCGACGCCCTTCCGGCGGCGGCCCGTGCGGCAGCGGAGGCCACGGCAGCATGACGAGCAGCACTGACATCACCGTCGTCCACCTCATGCGGCACGGCGAGGTCGCCAACCCGGATGGGGTCCTCTACGGCCGTCTCGCCGGGTACCACCTCTCCGAGCTGGGCCGGCAGATGGCCGACCGGGTCGCCGAGCACCTGTCCTCGCGGGACGTGACGTACGTCTGCGCGTCCCCGCTGGAGCGGGCGCAGGAGACCGCGACGCCGATCGCCAAGGCGCACGGCCTCGACCTCGCGACCGACGAGCGGCTCATCGAGGCCGAGAACGTCTTCCAGGGCAAGACCTTCGGCGTCGGCGACGGCGCGCTGAAGAACCCCGACAACTGGAAGCACCTCGTCAACCCCTTCAAGCCGTCCTGGGGTGAGCCGTACGTCGACCAGGTCGTCCGGATGATGGGGGCGCTGGACGCCGCCAAGGACGCGGCGCGAGGGCATGAGGCGGTGCTGGTCAGCCATCAGCTGCCGATCTGGATCGTGCGGTCGTACGTCGAGCGGCGCCGGCTGTGGCACGACCCGCGCAAGCGGCAGTGCACGCTCGCCTCGCTGACGACCTTCACGTACCAGGGCGACAAGATCGTGTCCGTGGGGTACTCCGAGCCCGCGATCGATCTCGTCCCGGCCCATCTGCGCGCCGGCGCCAAGCCCGTGAAGGGCAAGGACAAGGCTTTCGGGGCTTAAGTTCTCCTTGGGGGGTTCTGTTACGTAATCGGGAAGTACAGACGGAACGCCTTCGCTCGTCACGTCCTCTGAATGGGTGACCCATTCGCAGGACGTGACGAACGGAGCTGGCATGCGCACTCGCACCCGCAGGGGAGCCATCGGACTCGGCGTCGGAGGTGCCGCCGCTGTCGGGCTTGCGGGGTGCGGCACTCTCACGTCGTCTGACGGGCCGAGCCCGGCGTCGGGTTCCACCCCGAGCGGCAAACCCAGCAAGCCGGCCCACCGAGCCCGTCCCATCGGCGACGGCTCCACCTCCTACACCGGCAGGCAGCCCGGCCAGCCCGCCAGGCCCGAGCCGCTGGAGCCGGGGCAGACGCCGCCGCAGTTCGTCGTCTTCTCCTGGGACGGAGCCGGCGAGGTCGGCAACGGTCTCTTCCCGCGCTTCCTGGACCTCGCCAAGGAGCACGGCGCGCACATGACCTTCTTCCTCTCGGGGCTGTACCTCCTGCCCGAGTCGAAGAAGCGGCTCTACGACCCGCCCAACAACCCCGTCGGCGCCTCCGACATCGGCTACCTCACCGACGAGCACGTCAAGGCCACCCTCACCAACGTCCGCCGCGCCTGGCTCGAGGGCCACGAGATCGGCACCCACTTCAACGGCCACTTCTGCGGCGGCTACGGCAGCGTCGGCAACTGGACGCCGAAGCAGTGGCGCAGCGAGATCGACCAGGCCAAGGCCTTCGTGAAGGAGTGGCGGACGAACACCGGGTGGACCGATCTGCCGTCTCTTCCCTTCGATTACGAGAAGGAGCTGGTCGGAGGCCGTACGCCCTGCCTCCTCGGGCAGGACAACCTGCTGCCCACCGCGAAGGAACTCGGCTGGCGCTACGACGCCTCCTCGCCCGGCGGGCGGCAGGTGTGGCCGCGGAAGAAGGGCGGGCTGTGGGATCTGCCGCTCCAGCAGATCCCGTTCCCCGGGCGCAGCTTCGAGGTCCTCTCGATGGACTACAACATGCTCGCCAACCAGTCGATCAACTCCACCAACGCGCCCAGCTACAACTACCCGCGCTGGCGCAAGCAGTCCGCCGACGCGTACATATCCGGCTTCAGGCGGGCATACGAGACGAACCGCGCCCCGTTCTTCATCGGCAACCACTTCGAGCACTGGAACGGCGGCATCTACATGGACGCCGTCGAGCAGGCGCTGAAGCACATCGCCGCGGAGAAGGAGAAGGGCGAGGACGTCCGCCTCGTCTCCTTCCGGCAGTTCGTCGACTGGATGGACGTGCAGAAGCCCGAGCTGCTGGAGAAGCTGCGCGGCCTCGACGTCGGTCAGGCGCCGGCCGGGGGGTGGGCGTCCTACATGAAGAAGAGCTCTGTAAACCCCGCCTGATATGCGGGTTTCCGCCCGCAAGGGGGGTGCGCAAGATCCCCAGAACGGGCATGCGAAACTTTTCACATGAGTGCCGCCAGCAGCGCTTTCCAGCGCCCGAACCGCACCGAGCGCACCCGCCGTCGCGCCGTCCTGCTGACCGCGACAGCCGCGGCCGCCGCGCTGACCGTCACCGCGTGCAGCTCCGGCGGAGTGTCGGGAGGTGGCGGCGACACCAACTTCGTGACCGGCAACAACGGCGTCGACACCGTCGCCGAGGGCAAGCGGAGCGCGGCACCCGAGCTGTCCGGCAAGACGATCGACGGCAAGACGCTCTCCACCGCCGACTACAAGGGCAAGGTCCTCGTCGTCAACGTGTGGGGCTCCTGGTGCTCGCCCTGCCGGGCCGAGGCGAAGAACCTCCAGAGCGTCTACGAGAAGGTCAAGGGCCAGGGCGTCGAGTTCGTCGGCCTCAACACCCGCGACGCCAGCACCACCCTCGCGAAGTCCTTCGAGAAGGAGTTCGGGATCACCTACCCGAGCCTCTTCGACCCGACGGGCAAGCAGATGCTCCGGTTCAAGAAGGGCACGCTCAACCCGCAGCTGATCCCCTCCACGCTCGTCATCGACCGCGACGGCAAGATCGCCGCCCGCGCGCTCCAGGCGCTCAGCGAGGACACCCTGCTCGGCATGATCAAGCCCGTCCTCGCGGAGAAGTGACGTGAGCGCAGCCGTCAGCGTCACCGGAGTGACCACGCTCGCCGCCGGGGTGGGGCAGAACGGCACCGTGATGAGCGGCGCCCTGCTGCTCGCGCTGCCGATCGCCGTGCTCGGCGGACTCGTCTCCTTCTTCTCGCCCTGCGTCCTGCCGCTCGTCCCCGGCTATCTGTCCTACGTCACCGGCGTCAGCGGCACCGATCTCGCCGAGGCCCGGCGCGGGCGGATGGCCGCCGGCGCCTCCCTGTTCGTCCTCGGCTTCACCGTCGTGTTCGTCTCCGGCGGAGCGCTGTTCGGCTACTTCGGACAGACCCTCCAGGAGGAGCGGGACGTCCTGTCCAAGGTGCTGGGCGTCCTCATGATCCTCATGGGTGTGTTCTTCATGGGCATGATGCCCTGGCTCACCCAGCGCGAGTTCCGCTTCCACACCAGGCCCGCCACCGGACTCGCCGGCGCCCCCCTCCTTGGCGCCCTGTTCGGCATCGGCTGGACGCCCTGCATCGGACCGACCCTGTCCTCGGTGCAGACGCTCGCCATGCAGGACGGCAGTGCCCTGCGCGGCGCCATACTGACCGTCGCCTACTGCCTCGGCCTCGGTGTCCCCTTCGTGCTCGCTGCCGTAGCCTTCCGCAAGGCGCTCGGCGCCTTCGCCTGGGTCAAGCAGCACTACGTCTGGGTGATGCGCATCGGCGGCACGATGATGATCCTGACCGGTGTCCTGCTGCTGACCGGCGCGTGGGACAGCATCGTGCAGGAGATGCAGGCCTGGTCCAACGGATTCACTGTGGGGATCTGATCGATGAGCAAGACGACACCCGACGCGACCGGGACCCCGCCCGCCGGTGACGAGGACCTCGGCGCCGCCGGCTCCCAGCTGTCCACCGCGCCCGAGGACACCCTGAACATGCCCTCCCTGGGTGTCATCGGCTGGGTCCGCTGGTTCTGGCGGCAGCTGACCTCCATGCGGGTCGCGCTGCTGCTGCTCCTGCTGCTGTCGCTCGGCGCGATCCCCGGCTCGCTGATCCCGCAGTCCGGGACCGACGAGACGAAGGTCGCCGACTTCCGCAAGAACAACCCCACCCTCGGCGACCTCTACGACAAGCTCGGCCTCTTCCACGTCTACAGCTCGGTGTGGTTCTCCGCGATCTACATCCTGTTGTTCGTCTCCCTCATCGGCTGCATCATCCCGCGCACCTGGCAGTTCGTCGGCCAGCTCCGCGGCCGCCCGCCGGGCGCGCCCAAGCGCCTGACGCGGCTGCCCGCCTACACCACCTGGCGCACCGAGACCGAGCCCGAGCAGGTCCGCGAGGCCGCCCTCGCCCTCCTGAAGAAGCGCCGCTTCCGCGCCCACCTCGCCGGGGACGCCGTCGCCGCCGAGAAGGGCTATCTGCGCGAGGTCGGCAACCTCGCCTTCCACATCGCCCTCATCGTGATGCTGATCGCCTTCGCCTGGGGCCAGCTGTTCAAGATGGAGGGCAACAAGCTGATCGTCGAGGGCGGCGGGTTCTCCAACACGCTCACCCAGTACGACGACTTCAAGTCCGGCAGCCTCTTCACCGCGGACGACCTGGACCCGTTCAGCTTCAACCTGAAGGACTTCCAGGGCACCTACGAGAAGTCCGGCCCCAACCGCGGCACCGCGCGCACCTTCCAGGCCGACGTCACCTACAGCCTGGGCGCGTACGGCAAGAGCAAGAAGACGATCATCAAGGTCAACGAGCCGCTGGAGATCGGCGACTCGAAGGTCTATCTGACCGCCCACGGCTACGCGCCCGTCATCACGGTCCGCGACGGCAAGGGCAATGTCGTCTACCACGACGCCGTCCCGCTGCTGCCTCTCGACAGCAACATCACCTCCTCCGGTGTCGTCAAGGTCATGGACGGCTACCGCGACCCCCAGGGCAAGCGGGAGCAGCTGGGCTTCGAGGCCTTCTTCCTGCCCACCTACACCCCGGGCAACGAGGTGTCCTCCACCTTCCCTGCGCTGGGCAACCCGGTGCTGAACCTGGCCGGCTACTACGGCGACCTCGGCGTCGACGCGGGTGTCCCGCAGAGCGTCTACCAGCTCGACAAGACCCACCTGAAGCCGTTCAAGAACGGCAAGGGCCAGCAGCGGGAGAACCTGCGGCCCGGCGAGACCATGACGCTCCCCAACGGCGCCGGCTCGATCACCTACGAGTCCACCGAGGAGTGGGCCAACTTCCAGGTCACCCGCCAGCCCGGCAGCGGCTGGGCGCTGGCCGGCGCGATCGCCGCGATCTTCGGCCTCGCCGGCTCGCTGTTCATCCAGCGCCGCCGCGTGTGGGTGCGGGCGGTCAGGGGCGACGACGGCATCACGGTCGTGGAGATGGCCGGCCTCGGCCGCAGCGAGTCCGCGAAGGTGCCCGAGGAACTCGGGGCGCTCGCCGACGCCCTCTACGACCAGGCCCCCGGCGCCCCCGAACCGGACGAAGACTCCACCGAAACCCCCAACCCCCAAGCCGTACCTGCCGAAAGGCCCGGGAAGTGACTCTCGCCGCCGCGACGGATCTGGCCGCCGCCACCAACGAACATCTCGCGAACCTCAGCAACACGCTGATCTACTCCGCGATGGCCGTCTACACGCTGGCCTTCTTCGCCTACATCACCGAATGGATCTTCGGCAGCCGCAGCAAGATCGGCCGCACGGCCGCCGCGCTGACGGCCGACCCGGCGGAGCGCAAGGCGCCGGCGGTCACGGTGAAGAAGGGCGGCTCCACCGCCGTACTGGAACGGCCGAAGGTCGTCGTCCGGGCGGCCGCCGGGCAGCGGGACGTGCCGGACGGGCCCGGGGCGCACGGTGGGGACGAGCAGGGTGACCTCTACGGGCGTATCGCCGTGTCCCTCACGGTGCTCGCGTTCCTCATCGAGCTCGCCGGGGTCATCGCCCGCGCGGCCTCGGTGGAGCGGGCGCCCTGGGGCAACATGTACGAGTTCAACATCACCTTCTCCACGGTGGCCGTCGGTGTGTACCTCACGCTGCTGGCGCTGAAGAAGAACGTGCGCTGGATGGGCCTGTTCCTCATCACCTCGGTCCTCCTCGATCTCGGTATCGCCGTCACCGTCTTGTACACCGCCAGCGACCAGTTGGTTCCCGCCCTCCACTCGTACTGGCTGTACATCCACGTCTCCACCGCGATCCTGTGCGGCGCGGTCTTCTACGTGGGCGCGGTCACCACGATCCTGTACCTGTTCAAGGACTCCTACGAGAGCAAGCTCGCGGGCGGCGGCAAGCCCGGCAAGTTCGCCACGTCCTTCCTGGAGCGGCTGCCCGCCTCGGCCTCGCTCGACAAGTTCTCCTACCGCGTCAACGCGGCCGTCTTCCCGCTGTGGACGTTCACGATCATCGCGGGCGCCATCTGGGCCGGCGACGCGTGGGGCCGCTACTGGGGCTGGGACCCCAAGGAGACCTGGGCCTTCATCACCTGGGTCGCCTACGCCTGCTACCTGCACGCCCGCGCCACGGCCGGCTGGAAGGGCCGCAAGGCCGCCTACCTGGCCCTGATCGCCTTCGGCTGCTGGCTGTTCAACTACTACGGAGTGAACATCTTCGTCTCCGGCAAGCACTCGTACGCCGGCGTCTGACCCGCTCGCGCCGAGGGCCGGTTCCCATGACCTCAGGTCATGGGAACCGGCCCTCGGGCGTTGTGACGCGAGCTCAGTCGACCGTGATCGAGTCCAGCTGCGCCCGCAGGTACACATGCGAGTCCACCGGCTCGTACGCCACCCGTCCGATCGGCGCCGGGACCGACTCCACCCGGGTGCCCGGGGTGCACTCGCCGAAGTAGACCAGGGACATCAGCTCCTCGGCGGGCGCGTCCGCGGGCGGCGGCAGGACGCGGTGCCGGCCGGAGCGCCAGCGGTCGCCCGTCCAGCGGGCCATCAGGTCACCGATGTTGATGGTGAAGGCGGCCGGGTCGAAGGGCGCGTCCTCCCAGCCTCCGGCGTCCGTCCAGACCTGAAGCCCGCCCTTGCCCGCCTGCCGGTCGAGGATCGTCACCGTGCCGAAGTCGGTGTGCGGGCCGATGCGGAACTGGCCGGGTTCCGGCTCGCCGACGACGTCGGTCCCCGGGTACCAGTTGATGTTGAAGCCGTAGGTCGGGTGGTCCATGTGCCGGGAGAAGAAGTCCGGTTCCAGACCGAGGGCCTCGCCGAGCAGCGACAGCAGCTCCTTCTCCAGGTCGGCCATCTTCCCCAGGTACTCCTCGCACAGCGTCCGCAGCTCCGGCACCTCCTCGGGCCAGACGTTCGGCGCGTACCACTCCGCGTTGACCACCGGGTCCTCGAAGGGCTCGTGGGTCGCGAAGGTGAGGGACTCCTTCAGGTCCGGCGGGGTCTCGGTGCCCTCGGAGTAGCCGTTGGCCTCCGCTCCGGGGCCGAGCCAGCCGCGGCCGCCGACCTTCACCTCGTACGCCTGCTTGACGTCGGCGGGAAGCCGGAAGAAGGTGCGCGCGGCCTCACGGATGCGGGTCCGCAGGGCCGGGTCGACGCCGTGGCCGGTGACCAGGAGGAACCCGGCCGTCTGGAGGGCCTCGTCCACGGTGCGGGCGATCGCGGCGCGGGTCTCGGGGTCGCCGTCGAGCCAGGGCCTGAGGTCGATCGTGGGGATACGGGGGTCAGACACCGATGTCCTCGTTCCAGAGAGCCGGGTTCTTGTCGATGAAGTCGCGCATCATCGCGATGCACTCGGGGTCGTCCAGGAGCACGATCTCCACGCCGTGCCCGGCCAGCCAGTCGTGTCCGCCGTGGAAGGTGGCCGCCTCGCCGACCACCACCCGCGAGATGCCGAACTGCCGGACCAGGCCGGAGCAGTACCAGCAGGGAGAGAGGGTCGTGACCATCGTCGTGCCCCGGTACGTGCGCTGTCTGCCCGCCGCCCGGAACGCCGCCGTCTCCGCGTGCATCGACGGGTCGTCGTCCTGGACGCGCCGGTTGTGGCCCCGGCCGAGGAGGGTGCCGTCGGCGCCGTAGAGCGCGGCGCCGATCGGGATGCCGCCCTCGGCGAGACCGGCGCGGGCCTCGGCGACGGCCGTCGCCAGCCAGGTGTGTGCCTGAACCTGATCCATACGTCCACTCTGCTGGGGCCGAAACACGAGGGCAACGTGCGGAAAGTACTCTCCGGGCAGCCCGCGGCCGGACGAACTGTCGGGGCGGCCCACAGCCGGACCACTGTCGGGAGGCGCGTATGCCCGCACTCACGCTCCGCGAGATCCTGGCCCTCGACCCCGTCCGCGCCAGCGAGCCGGAGCTGCTCGCGGGCGCCGCAGGGCTCGACCGGCCCGTGCGCTGGGTGCACTCCAGCGAGGTCTACGAGGGCGCCAACTTCCTCGACGGCGGCGAGCTGCTGCTCACCAACGGCTTCGGGCTCACGGACGCCGACGAGGAGGTCCGCCGCCGGTACGTCCGCGAGGTCGCGGCGCGGGGCGCGGCCGGGCTCGCGGTGGAGGTCGGACGGTCGCTGCCCGCCATGCCCGCCGAGGTCACCGACGAGGCCCGCCGCCTCGGCCTGCCGCTGCTCGCCCTGCGCCGGGTCGTGCCCTTCGTACGGATCACGGAGGCCGCCAACCGGGCGATCGTGGCCCGGGGACTGTCCGGGCGCACGGTCGTCCGGCCCTGGGGCGACGACCACACGGCCGCCCTGCTCGCCGACCTCGCCGACCGGGCGGCGCTGAACCAGCCCGAGGTCGAGGCGCGGGCGGCCCTCGCGGGCTTCCACCCCGGCCCCGGGGCCCGGCTGCTCGGGGTGTCCGTGCACGGGGCCCGGGACACGGCCGTGGTGGACCGGGCGGTACGGCAGCTCGGCGGGGCCGGGGTGCTGCGCGCGGTGTTCCCGGCGGACGTCCTGGCGCTGCTCGCGCTGCCCGGCACCCGGTCCGGCGACCCGGTGCGGGCCGTCCAGGACGCCTTCCGGGCCGTCGCCGACCCCGGGTGCACGGTCGCCGTGGGGCACGCGGTCGCCGCGGCCGGCGGCTGGCTGCGCTGGAGCGACACGCTGCGGGCGGCCCGTACGACGCTGGAGCTGGCCCTGACCGTGCCGCCCGCCGAACCGGCCGCCCCCGAGGGCCCGTCGGTGACCTCGTCGCGGGCCCTGGCCCTGGAGCGGGAGCTGACCCGGGGCGGGGTGGACGCCAACCGGGAACGCCTCGCGGGGATGGTCCAGGCCGCCCTGGGCCCGCTCCTGGAGTGGGAGGCGGTCCATGCCAGCGACCTGGTGCGGACGCTGGAGGTCCACCTCCGCAACGGCTGCTCCCCGACCCGCACCGCGGCCCTGCTGCACATCGGCCGGCAGTCCCTCTACCAACGCCTCGAGCGGATCGAGTCGTTGCTGGGCCTTGAGGTCGGCGACCCGGATCTGCTGGGGGAGTTGCTGGCGGCGGCCTGTGCGCACCGGGTGGTCCGGGGCAGGGCGGGGGAGCGGCCGATGGCCGTGGTTCAGCGCAGGGTGACGGCGCTCGGGCCGTTGAAGGGCGCGTAGCAGGTCACCGTCGGCGGGGTGCGCAGGACGTCGTCCGCGGCGAACAGCTCACGGGCGGCGGCGAAGGAGACGGTGCCGCTGACGACGGGGGCGACACGGTCGTAGAACACCCGTGACTTCTCGGGCAGCGCGGTACCGGGCTCGCCCTCGTCCTCTCCCCACACGTCCCACAGCAGGGTCTCGACCTTGTTGAGGGCGGCGAGGTCGAGACGGATGTTCCCGGCGACGAAACGCTCGCCGTGGAAGGGGCCCTCAGCGGGCGGGTGGAGCCCGAACCGCCGCTCGTCGGCGCCCCGTTCACGAATCGCCCGCCAGGCTTCGCCCGCGACGAGGAAGCGGTCGCGCGGGATGTCCACCGGGTCGAAGTCGACGTGGTGGTGGGCCGGGTCGGCGAGTTGGGGGTCGGCGAGAAGCCAGGCGCCGCGGTCCGCGTCCCAGTACTCGGTGACGACGTGGTCGACGCGGAAGCCGTCGGTGCGGAAGTAGTCGGCGAAGCCGGAGCGGGTGCGGGCCGGGATGCCGTGGTGGCGCAGGAAGGAGGTGTGGAGGAGGGCGAAGTCCCGGCAGGTGCCGACGAAACGGTCGGCGGGGGCGCGGCGTTCGGTGAGCGGGGCCGGGTCGCGGTCGGCGAGGATCCGCAGGATGCCGTCGGCATAGCGGGTCTCGGCGTCGTTGTGGAGCCGGTCGGTCGGATGGCGGTGGCCGAACAGGGCGTCCTCGCCGCGGTGGATCAGCAGGTCGCGGGAGGTACGGGCGAGTCGGGCGGGGTCGGCCGGTAAGTCCGCGTAGAGGGCGCCCAGTTCGCCCGGGTCGGAGAACGTGCTCTGCGTGGCGTAGAAGGCGAGTGCCTCCTGGGTCTCAGGCATGGCACGGGACGATGTCAAAATTCGTCACGAAATGTCCAGAGGCCGAAAAGGCCGGCCCCCCTTTCGGAGACCGGCCTTCAAGGCCATCAAGCGATTGCGTCAGTCCGTGCCGGACTCCATCGCCGCGCGGTCCAGCAGGGCCTCGTCCTCGGAGACCTCGCCGCGGGAGGCGATGGCCTCGGCGCCGCCCTCGGGGAGCTCCGGCATGGTGCCGATGAGGCCGGTCGCGGCGGCCTGGGAGGCGCCGATGGTGGGGCTGCCGGTGCCGATCAGGCCGAGGCCGACGTACTGCTCCAGCTTGGCGCGGGAGTCGGCGATGTCGAGGTTGCGCATGGTCAGCTGGCCGATGCGGTCGACGGGGCCGAAGGCGGAGTCCTCGGTGCGCTCCATGGAGAGCTTGTCCGGGTGGTACGAGAACGCCGGGCCGGTCGTGTCGAGGATCGAGTAGTCCTCGCCGCGCCGCAGCCGGAGGGTGACCTCGCCGGTGATGGCGGCGCCGACCCAGCGCTGGAGCGACTCGCGGATCATCAGCGCCTGCGGGTCCAGCCAGCGGCCCTCGTACATCAGGCGGCCGAGGCGGCGGCCCTCGATGTGGTACTGGGCGAGGGTGTCCTCGTTGTGGACGGCGTTGACGAGACGCTCGTACGCGGCGTGCAGGAGGGCCATGCCCGGGGCCTCGTAGATGCCGCGGCTCTTGGCCTCGATGATCCGGTTCTCGATCTGGTCGGACATGCCCAGGCCGTGCCGGCCGCCGATGGCGTTGGCCTCCATGACCAGGTCCACGGCGGAGGCGAACTCCTTGCCGTTGATGGTGACCGGGCGGCCCTGCTCGAAGCCGATCGTCACGTCCTCGGTGGCGATCTCGACCGACGGGTCCCAGAACTTGACGCCCATGATCGGGTCGACGGTCTCCAGGCCGGTGTTCAGGTGCTCGAGGGTCTTCGCCTCGTGCGTGGCGCCCCAGATGTTGGCGTCGGTGGAGTACGCCTTCTCGGTCGAGTCCCGGTAGGGCAGGCCGTGGGCGACCAGCCACTCCGACATCTCCTTGCGGCCGCCGAGTTCGGTGACGAAGTCCGCGTCCAGCCAGGGCTTGTAGATGCGCAGGTGCGGGTTGGCGAGCAGGCCGTAGCGGTAGAACCGTTCGATGTCGTTGCCCTTGAAGGTCGAGCCGTCGCCCCAGATCTGGACGTCGTCCTCGAGCATCGCCCGCACCAGCAGCGTGCCGGTGACGGCACGGCCCAGCGGCGTGGTGTTGAAGTACGCGCGCCCGCCGGATCGGATGTGGAACGCGCCGCACGTCAGCGCGGCCAGGCCCTCCTCGACCAGCGCCGCGCGGCAGTCGACCAGGCGCGCGATCTCGGCGCCGTAGGTCTTGGCACGGCCGGGCACCGAGGCGATGTCGGGCTCGTCGTACTGGCCGATGTCGGCGGTGTAGGTGCAGGGGACGCTGCCCTTGTCGCGCATCCACGCGACCGCGACGGAGGTGTCGAGGCCGCCCGAGAAGGCGATGCCGACGCGCTCGCCGACGGGGAGGGAGGTGAGGACCTTGGACATAGGAAGATTATGCATGGCAATGCATGGTCATGCAAACCCCGTGCTCGAGTGGTCCCCGTCACTCCCCCGCGACCGGCCGGTGCTCCCGCCCCCTCAGCCGCCGACCCTCAGCAGCAGCTTGCCCGTGCTCGTCCGCGCCCCCATCAGCCGGTGGGCCTCCGCCGCCTCCTCCAGGGCGAACTCGGCGGTGACCGGCAGGGTGACCGTCCCGTCGACGGCCTTCGTGAACGCCCGCTCGGCCAGTGCCCGGAGTTCGTCCGGGGCGGTCTGGGCCAGGGTGAGGATGGAGAAGCCGCCGACCGTGATGCCGCGCGGGTACAGCTCGGGCTGCCCCACGCTCCACGCCGGGGCCCCGCTCGCGTTGCCGAAGGAGACCAGGCGTCCGAAGACGGCGAGCGAGGCGAGGCCGGCGCGCAGGGTGTCGCCGCCCACCGGGTCCAGGACCAGGTCGACCCCGCGACCGCCCGTCGCCGCCCGCACCGGCTTCTCGAAGTCGCCGACGAAGACCTCGTCGTACCCGTACTCCCGCGCGTACTCCGCCTTGGCGGCGCTCGACACCACGCCGTACACCGTGCCGCCCGCGGCCTTCGCCAACTGCCCGAGCACCGTGCCGACACCGCCCGCCGCGCCCTGCACCAGCACGGTCTCGCCGGGCTGGAGCCGGCCCACGGAGTGGACCAGCGCGTATGCCGTCGGCAGCACCGTCGGCAAGGTCGCCGCCGTGCGCAGACCGACGCCGGACGGGACCGGGAAGACGGTCGTCGCGTCCGCGACGGCCACGTCCGCGTAGGCGCCGCCCTCGGTCAGCGCGGTGACCTCCTGGCCGACGGTCAGGCCGGTGACCCCCTCGCCCAGCGCCCGGACCCGCCCGGAGACCTCCAGGCCGGGCACGAACGGCAGCCGCGGCACCCGGTACCCCGTCTCCCGCGCCTTGAGGTCGGCGAAGTTGATCCCGGCGTACGCCACGTCGACGCTCACCTGCCCGGGGCCGGGCTCGGGGGCCTCCGTCTCGACAACCTTGAGGACCTCGGGACCGCCGTACTCCTGGAACTCGATCGCGCGCATGCCGCACACCCCGTTCTGGACCGCTGGGACCGTTCAGGCCGTTCAGGCCGTTCAGACTGTTCAGACTGTTCAATGAGAAGCGAACACTCGCCACTGTATGGTTTTCATCGAACACTCTGCAAGTGGTCATGAGCGGGAGGACACCATGGCGAGTCACCGTGCCGCCCCCGAGCACACCCACCCCGACGACGTCCCGGTGCTCACCGCGCTCGCCGCCCTCGCCGACCCCGTACGGGCCCAGCTGGTGCGGGAGCTGGCCGCCTCCGAGGACTGGTCGCGCAGCTGCGGCACCTTCGACGTGCCGGTCGGCAAGGCGGCCAAGAGCCACCACTTCGCGGTGCTGCGCGCGGCCGGGCTCGTGGAACAGCGGGACGAGGGGCCCCGGCGGGTCAACCGGCTGCGGCGGGAGGAGTTCGACGCCCGCTTCCCGGGGCTGCTGGAACTGGTGCTCCGGGGCGACTGAGAGCGAACCTCCGCGCCCTCTCCCGCGTCACAGTCGCATGAGGAACCGGAGCTGGATCCTGGCGGCCGTGGCCACCGCCGGTGTGGTGGTGGGGGCGGCCCTGTACGTGGACGCGTCGGAGACCGGGCACGCGGACGTGGACGTCGCCGCGACAACCTCCCCGTCGCCCCCGGCGGAGGACTGGTGCGTCGGCACCCGGTCGGGCCGCGCGGACGGTGACGCCCCCGACGACACCCCCCTCAACCGCACCCTCGCCCGCATCGACGAGCTCGCCGCGGGCAGGTACGCCGACGTCTACACCGGCATGGGCGTCGACGAGGAAGCCGCTGCCGCCGACGTCTGGCGCATCCCCTCCGACCTTTTCGACAAGGCCGCCTGTGACGCCGCCGAGAAGGGCGTGAAGCTGCGGCTGCACCCCGCCGACGTCGACCGCAAGACCCTCGACGCCCTCGCCGAGCGGATCAGCGAGGACATGACCCGCTGGGACGGCACCTTCCAGATGCGTGAGGTCGGGGTCGACGAGCGGGGGTTCGTCCATGTCGGCGTCGACGACCCGAAGAAGGCCGAACCCCTCGTCAAGAAGGAGTTCGGCCCCCGGTACATCAAGGTGGAGTACGTCGACCAGGCCTACGCGGACGTGGGCTGAGGCGCCTTCGCCCGCCGCAGCACCGCGTACAGCCCCGCGCTCACCACGAACCCGACGACCGGCGTGATGTCGCCGAAGGACGGCCAGTGCTTCGGGACGTAGCCGACGAAGTCCTCCTGGTTGGAGAAGAGCGGCACGGACACCGCGACGCCGATCAACAGGGCCGCGACACCGGGCCAGTTGGTGAAGGAACGGTCGGTCAGCCGGGCCGACAGCTCCTCGTCCGTGGCCGTGCGGGACTGGAACCACCGCTCCACCAGGACGACGCCCAGCCAAGGGGCCACCCAGTACGCGATCACCAGCAGGAACGCCTCGTACGCCGACCCCGCGTCGTCGAGCGAGGCCCACGCCGCCGCCGTCCCGGCCACACCGGACACCACGACCAGCACGCTGCGGCTCAGCCACGTCGGGAGCTTCAGGCCGAAGGAGGTGATGGAGATCGCGCCCGAGTAGATGTTGAGGGCGTTCGCCGAGATGGCCCCGAGGATGATGGCGAGGAGCACCAGGTCACCCAGCCAGCCCGGGAGATGGCCGGTGAAGGCCGCCGTCGGGGTGGCGTCCTTCGGCGCCACGATCGTCGCCGAGGCCGCGCCGATGACCGCCACGAGGGCGACGGACACGAACAGGCCGACCGCCGGGTAGACGATGGTCTTCAGCTTGTTCGCGGTGCGCGGCAGATAGCGCGCGTAGTCCGAGGCGTAGGGGTTCCAGCCGGCCGCGTAGCCCCAGGCCGCGCTGAACGCGAGCAGGAACCCGCCGATGCCGCCGCCCGTGCCGCCGCCGCCGAGGTCCGCGTCCTTGAAGGTCCACACACCGGCCAGAAGGAAGATCACGGCGAGCGCGGGGAACGCGTACTTCTCGAAGGTGTGCACGAAGTTGTGGCCGATGAAGCCGATCACGATCTCGGCCACGACCACGAGGAGGAGGGAGGGCAGGGGGCGCAGGTCGGTCAGCGTGTTCAGGGCGAAGGCCGCGCTCACGCTGTTCACCGCGAACCAGCCCACGCCCGCGATCAGGCCGTTGGCCGCGGACGGCAGGATGTTGCCGAAGTAGCCGAAGGAGAACCGGCCGATCACCATCTGCGGGACGCCGAAGCGCGGACCGTCCAGGGAGAGGAAGCCCTGGGTGATCGCACCGACGGCGGTGCCGAGGACGATGGCCGCGGTCGCCTCCCAGAAGCTCAGGCCGAAGAAGAGCACCGAGATCACACCGATGAAGACGGTGGCGAACTCGATGTTCGGGGAGGCCCAGGTCCACAGCAGCTGGAGCGGCGAACCGTGCCGTTCGGCGTCCGGGATGGGCTCCGAGCCCGCCGTCTCGACGGCGATGACCTTGTCACCGTATGCGGGGGCGAGGGTGCCGGA
Organism: Streptomyces sp. NPDC057280; assembly: GCF_042668605.1. Lineage (NCBI taxonomy): Bacteria > Bacillati > Actinomycetota > Actinomycetes > Kitasatosporales > Streptomycetaceae > Streptomyces > Streptomyces sp. NPDC057280. The sequence continues at coordinate 90,399 of NZ_JBHUYR010000003.1, forward strand.
GGAGTCGGCGGGAGCAGTCGTCATGCGAGGTAAGTGTCCGGTTCCGGCCGGTCCGGGCACAGGGGCGCATTGTCCGCTTCGGGGGGCCCGGCGGCGTACAACCTGCACGCATCGACGCCGCCGATGACCCCATCGGCAGGACCCCCCACTGGCGCGTGGACCTGCACCGATGCCCGCTCCTACCGTCAAGGACATGACCTCCGACCGCAAGGGCATCGCCCAGCTCACGACCGCCATGATCCTCTCCGGCACCCTCGGCGTCTTCGTCGTCGAGTCGGGTGCCTCCCCCTTCGACGTGGTCTTCTTCCGCGTGGTCTTCGGCGCCCTCGCGCTCGGGACCTACGTCCTGTCCCGCGGCTGGCTCCGCGACCACGGCTTCACCCCGCGCACCCTCGGACTCGCCGTCCTGGGCGGGGTGTTCATCGTCTTCAACTGGGTGTTCCTCTTCGAGTCGTACGAGAACACCTCGATCTCCGTGGCGACGGTCGTCTACCACACCCAGCCGTTCTACGTCGTGCTGCTGGGCGCCCTCCTGTTCCGTGAGCGTCTGACGGCCGCGAAGGCGGGCTGGATCGGGCTGGCCTTCGCGGGGCTGGTCCTGGTCTCGGGCGTCACACCGGGGGACTTCACCAGCGGCGGCACCTATCTCCTGGGCGTCGGACAGGCGTTGCTCGCGGCCCTCCTCTACGGCCTGTCCACCCTCGTCACCAAGCGGATCACCGGCGTCCGCCCGCACCTCATCGCCCTCGTCCAGGTCCTCGTCGGCATCCCGCTGCTGCTGCCCTTCGCCGACTTCGGCGCGATGAGCGGCACGAGCGCGGGCGACTGGGGCTGGCTGGTCGGGCTCGGCTTCATCCACACCGGCCTGATGTACGTCCTGATGTACGCCGCCTACGCCCGGCTGCCGCTGTCGAAGATCGCCGTCCTGGCCTTCGTCTACCCGGCCGTCGCGATGGGCATGGACTGGGCGGTGTACGGCCACCACATCGGCCTCGTCCAGGCGCTCGGCGTCCCGCTGATCGTCCTCGCGAGCCTCAAGGTCACCCTTGCTCGGACACCAGCTTCCGCGCCTGCTCCGCGAACAGCCGCACATGCGCCGGCAGCCGCTTCCCCGACCGCCACGCGAGCTGCGTCCGGAGCGTGAACGGCGGCTCCCAGTCCAGTCGTACGAGAGAGCCCCCCGCGAGTTCGGCGGCGACCGTGATCTCCGGCAGCAGCGCGATGCCGAGACCGGCCGCCGCCGCGCGTTTGGTGGCCTCGATCGTGCCGAACTCCATGAAGGCGGCCGGCCCGCCGAGGGAGTTGAGCTCCCGCTCGAACAAGTCCCGGTAGGCGCAGCCCGGTTCGGTGGCGAGGAGAGGTTGGCCCAGAAGATCGGCGGTCGCCAACTCCCGGCCCTTGAGCGCGTGTTCCGGCGCCGCCACCAGCGCCAGCGGCTCCACCGCCAGCACCTCGCTCTCCAGGCCCGGGTGCACGGTCTCCGCCTCCATCAGGAAGCCCACGTCGTAGGTGCCCTGCCGCAGTGCCTGCCGGGTCTCGTCACCGAGGGTCGTGCGCAGCGACAGCCGTACCTTCGGATAGCGGTGGTGGAAGAGTTCGAGGAGCGGCGGCAGCCGGTACGAGGTCAGCGACTCCATGGTGCCGACGGCGAGCGTGCCGGAGGGCTCCTCGGCATCCGTCACGGCCGCCCGCGCCTCCGCGCTCAGCTCGATGATCTGGCGGGCGTACGGCAGCAGCCGCTCCCCGGCCTCCGTGAGCCGGATACGGCTGCCGAGCCGGTCGAACAGCTCCACGCCGAGCGAGTCCTCCAGGGCGCGGATCTGGCTGGTGACGCTGGACTGGGCGTAGTTCAGCTCGGCCGCGGCCCGGGTGAAGCTGAGCACCCCGGCGACCTTCTCGAAGGTGACCAGCAGCCGCAGCTCCACGTCAGGGCTCGTCCCGCTTCTTCCGGTCGCGGTCGTCGTCCTGGTCGAGGGACTTCAGGAACTCGGGGTTGTCGTCGGGCGCGACCCAGCGCTGCGACTGGCCGGACCGGACGCCGGACCAGCCCTCGGCGGCCAGGCTGCGCTTCTTGCCCGCGATCATCCAGGAGATCGAGCCCACGATCGGGAACAGCAGCACGAGGATCGCCCACAGCGGCTTGGGCATGTGGCGGACGTCCTCGTCCTGCGTGCTGATGCAGTCGATGAACGCGTAGATGCTCAGCGCCAGCGGCACGAGGAACATCAGCACCCGGAGCATGGGGCCCTCCCACGGGACGGTCGTCGGGGCCGCGATCACAGCCCCCAGGTACAGGGCCAGGGTAGCCCGTACCGGATACTGGGACGCATGGCTTACGACGATCTTCGCTCGCTGCTCAGGGCCCTGGAACGCGAGGGCGACCTCAAGCGCGTCAAGGCCGAGGTCGACCCGTATCTGGAGGTCGGGGAGATCGTCGACCGGGTCAACAAGGCAGGCGGCCCCGCGCTCCTCTTCGAGAACGTGAAGGGCTCCTCGATGCCCCTCGCGATGAACGTCTTCGGAACCGACCGGCGGCTGCTGAAGTCGCTGGGCCTGAAGTCGTACGAGGACATCTCCGACAAGATCGGCGGGCTGCTGCGCCCCGAACTGCCGCACGGGTTCGTGGGCGTGCGGGAGGCCTTCGGCAAGCTCGGCGCGATGACGCACGTCCCGCCGAAGAAGGTGAAAGAGGCCCCGGTCCAGGAGGTCGTCCTCACCGGCGACGACGTCGACCTCGACCAGCTTCCGGCGCTGTTCACCTGGCCGCAGGACGGCGGCTCCTTCTTCAACCTGGGCCTGACCCACACCAAGGACCCGGAAACCGGCATCCGCAACCTCGGTCTGTACCGCCTCCAGCGCCACGACAAGCGCACGATCGGCATGCACTGGCAGATCCACAAGGACAGCCGGAACCACTACCAGGTGGCGGCCCGCCGGGGGGAACGCCTCCCGGTCGCGATCGCCTTCGGCTGCCCGCCGGCCGTGACCTACGCGTCCACCGCGCCGCTCCCCGGGGACATCGACGAGTACCTGTTCGCCGGGTTCATCGCCGGCAAGCGGATCGAGATGGTCGACTGCAAGACCGTGCCGTTGCAGGTTCCGGCGCAGGCCGAGGTCGTCATCGAGGGGTGGCTGGAGCCGGGCGAGATGCTGCCCGAAGGGCCCTTCGGCGACCACACCGGGTTCTACACCCCGCAGGAGCCGTTCCCGGCGCTGAAGATCGACTGCGTGACCATGCGCAAGCGGCCGCTGCTTCAGTCGATCGTCGTAGGCCGCCCCCCGACGGAGGACGGTCCGCTGGGTCGTGCGACCGAGCGCTTCTTCCTCCCCCTGCTGAAGATCATCGTGCCGGACATCGTGGACTACCACCTGCCCGAAGCGGGCGGGTTCCACAACTGCGCGATCATCTCGATCGACAAGAAGTACCCCAAGCACGCCCAAAAGGTGATGCACGCTGTGTGGGGCGCCCACATGATGTCCCTGACCAAGCTGATCGTGGTCGTCGACTCGGACTGCGATGTCCACGACCTCCACGAGGTCGCGTGGCGGGCGCTCGGCAACACGGACTACGCGCGTGACCTGTCGGTCGTCGAAGGACCGGTCGACCACCTCGACCACGCCTCCTACCAGCAGTTCTGGGGCGGCAAGGCGGGGATCGACGCGACGAAGAAGTGGCCCGAGGAGGGCTACACCCGCGACGGCGGCTGGCCGGACATGGTGGTGTCCGACCCGGAGACGGCGGCGAAGGTCGACCGCCGCTGGAAGGAGTACGGCCTGTGAGTTCCGCGTCTGCCGCGATCCCCCAGCCGGGACGGACGAAGGCGTTCCTGCGCCTCGTCATGATCGAGCACTCGGTGTTCGCGCTGCCCTTCGCCTACATCGCGGCGCTCACCGCGATGTTCGAGTGGGACAAGAACATCCACTGGGGGCGGCTGCTGCTCGTCACCGTCTGCATGGTCGGCCTGCGCACCTTCGCCATGGCGGTCAACCGGATCATCGACCGGGAGATCGACGCCCGGAACCCGCGCACGGCCCACCGCGAGCTGGTGACCGGCGCGATGTCGGTCAAGCACGCGTGGACGGGCGCGCTGGTCGCGGTCGTGATCTTCCTGGGCTCGGCGGCGCTCCTCAACCCGCTCTGCCTGGCCCTCGCCCCGGTCGCCGTGATCCCGATGGTGGTCTACCCCTACGGCAAGCGGTTCACGAACTTCCCGCAGGCCATCCTCGGTCTCGCCCAGGCGATGGGCCCGGTCGGCGGCTGGCTGGCGATCACCGGCGAGTGGTCCTGGGACGCGGTGCTCCTCGGTCTCGCGGTCGGCATCTGGATCGGCGGCTTCGACCTGATCTACGCCTGCCAGGACGTCGAGACCGACCGCGAGATCGGCGTCATGTCGGTGCCGGCCCGCTTCGGCATCCCGGCGGCGATCTGGGGGGCGCGGATCTGCCACGCCCTGACCATGGGGTTGCTGGTCTGGTACGCCGTCGCCACCGACGCCGGCGGGTTCTTCTGGGTGGGCCTGATGATCGTCGCGGCGGCCTTCGTGTACGAGCACAACATCGTCCGCCCGCACGACCTGTCCCGCCTGAACAGGGCGTTCTTCAGCGTCAACGGGTTCATCGGCATCGCCCTGTTCGTGTGTGCGCTGCTGGACCTGCTGGTGCGGGGACTGACGGTCTGACCCCGGTCAGCACCGGGACCGGGCCTCGCACCAGCCTCCCCGCCGCCCCGAAAGCGCCCCACCGGTCCGGAAGTCTCCCTGCCCCGCCGGTAGGCTCGGGAGGGTGAACGCAGGAGAAACGCAGCGCGTGCCTTGGATCGTGGGGGTGTCCGGAGCATCCGGGACGCCGTACGCGGCGGCGGTGCTGCGGGCGCTGCTGGAGGCGGGGGAGGACGTCGACCTGGTCGTCAGCAGGGCCTCGCGGCTGACGCTGCTCGACGAGACCCAGATCGCCTTCCGGGACGCGCACTGGCAGGACGACCTGCGGGAATGGCTGGCCAGGGGAGCCGACGGAAAGCCGGAGAGCTTCGACGTCGACATCGCGCGCGTGCGGTACTGGAACGCCGGTGACCTCGCCGCGGGGCCGTCCTCGGGGTCGTATCCCGTCAAGGGCATGCTGATCGTGCCCGCCTCCACCGCCTGCGTCGCCGGAGTCGCCCTCGGGCTCTCCAAGGACCTGCTCCAGCGCGCCGCGAGCGTGACCCTCAAGGAGCGCCGCAAGCTCGTCGTCGCCGTACGGGAGACCCCCTTGAACGGCCAGACGCTGCGGCACCTCGTCACCCTCGACGACCTCGGCGCCACCGTCGTGCCCGCCTCGCCCGCCTTCTACGCCGGCGCCACCCACATCCAGGACCTCGTCGACTTCGTCGCCGGACGGGTCCTCGACGCGGCGGGGGTCGAGCACCGGCTGTACCGGCGGTGGAAGGGCGAACTCGGGGGCGGGTCCGGAACCCGCACGACGTAGGCGCCATCTGAGCAAGTCGCAGTACCTCTCATCACTTCGGGAACTCTCGGGATCCTCTTCAGCGGAAGGCTTCGATCGCATGGACGCGGTGGACAGGCAGCTCATCCAGGCCCTGAGGGAGAACGGCCGGGCCTCCTACGCGGAGCTGGGCCGCCTCGTCGGTCTGTCGGGACCCAGCGTCACGGACCGCATCAACCGGCTGGAGGCGGCCGGTGTCATCACCGGCTACCGCGCCACCGTCGACGCCGCCTCCCTCGGCCTCGGTGTCACCGCCCTGATCGGCATCTCCCTCTCCGACGCCGCCGACCACGAGGACGTGGCCCGCCGGATGAAGGATCTGCCGGAGATCGAGGACTGCTGGTTCATCGCGGGCGACGACTCGTTCATGCTCAAGGTGCGGGCCAGCGACGTGGACGGCCTGGAGAAGATCATCCGGCGGCTCAGCGGGACGAAGGGTGTCTCCCGCACCCGGACGACCATCGTGCTCTCCACGAAGTGGGAGAACCGGGTCGGAGAGCTGCCCGAAGAGGCGTAGACGTACGGTTGTCGAAGTCGTCGGAGAAAGGTGTGACCCCCATGGACGTCGGGCTCAAGCGCGAGCTGGAGCAGAAGGTCAGGGCCGGTGAGCGGCTGACCCGTGAGGACGGCATCGCGCTCTACGAGTCGGACGACCTGGCCTGGCTCGGTGGTCTCGCGCACGAGGTGCGGACGCGCAAGAACGGTGACGTGGTCCACTTCAACGTCAACCGGCACCTCAACATGACCAACGTGTGCACCGCCTCCTGCGCCTACTGCTCCTTCCAGCGCAAGCCGGGGGAGAAGGACGCGTACACGATGCGCATCGAGGAGGCGGTGAAGCTCGCGAAGGCGATGGAGGGCGAGAACCTCACCGAGCTGCACATCGTCAACGGCCTGCACCCGAACCTGCCGTGGCGCTACTACCCGCGCTCGCTGCGCGAACTGAAGGCCGCGCTGCCGGACGTGTCCCTGAAGGCCTTCACGGCGACGGAGATCCACCACTTCGAGACGATCAGCGGGCTGAGCGCGAGCGAGATCCTCGACGAGCTGATCGACGCGGGTCTGGAGTCCCTCACCGGTGGCGGCGCGGAGATCTTCGACTGGGAGGTCCGGCAGCACATCGTGGACCACAGGACCCACTGGGAGGACTGGTCCCGCATCCACCGGCTGGCGCACGAGAAGGGGCTGAAGACCCCGTGCACCATGCTGTACGGCCACATCGAGGAGCCGAGGCACCGGGTGGACCACGTGCTGCGGCTGCGTGAGCTCCAGGACGAGACCGGCGGCTTCCAGGTCTTCATCCCGCTGCGCTACCAGCACGACTTCGTCGACATGAAGGACGGGAAGGTACGGAACCGGCTCCAGGCGCGTACCCAGATGGCGACGGGTGCGGAGGCGCTGAAGACGTTCGCGGTGTCGCGGCTGCTCTTCGACAACGTTCCGCACGTCAAGGTCTTCTGGGTCATGCACGGTGTCCAGACCGCGCAGCTCGCGTTGCTGCATGGCGCCGATGACATGGACGGGTCGGTCGTCGAGTACAAGATCACCCACGACGCGGACAACTTCGGCACGCCGAACAAGCTGACACGGGACGATCTGCTGGATCTGATCCGGGATGCGGGATTCCGGCCGGTGGAGCGGAACACCCGGTACGAGGTCATTCGGGAGTACGAGGGGCCTGATGCGGGGCGTCGGGAGTCGCCGCAGCCGATGAGGGTCTGAGTTCGCAGTTTTTTGTGTCTGCGGGTGCGTGGGGGCTGGTCGCGCAGTTCCCCGCGCCCCTCAGGTGGGTACTCGGGCCGCATGTCTGGCAAGGCGCCCGAGGATGCCTACACCGCAGAGCCCTTTGTGCCCGACCGGGGTGGGCTTCCCGCCCTGCGCCGGGCCGCTGCCGACTGTCGTGGCTGTCCGCTCCATCGGGACGCCACTCAGACCGTCTTCGGCGCCGGCGACGCCCACGCCCGGCTGATGCTCGTCGGCGAGCAACCCGGGGATCAGGAGGACCGGCAGGGGAGACCCTTCGTCGGTCCCGCCGGGAAGCTGCTCGACCGGGCGCTCGCCGAAGCCGGTATCGACCCCGCGGACGCGTACGTCACCAACGCCGTGAAGCACTTCAAGTTCACGCAGGCCGAGCCCCGCAAGCGGCGTATTCACAAGGCGCCCAGCCTGCGGGAGATGACCGCGTGCGGGCCCTGGCTGGCGGCGGAACTGGCGGTCGTCGAGCCGGAGTTGATCGTGGTGCTCGGGGCCACCGCCGGGAAGGCGTTGCTCGGGTCGTCGTTCCGGGTGACGCAGGTGCGCGGGACCGTGCTGGAGGAGGAGATCCACGGCCGGGCGGAGCGGCTGGTGCCCACCGTGCACCCGTCCTCCGTGCTGAGGTCGGACGACCGGGAGGCCGCGTACCAGGGCCTCGTCTCCGACCTGAAGGTGGCGGCCCGGGCCCTGGGATGAGCGGGGGGCCTGCCTGGACTCGGGGGTCATGGACCTGACGTACCGCCTCGACCCCGAGCTCACTCCCGGCCTCCTCGACCGGCTGACCCGGCTGTGGGTGGACGTGAACAACGCGGGTGGGGCGGTCGGGTTCGTCGGGACGACGTCGTACGAGGACGTACGGCCGGGCGTGGACGGCTACGCCGAGTCGATCGCGGCGGGGCGGCATCGGCTGCTCGCCGGGCTGGACCCGGAGGGCCGGCTGCGGGCTACGGCCTTCTTCGGGTTCAACGCGCACCGCCCGCAGAGCCACTACGCCTGGCTCTGCACCGTCATGATCGACCCGGAGCTGCACGGCGGCGGGCACGGGCGGACGCTGCTCGCGGAGGCCGAGAAGTACGCACGTGCCCTCGGCCTGGAGGCGCTGAAGCTGACCTGCCGGGGCGGGCTGGGACTGGAGCGGTTCTACGCGGCCGCCGGGTACAAGGAGGTCGGCCGGGTGCCGGACGGGCTGCGGTTGGCGGCGGACGACTACCGCGACGACATCATGATGTGGCTCCCGCTGAGCTGAGGCCGCCGCCGTCCTCGGACCCCCTGCAAGATCGGGGAGCGGGCGTGCTTCACTGGAAGGCACCCTTTGGGAACTTTCAGGGGAACTTTCAGCCGGAACGGAAGAGTGGATTGAGATGCTCCGCTACACACTGATGCGCCTCGGGATCTTCGTGGGCTGCCTCGTGGTCGTCTGGGGCCTCGTCTACGCCGGTGTCGCCCCGCGCGGCCTCGGCGACTCCAACGGCATGTGGGTCGTCCTGCTCTCCCTGGTGATCTCGGCCCCGATCAGCTTCGTCGTCCTGCGCAAGGAGCGCGACCGCGCCTCCATCCAGGTCGCCGAGCGCGTCGACCGGATGAAGTCCAACCTGGAGGCCAACCGCAACCAGGAGGACATCGCGGACGACGCGGCCCGGGCGCAGGGTCAGACGTCCTAGCTGACGTCCTGGTCGCGCACAAAGTCCTCTCACCCCGGCGGACGTCTTAGTCTTGGCCCATGGGTGCCGTGAAGACCAAGCGGATGCCGCGCGCGGTCCGTGAGCAGCAGATGCTGGACGCCGCCGTGCGGACCTTCGGCCGCCGGGGGTACATGGCCGCCTCCATGGACGAGATCGCCGAACTCGCCGGTGTCTCCAAGCCGTTGGTGTATCTGTACCTGAACTCGAAGGACGACCTCTTCACGGCCTGCATCCGCCGTGAGGCGCACGCGCTCACCGAGGCCGTGCGCTCCGGCGTCCGCACCGACCAGCCCGCCGACCGGCAACTCTGGGACGGGCTGCTGGCGTTCTTCACGCACACCGCCCAGAATCCCGACGGCTGGTCCGTGCTGCATCTCCAGGCACGGATCCACGGCGAGGCGTTCGCCGCCGAGGTCGCGGCGATGCGGGAGGAGATCGTCGCGTTCGTGACGCAGCTGATCGTCGTCGCGGCGCGGGAGGCGCACCGGGACCCCGATCTGGCCGAGCGGGAGGTCGCCGGGCTCGCTGAGGCGCTGGTGGGGGCCGCCGAGTCGCTCGCCGCGTGGGCCAACGCCACCCCGGGTGTCACGGCACGGCAGGCGGCGGCCACGCTCATGAACTTCGCCTGGGCCGGGCTGGGGGACCTGATGGAGGGGCGGCCGTGGGCGCCGCCGGTGACATGACACCTGTCATGCGGTAAGGCGGACGACGGACACTGGGGGAGGCGGATCCGCCGGCCGTACGGTCGTCCCATGACGAAGACAAGCGGGGAACAGCGGCCGGGCAGGACCGACATCAAGGTGAGCCTCATCGGCGGTCACCGCCTCGACGGTGCCACGCTCCACGAGCGCACCCTCACCGCCTCCCTCATCGGCGGCGCCGACATCGACCTCACGGACGTCGACATCCCGGACGGCGCCGAACTGCGCATCACCAAGCTGAGCCTGATCGGCGGTGTGAGCCTGCGGGTGCGGCCGGAGGTGCGGGTGGAGGTCAGGGGAATCCGGCTGGGCGGGGTACGGGACGAGGGCCCGAGCGTTCCCGGTGGGCCGACCGTGCGGATCGACGCCTGGGGACTCATCGGCGGCGTCAACGTCCGTCGCTGACGCGGCTGTTCACCACGCCGCTCACATGCAGGCGCTCCCCGCCCCGCAGTTCGAAGCGGTCGCCCTCCGCGCCGTACGTCACCGTGCCCGGCAGCAGCACCGGCGCCCTGAACTCCGCCCGCACCACGCCTGCTTGAGGGGCGCCGTGGGCGGCGAGGCAGCGGGCCACCGTCCACATGCCGTGCGCGATGGCCCGCGGGAATCCGAAGAGGCGGGCGGTGAGCGGGTGCAGGTGGATGGGGTTGCGGTCGCCGGACGCGGCGGCGTACCGGCGGCCGATGTCCCCGGCCAGTCGCCATTCGGCGAGCGGGGGGAGGGGCGCCTGCTCTCGGCGCTCGGCTGCCGGCTCGGGCGCCGTCGTGGTGCGGTGCCGTGCGAGGTACGTGCTGCTCGACTCCCATACGACGTCCGGGCCGACCCGCGCCTCGGTGACGACCGTCGCCTCCGTGCCGCGCCGGTGCGGAGCCAACTCGGCGACGTACACGCTCAGTTCGTACACACCGGTGGCGGGCAGCGGCCGGTGCTGGGTGATCCCGATCGACGTGTGGACCAGACCGAGCAGCGGCAGCGGGAAGTCCCGGCCGCTCATCAGCCGCATCGCCAGCGGGAAGCCGAGCACATGCGGATACGTCACCGGCAGCGCGTCGTCGCCGGTCGCGAACCCGCACACCCGCTCGTAGGCCGCGAGCCGGGCCAGGTCGACGCGCAGGTCGGGCAGGACCAGACGGGTGCGGGGGAAGCCGGCGTCGGGGCGGGGCCGCTTGAAGGGGGACAGCAGCGCGCCCCGGGCCAGGACGGGCGCGAGGGCGGGGGAGCGGCGCAGGACGACGTCCGTCATCACGCCCCCAGCAGGCTCTGGCCGCAGACCCGTACGACCTGCCCGTTCACCGCACCCGACGCCGGATGCGCGAGCCATGCCGTCGTCTCGGCCACGTCGACCGGAAGGCCGCCCTGCGCGAGGGAGTTCATCCGGCGACCGGCCTCCCGGATGAAGAGGGGCACCGCGGCCGTCATCCTCGTCTCGATGAACCCGGGGGCCACGGCGTTGACCGTCACCCCGTGCTCGGCGAGCGCGCGCGGCGCGAGGGAGCGCACCAGGCCGACCACGCCCGCCTTGCTCGCCCCGTAGTTGGTCTGCCCGGCGTTGCCCGCGAGCCCCGCGATGGAGGCCGTGGCGACGATCCGGCCGCCCGGCCTGAGCGTGCCCGTCGACAGCAGCGCGTCCGTCGTGCGCAGCACGCTCGCCAGGTTCACCTCCAGCACCGGACTCCAGCGCTCCGCGGGCATGTTGACCAGGCGCCGGTCACGGGTGATTCCCGCGTTGTGGACCAGGACGTCAAGGCCGTCGGGCAGCGCCGCCGCGATCCGCTCTCCCGCGTCGGCGGCCGTGATGTCGAGGGCGAGGGCCTCGCCGCCGAGGCGCTCGGCGAGCCGCCGGGCGTCCGCCTCGGCCTGCGGTACGTCGAGGACGACGACCCGCGCGCCGTCCCTGGCGAGCGTCTCGGCGACGGCCGCGCCGATCCCGCGCGCGGCACCGGTGACGAGGGCGGTGCGCCCGGCGAGGGGCCGCTCCCAGTCGAGGTCGGCGGGGCCGGTCCCCTCGGCCACCTCGATCACCTGCCCGCTGACATAGGCGGACTTGGGGGAGAGCAGGAAGCGCAGGGTGGACTCGGCGGCGGCCCGGTCGGTGAGCCGTACGAGATTGACCGTCCTGCCCCGGCCGATCTCCTTGCCGAGCGAGCGCGTGAAGCCTTCCAGGGCCTGCTGGGCGGCCGCCTGGTGGTGGTCGGCCGGGTCGAGGGGCGCACCGAGGACGACGATCCGGCCGCTTGCCGCGACGGACCGGACGACGGGGTGCAGGGCCGCGTGCACGTCGGCGAGGCCTTCGACGTCCCGGACGTGGGTGGCGTCGAGGACGACGGCGGCCGGGGGCGCGGCGGGGTCGGGGGCCGGCTTGCCGGCGGTGAGGTGGAGGACCTCGCCGTCCAGCGCGGGCCGCTCGGCTGACCAGCGGTGCAGTTCCGCGGGCTGCGGGAGCCCGAGACGCCGGGTCAGGAAACGGCCCGGCGCGGTGCCGGTGAAGCGCAGATAACGGTCGGCCATGGCCGTCCCCCCACTCGGTGCTCTCTTGCTGACTCTGGAGTAAGGTTACCGGAGGTAAGCCTATGTCACACAGGCCTATGTCACGCAGGAGGAGCAGGTCGAGATGAGCCTTCTTCAGGCACCGGTGACGCGCCGGGTCGCGATCATCGGCGGCAGCCGCGTCCCCTTCGCCCGCTCCGACGGCCCCTACGCCACCGCCTCCAACCAGGAGATGCTGACGGCGGTGGTCGACGGCCTGGTGGACCGTTTCGGGCTCGAACAACCGGGCGCGGTGGGCGAGTTCGTCGCCGGGGCCGTCCTCAAGCACGCCCGCGACTTCAACCTGGCCCGCGAGACGGTCCTCGGCTCGAAGCTGGCGCCGACGACCCCGGCGTACGACATCCAGCAGGCCTGCGGCACCGGCCTCCAGGCCGTCGTCGCCGCCGCCAACAAGATCGCCCTCGGCCAGACCGAGTCCGCGATCGCGGGCGGCGCGGACACCGCGAGCGACGCCCCGCTCGGCGTCAACGACGACCTGCGGCGCATCCTGCTGGCGGCCCGCAGGGCGAAGTCGGCGGGCGGCCGGCTGAAGGAGCTGGCGAGGCTCCGCCCGAAGCATCTGATCCCCGACATCCCGCGCAACGCCGAGCCCCGCACCGGCCTGTCGATGGGCGAGCACGCGGCCGTCACCGCACGCGCGTGGGGCGTGACGCGCGAGGCCCAGGACGAGCTGGCGGCGACGAGTCACCAGCGGCTGGCGGCGGCGTACGAGCGAGGTTTCTTCGCGGACCTGGTGGTGCCGTTCCGCGGCCTGGACCGCGACCAGAACCTGCGCCCGGGGTCGACGGCCGAGAAACTCGCGGCCCTGAAACCGGTGTTCGGTCTCGACGCCCCCAACCCGACCATGACGGCCGGGAATTCGACCCCGCTCACCGACGGCGCCGCGGTCGTCCTGCTCGCCTCGGAGGAGTGGGCGGCGGAGCGCGGACTGGAACCGCTGGCGTATCTGACGGCGTACGAGACGGCGGCCGTGGACTTCGTCGCCGGGGACCCGGCCGGGGACGGCCTGCTGATGGCCCCGGCGCACGCGGTGCCGCGCATGCTGGAGCGGGCGGGTCTGGTCATCGACGACTTCGACCTGATCGAGGTCCACGAGGCGTTCGCGTCGCAGGTGCTGGCGACGCTGGCCGCCTGGGAGAAGGCGGGGCTGACCCCGGTGGACCGCGCCCGGCTGAACGTGACCGGCTCGTCCCTCGCCACCGGCCACCCCTTCGCGGCGACCGGCGCCCGGATCGTGGCGACGCTGGCCAAGCTGCTCGCCGAGCAGGGCGGCCCGGGGCGGGGACTGATCTCGGTGTGCGCGGCGGGTGGGCAGGGGGTGACGGCGGTGCTGGAACGGCCGTAGCGGGCGGTGACGGCGGTGCCGGAGATGCCGTCCCAGCCGCACCGGCGTGACATTGGTTCACACGTAACTGACAAAGGCTCACTTTGCGCCAGATGTTGCACAGACCCGGCCCGGGAGCCTCCCCGAACCCTCACAAGCTCGCCACGTAGGCCTCCTAAGATCGCCGGGTCCCCAAGACCTGACTGCCGGTAACCCCACAAGTCGCACTCGCCGGTGAACGTCCGGGTACGCCCGGTGCGTACCTATGCAGCAGAGCGGTATTGAGCTGCGTGCCCCAGGAGCTGCCCATGTCGTCGTCCCTGCCCTACGCCGCTGCCACCGACTACGACGGCGCGCCCGTGCTGGTGGCACCGGAGATACGTCGGCTGGACGGCGAGGTCCGCGAGGTGTCCGTCCCGCCGGTCGTGTCGCCGGTGACGCACGGCTCCCTCGCCGACCTGCCGTTCGAGAACGCGGAGGCGGGCCCGGGGGACCGGGTGCTCAGCCGCCGTACGCCGGACGGCGGTTGGTCGGACGTGACCTCGGCCGACTTCGCCGCGCAGGTGCTGGCGCTGGCGAAGGGCCTGATATCGGAGGGCCTGGTCCCCGGCGACCGCATCGCCGTCATGGCCCGCACGATCTACGAGTGGACCCTCCTCGACTTCGCCGCCTGGGCGGCCGGTCTGGTCACGGTCCCCATCTACCCCACGTCCTCGGTCTTCCAGACCCGCTGGATCCTCCAGGACTCGGGCGCGGTGGCGCTGGTGACGGAGACCGTCCCCCAAGCCTCCGCCCTGGGCCCGGAGTTGAACCGCCTGCCCGACCTGCGCCACCTGTGGGTCATCGAGAAGGGCCACGTGGAGCGCCTGGCGGAACTGGGCAGCCACGTCCCCGACGCCGAAGTCGACGTACGCCGGGGCATGCTGGTCCCCGACACCCTCGCGACGGTCGTCTACACCTCCGGCACCACCGGCCGCCCCAAGGGCTGCGCGATCTCGCACGGCAACTTCCTCGCCGAGGTCGACAACGCGATCGAGATCCTCCACCCCGTCTTCAAGTCCCGCTCGGACGAGGAGCTGGCGACCCTCCTCTTCCTGCCCATGTCCCATGTCTTCGGCCGCATGGTGGCGGTGGCGTGCGTCCGCGCAAGGGTCCGCCTGGGGCACGCGCCGAGCCTGAAGTCGGACGACCTGCTGGCGGACCTGTCGAGTTTCCGCCCGACGTTCCTCCTCGCCATCCCCTACATGCTGGAGAAGGTCTTCAACAACGCGCGCGCCAAGGCGGAGGCCGGCGGCCGGGTCTCGGCCTTCGACCGCGCGGCGAACGTGGCGATCCGCTACGGCGAGGCGATGGAGGAGAAGGCGGCGGGCACGGGCGGCGGCCCGAGTACGGCGCTGAAGGCGGCCCGCACCTTCTACGACCCCCTGGTCTACCGCCGCATCCGCAACGCCATGGGCGGCCGCGTCCGCCACATCATCTCCGGCGGCTCCCCGCTCGGCCGCAACATCGCGGCGTTCTTCGCCGGGGCGGGCATGGAGATCTACGAGGGCTACGGCCTCACGGAGACGACGGGCGCGGCGACGGTGACCCCGCCGCTCAAGCCCCGCCTGGGCACGGTCGGTTGGCCCCTGCCCGGCATGAGGGTGCGGATAGCGGCGGACGGCGAGATCCTGCTGGCCGGCGGCCCGGTGTTCCGCGGCTACTGGGACCCGAACGCGGGCGGAGTGACCCCGGCGTCGGTCGACGGCTGGTTCGCGACGGGGGACATCGGCAGCCTGGACGACGAGGGCTACCTGACGATCACGGGCAGGAAGAAGGAACTCCTGATCACGGCGGGCGGCAAGACGGTGGCCCCCGCCCCCCTGGAGAACTGGCTGCGCCAACACCCCCTGATCTCCCAGTGCATGGTGGTGGGCGACCGCCGCCCCTACGTCGCCGCCCTGATCACCCTGGACATGGACGGCATCAACCACTGGCGCCAGATGAACGGCAAGCACCCGGTACCCGCCGAACTCCTCGCGGGCGACGCCGAGTTGCAGGCCATCATCCAACGCGCGGTGGACGAGGCGAACAAGCTCGTCTCCCGCCCCGAATCCATCCGCCGCTTCGAGGTGCTGCCGAGGGACTTCACGGAGGCGGACGGTCACCTGACGCCGTCGATGAAACTGCGCAGGGAGACGGTGATGCAGGAGTTCGCGCGGGAGATCGAGGCGTTGTACGAGCGCTGACGACGAGGTTCACAACGCCGATCGGGGTGGCGCGGAGCTGGTGTCGCCGTGGCGGATGAACCACTCGGTGGACAGCAGCCGGGCCTGCTCGGCGAACGGGTACGCGGCGAGCCGCCCGGGCAGGGCACCGCGTGCGACCTCGGTGTGGTGGGCGGCGATGGCGCGCAACTTCGTCTCGAGAAAAGGGCTTACGTCGATGGCGGCGGCGATCCACTCGTCGGGGACGCTGTAGGAGGCCAGCCCCGGCCGCATCAGCTGCCTGCCCAGGTCGCGGGCGGCGGAGTCGGGGTAGGTGGCGAGGTAGAGATCCCGGGGCTGCCAGGGGTCGCCCGCCTCGGGATAGAGGTGCTTCCAGTTGGCCGCCTGGACCGCGAGGACGGTCACGCGGTGGGTGTAGACGTGGTCGGGGTGCCCGGTGAGCCCGCCGTGGGCGTCGTGCGTGACGACGACCTCGGGCCGGAACTCCCGTATGTGCCCGACGAGTTCCCGTACGACGTCGTCGAGAGGCGCGTCGCAGAGACGAGGCCGGTCGGGCGCGGACGCCGGTACGTGGGCGTCGGCGTACCCCAGCAGGCGCGGTTTCCCGGCGCCGAGGACACGGAGCGCCTCCGCCAACTCCCCTTCCCGGGGCGTGCCTTCGGCCCACGTCGCGGTGACCACGGCGGTGCGTGCGCCGGCGGCGGCATGCTGGGCGAGGAGGCCACCGGCCGACAGGGACTCGTCGTCGGGGTGGGCGAAGACGCCGAGAAGGCTGGGGAGGGACATGAGGATGCAGGGTAGCGACGCTGCCCAGTGGCCGTCGAGATCTGTCCGCGTTTTGACCGTTTAGGCGTTTACCGCCGCGCATCGCCGCCCTTCAGCCCCTGGCCTTCGGCTGGCCCGCCCACCCGGCCACGGCGGAGGCGCTAGCGACGCTCGCCGATCAGCTCCCCTGAGAGGAAGGCGGACCAAGCGGCAGGGGTGAGGGTGAGCCGGGGTCCGGTGCTGTTCTTGGAGTCACGGAGGTGGACGGTGCCGGGGCTGACGGCGACCTCCAGGCATTCGCCGCCCTCGCCGCCGCTGTAGCTGGACTTGAACCAAGTGAGCTGCTCGTTGTTCATAGCTCCTCCAGCTTCTGCTCGATCAACTTCCGGGACTCTGCGGGGGAGAGTGCCATGGCCCGCATGATCCCATAGCGGTCCACGATCCTGCGGACTTCTTCCGGGTCGGTGATCAACCGGGGATACCCCTGGACCTCCGTGTACGCCACCTGCCCGTACCCCCGGGGTGTCAGTAGGTTGAACGCGCCGTCCATGTTGGGGTGTTCCTCTGCCTGGGTCGGCATCACCTGGATTTCGAGGTTCTGCATCCGCCCCACGCTCAGCAGACGCCGAAGCTGATCCGCGTGCACACGCCGCCCACCGATCGGCCGGTCCAGCACGATCTCTTCGAGGACGTAACTCACGATCGGCGCGGGCCGACGCTCGAAGACCTGCTGCCGAGAGAGCCGGTCCGCAACACGCCTCTCGATCGTCTCCTCGTCCAGGAACGGTCGCCGCCTCGTGAACACCGCCCGTGCGTAGTCGTCGGTCTGCAGCAGGCCCGGCACGCCATGGTTGGCGTAGAAATGCAGCTCAACCGCCTCCGCCTCCAACCCGGCGTAGTTCCGATACCACTCCGGATGCCTCGTCCTAGCCTTCGTCATCGCAGCCTCGACCTCCGGAACCACCTCCAGCAACAACCCCCCGGCATCCAGCACCTCATCCGCCTTGACGAGCACCTCGGGCCGCAGCGTCCGCACCCCCCGCTCCATCGCCGAGATCGCGTCCGGGCCGTATCCCACGACCTCCCCGAACTCCTTCTGTGTCAGCCCCTTCCGCTCCCGCAGGAACTTCAGCATCTTGCCCAGCGCGACGAAGAGCCCAGCCGTCCCCTCCGCCTCCGCGGGCGTCTCAGGTCGCCTCTCGCTCACCCACCTCACCCCTCCCACCCGACAACCCGTACACACAACCCACCGCACCCGTACAACTACCCAGCGTCGCCGGGTCGCACCTGGTCAGCGTAAGGACAACCCACCACGCTCAGTCACGTGAACACCGAAATCTCCACCCGCCTCAGTGCGACGCCCCGCGGTGCCCGCCTGGCCCGCCGCCTCACCGCACATCAGCTGGACACCTGGGGCCACCCCTACGACGGCGAGGTCAACCGCACCGCCCAGCAGGTCGTCGCCGAGCTCGCCGCCAACGCCGTCACCCACGGCAGAGTCCCCGGCCGCGACTTCGAACTCCGCCTGAGTCTCACGGCCGAGGACACGGTCCGTATCGAGGTGAGCGACGCTCGCCACGACCGCCGACTCCGTTACGTCACCGACCCGGACGCCGACAACGGCCGCGGCCTCATCCTCGTATCGCTGCTCGCACAGGCGTGGGGCGTCAGCGAAGGGAGTGTCGGCAAGACCGTGTGGGCCGAAATCCTCCTCAAGGAACCGGAGTCACCAAGAGCCACTCCCGCCACAACCATCGGCCCTCGTCGTGAGTCTCCCAGCCACCAGACCTAGATCCATGCAGGAGACGCATGTTCACCCGCACCCCCCTCCGCCCGGCGCTCGCCACGGCCATGGCCGTGTCCCTGGCGGCCGGCGGACTGCTCACGGTCTCCGTGAGCGCCGCGAGCGCCGCGAGTGCCGCGAGCGCGGCCCCGGCGAAGTACGCCGACGACTTCAACGGCGACGGCTACCGCGACTACGCCTCGGCGAGCCTCGGCGGCGAGTTCACCGTCACGTACGGGACGGCCACCGGTCCCGGCACGGTCAGCAAGACGTTCACGCAGGCCACCGCGGGGGTTCCGGGGACGGCCGGGGACGCGGGCGGTTACGGCGACTCGTTCGGCGACGACCTGGCCGCCGCCGACTTCAACCGTGACGGATACGCCGACCTGGCCGTCGCCGACTCCTCGGAGAAGGTCGGCTCCAAGGTCGGCGCGGGCGCGGTCACCATCCTGTGGGGCGCGAAGTCCGGCCTGTCCGGCACCGGCGCCGTCCGCCTCAAGGTCACCGCCCACGCCGACTACGGCTTCGGCGGCCAGGTGGAGGCCGGGGACTTCAACGGCGACGGCAAGACGGACCTGGCGGTCACCAACGGGATCGACACCGTCTACATCTACCGCGGCGGGTTCTCCAAGTCCGGCACCACCGGCGCGGTGACCAAGCACGTCTCCGGCCAGCTGCTCGAACCCACCGGTCTCGTCGCCGGCAAGGTCACCAAGGACAAGGCCACGGACCTCTTCGTCCTCGGCCAGGGGTACCACGACGACAAGATGACCCAGGACGTCTGGTTCCTGCGCGGCGGCTCCACGGTCAAGCCGGGCAAGCGGACGGTCGTCAACAGTTCGAAGCCCGACTACAGCCCGACCGGTGTCGTGGCCGACTTCGACAAGGACGGCTACGGCGACCTGGCGGTCAGCGACACCCGCTCCAACAACTCAGCCGGTTCGGTGGTTGTCTGGCGCGGCGGCAGCACGGCTCCGACGACGAAGTACCGCATCTCGCAGTCGACGGCGGGCGTGGCGACGGCCGCGACCAAGGGCGACGCCTTCGGCGGCACCCTGTCCGCGGGTGACACGAACGGCGACGGCTACCCCGACCTGGCGGTCGGCGTCTGGCAGGAGACCGTCAGCTCCCAGTCCGACGCGGGCGGCGTCCACGTCCTGCGCGGCGGCACGTCCGGTCTCACCGGCAAGAACTCGCAGTGGTTCACCCGGGCCACCGCCGGGGTCCCGGGCTCCCCGAGCGAGTTCGGCTGCTTCGGCCAGCTCGTCCGGCTGCGTGACATCGACCGTGACGGCGACAAGGACCTGCTGGTGTCCAGCGACTACTACGGCGGTGGCGTGCTGCTTCCCGGGACGGGCTCCGGCATCACGGGGTCGGGCGCGAAGGACGTGCCGGTGGTGGCGTCCTTCCCGCAGTAGTGGTCCGCGGCCTCGTCCGCTAACGCCCGGGCGTCCGGCGGAACTTCTCCACCAGGTCCGCGAACGCCCGGGCCGACGGGCTGAGCGCGTCCCAGCGCCGTACGGCCCACCCCACCGGCAGCGGCCGCAGCTCCGGCACCGGGATCAGCCGAAGACCGTCGCCCGTCGCGGCCAGTCCGGACAGCTCCGGTACGACCGCTCGCCCCACCCCCAACTCGGCGAGCAGCAGGGCCGTGTCCCAGTCGGCCACGTTGGTGTCGTAGGCCAGTCCGACGCCCGACTCGGCGCACGCCGACTCCAGTTGTGCGGCCGACGCCGAATTGGGCGGCAGCCGGATCAGCCGCACGTCCGCCAACTCGGCGACACCCAGCCGCTCCCGCTCCGCCAGCGGGTCGTCGGCCCGTACCGCCAGCACCCACGGCAGCTCGGCCACCGCCCGCTGCTCGATCCCCCGTACCGGCCGGCCGAGCGTGATCCACGCCAGGTCCAGTGAACCGTCCGCGAGCGCGTCGAAGCTGCCGCGGCCCGAACTCACCGTCCGGAACTCCAGGTTCACGCGCGGATGGCGGCGCCGGAACGCCACCACCGCGTCCCCCATGAAGTGCCGTACGGTCGTCGCGCCCGTCGCCACCCGCACGAACCCGCTCGCCCCGTCGACCAGATCCCGCAACTGCCGTACGGCCAGGTCCAGTCCGGCGATCCCCTCGGACGCCGCCGTCTCCAGCACCCGCCCCGCCTGCGTCGGTACGACACCCCGGGGCCGGCGCTCCACCAGCGCGAGGCCCGTCTCCCGCTCCAGCCGCTTCACATGCTGGCTCACCGCGGACTGCGTGCACCCGAGCTCCCGCGCCACCGCACTCAGGCTCCCGGCCCGGCACACCGCCACGAACACCCGCAGGTCATCGAGGGTCATAGACCCAAGCTAACACTTGGATTCCCCTCATAAATCCCAAGGATTGACTGCACTCCTGGTCCGTACGACGATCTCCACAGGGCCCAACGGGCGGCAACCCGCTCCACCCGGGACGGAGCGGGTGCCGACCCACCCACGCGAAGGGACCTCTTCATGGCGTACGACGCGTTCGCCCAAGCCGACGCACTGCTCAGGGAGTCGGGCGCCGAGCAGACCCCCCACCCCGGCGGCACCCTCCTCACCCACCTCCACCGCGTACGCGCCCGTCTCGCCGTCTGGAACGCCCGCCCCGCCCTCCAACTCGCGGGCCTCTGCCACGCCTTCTACGGCACCGACGGCTTCCCGCACCCGCTGCTCCCGCTCGGCCGCCGCCGCGAGCTCAGGGAAGCGATCGGCGAAGAGGCGGAGGCGATCGTCCACCTCTACGCGAGCTGCGACCGCGAGGCGACCTACCCGACGCTCGCCACCCCCACCGGCGCATTCCACGACCGCTTCACCGGCCGCACCCACACCCCCGCCCCGGCCCTCCGCCGGGACTTCGCCGAGCTCACCGCCGCCAACGAACTCGACCTCGCCGCCGAGGACCCGGCCTTCCGCGACCGCCACGGCCCCGCCCTCCTCGCGCTCTTCACCCGCTTCCGCCCGCTGCTGAGCCGACCGGCCTGGGAGGACTGCACGGCCCTCCTCCCCGGCCCTTGACTTCACAACATCCCCGCGTCACATTCCCCTTTCCGGCATCACATCTGACGATGTATCAGACAGGGGGGCGGACCCATGACGGGCAGCCCGGACGCCGCAAGACCGACCCGCAGACAGGTACTCGGCACCTCCGTGGCCGCCGGATTCGCCGTCGCCGCCGTGGCTCCACAGACCGCACGCGCCGCCGACCTCCCCCTCCAGGGCACCTACGACGTGGTCGTCATCGGCTCCGGAGCGGCAGGGATGACCGCCGCGCTCACCGCCGCCAAGCAGGGGTTGTCGGTCGTCGTGCTGGAGAAGGCCCCCACCTTCGGTGGGTCCGCCGCCCGTTCCGGGGCGGGGATCTGGATTCCCAACAATCCGGTGATCCTCGCCGCCGGCGTCCCGGACACCCCCGCCAAGGCCGCCGCCTACCTCGCCGCCGTCGTCGGCCCCGACGTCCCCGTCGCCCGGCAGCAGGCCTTCCTCGCCCACGGTCCCGCCATGATCTCCTTCGTCATGGCCAACAGCCCGCTGCGCTTCCGCTGGATGGAGGGGTACAGCGACTACTACCCCGAGCTGCCCGGCGGCCTTCCCAACGGGCGTTCCATCGAGCCCGACTACCTCGACGGCCACATCCTCGGCGCCGAACTCGCCCGTCTGAACCCGTCGTACATGGCGGTCCCGACCGGCATGGTGGTGTTCTCCGCCGACTACAAGTGGCTCACCCTCGCCGCCGTGAGCGTCAAGGGGCTCGCTGTCGCCACGGAGTGTCTGGCGCGGGGGACCAAAGCCCTCACGCTCGGGCAGGCGCCGCTCACCATGGGGCAGTCCCTCGCGGGCGGACTCAGGAAGGGACTGATGGACGCCGGGGTGCCCGTCCGGCTCAACACGCCTCTCACCGACCTCCTCGTCGAGAGCGGGACCGTCACCGGTGCCGTCACCCCCGCCGGTCTCTACCGCGCCCGGCGCGCCGTCGTCGTCGGCTCCGGCGGCTTCGAGCACAACCTCGCCATGCGCACGCAGTACCAGCGGCAGCCCATCGGGACCGACTGGACCGTGGGCGCGAAGGAGAACACCGGGGACGGCATCCGCGCCGGGCAACGGGCCGGGGCCGCACTCGGGTTGATGGACGACGCCTGGTGGGGACCGGCCATCCCGCTCCCCGACCAGCCCTACTTCTGCCTCGCCGAACGCACCCTCCCGGGCGGCCTCATGGTCAACGCGGCCGGCGGACGGTTCGTGAACGAGGCCGCCCCCTACAGCGACGTCGTCCACGTCATGTACGACCGGAATCCGACCGACCCCGACATCCCGGCCTGGCTGATCGTCGACCAGAACTACCGCAACCGGTACCTCTTCAAGGACGTCAGCCCGACGTTCGTCTTCCCCGACGACTGGTACAGCTCGGGGGCCGTCCACAAGGCCTGGAGCATCGACGCCCTCGCCTCCGCGATCGGCATCGCGCCCGCCGCCCTCCGCTCCACGGTCTCCCGCTTCAACTCCCAGGCCCTGCAAGGCAAGGACCCCGACTTCCACCGCGGCGACAGCGCCTACGACCACTACTACACGGACCCCTCGGTGCTCCCCAACTCCTGCCTCGCCCCCCTCTGGCTGCCCCCGTACTACGCGTTCCGCATCGTCCCCGGCGACCTCGGCACCAAGGGCGGCCTCGTCACCGACGCCCGCGCCCGCGTCCTGCGCGACGACGGCACGGTGATCCCGGGCCTGTACGCGGCCGGGAACGCCAGCGCCGCCGTCATGGGCCACAGCTACGCGGGCGCGGGCTCGACGATCGGCCCGGCGATGACGTTCGGCTACATCGCGGCGCGCGACATCGCGGGGGCTCAGTAAGATCGCTCAAGCTGTAACAGCACCGCAAGGGACGGGAGCCCGATGGCCGTACGCCGGGTCGGCCACGTGACCACGCATCGAGCCCGGGGCTGGATCCTGCCGATGCTGTTTGTGCTCAGCGGCTCAGCCCTCTCGGCCGGGCTGATCCTCACGGGGAGCCCCGGCACGGCAGCGGCCCTCCTGCTGCTGTTCCTGGCGCTCGCCGGGGTGCACTCACCCCTGTTCTTCCCGAGGTCGATCGGTGCGCGGGAGGCACGACGCCGCAGCGCGGTCGACGGCCGACCGGTCGTCTTCTGGCGGCCCGGCTGCAAGTACTGCATGCGGCTGCGCATCCGGCTGGGCCGCAGCGCCCGCCGGTTGCACTGGGTCGACATCTGGAGCGATCCGGCAGGGGCCGAGGCAGTGCGGGCGGCCAACGACGGCAACGAGACCGTGCCGACCGTCGTCGTGGCGGGCCGGCCGCACACGAACCCCGATCCCCGGTGGGTGCGCGAACAGCTCTCCCCGTCCGAGTGATCAGGCGCGGGCGATCAGGAACGCCTGTGGGGTCAACTCCGTGCCCTGCGCGGCCCGTACGGTCCGTGACACGACCTCGAACCCGGCGGCCTCCAGCAGACCGCCGATGAACTCCGGCTGCCGGCGCTGGAAGTCGAGGATCACGTCATGCCCGAAGGGCCTGTCGTGACGCTTCGGCTCGTCGCCGACCTGGAAGCCGATGAGCAGATGGCCGCCGGGGACGAGGACCCGCCGGAACTCGCCGAACAGCGACGGCAGTTCGTCCACAGGGGTGTGGATGGACGAGTACCAGGACACCACCCCCGCGAGCGAACCGTCCGCCACGTCCAGCGTCAGCATCGACCCCTGCACGAACAGCAGGTCCGGATTCTCCCGCCGGGCGATGGCGAGCATCCCTTCCGACAGATCGACCCCGAACACGTCCAGGCCCAGTGACCGCAGATGCCCGGTGGCCCGCCCGGGACCGCACCCGAGATCGGCCACCGCCCCTCCGGGCCCCACGAGTTCGGCGAACGCGGCGAACATCGCCCGGTCCACGGGCGCCCCCGCGAACGGCTCACGGAACCGCTCGGCATAGTCCTCGGCGACGGTGTCGTAGAACACCCGGGTACGGGTCAGGAAGTCGGAGTCGGTCATGGCGGGCGACCTTACATCGCCCCACTGACACTCCCTCCTCCTCCGGCCGCTACGCCACCCCCACCGCCCGCAGCACCGCCGCCGTCCCCGCCGCCCCGAGCACCACGACCACGAACGGCGCCTTGCGCCACGCCAGGACCGCCCCGACCAGGACGCCCGTCGGCCGCGCCCACCCCGCGAAGCCGCCGCCCTCCGTCAGCGCCCCGGTCGCCAGCAGCGCGGTCAGCAGGACGATCGCGCCCGCCGACAGCAACTCCTGGACGCGGCCCGGGAGTTCGATTCGGCCGTGCAGTGCGGGGCCGACCAGCCGGAAGGCGTACGTGCCCACCGCGAGCGCCAGGATCATGGCCACCGTCGCGCTCATGCCGTACGCCCCTTCCCGAAGGCCAGGAGGCCGGCCAGCGCCAGCAGTACCGGCACGCCCGCCGGGGCGACCGGGGTGAGGGCGAGGGCCAGGCATGCGCCGAGCAGGGCTGATCGTCGTACGGGAGCGTCCTGTCGTAGCGCGGGAAGGACCAGCGCCACCAGGACCGCCGGGAAGGCCGCGTCCAGGCCGTAGCGGGCCGTGTCACCGATCGCGTCCCCGGCGAGGGCGCCGATCAGGACGCCGGTGTTCCAGACGGCGAACAGGCCGAGCCCGGAGACCCAGAACGCCGTACGGCGTCGTACCGGATCGGGCTGGGCCAGGGCGAAGGCGACCGTCTCGTCGGTGACGAGATGGGCGCCCAGGAGCCGGGCCCAGCGGCCCTGGCCGAGGGTCTCGGCGACGGCGAGGCTGTAGGCGGCCGTGCGGGTGTTCAGGAGCAGGCCGGTGGTCGCGGCGGCGAGCGGGCCGCCGCCCGCCAGCAGGACGCCGACCGCGCTGAACTGCGCGGAGCCCGCGTAGACGACCAGGGACATCACCACCGGCACCCAGACCGGCAGGCCCCCGGCGACGGCGATCGCGCCGAAGGAGACGCCGACGACACCGCTGGCCAGCCAGACCAGGGAAGCGTCCCGTACCAACTCCAGGTGAGGTGTTCGCTCTGTTCGCTCTGCCGTACGCATGTTCTCTACAATGAACAAGGAGTGTTGTGTTCGTCAAGGCGAACAGTCGTACCGATGGAGCGAACGAACATGGCCGAGAGCCGTCTTCCGTTGGAGTGGATCGCCGCTTCGCTGCGGCGCGAGCGCGCGCGCACCGGGCTGTCGCTCTCGGAGCTCGCGAAGCGGGCCGGGATCGCGAAGTCCACGCTGTCCCAGCTGGAGGCAGGTGGCGGGAACCCGAGCGTCGAGACGCTGTGGGCGCTGGGGGTGGCGCTGGGCGTACCGTTCAGCGCCCTGGTGGAGCCGCCGGTGCCGGCCGTGCAGGTGATCAGGGCGGGGCAGGGGCCCACGGTGGCGTCCGAGAAGGCCGAGTACGCGGCCACGCTGCTGTCCGCCAGCCCGCCCGGGGCGCGGCGGGACATCTACCACCTGCGGGCCGAGCCGGGGGCCGTACGGGAGTCGGAGCCGCACATTCCGGGGAGTGTGGAGCATCTGATCGTGAGCACGGGGAGGCTGAAGGCCGGCCCGGTGGCGGAGACGGTGGAGCTGGCGGCCGGGGACTACATGACATATCGCGGGGATGTGCCGCACTCGTACGAGGCGCTCGCCCCCGGGACGACGTTCGTGCTGGTCATGCAGCACATGTGAGGGCGCGGGGAAAGGCAGGAGCCCCGTCGCCTTGCGGCGCGGGGCTCCTTGGGTACTGCTCTCAGGTCCGGATCAGAGACTCGAAAAGTCTCAGACGGGGGTGACGTTCTCCGCCTGCGGGCCCTTCGGGCCCTGGGTCACGTCGAAGGAGACCTGCTGGTTCTCCTCCAGCGAACGGAAGCCGCTCGCGTTGATGGCGGAGTAGTGGACGAAGACGTCCGGGCCGCCGCCCTCCTGGGCAATGAAGCCAAAGCCCTTTTCGGCGTTGAACCACTTCACGGTTCCGGTAGCCATAAGCCCTCCTTGGGCCCAAAGGGTTGCCCTGCTCCAGAACCTGCGATTGTGAAAACAGTGCTGCACAACTGCATACGTCTGAAAACGACTAGAGCCCGCGGTTACATGCTCCGCAGGCTCTGTACTGCAAGGGAAACCAAACTGCAACTTGCGGCGAGCCTAGCATGCGGGCAGCCGAATGCAACAGAGGTCAAGATCACGTCACCCGGATGTTTGATCTCGCTCGTGCCGGGTTGACGGCGGGGGTGGCCATCGTACGTCAGACCCCAGGGTCTAGCCTCACGATGTGGACAATTACCGCACCCGGCCGCGCGTCGGCCACATCCAGTTCCTGAACTGTCTGCCCCTGTACTGGGGGCTGGCGAGAACGGGCACGCTCCTCGACTTCGAGCTCACGAAGGACACCCCGGAGAAGCTCAGCGAGAAGCTGGTGCAGGGTGATC
Source organism: Streptomyces sp. NPDC057280 (assembly GCF_042668605.1). Lineage (NCBI taxonomy): Bacteria > Bacillati > Actinomycetota > Actinomycetes > Kitasatosporales > Streptomycetaceae > Streptomyces > Streptomyces sp. NPDC057280. Next base: position 117,070 of record NZ_JBHUYR010000003.1, read on the forward strand.
TCGACATCGGTCCCATCACCCTCGTCGAGTTCCTGCGCAACGCCGACGACCTGGTCGCCTTCCCTGACATCGCTGTCGGGTGCGACGGCCCGGTGATGTCCTGCGTGATCGTCTCGCAGGTCCCGCTGGACGAGCTCGACGGCGCCCGCGTGGCCCTCGGCTCGACCTCCCGCACGTCCGTCCGCCTCGCCCAGCTCCTGCTGTCCGAGCGGTACGGCGTGCAGCCCGACTACTACACGTGCCCGCCCGACCTCAGCGTGATGATGCAGGAGGCGGAGGCCGCCGTGCTCATCGGCGACGCGGCGCTGCGGGCCAACCTGCTCGACGGGCCGAAGTACGGCCTGGAGGTCCACGACCTCGGCTCGCTGTGGAAGGAGTGGACGGGGCTGCCGTTCGTCTTCGCCGTGTGGGCCGCCCGCCGGGACTACCTGGAGCGCGAGCCGGTCATCACCCGCCGGGTCCACGAGGCCTTCCTCACCTCCCGGAACCTGTCCCTCGACGAGGTCGGCAAGGTCGCCGAACAGGCCGCCCGCTGGGAGGCCTTCGACGAGCGGGTCCTGGAGCAGTACTTCACCACCCTCGACTTCCGCTTCGGCGGCCCGCAGCTGGAGGCGGTCGCGGAGTTCGCCCGCCGGGTGGGGCCGACGACGGGATTTCCGGCGGATGTGAAGGTCGAGCTGCTTCAGCCGTAGTCGGGGCGGTGGCCCTGGGCGCCGGTGGCCGGTGACGGCGGTGGCCGTGGACGGCGGTGGCCCTGGGCGACGGTGGCCCTGGGCGACGGGCGGTCAATTCCCGTAGTTCGAACGTCTGTTGGGGTAGAGTCCCGCTGTCGATCTACCACGGGGTAACTACGGGAGGACATGTGCGTCGTATCAGCGTCGCGCTCCTGACGGCCGCGGCCACGGCCGGACTCGTCCTGACGGGGGCACCGTCGTCGTCGGCGGCAGCACTGGTGAAGAGCTGCTCGACCTCGGACGGCGGAGCCACCGGCGGTATGCAGTGGGACTGGAACAGCAAGAAGAGCATGGATGTCGCGCTGCTTCTGGCCGACACCGACGCGGACAGCAACTGGGTGCGCATCCGGCTCGACATCACCACCGGTCAGGGCGACCGCTACACGTACAAGTGGCACGAGCTCCGTGACGGCAACGGCTCGAACAAGACCTGGACGACCACCGCCACCCACGACGACGGCATCGTCAGCGCGCGGGTCCAGGTGGAGGACGTGCACGGTACGAGCCCGCAGTCGACCTGCTACAGCGGCAAGGCCTACAACTCGTACTACTAGGCGGTTGGTTGGTTGTGCGAGAGGGGCCCCGGCAGTCGGTCTGCCGGGGCCCCTTCTTCGGTCTCCGGCGTCAGCCGGGCACCACCACCGTGCGCAGCTCCCCGTCCCCGAGATGCAGCATGCCCTTGCCCGGGGTGATCTGGCCGCCGACCAGGCCGCGGTTGAGGCGGACGCCGATGAGGTCGCCGGACGAGGTCTCCTGAGGGGAGAGGAGGATGCCGCGGCGGGCCTTCTTGGCGTCGACCTGCCAGCCGGAGAAGCCGGAGCAGACATCCTCCTCGTCACCGGCGATGACCATGGCGAGACCGCGCTCGGCGCCGCGTGAGACGAGCTTCTTGAACTGGCTCGCGGCGTCGCAGTCCTCGAGGATCTCGCCGTCGTCGACGAGGACGACGACCGGCTCCTCCGGGCTCGCCTCGTCCAACAGCTCCTCGAACTCGTCCTCGTCGATGTCGTCACCGGTGAAGACCTTCAACACGCCGTCCGTGCCGTCCAGTTGACGGAGCGGGGACTGGCGCGGGGCCGCGATGACCAGGCGTACGCCCTGCGTCAGGTACGACTGCGCGAAGTTCATCAGGACCGTCGAGCGACCGGACTTGGCCGGGCCCGCGACCACGAACGTCGGCACACCCTGCGACAGGTCCGGACCGAAGCCCACGATCTCGTCGCCGCCGATGCCGACCAGACCCCACAGCCGGGCGCGGGACGCGTCGGGGTCGCGCATCTCCCAGGCCTCCGGGAAGGAGACCCGGCTCGGCAGGCTGTCGACGCGGAAGGGGCGGTGCGTGCGGGGCACGGCGGCGTCGCGCGCGGCGGCCGCCTCGCCGATCGCCGCCAGCGCGGCTGCCTGGCCCTGACCGGTGGTGTCCTCGGAGAGCAGCGCGAACTGCGTCTCCGTACCGAACTCGTTGCGGAAACCACGGCCCGGCGGAATCTCCTCCGGCACCTTGCGGGCCGGGATGCCCAGCGCCGAGAAGTCGCTGCGGTCGGCGAGCCGCAGACCGTACTTGTCCTCCGTGAGCGTCGCGATCCGGCCCACCAGCAGGGTGCGGTCACCGGTGAGGACGAGGTGGAGGCCGACCGAGGCGCCCTCGCGCATCATCGTCTGCAACTCGTCCGTCAGCGAGCCGTGGTCGACCTCGCCGAGCGTGGGCACCCAGCCCTCCCAGCGGTCCAGGAGCACCACGATGTGCGGCAGCCGCTCGTCCTCGGCGACCGAGGCACGCTGCTCGCCGATGTCCGCGAACCCCTTGTCGGCAAGGAGGTTCTGCCGGCGGTCCATCTCGGCCTTGAGGCGGTTGACGAGCCGTACGACCCGCTCGGTCTGGTTACGGCCGACGACCGCGCCCACGTGCGGCAGCCGGGTCAGCGCGTTGAGCGCGCCGTTGCCGCAGTCGATGCCGTACATGTGCACGTCGGCGACGGAGTGGGTCCGCGCGATCGAGCCCGCGAGCGTGCGCAGCACCTGCGAACGGCCGCTGCGCGGGGCACCGCCGATCATCAGATGCCCGAAGGAGGCGAAGTCGACCGCGACCGGGCGGCGGGCCTGCTGCGCGGGCAGGTCCTCGACGCCGTAAGGCGCGGGCGCGAGCTTTCCGGGTCCGCCGGCGAACGCGGGCAGCTGGATGTCGTCGAGCAGCAGCATCTCGTCGAGCGCCGGCAGCCACGGGCTGTGCTGCGGCGGGATGCCGAGCGAGCGGTTGGCGTCCCGGATGGTGTCGACGAGGACCTTGAGGTCGGTGATCTCCTCGTCCTCACGCGACTCGGCCTTCGGCTTGACCAGTGCGGCCCGCCCGAGATCCTCCCAGGCCAGCGGCCCCACCCACGGCATGAGCACCGCGGGATCCGCGGCGCCTGGCCGCCGGCCACCCACCCGCCCCGACTGGAACGGCACCAGCGAGGCATGCCCGAGCCGGACGTACGCCCGACCCGGCGTGCTCTTGCTGATGTGCCCGGCCTCGGGGGAGTCGATGACGTCCGACGACTCACCGCCGTCCGTCACGCGCAGCGCGATACGCAGGTTGGTGTTGGCGCGGATCTCGGGGGACACGACACCCGAGGGCCGCTGTGTGGCGAGCAGCAGATGAATGCCGAGGGAACGCCCTCGCTGGGCGATGTTGACGAGGCCGGTCACGAAGTCCGGCAGGTCACGCACCATCGACGCGAACTCGTCGATGACGATGAGGAGCCGGGGCACGGGCGCGTGGGACGGATCGCGGCGCACCAGATCCTGGTAGTCCTCGATGTCCTTGGCGTCGGCGGCGGCGAGGATGTGCTCGCGGCGGTGCAGCTCGGCGCCGAGGGACTCCAGGGCCCGCTCGACGAGGTGGGCGTCGAGGTCGGTCACCATGCCGACGGTGTGCGGCAGATGGACACAGTCCTTGAACGCCGCGCCACCCTTGTAGTCGACGAGCACGAACGTCATGTTCTCGGGCGTGTTCGCGACGGCGAGCGCGGCCACGATGGTCTGCAGCAGCTCGGACTTGCCGGAACCGGTGGTACCGGCGATGAGGCCGTGCGGGCCGTCCTTGCGGATGTCGATGCCGAAGGGCCCGTCGTACGACTCACCGATCACGGCGAGCGTCGACTGCCCGCCCATCCGCCAACGGGCGACGATGGCGTCACTGGTCGGCGGTTCGAGCTGGAGGACGTCGAGGAGCCGCGAGGAGGAGGGCAGGGCGGAGTCCTCGGTCTCCCCGCTGATGTCCCGCAGCGGCGAGAGCGCGCGGGCCAGCCGCAGACACCACGCCGGCGACACGAAGTCGGGCCGCACGTCCTTGATCCGCTCGGCCCCGGCCTCCTCGACGCGCAGCCGCAGCTTCTCGGGAGCGGCGTTCTGTCCGGAGTCCTCGGCCGTGTTCTGATGCCAGGCCTGGAAAGAGGGGAAGCCGCCGCCGGCGACCTGCTGCTGGGCCTGCGCCTGGGCCTGCTGAAGATAGTCGTACTCCTGCGCGGGCGGCTCGGCGACGACGTACGCCTGGCACTCACCCGGCAGGAACCGCTCCTCGGCGTCGAGGCAGAGGGCGTAGAGGTTGACGGCGGGCCCCTCCCGCAGAATCCGGACGACACCGGGAAGGGAGCGAAGCCGCCGAGACCCGTCCCATACGACGACGATGTCCGGGTCGCTGAAGCTTGTGCCTTGCCCCTTGTTCTGCTCGGCGGCCTTCTTGCGGGCGTCGAGGATCTGGGTCAGCTCACCGATGCGGGCGCCGACGGTCTCGGCGTCGGTGCCGATGAGGACGTTGACGTCCTGCCCGGAACCGGGCTTGGCGTGCGGCAGCCACCGGGTCCAGTCCCAGGACTCCTGCGCGCTGTTCTCGCTCAGGACGTAGAACTGGACGTCCATGGGGCTGTGCAGGGCGGCGGTCTGCGCGACGGCCCAACGCCCCATGGCGCGCGCCGAGTCACCGGGTCCGGCCATGCCGATGACCCCGAGGGACCGCAGCGACAGCGCGACGGGAGCGTCCTCGATCTTCCAGGTCACCTGCCGCTTGTGATCGAGCTGCTCGGGATCGTCGAGGACGACCTCCGAATCCATCTGCCCGGTCCCGACGCGGATGAGGAGATGGTCACGGTCCGTGCGCCGCCGCTCCCAGAGCCGGGTACGGGGCCCGGTGCCGAGGGAGAGGACGGTGGCGGGGTCGGGAATGGCGTGCCGCCGGTCGGTCCGCTCGGCGACGAGGGCGTCCTGGGCGTCCTTCTCGACCTTTTGTTTTTGTTCTTCGTATTCCTTGACCTGCTTGGCGTGGGACTTGCGGCCGTGCTTCTTGTCGTTGAAGTAGTTGGCGAAGAGGAGGAGGGGGCTGAGCGCCGCCATGATCAGGTAGTACCAGCGCTGGAAGATCAGCACGGAGACGATGGCACCGACGAGAGGCGTGAGCGCCATCAGCCAGGGAAGCGGCCGGGCTTCGTACTCGCGGGGAGGCGACGGCAGCCGGAACTTGGTCTGCCGGTCCGGTGGCCGCAGCCGCGGGGGCCGGTTGTAGTCGAGCCCGATGCCGTCGTCGGACCACTTGAGGGCGGCGTTGGGCGGCGAGTAACGGGCCAGCTCCAGAAGGGTGTTGCCGACGGCGATCTGCCCGCCGAGGGGCCAGTCGGCCTTGTCGCCTTCTTCCTCTTTGACGGGTTCGCCGTCGAGGGTGACGGGTGCGGGATCGTCGTCACTCTCGGCCTTGGTGTGGACGGCGACTTGGCAGGTGCCGTCCGTGCTGACGGACAAGGTGAGGGCGCGGGCGTCGAGTTCGGGGTCATCGATGCGGATGTACGAGGCCGGCCCGCTGCCGATGTCGTACCGCCCGACGCCGAGCCGGTGCACGAATCCGGCGACGGGCCCGCCGACGACGCGGAGCTCGACGAGACCGGTGGGTTCGCCGGGCAGGCACCCGGCGGGGTCATGGAGCGAGACGACCGCGCCGTCGCGCAGCGGGGAGTTGACGACGGTGGCGGAGGGATCGACGCCGTAACCGTCGACGTAGACGAGGGGGGCGTTGTTGGCAGGGATGTGGCGCTGGGAGTGGCCGAGCGGAATGACCTGAGCGCCCCCGTGGGCCCCGACCTGCTTGGCCAGTTCCTGCGCGATGTCCCCGACGGTGGACTCGGGATCGGCGTCGAGCACGACATCGGCGGTGACGCCGCCGAACGGGTCGACGACGGTCAGAGTCAGGCGCACGGTATGTCCTCCCCACGGCCACTGTGGCCCCCGTGGCTGCTTCTGCAACGCAGGCCACGGCAGGAATCGACGATATCGGGTGGGTGTGACAACTGGGGAGCGGGGAGGCGGGGGGTGGGTGCGGAGCTGTGGACAACTTCCGGCAGCCTGCTCCAACCTCGCCCAGCCTCCCGCAACTTCCCGATGGCAACGGCCGTGTGCACGAGTTCGTGACGTCTTCACGACGTCTTGTTCACCACCGGGGATGTGACACCTCAGGCCCCACCCGTAAGCTGCTGCACCAAGAGCGGACGATCACACCGGCTGCCCCGGTTGCCTCCGGGGCCTCCAGGGCGGCCCGGCTGCCGATCGCTCTGCAAACAGGGAGCCACGGGGGTTGGCCCTGCGGCGTTTTGATGGGAGCGGCCACATGGCCAAGGACCTTGATGTCACATATCAGGACATGCGCGACGCTGCGAAGCACGTCGTCAAGGAGAAGGAAAAGCTCCAGGAGAAGCTCGACGGGCTGAAGAAGTACATCAACAACCTCGTCCAGTCCGGCTACGTGACGAAGAGCTCGTCCAAGGCCTTCGACGAGAACTTCGACGAGTTCGTGCGGGGCACGAAGGACACGCTGGATGGTCTGGACGGGATGGGGGACTACCTGACGACCGCGGCGGACAAGTTCGAGCAGATCGATGAGGAGCTGGCCAAGTCGGCTCGTAAGTGACGTCTGACTGACGCCTACGGGACGGTGCGGTGGGGCGCGGGGCGCTCTGCCGCACCGATCTGTGTCCGGTCGAGTGTGCGGCGCTCAAAGGTCTCCTGGATGCGGTTGCGCCGGTTCACCTGCGGCGTCCATCATAATTCCGACCGCATTGACGAGATCCTTGCCCGCCTTTGACGGAACGTAGGCCTCCACGAAGACGATTCCGCTGTTCAGCTTGATGTACACCGGACGTTGTGTCGTGTCGCGATGGCCTGAAAGGAACTGGGCAACTCGTCGGTGCTGTCCCTCCGTAAGCATGCTTTCAGGCACAGCCTGCTCGCTACCGGAGAGGATGCCGACGATTCGGTCGGCGCAATTCGGATTGCCAGTGAAGAGGCGGATCCAGGATTCATCAAAGAAGGTGATGCGTACGTCCGCACTGGACTTGCTGAATTTCATCTTCTGAGCCCCCGAGATCGTTTCCCGGGAGTATTCGGCCAGTTCATTCGTGTTGCCGAGATCGTCGCCCTGAACGCCGAGGAAAAGCATTCGTCGAGTGGTCAAGACAAGATCAGTGTGGTAGCCGTCCGGCTGTCGCCCAGGGTCCAACTGCCATGGAACGGAACGGGCGAGAGTGCTGGGAGCGGCCCACATCACCGGGAAGTCGTGAACCTCGTTCTCAGGTTCCTCGGGCTTTTCCCCACCGGCAGCGCTGCCGAACGGTGAACCAGCGGCACCGCCGACGTTGGCGACGACGTTCGCGATGACCTGGACGGCACCGAGGAGGCCGCGACGGGTGCGACGAGCAGCCTGATCGCCTGTCGTATGAGGAGCGAACACCGGACCGGCAGGCCAGCCGTTCAACTCATCCTGGATGTCGTTGCGTTGGGGGTCGCGGAACCATCTGCTGTCGGCCACCGCGGGTGCCACGCCGGTGGCGAACTTGACGGTGATCCGGAAGAGGAGTTCCTCATCGGTCCCGGGGCGCCATCCCATCAGCGTGTCACCCTTTCTGAGTCATCCATCGGAAACTCCAACGAAGTAACGATCCCGGCCATGGCGTGTGTGAATTCCTCCCACTGCTCGACCGAGGCTGTGTCCAAGGTGATCACAGCCGTGTACGGGCCGGTCGAGAAGGGGATGTGCACCTGCATCTGCCCCATCGACAGTTCCTCGTCCTTACCGCTTTTCGTGTACTGGCCGTCGATCACGAGCTTACGGAAGGAGATCGCCGAAACCGCCGGCCCGCAAGGCAGGTCCAGCCATGTCACGTCACGCAGGGGATCGGAGAGAAGGGCGAAGATGCCCTGCGCGACGGTGTCCTGCTCCACCTCACCGGACTCGAACACCGCCACAGTGAGCGAACAGTGGGCTACGCCGCCGCCGTCCTCGATGTCGTACAGGCCGATGCCGAAGAAGGAGACACCGGCCGACAACATCTCCAGTGCACTTGCGCTGTACAAGGCGCTCATGGCTTGCCACAAGGGCACCTCGCCTCGTGGATAGATGTCCCGGACCAGCTGTTCCACAGCTGCGGTCCGTTCGGTCTCGTCCAGCGAGACCTCGATCGCGTGCATGCCTCGGGGGAGGCGGATGGCCATGGGGGGCAGGGCCATGCCCTCCACACTGAGTACCTGGGGCTGTTCGGCACTGTCCATGCTGTGACTCTTCTTCTTGAGACTCCGCGGCGTTCACGTACGTACGGACGTGCTCAGTTCGCAGTGGCGATGGTGTTTGCTTTGTGTCCGACGAGACCTGCCTTGATGGCGGCATCGATGCCGCGCCCCAGATTTCCCATGGGCGCGATTGCTTCGGCGCTCTTCACGAAGGGCAGTTTGGAGGCGATGAGGTTCGCTCCCTGGGTGCCCAGCCATTGGCCTTGGCGGAAGTTCTGCAGCCCGCTCTCGACGGCGAGCTTCATGCGACTGCCGCCCTGGGCAAGCTTGACGACCGGGACTTCCTTCGCCGGGCCGAAAAGGATGAAGAGTTTCTTCGACTCCATGGCTCCTTCGTAGCCCGCCCCGAGCTTTGCTGCGCGTGCCGCGGCGTTCGTGCCCTTGGCGAGTTCGGCGGTGCCGAGGAGGCCCTTCACACCAGGGAGGATGCCGAGTGCATCTAGTCCGATGTCGGCCCAACTGACGTCCGCGCCAGCCGCTTTGGCGACCACGTGGGTCAGGAGGGCTGCGCCGCTCGCGATCATCGCCGCAGCAGCGAAGAAGGCACCGACCGGTTCAAAGGGCGCGGTGATGATGGCGAGGAGACCCAAGGCGCCACTCACCAGGCTCAGCACATCACCGATCTCCTTGATCAGATCGGCGTGCTCCTTCAGCCAGTCGCCGGTGGCGTCCCACGCGTCCGCGATGCCCTTGCCGAGCTTGTCCCAGAAGCCGGGCTCGTCCGGGGCGATGTCGGCGGCCTTGTCCAGCTCCTTGCCGATCTTGCCGGCGGCCAGCTTGTAGCGGTCCTCGAGGTCGTGGACCTTGCTGGTGACCTCGTTGACGTCGCCGGAGGCCTTGCCGTACTCCTCCGTTCCTTCCTTGGCGTTGCCCTTGGCCTCGAGCTTCTCGCCCGCCGACTTCTCCAGCCGATCCGCCTCGTCCTGGAAGTCCTGGAGTTCGTTCGCCCAGCGGTGCAGGGCGCGGGAGGCCTTGTCGAAGGACTCGTGGCTCTTGCGGATGAGAGGGGTGACGTCCTCGCCTATGTACTCGGTGAAGGCGATGGCGGTCTTGCCCTTCCAGGCGCCGCACTCGATCCGCTCCAGCTCGCGTACCGCCGTGCCCAGCTCGCCGGCCAACCTGCCGAGGCGCTTGGCGAGTTCGCGCGTGTCCTCCACATTTCCCGGAGTGGGGTCCCAACCTATGTGCGGGAAGGTCCGCTGGCCCGCCACGTCACTTGCCCTTTTTCTTGACCTTGAGAGACTCGGCCAGCTCCAGGTCGAGCTTGTCGAAGGTCTCGCTGATCTTGTTGATCATCTTCACCGCGCCGTGCGTGTGCTTGCCGAGCTGCTTGATGCCGTAGCCCCAGTCGTCGGCGAAGTCCTGTACGTCCTCAATGAGTTTGCTCTCGCCCACGGCCGTGGCGTCGGTGCCCTTGAGATCGCGGCGGGCGTCCTCCATGCGATCGCTGATGGAGGAGAAGGTCTTCTTCAGGTGCTCGAAGATGGTGTCTTCGAGCCGCAGATCACTCATGTACTGTTCCGGATTCCTCGTGCGGCAGACGCCTCGGAGCCAGTCAGCCGCTCACGTGCGAGCTCAGCGGTTGGCGGCTTGGATTTCCTGGATTCTCATGGCTTGGCTGTTCTCGACGGTGCCGCCGAGTCGTCAGCGCCCGGGTTCGGAGGTGCCGGTGTATCCGCATCGCCGGTATCGGCCCCGACGGGCAAGGTGCGGCGCTTCACAGTGACTCCCGTGAGACATCAGTTCAGTCAAGAGATCTTGACGGTATCGGTGACGTTCCCTGTTTCGCCAGAGCGAACTTGCCTGTGAACGGGGGCAAGTCGGGCGTATGGGGTCCTCGCGGGTGTGAGCTGTGTCCTGATCGTTCTCAAACGGGCGGCGGCCACGGATGTGTCAGGGAGTAGTGTCCGGGGCCGTCTGCGCTCAGGCGGTTCGCTGCCCTTTCGCACTGCCCTGCATGTCGGGCATGAGCAGGAGGAGATAAGTCGGCACATGCCTGCCCATACCGATCAGAGGATCAGGAGCTGTGAACGCCGAGGGCTGCCGATCCTGGCGGAGCGGCAATGCCGAAACACCTCAATGGGCCTGCGCGGGAAGGCGGAGCGTCCGTGCGAAGTCGTCCAGTGCCCCCATTGCGGCGGCGATCACTTCCGGATCGTCGTGGTGGCCGCGGAGCAGGACGTCGGGGAGGCCGGGCTGGGTGTGCCAGTGGTACGTCACCGAGGTCATCATGATGCTGCTGTCCGCAGGGTAGGAACGGGTGACCCGGACCCCGTCCGCGCCCAGGTACGGAGAGGCGAACGGCACACTGCCGGTTCGCTGGTGCCACTCGGGGATTTCCGGGTGCGGCACTGTGAGCGCGGTGATTTCCTCGCAGGAAGCCGCGTCGAGGGCCTCACAGTGGATGCGGGTGGCGTGCATCACGAGCGGCATGTACGTCAGGGGGACAGGGTGGTAGATGAACGCCTCGTCGGCCTGGAGTTTGTCCCGGAGTGTGACGATGGTCTGCTCGTAGAAGTTCTTGTGGAATCGGCGGAGTTTTCGGGTGAGCTCTATGTTGTGAGCGGCGGCCAGATCGGTCAGGGACGCGTCCAGCCACTCCTTGAAGGTCTTCTTGTCCATCTGGAGCCAGAGGTAGCCCCAGAGGCCCTTATTGGCATCCGTGTCGATGTGAAGCGCACCGAGGTCGGCGCTCCACAGGGGGCCTTCGGACATAAGTGATCTCTTTCGTCGGGGCGCGGGTCGGCGGGTCGGGACGCCCTCAGGCGTAGCTCCAGCGGAAGGTGCTCATCACGGCATCGAACAACTCCACAAGGGTGTCGTAGAAGCTGGGATCCGAGCCGGGCGCGATCAGGGCGCTGAAGGAGAAGGTGAGGTACTGGTCGGGTGCACTGTCCGGGACGGGAACGAAGTACTCGACCTGGCGGTGTGCGACGTCGACGCCCTGGGCTGCGTCGGCGGGTACCTCTCGCTCGGAGCGCAGGGCCGCGGTGTCGTCGAGTTCCCGTATTTCAGCACCGGGGATCTCGGAGGCCAGTGCGGCAAGGACCGCTTCCGGGCCGCTGTCGGGCCTGACCCGGGGGATCTCGACCGGCTCCGAAGCCACGAACGAAACAGGCAGCGCGATGCCGTGAAGGCGTTCGGTGGGGAGATAGAGGGTCATGCCTCCCTTGGCCCTGGCTCGGCGGACGACCTTTTTCATCTCCTGGGTGAGCTTCAGCCGGGCTTTCGGGATGTCGTCCTTGGAAAAGCCGACAGGCAGCTGTGCAACGGCCTTCAGGACGATGCGGTCCATCGCTTCCGCGGTACCCGTACGCAGCGGAATCACGTCCCAGCCAGGTGGCGGCACGAGGTTGAATCCGTTCGGGGCTCGGCGGTGCTCAGCGGTGGTCATCGTGCCCCCGCATTACTTGTACGGCGTAGGTGACACCTACGAAGAGCGCCCATGCCGGGGCGGCGATGATGCCCGGCCAGAAGCCGAGCATCAAAGAAGGCAGGAAGAAACCGCCGCCCATGGCGAGATCCCGGGTGAGGTAGGGCGGACGACCCGAATATCGGGGATACTTCGCGAAGACCCAGACGTAGTGAAGAAGGCAGCAGATGATCCCGGCCTCGTAGGCGTAAAGAACGTATTTCCTCAGGAAGTCCGGTACGAGGATCATGATTCCGATCACCGCAAAGACCATTGGCATGCCGATGAACAAAGTCAGCCTGAGCCGCCGGTTGGGGCCGGTGCCGAGTCCCGTGCGGGCGGCTTCTGCTTCGGCAATGCGTTGCGCCGAGTTCAGGTCCATGATTGTTCCTCACCAGTGGGTGTCGGGCGCGGGCTTCAGGGTGTTGTCCTTCCAGTCGGAATAGCCCTCGTTGTATGGCTTTTCACCAGTCCCCAGGTTCTCGTGGGTCCAGCTTGTCAGGTCGCTCTTGCCAAGTGCCTTGTCCATGACGTCCATCCCCATGCCGGTCCACGCGATCCCGAGGCCCACTTGGTAGGACTTGTACGCCTTGTCTGCGGCAGCCCCTGCGGCCTCCGGGAAGGCGGCCTTGTTCGCCTGCAGCATTTTGGCCATGCCTGCCATCTCCTTGTCGCCGAGGTGCACCAGGGTCGACAGCGGGCTGACCCGCAGAGGCCCCTTGACCACCAGGCCGACGTTCTGGGAGATGGACTTGCGCATGCCGTTACGGGCCGTACTGACTACCTGTCGCCCTGCCCCTTCCGGCATTTTGGACATCAAGCGTCCCATGTCGTCCATGATGCCCTTGACGCCCCTGAGTCCTCGGCTCAGGCCGGCGGTCCTGGCGGCCTGAGCGGCGCCCACGGTGGCCTTGGCGCCACTGGCGAGCTTCGCGGCAGCCCCGATGCCACCCACGACGAGCAGCCCACCCACGACATCGAAGATGACATCCGTCCAGGTGGCGTCACCGGATGCCACCAAGAGAAGTCTGAGCAGGATTGTGATCCCAGCGATGCCAAGGACGAGCATGTTCAAACCGGGAATGGCGAGTGCCAAAAAGCCCGCGAATGTCGCGACCCAGCCGAGGACATCCATAAAGGCCTTGATCGCGTCCGCATGCTCATGGACCCAGCCTTTTACGTTGTCCCACCAGGAGTCCTCGATGATGTCTTCGATCTCCGCCCGGATCTTGCCCTCGTGGTGTTCGGCGCGGCCGTCGCGGGCATCAGTGATCGTGTTCAGCTGATTCCGGTATGTCACATATGGATCGTGGTCGGTCCCGCTGACAGAGGGCTTGGGAGTGCTCTTGTCGCCGGATTCGGATTCCTTGGCCTCCTTGGCCTTTTCGGCCTCAAGCTCGTCCTGTCTTTCCTTGGCCCGGCGCAGGACCTTGTCGGCCTCGGTCTGGAAGTCCTCCAACTCGTTGGACCACGTGGTGAGATGGGTGTGGACGCGCTCGTAGCGACTGGCCACCTCCCGCATGTGCTTCTCCAGCGTGGAGGACTCCTCATGAAGGCTCTTGGCGTACTTGCCCTTGAGTTTGTCCTCGTTGCTGATCGTCTGGAGGTTCTTGGCCTGTTCTCTCAGCTTCGCGGCGACCGACACCATGTGCGCGACCTCGGCGCGGATTTCCTCCGGGTCTCCGGGTACAGGGTCGGAATCGCGGAGCGGTTGCCAGTCGAGTGGGCGGCGTTTGGATTTCGGCGTCACTTCTGCTTCTTCTTGTCGCGCTTGGCCAACTGGTTGTCGAGATCCTCGAATGCCTTCTTGGTGCCCGCCACCATCTGGCCGACGGTTTCGAGGTTATCGATGAGTTTCGCGCGGTAGTCGTCCCAGTTGTCGACGAAGTCATTCATGACGTCGGCGATTTTTCCGGAACCCCAGTGCTCGCGCATGTCATCGCGACGGTGCTCGATGTCCTCGAACGTCTTCTTCAGCTGGCCGAGTTTTTTCTCCGACTCGGCGAGAAACTCGTAGTCGACAATAAGGTCTGAGTCGGACACTCAGTACCCTCCCCCTGCGTGTGACGGTTCGGTGATCAGCGGTTGACGGCCTGGATTTCCTGGACGGTCACGGCCTGTTCGTTGCCGAAGGTGCCGTCGGGCAGGTCGCCGCCGGCGCCGCCTGTGCCGGTCCAGGAGATTTGCCAGGTGATCGTGGCGCGGAGCTTGTACGTTCCGTCGCCCGAGGAGCGCAGGTACTTGAGGCCGCAGGGCGGGGTCTCGTCCGACTTTCCCTTGGCGTACGGTTCGCCGATCGAGCCGTCGGCGTTGATCGTGCACTCGCCCGAAGCCGGGTAGGTCTGGGCGTCGTCCGTGCCCGGCTCCAGCTTCAGGGACACCGGCTTGGCCGTTGTCGTCGCCTGGATGTTGAAGCCGGGGACGTTGACGGCCGCCGTCGCCTGGACTTCGTCGAACACTGCCTTGTCGAGCCAGGCCCAGGTCGGGAGGTTCACCTTGGTCGTGGCCGCGGGGGCGAGGGTGACCTTGGTGTCCGGCAGCGTCATGTGCTGGTACGCCAGGGCCGCGAGGATCTCCGGCTTGATCGCCTCCGGGTACTGGGGCGGCGGGGTGTCGCCGTTCTCGACCCAGAAGGGGAGTTCGTTGCAGGAGTTGCGCTTGAGGACGTCGGGCTCGTTGGGGTTCTCCACCCCGGCCCAGAACATTCCCTCGCCGTCCTTGTCGACGTTGTAGTCCTTGTAGCCGGGGTGGTCGGTCCAGCCGTAGTCGTCCTCGTAGTGCTGCTGCACCTGGCCGATCGCCGTTCCGGCGGTGCCGCCCATGCCGGGGGTGTTCTTCGCCTGCTCGATCTCCTCGGACATCTTCTTCTTGAAGTCCTTGGCACCGAGGTAGGGGGCGTACCAGCAGGGCGGGGGCGTCCAGTTGACGTCGGCGGACGTCACGTTGCCGGTGCTGCCGTTCTTGGTGACGGAGCCGGAGTACTGGATTTTGGCGGCGGCGTGGATGCCAGTCGAATCTCCTCCGCCGGACTGCTCCGTACTGGCACCCTCGTCCTTGCCCGCCGGCCCTGCCGCGTAGGCCGGCTGCGCGAGGAGGAGGCCGCTGAGGGCCAGAGTCAGGGCTGCGGTGCCGCTCAGTATGCGTCGGGGTCCGCTCACTGGCACTTCGCCGCCTTGGTCTGGACGTAGACCTTGGACGCCTGCCACAGGTCGTCAGCTGTGGGGTACTTGGTCATGATGATCTTGAAGTAGTCGAAGTCCTTGATGCTGGGCTCGGTCTTCAAGACCTTTCCGGTCTTGATCTCCTTGCCGTAGAACTTGGTCGAGTCCACGCAGAACGCCACCTCCACGGCTTGGTCGTTCGTGGCGGACCGGGTACTGACGTCGTAGTGGCGCTCCGTGCCGGTCGCCGTCCAGCCGCCCTTGATCCAGGCGTTGATCTGCACCTCTCCATAGTGGAGTCCGTCGCCGGTGGCGTACGTGGTCAAGGCCGCGTCCTTGGTGGTGCGCTTGTCGATGCCTCGGTAGATGGCTCGGAGGAAGTTCGCGGCGTCGTCCATCGCCGCTGCCTCGTTCTTGTCCTTCGGCTTGGTCCAGTCGAAGACCATGGTCAGGTCTTTGGGGAGCGACAGATCCACGCCATCAGCCTTGTCCTCCGCCGGTGCTCCGGAGGTCGACGCCGACGCGCTCGGCGTCTGTGATCCCTGGTCCGCGCCTGCGATCTTGTCGTTGTCTTTCGAGCCGTCATCCCCGCTGCCGCAGGCCGTCAACAGCAGCGAAGCCGTCGCCACCAGCGCGGCGGCAACGGGCAAAGTGCGGCGCTTCACAGTGAACTCCCCGTGAGAAATCAGTTCAGTCAAGAGGTCTGACGCTATCGGTGAGGTTCCCGCTTTCGCCACAGCGAAGTTCCCTGCGAACGGGGTCAATACCAGTCATATGGGGCGTCTGCGGGTGTGAGCTGTGTCCTGATCGTGCCCGAACGGGCGACGGCCCTGGGCGTGCCGACGGGCTGCGTTCGGACCTGCGAGCTCCGGTCCCGGCACCTCGCCGATTCCGTCTGGACGTACACCTTTGACGCCTGCCACAGGTCCGTGCCCGTGGGGTACTTGACCATGATGATGTCGAA
Source organism: Streptomyces sp. NPDC057280 (assembly GCF_042668605.1). Taxonomy (NCBI): domain Bacteria; kingdom Bacillati; phylum Actinomycetota; class Actinomycetes; order Kitasatosporales; family Streptomycetaceae; genus Streptomyces; species Streptomyces sp. NPDC057280. The sequence continues at coordinate 132,928 of NZ_JBHUYR010000003.1, forward strand.
GTGGCTGAAGTCCTCGATGCTGGGCTTGGTCTTGAGGACTTTCCCCGTCTTGGTCTCCTTGCCGTAGAACTTGGTCGAGTCCGAGCAGAACGCCACCTCCACCGACTCACCGTTCGAGGTGGACCGTGTGGTGGCGTCGTAATGGCGCCGGGTGCCGGTGACAGTCCAGCCACCGTCGATGTAGGCGTTGATCTGCGTGGTCGCGTACTTCAGGCCGCCGCCGGTGGCGTACGTAGTGACAGCCGCGTCCTCAGTGGTGCCCTTGTCGACGCCCCGAAAGATGGCTTGAAGGAAGTTCGCGGCACCGTCCATGGCCGCCGCTTCGTTCTCGTCCTCGGGCTTGGTCCAGTCGAAGACCAGGTTGATGTCCTCGGGCAGCGAGATGTCCACGCCGTCCGGCTTGTCTCCAGCGGGTTCAGTGGGTTCAACCGCCCGCGTTGCCGACTTTCTCGGTGTCTCTGCTGCCGGGGCGGGTCCGGAGGATTCGCTCTCCCCGTTGCCGCAGGCGGTGAGGAGCAGGGTCGCTGTGGCAGTGAGGGCAGCAGCGATGGGCAGGTGGTGGGGCTTCAAGGGTGCACTTCCTGTGAGACATGAAATCTGAGGAGGGAATTCGGGAGCGGTGGGGCAATGGGTGCCGCGACCTCTGTCGGCGAGATCAGCGCGAGTCCAAGCGCCTGTCCTGGGTTCGCGTGAAGTCGCCCCGTGTCACCCTCTCCGTCAGCGAATCCCCGTCCCGCACCAGCGACCCGTACCCCGTCGCCGCCCACACGCTCGACTCGGCCGGCAACTCGAAGTACGGGACCTGGCGGCCGTCCGGCGTGGTGTCGGTGAGGACTTCGGGGGCGCGGTGGTGGTGCAGGGCCTCGGTGCAGGTGGGGCAGGTGGCCACCTGGGCGCGGTTCTGGCGGCCCAGGGGGCGCCAGGTGGTGCGGTGGGTCGCGCGGCCGTGCAGGGGGTTGAAGAAGCAGAGGGGGAGAGGCGCGGGGGACGTGGCGGTCAGGGCGTCGCGGCCCTCTGTCACCAGGGCCAGGACGCCCGCCAGGTCCGGCAGGCCGCGTGCGGAGTCGAGGACCGTGCCTGCGGCGGTGTACGCGTCCAACGCCCTCTGCGGTGAGGGCGTTTCGGGCCGCGCCGCCGCCTCGCCGAGTGCGATGACCTCCGCCTCCGCCCGGCGGCGCAGGGCGCTCTCGTCGGCTGCTCCGGCCGCCGCGAACACCGTCTGGGGGTATGCGAAGGGGGAAGGCGGGGGGCCGGTTGTCCTACGGCGCTTTCGTACGAGCAGCAGGGCGGCGCCCGGCGTCAGCAGGGTGAGCAGCGTCAGCGTGATGGCTGCCCGTGGCGGCCAGGTCGCCCGACTCTCCTTCTCCGGGCCTGGTGTGAGGGTTTTGAGGGTGGGGGAGGTGGCCGGGTCTCCCAAGTTCTGTGTCGACTCCTCGTACACCCTCGTACCGTCCCCCTCCGCCACCAGCTCCACCGCCTTCGACGTCAGGTCCGCCAAGCCCGCGTCCCGCGTCTCGTCCAGGAAGCCGGCCGCCGCCACGGCATCCCTCGTCTGGTGGGTGTCGGACGGCCACTCGTAGCCGTTGAGGGCGTCGGTGAAGTCGCCGTCCGTGGTGATGAGGATGAACTCGCGGAGGCCCAGGCGGTCGTGGACCACCGAGGCCAGGGTGTCCGCCTCGCCGTCGAAGGCGTCGCCCTTCGTGAGTGGGGTGAGGACCACCTTGAGGGGAAGGCCGGTTGCCGCGATTTGCGCGGTCAACTCGCGTTGCCTGGACGGGGGTACGGCGTCCGCGTACGCGTCGGCCACGTAGACGGGCGAGTCGCGCAGGGCGTTCGCGATGTGTTCGCCGGGTGATTCGGCTGCCTGGGAGGGGGCGGTCGGGAGCAGCACGGTCATGAGCGCCGCCAAGGTGCCCCTCAAGCTCCTATGGGACATGCACCGCCTCCCGTACCTTCCGGGCCAGCTTGGTGAAGCCCTTGGGGGCCTCCGACAGCAACTCGTCCTCGTAGTACGGCCGTCCGTTCGGCGGCAGCTTGAGCAGGCGGGCCGGGATCTTGTGGGGGTCGTCGAGGCAGACCTCGCACACCGGGAGCATCCGCCTCCGGCTCTCCACGCTGGACGTCCGGACGTGGCGGCTGGTCTTCGCCGATCCGTGCAACGGGTTCACGCCGCAGCACAGGGTGCTGTCGTCGCCGGCGAGGGCGGCGCGGGTGGCTCGGGCCAGGATGATGACCGCGGTGAGGGTGGACGGGGGCAGACCGTCCACGTTCTCGCCCTGCTGCGCCAGGAGCAGCGTCGCGTCGTAGCGGTTGCGGGCGCGGGTGTCCGCCTTCTCGCCGGTGCCGAAGTCCCGTGCCATCGACTGGAGTTCGGCGCGGGCCGTGTCGCGCAGGTACGTCGTCGTCGGCATCGCCGGTGACTTGGTGGGGAGGTCCGAGGCCTGCAACGGCTCCGGATTGCGGCGCAGGAGGGACTTGCGGGCGATGCCCAACGCCGCCGCCACCAGGGCGAACAACGCTCCGGCGGCCAGGGCGCCGATGATCAGGCCCGGCCAGAAGTCGCCGTAGAAGAGCGGGTTGAGGTCGTCCTCGGTGATCGGGTCGGTGAACGGGTACGCGTCGTCGGGGTCGGGTGCGGTCGGAGTGTCCGTGGTGGCCGTGGTGTCCGTGCGCTCCGTCTTGTCCAGGGCGGTCATGAGCGTGGTGAGGCGCTCGCCGAGGAGGTGGTCGTCGGCCTGGTCCGACTTCTCGTCGCCGTAGGTGACGGACTCCGGGAGGTCGTAGAAGGGGCCGTAGGAGTCCAGGTCCAGGCCGTAGGTGAAGGTGTGGATGTAGCCGTCCAGGGGGTCGGCGACGATGTACACGCCGTCCTTGCCCAGCTTGTCGTGGACGGCGTACGCGAAGTAGTCCTCGTCGCTTCCGGACTCGTCCTCGTACAGCTGCGGGACGAGGGCCATGAAGACCGGGCCGCCGCCCGTCGAGGACTCGAACCTCGCGATGCGGGAGCGGAGTTGGGCCAGCCGCGTCTTGTCGAGGGCTCGGGGGCTTTCCGGGTCCTGGTAGATCGGGTCCAGGGACAGGCCCTCGGCGACCCGGTCCAGGCGGGCGTTCAGGTCGATCGCCCGGGGGCGCGGGGACGCGCTCGACGTCGTCTGGTCGAAGACGTGGGGGGCGGTCGCGGCGAGCGCGGCGGCGGTGGCGAGGGCGGCGGCCGGAAGCAGCCGTCGGTGCCAACGGCGGTGGGTCCTCGGCTTGTTGAGGGAGACCGGGGCTCCTGGCCTACGGCGCCACCAGCGTCGTACGTACGGGATCAGGAGCAGCATCGCCAGCGGTATGCCCGTGATCGCCATGCCCGTGAGGAACGACTGGTTGTCGCGGTCGCTCGGGCCGATGTACATGTCGGCCGGTTCGCCGTCGGCGTCGTACTTCTCGCGAGCCGCCTTCGCACATGCGGCGGCCTTCTCGCCGCCCTCAGTGATCACGTCGACGAAGCGCTCGAAGCTGCGCAACGGGCCTGCGTCGAAGGGGAGTTCGTACTGGGCGACGGTGACCGCGTCGTCGGCGGGGGCGGTCACGCCGTACGCCGTGGCGTCCGTGACCGAGGAGTCGTCGATCAGGACGTAGAGGCCGTCCTCGCCCAGGCGGTCGTGGACCGTGCCGAGGAGGGCCTCGCCGGCGGCGGCCTCCCCGGGGAGGACGAGGACGTAGGTCGGGACGCCGGTGCGCTTCGCGAGGGTGGCGAAGGCGGGAGTGGTGGACTTCGGGATCTCGCGGGGGAGTTGGTCGGTGACGTAGACCGGTTCGGTGCGGAGTTGCTCCGCCAGGTAGGCGGCTTGGGTGTCGGGGGAGGAAGGCGATGCCTGGGCCGGTGGGGTGGCGGTCGCGAAGAGGGTGAACAGGAAGGCGAGGGTCGCGAGGAGTCTCGCTCCGGTGGTTCCTGTGGCTCCGATTCCGGTCCTGGTTGCCCTCTTCGTCGTCCGCATCGCCGAGTTCCCCCGCTCCCCGCCTGATGTCACGCGCGGCACTCTACTGAGGTGGTTCGCTAGTGCGAAACCTGCGCGGTACTAACCGAGCTTCGCGTTCTGCGCCTTGACCACATCCGCGGGGACCGTGGCCTGGGCCGAGCGGCCGTTGATGAAGCCACCGCTGTCGATCGAGAAGTAGTTGACGATCGTGTCGCCGAAGCGGAAGGTCTGGGTGCGCATCGTCTGGGTGCCCTTGTACGGGGCCGTCGAGACGGTGGCGATCGACTCGTCCGCGCCCGTAGCCGCCGGAGCCGTCTCCTTCTTCACCGAGGAGTAAGTGGTGGAGGCCTTGGCGGACTTGGCGGTGTAGCCCGCCGTGCAGGCGGAGGCCGCCTCGGCCAGGCCTTTCATCGCCGCCTCGGCCTTGCCCGCCGAGTAGCTGGCGAGGGTGATGTAGGTGTAGACGGTCCTGCCGTTGTCGGCGAGGCGGACCAGTGACGCGTCGGGGTCGCCGAGCGGGAGGTAGTTCGTGGCGTACGCCATCGGGGCGCAGACCTTCTTGTCGAGCGTCAACTGTTCCTGGCTGGTGGCCATCGCGTCGCCCGCGGCCGGTTCGGTGACGGTGTAGTCGTTGTCGTCGGACTTGACCTTCGTGACGAGCAGCTTCGCCAGTTCCTTCGCCGGGTCCGCGGCGGGCTTGGCCACAGAGGCGGTGGCCGAGGGCGTGGGCGTGGCCTTCGCCTGGTCGGTCGTCTTCGCGTCCGAACCTCCGCCCGCTCCGCCGCACGCCGTCAGCGTGGCGAGGGACAGAACGGAGACGAGGGAGAGGGCGGCCGGTGCGGCGCGCTTCATGGGGGGACTCCTCGGCCTTGGGTCGGGTCTTCTGTGTGCTTACGGGGCGTATGTGCCGCGCAGCAACTTCTTCAGCTGCGGCGACAGTTCGGGCACCTGCGCGCCCGCCGCCTGCGCCGCCGCGACCGCCCTGACGTACTCCGTCGCCTCCGCCCGCAGCCGGGTCTTCTCGTTGCCCTGCCTGCTGCCGGCCAGCCAGACGGCGACCGCCAGCGGGATCAGGGCCAGGAGGCCGTAACCGAGCGGCTCGGTCTCCTGCCAGGCCCACCCTGCGCCGATGGCGCCCGCGAAGATCAGCAGACAGCCCGCCTCGTCGTGCCAGCCGCCGGCGTCGGCGATGCGCTCGTACTCGGAGACGGCGGGCGGCTTCGGGGGGACGGTGACCACCGCGGGGGCCGGCGGGGTGGGAGTCGGTGCGGCGGCCGTATCGACCTTCGGGTACGTCGGGATCGGCGTCGCTCCCTTCCGGTTCCCCGCCTGGTCCGTGCTCGTCGAGTCGTACTCCGGCCGCCCCTCCAGCCACGGCGGCACATGCGCGAGCGGCAGCCCGTGGGCCAGGGCAACGCCCAGCAGTTCGCGGTAACCGGCGAGGGCGGGGTGCGTCAGCTCGCGCCTCCAGCCCTTGCGGACCCGGACGTACAGGGCGATGGCCACGATGAGGACCGGGACCGCCGCGAGTGCCGTCCTCCGGTCGAGCGCGGGTACGTCCAGCGCCACCACAGCCCAGACCACGGCCGCGGCCATCATCAGGCCGCTCAGCCACGCCAACGGCCGGTACTGGGCGTCGTGGGCCGCCTTGCGCCGCTCCGCCAGCAACGCCGACACCGCCGTGTCGTTCGTGTAGTCGACCCCGGTGCGGGCGCCGATCGCGCGGGCCGCCGCCAGGACCCGGAGGTCGGACGCCAGTGCCGCCCCGCCGATGGGCAGAAGGTCTGCGCTTGCCTTTGCCATGTGTCCAACGCCCCCGTGTCCGTGAAACCGAGGAAAGATCATGGCACGGTGCCTGTCGGGCTTCGTGAGTGAATCGTGCAGGCCTCATGGGCGGGTGGTGACGGACGTCGCATCACGGGCCGGGCGGGACAGGAGTCCACGGTTCGCTCGCGCACAGGTGGCAAGCCCTTTCGGGCACCTGGATAACTGGGCGCCGCGCGCCTGAAGTTGCAGATGGATAACAGGGTGCGGGGTGAGATGCGTGACCTCGAACGCGCCTTGAGGGGCTTATGTGCGGCTGATACGGTGCCATGGCTTGACACTCACCCCACCGATGGCTATTCGCATGAGTCGAGTGGACCTGGGTGAAGTGTCCTAATTTCCAGCTTATTTGGCAGACTTTTTCTTGGGTGTACGGGGAGCGGTTGCGTGAAGATCCAAGAGCGTACGGGGGCGGGTCAGGGTCGTTCCGCCGCTCCGGCTCAGCCGTCGGCCGGTGACCGCCTTCCCACCCCGCCTCGCGAGCGCAAACCTGCGTTGGCCGCGCTGGCGGTGCTGCTGATTCTGGTGGGGGCGCTGGGTGCGACCATGCTGGTGCTGCAGGCCGGGGATCGGATCGAGGTCGTCAAGGTGACCGAGGAGATTCCCGTCGGCGGGAAGGTCACCGACAGCGACGTGACGTCGGTGATGGTCGCCGAGGACTCCGCCATCAACTACGTCAAGTGGTCCCAGCTGGGCACCCTGAAGACGCTGAAGGCCGTCACGACCATTCCCAAGGACACGGTCGTCATGGGCCAGATGTTCGGCGACGAGGCGGGCGCCTCCGAGGGCAAGACCCTCGTCGGTCTCTCCCTCAAGGCGGGCCAGTTCCCGGCGGGCATCAAGGTGGGCGACACCGTCGCCGCCTACCGCGTCGCCGACGGCGGCTCCCGCGGCAACAGCTCCGCCTCCACGACCGGCAACAGCGACTCGGTGCTCGTCGACAAGGCGACCGTGACCAACGTGCCGAAGGCCGACAGCGACGAGATCGTCGGCAGCGCCAACTCCGCCTACACACTCGCCGTCGACTCCGACGTCGCCGCCGACCTCGCGCAGGCCGCCGCCAACGGTCAGGTCGTCCTCGTCCTCGTCCCCAACAACAGCAGCAACTAGAAGGCGGCCCCAGTCCCATGGCGCTCATCGCTCTCGCCGCCGACAAAGGCTCCCCCGGCGTCACCACCGCAGCCGTCGCCCTCGCCGCGGTCTGGCCGCGGCGTGTGCTGCTCGCCGAGACCGACCCGGCGGGCGGCGACCTCGTGTACCGCAGTGCCGCCGCGCACGGAGGCCCGCTCAACCCGAACACCGGCATGCTGTCCATCGCCGCCACCGCGCGCCGCGGCCTCGTCCCCGACCAGATCTGGGACCACGTGCAGCCGTTGAGCGGGGGACTCGAAGTCCTCGTCGGTCTCGGCAACGCCGAGCAGGCCGCCGGTCTCGCCGGGCTCTGGCCGACCCTCGGCCACTCCTTCGCCGCCCTCGCCGAGTCCCCGCACGCCGCCGCCGACGTCATCGCCGACTGCGGCCGCATCGCCGGTGAGACCCCCGTCGTCGACCTGTTCCCGCACGCCTCCCTCGTACTGCTCCTCTCCCGCACCGAGCCCGAGGCCATCGCGCGCGTCCGCGACCGTGCCGCCGCCCTCGGCAACCGGCTCCACGGCGGTCAGCGCGGGGTCGCGACCATGGGCAACCCGATGATCGGTGTCGTCCTCGTCGCGGACACCAACAACGCGGCGAAGATCGCGGGCCAGGTCAACGACATGCTCGTGCACGCCCAGACCGGCGCCCGCGTCGTCGGCACCATCGCCGACGACCCCGCCGGCGCCGACCAGTTGGCCGGACGCAAGCGCGGGCGCCTCGACAAGTCGCTGCTCATCCGCTCCGCCCGCAAGGTCACCGCCGACCTGTACCAGCAGTACGGCGCCGCCTGGTCCGTACCCACCCAGGCCCAGCACGGTCAGCCGCTCGGCCAGATGAACGGCCATGCGGAGGCCGGGCGATGACCGCTGTCGACCATCAACTGGTCAAGCGGTTCCGGCAGGAGGCCGGTGACCGGATCGCCGAGCAGCGGCGTCAGGACCAGGTCGCCGGTGTCACGCCGATGTCGGGCGAGGACGAACGGCACTACGCCCGCGCGGTCATAGCCCAGATCCTCGAGGACTACGCGCGGACCGAGATCAACGCCGGGCGCACCCCGCTCGATGCGGAGACCGAGGAGCAGTACGCCGCCGCCGTGCACGCCGCGCTGTTCGGCGTCGGGCGGCTCCAGCCCCTCCTCGACAACCCGGACGTCGAGAACATCGACATCAACGGGTACGACCAGGTCTTCGTCGGCTATTCGGATGGCCGTGAAGTCAAGGGCGATCCGGTCGCCGAGTCCGACGAGGAGCTCATCGAGCTCATCCAGGTGCTCGGCGCGTACTCGGGCCTGTCCTCCCGCCCCTTCGACTCCGCCAACCCGCAGCTCGACCTCCGCCTCCCGGACGGCTCGCGTCTGTCGGCGGTCATGGACGTCACCCGGCGCCCCGCGCTGTCCATCCGCCGGGCCCGCATGGGCAAGGTCTTCATCTCCGACCTCGTCGGCAACGGCACGCTGAGCCCGGAGGTCGCGCACTTCCTCGCCTGCGCGGTCCGCGCCCGCAAGAACATCATGATCGCGGGCGCCACCAACGCCGGCAAGACGACGCTGCTGCGGGCCCTCGCCAACGAGATCCCGCCGCACGAGCGCCTCATCACCGTCGAGCGCGCCCTGGAGCTCGGCCTCGACACCTTCCCCGACCTGCATCCCAACGTCGTCGCCTTCGAGGAACGCCTGCCCAACTCCGAGGGCCAGGGCATGATTTCGATGGCCGAGCTGGTCCGCCGTTCGCTGCGCATGAACCCCTCCCGCGTCATCGTCGGTGAGGTGCTCGGCGACGAGATCGTGACCATGCTCAACGCGATGTCGCAGGGCAACGACGGCTCGCTCTCCACGATCCACGCCAACAGCTCGCACGAGGTCTTCAACCGTATTTCCACGTACGCGCTCCAAGCCGCCGAGCGACTGCCCATCGAGGCCAGCCAGATGCTCATCGCGGGCGCCGTGAACTTCGTCGTCTTCATCCAGCGGCGCAACAACTACCAGACGGGCGGCCGCCTCCAGCGCATGGTCACCTCGGTCCGCGAGGTCAACGGCGTGGACGGCCGGGTGCTGTCCAGCGAGGTGTTCGCCGAGGCGCACGACGGTCGGATCGTGCCGCACGCGCCCATCGCCTGCGTGGACGACCTGATCGCACAGGGCTACCGGCCCACGGGAACGTGGGGGTAATCATGAATCTTGCAGCTTTGGGCTCTCTCGGCTCCATGGGCGGGCTCTTCTCCACCACCGTCCTCTACTCCCTCGCCTGCGGTGTCGCCGTCGGCGGCGGGCTCGCGCTGTTCCTGGTCGCCGTACGCGGCCTGCCGGCCAAGCCCGAACACGAGAAGCAGAAGGCCGCCGAGCGGGCGAGCGAGCTGATCCGGTTCGCCGGACAGCGCGGCTCGCTCGCCGCCATCGTCGGTCTCGTCGTCCTCCTGCTCACCCGCTGGGCCGTCGCCGGCATCGCGGCCGGTGTGCTCGTCTTCTTCTGGGACCGGCTGTTCGGCGGCGCCGCGGAGGAGCGGGCCGCCATGCGCCGGGTGGAGGCGCTCGCCTCCTGGACCGAGTCCCTGCGCGACACCATCGCCGGCGCGGTCGGCCTGGAACAGGCCATCCCGGCGTCCGCGCGCGCGTCCGCCCCGGTGCTGCGCCCGCACCTGGACGCCCTGGTCGACCGCCTACGCGCCCGCACCCCGCTGCCCGACGCGCTCCAGCACCTCGCCGACGAGATCGACGACGCGTCCGCCGACATCATCGTCGCCGCCCTCATCCTCAACGCCCGCCTGCGCGGCCCCGGTCTGCGACAGGTGCTCGGCGCGCTCGCCAAGTCGGCCCGTGAAGAGGTCGACATGCGGCAGCGCGTGATGGCGCAGCGGGCGTCGACACGGCGGTCCGTGCAGATCGTCGTCGCGGTGTCCGTCGCCTTCGTCCTCGGACTGTCCGTGTTCAACCGGGAGTTCGTCGCGCCGTACGGCACCGCAGTCGGCCAGGTCGTACTCGCCCTGGTTTGCGGTCTGTTCGCGCTCGGTTTCTGGTGGCTGCGCAAGCTGTCGACCATCGAGACGCCCGAACGCTTCCTGGTCAAGGACGAGTCAAGAGTTCAGTTCGTGCGTCCCCGCACGCCGACCCAGCACCAGGCGGTTCCGGAGGAGGGGGTACGTCGATGAGCGACATCACCATGCCGATTGTCGTCGGCGCGATCATCGGCCTGGGCATCTACGCCCTCGTCCGCGCCCTCATGCCGACAAAGCGGAGCGTGGTCTCGCAGGTGGCGCGGATCGATGCGATGCGGGCGCGAGGGACGGCGTATGAGTCTCCCCGGGCCGCCTCCGACAAGGGCCGCCTCGGTTCGATGCGGGCCGATGTCGGGCAGCGCGTCGCCGAGTTCTACATGCAGCAGGGGTGGGAGCAGCGGTCGCTGCGCGCGGACCTCGCCGTACTGGACCGCAGCTGGGAGAAGTTCCTGGCGACGAAGGTGCTGCTCGGCGTCGCAGGGCTGTTCTTCGGCCCGTTCTTGTTCGCGATCGTGTGGACGCTTGGGTTCGGCTCCAGCCCGATCATTCCGGTCTGGCTGGCGCTGCTGTTCGCAAGTCTCTTCTTCTTCCTCCCCGACCTGGAGGTACGACGGGACGCAGCCGACAAGCGTCGCGACCTGCGGCGGGTGATCGGCGCGTACCTCGACCTCGTGTCGATGAGTCTTGCCGGTGGCCGCGGTCTGCCTGAGGCGTTGATGGCGGCGGCCGATGTGTCGGACGGCTGGGCCAATCAGCGCATCCACAATGCCCTGGCCGACGCCCGTATCACCGGTATCAGCCAGTGGCAGGCGCTGGGCCAGCTCGGTGAGGAATTGGGCGTTGAGGAGCTGAAGGACCTCTCGGCCTCCCTTGCCCTGGTGGCGGACGACGGCGCGAAGGTCCGTGAGTCGCTCGCATCCCGCGCCGAGACCATGCGGCATCGGGAGATGGCCGAGATTGAGGGCAGCGCGGGCGAGAAGTCGCAGTCAATGCTCGTCGCCCAGCTATTGCTGTGTGCGGGCTTCCTGGTGTTCCTGATCTATCCGGCGGCCATGCGCGTGTTTCAGGTCTGATGCCGTCTCACTCTCTCGAAAGGACAACGACCATGAACCAGCGGAACTTCAACACCGGAATCCCGGCGGTGGACTTCCTTGTCACCTTCCTCCAGGGCCGAGTGCAGCGTGCTCGCTCTGGTGAGCTCGACCGCGGTGCCTCTGCCGTCGAGTGGGTCATCATTTCCGCAGTTGTGGTGGCGATCGTCGGCGTGGTGGCCGCGATCATCAACGCCGCGCTGGAGAAGGGCGCCACGAAGGTCGGCACTTGCATCGACGGGGCCAAGGCGTCCGGTACCTGCTGACGCAGCGGTAATCAACGAGGACACGGGGTCAGGTGCAGCGCATGCGGGCGTGGGTACGCCGTCGACGAGAAGCCGCCGCGACGCGCGGCGACTCCGGCATGACCGCGATCGAGTTCGTGCTGCTCACCCCGGTGCTCTTCTTCATGATCTTCGCGACGGTCCAGTTCGCGCTGTACTTCTTCGCCGACCACGTCGCCCAGGCGGCGGCCCAGGCGGGCGCCCGCAAGGCCCGCGCCACGGCCGACGCCCAGCCGGGCGGCTGGCGCGGGGAGGCGCGGGACGTCGTCGACAGCTACATCAGCCAACTCGGCCCGCAGCTGGTGCTGTCGCCGCGGGTGACGATGCTCCAGCCCGAGCAGAACACGGTGGGCGTGGAGATCACCGCGAAGGTGCCGACGGTGTTTCCGGGCCTGGATCTGACGGTGCATGCGCAGTCGCAGGGGCCGGTGGAGAGGTTCGTCCAGGACGACGGGAACTAGACGATGAAGTCCTCCTTGCGCAGGGTGGCCGACCGGCTCGGCCGCCGCTTCGGCCACGGTGACCAGGGGTTGTCCACGGTCGAGGTCGTGATCCTCGCCCCCGTGATGATCCTGTTCATCCTGGTCCTGGTCGCCTTCGGGCAACTCGTCGACGGCCGCGGCGCGATCGACGGTGCCGCGCGCGACGCGGCGCGTGCCGGGTCGATCCAGAAGGACCACGCGACGGCGATGTCCGAGGCCCGCAAGGCGGCGGAGGCCGACCTCGCGGACGTCTGCTCGGGTCCGGTGACGGTCAACCAGACGAGCGCGGGCTTCGAGGCTGCCACGTTCTTCACGGTGGAAGTGAGCTGCCAGGTACGGGGGTTGGCCATGCTCGGACTGGACGTTCCGACGACCCTGACCGCGAGCTTCAGCTCCCCACTGGATCCCTTCCGGAGGACGGCGTGACGGGTATGGACAGCGTGACGGAGATGAGAGACGTCCTGCGCACCTGGCTGTCCTCCCGGGCGGCCGCGATGGACGACCGCGGCTCGGGAGCCGGCGCGGTCATCATCTTCGCCCTCGTCTTCCTCTCCCTCTCCGCCTTCGTGATCGACGGCGGCCTGTCCATCAGCAAGCGCGAGCGCGCCGCCGACATCGCCGAACAGGCCGCCCGCTACGCCGCCCAGGACATCGACCTCGAATCCCTCTACGACGACGAGAACGGCCCGGCCCCGATCAACTTCGGCAACTGCGACGCCCGCGTGAAGGCGTTCGCCCGCGAGATGAACATGTCCGGCGCGGACATCGCCGCGACGCACTGCGTGGCGGCGGACGCGGAGCAGGTCGAGGTCGAGGTGCAGTTGACGTACTCGCCGGTGTTCACGGGGATGTTCTACGGCGGGGATGTGGTGGTGCATGGGCAGGCGGTGGCGGAGAACGAGGTGGGCTGAGGCGGCGCCGGCGGAGAACGAGGTGGGCTGAGGCGGGCGCCGGCGGAGAACGAGGTGGGCTGAGGCGGGCGCCGGCGCGGGTGCGGCTGGGTGCGGGTGCGGGTTCGCGCGGGCGGTTTCGTCGTGGGTCGGGGCCGCGCCGGGGGGTGTCCGTCCTCGGAACGGCGCGGAATTGGGCAGCTATAACAGGGCTCCCGTGTTGACGCGCCAACCGCTGCGGGCGGACACCCCCCGACACGTCCCCTCACCGCCGTACGCGGCTGCCGCGCCGCGGGGGTGCCGCGGCTGAGAGCTCGGCGCCCGAGGTGTTCCGGCTGCCCTTGACGTCGGGGCGCTCAGTCCTGGGCGGGTGAGTCAAGGTCTCTTCTGGGGCCGGGGCAGCCGTCTCCCGGGAGGGTGGGCTCGGGGTCGGGCGTGGGGGCTGCCGTGGGCGGGGGTTCGGTGGGCTCGGGGTCGGGGGCAGGGGCTGGCGTGGCCGGAGGCTCGGTGGGCTCGGGAGTCGTGGTGGTGGGCGGTGGCGTGGTCGGGGTCGGGGGCGGGGTGGATGCCGGGGGGCCGACCGGGGCGGGATCCTCGACTGGCGGCGGGTTCACGGGAGCCGGGTTCACGGGAGTCGGGGACACGGGGGCGGGGTCCTCCGGACTGGGCTTCGGGTCTGCCGGGGGCGCGGGATCTGGCACGGGGGCGGGGTTGGGCACAGGGTCCGGGTTGGGCACAGGGGCGGGTGCCGGTGTGCTCGGCTCGCCGGGAGCAGGGGTGGGGTCGGCAGGAGGCGCGGGCTGCGTCGGCGTGTTGTCGGCGGGCGGTGTCGGCTCCCCGGGGGTGCCCTGCTCCGGAGGCGCGGGCTGCTCCGGAGTGTCGTCGGCCGGAGGCGCCGGCTGTTCCGGGGCGGGCTCCGTCGACGGCGGAACGGAGTCGTCCCTCGGCCCTCTCGGAGCCTCCGCGGGCGCATCGCCGCCCCGCGTACGCGTGCCGACCGACGACCCGCCACCTCGCTGAGCACTGGCCGCCTGCACCGGCGTACCGCCACTGCTACTACCCTCGTCGTCACTCCGCGCGCCCGCCACCGGCGTACCCGCCACCGGCCCTTCCGCCACCGGCACCTGAGCGGCCGGCGCCTCCGCGACAGGCGTCCGCTCGGCCGGAGTCGGTGTGGAGTAGCCCGGCCCGAGGGCGAGGATGAGCAAGGCGGCGCTCGTGACGACGGCACCGGCCGCCACCGCCGTCTTGGCGCCTCCGGCCGTGACATGACGTACTCCGTCGAGCACCCCGGCCTTGGCCCCGCCGGCCCCCGCCACGGTCGCCGTGAGCAGGTACTTGCCCGCACCCCCCACCGCGAACACCAGCAGCGCGGGCCCGATCAGCGCCGGCAACCGATCGTTGGCGCTCATCAGCGCGGCCAGCCGTGCCCGGCAGTCGTCGCACGCGTCCACGTGCCCGAGCAGCCGCGCGGACTGCCGTGCCGTGGCGGCACCCCGCACATACGCGGGCATCCGCGCCCAGTGGACCTGGCAGGCGGGATCGTCCGGCGCCCCCGTCTGGACGCGCAGGAACGCCTGCCGCATGCCCTCCCGGGCCCGGTGCAACAGCACGGCCGTGGCCCCGTCCTTCGTCCCCACCTGCGGGCCGATCGCCGCCAGCGGCTGCCCTTCCGCCTCCGCCAGCCACAGCGCCTTGACCCACCGTTCGGGCAACTGCCCCAGCACCCGCACCAGCAGATCGACGGCGGACACCCGTTCCGCCGGATCGCCGTCCTCCGGGGCCTGCGCCTGCGCGGGGACGACGACACGCTCGTCGCTCTGCGGGTCCCGAGGAGTCTCCCGTACGGCAGTTCCGGCCGCGGCGCTCGCGAGATGCCGCACCGTCGTCATCAGATACGCGGGAACGTTCTCGATCTCGTGTCCCTCGGCCAGCCGCCGCCACACCCTGAAGTGGGCCTCGGCGACGAGGTCTTCGGCGGTCCAGGAATTCCGCGTGAGGGAGCGGGCATACGCGATGAGGCGTGGCTGCTGCTCCTCGTACACCTGGGCGTAGGAGAAGGCCGAAGCAGTCGAAGCAGTCGAAGCAGTGGGACCGTCGGACATGGGCGGGACGCTCCAGGGCCTGCGTGGGGAGGGAGATGCGGGGAAGATTTGTCAGCGTAGATGGCGAAACTTTCAATCAAAGTTTCAAAGGTGACTGAAAGTGGCGCACGTCACACCAACATCTTGCGTAACCGGCGTAATCCACAGGCCACTTGCGTGCTCATACAGGTACGTCGGCCAACCTGCCGCCGCCCCTCCCTGCTGTACCCCACCTCGCAACGGAGACCGCCCGCCATGTCGATCACGCTGGAACAGACCACCGGCGCCAGCCTGCTCACCCCCGACGACGAGGAGCTGGCGATCACGCTGACCCTCCGCTACACCTCGGCCGACCCCCTGGCAGTCCACCTCCTCTTCCCCGCGTGGATCTCGCTCGACGGCGAGGAACTGACCTGGACCTTCGCCCGCAGCCTCCTGGAGGAGGGCATGGGCAGCCCGGCGGGCGTGGGGAACGTACACGTCCGCCCGTACGACCCGACGCGCACGGCGGTGGAGTTCCGCGCCCCGGAGGGCGTGGCGATCGTCCTCTTCGACACGAAGACGCTGCACCGCTTCCTGCTCCGCACGTACACGATCACGGAGCCGGGCGGCGAGCCGCTGGAACCGGTCGTCGACGAGGGGCTGGCCGCTCTGCTGGGCGGCGTGTGAGACCGAAGGCGTGCCTGGCTATTTGTCCTTCTTCGGCCGCTTGTCCTCGGTCTTCATCTTGTCGTTGACCTGCTTGGCCAGCTCGTCGTCGAGCTTCTTGAACTCCCGGACGACGGCGTCCGACATCTTCGACAGCGCGTCGAGCTGCTGCGTGATGTCCTCGCGGCCGTCCTCCCAGTTGGACTCGAAGTCGTCGAGGGCGTCGTTGACGCTGCCGTCGCCGATGTCGTCCTTGTACTGCTCGAAGAGCTTCTTGGTGTGGTTGAGGCGGGTCTTGATCGACCGCAGCCGGCGCCCGTAGTCCTCGAGCTCGCTCAGCGGGAGCGAGAGGTCACTCTTGCCGTTCTGTCCCATAGCCGCGTCCCCCGGTGCCGATCTGGATCTCGTAGTCTGACGTGCACGGTACAACGCAACGGTTGCAGCGAGCGATCGAGCAAACGGAGAAGTACGCAGAACGGGGAAGGTCGACGTCATGGCCCGCTACATGGAGGCGCTCACGGTCGAGCGCGGGGGTTTCCGGATCAAGGTCCCCGAGTCGTGGTGGGAGTTCGACGTGCGCCCGGAATCCCGGGACGACTCGATCCGCCGCATGGTGAACGAGCGCATAGCCCAGCGCCCGGAACTGTCCCAGTACAAGGACGTGTACATGGACTTCCTTCGCAAGGCCGCCGCCGACGCCTGGAAGTCGGGCGCCCTGTACTGCGGCTGCATGGCGGAGAACTTCGGCGGCGACACCCCGATCACGGGATCGGTGACGGTGTCGATGGTCGGCGGCCGCAACGAACGCGGCGAGCCCCTCTCCACCGACCCGTCCGTCATCGCGAGCCAACTCGCCGTGAAGGAGGGGAAGAAGGAGGGCGACTCCTGGCGCAAGGTGACGACGGTGGACATCCCGGGCGTCGGCCCGGCGGCCCGCACCTACGGCATCGAGGACATCGCCGTACCCGGCGACGCCCTGAACCGCACGATCCGGGCGGTCCTGATGCAGACGTACATCCCCGTACCCGGCCAGGAGGGCAAGGTCGCCCTGGTGGGCGGCAGCAGCCAGGTCCTGGACCTCGCGGACTCCTTCTTCGACATCTTCGACGCGATCACGTCGACGTTCCGGTTCACCGGCTGACAGCCGTGGACTTGGGGGTGCACGTGATAGATCTGGCTGAACTGCGCATGTGGTACGACCGCTTGCTGGTGGAGCTGGAAGGGACGCGCTTCGAGGTGACCTGGCAGCCACCGGTCCCGAACCGCCCCAAACAGAGCGCGTGCCTCGGCCTGGACGGCCCGGACCGCCTCGGCGCGTTGATCGTCTGGGACAGCGGGGAGGCGCAGCTCCAGCTGGCGGACGCAGCGAGCGGCGAAGTGAGCGATGAGACGCTCGAGTTGACCGATGGAAGGCAACTGGCTCGGTCCGTTGCCAGGATGAAGGCCTGGGTGGTGGCTGGGGAAAGCACGGGCAGTGAGGAATCGGCATGACGTCGAGGTGGGACTGGGAAACCGGCAAAGGCCTGCTCGGCATGGACGACCCCGCCGAGGTCGACGCCGCGCTCGACCGCAACGACGACCACCTGGGCGCCGCGGTGATCGGCCTGGCCCTCAACTGCCCGCCGGAGGTGGTGTCTCCGCGGATCATCCGCGCCCTGGAGCTGCTGCCCGGCAGGGGCCGAGACTTCCCCTTCACGGCGATCGCCCACCTGGCCCGCCTCGACGGCCGCCTGACTCCGGAGCTGTACGACGCCCTGCGCGCCGAGGGCCTGGGCAGCGCCGCCGACCATGCGATCGACGACACGCTGACGTTCGTACCGTTCCGGGACCTGCCGCTGTGGCTGAAGCGGCGGTGGGTGTACGTGACCGTCCGGGAGACGCTGCTGAGATGGTGGCTGCTGCCGTTGGAGACGGTCGGTGAAGCGTGGCGCGCTATGCGCGAACGCCGTCGGACCTGATGACATGCTGTTTGTCGCGTCGAACGACCGTTCCCTGTAGGTTCGCGTGTGCACATAGCTGTTGAACGTGATGCACGCGTGACGGGGGTTGCGGTATGGCGGGGCATCGGCCCACGGACTGGCATGTCCTGGATCTGGAGAAGGATCCGACGCCGGGTGATCCGGACCGGATCAAGCTGCTGGCCAAGACGCTTCACGATTTCGCCGACGATGTCTCGGATGCCCTGCGCCTGGTCAACGGCATGGCGGGTGAGGACACGCTGCTGGAGTGGGCGGGTAAGTCGGCGGAGGTCTTCAAGGACGAGTTCGGGGATGTCCCGAAGAACCTCAAGAAGCTGAAGAAGTCGTACGAGTTGTGCGGCGACGCTCTCACGGACTTCTGGCCGAAGCTGGAGCGGGCGCAGGCGTTGGCGGACCGGGCGCTGGCCAAGGGCCGTGAGGCGCAGAGCGATCTCTCCTCCGCCAACTCCCGTCTCACCTCGGCTGATTCGTGGGTGACCCGGGCGAACAAGGAAGCCGACAAGTACAAGGACGATCCCACCGGCAGCAAGTCGGGCGGTGACGAGCCGGACGAGTCGAAGGTCCGTGCCGCCACCCGTGATGCCCAGCATGCCAAGTCCGCCCAAACCAGCGCCCAGTCGGACGTCGACAGCGCGCAGGGTGCGCTGGCGGCGGCGAAGAAGATGGCCGAGGACGCGCGCAAGATGCGCGAGGAGGCCGCGCACACCGCGAAGTCGAAGATCGACGAGGCCTCCGATGCCGGCATCCAGAACCGGTCGTGGTGGGAGGAGGTTGGCGACTGGTTCACGGACAACTGGGACAACATCGTCGCCGTCTGCAAGATCGTCGTAGCCGTCGTCGGTGTGATCGCGATGATCATCGGCGGGCCGATCCTCGGTGCGATCGTGCTGATCGCGGCCCTCGTCGTCCTCGCCGACACGCTTTACAAATATTCCAAGGGCCAGGCATCCCTGTGGGACGTAGGCCTGGCCGCCCTCGACTGCATACCCGGCATGAAGGGCCTCACCACCCTCGGCGGCCTCGCCAAGGGCCTGAAGATGCTCGGCAAGGGTGGCCTCAAGGCCATGGCCAAGGGGCTGGGGAAGAAGGGCCTGCGCAAGGAGGCCGACGAAGCCGCCGCGCACAGCAAGCCCCCGAAGGGCCGATGCAAGAACGGCGACCCGATCGACATGATCTCCGGCGAGATGCTGATGCAGGAGACCGACGTCGACCTGCCAGGCCTGCTCCCGACCGTCCTGCGTCGCACACACCTGTCGACTTACCCGTACGGCCGTTCCTTCGGGCAGTCTTGGGCCTCGACCCTGGACGAGCGTCTCGAACTGGACGACGAGGGCGCCGTCTTCGCCACCGAGGACGGCATGCTCCTCTTCTACCCGGTGCCCACGCCGGGCACCTCGGTCCTGCCGCTGGAGGGCCCGCGCCTCCTGCTGGACTGGGACGGCGCCCCTGGCACCCCCGTGCGGGTCACCGATCCGGGCAGCGGCATCACCCGCCACTTCGCCCCGCGCCGACGCCCCACGGCCGCAGACGACGTCTTCGCCCTCCCCCTCGCCGCGATCACCGACCGCAACGGCTTCCGCATCGACTTCGACCGTGACGACGACGGCACACCGGTCGCCGTACGGGACTCGGCGGGCCGTCATGTGTACGTCGACACCCACAACGGACGTGTCACCGCACTCCGCCTCCACAACCCGGAGGACGGCCCCGACGGCACGACGCTCAGGCGCTTCGGCTACGACTCCGACGGCAACCTGACCGAGATCCACAACTCCAGCGGGCTGCCCCGGAAGCTCACCTACGACGCTCGCGGACGCATCACGTCGTGGACCGACCGCAACGCTTACTCCTACCGCTTCACGTACGACGCCCTGGACCGCTGCATCGGCGGTACGGGGGCGGACGGCAGCCTCGCCTCCTCGATCACGTACGACACCGAGAGCCGCGAGACGCGCTACACCGACGCGCTCGGCCATACGACGACGTACCACTACAACGAACTCCTCCAGCTCACCGCCGAGACCGACCCCCTCGGCCACCGCACGTACACCGAGTGGGACCGCTACGGGCGGATGCTCTCCCGCACCGACGAGCTGGGCCGTACGACCCGTTTCACGCTCGGAGCGCACGGCGAGCCGGTGCGCATGGACCGACCCGACGGCACCAGCATCGAAGTGGAGTACGACGCCGACGCCCAGCCCGTCGCCGTCACGCAGCCCGACAGGTCGCGCTGGGAATGCGCCTACGACGACCGGGGCAACCTGCTCACCAGCACCGATCCTCTGGGCGCGGTGACCTCGTACGCGTACGACGAACGCGGGCACCGGATCGCGCACACCGACGCGCTCGGCAACACGTTCCGGTACGACACCGACGGGACCGGGATGCCGGTGCGGATCGTCGATCCGCGCGGCAGCGTCGTGACCGTGCAACGGGACGTGTACGGCCGTGTCGTACGCATCGACGACCCCGTCGGCGGCACCGTCCGCCAGAGCTGGAACCCCGAAGGCCTGCTGCTGTGGCGCGAACGCGCGGACGGCGGCCGGGAGTCCTGGTCCTACGACGTGGAGGGCAACCTCACCGAACACCGCGAGCCGGGCGGGTCGGCCACCGTTTTCGAGTACGGCGCGTTCGACCTGCCCAGCGCCCGCACGGACCCGGACGGTACCCGCTACGTCTTCACCCACGACGCCGAACTGCGGCTCACCGCCGTGACCAACCCGCAGGGTGGTCAGTGGAGTTACGACTACGACGCCGCGGGCAACCTGCTCGCCGAGACGGACTTCGACGGCCGCCGACTGACCTACGCCTACGACCCGACCGGCCGCGCGATCGAACGCGGGAACGGCGCCGGTCAGACAGTGCTGCTCACCCGCGACATCGCCGGCCGGGTCGTGACGGCGCGCACCGACAGCGGCGCGGTCACCGAGCTGCGCTACGACGTGTCCGGACGGCTGACCGAGGCCGTGAACGCCGACAGCCGTGTCGCCTACGCGTATGACGCGGCAGGCAGGATCGTCGCCGAGTCCGTGGACGGCCGGACCGTCACCAGCGCCTACGACCTGCTGGGGCGGCGCATCCGCCGGACCACGCCCTCGGGCGCGGTGTCGCAGTGGTCGTACGACTCCGTGGGCCTGCCCTCCTCGCTCGTCACCGCGGCCGGTGAACTCACCTTCGCCTACGACGCGGCCGGCCGGGAGACCACCCGGGGTCTGGGCGCGGCCGCCACCCTCACCCAGTCCTGGGACTCCGGCCACCGCCTGGTGGAGCAGATCGTTCAGGCGGCGACGGCCACCCGGGGTGGCAGCCAGCAGGGCGCTCCCACGGTCCGCCAGGCCCGCACCTACGCCTACCGCGCCGATGGTCACCTGACCGCGATCACCGACCGCCTCTCCGGCACCCGCCGTTTCGACCTTGACCCCGTGGGCCGCGTCACCCGGGTTTCGGCGGACACCTGGACCGAGTCCTACGCCTACGACGCGCTCGGCAACCTCACCGCCGCCGAGCACCCGGCGCCGGGCAGCCAGGACGCCCAGGGCCCGGCGCTCCACTCCGGTACCAAGGTCACCTCGGCGGGCCGCACCTCGTACGAGCACGACGCCCAGGGGCGGGTGACCAGGGTGATCCGGCGCACGCTGTCCGGACTGCGGCGCGTCTGGACCTACGTCTGGGACGCGGACGACCACCTCATCGAGGCCGCGACGCCGGACCACGGCGTATGGCGCTACCGCTACGACGTGCTGGGCCGCCGCACGTCCAAGGCTCGGGTGCACGAGGACGGTTCCGTTACCGACGAGACCCTCTTCACCTGGGACGCCGGCAACCTCGCGGAGCAGCAGACGCTGCGGGACGGGATGGCGGAGGCGGATACCTGGGACTGGGAGCCGGGCACGCACCGGGCGGCGGCGCAGGTACGCAGCAGGTGGCAGACGGCGGATCCGACCTCGGTCGACCGGCAGTTCTACGCGATCGTCACCGACCTGGTCGGCACGCCCAGCGAACTGATCGGTGAGGACGGGGAGATCGCCTGGCGGTCGACGACGAGCCTGTGGGGACGCCCGCTGTCCGGCGGCACCGACGGAGGCCTGTGCCCGCTGGCCTTCCCGGGCCAGTACCGCGACCCGGAGACGGGCCTGCACTACAACCTGTCCCGCTACTACGACCCGGACACCGCGAGCTACCTCTCACCGGACCCCCTGGGCCTGGAGCCCGCCCCGAACCACCACGCGTACGTCGACAACCCGCTGCGCTGGAGCGACCCGCTCGGCCTGGAGGGCGACGAGCCGGTCCGTATCTACGACGACTCGACATACGACAAGCACGGTTCGAGCTCCTCTTCGTCGGCCAAGGGTGAGATCGGCCGCGCTCCCACGAACGGCCAGGCCGCGCTGGATCGGTCCATCACACGCGGCGACTCCGCCACCGCGGACGACTTCCGACGCGTCGGCGTGGACCACGTCAACAACGAGATCGTGGTGCTCGACCGGCATGACTACGTCACCGACAAGAACGGCAAGATCGTCAAGGAGATCTACCATGGCCACGTCCAGGCCTCGTACCCGTCCAGCGCCGTCAAGGAAAACGTCCTGGCCAAGATGGTGAGGCTCAAGATGATCAACAACAAGAAGAAGCAGAAGGTGCTCCCGCCTCCGTGCGACGGGTGAGGAACGAAAGAAGGAAGACGACCAGTCATGCCGTCCGAGTGGAACTGGGAAAGCGGCGAGGGTCTGCTGGGTCTCGACGACCCCGCGGACTGGGACGCGGCCTACGAGCGCGGTGAGCAGCACCTCGGTACGGCGGCGATCGGACTGGCCTTCAACTGCTCCCTGGAAGAGGCTTCGTCCCGCATCATCAAGGCGATGGGGTTGCCGGACCGCGGTCAGCGAGGTTTCGCCTACACCGCGGCCGGCACGGCGGCCCGGCTCAATGGTGCGCTGACACCGGAGCTGTACGCCGCGCTACGTGCGGAGGGGCATCGTGGGATCGCCGGGAACGCCATCGACGACACCTTGGATTACGTGCCGTTCCGGCAACTGCCTCTGTGGTTCAAGTGGCGGAAGGTCGCGTCAAAGGTGTGGGACAAACTGGAGACCTGGCGGTTGACCGTGACGTATGCGGCCGAGGACGCGTGGAAGTTTGTACGCGGTCGTCGTGAGAAGTGACTTCGCGTACCGATTTCAGGGCCCTCTCGGCGGACTCGCCGCGGATCTGGTGGCTGAGTGTGATCCGCCGGACTCCGAAGCCGGATTTTCGCTGCAGATCGACCGAAGAGTGCACCTGGCGCTCCCCAAGGGCATCAACTGGCGAGATGCGGCTTGGCTTTCCTTCGGCCTTGCCGCCCACGCGCCCGACCTGATGAACCTCAAGCCCGGGGGCATGATCGTCAGGGTTGTGTCCTTCACCTTCCCGCTGGCCGATTTCCGATCGGAAGTGGCCGCGTTGGCAATGGACGGCTGGCTTCGGCGGGAGTTCGATCTCCCTGATCGAGGATTCGGCGTCTCCTTGGGAGAGGGAGGCGGGAATTACAGCTTTCGCTGGGGAGGCATTGAATCCCCCTTCTCGGACGATTCCTGAGGAGGCGAGACGTGACCGAAGGTCACCGCTGCGTTTTGACGGCTTCGATGAAGGCGGTGAAGGTGGTGAGCGGGAAGGAGAGGGTGGCCCGGGTCGGGGCCTTGGAGCCGCGGATGGCTATGTGGGTGTGACGGTCAACCACTTCCACACAGGCGTTGCCCTCGCCTCCGCCGGAGTAGGACGACTTTCGCCAGATGCCGGGGGTGTCCATGGAATGCCTCACAGCTCCCTCGTCAACCGGTGGATCAAGTCGCGGGAACGGTAGGCCTTCTGCTCCTTCTTCGAGAAGGTCGGCACGAGGTGTACGTCGCCTTGTCCATGGCGTAGACCTGCCCGGCCTCGACCGTGCCGAGGAGGTCCTTGTCCAACGCCGCGTTCGCCTTGTTGTGACCTTCTCGTAGTTGTCGACCACCGCGGCGGCGGCCTTCGCGGTCAGTACGCCCTGGGGCGCGGCGGCGCTCGCGGACGCGTCACCGTTCGCGCCGTCGGCGTCCGAGGCGCCGTCGCATGCGGTGAGGGTGGCCAGGGTGACCGCGGTGGCCATGCCGAGCGCGGGTTTGATCAGGCGGAGGGCGCGGGGGCATCGTCGGGGTTCTTGTCTCCTCAGCGGGCGGGGCACGGTCGGTTTCTCCCAGGTCAGCGGTTGATCGCCTGGATCTCCTGGACGTTCATGTCCTGCGTCGTCTCGAAGGTGCCGTCCGGGAGGTCGCCTCCCGTGCCGCCCGATCCCTCCCACGTGATCTGCCAGGTCACGGACGCGGAGAGGTGGTAGGGCGTGCCGTTCGTGGCCTTCAGGTAGCGGATGCCGCAGGGCGGGGTCTTGTCGGCGTCGCCCGCGGAGTACGGCGTGCCGATCGAGCCGTCCGCGTTGATTTCGCAGTCCCCGGAGGCGGGGAAGGTCTGGGCGTCCTCCGTGCCGGGGTTCAGGTGCAGGGCGACCGGCTTGGCCGTCGTCTCTGCCCACAGCCCCGTGTTGGGGAGTTCGGCGCGGACCTTGACCTCCTGGAACGTGCCCTTGTCCAGCCAGACCCAAGTCGGCAGGTTCACCGTGGACTTGGTGGCCGGCTTCAGTTCGATCTCCGTGTCGGGGACCGTGACCTTGTCGTAGGCGTAGGCCGCCAGCGTCTCGGGAGTCGGCGCGTGGGCGATCTTCGGGATCTGGCCCGCGGGCTGCCAGAACATGATGCGGGTGCAGTCCCAGGAGTCCGGGTCGGAGATGTCCGGGGCGACGCTGCGCCAGAAGTACCCGTCCTGGCCGAGGTTGTAGTTCTTGTAGCCCTCGACCGTCTTCCCGTCCTCGAAGTAGTTGATCGTGGACTTCTCGTCCCGGTAGTAGTCCGTCCAGAGTTCCTTGCCGGCCCAGTACTCGTGGATGCCGACGTCCCCGACTCCGGTGTTCTCCGAGAAGTCCTTCAGCATCGCGGGCGTGAAGACCGGTTCGTACCAGCACGCCGGTGGCTTCCAGTTGACGTCCGCGGAGGATACGGCGCCGCGCTTGCCGCCCTTGGGGCCGCTGACCTGGGTGACCTTGATACGGGACTGACCGGCGGAGGCCAGCAGGGTCTTGCCGTGGGCGCTGCCCTCAGTGGTGTCGTGACCGCCGGGCACGGGCTTGGCGGCGTACGCGGCACCCGCACCCCAGACAAGGACCCCCGCGGCGAGCGCCAGAACCGCCGAGCCTGCTCGCCGCACTGAGGTCACCCCGCGCATTCCGTGGCCTTCTCCTTCACGGTGATCTGCTGCGCGCGCCACACCTGCGAACCCTTCGGGAAAGCCATGAGGAGGTCGAACTTGAGGAAGTCGTTGGAGCTTCCCTCGGTCTTCAGGACCTTTCCGCTCTTCACTTCCTTGCCATAGACCTTGGACTGGTCCTCGCAGAAGGCCACACGTACGAGCTTCACCGACTTCGACTCGCCGGCCGCGGTGGTCTCCGCCCGGAAGTAGCGGTCCTTACCGGTGAGCGTCCAGCCGCCCTTCACGTACTCCTTGATCTGCGTGTTCGCGTACCTGGCCGCGTCCCCGGCGGAGTAGTACTGATAGGCGGGGTCGGAGGGGTCCTGCTCCGTGATGCCGTGGCTGAGCGCACGGATGTAGTTCTCCGCGTCGACAAGCGCTGCGGCGTTGTCCGCGTTCGAGGGCTTCTCGAACTCGAAGACCAGCTCCAGGTCCTTCGGGAGACTCACATCCGGTCTGTCCGCCGCGGGCGACGCCGCCGCGGAAGCCGAAGCTGACGGGCTCCCCGCCCCCGTGTCCGCCCCCTTGATGTCATCCGACGACGAGTCGTCACCCCCGCCACACGCGGAAAGCAGAAGCGCCGCCGACATGGCGAACGCGGCGGCGGTGACGGGCAGGGTGCGGCGGGACACGATGGATCTCCCCCGAGGTTCGGCGTGTGCAGGCATGTGTGCAATAGAGAACGAAGCTATCAGGGGCGGGTGATGCACCTTTGACAGGCAACGGGGGAATGTGTGGGGAACGTGAGAGTGTCGCGTGGCGGTTGCGAACACCGCACATGAGCCTCGGTGGAAAACAGGGCAACTCCGGCCTCTCCGACAGGTCGTGAGGAAGTGAGCCGGCGGAGAGAGGGCGAGGTTATCCACAGGCCTGCCCGCTCTTCGACGCCGTACATAAGATCTCTGTACGCTCAGTGCACTTCCGTACTCCCTCGTAACTCACCCGTATCCACCCCCTCCTCACACGACCCAGGACACCCGCCATGCCACGACGCCGCAGCTCAAGCTCGTCAAGCTCGACGGGAAGCACCACCACCTCGGCCACGCCACGCAACCGCACCCCGCAACCCGTGCGGATCCGGCGGCGTACGTTCGGGGATTTCGTCAAGGCGTTCTTCGCGTTCGTCGCGCTCGCCGTCCTGGTCGTCGGAGTCCCGGGTGCGCTCGCCATCACGGTCGGGTGGCCGTTGCCGAGCGGGATGCCGAAGGTGGAGTGGCTTCAGCAGCCGATCACCACCGGCACCTTCCTCCACATCCTCACCGTCATCGTCTGGCTCGCCTGGGCGCAGTTCACCGCCTGTGTGCTCGTGGAGATAAAGGCCGCCGTCTCGGGAGTCGGGGTACCGGGACGCGTCCCGGGCGCCGGGCCCAGTCAGATCCTCGCCCGGCAGCTCGTGGCCGCGCTGCTCCTCGTCGGCGCCACGGCCGCCAGCCTCACGCCGGGGCTGTCGCAGATCGGGCAGCACAGTCTCGACGGGAACCAGCGCGGTACCGTCGCCGCCGCCCAGCAGACCCCCGGCCTCTTCGCCCAGCAGCAGGAGCAGGCGGCCTCCACCGCCGCCGCCCTCGCCGAGCAGGCCTCCCAGGCCGCCGCCCACGCGGACGCGCAAGGCGGCAGCACCGCCAAGAGCGACGACACGAAGTTCTATCGGATCCAGCCCCCCGAGGGGCGGCACCACGACTCCCTCTGGGAGATCGCCGAGCGCCACCTCGGCGACGGCCGCCGGTACAAGGAGATCTTCGAGCTCAACAAGGACCGCGTGCAGCCCGACGGCTCCAAGCTGTCCGAGGCCAGCCTCATCCGCCCGGGCTGGATCATGGAGATGCCGGGCGACGCGCGCGGCGGCGACCTCGTCGAGATGCCGGAGGCCGCCGGTGGCTCCGCCGCCCAGCAGCAGATCCACGACTACGGCAAGACCGGCGACCACGCTCAAGGCGACCACGCCCAAGGCGGAGGCCACCGAGGCGGCGCCTCCCACGTCTCCCTCCCCGAACAGCGCCCCGCCCCCGACCAGCAGCCCAGCCACCAGCACCAGCCTGCGCAGCACGCCACCGCCGCCACCGAGGAATCCTCCTTCGGCCTGCCCCAAGCCCTCATCGGCGCCCCCCTCCTCGCCGCCGGCCTCCTCGGCGCCCTCGGCCGGCGTCGCCGTCAGGCCCTGTGGCAGTCGGCGTTCGGTGCCGTCGGCGGGCGGCGCGGTATGGAGCCGCCCACGCCGACCGGGGACGCGGCCGACGCGCAGGACGCCCTTCTCGTGGGCGCCGACCCCGAAGGCGTACGCCTGCTCGACCGCTCCCTGCGCGGACTCGCCGCGTCCCTCGGTGCCGAGTCCCGCCCGCTGCCCACCGCGTACGCGGCCTGGCTGAGCGGCAACGGCGACCTGCATCTGCAGCTCGCCCAGCCGTCCGGGAACCCGCCCGCGCCCTGGCAGCTCGGCCAGGACCAGACGTTCTGGATGCTCGCCCGCACCGACGCCGAGCGCTACGAGGACACCGACGCCGCCGCCCCGTACCCGGGCCTCGTCAGCCTCGGCACCATGGACGACTCCCGGCTGCTGCTGAACCTGGAGTCCGTGCCCGGCCTCGTCTCCCTCTCCGGCAGCGAGGCCGACCGTGCCGCCGTCTTCGCCTCCGTCGCCGCCGAACTCGCGACGAACGGCTGGTCGGACCGCATGACCATCACCCTCGTCGGCTTCGGCGAGGACCTCACGCCGCTCGCACCCAACCGGCTCCGCCACCTCGAGAGCATCGACGATCTGATCGAGACGATGGACGCCGAGACCCGGCAGCGGCGCAGCGCACTCGGTGCCGCCGGGCACGACTCCGTCCTCACCGGGCGCACCGGGCCCGCCCAGCACACCCGTTGGGCCCCGCACCTCGTCCTCCTCGCCGCCGAGCCCTCCGCCGACGACGCGATGAAGCTCGCCGAACTCGCCGCCGACGCCAGCCGGCTCGGCATCGGCTACCTCGTGGGCACCGAGAGCGGCGATCTGCCCGGCGCCGCCTGGGAGATGGAGGTCACCGGCGAGGGCAAGCTGCTCGCCCCGCTGCTCGGCCTCGAACTGGAAGCCCAGCTGCTGCCCGTGCCGTTGCAGCGCGCGGTCGTCGAGCTGTTCGTCGAGTCCGACCCGGAGCGCGATCCGCAGGGGCCGGTCACCGCGCCGCCGTTCCTCGTCGACATCAGCGAGCAGGGCCGGCCGGCCGTCTACGCGCGCCTCGTGGGGCCGTACGAGATCATCGGCCTCGACACCCCGGACGGCGACCGGAGCGCCCTCCTCCACGAGGCGCTCGCCCTGCTGCTCCTGCACCGCGAGGGCGTCCACCCGCGCGTGCTGTCCTCGGCGCTGTGGCCGCGCGGTGTCACCGACGACGTCCGCGAGGCCCTGCTCGACCGGCTGCGCGCCTGGCTCGGCACCGACCCCGACGGCAGCCCGCGGCTCCGCACCGACGCGACCGGGCGGCTCACCCTCGCCAAGTCCGTCGTCTCCGACCTCGATGTGCTGCGCTCGCTCTACCACGAGGCCACGCAGGGGCGCGGCGTCGACAGCCGGGTCGTGCGCGGCCGGTTGCTCACCGACGCGCTCGTGCTGGTGCGCGGTCCGCTCCTGGCCGACCGGCCCGAGGGGCGCTACGGCTGGCTCACCCACGAGATCATCGACGCCCAACTCCCGCTGCTGGTCGCGGACATCGGCCTCGCGCTCTCCGAGTTCCACCTGGTCAAGGACCGCGCGGAGAAGGCCATCGAGGCGCTGAACGCGGCCCTCAACTCGGCGCCCGGCGACGAGCGCCTGTGGCA
The DNA here is from genome assembly GCF_042668605.1 of Streptomyces sp. NPDC057280. Taxonomy (NCBI): domain Bacteria; kingdom Bacillati; phylum Actinomycetota; class Actinomycetes; order Kitasatosporales; family Streptomycetaceae; genus Streptomyces; species Streptomyces sp. NPDC057280. Next base: position 161,403 of record NZ_JBHUYR010000003.1, read on the forward strand.
CGAGCTGCTCCGCGCCACCCACTCCACCGGCGACACCGCCCGTCTCCAGGCCCTCGCCGCGGACCTCATCTCCCGCAGCGGCGCCCGCGGGCTGCCGCCGCGCACCGAAGCGCTGCTCGACGAGCTGCTGCCGACGTGGCGAGATGGCGTCGCGGCCGTGGGATGAGCACGTTCGGGATGCACACGTTCGGGCTGAGCACGTTCGGGATGGTCACGTTCGGGATGAGCGCGTTCGGGACGAGCACGTCGTTCCTCGTGATCGCCGCCGCGCTCTGGGGCGCGGCGGCGGGCGCGCTGCTGCCGAGAGCCGCCTACCGGTTCTCGGCACCCGCGGGGGAGCCGTGGCGGGAGGCCTGTCCGGACGGCGGGCATCCGGTACGGGGGTGGCTCGGCCGCGGCCGATGCGTCCTCTGCCCCCAGTCCTACGGCCCCTCCGCCCCCCTCCTCTCCCTCGTCACCGCGCTCGTCTGCGCCGCCCTCGCCGCCGCCACCGGTACCCGGCCCGAGATCGGCGTCTGGCTGCTGCTGGCGCCGGTCGGCGTGCTGCTCGCGGTCGTCGACCTGAAGGTGCAGCGGCTGCCCGACCCCCTGACCCTGCCCTTCGCCGCGGCCGCGCTCGCCCTGCTCGGCGCGCTCTCCTTCGTCCCCGAGCACACCGGCGACTGGCTCCACGCCCTCTACGGCTCCCTGGCCCTCGGCGGCGGCTACTTCGTGCTGTTCCTCATCAACCCGGCCGGCATGGGCTTCGGCGACGTGAAGCTGGCGCTCGGGACAGGGGCGGTGCTCGGCTGGTACGGCTGGGCGACGGTCATGCTGGGGACGTTCGCCGGGTTCCTGCTGGGGGCGCTGTACGGGGGCGCGCTGATCGTCGTACGGAAAGCGGGGCGGAAGACGGCGATTCCGTTCGGCCCGTTCCTGATCATGGGGGCGTTCCTGGGCGTGCTGATCGGGGCGTACGCGGCCTGACGTCGGTGCGGAAGACGGCCTGGCGTAGGCTGGCCGGGTCCGTGCACACGGATGCTTCTGTCCACAACCCTTGACGAAAGGGACGCTCCGGTGACCGAGAAGGCCGACCTTCAGTCCGTCCTCGACCGCGCCGCCGCCGGTGGGCGGATCACCCCTGAAGAGGCGCTCGACCTCTACCGCGACGCCCCGCTGCACGCGCTGGGCGCCGCCGCCGACGCGGCACGCCGCCGGCGGTACGCGGGCACGGAGCACATCGCGACGTACATCATCGAGCGGAACATCAACTACACGAACGTGTGCGTCACGGCGTGCAAGTTCTGCGCCTTCTACGCGCCGCCGAAGGACACGAAGAACGGCTGGACGCGCGACCTGGACGACATCCTGCGGCGCTGTGCCGAGACCGTCGAGCTCGGTGGCACGCAGATCATGTTCCAGGGCGGGCACCACCCGGACTACGGCGTGGAGTACTACGAGAAGCACTTCGCCGCGATCAAGGAGGCGTTCCCGCAGCTCGTCATCCACAGCCTGGGGGCGAGCGAGGTCGAGCACATGGCCCGCATCTCCAAGGTGAGTGTGGAGGAGGCGATCCAGCGGATCCACGCCGCCGGTCTCGACTCCTTCGCCGGTGCCGGTGCGGAGCTGCTGCCCGAGCGGCCGCGCAAGGCCATCGCGCCGCTGAAGGAGTCCGGCGAGCGCTGGCTGGAGATCATGGAGACCGCCCACCGGCTGGGCGTCGAGTCCACCTCCACCATGCTCATGGGCACCGGCGAGACGAACGCCGAGCGCATCGAGCACCTGCGGATGATCCGTGACGTACAGGACCGGACGGGGGGCTTCCGCGCCTTCATCCCGTACCTCTACCAGCCGATGAACAACCACCTCAAGGGCCGCACCCAGGCCACGATCTTCGAGTACCTGCGGATGATCGCGGTCGCCCGGCTCTTCATGGACAACATCGCCCACATCCAGGGCTCCTGGCTCACCACCGGTCAGGACGCGGGCCAGCTGACGCTGCACTACGGCGCGGACGACCTCGGCTCGGTGATGCTGGAGGAGAACGTCGTCTCGGCGGCCGGTGCCAAGCACCGCTCCAACCTCCAGGAAATGATCGACATGATCCGCACGGCGGGCCGCACCCCGGCCCAGCGCTCCACGACGTACGAGCACCTCGTCGTCCACGACGACCCGGCGAACGACCCGGTGGACGCGCGCGTGATGTCCCACATCTCCTCGACCGCGATCGAGGGCGGCACGGCTCACCCCGAGCTGAAGATCCTCGCGTCCAACTAGTGCGCACGCTGCATGCCGCCGACGAGGTGCGGCACACGTGGACGGGTGAGCCCATCAAGGACGGCGCCGTAGTGGTGGAGCAGAACCGGGTCGCCGCCGTGGGCACGCTGGCCGAACTGCGCGAGCGGTTCCCGGACGCCCGGGTGCGGATGTGGCCGGGCGTTCTGGGCCCGGCCCGTATCCACGAGGGCCCGCTTCCCGACGCCCCGAGCCCGCGCGAACGCATCCACGCCGTGCTGAAGTCGGGTGCGGTGGCGGTCCTGGAGGAGTACGCCGATACGCCCGAACTCCGGGCGGCGGCCGAGCGGAACGACGTGGTCGTGCTGCCGCGGATGCAGTGGACGTTGATCCGGCTGACCGGCCGCGCCGACCTGGCCGTGTTCGCCGAGGACGGCGAGTGCATCGCGACGGTCTGTTCCGGCCGACTCGTACACAGACGCCGCTAACCCGCCAACGCCTCCCCGAACGCCCCCGAACTCTGCTCCACCCCACTGCAGTTGACCAGCGCATCCTCGTCCCCCGTGCACTCCTGGTCCCGGAACGTCGCCCACATCGACACCCACCCCACCCCCTTCTCCTCCGCGAACTCCCGCAGTTGAGCGGCATCGGACAGCGTGAACGTCTCCCCGTCCACGTCATTCGTGCCGATCATCGACGTGAGCGCCATGCCACCCCACGCGGTCGCGGCGGACGTACCGAAGACGTCCCGCAACTGCGTGTGCGCCGCCTTCGCCGCGGTGATCGCGTAGTCGCCCATGTCCCCGTCGTACGACTCCGCGTAGTTCATGGTCATGAGATTGACCGTCGAGACCTGCACCCCACTGTTGTTGGCGGACTCCAGCAACGCGAGGGCGTCAGCGTCGAGCCCCGCCGGCATCACGGGCAGCGTGAAGGCCACGGTCACCTCGCTGCGCTCCTCCTGGAGCAGCGCGATCGCCTCCGACCGCAGCTCCACCGACGCGGAGTCGGCGAGCGTGTCGCCCTCGATGTCGAAGTCGGCCTGGGTGGAGCCGGCCGCGTCGAGGGCGGCGCCGTACGCCTCCGCCAGCTCCTCCGCGCTGTCGCAGACCTCCGCCAGCTCCGGACCGGACGCCCCGCCGAAGGAGACACGGACGCTCGCCCCGTCCTCCTTGAGCGCCGAGATCCGGGACACGGCGGCCGAGTTGCCGATCGCCGTCGTGCCGTTCCACTTCGGGGTGCAGCTGCTGCCGTCCGAGATCACGAAGGCCAGGTTGTACGTCGTCGGCGCCCCCGCCGAGTCGTTGTCGGAGGCCTCGGTGGCGCTGACGTAGGGGGCGTACGAGGTGACGGACGACGTCTGCGAGGGTGCCGCGGAGCTCTTCGCCGGCGCCGGGTCGGCCGCCGCGTCGGTGTCCGCCGAACACCCCGCCGTGGACAGGGCGAACAGGCAAGCGAGCCCCGCCGCCGGCCTCAGGAAACGCCGCATCGTGCATGCACCCGCTCTCGTGATGTCCGTGAAGGGGAAATGTCTCACACGCGGCTGAGTTTCATGAGGAAAGCTGCAAACTCTCAGAGAAGAGACAGGACAAGGCGTTTCTCATACGCGTCTCACACGAGAAGGCGAGTTTTCGGCACATAAAGCGTCCCTAACATCCGGGGAATGCATTCCGAGCCTGCCATCGAAAACCACGCCCCGTGTCGTCGCCGCCGCAAACGCGGCAACGGGTCCGACGGCGAGGGACCCGTGTTCGTCGACACCTCCGGACGCCGTTCGAAGCTGCTGCGCCGGATCGGCGTCCTCGTCGGCGTGCTGTGTCTCGGGTACGCCGTCGTCCTGGGCCTGGCGTTCCTGGGAATCGGCACGTCGAGCCCGTCCTCGCTGCTGCCCTTCGGCGGCGGCCAGGGCGGCCCCGCCGGCCAGAGCGGCACCGGCCCGGACGCCCGCCCGCAGGGCGGCGCCGGTGACGTCGTCCAGCCCAGCGGCAGCCCGCCCGCGCTGCCCTCGGGCGTCCCCACGCCGTCCGCGTCCGCGAACGCCGGCTGACCGGAGCGCAGGCACCGTGATGACGACGACCACGACATCCCGCCGGGGCCGGCGCCGCGCCCCCTCCCGCATAGGCCGCGCCGCGGGCAAGGCCGCGGCCCTGCAGAAACCGCGCGTCCTGCTCGCCCTGCTGCTCCTGCTGGCGCTGACCAGCGTGATGCTGCTGGACGGCTATCTGCGCGCCGAGGTCGGCGGCGACCAGCGCGTCCGTGACGGGGCCGGCTCCAGCAAGGTCCCCGACACGATCCTCGACGGCGGGCCGATCCTCAGTTTCCGCGGCGGACAGGCCACGACCGTCTCCGTCCCGGACAAGACCATCGCCCTGACCTTCGACGACGGCCCCAACCCCACCTACACCCCGCAGGTGTTGGAGATCCTGGAGAAGTACGACGTCCCCGCCACGTTCTTCGTGGTCGGCTCGATGGTGTCGCGCTACCCCGGCATCGTGCAGGACATGGTCGAGCAAGGCAACGAGGTGGGCATCCACACCTTCACCCACGTCGACCTCTCCTACCAGAGCGACGCCCGCGTCGACCGCGAGATGCAGCAGACCCAGTTGGCGCTGGCGGGCGCGGCCGGCATCACCACCACGCTGTTCCGGGCGCCGTACTCCTCGGAGACGGACGCCATCGACAACTACAGCTGGCCCGTCTACCAGAAGCTCGGCCAGGACGGTTACACCAGCGTCTTCGTCGACACCGACAGCGACGACTGGAAGAAGCCGGGCGTCGCGAAGATCGTGCGGTGGGCGACTCCGTCCAAGGGCAAGGGTGCGTCCGTCCTCTTCCACGACGCCGGTGGCGAGCGGTCGCAGACCATCGAGGCGCTCCCGAAGTACATCGAGAAGATGAAGGCGAAGGGGTACACCTTCACCACCATCAGCGGGGTGCTGGAAAAGCAGCAGCCGGTCGGCGGTGCCAACGACCTCCAGGCCGCCCACCGCAAGGCCACCGGCGCCACCCTCTACGAGGGCAAGGCCCTCGTCGCCGCCGTCGCCGTCGCGGAGTGGGCGGTGCCCGCGCTGTCGGCCGGCCTCATGGTCGTCGGCGTCGCCGTCATGGGCCGGTTCGGGATGATGCTGATCCTCGCCCGCCACCACCACAGACAGCGCAACAGACGCCGTTTCGGCTGGGGCCCGACCGTCACCCGCCCGGTGAGCGTGATCGTCCCGGCGTACAACGAGAAGGAGTGCATCGCCAACACCCTGGCATCGCTGGCGCGGAGCACCCATCCGATCGAGATCATCGTGGTCGACGACGGCTCGACGGACGGTACGTCGGAGATCGCGCGCGACGCGGCGTCCGCACTCGGCATGACGAACGTCCGGGTCGTCCGCCAGGAGAACGCGGGCAAGCCCGCCGCCCTCAACAACGGTGTCCGCAATGCCCGTCACGACATCGTCGTCATGATGGACGGCGACACCGTCTTCGAACCGGACGCCGTGCACCAGCTGGTGCAGCCCTTCGCCGACCCCGGGGTGGGTGCGGTCGCGGGCAACGCCAAGGTCGGCAACCGCGACACCGTCATCGGCGCCTGGCAGCACATCGAGTACGTGATGGGCTTCAACCTCGACCGCCGCATGTACGACCTGCTGCGCTGCATGCCCACCATCCCGGGCGCGATCGGCGCGTTCCGCCGCGACGCGGTGCTCCAGGTCGGCGGCATGAGCGAGGACACCCTCGCCGAGGACACCGACATCACCATCGCCATGCACCGCGCGGGCTGGCGGGTCGTCTACCAGGAGCACGCCAAGGCGTGGACGGAGGCGCCCGGTTCGCTCAAGCAGCTGTGGTCGCAGCGCTACCGCTGGTCGTACGGCACCATGCAGGCGCTGTGGAAGCACCGCAAGTCCCTGACCGACAAGGGTCCTTCGGGCCGCTTCGGCCGGGTCGGCATGCCGCTGGTGGTGATCTTCCAGATCGTCACGCCGGTCTGCGCGCCGCTCATCGACGTGTTCACCGCGTACTCGATGATCTTCATCGACTTCCGGGCCGCCCTGCTGGCGTGGCTCGCGGTGCTGGGCGTCCAACTGGTCTGCGCGGCCTACGCGTTCCGGCTGGACAAGGAGAAGTACCGCTATCTCCTGATGATGCCGCTCCAGCAGCTGGCCTACCGGCAGATGATGTACCTCGTCCTCATCCACTCCTGTATCACGGCGCTGACCGGCGGCCGCCTCAGGTGGCAGAAGCTGAAGCGGACCGGCGAGGTCGGGACGCCGGCGGGGGTGAGCTGAGATGGGCGCGCACCGCAGAGGCGGGCCCGTGCTGGTGGACGAGCAACCGCTGCTCACCGGCGCCCGCCCCCAACTCCCTGTACGCGACCGCTACTTCGACACCGTCCGCGCCGTCGCCCTGATCCGTGTCGTCACCTATCACACCTTCGGGTGGGCCTGGTGCGGCATGGTCTTCCCCTCCATGGGGATCATGTTCGGGCTCGCCGGCACGCTGATGGCGAAGTCCCTGGAGCGCCCCGCGCTCACGGTGGTGAGAAGCAGGCTGCGGCGCCTGCTGCCGCCGTTCTGGTTCTGGGGCTTCTTCGTGGTGCTGGCGATGCTGGTCCACGGCTGGATGCCGAGGCACTACGACATCGTCTTCTGGATCGTCCCGTTCGGCGATCCACCCGGCGACAAGTGGGGCGTCCAGGCCTGGGAGATCCTCTGGTACCTGCGGACGTACCTGTGGTTCGTGCTGCTGTCCCCGCTCCTGCTGAAGCTCTTCCGGTCGGCGCGGGTGCCGGTGCTGCTGCTGTCCCTCGTCCCGATCCTGGTCCTCACCTTCGTGTGGTCAGGCCCCGAGGGGCGGCTCGGCGACGGGCTGTGGGACTTCTCGACGTACCTCTTCTGCTGGATCCTCGGCTTCGCGCACCGCGACGGGGTGCTGGAGCGGCTGCGGCCCGCGACCGTCGTCGCGCTCTCGCTCGCGGCCGTCGGCTACGGCGGCTGGTACGCCTTCGCCCACCAGGGCGAGGCCGGGACGTACGACCTCGACGAGATCCCGCTCGCGCAGGCCTTCTGGTCGGCCGGGTTCGTGATGCTGCTGTTCTGGGCCAAGGCGTACTTCGGGACCGACTTCGCGTGGCTGACCCGCTTCAAGCGGCTGGACAGGGTCGTCACGGTCTTCAACGCGCGGGCCGTGACGATCTACCTCTGGCACGAGATCGCGCTGATCCTCGCCGTACCGCTGATCGACCGGTTCTGGAACGTCCCGGCCTTCGAGAGGTACCTGCCGCTGGAGAGCCAGTGGTTCATGTTCGGGATCGGCTGGGTGCTGATCGCGGGGTTCGTGGTGGCGTGCGGATGGGTGGAGGACGTGGCGGCGAAGCAGAGGCCGAGGCTTGTTCCCTGAGGGCGGCTGCAAGAATGGGCCCGTGACCCGCGCTTCCCTGAACAAGCAGCCGCACGAAGTCGCCTCGATGTTCGACGACGTGGCGGAACGGTACGACCTGACGAACGACGTGCTGTCGCTCGGGCAGGACCGGGTGTGGCGCAAGGAGGTCGCGAGGGCGGTCGACGCCCGGCCCGCCCAGAAGATCCTGGACCTGGCGGCCGGGACGGCGACCTCCTCGCTGCCCTTCGCGCGGACCGGCGCGTACGTCGTCCCGTGCGACTTCTCGCTGGGCATGCTCAAGGTCGGCAAGCGGAACCACCCGTGGCTGCCGCTCACGGCCGGCGACGCGACGCGGCTGCCGTTCAAGGACGACACCTTCGACGCCGTCACCATCTCCTTCGGGCTGCGCAATGTGCAGGACTTCGACGCCGGGCTGCGCGAGATGTACCGGGTGACCAAGCCCGGCGGCCGGGTGGTGATCTGCGAGTTCTCGCACCCGACCTGGGCGCCTTTCCGCACGGTCTACACCGAGTACCTGATGCGCGCCCTCCCGCCGGTCGCGCGCGCGGTCTCCTCCAACCCCGAGGCGTACGTCTACCTCGCCGAGTCGATCCGCGCCTGGCCCGACCAGGCCGCACTCGCCGGGCATCTGCAGAAGGCCGGCTGGTCGAAGGTGGCGTGGCGGAACCTGACGGGCGGGGTCGTGGCCCTGCACCGGGGCTTCAAGCAGGCCTGAGGCAGGTGGGGCGGTCGGCTTCAGGCAGAGCTGACCGTCACGTACGGGTCGCCCGGCTCGTCCAGCTCGCGCTGGAGGCCGCCCGTGGGAGGCCGGGGGATGCGCGGCTCGCGCACCCCTCCGCCGCCCTCCCCTTCGCCGAAGTCGAACCACACGTAGATCACGGAGTCCCGGGGCACCTCGGCATTGGGCTGCGGGTACTGCCGTACGACGTACTCGACCACCGTCTGGCGGAAGTCGGGCCGGTCCGGAGCGTTGAGGAAGAGGCCGGTCGCCTCGGCCGTCCTGCGCGCGTCCATGGCCATCAGTCCGACGAGCCGCGGCACGCGCACTTCGGGTGTTTTGGGTGTTATGCGCAAGATGTCACCCCCAGCGGTACTAGCAGGGTAACCGCCCGGGGGTGCCGTCCGGAAGCGTCAAGTGGCGTTCTGTAACAGTTAGTTACTGTGCGTGACCGTTGCGAAGGTCGAGCCGGAAGCAGAGCGCGTCCTCCGCCAGCCGCGGGTGCGGGAAGGTCTCCGCGAGCTCCATGCCGAGGCGCCGGGCGACCGCGACCGAGCGCTCGTTGCCCGGTCTGACCATCGCCACCACGTCCGGCACGCCCGCCGCCCGGAGCCGTTCCAGCGTCTCCCGCGCGGCGGCGGTGGCGTATCCCTTGCCCCAGTACGCCCGTCCGAGCCGCCAGCCGATCTCGATCTCGCCCTTCGGCCCCCACTCCTGCGGCCACGGCTGGGCCCCGGTGAAGCCGATGACCCGGTCGTCCTCGTCGAGCATGGTCCACAGGCAGAAGCCCAGCTCGGCGTCGTGCCGGCGCTGCCGTGCCGTGAGCTCCTCGTACACGTACAGCTCGGCGGAACGGCCGCCGTGGAACTCCATGACGTCCGGGTCGTCGAAGATCCGGTGCCAGGCGACGGCGTCCTCGTCGGTGGGGACACGCAGCCGTACTACGGGGAGAGTTCGGTTCACGGGGCAGCCCTTCAGCCGGGTGATCAATCGTGCTGAATAGACTGCCCATGTCCAGTGCTAGTCGGCACGCAGATTTCGAACTTGGGGAGATCCCGCCGTGACCGCCGTGACCGAGCCCCACTCCGAGCCCCTTTCCGAGAACACCGCCGACGTCATCGTCGTCGGCGCGGGGCCGGCCGGCTCCACGACCGCGTACTACCTCGCCAAGGCCGGTCTCGACGTCCTCCTGCTGGAGAAGACGGCGTTCCCGCGCGAGAAGGTCTGCGGCGACGGCCTCACCCCCCGCGCCACCAAGCAGCTCGTCGCCATGGGCATCGACATCTCCGAGGAGGCCGGCTGGCTGCGCAACAAGGGCCTGCGCATCATCGGCGGCGGTGTCCGGCTCCAGCTCGACTGGCCGGAACTCGCCTCCTTCCCGGACTACGGCCTCGTCCGCAAGCGCGACGACTTCGACGAGCAGCTCGCCCGGCAGGCCCAGAAGGCGGGCGCCCGGCTGTACGAGCGCTGCAACGTCGGCGCCCCGATCATCGACGACCGCACCGGCCGCATCACCGGCGTCCACGCCAAGCTCGGCGAGGCCGGCGAGAAGCGGGAGGTCACCTTCCACGCCCCGCTGGTCGTCGCCGCCGACGGCAACTCCACCCGCCTCTCCCTGGCGATGGGCCTGCACCGCCGCGAGGACCGCCCGATGGGCGTCGCCGTACGGACGTACTTCGAGTCGCCGCGCCACGAGGACGACTACCTGGAGTCCTGGCTGGAGCTGTGGGACCGCCGCGGCCCCGAGCCGCGCCTCCTCCCCGGCTACGGCTGGATCTTCGGCATGGGCGACGGCACGTCCAACGTGGGCCTCGGCGTCCTCAACACCTCCGACTCCTTCAAGGAGCTGGACTGGCGCGAGGTGCTGAAGGCCTGGTGCGCCTCGATGCCGGAGGAGTGGGGCTACACGCCGGAGAACATGACCGGCCCGATCCGCGGCGCGGCCCTCCCCATGGCCTTCAACCGCCAGCCGCACTACACGCGCGGGCTGCTGCTCGTCGGCGACGCCGGCGGCCTGGTGAACCCCTTCAACGGCGAGGGCATCGCCTACGCCATGGAGTCCGGCCAGATCGCCGCCGACGTCATCGTCCAGGCCCACGCGCGGGCCACGCCGGCCCAGCGTGAGATCGCGCTCCAGCGCTACCCGCAGGTCCTCAAGGACACCTACGGCGGCTACTACACGCTGGGCCGCGCCTTCGTGAAGCTCATCGGCAACCCGAAGGTCATGAAGATCGCGACCCAGCGCGGCCTCACGCACCCCCTGCTCATGAAGTTCACCCTGAAGATGCTGGCCAACCTCACCGACCCGACGGGGGGCGACGCGATGGACCGGATCATCAACGGGCTGAGCAAGGTGGCACCGAAGGCGTAACTAGCCGCTCAGAGCCTCGATGTTGGCGGCCCGGCGCGCGAGGACCTCGTCCCGCCGGTCCGCCACCTGCCGCAGCGCCTCCCTGCGTTCGCGCTTCGACAGGCGGTCCAGGTAGACGTGCCCGTCGGTGTGGTCGGTCTCATGGGCGAGGCAGCGGGCGAAGTATCCCGTTCCCTCGAGGGTGATCGGCTCGCCGTCCTTGTCGTACCCGCGTACGACGGCCCGTTCCGGGCGGGGTACGTCCATCACGGCGCCGGGGACGGACAGGCAGCCCTCGTGGTCGTCGAGGAGCCTGCGCCCGGCCGGGGCCGCGTCGAGCACCGGGTTGACGATGTGCCCGACGTGCCGGACCCCGTCGTCGTCCGGGCAGTCGTAGACGAACAGCCGCAGATCGACGCCGACCTGGTTGGCCGCGAGGCCGGCTCCGTCCGCGATGTACATCGTCAGGAACATGTCGTCGATGAGAGCGGCGAGATCCGGCCCGAACTCGGTCACGTCCCGGCACGGCTTGTGCAGGACCTGCTCGCCGACCTCCGTGATGCGCCGCACCTTTCCACGGCGGGCGTCGGGCGCGAGGCGCGGATACGAGTCAACGGGCCTGCCTTGTACGAAAACGCTGGGCACGAGTGAGTCTCCTGTCGTCTGAGGATGGACGACAGCAACAGATCACACCCGGCAGGCCGGGGGCCAGACCGGTTTCGGCGCAAGCGGAGGGGCCGCTGCCCCCGAGCGGCTGCGGCCCTTCCGACGTTCTGTACGCCCGTGGGCGTTTTGTGTGCGCGTGGTGTCAGAGTACGCGTACGGCACCCGTCGCCGGGTAGCCCGACAGGTCCTGGATGACAACGCCCTTGGACGGGTTGGCCGCGTCCAGGTACTGGCCGTTGCCGATGTAGACGCCCACGTGGTACGCGGAGCCCTTGGCGCCCCAGTAGAGGATGTCGCCGACCTGCAGGTTGGACAGCGAGACATCCGTGCCGGCCATCGACTGGTCCTGCGATACGCGCGGCAGGTCGACGCCGACCTGCTTGAACGCGGCCTGGACCAGGCCGGAGCAGTCCCACGCGTTGGGGCCGGTGCCGCCCATGACGTAGGCGTCACCCACCTGGGCCTTGAGGAAGGCGATGACGGTCGCGACGGAGCCGCTGGCGGGCGCCGAGGCGGTCGTGGACGCGGAGAGGGTGGTCCGCTCCGAGGAACGCGAGACGGCGGCCTCGGCGGCGGCCTTGCGGGCCTCCTCGGCCTTCTTCTTGGCTTCCGCCTTCTTCTTCGCCTCGGCGAGGTCCTTCTTGGCCTCCTTGGCGGCCGCGGCGGCGGCCGCGTCACGCTCGGCCTGCAGCTCGTAGTTCGCGGCGGCCTGCTGCGTGGCGTCCGCGGACTGGGCGACCTGCGCGGCCAGGTCGGCCGTGAGGGTGGGCAGTTCGAGCGTCTGCGTCGTCTCGGCGGCGCTCGCCGAGGCCGACGCGCCCGCCGCCGCCATGCTGAGAACGCCACCGGCGACACCGGCACGCACGGCGAGCGAAGTCGTCGCGCTGCGGCGGGGTTTCCGGTGGCTGCGTATGTGAGCGGTGTGGGACATGAGAACAACCGGTATCAGGGGCTCCTCCATACCTTCAAGAAACGTGTCCTGCGCCACAGTTGTTCATCCAGTCCCTCGAATTCCGGGCGTGGCGTTCTTTATTGACGCCGTAACGGACATTGCGGGCACGGCCCATCACGGCCGTGATCACGGTCTTTCATCGTTACGCCCGAATTGCCCCGCACCTACCACCGGTTGGGACCGATGGCCAAGCCCGCTTCTCAGAGGTCTCTCATCGATGTGGTGGAGGTCACGCAACGGTTACGGCAGCGGCTGCGTCACGCGCGCACCCCTCGCCGTCACCCGCTCGTGAAAGCGTGCACGCGTCCACATCGCGCCCCGCGATCCCCTCCCGGGTGTGAATGCCGCGCACTATCAAGCGGTGACGTCCAGCGCCAATTTGCATGCACGGGAAGTCTCTTGATATTGAGACGCCGCTTCCGCACCCCGTTTCAACTGCGCCGACGAGCCAAATTGTCACCTCTGGTGATCGCTCGGACGCTTCACGTACGAAGATCACCGCTCATCCGACTTCATGATCCTTCGTCAGGTGGTGGAGATCACAAAGCTTGTGCAATACCCCGTGTCGCAGATCACAGACCGGCGGGCATAAGATGCGGGTCAGTTGGGCTTGTGACCTGCTTCACATGTTCGCGATCTTCGTCGGGACGAACGGGGCTCGTGGGGCACGTGAGGGGGAAGTGAACCCGACGCCATCGCCAGCAGTCAGTGCCGACTGAGAGGAGCGAGGAGCGGTGAACGCGTATGCGCCCATCCTCGTACTGGGAGCCCTCGGGGCAGGCTTTGCGATCTTCTCCGTGGTCATGGCCACGCTGATCGGTCCGAAGCGGTACAACCGGGCCAAGCTCGAGGCCTACGAGTGCGGGATCGAGCCGACCCCCACGCCGGCCGGCGGCGGGCGCTTCCCCATCAAGTACTACCTGACGGCGATGCTCTTCATCGTCTTCGACATCGAGATCGTCTTTCTCTACCCCTGGGCCGTCACCTTCGACGCCCTGGGTGTTTTCGGGCTCGTGGAGATGCTGCTCTTCGTGCTCACCGTCTTCGTCGCGTACGCGTACGTATGGCGGCGCGGCGGCCTGGAATGGGACTGAGAGGCCTTTGACTCATGGGACTCGAAGAAAAGCTGCCGAGCGGTTTCCTGCTGACCACCGTCGAGCAGGCCGCGGGCTGGGTGCGCAAGGCGTCCGTCTTCCCGGCCACCTTCGGCCTGGCCTGCTGCGCCATCGAGATGATGACGACCGGCGCCGGACGCTACGACCTGGCCCGCTTCGGCATGGAGGTCTTCCGCGGCTCACCCCGCCAGGCCGACCTCATGATCGTCGCCGGCCGGGTCAGCCAGAAGATGGCGCCGGTGCTGCGGCAGGTCTACGACCAGATGCCGAACCCCAAGTGGGTCATCTCCATGGGGGTCTGCGCCTCCTCGGGCGGCATGTTCAACAACTACGCGATCGTGCAGGGCGTCGACCACATCGTGCCCGTCGACATCTATCTCCCCGGCTGCCCGCCGCGGCCGGAGATGCTCATGGACGCCATCCTCAAGCTCCACCAGAAGATCCAGGGCTCCAAGCTCGGCGTGAACGCCGAGGAAGCGGCCCGGGAGGCGGAGGAAGCGGCGCTCAAGGCCCTGCCCACGATCGAGATGAAGGGGCTGCTGCGATGAGCGACGCGAACGGGGCGTCGAACGGCGTGAACCCCGAGAAGGACCTGGCCTCCTCCAACCTCCCCGGCCAGCGGGGCGAGGGCGGCGAGGAGATCCGTGTCCAGCGCGGCATGTTCGGCGCCGACAACGGCGGCGACACCTCCGGCTACGGCGGCCTGGTCCGCTCCATCCGGCTCCCGGGAGCGGCCAGCCGCCCCTACGGCGGCTGGTTCGACGAGGTCGCCGACGAGCTGGAGGGCGCGCTGGAGGAGCAGGGCCTCCTGCCCGACAACGCCATCGAGAAGACGGTCGTCGACCGCGGCGAGCTCACCTTCCACATCGAGCGCGAGCATCTGCTGCGCGTCGCCCGCACCCTGCGCGACGACCCGGCCCTGCGCTTCGAGCTCTGCACCGGCGTCAGCGGCGTCCACTACCCGCACGACAAGGGCCGCGAGCTGCACGCCGTCTACCACCTGCGCTCGATCACCCACAACCGGCTGATCCGCCTGGAGGTCAGCGCCCCGGACGCCGACCCGAAGATCCCGTCCCTGGTCTCCGTGTACCCGACCAACGACTGGCACGAGCGCGAGACCTACGACTTCTTCGGGATCGTCTTCGACGGTCACCCGGCCCTGACGCGGATCATGATGCCGGACGACTGGCAGGGCCATCCGCAGCGCAAGGACTATCCCCTCGGCGGCATCCCCGTCGAGTACAAGGGCGCCCAGATCCCGGCTCCGGACCAGCGGAGGTCGTACTCGTGAGCACTTCGCAAGCCTCTCCTCGCGAGACCACGGAAGGCACCGTATACACGGTCACCGGTGGCGACTGGGACGAGGTCGTCCAGTCCGCGGCCCGCGCCGACGACGAGCGCATCGTCGTCAACATGGGTCCCCAGCACCCGTCCACCCACGGCGTGCTGCGCCTGATCCTGGAGATCGAGGGCGAGACGGTCACCGAGGCCCGCTGCGGCATCGGCTACCTGCACACCGGCATCGAGAAGAACCTCGAGTTCCGCACGTGGACGCAGGGCACCACGTTCGTGACGCGCATGGACTACCTGACGTCCTTCTTCAACGAGGCCGCCTACTGTCTCGCCGTCGAGAAGCTCCTCGGCATCGAGGATCAGATCACCGAGCGCGCCAAGATCATCCGGGTGCTCCTCATGGAGCTGAACCGGCTCTCCTCGCACCTGGTGTGCATCGCCACCGGCGGCATGGAGCTCGGCGCCACCACGATCATGATCTACGGATTCCGTGATCGTGAAATGATTCTCGACATCTACGAGCTCATCACGGGCCTCCGGATGAACCACGCGTACATCCGCCCCGGCGGACTCGCGCAGGACCTGCCGCCCGGCGCGGTGGACCACATCCGCGAGTTCGTGAAGAAGATGAAGAAGAACCTCCCGGAGTACGACAAGCTCGCCACCGGGAACCCCATCTTCAAGGCCCGCATGCAGGACGTCGGCTACCTCGATCTGGCCGGCTGCATGGCCCTCGGCGCCACCGGCCCGATCCTGCGCTCCACCGGCCTGCCGCACGACCTGCGCAAGTCGCAGCCCTACTGCGACTACGAGACCTACGACTTCGAGGTCCCGACCGCCGACACCTGCGACTCCTACGGGCGGTTCCTGATCCGCCTGGAAGAGATGCGCCAGTCGCTGCACATCGTCGAGCAGTGCCTGGACCGGCTCCAGCCCGGCCCCGTCATGGTCGCCGACAAGAAGATCGCCTGGCCCGCCCAGCTCGCGCTCGGCCCCGACGGTCTCGGCAACTCCCTCGACCACATCAAGAAGATCATGGGCACCTCCATGGAGGCCCTGATCCACCACTTCAAGCTGGTCACCGAGGGCTTCCGGGTACCGCCGGGACAGGCGTACGCGGCCGTCGAGTCGCCCAAGGGTGAACTCGGGGTGCACGCCGTGTCCGACGGCGGCACCCGCCCCTTCCGGGTCCACTTCCGCGACCCGTCCTTCACCAACCTGCAGGCCATGGCGGCGATGTGCGAGGGCGGCCAGGTCGCCGACGTCATCGTCGCCGTCGCGTCCATCGACCCCGTGATGGGAGGCGTCGACCGGTGACCACCTCTTCTTCGGAGCGGGGCGTCAGCCTGGGCATGCCCGAACTGCCCGCGCCCGCCTATCCGGACGACGTCCGAGCCCGGCTGGAGACGGACGCGCGCGAGATCATCGCCCGCTACCCCGACTCCCGGTCCGCGCTCCTTCCGCTGCTGCACCTCGTGCAGTCGGAGGAAGGCCATGTCACGCGCACCGGGATGCAGTTCTGCGCGGACGTCCTCGGCCTGACCACGGCCGAGGTCACGGCGGTCGCCACCTTCTACACCATGTACCGGCGCCGGCCGAGCGGCGACTACCAGGTCGGCGTCTGCACCAACACCCTCTGCGCGGTGATGGGCGGCGACGCGATCTTCGAGTCCCTCCAGGAGCACCTGGGCGTCGGCAACGGCGGGACCACCGAGGACGGCAAGGTCACGCTGGAGCACATCGAGTGCAACGCGGCCTGCGACTTCGCGCCGGTCGTGATGGTCAACTGGGAGTTCTTCGACAACCAGACCCCGGGCAGCGCCAAGCGCCTCGTCGACGACCTGATCGCGGGCCGTCCGGTACAGCCGACGCGCGGGGCGCCGCTGTGCACCTTCAAGGAGACCGCGCGGATCCTCGCCGGCTTCCCCGACGAGCGGCCAGGGGCCGTCGAGGCAAGCGGCGCGGCAGGCCCCGCTTCGCTGGTGGGCCTCCGCCTGGCCAGGGGAGAGGCCGCACCCGCGCGCGTGGTCCATCCGCGCGACGGCGGTCCGCACGACGCCGGCTCGCCCGACGCCGGTCCGTACGACGAGCCGCAGGACAGGGCGCCGCAGGACCGGGACGTGCACGAGCCGTCGCCGACCGAGCACCTGAGTTCGCACGACGCGCCGCAGGACACGTCGGCCTCCGACCCGACCCACCCGGCGGGGCCTGTCGCCGAGGAGGGGGAGTGATGACCTTGGCACCCGAGCTGAAAGACACCAGCCCCGAGAAGCTGCTCGCACCCGTGCTGTCGGCCTTCTGGGACGAGGACAGGTCCTGGACGCTGGACGTCTACAAGAGGCACGAGGGATACGAGGGCCTGCGCAAGGCGCTCTCGATGTCACCGGACGACCTGATCGCGTACGTCAAGGACTCCGGTCTGCGCGGCCGCGGCGGCGCGGGATTCCCCACGGGAATGAAATGGCAGTTCATTCCCCAGGGGGATGGAAAGCCGCACTATCTAGTTGTCAACGCCGACGAATCGGAGCCCGGAACCTGCAAGGACATTCCGCTCCTCTTCGCGAACCCGCACAGCCTCATCGAGGGCATGATCATCGCGTGTTACGCCATCAGGTCGTCGCATGCCTTCATCTATCTGCGTGGTGAAGTGGTGCCAGTGCTGCGGCGGTTGCACTCGGCCGTGAGCGAGGCCTACGCGGCCGGCTACCTCGGGAAGGACATCCTGGGCAGCGGGCTCGATCTCGACATCACCGTGCACGCGGGCGCGGGCGCGTACATCTGCGGTGAGGAGACCGCACTCCTCGACTCGCTCGAAGGCCGCCGTGGTCAACCGCGGCTCCGTCCCCCCTTTCCTGCGGTCGCAGGCCTCTATGCCTGCCCGACTGTGGTGAATAACGTCGAATCGATCGCGTCGGTTCCCGCGATTCTGCAGCGGGGCAAAGAATGGTTCCGGTCGATGGGAAGCGAGAAGTCCCCGGGCTTCACGCTCTACTCGCTCAGCGGCCATGTCGCCAGCCCCGGCCAGTACGAGGCCCCGCTCGGCATCACCCTGCGCCAGCTGCTGGAGATGAGCGGCGGCATGCGCCCCGGACACCGGCTCAAGTTCTGGACGCCGGGCGGCTCCTCGACACCGATGTTCACCGACGAGCACCTCGACGTCCCTCTTGATTACGAAGGAGTGGGTGCCGCGGGTTCCATGCTCGGCACCAAAGCTCTGCAGTGCTTCGACGAGACGACCTGCGTCGTCCGCGCCGTCACCCGCTGGACCGAGTTCTACGCCCACGAGTCCTGCGGCAAGTGCACGCCCTGCCGCGAAGGCACGTACTGGCTGGTGCAGTTGCTGCGCGACATCGAGGCCGGCAAGGGCGTCATGTCCGACCTCGACAAGCTGAACGACATCGCCGACAACATCAACGGCAAGTCCTTCTGCGCCCTCGGCGACGGTGCCGCCTCGCCGATCTTCTCCTCGCTGAAGTACTTCCGTGAGGAGTACGAGCAGCACATCACGGGCCGCGGCTGCCCCTTCGACCCGGCCAAGTCCACGGTCTGGGCCGACTCCCGCACGGAGGTGAACGCATGACGGTGACCACCAGTTCCCCCTCGGGTGGGGGAGAGGCGGCGGTCCCGCCGGAAGATCTCGTCTCGCTGACCATCGACGGCGCCGAGATCAGCGTGCCCAAGGGCACCCTGGTCATCCGGGCCGCCGAGCGGCTCGGCATCGAGATCCCGCGCTTCTGCGACCACCCCCTGCTCGACCCGGCCGGTGCCTGCCGCCAGTGCATCGTCGAGGTCGAGGGCCAGCGCAAGCCGATGGCGTCCTGCACCATCACCTGCACCGACGGCATGGTGGTGAAGACCCACCTCACCTCGCCGGCCGCCGAGAAGGCCCAGCACGGCGTGATGGAGCTGCTCCTCATCAACCACCCGCTGGACTGCCCGGTCTGCGACAAGGGCGGCGAGTGCCCCCTGCAGAACCAGGCGATGTCCCACGGGCAGGCCGAGTCCCGCTTCGAGGGCAAGAAGCGGACGTACGAGAAGCCGGTGCCGATCTCCACGCAGGTGCTGCTCGACCGGGAGCGGTGCGTGCTGTGCGCCCGCTGCACCCGGTTCTCCAACCAGGTCGCGGGCGACCCGATGATCGAGCTGGTCGAGCGCGGCGCGCTCCAGCAGGTCGGTACCGGTGAGGGTGACCCGTTCGAGTCGTACTTCTCCGGCAACACCATCCAGATCTGCCCGGTCGGCGCGCTCACCTCGGCGGCGTACCGCTTCCGCTCCCGCCCCTTCGACCTGGTGTCCTCCCCGAGCGTGTGCGAGCACTGCTCCGGCGGCTGCGCCACCCGCACCGACCACCGGCGCGGCAAGGTCATGCGCAAGCTGGCCGCCAACGACCCGGAGGTCAACGAGGAGTGGATCTGCGACAAGGGGCGCTTCGCTTTCCGGTACGCGCAGCAGCGCGACCGGCTTCAGACGCCCCTGGTGCGCAATCCCGAGGGTGAACTCGTCCCGGCCTCCTGGCCGGAGGCGCTGGAGATCGCCGCGCAGGGGCTGCTCGCCTCGCGCGGCCGGACCGGGGTGCTGACCGGCGGCCGGCTCACCATCGAGGACGCCTACGCGTACAGCAAGTTCACGCGCGTGGCGCTCGACACCAACGACATCGACTTCCGCGCGCGCGTGCACAGCGGCGAGGAGGCCGACTTCCTGGCCGCCCGGATCGCCGGCCACGGCCGGGACCTCGACGGTACGGGCGTCACGTACACCGCGCTGGAGAAGGCGCCCGCGGTCCTGCTGGTCGGGTTCGAGGCCGAGGAGGAGGCGCCCGGCGTCTTCCTGCGGCTGCGCAAGGCCTGGCGCAAGCACGGACAGAAGGTCTTCTCGCTGGCCACCTACGCCACGCGCGGCCTGGAGAAAGCCGGCGGCACGCTGCTCCCCGCCGCTCCCGGCACCGAGACCGAGTGGCTGGACGCGCTCGCGAGCGGCGTCGGCCTGGAGGAGGGCGGCGCGCAGGCCGCCGAGGCGCTGCGGGCCGAGGGCGCGGTCATCGTCGTGGGCGAGCGGCTGGCCGCCGTGGCGGGCGGACTGACCGCCGCCGTACGGGCCGCGTCCGCGACCGGCGCCCAGCTGGTGTGGATCCCGCGCAGGGCGGGGGAGCGCGGTGCTGTCGAGGCCGGTGCGCTGCCGACACTGCTGCCGGGCGGCCGTCCGGCCACCGACCCGCGCGCGCGTGAGGAGGTCGCCGCCGTCTGGGGCGTCGCCGAACTCCCGCACCGCTACGGCCGGGACACCACGCAGATCATCGAGGCCGCCGCCACCGGCGAACTCCAGGCGCTGGTCGTCGCCGGCGTCGAGGTCGCCGACCTGCCCGACCCGGCACGCGCGCGTGAAGCGCTCGGCGAGGTCGGCTTCCTGGTGTCGCTGGAGCTGCGGCCCAGCGAGGTCACCGAGCTCGCTGATGTCGTCCTGCCCGTCGCCGCGGTCGCCGAGAAGGCCGGCACCTTCCTCAACTGGGAAGGCAGGGTGCGCTTCTTCGAGGCCGCGCTCAAGCCCGACCAGATGACCCGCCGCCTCGCGCCGACCGACGCGCGCGTGCTGCAGATGCTGGCCGACGCCATGGACGTACACCTGGGTCTGCCGGACCTGCGGACCGTGCGCGGCGAGATCGACCGGCTCGGCCCCTGGGACGGCCCGCGGGCCACCGAACCGCTGGAGACCGGCGCCCAGTTGCCGCGGCCCGCCGCCGGAGAGGCCGTCCTCGCCGGACACCGGCTGCTGCTCGACCAGGGCCTCCTCCAGGAGGGCGACGAGGCACTCGCCGGGACCCGGCACGCGGCCCACGCGCGCGTGTCCGCCGCGACCGCCCTGGAGGCGGGAGTCAAGGACGGCGACGTCCTGGCCGTGACCGGCTCCTCCGGGATCGTCGAACTCCCGCTCCAGGTCACCGAGATGCCCGACCGCGTGGTCTGGCTGCCGCTGAACTCCGTGGGTGGGGGCGTCGCCTCCGACGCCGGTGTGCTGCCCGGCTCCCTCGTCCGCATCGGCCCGGCGACGCCCGCAGCCGAAGCCCCCCAGGAGGTGGAGGCATGAGCCCGTACCTCGCCGCAGAAGACCTCTCGATGTTCGGCACCGACCCCTGGTGGCTCGTCGTCATCAAGGCCGTTTTCTGCTTCGCGTTCCTGATGGTGACCGTGCTGTTCTCCATCGTCTGGGAGCGCAAGGTCGTCGCCTGGATGCAGCTGCGCATCGGCCCCAACCGGCACGGCCCCTGGGGCATGCTCCAGTCGCTCGCCGACGGCGTGAAGCTGATGCTCAAGGAAGACGTCGTCGTCAAGCGCGCGGACAAGGTGGTCTACGTCCTCGCGCCGATCGTCGCGGCCGTCCCGGCCTTCATGGCGATCGCGGTGATCCCCTTCGGCCCGGCCGGCAACGAGATCTCGATCTTCGGTCAGCGCACCACGATGCAGCTCACCGACCTGCCGATCGCGATGCTCTACATCCTCGCGGTCGCCTCGGTCGGCATCTACGGCATCGTGCTCGCGGGCTGGAGTTCCGGCTCGACCTACCCGCTCCTCGGCGGTCTGCGCTCCTGCGCGCAGATGATCTCGTACGAGATCGCCATGGGCGCCGCCTTCGCCTCCGTCTTCCTCTACTCGGGGTCGATGTCGACGTCGGCGATCGTCGAGGCGCAGCAGGACCGCTGGTACATCGTCCTGCTGCCGGTCTCCTTCATCATCTACATCGTCACCATGGTCGGCGAGACCAACCGCGCCCCCTTCGACATGCCGGAGTCCGAGGGCGACCTGGTCGGCGGCTTCAACACCGAGTACTCGTCGATCAAGTTCGCGCTGTTCATGCTCGCCGAGTACGTGAACATGGTGACGGTCTCGGCGGTGTCCGTGACCCTCTTCCTCGGCGGCTGGCGGGCGCCCTGGCCGGTCAGCACCTTCTGGGAAGGCGCCAACCACGGCTGGTGGCCGCTCCTCTGGTTCGTCATCAAGGTCCAGCTGCTGCTGTTCTTCTTCATCTGGCTGCGCGGCACGCTCCCCCGCGTCCGCTACGACCAGCTGATGAAGCTCGGCTGGAAGGTTCTGATCCCGGTCTCCGTGGTGTGGCTGATGCTCGTCGCGACCGTGCGGACTCTCAGGAACGAGAACTACGACTTCGCCGACATCGCCCTCTACATCGGTGGCGGTGTGCTGGTCCTGCTGCTGCTCTCCTTCGTCGCCGACATGTTCCGCGGCAAGTCCAAGGACGAGAAGGAGCCCGCGGCGGCCGTCGGATTCGACCCGATGGCCGGCGGATTCCCCGTACCGCCGCTGCCCGGACAGGAGTTGCCGCCGGTGCCGAGGCGTCGCTCGCGGCAGGAGCGGGAGCTGATTGTCAGTGGCAGCGTGAATACTCAGAGTGACGACGGATCTCTGGATGGAAAGGAGGCGTCCGATGGCTGAGGAGCCCAAGGAGACCGAGCCCGGTTTCATGAACCCCGTCGCCGGCTTCGGCGTGACCTTCAAGGCCATGTTCAAGAAGCGGCTGACCGAGCAGTACCCGGAGCAGCAGAAGACCACCGCTCCCCGTTTCCACGGACGGCACCAGCTCAACCGCCATCCGGACGGCCTGGAGAAGTGCGTCGGCTGCGAGCTGTGCGCCTGGGCCTGCCCCGCCGACGCCATCTATGTGGAGGGCGCCGACAACACGGACGAGGAGCGCTACTCGCCGGGCGAGCGGTACGGCCGCGTCTACCAGATCAACTACGCCCGCTGCATCCTGTGCGGCCTGTGCATCGAGGCGTGTCCCACGCGCGCGCTGACGATGACCAACGAGTTCGAGCTCGCCGACTCCAGCCGCGCGAACCTGATCTACACCAAGGAGCAGCTGCTCGCCGGTCTGGAAGACGGCATGGTCGACACGCCCCACGCGATCTACCCGGGGACCGACGAGCAGGACTACTACCGAGGGCTGGTGACGGAGGCCGCGCCCGGCACCGAGCGCCAAGTGGCCGTCTCCAAGGGCGAGGTGGTCCAGGAGGCCGCCTCCACCTTCGGTCCTGACGAGCCGGCGTCGGAGAAGGTGATCGGCCGATGACCGCTCCCGTGCAGCTCGCCGCCTACTCCACCTCCACCGGAGAGGCCTTCCAGTTCTGGGTCCTCGGCACCGTCGCCGTGCTCGGCGCCCTGGCCACCGTGTTCATGAAGAAGGCCGTGCACAGCGCGCTGTCGCTCGCCGGGACCATGATCATCCTGGCGGTGTTCTACCTCGCCAACGGCGCCTACTTCCTGGGCATCGTGCAGATCGTCGTCTACACCGGCGCGATCATGATGCTGTTCCTGTTCGTGGTGATGCTCGTCGGCGTCACGGCCGCCGACTCCCTGAAGGAGACCATCAAGGGCCAGCGCTGGCTGGCCCTTCTCTGCGGGCTCGGCTTCGGCATCCTGCTGATCGCGGGCATCGGCAACGCCTCCCTCAAGGAGTTCAACGGCCTGGCGCAGGCGAACGCGAACGGCAACGTGGAGGGCCTCGCGACCTACATCTTCACCAAGTACGTCTTCGCCTTCGAAATCACCGGCGCACTGCTGATCACGGCCGCCGTCGGCGCCATGGTGCTCACCCACCGCGAGCGCACCGAGCGCGCCAAGACCCAGCGCGAGCTGGCCGAGGAGCGCGTCCGCGCGGGCAAGCACGTACCGCCGCTGCCGGCCCCCGGCGTCTACGCCCGGCACAACGCCGTGGACATCGCGGGCCTGCTGCCCGACGGCACCCCGTCGGAGCTCACGGTCAGCAAGACGCTCCGTGAACGCGGCCAGATCCGGGACGTCTCCCAGGAGGCGCTCAACGACCTCAAGGTGCTGGAGCAGCGCTCCGAGGAACGCCTGGAGCGCACCGCGATCGAACCGGCCACCTTCAAGCGGGCCGAGGAGGCGTCGAAGTGAACCCCGTCAACTACCTCTACCTCGCGGCCCTGTTGTTCACGATCGGCGCCACCGGCGTACTGATCAGGCGCAACGCGATCGTCGTGTTCATGTGCATCGAGCTCATGCTCAACGCCTGCAACCTCGCGTTCGTCGCCTTCTCCCGGATGCACGGCAATCTCGACGGCCAGATCATCGCGTTCTTCACGATGGTCGTCGCCGCCGCCGAGGTCGTCGTCGGGCTCGCGATCATCGTGTCCCTGTTCCGTTCCCGCCACTCGGCCTCGGTCGACGACGCCAGCCTGATGAAGCTCTGAGGGGTCGGAAGAATCGTGGAGAACCTGATTGCGCTGCTGGTGGCGGCGCCCCTGCTCGGAGCGGCCGTACTGCTGTGCGGCGGCCGGCGCCTGGACCGCGTCGGCCACTGGATCGGCACCCTGCTCGCCGCCGTCTCCTTCGTGCTCGGCCTCGTCCTCTTCGCCGACCTGCTCGGCAAGAACGCCGAGCACCGGACCCTGACGAGCCACCTGTTCAGCTGGGTCCCGGTCGAGGGCTTCCAGGCGGACGTCGCCTTCCGCCTCGACCAGCTGTCGATGACGTTCGTGCTGCTGATCACGGGCGTCGGCTCACTGATCCACCTGTACTCGGTCGGGTACATGGAGCACGACGAGCGGCGCCGCCGCTTCTTCGGCTATCTGAACCTGTTCCTCGCGGCGATGCTGGTCCTCGTCCTCGCCGACAACTACCTGCTGCTGTATGTCGGCTGGGAGGGCGTGGGCCTCGCGTCCTACCTGCTCATCGGCTTCTGGCAGCACAAGCCCAGCGCCGCCACCGCCGCGAAGAAGGCCTTCCTGGTCAACCGCGTCGGCGACATGGGCCTGTCGATCGCCATCATGCTGATGTTCACGACGTTCGGGACGTTCGCCTTCGGCCCGGTCCTCGGTTCGCACGAGGAGCCCGGACTCGTCACCGGCGCCTCCGAGGCCACCCTCACCGGCATCGCCCTGATGCTGCTGCTCGCCGCCTGCGGCAAGTCCGCCCAGGTGCCGCTGCAGTCCTGGCTCGGGGACGCGATGGAGGGCCCGACCCCGGTCTCGGCCCTCATCCACGCCGCGACCATGGTGACCGCGGGCGTCTACCTGATCGTCCGCTCCGCCAACATCTTCAACCTCGCCCCGGACGCCCAGCTCGTCGTCACCGTCGTCGGTGCCGTCACGCTCCTGTTCGGTGCGATCGTCGGTTGCGCGAAGGACGACATCAAGAAGGCGCTCGCCGGGTCGACCATGTCGCAGATCGGCTACATGGTCCTCGCCGCGGGCCTCGGCCCCATCGGCTACGTCTTCGCGATCATGCACCTGGTGACGCACGGCTTCTTCAAGGCCGGGCTGTTCCTCGGCGCCGGTTCGGTCATGCACGGCATGAACGACGAGGTCGACATGCGCAAGTACGGCGGCCTGCGCAAGTACATGCCGGTCACCTTCGTGACGTTCGGCCTCGGCTACCTCGCCATCATCGGCTTCCCGGGCCTGTCCGGCTTCTTCTCCAAGGACAAGATCATCGAGGCGGCCTTCGCCAAGGGCGGCACCGAGGGCTGGATCCTCGGCGCCTGCGCCCTGCTCGGCGCGGCCATCACCGCCTTCTACATGACGCGCGTGATGCTGATGACGTTCTTCGGAGAGGAGCGTTGGCGCAACCAGCCGACGCGCTCCCCGGAGGCGCCCAGCGCGGAGCCCGCCGCCGAGCACCAGGGCGACCACGCGGAACCGCACCCGCACGAGTCGCCCCGGTCCATGACGATCCCCATGATCGTGCTGGCCTTCGGCTCGGTCTTCGCGGGCGGCGTCTTCAGCATCGGCGACCGCTTCCTGCACTGGCTGGAGCCCGTCACCGGGCACGACCACGGTGACGCGCCGATCAGCGCGGCGACGGTCACGACCGCCACGGTGACCGTGATGGTCCTCGGCGTCGCCCTCGCCTGGCTCCAGTACGGCCGCCGCCCGGTCCCGGCCGTCGCCCCGCGCGGGTCGCTGCTCACCCGGGCCGCCCGGCGCGACCTGCTCCAGGACGACTTCAACCACGTGGTCCTGGTCCGCGGCGGCGAGCACCTCACGCGGTCCCTGGTCTACGTCGACCACACCCTGGTCGACGG
The DNA here is from genome assembly GCF_042668605.1 of Streptomyces sp. NPDC057280. Taxonomy (NCBI): domain Bacteria; kingdom Bacillati; phylum Actinomycetota; class Actinomycetes; order Kitasatosporales; family Streptomycetaceae; genus Streptomyces; species Streptomyces sp. NPDC057280. Next base: position 187,154 of record NZ_JBHUYR010000003.1, read on the forward strand.
AGTCGTCAACGGCACGGCGGCCTCGGTCGGCGGCCTCTCCGGACGGCTGCGCAGGCTTCAGAACGGCTACGCGCGGTCGTACGCGGTCTCGATGTTCGGCGGTGCGGCGGTCCTCATCGCCGCGACCCTGCTGATGAGGGCGGTCTGATACCGATGTCCTTTCCTCTGCTGACAGCGACGGCGGCGCTCCCCGCGATCGGGGCGGTCGTCACGGCCGCCGTACCGGCCGCGCAGCGCACCGCCGCCAAGTGGCTGGCGCTCCTCGTCTCGCTCGCCACCCTCGCCCTCGCGATCGTCGTCCTGGTCCGCTTCGACCCGGACGGCGACCGCTACCAGCTCACCGAATCCCACTCCTGGATCAAGGACTTCGGGGTCCGCTACGAACTGGGCGTGGACGGCATCGGGGTGTCGCTCCTCGCGCTCACCGCCCTGCTGATCCCGTTCATCATCCTGGCGGGCTGGCACGACGCCGACCCGCTGGAGACCGGCAGTAAGCGGTGGCGGCCGACGCAGGGCTTCTTCGCCCTGATCCTGGCCGTCGAGGCGATGGTGATCATCTCCTTCGAGGCCACCGACGTCTTCCTCTTCTACATCTTCTTCGAAGCCATGCTGATCCCGATGTACTTCCTCATCGGCGGCTTCGGGGACCGGGCCCACGAGCACGGTGAAGAGGCGGCATCCACGCAACGGTCGTACGCCGCCGTGAAGTTCCTGCTCTACAACCTGGTCGGCGGTCTGATCATGCTGGCCGCGGTGATCGGCCTGTACGTGGTCGCCGGGAACTTCAGCCTCCAGGAGATCGCCGAGGCGCGGGCCAACGGCTCGCTCGACATGGCGACCAACACCGAACGCTGGCTGTTCCTGGGCTTCTTCTTCGCGTTCGCGGTGAAGGCGCCGCTGTGGCCGCTGCACACCTGGCTGCCCAACGCCATGGGCGAGGCCACCGCTCCGGTCGCCGTCCTCATCACGGCGGTCGTCGACAAGGTCGGCACCTTCGCGATGCTCCGCTTCTGCCTCCAGCTCTTCCCGGAGGCGTCGAAGTGGGCGACGCCCGCGATCCTCGTCCTGGCGCTGATCAGCATCGTCTACGGGGCGCTGCTCGCCGTCGGCCAGCGGGACATCAAGCGGCTGGTGGCGTACGCGTCGATCTCGCACTTCGGCTTCATCATCATGGGCATCTTCGCGATGACCAGCCAGGGCCAGTCCGGCGCGACGCTCTACATGGTCAACCACGGTATTTCCACGGCCGCGTTGATGCTGGTCGCGGGCTTCCTGATCTCGCGGCGCGGCTCGCGGCTCATCGCCGACTACGGCGGTGTGCAGAAGGTCGCCCCGGTGCTCGCCGGCACGTTCCTGATCGGTGGCCTCGCGACCCTGTCGCTGCCCGGACTGGCGCCGTTCGTCAGTGAGTTCCTGGTGCTGGTCGGCACGTTCTCCAGGTACCCGGTGATCGGCATCATCGCCACCTTCGGCATCGTGCTGGCCGCTCTCTACACGCTCGTCCTCTACCAGCGGACGATGACGGGCCCGGTGAAGGCCGAGGTGTCCGCGATGCCGGACCTCCGGGTCCGTGAGCTCGTGGTCGTCGCGCCGCTGATCGTCCTGCTGATCTTCCTCGGGGTCTACCCGAAGCCGGTCACGGACATCGTCAACCCGGCGGTCAAGTCGACCTTGTCCGACGTACACAAGAAGGACCCCCAGCCCGAGGTGGAGGCGGCCAAGTGAGCGCAACAGCCGTCCACAGCCTGTGGACAACCGCGGCCGATCCGATCTCGAAGATCGATGCGCCGAAGATCGAATACGGACAATTGTCGCCCACGCTGATCGTCGTCGGTGCGGCGATCGTCGGGGTGCTCGTCGAGGCGTTCGTCCCGCGCAAGCAGCGGTACTACGCCCAGGTGTTCCTGTCCGCCGTGGCACTGGCCGCCGCCTTCGCCGCGGTCGTCGCCCTCGCGGCAGACGGCTACGCGACGACGAAGGCCGGGATCGCGGCGATGGGCGCCATCGCCGTCGACGGACCGGCGCTGTTCCTGCAGGGCACCATCCTGCTGGCGGGCCTGGTCGGCCTGTTCACCTTCGCCGAACGCCGACTCGATCCCGAGGCGCACGGCAACCGGGTCGACTCCTTCGCCGCGCAGGCCGCCTCTGTGCCCGGCAGCGACAGCGAGAAGGCCGCCGTGAAGGCCGGGTTCACCACCACCGAGGTGTTCCCGCTGCTGCTCTTCGCCGTCGCCGGCATGCTGATCTTCCCCGCGGCCAACGACCTGCTGACGCTGTTCGTGGCCCTGGAGGTCTTCTCCCTGCCGCTGTACCTGATGTGCGCGCTCGCCCGCCGCAAGCGGCTCATGTCGCAGGAGGCCGCGGTCAAGTACTTCCTGCTCGGCGCCTTCGCCTCCGCGTTCACCCTGTTCGGCATCGCGCTGCTCTACGGCTACGCGGGCTCGGTGTCGTACTCCACGATCGCCCAGGTCGTCGACGGCACGGTCACGAACGTCGACCCGGCGCTCGCGGACACCATGGGCAACGACGCGCTGCTGCTGGTCGGCGGCGCGATGATCGTGATGGGCCTGCTGTTCAAGGTCGGCGCGGTCCCGTTCCACATGTGGACGCCGGACGTCTACCAGGGCGCGCCGACGCCGGTGACCGGGTTCATGGCGGCGGCGACGAAGGTGGCCGCGTTCGGTGCCCTGCTGCGACTGCTGTACGTCGTCCTGCCCGGCCTGCGCTGGGACTGGCGGCCGGTCATGTGGGCCGTCGCCATCGTCACCATGCTCGGCGGCGCGATCGTCGCGATCACGCAGACCGACATCAAGCGGCTGCTGGCGTACTCGTCGATCGCCCACGCGGGCTTCATCCTCGCGGGCGTCATCGCGACCACGCCGGACGGGGTGTCGTCCGTCCTCTTCTACCTGGCCGCGTACTCGTTCGTGACGATCGGCGCGTTCGCCGTGGTCACGCTGGTCCGCGACGCCGGCGGCGAGGCCACGCACCTGTCCAAGTGGGCGGGGCTCGGCCGGCGTTCACCGCTGGTCGCGGCCGTGTTCGCGGTGTTCCTGCTGGCCTTCGCCGGCATCCCGCTGACCTCCGGGTTCGCCGGGAAGTTCGCCGTGTTCAAGGCGGCGGCGGAGGGCGGGGCGGCGCCGCTGGTCGTGGTCGGTGTGATCTCGTCGGCGATCGCCGCGTTCTTCTACATCCGCGTCATCGTGCTGATGTTCTTCAGCGAGCCGCGGCCCGAGGGCCCGACGGTCGCCGTGCCGTCACCGCTGACGATGACGGCGATCGGCGTCGGTGTCGCGGTCACGCTGGTGCTCGGTGTGGCGCCGCAGTACTTCCTGGACCTGGCCAACCAGGCGGGAGTGTTTGTGCGCTGACCTGCGGGTAAGTGCGCAGGGCCCCGGTTCCCCGTGCGGGGACCGGGGCCCTTTCGCGTGCGCTCAGGCCGGGCACGTCACCTTCGGGTTGAAGGTCTCGAAGAGCCCGTTGGGGTTGCTCTTGTAGATCCACGCGTGGAGCGAGTAGACGTGCAGGACCGCGTCGTGGGAGAAGATCTCGCCGAACAGCGTCGGGGCCGCCGTCACGGCCGTGTCCGGAACGATCCACTCCACCCCGACCAGCTTGCGGGTGCTGGTGGTGGGGCCGCCCTCATACAGCAGGGCCTCGGGCTCGGCGGGGTCGACGGCGGGGTCCTCCAGCAGCGTGGCGTTGACGTAGTGGTAGCCCATGTTGGGCACGCACGTGCTGGTGCGGGCGTAGCCCCCGCCGGGGGCGAACGGCTCGTAGGCGTACTTGCCCGTCGCCGCGTACGTAGGGACCAAGGCGGACCAGGGGTCGGTGTCGTCCGTGGGCGCGGCCTGCGCGGGCGCGGCGGTCAGGGAGAAGGCACCGGCTATCGCCGCGGCGACGGCGGCCTTGAGGGGCCGAGAGAACATGCTGGGGCTCCTTGAAGCGGAAGGGGCGCGCACCGGTCGAGGCGCGCTGTCCGGGAGACGGGCCTCCCCTGCCCGCCTGAGCAGCATGTCCCCGCAGGCCGGAGCCCCTCCATGTGACGCGGACCATTGGAGTGAACGCGGAGCGTCACGGGACGGGCCTGTGGATAACTCCGGCGCTGTCGGTGCGGGCCCCTATCGTGGAGGCAGTGGTCGAGGGACGACGTACGGGGGACAGGACTATGGGTGGGATGGGCGGGATCAGCGAGATGCCAGGGTTGACCGAGGTGGCAGGACCCGCCGGGGCACCCGGGAGCGAGGCGCTGGCCGCGCTGCACCGGGTCTTCGGGTACGACAGCTTCCGCGGCGAGCAGGAAGCCGTCATCGAGCATGTGATCGCGGGCGGCGACGCCGTCGTGCTCATGCCGACCGGCGGCGGCAAGTCCCTGTGCTACCAGATCCCGTCCCTGGTCAGACCCGGTACGGGCATCGTCGTCTCGCCGCTCATCGCGCTGATGCAGGACCAGGTGGACGCGCTGCGGGCGCTCGGCGTGCGCGCCGGGTTCATGAACTCCACGCAGGACTTCGACGAGCGGCGGGTCGTGGAGGCCGAGTTCCTCGCGGGCGAGCTGGACCTGCTCTATCTGGCGCCCGAGCGGCTGCGGCTGGACTCCACCCTCGACCTGCTCTCCCGCGGCAAGATCGCGGTCTTCGCCATCGACGAGGCGCACTGCGTGTCCCAGTGGGGCCACGACTTCCGCCCCGACTACCTCGCCCTGTCCCTGCTCGGCGAGCGCTGGCCCGACGTCCCGCGCATCGCGCTGACCGCCACGGCCACGCACGCGACGCACCAGGAGATCACCCAGCGGCTGAACATGCCGGCCGCCCGGCACTTCGTGGCGAGCTTCGACCGGCCCAACATCCAGTACCGGATCGTGCCCAAGGCCGACCCCAAGAAGCAGCTGCTGAGCTTCCTGCGCCAGGAGCACGAGGGCGACGCCGGCATCGTGTACTGCCTGTCGCGCAAGTCGGTGGAGGCCACGGCCGAGTTCCTCGCCAAGAACGGCATCGAGGCGGTCCCGTACCACGCCGGCCTGGACGCGGGCACCCGCGCGGCGCACCAGTCCAGGTTCCTGCGGGAGGACGGCCTGGTCGTCGTCGCGACGATCGCCTTCGGCATGGGCATCGACAAGCCGGACGTCCGCTTCGTCGCCCACCTCGACCTGCCGAAGTCGGTCGAGGGCTACTACCAGGAGACCGGCCGCGCGGGACGCGACGGACTGCCGTCGACGGCCTGGATGGCCTACGGCCTCAACGACGTCATACAGCAGCGCAAGATGATCCAGTCGAGCGAGGGCGACGAGGCGTTCCGCCGCCGCGCAGCCGCCCACCTGGACTCGATGCTGGCACTGTGCGAGACCGCGCAGTGCCGCCGCGGGCAGCTGCTGAACTACTTCGGGCAGGACCCCGACCCGGTGGGCTGCGGCAACTGCGACACCTGCCTCACCCCACCAGAGACCTGGGACGGCACCATCGCGGCGCAGAAGGTGCTGTCGACGGTGGTGCGGCTCCAGCGGGAGCGGGGGCAGAAGTTCGGCGCGGTGCAGATCGTCGACATCCTGCTGGGCCGGCGCACCGCCAAGGTCATCCAGTTCGACCATGACCAGCTGTCCGTCTTCGGCATCGGCGAGGAGCTGACCGAGGCCGAATGGCGCGGTGTCGTACGGCAGTTGCTGGCGCAGGGACTGCTCGCGGTCGAGGGGGAGTACGGCACGCTGACGCTGACCGAGGCCAGCGGGGCGGTGCTGCGGCGGGAGCGGGAGGTGCCGCTGCGGAAGGAACCGAAGAAGCCGACGGTGGCGAAGACGTCGGGCTCCTCGTCCTCCGGCAGGGGCAAGTCCAAGGCCGCCGCGGTCGAGCTGCCCGAGGCACTGCTGCCCGCCTTCGAGGCGCTGCGGGCCTGGCGTGCCGAGCAGGCCAAGGAACAGGGCGTCCCGGCATACGTGATCTTCCACGACGCCACGCTCCGGGAAATCGTGACCGCCTGGCCGACCTCGGTGGGACAGCTCGGTGAGATCGGCGGGGTCGGCGAGAAGAAGCTGGCGACGTACGGGGAAGGCGTCCTGGCCGTGTTGGCGGGGATGGGGGAGCCGACGGCGCAGGCTCAGAAGGCCGACGACGGGGCCGCGCCGGAGCCGGACGACTGGCCCGAGATGGACGAGGAGCCGGAGCCCGACTGGACGTAGCCGTGGGCCCGGCACCCGTCACAGCGCTCGTGACGCGTACGCCCGTCACAGCGCTCGTGACGCGTACGCCCTGACGTCCGCGTCCGAGTCGGCCGTGGCCGTGGCCAGGGCGGCGCGGGCGCCCTCGGTGGCCGTGTGCCGGGTCAGGGCCAGGACCGCCGCCTTGCGGACGTCGGCGTTCGGGTCGGCGAGGGCCTTGGCCAGGGCGGGGACGGCGGTTTCGGCCTCCGCTCCGGACAGGGCGGTCGCCGCTCCGGACCGCACCTGCCAGGTGGCGTCGGCCAAGGCGGAGACGGCGCGCTCGGCGAGCGGTCCGGGGCAGCCGGTGGCGCCCAGGGCGGCGTAGGCGGCGCCTCGTACCAAGGCGTCGGCGTCCGCCGTGAGCGTGGCGAGGGCGGGCAGGACGGCGTCGGGGCGTCCTGGGGACACCGTCGCCAGGGCCTTGGCGAAGGTGACGCGGACCTCGCGGGACGGGTCGGACGTCGCCGCGCGGGCCAGTTCTTCGGCGGCGTCGACCGAGACGAGGGCGCGTACGGCCTCGATGCGGACGGCGATGTCCTCGTCCGTGAGCGGGCCCGTGAACAGCGCGGTGTCACCCAGCCGCAGGGCACGCAGGACGTCGAGGGCGGCAGCGCGCACGACGGGGTCGGGTTCACGGAGGGCGGCGGCGAGGCCCTCGCGCAGGGTGGGCTCGGGCGGGAGCGTCTCGACCAGCTCGCGCAGCGAGGCCGCGGCCGCGGCACGGACCTCGGCGGCGGGATCGCGGAGCGCGTCGGCCAGGGCGGGGCCGGTGCCCGGCGGCAGGGTCTCGGTGAGCACGGCGACGGCCTCACGCCGGACCGTGGCCGCCGGGTCGGTCAAGTAGGGCCGGAGGGCGTCGAGTTCCGGCTCCTCCTCGGCGAGGGCCACCAGCTCCAGGAGCCGGGCGGTCGACTGCTCGGCGGCGGGAGGGGAGTCGTGCCCGGTGCGGTCGGCGGCAGTGGCGTCGTTGTGGGAACGGTCAGGGCCGCTGTCCTCGGCCTCAGGCGCCACCGGCACGCCGTCCCCGGCCCCCGCCGCCACCGGGGCCCGGTCCCGGGACCCCGCCGTCGCCACCTCCTCCGGGTGCACCTCGCCGAGGTGCCGGGAGGGACCGCCGGTCGGGGTGAACTCCTCGACCGGGACCAGATAGGGAGCCACGGGACGGGCCGTGAACTCCATCGCACCAGAGGGGGACTTGTGCAGATCGAGGTGGTGGAACCAGGAGGCGTCGTCGCGATGGGGGTGGTCGAGGCGGTCGTGGTAGAGGCCCCAGCGGGATTCCGTGCGGGCCAGGGACGCGCGCGCGGCCATCTCCGCGCAGTCGCGGATGAAGGAGACCTCGGCGCAGCGCATCAGCTCGTGCGGGGTGCGGGCGCCCATCGCGGCGATGTCGTCCCGCATCCGTTCGAAGGACTCCAGGGCGAGGGACAACCGGGCCCCCGACTTCGGCGGGGCCACGTAGTCGTTCACGAAGCGGCGCAGCTTGTACTCGACCTGGGGCTGCGGCGGGCCGTCCGGGTTGCGCAGCGGGCGGTAGATCAGTTCGTGCGCCTCACGGAGCTGGTCGGCGGGCAACTCCCCTTCGTACGCCGCGTACTGGGAGGCGTCCGCGCCGGCGAGGTCGCCGAAGACGAACGCGCCGATCATGTAGTTGTGCGGCACGCAGGCCAGGTCGCCGGCGGCGTAGAGGCGGGGGACGGTCGTCCGCGCGTGGTCGTCGACCCGTACACCCGAGGCGGAGTGGCCGCCGCACAGGCCGATCTCGGAGATGTGCATCTCGATGTCGTGGGTGCGGTAGTCGTGGCCCCGGCCCGCGTGGAAGGTCCCGCGCGTGGGCCGCTCCGTGGAGTGCAGGATCGACTCCAGGGCGGAGACCGACTCCTCCGGGAGGTGGCTGAGCTTGAGGTAGACCGGCCCCCGGTCGGACGCCACCTCCGCCGCGAACTCCGCCATCATCTGGCCGGACCAGTAGTCGGAGTCGACGAAGCGTTCGCCGTGCCGGTTGACCTGGTAGCCGCCGAAGGGGTTGGCGACGTAGGCGCAGGCGGGGCCGTTGTAGTCCTTGATCAGCGGGTTGATCTGGAAGCACTCGATGCCGGTGAGCTCGGCGCCCGCGTGGTAGGCCATGGCGTAGCCGTCGCCCGCGTTGGTGGGGTTCTCGTAGGTGCCGTAGAGGTAGCCGGAGGCGGGCAGGCCGAGGCGGCCGCAGGCGCCGGTCGCCAGGATGACCGCGCCCGCGCGGACCGTCACGAAGGCGCCCGTACGGGTGTTGAAGCCGACCGCCCCCACGGCCCGCCCGTCGGCCGTCAGCACCCGCACCGGCATCACCCGGTTCTCGATGCGGATCCGCTCCCGCATCTCACGCCGCCGCAACTGCCGGTACAGCACCTTCTTGACGTCCTTGCCCTCCGGCATCGGCAGCACATAGGAGCCGGAGCGGTGGACCTGGCGGACCGCGTAGTCGCCGTGCTCGTCCTTCTCGAACTTCACGCCGTACGACTCCAGGCGCTGCACCATGGCGAAGCCGCGGGTGGCGGTCTGGCGGACGGTGGACTGGTCGACGATGCCGTCGTTGGCGCGGGTGATCTCGGCGACGTAGTCGTCGGGCTCGGCGCGGCCGGGGACGACCGCGTTGTTGACGCCGTCCATGCCCATGGCCAGGGCGCCGGAGTGCCGGACGTGGGCCTTCTCCAGGAGGATCACGTCGGCGCCGTGCTCGGCGCCGGTCAGCGCGGCCATGGTGCCGGCGGTGCCGCCGCCGATGACGAGGACGTCGCAGGAGAGTTCCTCGGCGTCGGTGAGGGCGGGGATCGCCAGGGGGGTGTTCGCGGGGCTGGTCACCGAGAGACCTTTCAGGAACCGAGGGAGGACAGGACGTCACGCCGCAGCGTGAGCCGCGCCGGGTCGTCGCGCGCGGTGCGGTCGCGGGGGCGCGGCACCTCGCGTACGGCGGTGAGGCGGCCGTTGTCGAGGAGCGCGACGCGGTCGCCGAGGAAGAGCGCCTCGTCGACGTCGTGGGTGACGAAGACGACGGTCGCGCCCGTGCCCTGCAGCACCTCCACGAGCAGGTCCTGCATGCCGGCGCGGGTCTGGGCGTCGAGGGCGCCGAACGGTTCGTCCATCAGCACCGCGCGCGGCCGGCAGGCCAGCGCCCGGGCCAGCTGGGCGCGCTGGCGCTGGCCTCCGGAGACGCGGTGCGGCAGGTGCCGGGACTGTTCGGTGAGCCCGACGCGGGCGAGCCAGGACTCGGCCTGCCGCCTGCGGTCGGTGCGGGCCAACCCCGCGATGGCGAGCGGGAGTTCCACGTTCGCGCGCAAGGTGCGCCAGGGCAGCAGGGCGTCCTCCTGGAAGACCAGGGCGCGGTCGGCGGAAGGGCCCGTCAGCGGGCGGCCGTCCTGGGCGGCCTCGCCGCCGAGGGGGGCCAGCAGGCCGGCCAGCGTGCGCAGCAGCGTCGACTTGCCGCAGCCGGAGGGTCCTACGACGGTGAGGATCTCGCCGGGGGCGACATCGAGGTCGACGCCGGTGACGGCGGGGGCGTCGGGGCGGCCGAGGGCGGCGGCGCGCAGGGTGAGCCGGGTGCCGCGGGCGGTCGTCCCGGTGGAGGTGCCGGCCGTCTCAGACGAGGTGCTCATCGCGTGCCTCCTCGGTCTTCGGAGCGGGGACGGCGGACTCGGGCCCCCGCGCGGAAGGCGCTGTGCGGACGGTCCGCGGGCGGCTTCCGGTGTCGTACGACGTCCGGGGCAGCCAGCGGGTCAGGCGGCGGCCCAGAAGTTCCACGGCCGTGGAGGTGAGCCAGCCGAGGACGCCGATGGTGACCATGCCGACGAAGACGCCCGGGTAGTCGACGACCGTGTAGTCCTGCCAGGTGCGGTAGCCGACGCCGTACTGGCCGGAGATCATCTCGGCGGAGATCACACAGATCCACGAGACGCCGATGCCGACCGACAGTCCGCCGAAGATGCCGGGCAGCGCACCCGGCAGGACGACCGAGCCCAGGATCCGCCACCGCCCGCCGCCCATCGTCAGCACCGCCTCCTCCCAGACAGGCGTCAGCGCGCGGACCGCGTGCCGGGTGGAGACCAGGACGGGGAAGTAGGCGGCGGTGAAGGTGATGAAGACGATGCCCTGCTCGTTGGAGGGGAACAGGAGGATCGCGACGGGGACGAGGGCGATGGCCGGGATCGGGCGGACGACCTCCAGCACCGGTCCGAGCAGGTCCTCGGCGAGGCGGGAGCGCGCCACGAGCACGCCCGTCGCCACACCGAGCACCGCCGCCAGCAGGAAGCCGCTGAGGATGCGGGTCAGGCTGTCGGTGAGGTCGGTCCAGTAGTCGGGCCCGGCCAGCCGGTCGGCGAAGGCGTGGGCCACGTCGGTGGCCGTGGGGAACTGCGAGAAGCGCAGCCACAGGTCGATGTCGAGGCCGGTCAGCGCCTGCCACACACCGAGGGCGGCCACCAGGGAAGCCACCCGCAGGGCGTAGCGGCCGGCGGCGGGCAGGGGCCGGCTCACGACGCCCGCTCCAGCGCGTCGGCATACGTCACCACGCGGGCGCCGCCGCGCTCGGCGACGTACGCCTTCGCGGTCGCCGGTGCGACGAACGGCAGCAGCTTGTCGCCGTCGGCCACCCACACCGCCTTGTCGGCGAACCAGAGGGTGCCGGTCGTGGCGTCGGGGACGTAGGCGGCGCGGATGCCGTCCCGGTGGGCCGAGACGTACGCGAGGAGTTCGGCGGGCGTCTTGAAGGCGCGGGTCGCGGAGGCGCCCTTGGGCCAGACCTCGCTCGCGGCGGCGGGCGGAGCGGCGGTGAGCTGCTCGGCGTACGACGTGCCGAGGGCCTTCTTGACGTAACGGTCGTCGACGAAGGCGTCCACGTCGATGTCGCCGGTCAGCTTGGCCGACTTCAGGATCGCCACGTCGTCCTCGAGGGCGGAGACCAGCTGGGGCTTGATCGCGGGGTCGAAGGTGGAGATGCCGTGGGCGCCGTTGTAGAGGTAGACGACCTCGGCGGGCAGGCCGGTGGCCTTCGCGACCTTCTCGGCGGCCTGGACGGGGTGGTCGTTCAGGTAGTCCGTGGCCTCGGCCTGGGCCTTGAGGAAGGCCTCCAGGACGGTGGGGCGTTGCCGTGCGAAGTCCTCGCGGGCGGTGACGCCGTGGAAGGTGGGGAGGTTCAGCTCGGCGCCGTCGTAGAGGGCCTTCGCCTTGCCCTGGTAGGTGAGCAGGCCGGGCCAGGCGACGAACTGGGAGAGCGCGTCCGCGCTGCCCGCCGAGAGGGCCGAAGCGCCCACCGCGGGCTGCTGGTTGAGCTTCTCGATGTCCTTGTCCGGGTCGAGGCCGGCGCGCTGGAGGGCCCGTACGAGGGTGCCGTCGGCGGCGGAGCCGACGCTGGTGGAGACCTTCTTGCCGCGCAGGTCGGTCAGCGTGGCGAGCTTCGAGTCGGGCGCCGTGACGATGGTGTTGAGGCCGCCGCGGAGGTTGTAGCCGGTGACGGAGACCAGGTGGGTGGACTTGCCGAGCTGCTTGCCGCGGGCCGCGTTGATGAGGAGCGGGAAGTCGCCCATCGAACCGATGTCGATCTTCCCGGCGGTCATCTGGGCGGTGATCGGGGCGCCGGTCGCGTAGTCCTGCCAGTCGACCTTGTAGGTCCTGCCGTCGCCGAGGGCGTTCAGTTCCTTCTCGAAGGAGCCGAGGGAGCGGAGCAGGGTGCCGGCGGTGACGGTGTTGATGGTCCTGGACTGGTAGCCGACGGTCACGGTGACCGTGGAACCGTCACCGGCCGCCGCGTTGCCGCCGCAGGCCGTCAGGGGGGTGAGCAGGAGGAGGGCGGCTGCGGCAACTGCCTTGTTCTTCATGGGAGTCGGGACCTCTCAGCGGAGCAGATAGGGCATGTTGACCGTGACGGCTCCGGTGGGACAGCGGGCCGCGCACGGGCCGCAGTACCAGCACTCGTCGACGTGCATGTAGGCCTTGCCGCTGCTCTCGTCGATGGCGAGGGAGTCCAGCGGGCACATGTCGACGCAGAGCGTGCAGCCGTCGATGCACTTCGACTCGTCGATGGTCACGGGCACGTCGGCCCGCTGGGGCACCAAGGGCATGGCTGTCTCCGGGGATGTCCTGAGATTGATGGAGATTCGCTGAGATTTCCGGCGCGGCAGTGAACCGCGGAGGACCTGCCGAACGATGAAGAGGTGAGGGGGGAAGAGACGCGAGCGGGAAGAAGCAGGGAGGCGGTCAGAGGGACCTGTGCAGCAGGCCGCTCATCGTGATGCGGTCGCCGCGGAAGCGGATGAACTCCAGGTCGACGGGGCGGCCGTCGGCGAGATGCGTCAGGCGCTCCAGCATCAGGACGGCCGCGCCGCGTGGGGCTTCGAGCACGGCGGCGGAATGGGCGTCCGCGTTCACCGCCTCCAGCGTGATCTCGGCGTGGCCGAGTCCCTGGCCGGTGATCGACTCCAGGAGCCGGAAGACGTCGGTGTTCTCCAGGTCGGCGCCGAGCAGGGCGGTGCCGATGTCGAGCGGGATGTAGGTGAGGTCGAGGGAGAGGGGGAGGCCGTTGAGACGGCGAAGGCGTTCGATGTAGAGGACATCGGTGCCGGGCGGGACATGGAGGCGTTCGGCGACGGGGTGCGGTGCCGGGGCCGGGCCCATCGTGCGGACCTCGTTGGTGACCGTGCCGTGTTCGCGCAGGGTCTCCGCGAGGCCCATCAGACGGTCGAGGCCGTGGGGGTACTTCTGGGCGACGACCACGGTGCCGACACCGGGGAGGCGTTCGACGAGACCTTCGGCGCGCAGCAGGTCCAGGGCTTGGCGGACCGTGTTGCGGGAGGCGCGGTAGTCGGTGGCGAGGGTCGTCTCGTGCGGGAGCGTGCCGTCCTCGAAGCCGCCGGAGAGGAGCTGGTGGCGCAGGAGATCGGCGAGCTGCCGCGCCTGGTCCGCGCGCAGCCGACGCCGTGCGCGGTGGGCGGCGACGGTGGTCGCGCCCTGGCCGGCGTGGTCCCGGATGCGGTCGGAAGAAGGCATGGCCGGAACCATACCGAGGGGGTAGGGAAAGGAGTGTTGCGGGAGTGTTGCGCCACGGGCCGGACTGCCGATTCAGGCGTTCACCTGCGGTTTTCTGGTGGTGAGGGAGAGATCTGCCACCCCTGGACGCCGGGACCATCGTCCGCGGCGAGGTGCGCCGCCGCTCAGGCCAGCGCGGTCAGTCCCGGCCCGAAAGCGATCAGCAGCGGCACCAGGGGCACCAGCCCCGCCACCGTGGCCGTGACCGCTCGATGCCGGCGGCCCAGCCGGGGGCGCGGCTCCAGCAGTCGGTCCACGCGCTCGCCCAGGAGCCGGTGGCTGGAGGCGCAGGACAGCACGCCCCGGTGCTGGTTGAGCTCGATCAGGGCCAGTGCGGTCGTCAGATGGCCGCAGCGGCGGGAGGCCGTGTCGTCCGCGGCGAGTTCCACCAGGCGGTGGGTCTGCTCGCAGAAGTGGGCGAAGAGCGGCACCCGGGGGAAGCCGGTCGCCAGGGCCGTCGACAGGTGCAGCAGCCAGTCGTGGTGGGCGCGGGCGTGGTCGCGCTCATGGGTGAGGACGGCGTCCAGCTGTACGTCGGTGAGGCGGTGCAGCGCCCCGGTCGTCACCACCAGCTGCGGCGGGCTGCCCGGCATCCACCAGGCGTCGGGGTACTCGTCCTCCAGCACCAGCAGCGGGCCTCGCGCGGCTTTCTCCAGTCCGCCGGGGAGTTCGGGAGCACGCTCGCGCAGGTGCGCCCTCGTCCGGCCGCGACGCCGGCGGGCCTCGACCAGCTCGCGGGCCAGCATCGCCGTCGTCCAGGCGGCGCCGCAGGCCAGCAGCAGGGTGAGGACGGTGGCCCAGACCGGCGCGGCGGACAGGTCGTACGCGGCGGTCACGGCCGGGGGCGCCGGGGCGAAGACATGGTCGCGGACCGTGTGGAAGACGGCGGCCGCGCCGAGGACCAGGGCGGTCAGGTTGCACATCAGCACCGTGGCGACCAGACACTGCCACACCCACAGCGCGACCACGGGCTCCCGCTCGGGCCAGTCGGCCCGGGTCAGCGCGCGCGGCACCGGAACGGCGGCCGTCAGGGCGACGGCGCTCAGCAGGAGCAGGCAGACAGTCATGCCACGGGCTCCGGATCCTGGTCGGCGTAAGGGGCGGCGAGGGGGCGTGCGACGGGGGTGCGGGTCGTGCGGGGCGTACCGGGTCGTGCTGGGTGTTCGGGTCGAGCTGCGTACGGGGTGGTGCTGGGTGTTCGGGTCGAGCTGGGTACGGGGTGGTGCTGGGGTGTACGGGGTCGTGCCGGGTCCTGCGCACACCGTCCGTCGCCGTCAGTATGACGGCGACGGACGGCTCATGGCAGACCTTCGACGGCACCCTGCCCGTCACCTCAACTCACCCTCGACCGCCTCGGTTCCCCATGACGCCATCTATCCCTGGGCCTGCCCCGAGGCCCGTCCCACGACCCGCCCCACCACCTCGCCCAGCCCGACCCGCACCCCGTCCGGGCCCGGGGCCCACGCCGACAGGGTCACCACGTCGCCGTCCTCCAGGAAGGTCCGCTTGCCGTCGGGGAGTTCGAGGGCGTCCCGGCCGTTCCAGGTCAGCTCCAGCAGCGAGCCGCGCTCTCCTTCCGCGGGGCCGCTCACCGTGCCGGAGCCGTAGAGGTCGCCGGTGCGCAGGGACGCCCCGTTGACCGTCATGTGGGCCAACTGCTGGGCGGCCGTCCAGTACATGGAGGAGAAGGGAGGTTCGGAGACGACGTGGCCGTTCACGGCGACGGAGATACGGAGGTCGTACCCGCCGGGCTCGGCGTCGGCGCCGGTGTCGTCGAGGTACGGAAGCAGCTCGTGCGTCCGCTCGGGCGGGGCCACCCGGGCCTCCTCCAGCGCGTCGAGCGGGGTGATCCAGGCCGACACGGACGTGGCGAAGGACTTGCCGAGGAAGGGGCCGAGGGGGACGTACTCCCAGGCCTGGATGTCGCGCGCCGACCAGTCGTTGAGCAGGCAGAGGCCGAAGACGTGGTCCCGGAAGTCGGCCAGGGCCACGGGGGAGCCCATGGGGGACGGCGTGCCCACCACGAAGCCGACCTCCGCCTCGATGTCCAGGCGCACCGAGGGCCCGAAGACCGGCGCCGGGTCGGTGGGGGCCTTGCGCTGCCCGGAGGGGCGTACGACGTCGGTGCCGGAGACCACGACCGTGCCCGAGCGGCCGTGGTAGCCGATGGGGAGGTGCTTCCAGTTGGGGGTGAGGGAGTCCGCGGCGTCGGGGCGGAAGATCCGGCCGACGTTCCGGGCGTGGTTCTCGGAGGCGTAGAAGTCGACATAGTCGGCGACCTCGAAGGGAAGGTGCAGGGTCACGGACGACAGGGGGTGCAGGAACTCCGCGACGGCGGACTGATGGGCGGGCACCGTCACCCACGCCGTCAGCGCGCGCCGGACGTCCGACCAGGTGGTGCGGCCGGCCGCGAGCAGCGGGTTCAGGGAGGGCCGGGCGAGGAGGGAGGCGTAGGGCGAGCCGAGCGCCAGGGCGGCCGCGCCCGCGTCGAGGACGTGGTCGCCGAGGCGGACACCGACGGTCCGGTCGGTGGAGCCGGGTGCGGAGAAGACGCCGTAGGGGAGGTTGTGCGGGCCGAAGGGGTCGCCCTCGGGCAGATCGAACGGGGGCATGGGGTGCTGCCTCGCTCTCCATCGCTTCGTAGGTCGGAACACTGCGTGACGCATGTGGTCGCGCCACACGTTACGGCCGAGTTGCCTGTCTCGGCAGTGCCTAAAGAGTTAGCAATGTCCTGATAAGCATCGGTCGGAGGCGGCAATTCCGGCTTAGCTTCCTTTGGGGACAACGGGCGGGGTGGGGCCGTTCCGTGGACGGGACACGTGGGGGGACCCGTGGCCAGGAGTGCAGACGTGCGTGTGCCGTTCGAGCCCGACAGAGAGGTACCGGGCTTGATCGTGAAGTTCGGCGACTATCCGCTGCACCACGGCGGGGTCGGCGCGATCCGCAGCCTGGGCCGTCTCGGCGTCCCGATGTATGCGATCACGGAGGACCGTTACACGCCCGCCGCGACATCCCGTTACCTCGAGCGGGCGTTCGTCTGGCCGACGACGGGGACGGAGGAGCCGGAGCGGCTCGTCGCGGGCCTGCTCAGGATCGGCCGCAGGATCGGACGGCCCGCCGTCCTGGTGCCGACCGACGAGGAGGCCGCAGTGCTGATCGCCGAGCACCGCGTCGAACTCGGCGCCCGCTTCCTCGTGCCGCCCGTCGAGCGCGGCCTGCCCCGCCGGCTGGCCAGCAAGCAGGGGCTGCACGAACTCTGCGTGGAACACGGCATACCCAGCCCGACGGCCGCCTTCCCGCAGTCCTACGACGACGTCGTCGCGTTCGCCGACAAGGCCCGCTTCCCGGTGGTGGCCAAGAACCGTGAGGCGTTCGTACGGCGCACCCGGCCGGCCGTGAACGGCACGACCCGGATCGGCACCCGGGAGGGGCTGCTCGCCCTCGCCCGTGACTGGGGCGAGCAGCCCGCCGTGATCCTCCAGGAGTACCTGCCCCGGGAGGACGCCGAGGACTGGATCGTGCACGCCTACTTCGACGCGGACTCCACCCCGCTCGCGATGTTCACCGGCGTGAAGGTCCGCTCCTGGCCGCCGCACGCCGGAATGACGGCGAACGCGTACGTCGTCGACAATCCGGAACTCGCGGACCTCGCCGCCCGTTTCATCAAACAGATCGGCTTCACCGGAATCATCGACCTGGACCTGCGCTTCGACCGGCGCGACGGACTGTACAAGCTCCTCGACTTCAACCCCCGCATGGGCGCCCAGTTCCGCCTCTTCGAGAACGAGTCGGGGGTGGACGTCGTCCGCGCCATGCACCTGGATCTGACCGGCCGCTCCGTTCCGGAGGGGGAACAGCGGGCCGGGCACCGGTACATCGTGGAGAACATCGACCTGCCCGCCCTCCTCGCCTACCGCCGCAGCGGCTATACGACGCCGCACGCGCCGGGGCGGGCGAGCGGGACCGAGCTGGCCTGGTTCGCGGGTGACGACCCGCTGCCGTTCCTCACGATGCTCGCGCGCTTCGTACGACCGGGCGCGAAGCACCTGTATCAGCTGTGGCGGACCAACCACCGCGGCGCAGCCACCCGTTGACCTGCCGAGCCGAGCCCGACAACAGCACACGCACCACCACGAAGTGACGAAGTGATGTCCTGGGGAGGGACTTCGTGATCCGACCAGTCGCAGTCATCGGCGCCGGGCCCTTCGGGCTGTCGACCGCCGCACATCTCAGGGCCCGCGGCATCCCGGTCCGCGTCTTCGGCGAACCCATGGTGAGCTGGCGCGACCACATGCCCGCCGGCATGCTCCTCAAGTCCACCCCGGTGGCCTCCAGCCTCGACGCCCCGCAGCCGGGCCACGGCCTGGTCGACTACTGCGACGCGGCGGGCATACCGCGGCTGGTGACGGACGAGGACATCATCCCCGTGGAGACCTTCATCGCCTACGGCGAGTGGTTCCAACAGAAGCTGGTGCCCGAGCTGGAGCGGGTGCGGGTCGTGTCCGTGGACCGCGACAAGAGCCAGGGCTTCGAACTGAAGCTGGACTCGGGCGAGTCGTTCGGGGCCCGCGCGGTCGTCGTCGCCACCGGGCTCTCGGGCCTCGCGCATCTGCCCCCGGAGCTGACCGTGCCCGACGGGCCCAGCCCGACCGGCCCCGTCTCCCACAGTTCCCAGCACCACGACCTCAGCCGCTTCTCCGGCCGCGAGCTCATCGTCGTCGGGGCCGGTCAGTCCGCGCTGGAGACGGCGGCCCTCGCCGCCGAGGCCGGCGCCCAGGTCAGGGTCGTGGCGCGCGGCCGGGACAGCGTGGCCTTCGGCGCCCCGCCCTGGAAGCAGCCCCGGCTGCGCCCGGAGTCCCCGTTCGGCCGCGCCTGGTCCCTGTGGGCGCTCAGCTACTACCCCCATCCCTACCGCCGCCTCCCGGCCCAGGCCCGCCACTACCTGGTCCGCCGCGTCCTCGGGCCACTCGGCGCCTGGTGGCTGCGCGACCGCTTCGAGGACAAGGTCCAGGTCAGCGAGGTCCGCCGGGTCCTCAAGGCCGACACCGCGGACGGCCACCCGTCCCTGTCCGTCCTCACCCACACCGGCCACACCGAACGTCTGGCCGCGGACCACGTCATAGCCGCGACCGGCTACCGCGTCGACCTCGCCGCGATGGACTTCCTCGGCCCCGAACTGCGCACCCGGCTCGCGGTGAGCCGCGGCGCCCCCAAGCTCGGCGCCGGATACGTCTCCTCGGTGCCGGGCCTGTACTTCACGGGCCTGCCGTCGGCGTCGTCGTACGGACCGGTGATGCGCTTCGTGTGCGGCACGGAGTTCGCCTCACCGAGGCTGGCGCGGCATCTGGTGGCGGCCCACGGATAGGGCCGGGCGGCGGATCAGATCTCCCCGGACTCCCGCAGCCACGCCATGAACTCCTCGATCAGCTCGGGCGGGTTGGCGTACTCCGTCGCGTGCGCCTCCCAGCCGGGGCACTCCATGTCGAAGACGACGACCGGGAGCGGGCGGCCGAGCGTTTTCTCGATCAGTGCGTCGGCGTGGAGGTGGCGGGCGAGGTCGATGGCGGCGTCGTAGAAGTGCCGGCGGAGGAGGTCGGCGCGGGCGCGGAGGTCGTCGTCGTCCAGAACCCGGTCGAGGTCGAACTCGCCCTCGTACCAGGCGCCGAGACGCTTGACCTCCTCCACGTACACCCGGCTGCCGACCGGGTCCTCGGGGATGTTGCCGAGCATCTCGAAGCCGTCGAGGAGCCAGTAGGCGTAGTTCCAGCGGACCTCGCCCTCGTCACCCGGGTACTTCTCCCGCTCGTACTGGCTCTCGGTGTTGTAGCCGATGGCCACGTACGGGTGGCGGTCGTCGCCGTCGATGCGCCAGATACGGAAGGACAGGGCGTAGATCTCCGGCTTGAGCTCTTCGGGGAAGCGTTCGAGGATGCCGACCGCGGCGGTCCGCAGATGGTTCAGGAAGGTCTCCGGATGATCGGTCACCCCGCGAGCATCTCACCCACGGGCCGACGGAACCGGCGGCAGCCGGTTCCCCTTCAACTCCCAACCGGAGCCGATGTCAACGGATGTGAAAGGTGCGGCCGTCCGGTTCGCGTCGAGTCGGTGGGGGATTCCATCCGTATTCTCTGATCATGGCCGCACCCACCGCATATTCACTCGTCGCCACCGACCTGGACGGGACCCTCCTCCGGGGCGACGACACACTCTCCGACCGGTCGCTCGCCGCACTCGCGCGGGTGACGTCGGCCGGGGCCCGGCATCTGGTGGTGACCGGCCGACCGGCCCCGAGAGTGCGGCCGCTCCTCGACGACCTGGGCAGCACCGGACTCGCGGTGTGCGGTCAGGGCGCGCAGGTCTACGACGCCGGCGCGGACCGTCTGCTGTGGTCGGTCACCCTGGACCGGGAGTTGGCCGAGACCGCGCTCGGCAAGATCGAGGCCGAGGTGGGGCAGGTGTACGCGGCCGTGGACCAGGACGGGGTCGACGGGCTCACGCTCATCGAGCCGGGGTATCTGATGCCGCACCCGACCCTGCCCGCCGTGCGGGTGGGCCGCCGCGACGACCTGTGGTGCGAGCCGATCAGCAAGGTGCTGCTGCGCCACCCGGCCCTGTCCGACGACGAGTTGGCGGCGACCGCGCGCGGAGTCGTCGGTTCCCTCGCGACGGTGACGATGTCGGGCCCCGGCACGGTCGAACTCCAGCCATGCGGCATCACCAAGGCGACAGGCCTCGCACTGGCCGCCGATCACCTCGGGCTGGGCCCGCGGGACACCCTCGCCTTCGGCGACATGCCCAACGACATCCCGATGTTCGACTGGGCGGCCCACGGCGTCGCGATGGCCAACGCCCACCCCGAACTCAAGGCCGTGGCCGACGAGGTGACCTTGTCGAACGAGGACGACGGCATCGCCGTCGTCCTCGAAAGACTTTTCAACTAGCCCCCGGCGAAAGGCTGTTCAACCAGACCTCCGTGAAAGGCTTTTCAAGCAGCCGTCGGCGGGGGACCGTGCAACCAGCCCTCGGCAGACCTCAGTAGGCGCCGTACACGTTGTCGATCGAGCCGTACACCGCGGCCGCGTAGTTGCAGGCCGCGGTGATGTTCGCGACCGGGTCGTAGGAGTCCCACGACGTGCCGGCCACGTGGTACGCGTTGAACGTCGGGTCGATCACCTGGAGCAGGCCCTTGGAGGGCGTGCCGGCGGCGGCGTTGGAGTCCCAGTTGTTGATGGCGTACGGGTTGCCCGAGGACTCGCGGATGACGTTGCGGTAGATGCCGTCGTACGTGCCGGGAATGCCGTTCTGCGCCATGACCTGGAGCGAGGCGCGGATCCAGCCGTCGAGGGTGTTGGAGTAGCCGAGCGAGGTGGCGGTGACCGTGGTCGTGGTGGCCGCGGACGCGGTGGTCGCGCCGACGACGGGGAAGGCGAGTGCGGCGACGGCGGCACCGGTGACGGCGAGCTTGCGGGACAGGCGCATGACGAATTCCTCTCCGGCGCCTGCGAGGTGAGCTGTCGGGTTCGGGCGGGAGCTGCCCGGCCATGCCGAAGAAGGCATGACTTCACCCCGAGCCGTACCGGTATGTCCGAAGACGTCCGGCCCGGCGACTTACCTGGGTCCCCCGCTCCTGCCGTGAAGTTCTCTGAGTGAGGTGAGCGGTCTACGGGTGGCGGCAGGATTCGGCGTCCACCCGGGCCCGGAACGTATGCGACTGCACATGTCCGAAACAAGTACCGGATTCACAGATCGCACCTGTTGACCTTGGTGTCCGGCTTGTGTGCCCCGGAATTCCGGGGTTTTCGGGCAAGGTGAGGACAGGGTGAAGTGAGCCAACTCACCGTCGGGAACGAGAGTGGCAAATCGGGCAATCAACCCTCAACTGGCAGTTAACCGGCGGTCCGTGGAATCCGCTTCTCCCAGGTCCGGTGGAAGACCACCTCGCCGCCCTCGGTGCAGATCACCTCGTTGGAGGTGAGGAACTCGGCCGCCTCACAGGTGATCTCCGAGCGGGTGCGGACGGTGGTGTCCCAGCCCAGCTCCGGCCGGTGCAGCCGGATCGACCAGTCCGAGCGGGCGCGGGCCGACAGCGGGTCCGCCTCCTGGATCGTGTACGTCTCCAGCGCGTCCTCGGTGAACTCCAGGCCGTCGGGGTAGAAGCGGGTGCCGCCGTAGCGCGGGTCGACCTCCAGCCGCCACTCGCCCTTGGCGACGTCCCGCACGACCAGCCGCTCGGGGCGGGGCTCGTCGAGGGTGGCCGGGACGTTCACGCCCAGCGGCTCGGCCTGCTCGGGCTCGGCGAAGCCGATGCCGGTGTCCGTGCCCGTGCCGATGCCGGTGTCCGTGCCGATGCCCGTGCCAGTGCCAGTGCCAGTGCCGGTATCGGTGTCCGGGTCCACGTCACGTGCCCTGACCGGCAGTTCGAGGAAGCTGCCCGCCGGGTCCAGCGTGAAGCCGGCCTCGGACTCGGGCTGCGGCCAGATCCACGGCCAGTACGCGGAGGAGACCGCGAGCCGGATACGGTGCCCGGGCGGGAAGGCGTGCCCGATGCCGTTCAGCTCGAAGGCGACCTCCCCGGTCGCCCCCGGCTCCCACGGCACCGCCCGGTCCCGCCCGTGCCGTGCCGACAGGTTCAGCACGCCCCGGGTGACCAGCGTCGACGCCCCGTCCGGCGCCACATCGCAGAGCCGTGCGATCACCTGTCCGCGCGGCACCTCGCAGGTCACCCGCAACCGCACCCGGGGCCGCCCCAGCACCCACGTCTCCTCACCCACCGCGAACTCGAAGCAGGCCGACCGGGCGTCCTCCTCCCGCTGGTCCGGCGGCAGATCGGCGTCGTTCCCGAACGGGAAGAACCGCCCGGCGTCCACACCCGTGTGCTGCGGGGAGCGGACGAGGACGGGGGCGCCCTGGAGACCGTACGAGATGGTGGTGACGTGGGGGGAGGGCCAGGCCGGCTCGCCGACCCAGCGGCCCGGGAGCGTGTCGTAGACCGTGGCGGGGCGGTGGGAGTCGCTGACCCAGGACCGCAGCAGCGGTTCCCGCATGACGCCGGTGTCGACGGCCTTGAGGTGCTGGTCCCACCAGCGCAGGGTCTCCTGGAGGAAGCCGATCGCCGGGCCCGGCGGCAGCCCGCGGTCGGGGTACTGGTGGGACCAGGGGCCGATCAGCCCGCGGACCCGGTCCGGCGGCAGGTGCTCGACCAGCCTGAGCACCGTGTCGCGGTACGGGTCGTGCCAGCCGCCCACCGCCAGGACCGCCGCGTCGATCGCGCCGTAGTCCTCGCAGACGCTGCCGTGCCGCCAGTAGGCGTCCCTGGTCTGGTGGTCCAGCCATGTGTGGATGAACGGGTCGACGTGCTCCAGGCGCTTGAGCCACATGTCCCGCCAGGCCAGGCCGGCGTACTGCGGGTCCGGCGGTCGGGAGACGAAGGCCAGCATGGTGGCCGCCCAGGCGTGCATGTCGACGGCGAGGACGGAACCTCCCATGTAGTGCACGTCGTTGTCATAGCGGTCGTCCGTGGAGCAGACCGTGACGACCGCCTTGAGCGGCTCGGGTGCGAGGGCCGCGATCTGGAGGGAGTTGAAGCCGCCCCAGGAGATCCCGAACATGCCGATCTTGCCGTCGCACCAGGGCTGCGCAGCCAGCCAGTTGACCACCTCGACCCCGTCGGCCAGCTCCGTCGCCGAGTACTCGTCCGTCGGCAGACCGCCGCTGTTGCCGTGCCCGCGGACGTCGACGCGCACGGAGGCGTAGCCGTGGCCCGCGTACCAGGGATGGCGCTGGAAGTCGCGGGGCGCGGTCCAGTCGGTCAGACGGTAGGGCAGGTATTCGAGCAGAGCGGGTACCGGTTCCTGGGTGAGCGGTCGCCACACGCGCGCGTACAACTGCGTTCCGTCCGCAAGCGGGATACGCAGGTCCTCGTGGGCCGTCTCGTAGGGGAAGGACGTACGGATGTGCAGGCTCATCGCTGTGACCTCAGTGGACGGGGTGCATGGTGCGGCGCAGCCAGGGCGCCGCGGCCATCACCGCGAGGCCCGCGGCCACCGCGATCGCGCCGTTGACGCCGAAGTAGGCCGGGTGGGAGACGTCGTCGTAGAGCTTCACCGTCTGCGCCTGGATGCCGTTGGCGAGGGCGAGGGAGAGGAACCAGAGGGACATGGTCTGGCTGGAGAAGGCGGCCGGGGCGAGCTTGGTGGTGGCCGACATGCCCGAGGTCTCCAGGAGCACGTCTCCGAGCCCCAGGAGCAGGTACGACCCGACGATCCACCAGGCGGACATGAGGTAGTCGTCGGAGGAGTGCCCGGCGGTCGGCAGGACCATCAGCAGGAACGACAGACCGCCCAGCACCACCCCGATGGCGATCTTGTTGGAGGCGTGCGGCTGACTGCGTCCCATCCGCACCCACAGGGCGGCCACGAAGGGCGCGAGCCCGACCTCGAAGGCACCGAGCGCGGAGGCGTACCAGCTGGCCGGGAAGTCGAAGCCGAGGATCGTGGTCTCGGCGTTCGTGGAGGCCAGCAGCATCATCGTGCTGTAGGCCTGGAAGAGGATGAAGTTGAAGACGGTCGAGGCCAGGAAGAGGACGATGTACGGCTTCAGCCGGCCGCGTTCCTCTGCGGTGACCCGGGGGCTGCGGAACATCACCGCGAAGTAGACGACCGGCGCGATCACCGAGATCAGCGTGAGCAGGTCGACGAACCGGTCCATGGTGAGCCAGCCCGCGAGGGCGAGCGCGGTGGCGAGCACACCCCCCACGACGACGCCTACGACGATCAGCCGCACCGCGCGCCGCATCGTCTCCGGCGCGAGCGCGAACTCCGCGGCGTGCCTGCGCCCGGCCAGGTGACGGCGCCCGGCGACGTACTGGACCAGGCCGAAGGTCATGCCGATCGCGGCGGCCGAGAAACCCCAGTGCCAGCCCTTGTGGTCGCCGAGCCAGCCGGTGATCAGCGGGCCCGCGAAGGCGCCGATGTTGATCGCCATGTAGTAGAGCGCGAACCCGGCGTCGCGCCGCTCGTCGTCGGTCCGGTAGAGCTTGCCGACCATGGTGGCCACATTGGGCTTGAGCAGGCCTGTTCCCGCACTGATGAGGCCCAGTCCCACCCAGGTCATGGTCGCGGTCGGCACCGCCATGGAGTAGTGCCCGCAGGCGATCAGGATCCCGCCCCACAGCACCGCGCGGTACGAGCCGAGCATGCGGTCGGCGAGCCAGCCGCCGGCGACGGAGACCAGGTAGACGAGGGTGCCGTAGGCCGCGGAGACGGAGGCGGCGGTTCCGGCCGCCATGCCCATGCCCCCGTGCGCCACCGAGTCGGCGAAGTACAGGACGAGGATGGCCTGCATGCCCAGGAACGAGAACCGCTCCCAGACCTCCAGGCCGGAGAGGGTGAGCAGACCCTTCGGCTGGCCGAAGAAGGCGGTGTCGTCCTCGGCGGGCGGCTGGTTTCCTGGGTCGACATCGACAGTGGTTCGCGACACGCTCCACCGCTTCCGGGTAAGTCGATGGATATCCGTACTTTTCAGGTGATCAGAAACATACCGGCCGTGATCCGATACCGCCCCCGCTGTACTGGTGGGGGGCGACGGTGATCGAAAGGTGACCGGATACGCTGACTTGAGTGAAGGCAGCGACCTATCGACATACCGCGTAATCGCCAGAAGACACCAGCAGACAGGAGACCCCTCGTGACCGTCGTCGGGCCGTTCGGGCTGAGCGTGCGGGACCAGGCTCTCGAAGCCGATGTCCAGGCCGGATTGGCTGCTGTCGAGGAGGGTTTGCTCGAAGCCACCAAGAGCGAGGTCCCCTTCATCACGGAGGCCGCACAGCATCTGGTCCGCGCGGGCGGCAAGCGCTTCCGGCCGCTTCTCGTGATGCTCACTGCCCAGTTCGGTGACCCCTACGCCCCCGGAGTGGTGCCCTCGGCGGTGGTCGTCGAGCTGACCCATCTGGCGACGCTCTACCACGACGACGTCATGGACGAGGCGGCCGTCCGGCGGGGCGTGGACAGCGCGAACACCCGCTGGGGCAACTCCGTCGCCGTCCTCACCGGAGACTTCCTCTTCGCCCGCGCCTCGCAGATCCTCGCCGACCTCGGGCCCGAGGCGGTCCGTATCCAGGCCGAGGCGTTCGAGCGGTTGGTGACCGGGCAGATCCTGGAGACCGCCGGGCCGGTGGACGGCCGCGACCCCGTCGAGCACTACCTCGACGTCCTCGCCGGCAAGACCGGCTCGCTGATCGCCGTCTCCTGCCGGTTCGGCTCGATGATGGCGGGCGCCGACGAGTCGGTGGTGGACGTGCTCACCCAGTACGGGGAGCGGCTGGGCGTCGCCTTCCAGCTCGCGGACGACGTCCTCGACATCGCCTCCGAGGGCCACGAGTCGGGCAAGACGCCCGGCACGGACCTGCGTGAGGGCATCCCCACGATGCCGGTGCTGCGCCTGCGGGA
This sequence comes from Streptomyces sp. NPDC057280, assembly GCF_042668605.1. Taxonomy (NCBI): domain Bacteria; kingdom Bacillati; phylum Actinomycetota; class Actinomycetes; order Kitasatosporales; family Streptomycetaceae; genus Streptomyces; species Streptomyces sp. NPDC057280. The sequence continues at coordinate 212,849 of NZ_JBHUYR010000003.1, forward strand.
GCGCGCCGCGCGGCTGGGGCTGGCCGAGGACGCGGCGCTGTGCGAGCTGCTGGACTCCGACCTCGCGGACGACGAGCGGCTCGCGGAGGCGTTGGCCGCGTTGCGGGCGCATCCCGCGTTGGAGCAGGCGCGGCGGGACACGGTCCGCTTCGCGGAGGAGGCGCGGGCTGCGCTTGCTCCGTTGCCGGAGTGTGATGCGAAGGCTGCGCTGACGGAGCTTTGTGACGCCGTGGTGCATCGGGCGGGGTAGGTTCTGCCGCTTGGTGTTCGTTGGCGGGTGTGACGCCACTCACATAGCTGGACTGAGTCCAAGCTGAGATCCGTTCCGTATGTCTCCATGGAAGCCGGCGCAGGGGGTGCCGGCTCTTCGAAACGGGGAGACAAGTTCATGCGCAAGACGCTGATCGTCAGTGCCGTTGCCCTGGCCGTTGCCGCTGTTCCCGGCTCGGCCCTCGCCACCGGCGGGGGCGGCACCACCGAAACCGCCACCGTCCTCGCCACCAGCCTGCGCGGTGCCAACGAGGTGCCCGCCGGGGACGCGGACGGGGCCGCGCTCGAGTTCGTCAAGGTGCAAGGCGACCAGGTCTCCGTCGCCGTGAAGTGGCGGGGGCTCGACCGGCCCACCGCCCTGCACATCCACCAGGGCGCCAAGGGGACCAACGGTGGCGTCAAGGTCGACTTCACGAAGGTGCTCGGCAAGGCCAAGCGGCACAGCGTCACCGGCACGGTGACGGTGAAGGACGCGGCGCTGCTCGACGCGCTGAAGTCCGACCCGGGGTCGTTCTACGCCAACCTGCACACCAAGCAGTTCCCCGCCGGTGCCGTCCGCGGCCAGCTCCACAAGGTCACCGTCGCCGGGTTCGACTTCCGCGGCGCGCTGAAGAACTTCCAGGCGTCCGTGGTGAAGGGCGAGCAGATCTACGAGTGCAAGGCGGCCACGGGCGGCGGCTGGGCGTTCGCCCAACGGGACGTCAGCGCCGTGCTCGGCGGCCGTATCGCGCACTCGTTCGTGGCCCCCAACTCCGGCACGCCGCAGTGGGTCGCGCCCGACCGCAGCGCGGTCACCGGTGCCGTCCTGTCCCGGACCCCGAACGGCGACGGCAACATCGCCGAGCTGGACCTGAAGGCCACTCAGTCCGGCAGGCACCACGGCCTGCTGGCCCGTACGACCGAGATCCTGCGCCTCAACACCGTCGGCGGTGTCGCCCCGGCCGGCTCCTGCACACCGGGGGAGATCGTCGGGGTGCCGTACCACGCGGACTACGTGTTCCTGCGCGACTGACGCGTCCGACCGGAGCGGCGTCCTCCGTACGACCCCTACGGGTCGGGGGAGGCGCCGCCTCCGTGTGTCATACCCCAGGTGTACGCGGAGTTGAGCCCGCGGGCTGACGCCCGGACCCCGCCGATTTGGTCAGATGGGAACCACGGGAAAACACCAATCCTCACCGATTCGGGTGAGAATGGCGGCTACGGGATGGACGAGTGAGCACCTCCCAACAGGGGGAGCCTCAGAGGACGCCGCCGCCGACGACGGAGGTAAGGCACACATGGCACCGTACGAATCCGACGACAGCACGCTCGCGGAGGAGGCCGACGACCTGCGCGCCGGGCGCCGCAAGGCCGCGCGGTACGTCGTCCCGGTCGCGGTCGTGGGGGTGGCCGCGGCGACCATCGGGCTCGTCCCGGCACTCGCCGACTCCGGCGACCCCGACCTGCCGAAGATCAGCGCACAGGAACTCGTCGAGAAGATCGCCGCGTCGGACGTACAGCAGCTGTCCGGCACCGTGAAGATCACCACGGATCTGGGGCTGCCCGACTTCGGCGGCCTGGGCGACGCCTTCACCGGCGGCGGGGCGCGCTCCGGCGGCGACGGGTCGTCCGCGGACCCGTCCACCAAGCTGACCGAACTCGCCACCGGCACCCACACCCTGCGCGTCGCCTCCGACGGCCCCGACAAGCAGAAGGTCTCGATCCTGGAGGACGCGGCCGAGTACAGCCTCATCCACAACGGCAAGGACGTCTGGGGCTACGACAGCAAGTCCAACGAGGTCTTCCACGGCACCGCCGACGAGAGCGCGAAGCACGACGAGGAAGCACCGGCCACGCCCAAGGACTTCGCCGACGACGCCCTCAAGGCGGTCGACGACACCACGTCCGTGACGGTCGAGGGCACCGCGCAGGTGGCCGGCCGGGACGCCTACCGGCTCGTCATCAAGCCCAAGGACGACGGGTCCACGATCGGCCAGATCACCGTCGCCGTGGACGCCGGGACCGGGCTGCCGCTGAAGTTCACGCTGACCCCGTCGAGCGGCGGCGCGGCCGTCGTCGACGCCGGCTTCACCCAGGTCAGCTTCGCCAAGCCGGCCGCTTCCACCTTCGACTTCACCCCGCCGAAGGGCGCGAAGGTCACGGAGGAGGACAGCGACGGCACCGCCGCCCCGCGGGACAAGCGCGGACCGGAGGGGCTCGGCGGTCTCGGCGGCCTCGACGGGCTGAACGTCATCGGGGACGGCTGGGACTCCATCGCCACCTTCGACACCGGCGGCCAGGGCATCCCGTCCGGCTCCGAGGTCGGCGGCGACTTCGGCGGCTTCCTCGACTCGCTCGGCGACAAGGCGAGCGGCAAGTTCGGCGAGGGCACCGTCTTCAAGACGCGGCTGATCAACGCCCTGATCACGGACGACGGCAAGGTCTACGTCGGTGCCGTGACCAAGGACGCGCTGGTGAAGGCGGCGGACGCGGCGCAGTAGCCACCGTACGCACCGCCCGGGGACGAAGAGAGGGAGCCGATGGACCAACCGCCCGCCACGGAGCCGCATCCCGAGGGCGCGGGTGACAGCGTCATCCACACCCGCGCGCTCACCAAGCGCTACCGCGGCGGGCAGCTCGCCGTCGACGGTCTCGACCTGACCGTCCCGGCGGGCAGCGTCTTCGGCTTCCTCGGCCCCAACGGCTCCGGCAAGACGACGACCATCCGCATGCTGATGGGCCTGATCGAGCCCACCTCGGGCACGGCCCGCGTCCTGGGCCGCCCCATGCCGCGCGCCACCCGCGCCGTACTTCCGCACGTGGGCGCGTTGATCGAGGGCCCGGCCCTCTACGGCTTCCTCTCCGGCCGCGACAACCTGATCCGCTACGACGCCGCCGACCCGACCGCCGACCCCCGCACCCGGCGCGCCCGCGTCGCCACGGCCCTGGACCGGGTGGGCCTGTCGGCGGCGGCCGGCAAGAAGGCGAAGGCGTACTCGCTGGGCATGAAACAGCGCCTGGGCCTGGCGTCAGCCCTCCTCCAGCCCCGCAGACTCCTGGTCCTGGACGAGCCCACCAACGGCCTCGACCCCCAGGGCATGCGCGAGATCCGCTCCCTGGTCCGCGAGTTGGCCTCCGACGGCACCACGGTCTTCCTCTCCTCCCACCTCCTCGACGAGATCGAGCAGGTCTGCACCCACGCGGCGGTGATGGCCCAGGGCCGCCTGATCACCCAGGGCCCGGTGACGGACCTGGCGGCCAAGAGCCGCCTGGTGGTGACGACACCGGACACGGGGGAGGCGGCGAGGGTCCTGAAGGAACAGGGGGTCAGTGACGTCGTGGTGGCGGAGGACCGGGTGACGGCAGACCCGCCGGAGGGCGAACTGGCGGACGTCAGTGCCGCGTTGGTGGAGGCGGGAGTTCGGGTACGAGGCTTCGCAGTCGAACGAGCCTCCCTGGAAGAGGCCTTCGTGGCCCTGACGGGGGAGGGCTTCGATGTCGCAGGTTGACATGACGGACCTCAAGGGGCGCGGGGAACTGCGCGACCAGCCCCAACGCACCGTCAGTCGCCGAACAACCCTACGAGGCACCCTCTTCGCCAACGAACTACTGACCACCTTCCGCCGCTGGCGCACCCTCGCCCTGCTCACCGTCCTCGCCGCCGTCCCCATCCTCGTGGGCATCGCCATCAAGATCGAGACCAGCGACGGCGGCGGCGTGGGACAGGGCCGCGGCGGAGAAGGCCCCGCCTTCATCTCCCAGGTCACCAACAACGGCCTCTTCCTGGTCTTCACGGCGTTGGCGGCGACCCTCCCCTTCTTCCTCCCCATGGCCATCGGCGTGATCGCGGGCGACGCGATCGCCGGCGAGGCCAACGCCGGCACCCTGCGCTATCTGCTCGTCGCCCCGGCGGGCCGCACCCGCCTGCTGCTCACCAAGTACGCGACGGTGATGACGTTCTGCGTGGTCGCCACCCTGGTCGTGGCGATCTCGGCACTGGCGGTGGGCGCCCTCCTCTTCCCGCTGGGCGATCTGACGACCATCTCCGGTACGCGGATCACCTTCGCCGAAGGGCTGGGCCGGGCCCTCCTCATCGCCCTGGTCGTCGCCGCGTCACTGACCGGCGTGGCGGCCCTCGGCCTGTTCGTCTCGACGCTCACCGGCAGCGGCATCGCGGCGATGGCGACGACCGTGGGCCTGCTCATCACGGTCCAGATCCTCGACCAGATCCCCCAACTGCACGCGCTCCAGCCGTACTTCTTCTCGCACTACTGGCTGTCCTTCGCCGACCTCATGCGCGAGCCCGTCTACTGGGACGACCTCCAGAAGAACCTCGGCCTCCAGGCCCTGTACGCGGCGGTGTTCGGCTCGGCGGCGTGGGCGAGGTTCACGACGAAGGACATCACGGCCTGAGCCCCTACGGGCCCCTAGTGGGTCTCGTACGGGAAGCGCGCGAGCGGTGCCTCCTGCGCGAAGAACGTCTTCGCGCGCGCCAGCGCCTCCGTGTCCCGCAGCACGTCACCCGGCTTGCTGCCGTTGCCGAGCAGTACTCCGCCGAACCGCATCCGCATGTACGCCGCCGAGTTGTTGAGGGTGCCGACCAGCGGGTCGGCGACCTCGAACTCCTCGTGGGCGAGGGCGGTGACGCCCCACAGGGTGCGGCCCGCCATCGTCGCCTTGAAGTCGATGCCGGGAGTGCGCAGCCAGCCCGACCAGTAGTCGAGGTAGCGCTTGGCCTGGCCGGAGAGCGAGTACCAGTACAGGGGCGACGCGATCACGATGTCCGTCGCGGCGATCGTGGCGTCGAAGAGCAGCCCCGTGTTTCCGTCCGTCGGGCGTACATGGTCGCTGTCGTGCCGCAGATCCTCGAAGTCGGGCAGCGGATGCCGCGCGAGGTCGATCCAGCGCTGCTCGACGTCCGCGGGCAGCTGCTCGGCGGCCCGCCGGGCCAGCAGCTCGGTGTTGCCGTCGCTGCGGCTGCTGGCCAGGAGGAACAGGAAGCTGCGGGTCATGAGGACTCCAGGCGGTAGTGGCGTACGACGATTACCTGCACCTGCATCATATGCACGCGCAAGCAATTGTCCAAGGGGGTTTTCAGCGCACCCGCGCACCCGCGCCCGTCAGCCTGGCCAACGACGCCGTCTCGCGCGGCGGATGCCCGGACAGGTCGCCGAGCCGCCAGGCCGGGACCCACGGCACCCGGTACACGTCGATCACCGACTCGATGACCTTCACATGCTGGGCGAGCGCTTTCGGAAGCCGGCCCGGGGCGTCCGCGACCAGCACCACCGCGTCGAGGTCGAGCCCCTGCGGAGCCGCGCCGCGCCGGAAGACCTCCAGGGCACCCAGCACGGCGGCCAGCCCCGCCGCATGGGTGCGGGCCACCAGCAGCACCGACCGGGGATCGGCGGGGCCGGGCCAGTCGCGGCCGCAGTCGTGGCCGCCGTAGACGAATGAGAGAGTGGAGGTGCCGGCCCCGCCGTGGGTGCCGACCCAGGAGAAACGCCGTGCCGTGGGGGCAGGGGAGGGCTCCGGCGGTGGGTCCTGCGGTACGGCCACCGGCCCGCGGATCCAGATCTCCGGTCCCTGCTGCACGTACGGTCTCCTTCCAGAGGACTCTCCCGGCCCGCCTGGGACGAGTCTGTGACGCCACGGTGACGTGAGTACCGGGAGCGAGCGGAGAGACTACTCAACAGTACGTGTACGACCGGCTCTTGACGCCGGGGAGCGGATGGCCGACGGCCGGAGGGAGCACCATGGAACGCGAACACGCCGTCCGCCCACTCCCCGACGCACCGAGTGAGGGAACGATGTCGCGACTTGGCCGCGAGAAGCGGGAACAGCAGAGTGCCGTGCTCGCGGCGGCGCCGCTCGACGTGCTCGTCGGACCCGGCGGTGCCACGGTCGGCGGGGTGCCGGTCGGAGCGGTCGCGGGGGAGGAGATCCAGCAGACCGTCCTGAACCACCTGCACCGTATCGCCCTCGCCACCGGTCATCCCGTCCACGCGACGGTCCGCGACGAGCGCATCGGCTATGTCGTCGCCCTGCGGATCGAGCGGGACGGTTCCAGCCAGTTCACGGCGGAGCCGCGGCCCACGGCTCCGCCGACCGGGGTGGGACAGACGGCGTGGCCGACCGCGGCGGGGCAGGAAGAGCCGGCTCCGGTGCCCACGGCACCCGTGGCGCCCGTGACACCGGTCGCACCACCCGCGCCCGTGCCCATGACCGACGGCCGGCCCCAGCCGCACACGCCCGTGGCCGATGACCGGCCCCAGCGCGACAAGCCCACCCACCTCCTGCGCGCCCCCTCCGAGCCGCCGACCTTCCTGCTGCGATCCCTCCCGGAGGAGGCCGCGACGGACGGCGAGGCGGACGGCGAGGCGGAGGGTGAGGGGCACGCGCCCCGCGACGCCGCGCCGACGTTCCGGCTGCGGGCCGTACCCGAGTGGGTGGAGAACGCGGCGCCCGGCATGGTCGCGCCCCCGACGGGACAGTTCGGCCCCCCGCCGGTGATGGACGCGCCGCGGACTGGCGTATCCCCGGCGGACGCCGAACCCCAGCCGTCCTCCGCGTCCTCCGCACCTTCCGCGTCCTCAGCGCCTTCCGCGTCCTCAGCGCCTTTCGCACCTTCCGCGTCCGCCGCGCCGAAGCCCCTCCTCGACCTCGGCGCGTCCGCCCGTCTCGACGACCCCGACCCCAAGCCCACCCCTCCGCGCGGCTTCGACGCCGTGGCCGAGGCGGTCCTCGGGGACGATCCGGCGACCGCCTACGACGGCGGCGGCACCGCGATCCTCGCCGAGCCGATGACCCGGATCAACGAGGCCGTCAAGGAGGGCCGCACGGAGGAGGCCGCGCGGCTGTCCGAGCAGACCGTGGCGCAGGCCACCGCAGCACTCGGCGCCGAGCACCCCGAAGTGCTGCGGCTGCTCGAACTCACGGCCTACATCGCCTACTTGGCCGGCGAGCCGGTGCGTGCCTTCGGACTCTCCCTCGACCTGGCGAGGACCCGCCGCCGGGCCCGGGACGCGGAGGCCGCGTACGGCAACGTCCAGAGCGCGGCGACCGCCTGGCGTGCCGTACGCGACCCGGAGCTGGGCCTGCGAATGGGCGTGGACCTGATCGGGCTGTGGACCGAGCTGACGCGCGAGGAGGGTCCGGCGGCCGAGGACATCGAGCAGCTGGAGTCCGCCCACGCCCGGATGAACCGCCTCGCCGACCGCGCCCGCAAGCTCGGTCAGTGAGCAGGGCGGGCTACGAGGACAGCGCCCACACCGCGTACGCGATCGCGTCGCTGTTCCGGTCCAGCGCCGTGTCGTTGATGTTGGACGTGGTGTCGCAGGACGAGTGGTAGCAGCGGTCGAAGGCCTGCCCCGACGTACCGCCCCACTTGGCCGCCTGCGCCGCCGTCTTGGTGTAGTCGGCGCCGCTGAACAGCCCGCCGACCGGCACCCCGGCGTTCTTGAACGGGGCGTGGTCGGAGCGGCCGTCGCCCTCGGTCTCGATCTCCGTGGCGACGCCGAGGCCGGCGAAGTAGTCCTTGAACGTCTTCTCGATCGTGGGGTCGTCGTCGTAGACGAAGTAGCCGGGGTTGGGGGAGCCGATCATGTCGAAGTTCAAGTAGCCGCTGATCTTCGCTCTGTTCGTCGACGAGAGGTTGTTGACGTAGTAGCGGGAGCCGACCAGCCCCAGCTCCTCCGCGCCCCACCAGGCGAATCTCAGGTGCTTGGTGGGCTGGTAGTTGGCGCGGGAGACGGCCAGCGCGGTCTCCAGGACGGCCGCCGAGCCGGAGCCGTTGTCGTTGATGCCGGGCCCGGCGGTGACGCTGTCGAGGTGCGAGCCGGACATGACGACCTGGTTGGTGTTCCCGCCCGGCCAGTCCGCGATCAGGTTGTAGCCGGTGCGGCCGGAGGACGTGAACTGCTGGATCGTGGTGGTGAATCCGGCGGCGTCGAGCTTCGCCTTCACATAGTCGAGTGAGGCCTTGTAGCCGGCGCGGCCGTGCGCGCGGTTGCCGCCGTTGGCGGTGGCGATGGACTGGAGCTGGGTGAGGTGCGCCTTGACGTTGGCGACGGGGATGTCCGGGGCGGCGGCCACCGCGGGGTGCGGGGCGGGGGCCGCCCCGGCTATGGATCCGCCGACCAGGAGTGTCGCGGCCGCGGTGACGGCGGTGGCCGTGGCGCGTCCGGGAACCGAGAGCTTCATGTGGGGGGCTCCGAATTCCGTGGGAATCACAGGGATTCCACAGTGAATGGGGTGCCTGGATGGTGAAGCTGTGGCTGACTCTCCGTCAAGAGCGGTATCAGGACAGGGGTGTTCGTATACCGGGCTGCGTCCCTGTGGTCGGTCACTGCACGCAGAACTCGTTCCCCTCCGGGTCCGCCATCACCACCCATGCCCCGGAGGGCTCCTTCACCTCCCGCAGCACGCGCGCGCCGAGCCCGGTCAGCCGCCCGACCTCGGCCTCCCGCAGCCCGTCACCGGGGTGGAGGTCGAGATGGAGCCGGTTCTTCACGGTCTTCTCCTCCGGCACCCGCTGGAACAGCAGCCGCCGCCCGAGCCCGGTCCCGCTGTCCTTGTCGTACGGGTCCGCGGGATGCCGTACGGCCACCAGGTCACGGAAGGCGAGCCGGGCGTGGAACTCGACGGTGGCCTCGCGCGGCAGCGCGCCGAGCTCCAGAAGCCGTTGGATCAGGGCGTCGTTGTCCTCGATCGTGTAGTGCAGCGCGGCGGCCCAGAAGTCGGCCTGGGACTGCGGGTTCGCGCAGTCGATCACGAGCTTCCAGTGCACGGGGGCGGGGGCGGGGGTGGTCGATGTCGATGTCATACGGCCACTTATAGCGCCGCCCGCGGCCAGGAGCTGTCCTAAAGGGCCTCGGTCGACGCAGTTCGGCTCGGCGATCGGGATCTCGCCGGTGACCGCCGTCTACGGCGTGGCGTCGCCGGCGGTGACCGGTGCCGACGGCTTGGCGGCGACCGGGTCGGGTGCGGCGGCGAGGCTCCCGGCCGTCCGCGCGGCGCCGCCGGTGCCGGTGCCGGTCGCGAGGGTGGCGGCGGACCTGCCGATCTCCGCCCTCAGCCTGCGGGCCGAACGCAGGGCGTCCCAGGTCAGCAGCGACAGCGCCAGCCAGACCAGCGCGAAGCCTGCCCAGCGCTCGGGCGGCATGGCCTCGCCGAAGTAGAGGACGCCGAGCAGGAACTGGAAGACCGGCGCCAGATACTGGAGCAGCCCCAGCGTCGACAGCGGCACGCGGATCGCGGCGGCACCGAAGCAGATGAGGGGGAGCGCGGTGACCAGGCCGGTCCCGGCGAGCATCGCGGCGTGGCCGGGGCCCTCGGTGAGGATGGTGGCGTCGCCGTGCGAGGCCAGCCAGATCAGATAGCCGGTCGCGGGCAGGAACTGCAGCGCGGTCTCGGCGGCCAGCGACTCCAGGCCGCCGAGGTTGACCTTCTTCTTCACCAGGCCGTACGTCGCGAAGGAGAAGGCGAGGATCAGCGAGATCCACGGCGGCCGCCCGTACCCGACCGTGAGCACGACCACCGCGCCGGCGCCGACCCCGACCGCCGCCCACTGCACGGGCCGCAGCCGCTCCTTGAGGAGCAGCACGCCCATCGCGATGGTGACCAGCGGGTTGATGAAGTAGCCGAGCGAGGCCTCGACGACCCGGTCGTTGTTCACGGCCCAGATGTAGACGCCCCAGTTGACGGCGATGACGGCCGCGGCGACCGCGATCAGCGCGAGGCGGCGGGGCTGGCGCAGCAGCTCGCCGGCCCACCTCCACCGACGCAGGACGAGCAGGGCCAGGACCACGACGAGCAGCGACCACACCATCCGGTGGGCCAGCACCTCGAACGGTCCGGCGGGCTTGAGCAGCGGGAAGTACAGGGGGAACAGCCCCCACATCCCGTACGCCGCGAAGCCGTTCAGCAGTCCTATACGCCGCTCACCGCTCGGCTTCCCGGTCACAGGCCCTCCTTCTCGCACGCAATCGCCTGTATCGCCTGCACGAAGGTAACGCCGAGCACCCCCGCCTGTCATGCCCGTATCGCCATACGGTCATGACAGGCGGGGGTGAGGGCTTTTCGGAGGCCGTTCGCGGGGCCCTTCGGCGGGTCAGCCCTTGAGCGCGGCGGCGATCGCGTCGGAGATCGGCGAGGTGGGACGGCCGGCCAGACGGGAGAGGTCACCGGAGTCGACGACCAGCTCGCCCTTGGAGATGGAGACGTCCACACCGGCGAAGACCGCGGCGACCGGCTCGGGCAGCCCGGCACCGGTCAGGATGCCGACGAGGACCTCGGCGGGCACGTCGTTGTAGGCGATCTCCTTGCCGGTCTGCTTGCTGAGCTCGGCCGCGTACTCGGCGAAGCTCCACGCGGTGTCGCCCCCGAGCTCGTACGTCTTGTTCTCGTGCCCCTCGCCGGTGAGGACGGCGACCGCGGCGGCGGCGTAGTCGGCGCGCGCGGCGGAGGACACCCGGCCCTCGCCGGCGGCGGCGACGACGGCGTTGTGCTCCAGGACCGGGCCGAGGTTCTCGGTGTAGTTCTCGTGGTACCAGCCGTTGCGCAGCAGCACGTAGGGCAGGCCGGAGGCGAGGAGCACCTTCTCGGTGGCGCGGTGGTCGTCGGCGAGCGCGGCGCTGAGGCTGCCGGGGGCGCTGGTGTAGGCGAGCAGGGCGACGTCGGCGGCCTTGGCGGCGTTGATCACGACCGTGTGCTGGCCGGGGCGGTCGTTGCCCACCTCGCTGCCGGAGATGAGGAGCACCTTGTCGCCGGCGGCGAAGACGGTGTCGAACGTCTCCGGGGCGTTGTAGTCGGCGACGGCGAGCTTCACACCCTTCGCGGCGAGGTCGGCGCCCTTCTCCGCGCTGCGCACGACCGCGGTGACCTGGTCGGCCGGCACCTTCTCCAGCAGCTGCTCGATGACGTGGCGGCCCAGGTGGCCGTTGGCTCCGGTGACGACGATGCTCATGATCTGCGTTCTCCTTGTGGGGTGCGGATGGCACTAACCGTAGGAGAAGCGCTAACTGCTGGAAAGTACCCACTTTGAAGTAAGGTACTTGCATGGCAGTAAGTGCTACAGAGGCAAATACCAGGACGAACACCGAGGCGACGGCCGTGACGCGTGCCGAGGCGACGAATGCCGAGGCGATGTGCCCGTACCGCCTCGTCATGGAACACGTCACGAGCCGATGGGGCGTCCTGATCCTCATCGAGCTCATGGACCGCCCGTACCGCTTCAGCGAACTGCGCCGCGCGGTCAGCGGCTACGGCCGGGGCGTCAGCGAGAAGATGCTGACCCAGACCCTGCAGACCCTGGAACGCGACGGCCTGATCCACCGCGACGCCCACCCGGTGATCCCCCCGAGGGTCGACTACTCCCTCACCGACCTGGGCCGCGAGGCGGCGGAGCAGGTGCGGGGGCTGGCGGCGTGGACGGAGCGGCGGATGGGGGACGTGGAGAAGGCGCGGCAGGTGTACGACGAGACGAAGACCCGTGCCTGAGCTCTGAGCGGGCGGCTCGCTGACCGGGGTGTCCGAGGAACGGTGCCGCCAGATCATGTTCGTGAACCGCTGGTACGCGGCCACCCTGCTCTCCTGCCGGATCGGCTCGGTCGACCGGGACGAACTCCTCGGCAATCTGCGGGTGTTGTGCCGCGGTGGCGCCTTCGCGGAGTACTGGGAACGGACCGCCGAGCACCGCCGCCCGCTGCCCGAGGACTCGTTCGGGGCGAGGGCCGGGCGGGAGGTCGACACCTTCCTGGAAGAGCGGGTGGATGACCCGGACGAGTGGTGGGTGGTGGGTTCGCCGCTGATGTGATCACGCTAACGAGTGGGTCTAAAGCGAGGTTTGGCGGGTCATCTATGAGTAACCAGCGTCAGGTCCGCCTATGTGACGATCTTGTCGCTGCCGAGTCGTGCATTGCACCCCCAGAGGAGCCCACCGTGGTGTTCGACGAACCCCAAGTCCGTCTCATCTCCCGAAGATTGGGCTGGACCCCCCGCCAGCGAGGCAGCGTGACCGGCGAGACCTGCCCCGACGTCTTCGAACTGACCGACGGCAACTTCGCCGTCATCGGCACCGAGGCCACCGCCGAACTCGACCCCCACCTTCCTTCCGACGCCGCCCGCGCCGACTACGAACGCATCGTCGTCATCACCCGCGAGACGCTGATCAGGGCCAAGCGGGACATCCCCGACGCCTGATCCGGCCGACGGGCCTGGGCGCGCGATCCGCACCCAGGCCCCGAAACTCCGGACGCCGTCAGCCCACCACGGTCCAGGTGTCCCCACCCGCCAGCAGGGACGCCAGATCCCCCTTGCCGTTCTGTTCGATCGCGGTGTCGAGCTGGTCCGCCATCTGCGTGTCGTACACCGGGCGGTCCACGGACCGCAGCACACCGATGGGGGTGTGGTGCAGGGTGTCGGGGTCGGCCAGGCGGGAGAGGGCGAAAGCCGTGGTCGGGGACGCCGCGTGGGCGTCGTGCACCAGGACGTCCGCCTCGTTCTCGGGCGTCACCGCCACCACCTTCAGGTCGCCCGTCAGGCGGTCCCGGACGACGCCCTTCGCGCCGTCCGCGCCGAAGCGGATCGGCTGCCCGTGTTCGAGGCGGATCACCGCCTCCTCCGCCTGCTGCTTGTCCTTGAGGACCTCGAAGGCGCCGTCGTTGAAGATGTTGCAGTTCTGGTAGATCTCGATCAGTGCCGTGCCCGGGTGGGCGGCGGCCTGGCGCAGCACCTCCGTGAGGTGCTTGCGGTCGGAGTCCACCGTCCGGGCGACGAACGACGCCTCCGCGCCGAGCGCCAGGGACACCGGGTTGAACGGGGCGTCCAGCGAACCCATCGGCGTCGACTTGGTGATCTTGCCGACTTCCGACGTCGGGCTGTACTGGCCCTTGGTCAGGCCGTAGATCCGGTTGTTGAACAGGAGGATCTTGAGGTTGACGTTGCGGCGCAGGGCGTGGATGAGGTGGTTGCCGCCGATCGACAGCGCGTCGCCGTCACCCGTGACCACCCACACGCTCAAGTCCCGCCTGGACGTGGCCAGTCCGGTGGCGATGGCGGGGGCGCGGCCGTGGATGGAGTGCATGCCGTACGTGTTCATGTAGTACGGGAAGCGGGAGGAGCAGCCGATGCCGGAGACGAAGACGATGTTCTCCTTGGCCAGGCCGAGTTCGGGCATGAAGCCCTGGACGGCGGCGAGGATCGCGTAGTCCCCGCAGCCGGGGCACCAGCGGACCTCCTGGTCGGACTTGAAGTCCTTCATCGCCTGGCGTCCCTCGGCCTTGGGGACGAGGGAAAGCGCCTCGATCGTGCCCGTGCCTTCCGTGGACGTCTCAGCCATCGATGGCCTCCTTGAGAGCCGTGGCGAGCTGTTCGGCCTTGAACGGCATTCCGTTGACCTGGTTGTACGAGTGGGCGTCCACCAGGTACTTCGCCCGGATCAGCGTGGCGAGCTGCCCGAGGTTCATCTCGGGGATCACCACCTTGTCGTAGCGCTGCAGAACCGTGCCGAGGTTCTTCGGGAAGGGGTTGAGGTGGCGCAGGTGGGCCTGGGCGATGGACTCGCCGGCCGCGCGCAGTCTGCGGACGGCGGCGGTGATGGGCCCGTACGTCGATCCCCAGCCCAGGACGAGGGTGCGCGCCTCGTGCGGGTCGTCGACCTCGATGTCGGGTACGTCGATGCCGTCGATCTTGGCCTGCCGGGTGCGGACCATGAAGTCGTGGTTGGCGGGGTCGTAGGAGATGTTCCCCGTGCCGTCCTGCTTCTCGATGCCGCCGATGCGGTGTTCCAGGCCGGGCGTGCCCGGGACCGCCCAGGGGCGGGCGAGGGTCTGCGGGTCGCGCTTGTACGGCCAGAAGACCTCGGTGCCGTCGTCCAGGGTGTGGTTCGGTCCCTGCGCGAACTGCACGGTCAGGTCCGGGAGTTCGTCGAGTTCCGGGATGCGCCAGGGTTCGCTGCCGTTGGCCAGGTAGCCGTCCGACAGGAGCATCACCGGGGTGCGGTAGGTCAGCGCGATCCGGGCCGCCTCCAGCGCCGCGTCGAAGCAGTCGGCCGGGGTGCGGGGGGCGACGATCGGGACCGGTGCCTCGCCGTTGCGGCCGAACATCGCCTGGAGCAGGTCCGCCTGCTCGGTCTTGGTCGGCAGACCGGTGGACGGACCCCCGCGCTGGATGTCGATGACGAGCAACGGCAGTTCCAGGGAGACCGCAAGACCGATCGTCTCCGACTTCAGCGCCACCCCCGGACCACTCGTCGTCGTCACCGCCAGGCTGCCGCCGAACGCGGCACCCAGCGCCGCGCCGATGCCGGCGATCTCGTCCTCCGCCTGGAAGGTGCGGACACCGAAGTTCTTGTGCTTGCTCAGCTCGTGCAGGATGTCGGACGCCGGGGTGATCGGGTACGAGCCCAGATACAGCGGCAGGTCCGCCTGGCGGGACGCGGTGATCAGCCCGTAGGACAGCGCCAGGTTCCCGGAGATGTTGCGGTAGGTGCCGACAGGGAAGGCGGTGGCCGCCGGGGCGACCTCGTAGGAGACCGCGAAGTCCTCGGTCGTCTCGCCGAAGTTCCAGCCCGCGCGGAAGGCGGCGAGGTTCGCCTTCATGATCTCGGGCTTCTTGGCGAACTTCGAGGCCAGGAACCGCTCCGTGCCCTCGGTGGGCCGGTGGTACATCCACGACAAGAGGCCGAGCGCGAACATGTTCTTGCTGCGCTCGGCCTCTTTGCGGGACAGGTCGAATTCCTTGAGTGCCTCCACCGTGAGTGTCGTCAGCGGTACAGGGTGGAGGCTGTACCCGTCGAGCGACCCGTCCTCCAGGGGACTCTCGGAGTACCCGACCTTCTGCATCGCCCGTTTGGTGAACTCGTCGGTGTTGACGATGATCTCGGCGCCGCGCGGCAGATCGCCGATGTTGGCCCGCAGGGCCGCCGGATTCATCGCGACCAGGACGTTCGGCGCGTCACCCGGGGTGAGGATGTCGTGGTCGGCGAAGTGCAGCTGGAAGGACGAGACACCCGGAAGCGTTCCGGCAGGCGCCCGGATCTCGGCGGGGAAGTTGGGGAGAGTGGACAGATCGTTGCCGAAGGAGGCCGTTTCGGAGGTGAAGCGGTCGCCGGTGAGCTGCATGCCGTCGCCCGAGTCCCCCGCGAAGCGGATGATCACCCGGTCGAGGCGGCGGACGTCCTTCGTCCCTGCTGCTTTGCGCTGCTCTCCCACGACGGCTTCGTCGGCCTGCTCCGCTGGGCTACTGACCTGGCTGGTCACTGAACTGGACCTCCCTCGAGGCGGCTGTCCGGGACGGGCCTTCCCGCAGGCCTTCCCTGGATCAACCCTACGTCCGTAAGGGTCGCCTTCCTGTGGCCAATCGCATGATGGACACGATTTTGAGACGCCCCGTTGCCCTGACTTGTCATGACTTACTCGCCCCCCGGCGCTTCCCTACAAGACGCGCGGTGCTCCCGTTCGGTTCTGTCGTCGGTACCGGCCTCGCTGACCGCTACACCCATATGGCTGACACGGTGTCAGCTCATCAGGAGTTCAGGTAGGTGAGGACCGCGAGCACCCGGCGGTGATCCCCGTCACTGGGAGACAGCCCCAGCTTCAGAAAAATATTGCTGACGTGCTTCTCGACCGCCCCGTCGCTCACCACCAGCTGCCGGGCGATCGCCGAATTGGTCCGCCCCTCGGCCATCAGCCCCAGCACCTCCCGCTCCCGCGGGGTGAGTCCCGCGAGCACGTCCTGCTTGCGGCTGCGCCCCAGCAGCTGCGCGACGACCTCCGGGTCCAGCGCCGTACCGCCCTCGGCGACCCGTACCACCGCGTCCACGAACTCACGCACCTCGGCTACCCGGTCCTTGAGCAGATAGCCGACGCCACGGCTGGACCCGGCGAGAAGTTCGGTCGCGTACCGCTCCTCGACGTACTGCGACAGGACGAGCACCCCGAGCCGGGGATGGGCCTTGCGCAGCTGCACGGCGGCCCGCACCCCCTCGTCGGTGTGGGTGGGAGGCATCCGCACATCCGCCACCACCACGTCCGGCAGCTCGCCCTGGGCATCGAGCTCGGTGATGGTCTTGACCAGCGCCTCACCGTCCCCCACCCCCGCGACGACATCAAGCCCACGGTCGGTCAGCAGCCGGGTCAGCCCCTCCCTGAGCAGCACTGAATCCTCGGCGATGACCACCCGCACCCTGTCCTCCACGATCCTCGGCCCCCCGACAGCCCGACTCCGCACCCGTCTCCCCGACGAGGCAAAGTCCAGCATTCCAGTATTCCCAGCGACTCGTGCCGGAGCGACGGGATTCGAGGCCGATGAACGGGGTGTGAAAAGTGCCAGGGTGACGGGTGGGCGGGGAATGCAGGCAGCTCAGGGGAGGGTTCGCGCCTTCGTCACGGGCGAGAGGCGCCCGGCGAGCGAGGGGGAGGCCCTGTGCGGGCGATGGCGTTCGACAAGACCGGCGGACCGGAGGTACTGCACCTCGTCGACCTCCCCACCCCCACCCCGGGCCCCGACGAGATCCTCCTGCGCGTCGCGTACGCCGGGGTCAACTACGGGGAGATCCAGCACCGCCTCGGAGACTTTGGCGAGCCGGAGGGGCAGACGGTGACGGGGCTGGAGGCGGCGGGGGTGGTGGCCGCGGTGGGGGAGAGGGCGGCTCCGGGCGCGGGCCTGCCGGTGGGGGAGGGGGCGGCTGGGGGCGCGGGTCTGCCGGTGGGGGAGGGGGCGGCTGGGGGCGCGGGTCTGCCGGTCGGGGAGAGGGCGGCTGCGGATGTGCCGGTGAGGGAGAGGGCGGCCGTGGGCCTGTCGGTCGGGGACCGGGTCGCCGCGTATCTCCCCGACGGCGGTGGCTACGCCGAGTACGTCGTCGTCCCCGCCGCCTTCGCCTTCCCGCTCCCCGACGCCCTGGACCTGCGCACCGGCGGCGCCGCCGCGCTCGTACTGACCACGGCGTACGGCGTACTGGCCGGGGCGGCCCGTCTCGCGCCCGGCGACACGGTCCTGATCCACGCCGCCGCGGGCGGTGTCGGGGGCGTGGCGGCACAGCTGGCCCGGGCGCTGGGAGCGCGGGCGGTGTACGGCACGGTGAGCACGCCGGAGAAGGCCGCGTACGCCCGCGACGCCTTCGGTTACGACGAGGTCTTCGTCCGGGACGGCTTCCCGGCGGCGGTGACGGCGGCGACCTCGGGACGCGGCGTCGACGTCGTACTGGACCCGGTGGGCGGCCCGACCCGCCTGGCGAGCCTCGACGTGCTGGCCCCCTTCGGCCGGGTCGCGGTCTACGGCGAGGCGGCCCGCCACCCGGACCTGCACCTTCCGGTCCTCCCCCTCTGGAAGAACAACCGCACCCTGACCGGCTACAACATCGGCGACCTGGCCCGCCGAGCCCCCGAAACCCTGCGCACCCACGCTCTGAACGCACTGAGCCTGGCGGTCGAGGGAGCGGTACGGCTGGACATCACGGAGGAACACGACCTGACGGACGCGGCGAAGGCCCACCGCCTGCTGGGGGAGGGCCGGAACAGGGGGGGAAGACGGTCCTGAGGGTCGGCGCATCCCGAGACTGACGTCCGGCCGTCATCGCCGCTCCGCGACATCCAGCCCGCCGCCTCTTCATCGTGGGCCCGCGTCATCCAGCCCGCCGCCTCTTCATCGTGGGCCCGCGTCATCCAGCCCGCCGCCCCTTCATCGTCGGCCCGCGTCATCCAGCCCGCCGCCCCTTCATCGTCGGCCCGCGTCATCCAGCCCGTCCGGCGTTTGAGGACGAGGCCCTTTCTGGGCCGACGGGGGTCTGGGGGCGGAGCCCCCAGGGACGCGGGGTCGAAGGGGCGGCAGCCCCTGGAGGATGGGACGGGTAGGGGCGGCGGGGGCGAGAAGAGCCCCACGCCGGCCCCCACGGACCTAAGCCCTCTGAGCCACGCTCCCCCCCCCGGCCCTGAACCCCCTCAGGCCCGGTCCCTCCGGCCCTGAACCCCCTCAGCCACGCTCCCCCCGGCTGAACCCCCTCAGCCCCGCTCCCCCCGCCAAGGCAACTCCGCAGTGATCCGCGTAGGCCCCCCCACCGGCGAATCCACCACCAGAATCCCGTCCACCGCATCGAGCCGCTCAGCCAACCCCGCCAGCCCCGACCCGCCGGACGCACTCGCGCCACCCACCCCGTTGTCCACCACCTGCAACATCAGCCGGTTCTCCACCCGCCACACATCCACGCCCGCCCACGTCGCCCGCGCGTGCTTGCTGATGTTCTGCAGCAGCTCCGACACCGTGAAGTACGCGATCCCCTCGATCGCCGGCGCCGGCCGCTCCACCAGGTCCACCTCCACCTGCACCGGCACCGTGCACCGCGACGCCACCGCCGACAGCGCCGCATCCAGCCCCCGGTCCGTCAGCACCGCCGGATGAATCCCGCGCGCCAGATCCCGCAGCTCCTGCAACGCCGTCTTCACCTCACCGTGCGCCTCGTCCACCATCCGCGCCGCCGCCTGCGGATCCTCCGTGAGCTTCTCCTTCGCCAGCCCCAGATCCATCGCCAGCGCCACCAGCCGGGCCTGCGCCCCGTCGTGCAGGTCGCGCTCGATCCGCCGCAGGTCCGCCGCCGCCGTGTCCACCACGACCCCCCGGTCCGACTCCAGCTCCACCACTCGCGTCGCCAGCCGCGACGGCCCCAGCAGCCCGTGCACCAGCACCCGGTCGACCTGGGTCAGCGCCCGCACGATCCACGGCGTGGCCAGCGTGAACAACAGCCCCACCAACGCCGTCACGCCGATCTCGAAGGGGTTGTCGAGATAGATGTGATGCGTCTCGTCGCCGTACAGCTGAAGCCCGTCCTGCCCGCCGTACGCCGGGAACAGCCAGAACCACAGCGGATACGTCAGCAGTGCCCACCCGTACGCCCAGAAGTTCACCGCGACCACGAACGAGAACACCGACCACGGCAACTGGATCACCGCGTACAGCAGTGCCCGCCACGAGGCACCGTTCTTCAACACGGCCCCCATCCACGCCAGGAACCCGTGCCCCCGCATCCGCAGCGGCTCCGGGTCCGCGACCTCCAGGCCCAGCAGCCCGCGCGCCCGCGCCCGCTCCATCGCCCCGAGCCCCCGGCACCCGGCCAGCCCCGCCGCCAGCACCGGAACCCCGAGGAACGTCACCAGCAGCCCGGCACCGATCGAGACCATCGTGACGCCGTACGTGAACAGCAGGATGCTGACCGGCAGGCTGAGCAGCACATATCCGAACTCGCGCCAGGTGCGCCCCTCGAACGGCGCCCGCAGCCCGGCCGGCAGCCGACGCCGCCGCGGCTCCTCGAGGAACCCGTAGCTCTGTCCGTAATCCGTGGCCATCGACGTCGTCCTTCTCTCGTCCCGCGCCTGGGTGTCGTACCGGTTGCCTGTCGTATCTCCACCCTGCTCGACCGCAGGTCAGCGGACCATGGAGGCCGTCGGCGTCTTGGAAGGGGGGTTTTCCCTACCCCGGTGTGTCCGCCGGACGCCTCAGCGTCGACCGGCGTCCTGCGACCGGTCCCGCCACGGCAGCTCCGCCGTCACCGTCGTGGGCCCGCCCACCGGCGAGTCGATGACGAACAATCCGTCGACGGCGTCCAGCCGCTCCGCGAGCCCTCGCATACCCGTGCCGCCGTCGAGCCGGGCGCCGCCCCGGCCGTCGTCCCACACCTGGATCAGCAACCGGTCGCCCGACCGCCACACCTCCACCGACGCCGACCTCGCCCCACTGTGCTTGCTGATGTTCTGCAGCAGCTCGGAGACGGTGAAGTAGGCGATGCCCTCGATCGCCGCGGCCGGCCGGGAGCCCAGGTCGGCGGTCACCTTCACCGGCACCGTGCACCGCGACGCCACCGACGACAGCGCCGCGTCCAGCCCCCGGTCCGTCAGCACCGCCGGATGGATGCCGCGGGCCAGATCCCGCAGCTCCTGCAACGCCAGCTTCACCTCGCCGTGCGCCTCCGCGACCATCGCCTGCGCGTACTCCGGGTCCTCCAGCAGCTTCTCCTTCGCCAGCCCGAGACCCATGGCGAGGTTGACCAGCCGGGCCTGCGCCCCGTCGTGCAGGTCGCGCTCGATCCGCCGTAGATCCGCCGCGGCCGTGTCGACCACGACCCCCCGGTCGGACTCCAGTTCCGCGATACGACGCTCCAGCTCGTCCGACGGCGACAGCAGTCCCCGCACCATCGCCCGGTCGGCGTTGGTCAGCCCCCGCGCCAGGTAGGGCAGCACCGGCCACAGCACGAACAGCGAGGTCAGCGTGACGGTGAAGGTGAGGATCCCCCAGGGCAGCCGGATGAAGTCGTACAGGACCGTCCGCCAGCCCACCGGGTCCTTCAGCATCATCCACAGCTTCTGGAAGAAGCCCGCGTTGCCGGACTTCAGCGGCAGCGGACTCGGCTCGTCGATCCGCACCCCCAGCAACGCCCGGGCCCGCCACCGCTCCAGCGCGCCCAGCTTCCGCGCCCCCATCAGCCCGGCCGCCAGCAACGGGAACCCGACCACCGTCACGGTCATCCCGAAACCGGTGAACAGCACCGTCGTGACATACACGAACCCGAGCAACGCCGCCGGAAGGTTCAGCAGGAGATGCGCGATCTCCTTCCAGGTGTGCGCGTCATAAGCGAACCGGACGGGCGGCAGGGGCTCGGGACCGCCGTCGAAGGCGTCGTCCCGGTAGGTCGTGGCCGGTGAAGGGCTGGGGCGTTCGGTCATATGGGTTAGCGTGCCGCGCGGCGCGCCGCGGCGCCATGAGGTGGACCGCCGCGCCGCCCGGGGGAAAACCCCACCCTGCCCCCCTTGCTCTCTCATAGAGGCATCTCAAGCAGTGACGGGCTGCTTACGCGCTCTTTAGCAGGCCCTAGACTCCCGTGCGTACAGATCGTCGAACGAGGTAGATCACAGGGAGCGAGGGGCGGACGTGCGAGAACCGACCACTGTCGTGGCGTCGGACTACTCGGACTACTTCCAGTCGTACTCCGTCGTCGGGCTGCTCGCCGTCGTCGGCGTGCTGTTCGTCGCGGTCGCCTTCGGCGCCGGACGACTGCTGCGCCCGGTGGTCCCCACCCCCGAGAAACTCCTGACGTACGAGTGCGGCGTCGACCCCGTCGGCGAGGGCTGGGCCCACACCCAGGTCCGCTACTACGTCTACGCCTTCCTCTACGTCATCTTCGCCGTCGACTCGATCTTCCTGTTCCCCTGGGCCACGATCTTCGCCGCCCCCGGATACGGCGCCACCACCCTCGTCGAGATGTTCATCTTCCTCGGCTTCCTGGCCGTGGGCCTGCTGTACGCCTACAAGAAGGGCGTCCTCACATGGACGTGACGCCGGACGTGACTCCCGAATCGCTTCCTGACGCGACCGCTGAAGCGGCTCCCGGCCCGACCCCGCCGGAGCCCGTGCTGCTGCCGGAGCCCAAGCGCCTGGGCGCCCTCGCCCGCCTGGCCCCCGAGCCGATGAAGGTGGTCCTCAACTGGGGCCGCCGCTACTCGCTCTGGGTCTTCAACTTCGGCCTCGCCTGCTGCGCGATCGAGTTCATCGCCGCGTCGATGGCCCGCCACGACTTCATCCGCCTCGGCGTGATCCCCTTCGCGCCGGGCCCGAGGCAGGCAGACCTCATGGTGGTGTCGGGCACGGTGACGGACAAGATGGCTCCCGCCGTGAAGCGCCTCTACGAACAGATGCCGGAACCCAAGTACGTCATCTCCTTCGGCGCCTGCTCCAACTGCGGCGGCCCGTACTGGGACTCCTACTCCGTCACCAAGGGCGTCGACCAGATCATCCCCGTCGACGTCTACGTCCCCGGCTGCCCGCCCCGCCCCGAGGCCCTCCTCCAGGGCATCCTCAAGCTCCAGGAGAAGATCGCCCGCGAGTCGCTGGGGGAGCGCTACGGCAACGGCACCGGCGCCCGCCCCTCCCCGGCCGCCCTCCAGAGCGACCTGCTGAAGGCCCCCTCTCCCGCCCCGGGGGAGGAACGATGACCACGACCGGCTGGCTGCCCGCCCCCACCGAGGACCTCTTCGGCTCCGACGCCACCGCCGAGGAGTCCTACGACGTCCTCACCGTCGACGTCCCCCCTGCCTCCTGGACCACCGCCCTCCAGACGGCCCGCGACGAACTGGGCTGCACCTACTTCGACTGGCTCAGCGCCGTCGACGAACCCGGCACCGGCTTCCGCGTCGCCGCCCACCTCGCCGCCCTCTCCCCGGTCCGCCGCCTCCTCCTGCGCACGACGGTCCCGCACGACGCCCCGACCCTGCCGACCGCCGTCCACGTCTTCGCCGGCGCGGCCTGGCACGAACGCGAGACGCACGAAATGTTCGGCGTCGTCTTCGAGGGCCACCCGGCCCTGGACCACCTCCTCCTCCCGGAAACCTTCGAAGGCCACCCCCTCCGCAAGGACTTCGTCCTGGCCGCCCGCGTCGCCAAGGCCTGGCCCGGCGCGAAGGAACCGGGCGAGTCCGACCACGGCGGCCCCAAGCGCCGCCAGATGCTCCCCCCAGGCGTCCCCGACCCCAACGACTGGGGCCCCCAAAAGGGCCAACTCCCCCCTGCCCCAACCCGCCCCACCCGCCCAACAGCCCCGAGGGCAACAACCGACCGCCCCATCCGCCGAACCCGCACGGCATCAGAGGGTTCGGCAAGCCAGGTGGAGGGGGTAGCCCCCCCGACCACTCCGACTGCCGGTCCGCGCCGCTCCCGTTCGGCGGCCGAGGGTTCGGCGAGTCAGGTGGAGGGGGCGGAGACTTCGGCGGTGCCGGGTGCTCCGGCTGCCGGTCCGCGCCGCTCCCGTTCGGCGGCCGAGGGTTCGGCGAGTCAGGTGGAGGGGGCTGGGACCTCGGCGGTGCCGGGTGCTCCGGCTGCCGGTCCGCGTCGGTCGCGTTCGGCTGCCCAAGGCTCGGCGAGCCAGACGGCGGACGGCGGCGCCGCCACTCCGAGCGAGGGCTCGGCCGCCGGCGCCCCTGGCACTGGCTCCGCCACCACCGGCCCGCGTCGCTCCCGCAGCGCCTCGGAAGGCTCCGCGAGCCAGCGCCCGGCACCTGACCCCATGCCCTCCGGCACCACCCCGGCCGACGAGCAGGTTGACGCGCCGACCCCGGCCGCCACGCCCCCGAAGCCCACCTCGCGCGCTCCCCGCAGCGCCGACGCTCCGTGGCATCACGCCCGCCCAGCCTTCGACGAACCCGAATCCGGACGGGATGCCGAGTCCGACACCGGAAGGGAAGCGGAGCCTGGGACGGACACCGGGCGGGAATCCGGCGCCGAGCAGCGGCCGGAGCCCGAGGCCGAACCGCGCCCCGAGGCCCAGGCCGAGCCCCGCCCGGAATCCGAGCCGGGCCCAGGCCGCGAGGCTCAGGCCGATCAGCCCCCCGCCCCCGAAGCGGCGCCTGAAGCCCCGGAGACACGCGGCACCCCCGTCGATGACTCCGAGCCTCCCGGCCACCCCGCGTCTTCCGGCGCCCCCGAGTCTCCCGGGACCACCGAAGTCCCCGACACTCCCAGCACCGCTGACGCCCCTAGCTCCCCCAACGCCCGCAACACCCGCAACACCCCCGAAGACCCCGCAGGAGGCCCGCAGTGAACGACGCTCTCGACGTCGCCCTGCGACTCCTGATCGTCTTCGTCGTCTTCCTCACCTTCCCCCTGATCGTCGGCCAGACCGAGCACAAGGTCATGGCACACATGCAGGGCCGCCTCGGCCCCATGTACGCCGGTGGCTTCCACGGCTGGGCCCAGCTCGTCGCGGACGGCGTGAAGTTCGCGCAGAAGGAAGACGTCGTACCCGCGGGCGCCGACCGCCGCATCTTCCAACTCGCCCCCGCCGTAGCCCTCCTGCCCTACCTCCTGGTCCTCCTGGCCATCCCCATCGGCCCCGGCGAGGGCGCCGTCGGCGAGGTCATCGACGCCGGCGTCTTCTTCGTCCTGGCCGTCATGGGCGTAGGCGTCCTCGGCTCCCTCATGGCCGGCTGGGCCTCCGCCAACAAGTTCTCCCTCCTCGGCGGCCTCCGCACCGCCGCTCAGCTCCTCGCCTACGAACTCCCGATGCTGCTGACCGCCGCCTCCGTCGCCATGGCGGCCGGCACGGTCTCCCTCCCCGGCATCGTCGACGCCTTCGAGTGGTGGTGGCTGCCCTGGCAGATCGTCGGCGCGATCGTCTTCTTCGTCGCCGGCCTCGCCGAACTCCAGCGCCCGCCGTTCGACATGCCCGTCGCCGACTCGGAGATCATCTTCGGGGCGTACACGGAGTACACCGGCCTCCGCTTCGCTCTGTTCCTCCTCGCCGAGTACGCCGGGATCATCGTCCTGTGCGGCCTGACCACCGTCCTCTTCCTGGGTGGCTGGCACGGCCCCTGGGGCGCCGACGGCCTCGGCTGGGTGTGGACCCTCCTGAAGACGGCCGTCCTCGCCTTCATCGTGATCTGGCTCCGCGTGACCTACCCCCGGCTCCGCGAGGACCAGCTCCAGAAGTTCTCCTGGACCCTCCTCGTCCCCCTTTCTCTCGCCCAGATCGCCCTCACCGGCATCGTCAAGGTGGTGATCCAGTAACCATGGCTGAGCCTCTCCCGCCCACCCGGCCCCGCATTCCTGGCAGTGGCCTCGCCAAGGGCCTGGCCGTCACCCTCCGCACGATGACGAAGAAGACCGTCACCGAGCAGTACCCCGACGTCCAGCCCGACCTCCCGCCCCGCACCCGCGGCGTCATCGGCCTGTTCGAGGAGAACTGCACGGTCTGCATGCTCTGCGCCCGGGAGTGCCCGGACTGGTGCATCTACATCGACTCCCACAAGGAGACGGTCCCGCCCGCCGCCCCCGGTGGCCGCGAGCGCAGCCGCAACGTCCTCGACCGCTTCGCCATCGACTTCTCCCTGTGCATGTACTGCGGTATCTGCATCGAGGTCTGTCCTTTCGACGCCCTGTTCTGGTCCCCGGAGTTCGAGTACGCCGAGACCGACATCCGCGACCTCACCCACGAACGCGACAAGCTCCGCGAGTGGATGTGGACCGTCCCGGCCCCGCCGGCCCTCGACCCCGCCGCCGAGGAGCCGAAGGAGATCGCCGCCGCCCGCAAGACCGCCGAGAAGCTGGCTGCCCAGGCGGAACAGCAGGAGGGAGAGTCGTGAGCCTCGCCGCCGAAACGCACGGCTTCCTCTCCCCGACCGGTGTGGAGATCGCCTTCCTCCTCGTCGGACTGGTGACGTTCGGCGCCGCCCTCGTCACCGTCACCACCCGGCAGCTGGTGCACGCCGCCCTGTGGCTGGTGGTGGCCCTCGGGGGTCTCGCCGTCGAATACCTCCTTCTCACGGCCGAGTTCATCGCCTGGGTGCAGGTCCTCATCTACGTCGGTTCCGTCGTCGTGCTCCTCCTCTTCGGTCTGATGCTCACCAAGGCCCCCATCGGCCGCTCCCCGGACGCCGACTCAGGCAACCGCTGGGCCGCCCTGACCGTCGCCGTCGCTTCGGCCGCCGCCCTGATCTGGGTCGTCGTCGACGCCTTCCGCGCGACCTGGATCGATCTGGACGGCCCCGCCGCCGGCTCGACGGAGGCCACCGGAGCGAGCCTCTTCCAGAACTGGGTGCTCCCCTTCGAGGCGCTCTCCGTCCTGCTCCTCGCGGCGCTGGTCGGCGCGATCGTCCTGTCCCGCAAGGCGAAGGCGGAGTCGGCCTCGCCCCCTGTGAACTCCCGGCCCGTGTCCGGTGGTTCCCCATCCGTCCCGGATTCCCGCAATCACCCGATCCGGCGAAAAGAGCCGGTCACGGGAACTCGAGCTACCGCAGCCACCGGATCGACCGCAGCCACCGGGCCCACCACAGGTACTGGATCCACCGCATCTACGGGATCCATGCCAGGCAGCGGGTCCGCGCCAGGCACCGGATCCACCACAGGCACGGGGACCGCCACAGGCGTGGGACCCGCCACGGGAGCCGAGCCCGCCGCCGGAACCACGCCGGGCCCGGCAGCCGAGTCGGCCGAGCAGGAAGGCGTCCGCTGATGCACCTCGCCTATCCAGCCGTACTCTCCGCCCTCCTCTTCTGCACCGGCCTGTACGGCGTCCTCGCCCGCCGCAACGCGATCCTGGTCCTGATGTCGGTCGAGCTGATGCTCAACGCCGTCAACCTCAACCTCGTCGCCTTCGACGTCTGGCTCAGCCGGACCGCCGAGGAGACCCTGCACTCCGGCCAGGCCCTGACCCTGTTCACCATCGCCATCGCCGCCGCCGAGATCGGCATCGGCCTGGCGATCGTCCTCGCCGTCTACCGCAACCGCGGCACCTCGGACATCGACAGGCTCCGCGACACCGCCGAGGGCCACGAGTCCGACGGCCCCGACTCCGACGACTCCGAAGGCGACGCCCCCGCGGCCGAGAAGGCAGAGGCCACCGCGTGACCACCACCACCCTCGCCGTCCTCGTCCCCCTCCTTCCGTTCCTGGGCGCGGCCACCGGCCTGCTCCTGGGGCGCACGGCCCCCGGGTTCGTCCGCCCGCTCGCGGTGATGCCGACGCTCGCCTCTCTCGTACTGGCCGCGATCGTCGCCGTACGCCAGGGTGGGGACGAGGCGGTGAACGCCGCCACCGAGCTGACGCCCACCGGCTCGGTCCCGATCGAACTCGCCCTGCACATCGACGGCTTCGCCGCCCTCGTCGCCGTGCTCGTCGGGCTCGTCGCGAGTTGCGTGCAGATCTACTCGACCGGCTATCTGCGCGACGACCCGCGCTACCCGTCGTACGCGGCTCTGGTCTCCCTCTTCACCTCCGCGATGCTCCTCGTCGTCTACTCCGGCGACCTGATGGTGCTGCTGGTGGGCTGGGAGGTCATGGGCATCTGCTCGTACTTCCTGGTCGGCCACTACTGGGAGACCCCGGAGGCCCGCGCCGCCTCCATCAAGGCCTTCCTGGTCACCAAGCTCGGTGACGTCCCCTTCCTCATCGGCCTGTTCGCGCTGGCCACCGACGCCGGGTCGTTCCGCATCACGAAGGTGCTCGACGCCGTCGCGAGCGGAGGACTGGACCACCCCACCCTGATCGCCCTGCTGCTCCTCGCGGGCGTGGCCGGAAAGTCGGCGCAGTTCCCGCTGCACACCTGGCTCCCGGACGCGATGGCGGGCCCCACGCCCGTCTCCGCGCTGATCCACGCCGCGACGATGGTGGCCGCCGGTGTCTACTTCGTCGCACGTCTCCTCCCCGTCTTCGAGGCCTCGCAGGCCGCGATGGTCGTCCTCGCCGTCATGGCAGCCGTGACGATGACGGGCTCGGCGCTCGCCGCGCTCGCCCAGGACGACATCAAGCGCGTTCTCGCCTACTCGACCATCGGCCAGCTCGGCTACATGACCGGCGCCCTCGCCGTCGGCGACCGCGGTGCCGCCGTCTTCCACCTCCTGTCGCACGGCGTCTTCAAGGCGCTGCTGTTCCTCGCGGCGGGCGTGATCATCCATGCCGCCGGCACCAACTCACTGGCCGCCATGTCCCGCATGGGCCACCTGCGCGACCGCGTACCCGACGCCTACTGGACGATGACCGTGGCACTCCTCGCGCTCGCCGCGATCCCGCCGTTCAGCGGCTTCTTCTCCAAGGAGTCCGTCCTCGGCGCCGCCGAGCACGCCGCCACCGGCCACACCGAGCTCGCCCCCGGCGCTGCGGGCTGGGTCGTCCTCGTCGCCGGCCTGCTCACGGCCCTCCTCACCGCGGCCTATGCGACGCGCCTGTGGCTGCTGGCCTTCCGCGGCCAGGGCGTCGAGGCCCCCGACCACGGCCGCCAGCCCCTCACCATGAACGTGGTCCTGTGGGTGCTCGCCGTCCCGTCCCTCGCCGTCGGCGGATTCGCCTACCGCGTGCTCCCCGACTGGTTCGACGGCCGCGACCTGACCCCGACCCTCACCACGTCCGTCGTCGGCACGGGAGTCGCCCTGGTCGGCGGCATCGTCACCTACGCCGCCTGGCGGCACACCACCGCCCTCGCGGCCCGCGTGCCGCTGGGCGCGGTCGCCGCCCACCCGGAGGGCGACGCCGCCCTCGTCGAAGCCGAGGCCATCGCCAGTCACGAGCCGGCGTACGGGGACATCGCCTACGCGCCCGACCCCGCCGATCCCGGCCGGCTCCTGCTCGGCCCGCTGCACCGGCACGCGGCCGTCGGCTTCCACCTCGACGCCGTCTACTCGGCCCTCTTCGTCCGCCCGGTCCAGGCCGGCGCCACCCTCGTCCGGTTCCTCGACCGCGCGGTCGTCGAGACCTACGTACGCGGCGCCGGGGCCACGCCCCGGGCGCTGGGCTGGGCCGTACGGCGGGCACAGACCGGCAATGTGCAGACCTATGTGAGCGCGCTGCTCGCCGGCACCGTCGTCCTGGCGGTCGCCGCTGTCCTCGTCGCCACGGGAGCGTGAGCAGGCGTGATCGATATCAACGAGTCCGTGATGCAGTTCCTTCTGGCGTTCGTCGTCGTCGGCCCACTCCTCGGTGCCGTCGCCGCCCTGCTGCCCGCACCGCCCGGGCTGAAGGGGAAGTCGCCCGAGCAGGCCGTGCTCCGGCACGGTGTGACGGTGACCGGCGCGATTCTCGTCGCCGCGATCGTCCTCGCGCTCGGCTTCGACCACGACCATCCGTCGAAGATGCAGGCCACGACCGACATCAGCTGGATCCCCGCACTCGACGTGCGCATCCACCTCGGCATCGACGGCATCTCCCTCCCCCTTCTGGTCCTGACCGCGCTGCTGACCTTCCTCTGCGCGCTCTACTCGTACTTCAAGATGCCTGCGGGTCCCACCCCGAAGGCTTTCGTCGCACTGCTGCTCGTCCTCGAGTCCGGCACCCTCGCGACCTTCGCCGTTCTCGATCTGCTGCTGTTCTTCCTGGCGTTCGAGATGGTGCTCATCCCGATGTACTTCCTCATCGCCCGCTGGGGTGGCGAGGGCAGGACGGCGGCCGCCTGGCGTTTCATCCTGTACACGCTGCTCGGTTCGGTCGTCATGCTGCTGGGCCTGCTCCTGATCGGAATCAAGGCGGGCACGTTCGACATGGTGGCACTCGCCACTGACAACGGCCGGTCGCTGACCACATCCGTGCAGGTCATCGCCGTATTGGCGATCGGGCTCGGACTCGCGGTCAAGACCCCGATGTGGCCGCTGCACAGCTGGCTGCCCGACGCCCACACCGCCGCGCCGACCGTCGGCTCGGTCCTGCTGGCCGGCGTCCTGCTGAAGATGGGCACGTACGGGTTCGTCCGGATCCTGCTGCCGATCGCGCCCGACGGATTCGCCGACTTCGCGCCCTACCTCGCCGCCTTCGCCGTCGTCGGGATCATCTACGGATCCCTCGCCTGCCTGGCCCTCGCCAAGCAGGGCGCGAAGGGCGACCTCAAGCGCCTCATCGCCTACTCCTCCGTCGGCCACATGGGCTTCGTCCTCCTCGGCATCGCCACCATGACCCCGACCGGCGTGAACGGCGCCCTGTTCGCCAACATCGCCCACGGCCTCATCACCGGCCTGCTCTTCTTCCTGGTCGGCGCCCTGAAGGACCGCACGGGCACCACCGACCTCGACACCCTTGCCGAACAGACCGGCGCCGCGCTCTACGGCAAGGCCCCGCGGCTCGGCGGCCTGCTCGCGTTCGCCGCGGTCGCCTCCCTCGGCCTGCCCGGCCTCGCCGGGTTCTGGGGCGAGATGCTGGCCCTGTTCGGCGCGTTCGACCCCGCCGACGACCTCAGCCGCCCCGCCTTCCTCACCTTCATGGCGATCGCGGCCTTCGGCACCCTCCTCACGGCCGCCTACCTCCTCGCCGTGGTCCGTCGCGTCTGCATGGGCGCCGTACCGCAGGACGCGCCGAAGCTCGCCGACGTCCACGCGTACGAGTTCGCGGCCTGGACGCCGCTCGTCGCCCTCACCGTCGTAGCCGGCCTGTGGCCGAAGGCCCTCCTGGGCCTGACCGACCCGGCCGTGCAGCAGCTCCTCGCAGGAGGCACCCGATGAGCTCCCTGGCCGCGAACCTCGTCCAGTCGGTCGACTGGCTCGCCATCGCACCGCCCACCATCGCGGCGGTCGTCGGCCTTGCCGTCCTCGTAGCGGATCTCTTCGTCGGTGACGCGAAGAAGGCACTGCTCGGCTGGCTGTCCGTCGCGGGCCTGGCCGCCTCCGCGCTCATGCTGCTGCCCCTCCTGGACGGCGACCGGGCCACCTTCTGCCTGTCCGGCGAAGCAGACGTCTGCAGCTACACCGCGGACCGCTTCACCCTCGTCCTCCAGCTCCTGGTGCTCGGCGGAGCGCTGCTCGCCGCCCTCCTGTCGGTCACGGCCCTCAGGGACGCCGACAAGGGACTCCCCGAAGGGGAGTACTGGTTCCTGCTGCTCTCCTCCGCCGCCGGTGCCGCCCTCCTGCCCGCCTGCCGCGACCTGGCCACCCTGATCGTCGCCCTGGAAGTCGCCTCCTTGCCGGCGTTCGCCCTCGTAGGCCTGCGCCAAGGCGACCGCAAGTCCTCGGAAGCGGCCCTGAAGTTCTTCCTGTCCTCGGTCACCGCGACCGCGGTCAGCCTCATGGGCATCAGCTTCGTGTACGCCTCCACGGGCACCCTCTACCTCACCCAGATCGCCGACCGCGTCCAGCACGTCGACGGTCAGCTCCACACCCTCACCCAGACCGGCGTGGTCCTCACCCTCATCGGCTTCGCCTTCAAGACGGCCGCCGTGCCCTTCCACTTCTGGGTTCCGGACACCTACGTCGGGGCGCCCCTCCCGATCGCCGCCTACTTGTCGGTCGTCGGCAAGGCGGTCGGCTTCTCCGGCCTGATCCTCCTCACCGTCGTCGCCCTGCCCTCCTACGCCGACGTGTGGGGCCCGGCACTGGCCGCCCTGGCCGCCCTCACCATGACCGTCGGCAACGTCGGCGCCCTCCGACAGCAGGCCACGCGCGCGTACAGCGCCGTACGCCTCCTCGCCTGGTCCTCCGTAGGCCAGGCCGGCTACCTGCTGGTGCCGATCGCCGCGGCCGCCTACTCCGACGACGCCGAGCACTCCATCGGCTCCACCGTCGCCTACGCCCTCATGTACGCCGCCGTGAACCTCGGCGCCTTCGCGGTGGCCGCACTGGTGGGCCGTACCAAGTCCCGCAACCGCCTCAGCGACTACCGGGGCCTGTACGCCACCAACCCCCTCGCCGCGCTCCTCCTGGCGTTCTTCCTGCTGTGCCTCGCCGGACTTCCGCCGGGCATCATCGGCCTCTTCGCCAAGGTGACCGTCTTCTCGGCCGCCGTCGACGCCGGTCTCGGCTGGCTCGCGGTGGTCATGGCCGCCAACGTCGTGATCGCGCTGTACTACTACCTCCAGTGGACGGCACTGCTGTTCCGCGCGCCCGAGGGCGAAGCCGTACGCCACAGGGTCCCCGCGCCCCTCACCGCCGCACTCGCCCTCACCGGCGTCCTCGGCATCGCCCTGTCGGGGGTTCCCCAACTGGTCCTGCGCTTCGCCGACACCGGACTCTTCTGAGGGCACCCACCACCGCACGACCAGGCCGCTTCCGGACCCTCACCCGGACGGCTCACACCCCGCCCCGCACGCACAAGGGAACTAGCGGCTCTCGCCTGGCGTTGACCAGAACGGGAGGGTCCACTGGACATACACCAGAAGGACCGCAGATCAGCAAGCAAAGGGTTCCCCTGCTGCACGACTTGGAGGGCGTACCGTGCACCGCCGGCACAACGGGCTCAGGACCGCAGTACTCCTCGGGGGACTGTCCGCACTCATCATCGTCATCGGCAGCTTCTTCGGCCGTATGGGGCTCGTGATCGCGGTCCTGGTCGCCCTGGGGACCAACGCGTACGCGTACTGGAACAGCGACAAGCTGGCGCTCCGCGCGATGCGCGCCCGCCCTGTCAGCGAGTTCGAGGCCCCCGCGCTGTACCGCATGGTCCGGGAGCTCTCCACGCAGGCCCGCCAGCCCATGCCGCGCCTGTACATCTCTCCGACGGAGGCACCGAACGCGTTCGCGACGGGCCGTAACCCACGCAATGCCGCGGTCTGCTGCACCGAAGGGATCATGCGCATCCTCGACGAGCGCGAACTGCGCGGCGTCATCGGCCACGAGCTCAGTCACGTCTACAACCGCGACATCCTGATCTCGTCGGTCGCCGGAGCCCTCGCCTCCGTCATCATGTTCCTCGTCAACTTCGCCTGGCTGATCCCGGTCGGCCGCTCCAACGACGACGACGGCCCCGGCATCTTCGGCATGCTGCTCATCATGATCCTGGGCCCGCTCGCCGCGAGCCTGATCCAACTGGCCATCAGCCGCTCCCGCGAATACGAGGCCGACGCCTCCGGCGCCCAACTCACCGGGGACCCCCTCGCCCTGGCCAGCGCGCTGCGCAAGCTCGAGATCGGCACCAAGCAGCTGCCGCTGCCCCCGGAGCCCCGCATCGAGACCGCGAGCCACATGATGATCGCGAACCCCTTCCGCCCGGGCCAGGGATTCTCGAAGATGTTCTCCACGCACCCGCCGATGGCGGAACGCATTGCCCGCCTCGAGAAGATGGCAGGTCGCCACCAGTGAAGACAATCCTGAACGTCATCTGGCTCGTCCTCAGCGGCTTCTGGCTGTTCCTCGGCTATCTCGCCGCCGGCGTGCTGCTGTGCATCACGATCATCGGCATCCCCTTCGGTATCGCCGCCTTCCGCATCGGCATCTACGCCCTGTGGCCCTTCGGGTACACGACGGTCGAGCGCCGCGACGCGGGCGCCCCGTCCTGCGTCGGCAACGTGCTGTGGCTGATCCTTGCGGGCTGGTGGCTGGCCCTCGGCCACATCGTCACCGGTCTCCTGCTGTGCGTCACGATCATCGGCATCCCGTTCGGCATCGCCAACTTCAAGCTCATCCCGGTTTCGCTGTTCCCGCTGGGCCGCGAAATCGTCTCGACCGACA
Organism: Streptomyces sp. NPDC057280; assembly: GCF_042668605.1. NCBI lineage: Bacteria > Bacillati > Actinomycetota > Actinomycetes > Kitasatosporales > Streptomycetaceae > Streptomyces > Streptomyces sp. NPDC057280. The sequence continues at coordinate 245,989 of NZ_JBHUYR010000003.1, forward strand.
GGCCGTTCGCGTCGTCGGGCTGGTAGGACTCGGTAGAGCTCCCGGCCACCGCGCCGGTTGCTCACGGTCCGGCGGTTGTCCACAGCGGGACGGTTATCCACAGCTCGCCCCGATTGTCAGTGCCCGCCTGCACCATGAACACATGACCGCGCACGAGCAGACGCGGGCACAGGGGGCAGCCAGGATGTGCAATGCCCGTCTGCAGGCCCGCACTTCACGAGGGACTGAGGGGACCACGGCCGCCAGAGCCACGGCCGTATCAGCCCAGCCAGGGCGCTGAACGCCGATCCGGGCCACGCCCTTCGTGCGGGAGCATCGGCGGGCCCTGCGACCGCCCTGCTACCGCGACGCCCCGCCCACCCGTCGCCGCACGCCGTACGCCACCACACCCACGACCAGAACACCCGCGCCCACAACCACCGACACCCCCGGCAGGGCGAACGCCAGCACCACGCACCCGAGAAGCCCCACCGCCGGTACCGCCCGTGCCGCCGGAGCCGGATCGAGCGTCCAGGCCGAGGCGTTGGCCACCGCGTAGTACGCCAGCACCCCGAAGGAGGAGAACCCGATAGCGCCCCGCACGTCCACCGTGGCGGCCAGCACCGCGACCACCGCACCCACGGCCAGTTCGGCCCGGTGGGGCACCTGGAAACGTGGGTGCACAGTCGCCAGGGCGCCGGGCAGATGCCGGTCACGTGCCATGGCCAGCGTCGTCCGTGAGACACCCAGGATCAGAGCGAGCAGCGAGCCCAACGCGGCCACGGCAGCACCGACCCGCACCACCGGCACCAGCCCCGGCACCCCGGCCGCCCGCACGGCGTCGGTCAGCGGCGCACCGGCCTGCCCCAGACCCTCGGCCCCCAGCACGGAAAGGACAGCCACCGCCACACACGCGTACACGGCCAGCGCGATCCCCAGAGCCAGCGGGATCGCGCGGGGGATGGTGCGCGCCGGATCCCGCACCTCCTCCCCGAGGGTCGCGATGCGCGCGTACCCCGCGAACGCGAAGAACAGCAGACCGGCGGCCTCCAGCACGCCGCCCGCACCGCCCGAGGCCCCGCTGCTCAGCCGCCCGGCATCGGAAGCCCCCGACCCCAGGCACACGACCACGACGGAAGCGAGGACAGCGAGCACGACCGCCACGATCACCCGCGTGAGCAGAGCGGACTTCTGGACACCGCCGTAGTTCACCGCGGTCAGCGCCACGACCGCCGCCACCGCCACGGCGTGCGCATGCCCCGGCCAGACGTACGCGCCCACGGTGAGTGCCATCGCCGCACAGGAGGCCGTCTTCCCGACCACGAACGACCAGCCCGCGAGATAACCCCAGAAAGGCCCGAGCCGCTCCCTGCCGTACACGTACGTGCCGCCGGAAGCCGGATACAGCGCGGCCAGTCGGGCCGACGAGGTGGCGTTGCAGTAGGCGACCACCGCGGCGACCGCCAGCCCGATCAGCAGCCCGGAGCCGGCCGCGCGCGCCGCGGGGCCGAGCGCGGCGAAGATGCCGGCCCCGACCATCGAGCCCAACCCGATGACGACGGCGTCACCCACGCCGAGGGTGCGTCGCAGTTCCGAATCCGAGCTGGAACGGGGTGGGGAAGGTGCCATGCGCCGCACCCTACTGAGCAGTGCAACCAACCGGTGCACCCGTGACGTCCTCTTCATCAACACGGCACGAACTCGCGCTGCCGCCGAGGTGGGGACGCACTCGCGCATCCGCCCAGGCGCACAGTCCGACCGGACGTAGATCACAGGGCCGGAACAGTGCAGGCACAGTGCGGAAGGGCAGGTTCAGGGCATGAGCATCATCGGTTGGATCATCCTGGGGCTTCTGGCCGGAGCCATCGCCAAGTTCCTGCTGCCGGGCCGCGACCCGGGCGGCTTCATCGGCACGACCCTCATCGGCATCGCGGGCGCGTTCATCGGCGGCTGGATCTCGGCCCGTTGGCTGGACCACCCGATCACGAAGGACTTCTACGACGGCACCACCTGGGCAGCGGCGATCGGAGGCTCTCTCGTGCTCCTGATCGGCTACCGCATCCTGTTCGGCAACTCGCGCGACTGATCCACCCCGGACCGCGGCCAGCAGGCGAGAAGGGTGGGCGCCGGCCAGGTGCCCACCCTTCCTCGTACGACACGGCACGAGCCGTGAACCGGCCGTGGACTACCGGTAGTTCACGAACTGCAGGGCGAAGTCGAAGTCCTTGCCCTTGAGCAGGCTGATGACGGCCTGAAGGTCGTCGCGGCTCTTGGAGCTGACGCGCAGCTCGTCACCCTGCACCTGGGCCTTCACGCCCTTCGGGCCCTCGTCGCGGATGATCTTCGCCACCTTCTTCGCGTTCTCCTGGGAGATGCCCTCCTCGATCGACGCGAAGATCTTGTACTCCTTGCCGGACAGCTGCGGCTCGCCGGCGTCCAGGGCCTTGAGCGAGATGCCGCGCTTGATCAGCTTGGACTGGAAGACGTCGAGAACGGCCTTGACCCGGTCCTCGGAGTTCGCCTCCATCAGGATCTTGTCGCCGGACCACGAGATGGAGGCGCCGACGCCCTTGAAGTCGTAGCGCTGGGAGATCTCTTTGCCGGTCTGGTTGAGGGCGTTGTCGACCTCCTGCCGCTCGACCTTCGAGACGATGTCGAAACTGGAGTCGGCCATGTCCTGTGGCTCCTTGTATCGGGGTGCGTATCGGGGTGCGTACCGGGTGCGTTTCGGCGTGCGCGGGGCTGCCGCCGAGCCGGGCACAGTCCCCGGGCCGCATCCGGACAAGCCTAGCCACCCCGCCGCCCCCGAGCGCTGATCAATCGGGTGGCGAAGCACCCCGCTCCATCGGGTATTGTTTACGTCGTTGCCACGGAGCACCGCCGAAAAGCGGTTCGAAGGGCAGCAAACCCCGGCGGTGTGCCCGAGCGGCCAAAGGGAGCAGACTGTAAATCTGCCGGCTCAGCCTTCCCAGGTTCGAATCCTGGCGCCGCCACACTGGGGAAGACCCCCTCCGAACTGCGGAAACGCAGCGCGGAGGGGGTCTCTTCGTATTCCTGGGCAACGTGAGGAAAGCGAGTGGTGATGTGCCTCACGATGTGGGGCGAACGCTCGTCCGGGGCACACTGACCCCATGTCCAGCCGTCGCAGAAACTGCCCCGAATGTCAGCGCGAGATCGCCGTGGTCGCCGGGCGCTTCGCGCGGCACGACCCGCCCGGGGCCCGGGAGAGCGGCGAGCTCACTTCCTGCGCGGGCTCCCGCCGACAGGCCCAACTGGGAGCCGCGCAGCCCGCGTTGGACGGGTACGCCGTTCCCGAGTTCCCCGGGCAGATGCCGCTGTTCTAGCCGCGGTACGGCTCGCGCACAAACCCCGCACGCACCGCCGCCCCAGGTCCCGCCCCCGCCCTCAGTTCCCGGCCACCGACTTCACCGCCACCGACACCGGCACCGACCCAGCGACCAGTTCCAGCGTCAGGCCGGCCGTCGCCGGAGTCTCCAGCAGCTCCGCCAGCACTGCGGCCACGTCGTCGCGCGGGATCGGGCCACGGCCGGTGTGGGCCTCCAGCCGCACCAGACCGGTGCCGGCGTCGTTCGTCAGCTGGCCGGGGCGCAGGATCGTCCAGTCCAGGGCGTCCAGGCCACGGACGTAGCGGTCGGCCTCGCCCTTGGCCCGCAGATAGACGTCGAAGACGTCGTCGCCCTTGTGCTCGGGATCGGCGCCCATCGACGACACGACCACGTGACGCCGTACGCGAGCCCGGACCGCCGCGTCCGCGAACAGCACCGCGGCGCCCTTGTCCACCGTGTCCTTGCGGGCCACGCCGCTGCCCGGACCCGCGCCCGCCGCGAAGACCGCCGCGTCCGCCCCCTGCAGATGGGCCGCGACCTCCTCGACGGAGGCCGACTCCAGATCCAGCAGAACCGGTTCGGCACCGGCTTCCCGCAGGGCGTCACCCTGTTCCGCCTTGCGGATGATGCCCGCGACCTCGTGCCCACGCGCGGCGAGCAGGCGCTCCAGCCGCAACGCGATCTGACCATGACCACCAGCGATGACGATGCGCATGACTTCGACCGTACGCCCGTACGCCGACATCCGCCGTACGACCGTGTCCGGCACGCGCCGGTATCAGGCGTACGACCGCGCCGGCCGGGAGAGTTGAGCTCCGATCCGGCCATCGCGACGGCACCCGCCGCCCCGGGCCCCCGGCCCAGCCGGATCGGCCCCCGCCGCCACCAACTCACGCTCACGCCCGCCGGAGACCCCCGCGCCTCCGTGCCGGACACGTCCCCGCGCCCCTCAAGACGGCTCAACCCGCCCCTGCCGAGGCAGCCCCAACTCCACAGCAGCCGCCGAGTCGCAGAACTCCCGTACCGCGCTCGTCCGCGCCACCACCCGCCCCCGATGTACCACGATGCGGCTGTAGGCGAGCGACAGCGCCCCCGCCAGCCGTTCCCCACGCACCGCGAGCAGCTCGGCCGGGAAACCCGCCTCCACGCGCACCTCCGGCAGCCCCAGCGCGGCGCGCGCGGACATGCTGACGGCGTCGTACGCCTCCTCGGGACGCAGGCCGTGCCGCGAGGCCAGGAGGTACGCCGCCTCCAACGGGTCGCCGCGGCCCACCGGGTTGGAGACGTCCCGCAGCGCGCCGCTGCCGGCCGCCACCCGCACACCGGCGGCGCGCAGCAGCCGTACGGGAGCCGTGGCGCGCCGTTCCACGCCTCCGCAGCCGCCCTGCGGCAGGCATACGACCGTCACGCCGGCCGCGGCGAGCTGGTCGGCGGTGCGGGAGGTGATCTCGGAGGGGTGGCGGCCGAGGCTGCCGCAGGGGCTCAGGGTGACGCCGGGGCGCAGGCCGCCGGCCATGGCGGCCAGGCGGGACAGGCGGGCGGGGTCGCCGGCGTCCGTGTGGAGGTCGACCGGACAGCCGTGTTCCGAGGCCACGTCCAGGACCGCCTGCACATAGCCGGTGGGGTCCGGGTCGAGGTCCGGGCAGCCGCCGACCACCGAGGCGCCCATCTTCACCGCGTCCCGCAGCATCGCGAGCCCCTCCGCCCCGGCCACGCCGGTCAGCAGCCGTGGCATCGCCACCGCCGTCAGTTCGGTGAGCCCGCGCAGCGAACGCCGGGCCTGGAGCACGGCGGCCAGCGCGCCCAGCCCCTGGACGTCGCCCACCCGCACATGGGCCCGCAACGCGGTCGCCCCGTGGCCGAGTTGGAGCAGCGCGGCCTCGGTCGCCCGGCGCTGGACGTCCTGGGGGTCGTACGAGACCGGCCCGCCGGTGTCGGCGGAGAGGGCGGTGTCGCCGTGGGCGTGCGGCTCGGCGGGGGCCGGGAGGAGCAGATAGCCGCTCAGGTCCACGCGTGTCCCGCACGCGCGCGTGCCGCCCGCCGCCAGGCTGCCCGCCGTGCCCACCGCCTCGATGCGCCCGCCGCCGAGCCGCACGTCCACGGTCCTGCCGTCGGTCAGCTGTGCCCCGCACAGCAGCAGAGAGGTGGTGTCGGAGGCGCCGGACGAGGACGACGAGGGGTGCGGCTGCGGCTGGCTGTCGGGCATCGCGCTCCAGGGGCTCAAGGTCAAGGCTCGTGGCGGGGACGCAAGATCACGCAGAGTGAGTCGAGCCTAGGGTGGCGATCCGCTCACGGCGCGGAGGAGCGCAATAGTCGTACCGGTGTGGTCCGGGTGTGGTCCGCCGTACGGGAGGGGCCTCGGAGGCTGGTGGGGAGGGTGCCGGAGCGGGCGCGGGCGGGGCCTCGAAACGGATTTGGGTGAACCGCTGCGGACCGTGTAATGTCTTCATCGCTCGCCCCAATAGCTCAGTCGGCAGAGCGTCTCCATGGTAAGGAGAAGGTCTACGGTTCGATTCCGTATTGGGGCTCTGGTGTGTGAGGTTCCCGTCGCAAGGCGGGGACGGATCGCATCACAGCGGTGTAGCTCAGTCGGTAGAGCAAGCGGCTCATAATCGCTGTGTCACCGGTTCAAGTCCGGTCACCGCTACTGACAGTAGCCGATTGTGGGGTCGGTCCTTCGATCGGCTACTCTTCTTTGCGTTAAATCAGTCCTATCCGTTCGTCAAGGAGCACTCACGTGGCTGCCACCGACGTCCGCCCGAAGATCACGCTGGCCTGCGTGGAGTGCAAGGAGCGGAACTACATCACCAAGAAGAACCGGCGTAACAACCCGGACCGACTGGAGATGAAGAAGCACTGCCCGCGTTGCAACGCGCACACCGCGCACCGCGAAACGCGATAAATCAGGCTCGTACGCGAGGCCGCCCCCAGCAGTCAGGGGGGCGGCCTCGCGTCGTTCATGGGCCGATACCGGCCAGTACTGCGATGACCCAGCGATCAGGAGGTGCCGAGTCCATGGCGCTCGACCAGTCCTTCGTGGGGCGGACCTACCCGCCCACCGACCCCTATGAGGTGGGCCGGGAGAAGATCCGTGAGTTCGCGGAGGCCGTGGGGGACGCCAACCCGGCGTACACCGACCCGGACGCGGCCAAGGCGCTCGGTCACCCCGATGTGATCGCTCCGCCGACCTTCGTGTTCTCGATCACGTTCAGGGCCGCCGGCCAGGTCGTCGCCGACCCGCAACTGGGCCTGGACTACAGCCGTGTGGTGCACGGCGACCAGAAGTTCGCCTACAGCCGCCCGGTCCGCGCGGGCGACCGGCTGACGGTCACCTCCACCATCGAGGCGATCAAGTCCCTGGCGGGCAACGACATCCTGGACATTCGCGGCGAGGTCCACGACGAGGCCGGCGAGCACGTGGTGACCGCCTGGACCAAGCTCGTCGCGCGCGCGGCCGAGGAGGCGTGAGGAAGACGATGACGGCGAAGATCGCATACGACGACGTCGAGGTCGGCACCGAGCTGCCCGCCCAGACCTTTCCCGTGACCCGCGCCACCCTCGTCCAGTACGCGGGTGCCTCCGGGGACTTCAACCCGATCCACTGGAACGAGAAGTTCGCCAAGGAGGTCGGACTGCCGGACGTCATCGCGCACGGCATGTTCACCATGGCCGAGGCGATCCGCGTGGTGACGGACTGGGTCGGCGACCCGGGGGCCGTCGCCGAGTACGGCGTCCGCTTCACCAAGCCCGTCGTCGTCCCGAACGACGACCAGGGCGCCGTGATCGAGGTCAGCGGCAAGGTAGCGGCCAAGCTCGACGACAACACGGTCCGCGTGGACCTGACGGCGACCAGCGCCGGACAGAAGGTGCTGGGGATGTCCCGGGCGGTCGTACGACTGGCCTGACGGGCAGCATGCGTGGGTAAGGGGCGCCCTCCATGGTGGGGCGCCCCTTACTGGTGTGAGGCCCCCTACCGGCCCGAACGGCCGGTGCGGTGAAGTCGTTCCGAGGGACCCGTGACTGTCCGAGGGAGCCGAGCCGTGACTGTCCGAGAGGACCCAGGACTGAGTTACGGGGAAGCCCTTGACTTAGTTAGTGATTGAGTACTAACTTTCTCTTCATGGCCAGGATGAGCGCAGAGGAGAGGCGCGAGAGCGTGATCCGCGCGGCGACGATCGAGTTCGCCCGCGGCGGTTACCACGGCACTTCGACCGAGGCGATCGCCAAGCGGGTCGGGGTCTCGCAGCCGTATCTCTTCCGGCTCTTCTCCGGCAAGAAGGCGATCTTCCTGGCGGCGTCGGAGCGGTGTGTGGAGGAAACCATCCGCACCTTCGAGGAGGCCTCCAAGGGGCTCCAGGGCGAAGAGGCCCTGCTGGCCATGGCGAACGCGTACACCAGGGTCATCTCGGAGCATCCGGAGCGGCTGCTGATGCAGATGCAGATGTACGTCGCCGTGGGCGCCGCCGAGGGAGAGGGCGACCACGAGTTCGGGGCGGCGGTACGGGAGGGGTGGATGCGGCTGTGGGACACGGTCCATCTGCCGCTCGGTGCCGACGTCGGTCAGACGACGGACTTCCTGGCGCACGGGATGCTCATCAACTGCCTGGTCGCGATGGGCTTTCCGCCCGGGCACCGGGTGTGGGAGGGGATGTACCCGTCCGCGGGGGACACGGGTCTGCTGGAGAAGTGAGTCACAAGGCGTCAGCGGCGCCTTTTCATGAGCGCGAAAGTTAGTAATCCATAACTACCTAGGCAGCTCTTGGGGGAGCAATGTCACAGCCAGTCGCAGACAAGACGTCACGCGGGGGAATGATCTGGGCCCTCGTCATCACCAGCGTCGCCGGGTTCATGGCGGCCCTCGACAACCTCGTCGTCACCACCGCCCTGCCCTCCATCCGCGAGGACCTCGGGGGCGGACTGCACGACCTGGAATGGACGGTGAGCGCCTACACCCTCACCTTCGCCGTCCTGCTCATGTTCGGCGCGGCTCTCGGGGACCGCTTCGGCCGCCGACGGCTCTTCCTCACCGGCGTGATGATCTTCACCCTCGCCTCCGCGGGAGCGGCCCTCGCACCCGGCATCGACAGCCTCATCGCCGCCCGCGCGGTCCAGGGCGTGGGGGCGGCGATCATGATGCCGCTGACGCTCACCCTGCTCACCGCCGCCGTGCCGGCCGCGAAGCGCGGGATGGCGTACGGCATCTGGGGCGCGGTCAACGGACTCGCCGTGGCCTCCGGACCGCTGATCGGCGGGAGCCTGACCGAGCACATTTCCTGGCAGTGGATCTTCTGGCTGAACGTTCCGCTGGGCGTCGCCCTGCTGCCGCTGGCCCGACTGCGCCTCGCCGAGTCGTACGGCACCGGCGCCCCGCTCGACATCCCCGGCACGCTGCTCGCCAGCGGCGGCCTCTTCGGGATCGTCTACGGCCTGGTCCGCGGCCCGGCGGACGGCTGGACGGACGGCCTGGTCCTCACGGCCCTGTTCGCGGGCGCCGCCCTCCTGGCCGGCTTCGTGATCTACAGCACCCGCGCCAAGAACCCCATGCTGCCGATGCGGCTGTTCCGCTCGCGGGCCTTCTCCGGCATCAACGCGGCCAGTCTGCTGATGTTCCTGGGCATGTTCGGGTCGATCTTCCTGCTCAGCCAGTACATGCAGGGAGTGCTCGGGTACTCGCCGACCGAGGCGGGGCTGCGGATGCTGCCGTGGACGGGCATGCCGATGCTCGTCGCGCCGATCGCCGGCATCCTCTCCGACCGGATCGGCGGCCGCCCCGTGGTCGCCACCGGCCTCTTCTTCCAGGCGGCGGGGCTCGCGTACCTGGCGTCGGTCATCACCGTCGACGCGTCGTACGGCGTCCAGCTGCCCGGCCTGATCATCAGCGGCATCGGCATGGGGCTGTTCTTCGCACCCGCCTCCAACCTGGTCATGTCCAGCGTGCGGCGTTCGGAGCAGGGGATCGCTTCCGGGGCGAACAACGCGCTGCGTGAGGTGGGCGGCGCGCTCGGAATCGCGATCATGGGGTCGATCTTCTCGGCGCAGGGCGGCTACGAGACCGGCCAGACGTTCGTCGAGGGGCTGCGGCCCGCGCTGGTGACCGGGGCGGGGGTTGTGGCGCTGGCGGGTGTCGCGGCGCTGATGATTCCCCGGGCGCGTGCCGGACGGGACGTAACCCTGGACGACACGACGTCCGTACGCGAAACGGTCGCGGCCTGACCGTGCGAACGGCTCCGTCCCTCTGGTGGGGGCGGGGCCGTCGGAGGCATGAGGGGGACGGCAGTCGGTCGGCTGCGGGTGCGTTGTGGCTGGTCGCGCAGTTCCCCGCGCCCCTGAGGGCGTTGCAGTCCCCGGCGTGACAGGAGGCGCGCACCCCCGCGGCGCGGCACCCGCGTATGGCGGTGAGGGGACGTGTCGGGGGGTGTCCGCCCGCAGCGGTTGGCGCGTCAACACGGGCGCCCTTTCTAGGAGACCCGTTCCGCGCCGTTCCGAGGACGGACACCCCCCGGCGCGGCCCCGACCCACAACGCGCCGAACCGCGCTCAGCCCAGCGGCAGCGCCCACGTACCCTTGACCCGTGCAGGAACGACACGACGCCCCCCTCGCCCCGCTCACCACCTTCCGTCTCGGCGGCCCCGCCACCCGGCTGGTCACCGCCACCACCGACGCCGAGGTGATCGACGCCGTGCGCGAGGCGGACGACTCGGGTACGCCCCTCCTGCTCATCGGCGGCGGATCGAACCTCGTCATCGGCGACAAGGGGTTCGACGGCACCGCCCTCCTGATCGCCACCAAGGGCATCGAGCTCGACGGCACCCGCCTGGAGCTCGCCGCCGGTGAGGTCTGGACCGACGCCGTCGCCCGCACCGTGGACGCCGGGCTCGCCGGTATCGAGTGCCTCGCCGGCATCCCCGGCTCCGCGGGGGCCACCCCCATTCAGAACGTGGGCGCCTACGGCCAGGAGGTCTCCGCCACGATCACCCACGTGATCGCCTACGACCGCGTCACCCGCGACACCGTCACCCTCACCAACGCCGACTGCGCCTTCTCGTACCGCCACAGCCGCTTCAAGGCCGACCCCGACCGGTACGTCGTCCTCCGCGTCCGCTTCGAACTCGAGGACGCCGGCGGTCTCTCCGCGCCCCTCAAGTACGCCGAGACCGCCCGCGCCCTCGGCGTCGAACCCGGCGACCGCGTCCCCCTCGCCGACGCCCGCGCGACCGTGCTGAAGCTGCGCTCCGGCAAGGGCATGGTCCTCGACCCCGACGACCACGACACCTGGTCGGCCGGCTCGTTCTTCACCAACCCGATCCTCAGCGACAGCGACTTCGCCGCCTTCCACGCGCGCGTGAAGCAGCACCTCGGCCCGGACGCCGAACCGCCCGCCTACCCCGCCGGCCCCGGCCACACCAAGACCTCCGCCGCCTGGCTGATCGACAAGGCCGGCTTCACCAAGGGCTACGGCACCGGCCCCGCCCGCATCTCCACCAAGCACACCCTCGCCCTCACCAACCGCGGCGAGGCGACCACGGAGGACCTCCTCGCCCTCGCCCGGGAGGTGGTCGCCGGAGTCCACCGCACCTTCGGCGTGACCCTCGTCAACGAACCGGTGACGGTCGGCGTGACCCTTTAGCAGGCCCGTAGGCCCGTAGGCCCGTAGGCCCGTAGGCCCGTAGGCCCGTAGGTCCGGTCCGTAGGCCCGCAGCCCTGCACTCCCGTAGCCCCGCGGAATCTCAGTTGCCGGGCCCGGCAACCACCCGGAACGCTTGAGCGATGCGCCTGCGACTCACCGAGTTCACCCCCCGCATCGGCCCCCACTCCCACCGCGTCGTCCGCCCCCGCACCCCCCTGCGCCACACCTCACTGAGCGCCCCCGACCCCATCGGCCTGCTCCTCGGTGATCACGACGGGCTGAACCGGCTCGCCGGCCTCTGCTCCTTCGCCGCCTACTCGCGCCGCACGATCGTCCACGTCCCGCTGCGCGACGGCGTCCCGCCCGACGAGGGATGGGGCGAGCGCGTCGACCTGGTCCTGGCCCACGACAGCGCCGGCCTGCGCGCGAGTCAGTGGCCGGAGCTGCGCCGCCGTCTCACCCGCGGCGCCCCGCTGACCGTACGCACCGACGAGGCCCGCACCGCGCGGGACATGGAGTCCTGGCGCACCCGCCGGTCCCACGCGGACGCCCGCAGCGAACTGCGGCACGCCACCCACGCGCGGACGCTGTTCCTCTTCGGCACCAGGGACCTCTTCGTCGAGATGGCCACCGCGTTCGCCCACGCGGCCGGTTGGGGACCGCTGCACAAGCACGCCGTCACAGGGCACATGGCGTTCATGACGGCCTTCACGCTCGCCGAGCCGCCCGGAACCGGCGGGCACCCCTTGGAGGTGGACATCTGCTTCAAGCCGTATCCGCCCTACACCCACTTCAAGAGGCCGGGCGCCCCCAAAGGACCAGGGCCGCGCGACCGCGACCTCAGGACACCGGGCCGCTGAGCCAGTCGTCGACCCCCGCCAGCAGCTTCGCCTTCACGTCCTCGGGCGCCGCCGAGCCCCGTACCGACTGCCGGGCCAGCTCCGCCAGCTCCCGGTCCGTGAAACCGTGATGCCGTCGGGCGATCTCGTACTGGGCCGCGAGCCGTGAGCCGAACAGCAGCGGGTCGTCGGCGCCGAGCGCCATCGGCACCCCCGCTTCGAACAGCGTCCGCAGCGGCACGTCCTCCGGCTTCTCGTACACCCCGAGCGCCACGTTCGAGGCCGGACAGACCTCGCAGGTCACACCCCGGTCGGCCAGCCGCTTGAGCAGCCTGGGGTCCTCCGCGGCCCGCACTCCGTGCCCGATCCGGTGCGCGTCGAGGTCGTCAAGACAGTCCCGTACGGACGACGGCCCGGCCAGCTCCCCGCCGTGCGGCGCCGACAGCAGCCCGGCCTCCCGGGCGATGGCGAAGGCCCGGTCGAAGTCCCGCGCCATGCCCCGGCGTTCGTCGTTGGACAGCCCGAAGCCGACCACCCCCCGGTCGGCATACCGCACGGCCAGCCGGGCCAGCGTGCGCGCGTCCAGCGGGTGCTTCATACGGTTCGCGGCGACCAGCACCCGCATCCCGAGCCCGGTCTCCCGCGAGGTCGTCTCCACCGCGTCGAGGATGATCTCCAGCGCCGGGATCAGCCCGCCGAGGCGTGGGGCGTACGACGTGGGGTCGACCTGGATCTCCAGCCACCCCGAGCCGTCCCGGACGTCCTCCTCGGCCGCCTCCCGCACCAGACGCTGGATGTCCTCGGGCTGCCTGAGGCACGAACGCGCCGCGTCGTAGAGCCGCTGGAACCGGAACCAGCCCCGCTCGTCCGTGGCCCGCAGCCGCGGCGGCTCCCCGCTGGTCAGCGCCTCCGTCAGCGCGTCGGGCAGCCGTACGCCGTACTTGTCGGCCAGTTCCAGAACCGTCCCGGGCCGCATGGACCCGGTGAAGTGCAGGTGCAGATGGGCTTTCGGCAGCTCAGAGACATCACGTACACGCTCCATTCGCCGATCCTGCCGTACGCCACCGCCGTCCCGGTAGCGCTTTCCCCGAACGTGGTCTTGCTCGCACAAACGACAGAGGGCCACCTACCGTCCCCGGTAGGTGGCCCTTCATGGCGGAACGTCAGTCCCGTGCCTCCGCCAGCAGCTTCTGGATGCGGCTCACGCCCTCGACGAGGTCCTCGTCGCCCAGCGCGTACGACAGCCGCAGATAGCCCGGCGTACCGAAGGCCTCACCCGGGACGACCGCGACCTCGGCCTCCTCCAGGATCAGCGCGGCCAGCTCGACCGAGTCCTGCGGACGCTTGCCGCGGATCTCCTTGCCGATCAGGGCCTTCACCGACGGGTAGGCGTAGAACGCGCCCTCGGGCTCGGGGCACAGGACGCCGTCGATCTCGTTGAGCATGCGCACGATCGTCTTGCGGCGGCGGTCGAAGGCCTCCTTCATCTCCTCGACGGCCGACAGGTCGCCGGAGACGGCGGCCAGCGCGGCCACCTGGGCGACGTTGGAGACGTTCGAGGTGGCGTGCGACTGGAGGTTCGTCGCGGCCTTGACCACGTCCTTCGGACCGATGACCCAGCCCACGCGCCAGCCCGTCATGGCGTACGTCTTCGCCACACCGTTCACGACGATGGTCTTGTCGGCCAGCTCGGGCACGACCACCGGCAGCGAGTGGAACTCGGCGTCGCCGTAGACCAGGTGCTCGTAGATCTCGTCGGTCAGGACCCACAGGCCCTTCTCGGCCGCCCAGCGGCCGATCTCCTCGATCTGCGCGCGGGTGTAGACGGCGCCGGTGGGGTTGGACGGGGAGACGAAGAGGAGGACCTTCGTGTTCTCCGTGCGCGCCGCCTCCAGCTGCTCCACGCTCACGCGGTAGCCGGTGGTCTCGTCCGCGACGACCTCCACCGGGACACCGCCGGCGAGACGGATCGACTCCGGGTACGTCGTCCAGTACGGGGCCGGGACGATGACTTCGTCGCCCGGGTCGAGGATCGCGGCGAAGGCCTCGTAGATGGCCTGCTTGCCGCCGTTGGTGACGAGGACCTGGCTCGCGTCGACCTCGTAGCCGGAGTCGCGCAGCGTCTTCGCGGCGATGGCGGCCTTCAGCTCGGGGAGACCGCCGGCCGGGGTGTACCGGTGGTACTTCGGGTTGGAGCAGGCCTCGATGGCGGCCTGGACGATGTAGTCCGGGGTCGGGAAGTCCGGCTCACCGGCGCCGAAGCCGATCACCGGGCGCCCGGCGGCCTTCAGGGCCTTGGCCTTGGCATCCACGGCGAGGGTGGCGGACTCGGAGATCGCGCCGACTCGGGCGGAGACCCGGCGCTCGGTGGGAGAGGTTGCAGCGCTCATGGGCCCATCGTTTCAGACCGGAAACGCCCCCGGCACGCGGGTTTCACAGACTGAACAACCACTGAACAACCGTCCGGATTCACCGGGGTATTGGCGCGGTGGCCTGGGTGATCTTCGGCGCCCGGGCGGCCGTGCGCGGGACGATCTTCGGCCGTCGCGGTCTCCACAGGCCCTTTCTGTTCGACGCTGGGCTCCGGAGCACGTACACTCTCACCTCGTTGGCCTCACAACGGCCGCACTCATCCGATGCACACCGAGCACTCGGACGGATGCGGTACGTTTGGGAGGAACCACAAAGGGTCGTAGCTCAATTGGTAGAGCACCGGTCTCCAAAACCGGCGGTTGGGGGTTCAAGTCCCTCCGGCCCTGCTACACACACCTTCGCCAGGATGTGTGCGCATGTACGTACAGCAATGCACCGCCGTGCGGCTCAGACCGGGCGCGGCACGGCCACGACCCGGGAACAGGTGAGGACGAATGGCGGACGCCGTGGGCTCCATCGACACGCCTGATGCCCAGGACGAGGCGCAGGAGTCGAAGAAGAAGGCCCGCAAGGGTGGCAAGCGTGCCAAGAAGGGCCCGCTGAAGCGCCTCGGCATCTTCTACCGGCAGATCGTCGCAGAGCTTCGCAAGGTCGTCTGGCCTACGCGCAGCCAGCTGACGACCTACACGACCGTGGTGATCGTCTTCGTGATCGTCATGATCGGCCTGGTCACCGTGATTGACTATGGACTCAACCACGCTGCCAAGTACGTCTTCGGCTGAGCAATGTTGCGAAGGGCGCCGTGGTTACCGGCGCCCCTTTCGCATGTTCCACCCCTATGTATCCAGGAAGAAGCAGCCACCGTGTCTGACCAGAACCTGAACGACGCCATCGAGCCGGACGAGTCCGTGGAAGACGAGCTCGACATCGTCGAGGGCGCGGACGAGGACCTGGACGAGGTCGAGGCTGCCGATGACGAGGCGGGCGACCCCGCCGAGGAAGCCGCCCTCCACGTCGAGGACGAATCCGACGAGGACGCCGAGGACGAGTCCGGCGGCGACGTCGAGGCCGTCGAGGACGAGGAAGAGGCTGTCGAGGAGGAGCCGGCCGAGCCGGTCGACCCCGTCGTCGCCCTGCGTGAGGAACTGCGCACCCTCCCCGGCGAGTGGTACGTCATCCACACCTACGCCGGTTACGAGAACCGCGTGAAGACCAACCTCGAGCAGCGCGCCGTCTCGCTGAACGTCGAGGACTACATCTTCCAGGCCGAGGTGCCGCAGGAAGAGGTCGTCCAGATCAAGAACGGCGACCGCAAGACGATCAAGCAGAACAAGCTGCCCGGTTACGTCCTGGTCCGCATGGACCTGACGAACGAGTCGTGGGGTGTCGTCCGCAACACGCCGGGCGTCACCGGCTTCGTCGGCAACGCCTACGACCCGTACCCGCTGACCCTGGACGAGATCGTCAAGATGCTCGCCCCGGAGGCCGAGGAGAAGGCCGCCCGCGAGGCCGCCGAGGCCGAGGGCAAGCCCGCTCCGCAGCGCAAGGTCGAGGTCCAGGTGCTGGACTTCGAGGTCGGCGACTCGGTCACCGTCACCGACGGCCCGTTCGCCACGCTGCAGGCCACGATCAACGAGATCAACGCCGACTCCAAGAAGGTCAAGGGCCTCGTCGAGATCTTCGGCCGCGAGACCCCGGTCGAGCTGTCCTTCGACCAGATCCAGAAGAACTGAGTCAGGCCCTTTGCCGGCCGACATAAGCAGTGAGGGCGCCCCGCCGGTGGATTCCGGGCAGGGGCGCCTTCGGCGTTTCCGCTGGCCTCTCGTCTTTTTCGTGCTGGCGGCCGTCTTCGCCGCCGCCCCGCTCTCCGTGGGCATCACGCAGTGGCAGCGGGTGGCCGAGGTGCAGGGCGGGGTCCGCGCGGTGGGGACCTTCCACGCCGACGGCGCCAACTGCTGGCGGCACCGCTGCTGGGTCGAGTTCGAGGCCGGCGGCAAGCGGGTGGAGGCCGACCTTCCGGCCCTCACCGAGACCCGGGAGAACAAGGTCTCGCGGGACGGCGAGGAGATCGTCGTGCGGTACCTGCCCTCGGACCCGACGCGGGCGGCCGAGGAGGACGGGTACGGGTACGTCGGTGCCATCACCGCCGCGCTCTCGCTGCCCGTCGTGATCCTGCTGATCTTCGGGGTGGGCACCCTGGTCGCCGTCCTGCGGGGGCGGCCGCCGTTCTCGCCCTGGTCGTCGCCCCAGCCTTCCTGAGCTGCCGATTTCATGTCCTGAGGGAAGAGCGGCTATCGTGGTGCGGTATGCCATCTGCCTGATGATTCATCCGAATGACGCAGGTGGTAACCAACTCTCAGTAAGGACCCGGAGAGAGCATGCCTCCCAAGAAGAAGAAGGTCACGGGGCTCATCAAGCTCCAGATCCAGGCCGGTGCGGCCAACCCGGCTCCGCCGGTCGGCCCCGCGCTGGGTCAGCACGGCGTCAACATCATGGAGTTCTGCAAGGCCTACAACGCCGCGACCGAGTCGCAGCGTGGCTGGGTGATCCCGGTGGAGATCACGGTCTACGAGGACCGCTCCTTCACCTTCATCACCAAGACGCCGCCGGCCGCGAAGATGATCCTCAAGGCCGCGGGTATCGAGAAGGGCTCCGGCGAGCCGCACAAGACCAAGGTCGCCAAGATCACCGAGGCGCAGGTCCGCGAGATCGCCACGACCAAGCTCCCCGACCTCAACGCCAACGACCTGGACGCCGCCGCGAAGATCATCGCCGGCACCGCGCGTTCCATGGGCGTCGTCGTCGAGGGCTGAGCCCCAACACCCGTACATCAAGCAGAAGTGGCAGGGCCTGCTCGGCCCGGACCACGACTCCTAAGACTCACCAGGAGAAGCAGTGAGCAAGCGCAGCAAGTCTCTCCGCGCTGCGGACGCCAAGGTCGACCGGGACAAGCTCTACGCCCCGCTCGAGGCCGTCCGTCTCGCCAAGGAGACCTCCACGACCAAGTTCGACGGCACCGTCGAGGTCGCCTTCCGTCTGGGTGTCGACCCGCGCAAGGCCGACCAGATGGTCCGTGGCACCGTGAACCTTCCGCACGGCACCGGTAAGACCGCCCGGGTCCTGGTCTTCGCGACCGGCGACCGTGCCGAGGCCGCGCGTGCCGCGGGCGCCGACATCGTCGGCGCCGACGAGCTCATCGACGAGGTTTCGAAGGGCCGCCTGGACTTCGACGCCGTCGTCGCCACCCCGGACCTCATGGGCAAGGTCGGCCGTCTCGGCCGCGTCCTCGGCCCCCGTGGTCTCATGCCGAACCCCAAGACCGGCACCGTGACCCCGGACGTCGCCAAGGCTGTCAACGACATCAAGGGCGGCAAGATCGAGTTCCGCGTCGACAAGCACTCGAACCTGCACTTCATCATCGGCAAGACGTCCTTCGAGGACGACAAGCTGGTGGAGAACTACGGCGCCGCGCTGGAGGAGATCCTCCGTCTGAAGCCGTCCGCCGCCAAGGGTCGTTACATCAAGAAGGCCGCGATCAGCACCACGATCGGCCCCGGCATTCCGGTCGACCCGAACCGCACCCGCAACCTCCTCGTCGAGGAGGACCCGGCGGCGGTCTGAGCCTGAGGCTCACCGAAGTCAGGTCACGGGCCCCGCAACCTTTCGAGGTGCGGGGCCCGTCCCATATCCGGGTACGTGTGTCAGTGGCCCGCGCTAACGTGCGGGACAGGAATCACATAGGGGTGGGACGAATGAAGAGCACGAGTGTGCGCCGGATGGCTCTCGCGATCGCCGCGACGACCGCGCTGACGGGCCTCGCGGCCTGTTCGTCGGCGGGGGACTCGGGGGGCTCCGACAAGGACGACCGGACCTCCGGAACCGGCAAAAGCGCCACCAAGGTCAGCCCCATAGCCGCGCTGCGCTCCGCCGAGAAGTCCACCGACGCCGCCGACTCCGCCAAGGTCGAGTCCACGACCGTCATGGGCTCGATGATGTCCATGACCGCCGACGGCGCCCTCGGCTGGGCCGACGGGATCTCCGGCACCGTCACCATCGAGTACACCGGCGGCACGCTCACCGACACCATGCGCCAGCTGGGCACCACCAAGATGGAGGCCCGGTACCTCTCCGACGCCTACTACGCGAAGATGGGCGACGCGTTCGCCGAGCAGGCCGGCGGCAAGCACTGGATCAGGTACGACTACGACGACCTCGCGGACCTCGCGGGCGGCTCCGGCGCGTACCTCAAGGACCAGATGCAGAACGCCACCCCCAACCAGTCGGTGAAGCTCCTGCTGGCCTCGGGGGACGTGAAGAAGGTCGGCGAGGAGAAGGTCCGCGGCAAGGACACCACGCACTACTCGGGCACCGTCGACGTCGCCGACCTCGCCGGCAAGAACTCCAGCCTCAGTGAGAGCCAGCTCGCCGACCTGAAGAAGCAGCTCGAACAGGCCGGGGTCACCACCGAGACGGTCGACATCTGGGTCGACGACCAGGACCTCCTGGTCAAGAAGGTGGAGAAGGGCCAGATGGCCACCGGAGAGCTGACCCAGACCGCCTACTACAGCGACTACGGCGTGAAGGTCTCCGCCGAGAAGCCCCCGGCGAGCGACACGGAGGACTTCAAGACGCTCCTGGAGAAGCAGGGCGGCAGCGTCGCCGGCACCACCTCCTGAGCCACACGGAATTCACAAGACCGCTTGCGCCCCATCGGTTAGGCTCGCGATCCCGCTGTGAATCGACCATGTGTTCCTTGTGGTCGTCGCACTTCTTGCGTTCCTTTGGGGGGAATCGATGGGGATTTCTGTACGACTTTCTTGCCGGTCCGCACGCTGTCGGACGGTCGGCGTGGGTCTGGCCGCCGTGGCCCTCGCCGCCGGTGCCGTGAGCTGTTCCAAGGGGGAGTCCTCCGAGGAGTCGCCGAAGATGTCGCCGGCCGCCGCGGTGGCCAAGGCGGCGAAGAACTCGGACGACATCTCGTCCCTGCGCTACCGGATGACCGGTGAGTACCCGGAGCAGGGGCGCATCAAGGCCGAGGCCTCGATGCGGATCAAGCCCACCGTCGCCATGAGCATGAAGATGACGGCGCTGGACCAGGGCAAGGACGGCTCCGCGGAGATCCGGCTCGTCGACAAGGCCATGTACATCGGGGGCAACCCCGAGATGGCCAAGGAGATGGACGGCAAGACCTGGATGAAGTTCGACATGTCCGCGCTGAGCGACGAGCAGCTCGGCGGGGGCGCCGCCGGCGCCGGACAGGCCGAGCAGAACCCGGCCGCCGAGTCCACCTTCATGACCGGCGCCAAGGACGTGAAGAAGGTCGGCACCGAGAAGGTCGACGGAGTCGAGACCACGCACTACACCGGCACCCTCACCCTCGACGCGCTCCGCGACTCCTTCAAGGACGAGGACAAGGCGACCCGCGAGAAGCGCGAGAAGAGCGTCGAGCAGTACGAGAAGATGGGCGTCGACAAGCTCGCGATGGACATGTGGATCGACGGTGAGGACCACACCAAGCAGTTCCGCATGAAGGGCGCCGCCGACAAGGGCACGCTCGACCTGACCATCACCTTCCTCGACATCAACAAGCCGGTCACGGTCACGGCGCCGCCCGCCAAGGACACCGTCGACCTCGCCGAGATGATGAAGGAAGCCCAGAGCGGCTGATCACCGTACGACCGGATTTGCCTCGCGGCGATCCGGTCGCGTACTCTCCTTCAGAAGCCAAAGACCGCTGGTCGTTGCCGTGTGCTCGTGAGAGGGCGCGGTGGCCGAAGGATCCGCTGATTACCGCGGACGACCCGCGCAGGTGACTGTGGAAGTTGCTCCCGTGTGGATTCGTCCGCGTGGTAGAGCTACGCCCCGTGCGCCTGCGCCGGGGCGTTTCGTTTTTCGCAGCTCCTTCTGAGCGGTCCTCATCACCCGGAAGGAGGCCACGCTTATGGCAAGGCCCGACAAGGCTGCCGCGGTAGCCGAGCTCGCGGACCAGTTCCGCAGCTCGAACGCCGCCGTGCTGACCGAGTACCGGGGTCTCACCGTGGCGCAGCTCAAGACGCTGCGTCGTTCGCTCGGTGAAGACGCCCAGTACGCCGTGGTGAAGAACACGCTGACCAAGATCGCGGCCAACGAGGCCGGGATCGACACGCTCGACGACCTGTTCAACGGTCCGACGGCGGTCGCCTTCATCACCGGTGACCCGGTGACGTCGGCGAAGGGTCTTCGTGACTTCGCCAAGGACAACCCGAACCTCGTCATCAAGGGCGGTGTCCTTGACGGCAAGGCGCTGTCCGCCGACGAGATCAAGAAGCTTGCGGACCTCGAGTCCCGCGAGGTTCTGCTCGCCAAGCTGGCGGGCGCCCTGAAGGGCAAGCAGACGCAGGCTGCTCAGCTCTTCCAGGCGCTTCCGACGAAGCTCGTCCGCACCGTGGACGCCCTTCGCGCCAAGCAGGACGAGCAGGGCGGTGCCGAGTAACTCGGCTCGCATCATGACCGCCGCCTGAGGCGCTCCGCCCCAGGAAGTGGTCGTAGCGGGCCGAACGTACGCCCGCCAGACATGTACATCCGGCACCAGCCGAATTGATTTGGAAGGAAGCCATCATGGCTCTCACCCAGGACGAACTGCTCGCCGAGTTCGAGGGCATGACCCTCATCCAGCTCTCCGAGTTCGTGAAGGCGTTCGAGGAGAAGTTCGACGTCACGGCCGCCGCTGCCGCCGTTGTCGCCGCCCCGGCTGCCGGCGGTGCCGCCGGTGGCGCCGAGGCCGCCGAGGAGAAGGACGAGTTCGACGTCATCCTCACCGGCGCCGGCGAGAAGAAGATCCAGGTCATCAAGGTCGTGCGTGAGCTGACCTCCCTGGGTCTGAAGGAGGCCAAGGACCTCGTCGACGGCACCCCGAAGCCGGTCCTCGAGAAGGTCAACAAGGAGGCCGCTGACAAGGCCGCCGAGTCCCTCAAGGCCGCGGGCGCGTCCGTCGAGGTCAAGTAAGACCTTTCGCAGGCCTGACTGGCCTGTAACGCAGTAGCGCTGAAGAGCGATCATCCATCCGGGTGGTCGCTCTTCGGCGTTCCCGGGGTTCCAGTGGCGGCTGAGTTGTACCCGAGGACCTGAGGGGTATGGTGATCTTCGCCGTGCCTCCGAGCACCCCAGGTGGCGACCGGTTTGGGCGAGACAGGCCTTGACGAACCGCACGCAGCGCGCAATTCTCAGGACGCGTCGCCAGAACGGTCCGAATCCGAGGCATGGATCGGCGACGAAGAGGGCAGTATCAACGTGCGTTGAGGGCAGGCGTGCCGAAGGCGTTGAGGGTGACGAGGGTCAAAGAAAATCGGGGCTGGACATCAGTGCGCCAAGTGGCTACACTGACCCTTTGCGCTGCCTGTTAGCTGCCCCCTGCCCGTCACCAGGGGTCTGCCCTCGCCTCAGCAACGACGACCGGAACGCCCTGACCTGGCCCAAAAGCCAAATCAGGGGAGCCTGTCCTCGTGCGCCGGAGAGGGACCGGTACGCGCGTAGTGAGTCCGAGCCCTCGGAAGGACCCCCTCTTGGCCGCCTCGCGCAACGCCTCGACCGCGAATACGAACAACGGCGCCAGCACCGCCCCGCTGCGCATTTCCTTTGCAAAGATCAAGGAGCCTCTCGAGGTTCCGAACCTGCTCGCGCTGCAGACCGAGAGCTTTGACTGGCTGCTCGGGAACACCGCCTGGCAGAGTCGGGTCGAGGAGGCTCTGGAGTCCGGTCAGGACGTCCCCACGAAGTCCGGTCTGGAGGAGATCTTCGAGGAGATCTCCCCGATCGAGGACTTCTCCGGGTCGATGTCGCTGACGTTCCGCGACCACCGTTTCGAGCCGCCGAAGAACAGCATCGACGAGTGCAAGGACCGCGACTTCACGTACGCGGCCCCGCTCTTCGTGACGGCTGAGTTCACCAACAACGAGACCGGCGAGATCAAGTCCCAGACGGTCTTCATGGGCGACTTCCCGCTCATGACCCACAAGGGCACCTTCGTCATCAACGGCACCGAGCGTGTCGTGGTGTCGCAGCTGGTCCGTTCGCCGGGTGTCTACTTCGACTCCTCGATCGACAAGACGTCCGACAAGGACATCTTCTCCGCCAAGATCATCCCGTCCCGGGGTGCCTGGCTGGAGATGGAGATCGACAAGCGCGACATGGTCGGTGTGCGCATCGACCGCAAGCGCAAGCAGTCCGTGACCGTCCTGCTCAAGGCTCTCGGTTGGACGACCGAGCAGATCCTGGAGGAGTTCGGCGAGTACGAGTCCATGCGCGCCACCCTGGAGAAGGACCACACCCAGGGCCAGGACGACGCGCTGCTCGACATCTACCGCAAGCTGCGTCCAGGCGAGCCCCCCACGCGTGAGGCCGCGCAGACGCTGCTGGAGAACCTCTACTTCAACCCGAAGCGTTACGACCTCGCCAAGGTCGGCCGCTACAAGGTGAACAAGAAGCTGGGTGCGGAGGCTCCGCTCGACGCGGGCGTCCTGACCGTCGAGGACATCATCTCGACGATCAAGTACCTGGTGAAGCTGCACGCGGGCGAGACCGAGACGGTCGGCGACAGCGGCGCGAACATCGTCGTCGAGACCGACGACATCGACCACTTCGGCAACCGTCGTCTGCGCAGCGTCGGCGAGCTCATCCAGAACCAGGTCCGTACGGGTCTGGCGCGTATGGAGCGAGTCGTCCGCGAGCGCATGACGACCCAGGACGTCGAGGCGATCACGCCGCAGACCCTGATCAACATCCGGCCGGTCGTCGCCTCCATCAAGGAGTTCTTCGGCACCAGCCAGCTGTCGCAGTTCATGGACCAGAACAACCCGCTGTCGGGTCTGACGCACAAGCGTCGTCTCTCGGCGCTGGGCCCTGGTGGTCTGTCCCGTGAGCGGGCCGGCTTCGAGGTCCGTGACGTGCACCCGTCTCACTACGGCCGTATGTGCCCGATCGAGACGCCCGAAGGCCCGAACATCGGTCTGATCGGTTCGCTCGCCTCCTACGGCCGCGTCAACGCGTTCGGTTTCGTGGAGACGCCGTACCGCAAGGTCGTCGACGGTGTCGTCACCGACGAGGTCGACTACCTGACGGCCGACGAAGAGGACCGATTCGTCATCGCGCAGGCCAACGCCACCCTCGACGAGGGCATGCGCTTCACCGAGAACCGCGTCCTGGTCCGCCGTCGTGGCGGCGAGGTCGACTACGTCCCCGGTGACGACGTGGACTACATGGACGTCTCGCCGCGCCAGATGGTGTCGGTCGCGACCGCCATGATCCCGTTCCTCGAGCACGACGACGCCAACCGTGCCCTCATGGGCGCGAACATGATGCGTCAGGCCGTGCCGCTGATTAAGTCCGAGTCCCCGCTCGTCGGCACCGGCATGGAGTACCGCTCCGCCGTCGACGCCGGCGACGTGGTCAAGGCCGAGAAGGCGGGTGTGGTCCAGGAGGTCTCCGCGGACTACATCACCACGGCCAACGACGACGGCACGTACATCACGTACCGCCTGGCCAAGTTCGCCCGCTCCAACCAGGGCACCTCGGTCAACCAGAAGGTCATCGTCAACGAGGGCGACCGGATCATCGAGGGCCAGGTCCTGGCCGACGGTCCGGCCACCGAGAACGGCGAGATGGCGCTGGGCAAGAACCTGCTCGTGGCGTTCATGCCGTGGGAGGGTCACAACTACGAGGACGCGATCATCCTGTCGCAGCGCCTCGTACAGGACGACGTCCTCTCCTCGATCCACATCGAGGAGCACGAGGTCGACGCCCGTGACACCAAGCTCGGCCCCGAGGAGATCACCCGGGACATCCCGAACGTCTCCGAGGAGGTCCTCGCCGACCTCGACGAGCGCGGCATCATCCGGATCGGTGCCGAGGTCGTCGCCGGCGACATCCTCGTCGGCAAGGTCACGCCCAAGGGTGAGACCGAGCTGACCCCCGAGGAGCGCCTGCTCCGCGCGATCTTCGGTGAGAAGGCGCGCGAGGTCCGTGACACCTCCCTGAAGGTGCCGCACGGCGAGATCGGCAAGGTCATCGGCGTCCGCGTCTTCGACCGTGAGGAAGGCGACGAGCTGCCGCCGGGCGTGAACCAGCTGGTTCGTGTCTACGTGGCGCAGAAGCGCAAGATCACGGACGGTGACAAGCTCGCCGGCCGACACGGCAACAAGGGTGTCATCTCCAAGATCCTGCCCATCGAGGACATGCCGTTCCTCGAGGACGGGACCCCGGTCGACATCATCCTCAACCCGCTCGGTGTGCCGTCCCGAATGAACCCGGGACAGGTCCTGGAGATCCACCTCGGCTGGCTCGCCAGCCGCGGCTGGGACGTCTCCGGTCTCGCCGACGAGTGGGCGCAGCGCCTGCAGAACATCGGTGCCGACCAGGTCGCCCCCGGCACCAACGTCGCCACCCCGGTGTTCGACGGTGCGCGTGAGGACGAGCTCGCGGGTCTGCTGAACCACACCATCCCGAACCGCGACGGCGAGCGCATGGTGCTCCCGACCGGTAAGGCGCGGCTGTTCGACGGCCGTAGCGGTGAGCCGTTCCCGGACCCGATCTCGGTCGGCTACATGTACATCCTGAAGCTGCACCACCTGGTCGACGACAAGCTGCACGCCCGCTCGACCGGTCCGTACTCGATGATCACCCAGCAGCCGCTGGGTGGTAAGGCTCAGTTCGGTGGCCAGCGCTTCGGTGAGATGGAGGTGTGGGCGCTGGAGGCATACGGCGCCGCGTACGCCCTCCAGGAGCTGCTGACCATCAAGTCCGACGACGTCACCGGCCGCGTGAAGGTCTACGAGGCCATCGTCAAGGGCGAGAACATCCCCGAGCCCGGCATTCCCGAGTCCTTCAAGGTGCTCATCAAGGAAATGCAGTCCCTGTGCCTCAACGTGGAGGTGCTGTCCTCGGACGGCATGTCCATCGAGATGCGCGACACCGACGAGGATGTCTTCCGCGCTGCGGAGGAGCTCGGCATCGACCTGTCCCGGCGCGAGCCGAGCAGCGTCGAAGAGGTCTGACGGGAGTCCGGCCGGAGGAACTGGTGAGGAACCTCCGGCCGGCCCCAGGACCCCCGTTTCAGACCCCAAGACTTACAACCCTGAGAGGGATTGACGCATAGTGCTCGACGTCAACTTCTTCGATGAGCTCCGGATCGGTCTGGCCACCGCTGACGACATCCGTCAGTGGAGCCACGGCGAGGTCAAGAAGCCCGAGACCATCAACTACCGCACCCTCAAGCCCGAAAAGGACGGACTCTTCTGCGAGAAGATCTTCGGTCCGACCCGGGACTGGGAGTGCTACTGCGGCAAGTACAAGCGCGTCCGCTTCAAGGGCATCATCTGTGAGCGCTGTGGCGTCGAGGTCACTCGCGCCAAGGTGCGCCGTGAGCGGATGGGCCACATCGAGCTGGCCGCCCCCGTCACGCACATCTGGTACTTCAAGGGCGTTCCGTCGCGGCTGGGTTACCTGCTCGACCTCGCCCCGAAGGACCTGGAGAAGGTCATCTACTTCGCGGCGTACATGATCACGTACGTCGACGAGGAGCGCCGCACCCGCGACCTGCCCTCCCTGGAGGCGCACGTCTCCGTGGAGCGCCAGCAGATCGAGAACCGCCGGGACGCCGACCTCGAGGCCCGCGCCAAGAAGCTGGAAAGCGACCTGGCCGAGCTGGAGGCCGAGGGCGCCAAGGCCGACGTGCGCCGCAAGGTGCGCGAGGGTGCCGAGCGTGAGATGAAGCAGCTGCGCGACCGTGCGCAGCGCGAGATCGACCGTCTCGACGAGGTGTGGACCCGCTTCAAGAACCTCAAGGTCCAGGACCTCGAGGGCGACGAGCTCCTCTACCGCGAGCTGCGTGACCGCTTCGGCACGTACTTCGACGGCTCGATGGGTGCCGCGGCGCTGCAGAAGCGCCTGGAGTCCTTCGACCTCGACGAGGAGGCCGAGAAGCTCCGCGAGATCATCCGTACCGGCAAGGGCCAGAAGAAGACCCGTGCGCTGAAGCGGCTGAAGGTCGTGTCTGCGTTCCTGCAGACCTCCAACAGCCCCAAGGGCATGGTCCTCGACTGCGTCCCGGTCATCCCGCCGGACCTTCGCCCGATGGTGCAGCTGGACGGTGGCCGCTTCGCGACCTCCGACCTGAACGACCTGTACCGCCGTGTGATCAACCGCAACAACCGTCTGAAGAGGCTCCTCGACCTCGGCGCGCCCGAGATCATCGTCAACAACGAGAAGCGCATGCTTCAGGAGGCTGTTGACGCCCTCTTCGACAACGGTCGTCGCGGCCGGCCGGTCACCGGTCCCGGTAACCGCCCGCTGAAGTCCCTCAGCGACATGCTGAAGGGTAAGCAGGGTCGATTCCGTCAGAACCTGCTCGGTAAGCGTGTGGACTACTCCGCGCGTTCCGTGATCGTCGTCGGTCCGCAGCTGAAGCTGCACCAGTGCGGTCTGCCCAAGGCGATGGCGCTGGAGCTCTTCAAGCCGTTCGTGATGAAGCGGCTCGTGGACCTCAACCACGCGCAGAACATCAAGAGCGCCAAGCGCATGGTGGAGCGCGGCCGCACCGTCGTGTACGACGTCCTCGAAGAGGTCATCGCCGAGCACCCGGTGCTGCTGAACCGTGCTCCCACCCTGCACCGCCTCGGCATCCAGGCCTTCGAGCCGCAGCTGGTCGAGGGCAAGGCCATCCAGATCCACCCGCTCGTCTGCACCGCGTTCAACGCGGACTTCGACGGTGACCAGATGGCCGTGCACCTGCCGCTGTCCGCGGAGGCGCAGGCCGAGGCCCGCATCCTGATGCTGTCCTCGAACAACATCCTCAAGCCCGCCGACGGCCGTCCGGTGACGATGCCGACCCAGGACATGGTCCTCGGTCTGTTCTTCCTCACCACCGACGGTGAGCTGCGTGACACCAAGGGCGAGGGCCGTGCGTTCGGCTCCACGGCCGAGGCGATCATGGCGTTCGACGCCGGCGAGCTGGCGCTGCAGTCGCAGGTCGACATCCGCTTCCCGGTGGGCACCATCCCGCCGCGTGGCTGGACGCCGCCGGCGGCCGAGGAGGGCGAGCCGGAGTACCAGTCGGGCGACAGCTTCCGGCTGCGTACGACCCTGGGCCGCGCGCTCTTCAACGAGCTGCTGCCCGAGGACTACCCGTTCGTCGACTACTCGGTCGGCAAGAAGCAGCTCTCCGAGATCGTCAACGACCTCGCCGAGCGCTACCCCAAGGTCATCGTGGCGGCGACGCTCGACAACCTGAAGGCGGCCGGCTTCTACTGGGCGACCCGTTCCGGTGTCACCGTCGCCATCTCCGACGTCGTCGTTCCCGAGGCGAAGAAGGAGATCGTCAAGGGCTACGAGGCGCAGGACGAGAAGGTCCAGAAGCAGTACGAGCGCGGTCTGATCACCAAGGAAGAGCGCACTCAGGAGCTCATCGCGATCTGGACCAAGGCGACCAACGAGGTCGCCGAGGCGATGAACGAGAACTTCCCCAAGACGAACCCCATCTTCATGATGGTTGACTCGGGTGCCCGAGGAAACATGATGCAGATGCGGCAGATCGCCGGTATGCGTGGTCTGGTGTCGAACGCCAAGAACGAGACGATTCCGCGTCCCATCAAGGCGTCCTTCCGTGAGGGCCTGTCCGTCCTGGAGTACTTCATCTCCACCCACGGTGCCCGTAAGGGTCTGGCCGACACCGCCCTGCGTACCGCCGACTCGGGTTACCTGACCCGTCGTCTGGTGGACGTCTCGCAGGACGTCATCATCCGCGAGGAGGACTGCGGCACCGAGCGCGGTCTCAAGCTGGCGATCGCCGAGGTCGGCGCGGACGGTGTGCTGCGCAAGGCCGACAACGTCGAGACCAGCGTGTACGCCCGTGCGCTGGCCGAGGACATCACCGTCGACGGCAAGGTGCTGGCCCCGGCCAACACCGACCTCGGCGACGTCCTCATCGACGAGCTGGTCCGGCACGGTGTCTCCGAGGTCAAGACCCGCTCGGTCCTGACCTGTGAGTCCGCCGTCGGCACCTGCGCCATGTGCTACGGCCGCTCCCTGGCCACCGGCAAGCTGGTCGACATCGGTGAGGCGGTCGGCATCATCGCCGCCCAGTCCATCGGTGAGCCCGGCACCCAGCTGACGATGCGTACCTTCCACACCGGTGGTGTGGCCGGTGACGACATCACCCAGGGTCTGCCGCGTGTCGTCGAGCTCTTCGAGGCCCGTACCCCGAAGGGTGTTGCTCCCATCTCCGAGGCGAGCGGCCGCGTTCGCATCGAGGAGACGGAGAAGACCAAGAAGATCGTCATCACCCCGGACGACGGCAGCGACGAGACGGCGTACCCGATCTCGAAGCGCGCGCGTCTTCTGGTCAGCGAGGGCGAGCACGTCGAGGTGGGCCAGAAGCTCACCGTGGGTGCCACCAACCCGCACGACGTGCTGCGCATCCTGGGCCAGCGTGCCGTCCAGGTCCACCTGGTCGGCGAGGTCCAGAAGGTCTACAACTCGCAGGGTGTGTCGATTCACGACAAGCACATCGAGATCATCATCCGGCAGATGCTGCGCCGCGTGACGATCATCGAGTCCGGCGACGCCGAGCTGCTGCCCGGCGAGCTGGTCGAGCGCTCGAAGTTCGAGACCGAGAACCGTCGTGTGGTCCAGGAGGGCGGTCACCCGGCCTCCGGTCGTCCGCAGCTGATGGGTATCACCAAGGCCTCGCTGGCGACGGAATCCTGGCTGTCGGCCGCCTCCTTCCAGGAGACGACCCGAGTCCTGACGGACGCGGCGATCAACGCCAAGTCCGACAGCCTCATCGGCCTCAAGGAGAACGTCATCATCGGTAAGCTCATCCCGGCCGGTACGGGTCTGTCCCGCTACCGCAACATCCGGGTGGAGCCCACCGAGGAGGCGAAGGCCGCGATGTACTCGGCCGTCGGCTACGACGACATCGACTACTCGCCGTTCGGCACGGGCTCCGGCCAGGCCGTTCCGCTGGAGGACTACGACTACGGGCCGTACAACCAGTAGTAGTTGGTTCTGAAGGTCTGAAGTCCTGAAGTTCTGAAGGGCGGTCACCTCGTCTCGTACGGGGTGACCGCCCTTCGGCGTGTCCGGGTTCAGAGGCCGGTGCGCAGGTACGGCTCCAGGGCCTGGATGCGGGTGTGGTGGTCGGGGTGGGTGGAGAGCAGCCGGGCGAAGGTGCCGGGCTCCTTGAGGTGGTGGCCGGCCGCCACGATCTGTGCCTTCTCGCGGTCCTCCTCCGCCTGCAGCTGGTGCAGCACCTGGGTCATCTGCCCGGCGAAACCGAGCACCGCGGCCTGCTGGTCGGCGCGCAGCTCGGCCTTGCGGCCCATGAACGCGAGCAGGTAGGGGGCGAGGACGAGAGGCAGGGTGAGGTACCAGGCCGCCATGAACCCGCCGACCAGGCACATGCCGATGACGAACGCGACCAGGAAGTAGGCCCGCCAGGACAGCACGGCGGCGATGGCCAGGGCGATCCGCGCCACGAACTTCGTGACCGTCCAGGCGATCCGGCCGGGCAGGGAGTACCAGTAGCCGAGCAGGCCGGCCCAGGCGTGACCGCCGGTGTGGTGGCCGAGTTCATGGGCGAGTACGGCGGCCAGGTTGCTGCTGGGGATCTCGTTGAGGGCGTACGTCGTGACGCTGACGACATGTCCCGCGACCGCCGAGGCATTGAGCTCGGGGCTGTTCTCCACCATGAGCTCGTAGGTGTGCGCCTCGATGCCGGCGCGGGCGGTGACCTCACGCCAGATCGGGTCGAGCCGGGCCTGCTCCTCGGGCCGCGGGGCGCGGAGCTTGAGGACACGGCGGGCGAAGGCGAGCTCGGTGGGCCGGTGGAAGACGAGACCTCCGGTGGCCAGCCAGGCGAGGACGACGATCCAGCCGCCGGCCGTGCCGAACAGCGCGAACGCGATCGCGCCGACCACGGCCGCGCTCACGACGAGGCTCGGCACGTGGACGAGCAGGCTCCCTATCGCGGTGGCGTCGGCGCCGCGCTGGTGCGCGGCGACGTGGACCCGGGAGCCGAGGTGCCGGTAGTCGAGGTCGTCGGGGGCGGGTTCCGGGGCGGGAGCGGGCTGCGGGGGGATGTACGGGGCGTGGGAGGCCGCGTACGGGGGTGGGACGTCCGTCGGGGCGGTGGGGTACGGGGGTGGTGGTGCGGCGGTCGGGTCAGGGGTCGTCGGCGTGGTGAGGTACGGGGCCGATGGGGCGGTGGGGTACTGCGGGGTGGCGGCGGCGGGGTAGGGGGTGTCGGGTCCGGTGGGGTACTGCGGGGCGGTGTCGGCGGGGTAGGGGGCGTTGGGCGCTGTCGGGTACTGCGGGGGTGGTGCCGTGGGGTATGAGGGAGGGGGCGGCGAGTACGCAGGTGCTGGGCTCGCGGGGTACTGCGGTGGTGGTGCGGCCGACGGGTACTGGGGTGGTGGTGCGGCCGTGGGGTACAGAGGTGGGGGCGGCTCTGTGGGGTGCTGTCGTTCCGGAGTGGCGGCTGGTTCTGGTGGTTGGGACACGGGGCTCCTTCTGCGCGCGTGAGGGTGGGGTACGTGTGTGGGGGCGGGCTCAGCCGGTCAGCAGGCCCGCAGGGAGCAGCAGCGCGCCCGCGCAGAAGGCGATCAGGCCGGCGCGGATCCACTGGTGCTTGCGGGCGGCGATGAGGCTGGTCTCGGTGAGGGACGCCGTGAGGCCGGCGGCCGGGTCGCGTTCGGTGTCGGCGAGGGCCTCGGCCAACCGGCCTTCGCGTGCGGCGCGTTGGACGTCGCCGAAGTAGCACAGGGGGCGCCCCGGGGCCCATGCGCCGTTGCCGTAGCGGGGCAGTACGGCGAGCAGCAGGGCGAACAGCGACAGGGTGAACGCGGCGACCCCGGCCCACCACAGGACGGCACCGGGAACCGAGAGCGACTGGGGACTCCACTGGCGCCCCGCCACGAGTCCGCTGAACACCCCCGCGGTCATGCCGAGCGCCGCGACCAGCACGGACGCCTTGCTGTCGGCACGGGCTATCTCCCCGCGCATCTCGCCGAGGAGACGTTCGGCCACCGGCCGGCCCGGGGGAGCGGTGACCGGCGCCGTCATGTGGGGTCCGCGTCGGCGGCGGGCGGCTCCGGCTGGGCGGAGGTGCCGGGTGGGGGCGGCGGGTACGACCCCGGCGCGGGGGGCGTCACCGGCACGGGGCCGCCTGCGACGTGCGGCGCGGGGCCGGCGGCGGGCGCGGGCGATGCGTACGGGGCGGACGCCGGCCCGGGCGTGGGGGCGCCGCCAGGGACCGGACCGCCGCTACCTACGGGGCCGGTGGGTGCGTACGGCGAGGGCGGGACTGCCGTCCCCGGGGCCTGGGCGGGCACGTAAGGCGTCGTTCCGGGTATCGGCCCGGTCCCGGGCGGCTGCGTCGCGCCCGGGGCGGGGGCCGGACCGGCGCCCGGCACATGCGGCGGGCTCGGGACGGGCGGGTACGGCGCTCCCGGTGCCGGGGCGGTTCCCGGCACATACGGCATCCCCGGCGGCGGGCCGTATGCCGGTGTCGGCGTTGCCGGTGTCGGCCCTGGTCCCGGCCCGTACGTCGGTGCTCCCGGCACATACGGCATCCCTGGTGGCGGGCCGTATGCCGGTGTCGGTGTTCCCGGTGTTCCCGGTGTTCCCGGTGTTCCCGGTGTCGGGGTTGCCGGTGTCGCCGTGTCTCCCGGGTAGGCGGGGCCCGGTGGGGGAGTGGGGGCGGCGGGGAGTTCGCCGGGTGTGGGGGCTGGGGGCTGGGTTCTGCGGTGGAGGAGGTCGTCGACCTCCTGGCGGATCTGTTTCAGGGACTCGGCCTTCTGGTAGTCCTCCAGGTCGTCGCCGCCGATCAGTTCCAACTGGGTTTTGATGAAGGTCAGTTGGTCCTGGTGGATGTTGTTGATGACCAGCTGGGTGTCCTCGGGGTGGGCGGCGAGGTGGAGGGCCCAGGCGCCGACCCCGCCGTGCTGGAGCCAGTACTGGTAGAAGTGGATCTTCTCGGCCACCAGTTGCTGCTGCTGACGCTGCTGCAGCGCCTCCAGCTCGAAGCTCTGCTGTGCCAGCCGCATCCGGTACGCGTGCTCGGGGTCGAGCATGTCCGTCTCGTAGCGCAGCGCCCGCTGCCGGCGCCGGTGGGCGATCGCCTCGTCGTCGAGGCTGAGCCGGAGGACGCAGGTGACCGTCAGGCCGATGCCGGCCGCGAAGGAGCCGACGGACAGGGCCTGCTGCACCGCCGCCTCCGCCGTCGCGCTGTCCTCGATGGAGAAGCCGCGGCTGACCGGACGGGCGAACTGCTGGAGTTCTCGCGTCAGACGGGTCGGCACGTCCCGCTCGCCGCTGCGGACGAAGGCCTCGGGATCGTGCACCCGCCAGGTGAGGTCGGCCGTCGCGCCGAAGGCGAACGCGTCGTCGTCGCTGGGCAGCTGGAGGTCGAGGCGCACCGGGTGGCTGCCCATGTCGACCTCGTAGACCGAGGTGTAGCGGCGGGTCGCGGCGTCCGTGCGGCTGGGGCGGTGCGGCGGGACGTAGACGTCGTACGCCCCGCCCGCCGTCGCGAAGACCAGGGCGTGGTCGATCGCGGTGATCTGGCGGCGCGCGGTCCAGTCGAACCGTGAGATGGGCTTCACGGTGAGGACCGGGTCGATCAACGTGCTGTGCCGGTCGGCCTGTTGCTGCCACTCCGGCTGTCGGCGGAAGTCCGCCATGGGTCAACTCCTAGGCTGAGCTGGTGTGGAGGGGTGCAGTGCGGCGAGCAGGCGGTCCGCCACCAGGGGGCGCGGGCCGCCGTCCTCCGCTCGCATCGTGCGCAGTTCGTGGTCCAGGCGGTCGCGGTCGGCCGCCGTGACGATCAGGGCGGGCAGCAGCAGCTCCAGGGCGTGGGCGGCGTCCGGGCGGCGCTGGGCGACATGCGTCCAGGTGCGCAGGGCGTTCAGGGCCTGCCGGGTGTGGGCGCGGTCGCCGAGAGCGGCGCGCCACAGGGCGGCGACATCGCGGGCCGAGTCGGTCTCGTACATTCCGGTGTCGGCGTACCACTCGACGAGCGCGCCCTCGTCGGCGTTGTCGCAGGCCCGTATGAAGCCGGCCAGGGCGAGGGCCCGTACCGAGGGCGTGTCGTGCTGCAGCAGGCGGACCAGCTCGGAGAGCATCTCGCCGCGGCGGGAGCCCACCGACAGCAGCAGGGCCGTCGACTCGACGAGGTTGTCGCTCTCGGCCGGCTTGCTGTCGTCCACCCGGGCGCGGGCGGCGAGCGCGCTCAGCGCCGGGGCCGCCAGGTCGGGGCGGAGCGGGGCGAGCAGGCCCAGGGCGCGGATCGCGGTCCAGCGGCGGGCCCAGTGGTGGTCCGTGCACCACTCGGTCAGCAGCCGCAGCACGACCGGGGCGTTCAGGAGCTGGGCGAGGACCAGGGTGTTCGCCGCGGTCACCCGGGGGCCGAAGGCGCGGGACACCGCCCAGCCGTCGATCAGCAGGGCCACGGCCGAGGGCAGGTCCGCGCGGGCGAGCACGGCCGCCGCGGCGGCGGCCCGGGTGCGGACCACCGGGCGGCCGTCCCGGGCCAGCTCGCGCAGCCAGGTCACCAGCGCGGGACGCGCCGACGGATGCCCCGTCCACACCTCCGACAGCAGCACATGCGGGGTGTCCTCGCGCGGGAAGTAGGCGGTGAACTGCGGCACCGGACCCCACTCGGTGCTCTCGTCCCGTACCTCGCCCTCGGCGCCGGCCCGTTCGAGCCGCTCCTCGGCGCTGGGGCCGAACACCGGGATCTCGGGCGGCTGTTCCGGCTCCTGGAGCCGCTGGAAGTGCACGAACAGCTTGTCCGCGAGCTCGGCGGCCAGGACGTACGGGGCCTGGTCGAAGACGGCCAGCGCGATCAGGAACGCCTTGTCCCGCAGATCGGTGCCGGTGTCGCTGAGCCGGTCCCGGCACTGTTTCACCACCGCGGTCTGCCCGAAGTCCGCGAGCCGCGCCTGAGCGGCGGCGCTTCCGTCGTATCCCGCGAGCACCTCGGCGAACTCGGCGGCCTCGACCGGCCGGTGCGGCCCGCGGGTGAGGAACTCCCGCACCGGGGCGAGGCCGAGCAGCCGGCCCGCGTCTTCGCGATGACGCAGATGAGCCCGTACGACGTCCGCCGCGTCCGGGGGTTCCCAGGCCAGCGGGGGCACCCCGGGCAGGAACGGCGACCGCTCGACCGTGATCACCAGATAGCCGTCGGTCTGCTTCAGCCGGTCGACGGCGGCGTAGAGGTGGTTCTCCCGGAGTGGCCGGTTGCGGGTCAGGGGCAGGTCTCGCAGGACGTGCCCGCCGGGGCGGTCCAGCTGGGCGGTCAGGGTGGAGGGCGTGGTCTCCGAGGAGAGGGCGTGCACGGCCGCTACGCCGAGGCGGAACAGCAGCATCCGCGCGGCCGCGTACCGGCCGCAGGCGTGGGCGCCGGAGAGGACCAGGACGCGTTCCTCACGCAGCCGGCGCAGCGCGGTCTCGAAGACGGGGCCGTCGACGAAGACCTTCGCGAGCGCTTCCAGGTGCTCCCGCGGTATCTCCCCGGACGGGGTCCGGTACGCGGCCGAACGGTCACCGTGGTGGTGGATCTCCGTCTTGCCGCCGAGGAACACGTCCCCGGTGACCTGCCCGCCGGACACCCCGTGCTGCGCGCCGCCGACCAGGCTGCCGCCGAAGCCGGCCCCTGAGCCGAGGATGAACCCCGGGGTGTGCGCGAACAGCTCGCGCTGCGCGGCCCGCGCCTCCTGCGTACGTTCCTCGGGCTCGCCGGGTGCCGGATCGGCTTCCGGCGCCTCCTCCGGGGTGGGCACCGTCATGCCGCGTCACCCCCGGTCCCGTTCCCGCCCCCGCCGAGGTGCACGTTCCCGGTGACCTGCCCGCCGGACACCCCGTGCTGGTCCCCGGCGACGAGGCTGCCGCCGAAGGAGGGGGAACCCCCGGTGAAGTGGAACACCGCGGGCGGGGCCTGCCCCGGTGCCGGGCCGTCCCCCGAGGCACCCGGCACCGGGGCTCCCCCGGCCCCCGTTCCACTGTGGTCGTCGGTCCGCGCGGGCACCGGCCCGTGCAGCCAGGCCGTCAGCGGGCCGTTCTTGCTGTCCACCGTCACGGCGTGGAAGGCGTCCGCCGGGATGCCGGGGTGGTCGTGGCGGACGATCCCGGTGTGCACGGCGTCCGAGACGCACAGGGCGAAGTCGTCCCGGCGTTCGCGCAGGGCCGCGCGCAGGAGGGCCGCGTCCAGGAGACGGCAGGCGTGGTTGAGGTCGGAGCCGACCCAGCCCTCGTGCTCGTCGACGGCGACGTACCCGGCGGCGACCACCCCGCGCAGCCGGATCTGCGCCGACTTCGACGCCATGCGGTTGACCGAGCGGAGCTGCGCCGGGACCTCGCTCAGCAGGGCGCGCAGCAGCGCGGTCACGGACGCGTTCGCGTCGATCAGCTCCATCACCGCGTCACCCCGGTCGGCGCGCAGTCGCAGCGTCTCCTCGATGCCGGCGCTCTCCAGGGCGCGGTCGGTGACGTCGTAGAGCATGCGCCGTAAGTAGGCCTGCTCCACGTCGTCCCGGTCGCTGAACTTCTCGATGTCCAGCAGCAGGATCGTGCGGCTCACGGGGTCGGTCATGGTGGCCTTTCGGGTCGGGCGTACGGCGAGAAGAGTGGCCTTCGGGACGGGGTGGGCGAGAGGGCGGATGACGCACTGGAACTGTGACCGTGTGCACAGAGGTCGCGCGGAAGCCCGTACGCCTCAGGAATCCGCCCGCGCGATCCTGCGCAGCACGTCCATGCGCACGATCCGCATCGTGCGGCGGCCGGTGACCACCACACCCCGGTCCCGCAGGTCCTTCAGCAGGCGCTGGACCATCTCGCGGGAGGCGCCCACCGAACCGGCCAGCTCCTGCTTGCTGAGCGGGACGAGGAGTTCGACGCCGGTCTCGGTGTAGCGGGCGTTGGTGTGGGCCAGTTCCAGCAGGAGGACGGCGAGGCGCTCGCGTACGTGCAGGGAGGCGAACTCGATGCGGCGCTGGTCGGCGGCGCGCATCCGGTCGGAGGTGAGGCCGAGCAGGGCGTACGAGACGGCCGGGGAGTCGGCGAGGAACACCGTGAACCGGTCCCGGTCCACCGCGACCGCGCGGACCGGCTCCAGCGCCGTCACCGTCGCCGAGCGGGGCCGACCGGTCAGGGCCGCGGACTCGCCGACGATGTCGCCGGGGCCGCGCAGGGCGAGGAGTGCCTCGTAGCCGTTGACGGCGGCGGCGGTGACCTTGGTCCAGCCGTGGGTGACGAAGAGGACGTACGACGAGGGTTCGTGCTGGTGGAGCAGGACGGCACGGGTGCGGAAGCGCAGCTCGCGGCCGAGTGCGAGCAGGGCCTCGCGGTCCTCCCGCTCCAGCCGGGCCAGGAAGGGCACCCGGTCGTCCAGCCCGTTCTCCCCCGGTAAGTCGGCCGCGGTCATGAAAGCCCCCCGTCTCCCTGACACCGCGCTCGTCACTCTGCGCAGCGACCCATCAACGTACTGAACCCGTCGGCGCCCTGAACGGGGTTCACCAACATTCACAGATGTGGACAGGAAGAAGATCGTCGGGAGCCGCGGGCAACGGGGATAATTCCGGCGCGTCGCACCCCGTCTCATTTGTTTTGACCGAAGTCCATGAGGTAGGTACGCTCAGACCTTGTGCCTGGGGTGTGCCCTGGCTCTCGTGCGTGTCTTCAGCCGCATCGCGAGCCGTGACACGGCCGCCGTAATCTGCGCCCTTTTCGCTTCGCGGCGAGAGTCTGCCGGATTCGACACACCCGACCGCGTGGGTCGGCGACGTTCCAGGTTAGCTGTACCCATCGGCACACAGAAACCGGAGAAGTAGTGCCTACGATCCAGCAGCTGGTCCGTAAGGGCCGGCAGGACAAGGTCGAGAAGAACAAGACGCCCGCACTCGAGGGTTCCCCTCAGCGTCGTGGCGTCTGCACGCGTGTGTTCACGACCACCCCGAAGAAGCCGAACTCGGCCCTGCGTAAGGTCGCGCGTGTGCGTCTGACCAGCGGGATCGAGGTCACCGCTTACATTCCGGGTGAGGGACACAACCTGCAGGAGCACTCCATCGTGCTCGTGCGCGGCGGCCGTGTGAAGGACCTGCCGGGTGTTCGCTACAAGATCATCCGTGGCTCCCTCGACACCCAGGGTGTCAAGAACCGCAAGCAGGCCCGTTCCCGCTACGGCGCCAAGAAGGAGAAGTAAGAATGCCTCGTAAGGGCCCCGCCCCGAAGCGCCCGGTCATCATCGACCCGGTCTACGGTTCTCCTCTGGTCACGTCGCTCATCAACAAGGTGCTGCTGAACGGCAAGCGCTCCACCGCCGAGCGCATCGTCTACGGCGCCATGGAGGGCCTGCGTGACAAGACGGGCAACGACCCGGTCATCACGCTGAAGCGCGCTCTGGAAAACATCAAGCCGACGCTTGAGGTCAAGTCCCGCCGTGTCGGTGGCGCGACCTACCAGGTGCCGGTCGAGGTCAAGCCCGGCCGTGCCAACACCCTGGCGCTGCGCTGGCTGGTCGGTTACTCCCGCGCCCGTCGCGAGAAGACCATGACCGAGCGCCTCCTCAACGAGCTTCTCGACGCTTCGAACGGCCTCGGTGCGGCCGTCAAGAAGCGCGAGGACACGCACAAGATGGCCGAGTCCAACAAGGCCTTCGCGCACTACCGCTGGTAGTCGCAGTCCACATCGAGACCGAGAGAAGACTGAAGCCTTATGGCTACCACTTCGCTTGACCTGGCCAGGGTCCGCAACATCGGGATCATGGCCCACATCGACGCGGGCAAGACGACCACCACCGAGCGGATCCTGTTCTACACCGGCGTTTCGTACAAGATCGGTGAGGTCCACGACGGCGCTGCCACCATGGACTGGATGGAGCAGGAGCAGGAGCGTGGCATCACGATCACCTCTGCTGCCACCACCTGTCACTGGCCGCTTGAGGGTGTCGACCACACCATCAACATCATCGACACGCCGGGTCACGTCGACTTCACCGTCGAGGTGGAGCGTTCGCTCCGCGTCCTCGACGGTGCCGTGACGGTGTTCGACGGCGTTGCCGGTGTGGAGCCGCAGTCGGAGACGGTGTGGCGTCAGGCCGACCGTTACGGCGTGCCCCGCATCTGCTTCGTCAACAAGCTGGACCGTACCGGCGCCGAGTTCCACCGCTGCGTGGACATGATCTCGGACCGCCTGGGCGCCCAGCCGCTCGTCATGCAGCTCCCGATCGGCGCCGAGGCCGACTTCAAGGGCGTCGTCGACCTCGTGACGATGAAGGCCCTGGTCTGGTCCGCCGAGGCGGCCAAGGGCGAGATGTACGACGTCGTCGACATCCCGGCCACGCACACCGAGGCTGCCGAGGAGTACCGCGGCAAGCTCATCGAGGCCGTCGCCGAGAACGACGAAGAGATCATGGAGCTGTACCTGGAGGGCGAGGAGCCTTCCGTGGAGCAGCTGTACGCCGCGATCCGTCGTATCACCATCGCCTCCGGCAAGTCCAAGGACACCACGGTCACCCCGGTGTTCTGCGGTACCGCGTTCAAGAACAAGGGCGTCCAGCCCCTGCTCGACGCGGTCGTGCGCTACCTGCCGACCCCGCTTGACGTCGAGGCCATCGAGGGCCACGACGTGAAGGACCCCGAGGTCGTCATCAAGCGCAAGCCGTCCGACGACGAGCCGCTGTCGGCGCTGGCGTTCAAGATCATGAGCGACCCGCACCTCGGCAAGCTCACCTTCGTCCGGATCTACTCCGGTCGCCTGGAGTCCGGCACCGCCGTGCTGAACTCCGTCAAGGGCAAGAAGGAGCGCATCGGCAAGATCTACCGCATGCACGCGAACAAGCGTGAGGAGATCGAGTCGGTGGGCGCCGGCGACATCGTCGCCGTCATGGGCCTGAAGCAGACCACCACCGGTGAGACGCTGTCCGACGACAAGCAGCCGGTGATCCTGGAGTCCATGGACTTCCCGGCGCCGGTCATCCAGGTCGCCATCGAGCCCAAGTCGAAGGGCGACCAGGAGAAGCTGGGCGTCGCGATCCAGCGCCTCGCCGAGGAGGACCCGTCGTTCCAGGTCCACTCGGACGAGGAGACGGGCCAGACCATCATCGGTGGTATGGGCGAGCTGCACCTCGAG
This sequence comes from Streptomyces sp. NPDC057280, assembly GCF_042668605.1. Classification (NCBI taxonomy): domain Bacteria; kingdom Bacillati; phylum Actinomycetota; class Actinomycetes; order Kitasatosporales; family Streptomycetaceae; genus Streptomyces; species Streptomyces sp. NPDC057280. The sequence goes on from NZ_JBHUYR010000003.1 coordinate 285,309, forward strand.
GTGCTGGTCGACCGTATGCGCCGTGAGTTCAAGGTCGAGGCCAACGTCGGCAAGCCGCAGGTCGCCTACCGCGAGACGATCCGCAAGGCCGTCGAGCGCGTCGACTACACGCACAAGAAGCAGACTGGTGGTACCGGCCAGTTCGCCAAGGTGCAGATCGCGATCGAGCCGATCGAGGGCGGCGACGCCTCGTACGAGTTCGTGAACAAGGTGACCGGTGGCCGTATCCCGAAGGAGTACATCCCTTCGGTGGACGCCGGTGCGCAGGAGGCCATGCAGTTCGGCATCCTCGCCGGGTACGAGATGACGGGCGTCCGCGTCACGCTTCTCGACGGTGCCTACCACGAGGTCGACTCCTCCGAGCTCGCGTTCAAGATCGCCGGTTCGCAGGCCTTCAAGGAGGCCGCGCGCAAGGCGTCCCCCGTGCTCCTTGAGCCGATGATGGCCGTCGAGGTCACCACGCCCGAGGACTACATGGGTGAGGTCATCGGCGACATCAACTCCCGCCGTGGCCAGATCCAGGCCATGGAGGAGCGGGCCGGTGCCCGCGTCGTGAAGGGCCTCGTGCCCCTCTCGGAGATGTTCGGTTACGTCGGCGACCTGCGCAGCAAGACGTCCGGCCGTGCGAGCTACTCCATGCAGTTCGACTCCTACGCCGAGGTTCCGCGGAACGTCGCCGAGGAGATCATCGCGAAGGCCAAGGGCGAGTAACACACTCCCGTTACACGCTTTAGGCTTGACACCGACCGCCGGGGATCGCCCGGCACGGGAGAACCCCGGCGGGCGGCATCCCAGCAAAGATCACCTGGCGCCGATGAGTAAGGCGTACCAGAACCACTCCACAGGAGGACCCAGTGGCGAAGGCGAAGTTCGAGCGGACTAAGCCCCACGTCAACATCGGCACCATCGGTCACATCGACCACGGTAAGACGACCCTCACGGCCGCCATTACCAAGGTGCTGCACGACGCGTTCCCGGACCTGAACGAGGCCTCGGCGTTCGACCAGATCGACAAGGCTCCCGAGGAGCGCCAGCGCGGTATCACCATCTCCATCGCGCACGTCGAGTACCAGACGGAGACCCGTCACTACGCCCACGTCGACTGCCCCGGTCACGCGGACTACATCAAGAACATGATCACCGGTGCTGCCCAGATGGACGGCGCCATCCTCGTGGTCGCCGCCACCGACGGCCCGATGCCGCAGACCAAGGAGCACGTGCTCCTGGCCCGCCAGGTCGGCGTTCCGTACATCGTCGTCGCCCTGAACAAGGCCGACATGGTGGACGACGAGGAGATCCTGGAGCTCGTCGAGCTCGAGGTCCGTGAGCTGCTCTCCGAGTACGAGTTCCCGGGCGACGACCTGCCGGTCGTCAAGGTTTCCGCTCTGAAGGCCCTTGAGGGCGACAAGGAGTGGGGCCAGACCGTCCTCGACCTGATGAAGGCCGTCGACGAGTCGATCCCGGAGCCCGAGCGCGACGTCGACAAGCCGTTCCTGATGCCGATCGAGGACGTCTTCACGATCACCGGTCGTGGCACCGTCGTCACCGGTCGTATCGAGCGTGGTGTCCTCAAGGTCAACGAGACCGTCGACATCATCGGCATCAAGACCGAGAAGACCACCACCACGGTCACCGGCATCGAGATGTTCCGCAAGCTGCTCGACGAGGGCCAGGCCGGTGAGAACGTCGGTCTGCTGCTCCGTGGCATCAAGCGCGAGGACGTCGAGCGCGGCCAGGTCATCATCAAGCCCGGTTCGGTCACCCCGCACACCGAGTTCGAGGCCCAGGCCTACATCCTGTCCAAGGACGAGGGTGGCCGCCACACGCCGTTCTTCAACAACTACCGTCCGCAGTTCTACTTCCGTACGACGGACGTGACCGGCGTCGTGACCCTCCCCGAGGGCACCGAGATGGTCATGCCGGGTGACAACACCGAGATGAAGGTGGAGCTCATCCAGCCCGTCGCCATGGAAGAGGGCCTGAAGTTCGCCATCCGTGAGGGTGGCCGGACCGTGGGCGCCGGCCAGGTCACCAAGATCACGAAGTGATCTTGGCCCGACAGGGCTGACCGGTAGGTCTCTGTGAGGGGCCCGTACGACTTCGGTCGTGCGGGCCCTTTCGCGTTGTCATACGGCGGCTTCGGGTGTCGGCTGCGGGCCGAGGGCCATGGCGGCGAGGACGGTCAGCCGTACGACGACTCCGCCGAGCAGCGCGGCGAGGAACCCGTCGACGTCGAGGCCGGAACCCATCTGCGCGCCGAGCCAGGAGACGAGCAGCCAGATGAGGGTGTCCTGGACGACGCCGACCGCGCCGAGGATCAGCAGCGCGATCGGGGGCGCGGTGCGGATGCCGCTGGGATAGCTGGAGATCAGCTGGTTGACGACGAGGAAGACGAGGGCGGGCAGCAGGGCCGCCCAGAACACGTTGTCGCCGATCGGCCGTATGCCGGGGAGCAGTGCGGCGGCGAGGACCGTGCCGAGGTAGGCGCCGAGGGCGCGTCTTCGTTGGTACATGGGCGTGATCATGAGGGTGGTCCGGTGGCTTGGGCAAGACGCGAGTCGGGCGCTAGGCGGGCTGCTTACGGTGTGTGTCGCCCATGGCTGGGGCTCAGCGGACTGCGCCGACGGAAGGGACTCGCCCGATGATGCTGACGGTCGATGTGGCGGTGCTGTTGGCCGTCATCCTCGTGCTGCGGTTGCGGCGGACGGTGCATGCGCGGAGCCGGTCCGATCAGGGCGTGACGGTGGGGCTTGCGCTGGTGTTCGGGGTGCTGGTGGCGCCGACCGCGTTCGGGCACGGGGTGCTGAACGTGGTGGCGCAGGTGGTGGAGGGGGTCTCGGGGGTCCAGGGTCCCTGACGGGGGGCGGTTCGGGTCGGTCACTGGATGTGCTGCTGGTGCGGGTGGTCGTACGAGGTCGTACAGTGCTGTGTCCGAAGGGGTGAGGGGGCTTGTTCGACGTACGAGCTGTGGTCGAGGGATTTCACGGCGTGCGACCGCTCGCCGGCTTGGAGGGCGTCATGAGCAGCTACGGCAGGCAGGGCGCCCCCTGGAACCGCTGACAAGCATGAGGCTCGCGCGGGAGGTCTTCGCGCCGCTCGGCGGAGTGGTCGAGGTCGGGGCGGTCAACGCCATCGGCACATGGGTGCTTGCCGATGTCTCTGTGGGGGAGTTCCTGGCGCGGCGGCACGCTGACGTCGAGCGGCTGATGGACGGGGTCCGCACGGCGTGCGCATTCGATGACGCGGCCATGCGGATGGCGGACGAGGTCGGCTGGTTCCGCGACTACAAGGTGGAGGCGGCGCATCTGCTGCTGTGGTCCGCGGGCGTCATGGGAGTCCCGGAACCGATCGAAGGACTCGACGAACCGTCCCTGATCCGGCGCATCTGCCGCATCGCGGCGGACCTGCAACTCACGGAGTTCCTGCACGCCGTGATCACGGCTGGCGTCGCCGCGCGGACGGACCCCCGGCAAGGCGCGGCGGCGATCGCCGACGTACTCACGATCGCCTGCGACCTCGCCGACGCGACGGGCGGCGTCGTACCGGAACAGGTGTACAGGACGTGGCGGGTCGCCCATCTACCAGGCATTCTGCGCCCGCAGTCGGACGCTCCTGAGCACGGCAAGGCGGGGTTTCGGGCGTACAGCGAGGAGTTGGAAGCGCTGCTCGCCGATGGCTGACATCCACCTGCACCCGCCGAACCGATTCCCAGCGACCGGCTGACCTTTTCCCCGAACGGCCGTTCCAGGTAAGTTCGCGTGTGCATACGGTTGTTGACGATGTGCGCGTGACGGGGGTTGCGGTATGGCGGGGCATCGGCCCACGGACTGGCATGTCCTGGATCTGGAGAAGGATCCGACGCCGGGTGATCCGGACCGGATCAAGCTGCTGGCCAAGACACTTCACGACTTCGCCGATGACGTGTCCGACGCTCTCCGCCTGGTCAACGGCATGGCGGGTGAGGACACCCTGCTGGAGTGGGCCGGCAAGTCCGCGGAGGTCTTCAAGGACGAGTTCGGGGACGTCCCGAAGAACCTCAAGAAGCTGAAGAAGTCCTACGAGTTGTGCGGCGACGCGCTCGCCGACTTCTGGCCGAAGCTGGAGCGGGCGCAGGCGTTGGCGGACCGGGCGCTGGCCAAGGGCCGTGAGGCGCAGAGCGATCTCTCCTCCGCCAACTCCCGCCTGGCGTCCGCCGATTCATGGGTGTCGCGGGCGAACAAGGAAGCCGACAAGTACAAGGACGACCCGACCGGCAGCAAGTCGGGTGGTGACAAGCCGGACGAGGGCAAGGTCCGGGCTGCCACCCGTGATGCCCAGCATGCCAAGTCCGCGCAGACCAGCGCCCAGTCGGACGTCGACAGCGCGCAGGGTGCGCTGGCGGCGGCGAAGAAGATGGCCGAGGACGCGCGCAAGATGCGTGAGGAGGCCGCGCACACCGCGAAGTCGAAGATCGACGAGGCGTCTGATGCGGGTATTCAGAACCGGTCGTGGTGGGAGGAGGTGGGGGACTGGTTCACGGACAACTGGGACAGCATCGTCGCCGTCTGCAAGATCGTCGTAGCGGTCGTCGGCGTGATCGCGATGATCATCGGTGGGCCGATCCTCGGTGCGATCGTGCTGATCGCGGCGCTCGTCGTGCTCGCCGACACGCTCTACAAGTATTCCAAGGGCCAGGCCTCCCTGTGGGATGTGGGACTTGCGGCGCTGGACTGCATACCCGGCATGAAGGGGCTTACGACCCTCGGCGGTCTCGCCAAGGGGCTCAAGGGTGGCCTGGCGGCGATGAAGGGCATCAAGGGCGGCCTGAAGGGCATGAGCCTGGCGGTCCGCGGGCTGGGCAAGAGCGCTCGGGGCATGCTCGCCAATGGGGCCAAGGGCGCGTTCGACCGTCTTGCGGGCGTGGTTCGCCGCGGTGGCAGTGACCCGGTCGACATGGCCACCGGCAAGATGTTCCTGCCGCTGGTCGACACCGAGCTTCCGGGACTCCTTCCGCTCGCTTTCGTGCGCCGGGTGGAGTCGGGGTACGCGACCGGCTGGTGGTTCGGCCCGTCCTGGTCTTCCACGGTGGACCAGAGACTGGAGGTCGATGCCGAAGGTGTCGTGTTCGTCACCGAGGACGGGCTGCTCCTCGCCTATCCGCACCCGGACGCGGTGGACTCACCGGTGCTCCCGGAGACCGGCCCGCGCTGGCCGCTGACCCGCTCGGCAAGCGGTGGTTACACGGTCAGTGACCCGATGACCGGGCACACCCGCCGCTTCATGCCGCCCTCCGGCGGGCTGGCGCTGCTGGAGCGGATATCCGACCGCAACGGCCACACGATCACTTTCGACTACGACGACCAGGGCGCCCCGACAGGCATCCGGCACTCCGGGGGCTACCACCTCAAGATCGTCACGGACGAGGGCCGGGTCACCGCGCTGAGCCTTGCCGGTGCGGCCGAGGACGGCTCGGACGTCGTCATCAAGCGCTACGGCTACACCGACGGCAACCTCACCGAGGTGATCAACTCCTCCGGACTGCCGCTGAAGTTCACGTACGACGGGCGGTTGCGTGTCACCTCCTGGACCGACACCAACCGTCGCAGCTACTCCTACACCTACGACGAGCAGGACCGTTGCATCGCCGAAGGCGGCGAGGCCGGTCACATCGCCCTCACCCTTGACTACGACGGCACCGACTCCGACTGGCCCGGCTGCCGTGTCACCACCCTCACCACCGCCGAAGGCGCCGCCAGCCGATTCGTGATCAACGAGGCGTGCCAGGTCGTCGCCGAGATCGACGCATGCGGTGGCGTCACCCGCACCACGTACGACATCCATCACCACGTCGTGTCCTCGACGGACGCCCTGGGGCACACCACCGCCTACACCAACGACGTGACCGGTCGCCCCCACACCGTCGCGCACCCCGACGGAACGGTGACCCGCATCGCGTACAACGAACTCGGGCTCCCCACGGCACTCACGCTGCCCGATGGATCGAGCCGGTGGTTCGGCTACGACGAGCGCGGCAACCGCACGACCGAAACGGACGCGTCCGGCGCCACGACCCGCTTCACCTACGACGCGGCCGGCCGGCTGACGAGCGTCATCGACGCCCTCGGCGCCACCACGCTGGTGTGCTGCGATGCCGCCGGGCTGGCCGTCGAGGTGACCGACCCCCTGGGCCATCGCAGGACCGCGCACCGCGACGCCTTTGGCCGGGTCGACCTGGTCGTCGACGCGCTGGGAGCACGGACCCGGCGCTGGTGGACCGTGGAGGGACAGCTCGCCCGGGTCCAGGGACCGGACGGGGCGGAACAGTCGTGGGAGTACGACGGCGAAGGCAACCGCGTCCGGCACACGGACGCGGCGGGCGGTGTCACGACGTACGAATACACCCACTTCGACCTGCTGATCGCGCGCACCCAGCCGGACGGGGCCCGCTACGAGTTCGCGTACGACCCCTCGCTGCGCCTGACCAAGGTCACCGCCCCGCAAGGCCTGACGTGGGAGTACACCTACGACCCGGTCGGCCGACTGGTCGCGGAGACCGATTTCGACGGCCGCAGGGTCACCTACCGCCGCGACGCCGCGGGGCGCGCGGTTTCCCGCACCAACCCGCTGGGGCAGTCGGTCACCTACGGGTACGACGTCATGGGCCGGCTGGTCTCCAAGAGCGTGGACGGCGCGGTCACCTCGTACGCCTACGACAGTGTGGGGCGGCGGCTGCGCGCTGCGAGCGTCGACTGCGAGATGCTCTGGGAGCGGGACGCGAGCGGCAGGACCGTCGCGGAGACGGTGAACGGCCGCAGGCTCTCCTTCCGCTACGACGCCACGGGGCGGCGCGTCGAACGGACGACGCCCGTCGGCGCCCGCGCCGTCTACGGCTACGACGCCTCGGGCAACACCACCTCCCTGCTCACCTCCGATCACGTCCTCGACTTCAGCCACGACGCCGGCGGCCGTGAGATCTCCCGCCTGGTGGACGGTTCTCTCCGCCTTTCCCAGAGCTGGGACACCGCGGGCCGCCCCACGGACCAGACGGTGACCGACGCGCGGGGCACGGTCCAGCGTCGCGCCTACGCCTTCCGGCCGGACGACACACTCGTCGGCATCGACGATCCGCTGCGGGGCGAGATCGGCATGACCCTCGACGCCGTCGGCCGGGTGACCGAGGTCAGCGCCCGCGACTGGACCGAGACGTACGCCTACGACTCGGCGGGCAACCAGGTGCAGGCGGTGTGGCCCGGCCGTCACCCGGGCCGGGAGACACAGGGCGACCGCGGCTACGCGGGCAACCGGCTCGTGCACGCCGGTTCTGTCCGCTACGAGTACGACGCGGCGGGGCGGATCGTGACGCGCCGGAAGACCCGGCTGTCGCGGACGCCCGACGTCTGGCGGTACACCTGGGACGCGGAGGACCGTCTCACGTCGGTGACCACGCCCGACGGGACGGTGTGGCGCTATCTCTACGACCCCTTCGGCCGCCGAACGGCCAAGCAGCGCCTTGCCGGAGACGGTGCGACGGTGGTGGAGGAGACCCTCTTCACGTGGGACGGCTTCAACCTCGCCGAGCAGACCACCACCGCCTCCACGCTTCCCCACCCCGTGACCCTCACCTGGGACCACGACGGCCTGTACCCGGTGGCCCAGACCGAACGTCTTACCGACCGGGCCACCCAGGAGGAGATCGACTCCCGATTCTTCGCGATCGTCACGGACCTGGTCGGTACGCCCACGGAACTCGTCGACGTGGGCGGAGACATCGCCTGGCGCTCCCGCAGAACCCTCTGGGGCCTCACCACCTGGCAGGCCGACAGCACGGCGCATACACCCCTGCGGTTCCCCGGCCAGTACCACGATCCCGAATCAGGGCTCCACTACAATTACCACCGCTATTACGATCCGGAGACCGCTCGGTATTGCTCCGTCGATCCGCTCGGACTGGAACCGGCACCGAATCCCTATGGATATGTGCCCAATCCGTACCGCCGGATCGATCCCTTCGGTCTTTCCCCCTACCAGATCCTCTACCACGGGTCGGACAACTGGCAGGGGACGCAGTTCGCGCTGAACATATCCGAGGAGGCGAAACGGGCGGGCACCCCGAACGCCGGTGTATACCTGACGGACGACTTCACCAGGGCCGCGACGGCGTACGGTCGGGACGGGCACATGGTGCGGGTCAAGGTGCCGAAGGAATTCGCGGAGTCCATCTTCCAGCTGGGCGGCCCGAACCACAATCAACCAGAGTTCTTCGTGAACACTCCCGAAGGGTTGGAAATCCTGAACAATGGAATCACCGAAATTCTCCCGACCCGAGAGGCTACCGGGAAATTCTTTGCCGGCCTGTGGTGAAAAAGTGAGGTACTTGGCATGACGGAGAGATTTGCGCCGGTATCCGAGTCGGGACTCGCGTACGACGTGTTCGCGCCGCTGTGGGGAATTCTCGAACTGGCCGCGGTCGCCGCGTCGGGGGAGCAGTCGCTCGGGGAGGTCTCCCTCGAGGGCTTCGTGGCCGCCCGGCGGGAGGAGCTGGACGGCATTCTGGAATCGGTGCGCGTCATCGGCGACTTCTCCGCTGACAGCATGTCCATCTTCGAGCGGCAGGGCGGATGGAACACGGGCCGCGAGGTGACGCCGGAGTACCTGATGATGTACTCCGGCTGCATCGAGGGCTACCCGCCCGACACGGACGACCCCGTGGTGCTGCGGCGCATGCTGCGCATGGGGGGCGACCTCCAGTCGGCCGTCCTCATGAACGCCCTGGTGGGTACGGCGGTTCTGCGGGGCCCGGGTCCGGAAGAAGCGTCGGGTCTTGTCGCCGGCGTCGTACGCGGGGCCCGTGCGCTGCTGGGAGGCGATGCCGAACAGGGGCTGGGGGACACGTTCCGGATGTGGCGGGTCGCCTTCCTGCCGAACGTGCTGCGCCCCGACGTACCGGCACCACAGGGGGAGAAGGAGGCGCGCAGGGCGTACGCCCATGCGCTGGAGGATCTGATCGCGCCCCTTGTTTGACCTGCGTCACTCCCGGGGTACGATCCTCGGCTTCGATTGGCCAGCCGCCCACCCCATATGGCAGACTGTCCGAGTTGCTCGGTCGAGTGTTGATGCTGCGCGCCTCCCGCCGGGAGGACCGGAAGCGAGTCCCACAGTACTCGTCGCCCTAACTGCCACCACGGCAGCGCTGGGGCGGACGTACGGGAATCTTTCGGGAAGCAAGGTGCGGCACCGGCCAGGCGCCCGGTGATTCTCTTTCTCAGGCAAGGGATGTTCGAACAAGGGACATCTGTGTCAGCGAAAGCGCGACACGCCCGACCGCGTGGGTCGGAGCGAGGGTCAGGAACACCGGGTACCAGAGCGTTACGAGACAAAGGACTACTGAGTAGCCATGGCGGGACAGAAGATCCGCATCCGGCTCAAGGCCTACGACCACGAGGTCATCGACTCCTCGGCGAAGAAGATCGTCGAGACGGTGACCCGCACTGGTGCGTCGGTCGCGGGCCCGGTGCCGCTGCCCACTGAGAAGAACGTGTACTGCGTCATCAAGTCGCCGCACAAGTACAAGGACTCGCGCGAGCACTTCGAGATGCGCACGCACAAGCGCCTGATCGACATTCTCGACCCCACCCCCAAGACCGTTGACTCTCTGATGCGACTCGACCTCCCGGCCGGTGTCGACATCGAGATCAAGCTCTGAGGGTCGGTGAGCTGAGAATGGCTAAGCAGATCAAGGGCATCCTGGGCGAGAAGCTCGGCATGACGCAGGTGTGGGACGAGAACAACCGTGTTGTTCCGGTCACCGTCGTCAAGGCCGGCCCGAACGTCGTCACCCAGGTCCGTACGAACGACGCCGACGGCTACGAGTCGGTCCAGATCGCCTTCGGCGAGATCGACCCGCGCAAGGTGAACAAGCCCCTCAAGGGCCACTTCGCCAAGGCCGACGTCACCCCCCGTCGCCACCTCGTCGAGATCCGCACCGCGGACGCCTCCGAGTACACGCTGGGCCAGGAGATCACCGCTGAGGTGTTCGAGGCCGGCGTGAAGGTCGACGTGACCGGCAAGAGCAAGGGCAAGGGCTTCGCCGGTGTCATGAAGCGTCACAACTTCAAGGGCCTCGGCGCCGGACACGGCACCCAGCGCAAGCACCGCTCGCCGGGCTCGATCGGTGGCTGCGCCACCCCGGGTCGCGTGTTCAAGGGCCTCCGCATGGCAGGTCGCATGGGCAACGAGCGCGTCACCACCCAGAACCTGACCGTCCACGCCGTTGACGCGGAGAAGGGTCTGCTGCTCATCAAGGGCGCCGTCCCCGGTCCGAACGGCGGCCTCGTCCTGGTCCGCACCGCGGCCAAGGGGGCCTGAGGTACCGATGAGCACTGTTGACATCCTTTCGCCTGCCGGCGAGAAGACCGGAAGCGTCGAACTCCCCGCGGAGATCTTCGGCGTGGAGAAGGTCAGCATCCCGCTGATCCACCAGGTCGTCGTTGCGCAGAACGCGGCTGCCCGCCAGGGCACCCACAAGACCAAGACCCGCGGCGAGGTTCGTGGTGGCGGTAAGAAGCCTTACCGTCAGAAGGGCACCGGCCGTGCGCGCCAGGGCTCTACCCGCGCCCCTCAGTTCGCCGGTGGTGGCGTCGTGCACGGTCCCGTGCCGCGTGACTACTCGCAGCGGACCCCGAAGAAGATGAAGGCTGCCGCGCTGCGTCACGCCCTCACCGACCGGGCCCGCAACAACCGCATCCACGTCGTCACCGGCGTGATCGAGGGCGACGCTCCTTCCACGAAGGCCGCCAAGTCGCTGTTCGGCAAGATCTCGGAGCGCAAGAACCTGCTCCTGGTCGTCGAGCGCGCCGACGAGGCCGCGTGGCTGTCCGCCCGCAACCTGCCCCAGGTGCACATCCTGGAGCCGGGCCAGCTGAACACGTACGACGTGATCGTCTCGGACGACGTGGTCTTCACCCAGGCCGCTCTCGAGTCCTTCGTCGCCGGCCCGAAGGCCAACGACACCGAAGGGACTGAGGTCTGATGGCCATCCGTCACCCCGCGATTGCCTCCAAGGCTGCGAAGAAGGCCAAGGCCGCGCGCGTCGCCAAGGCCCGCCGCCACGCCGCCGAGGGCAAGAACACCGTCATCACCGCGCCCAGCAAGGCGTACACGGACCCCCGTGACGTGCTGCTGAAGCCGGTCGTGTCGGAGAAGAGCTACGCGCTCCTGGACGAGAACAAGTACACGTTCATCGTCGACCCGAACGCCAACAAGACCCAGATCAAGCAGGCCGTCCAGGCGGTCTTCTCGGTCAAGGTCACCGGGGTCAACACGATCAACCGTCAGGGCAAGCGCAAGCGGACCCGCACCGGCTTCGGCCAGCGTGCGGCCACCAAGCGCGCGATCGTGACCCTCGCCGAGGGCGACCGTATCGACATCTTCGGCGGTCCGACCGCCTAAGGGCGGTCCGGATCGTCCGATATCGGACGAGGACTGAGAAATGGGAATCCGCAAGTACAAGCCGACTACGCCGGGCCGTCGTGGTTCCAGCGTCGCCGACTTCGTCGAGGTCACGCGGTCCACGCCGGAGAAGTCGCTGGTCCGCCCCCTGCACAGCAAGGGCGGCCGTAACAACGCCGGTCGTGTGACCGTTCGCCACCAGGGTGGCGGACACAAGCGCGCCTACCGTGTCATCGACTTCCGTCGCCACGACAAGGACGGCGTGCCGGCGAAGGTCGCGCACATCGAGTACGACCCCAACCGCACCGCGCGCATCGCGCTGCTGCACTACGCCGACGGCGAGAAGCGCTACATCCTCGCCCCGCGCAACCTGCAGCAGGGTGACCGCGTCGAGAACGGTCCCGGGGCCGACATCAAGCCGGGCAACAACCTGGCGCTCCGCAACATCCCGGTCGGTACCACGATCCACGCGATCGAGCTCCGTCCCGGTGGCGGCGCCAAGTTCGCCCGCTCCGCCGGTGCCTCCGTGCAGCTGCTCGCGAAGGAGGGCCAGATGGCTCACCTCCGCATGCCTTCCGGTGAGATCCGCCTGGTCGACGTGCGCTGCCGCGCCACCGTCGGCGAGGTCGGCAACGCCGAGCAGAGCAACATCAACTGGGGTAAGGCCGGCCGTAAGCGCTGGCTGGGCGTTCGCCCGACCGTCCGTGGTGTCGCGATGAACCCGGTCGACCACCCGCACGGTGGTGGTGAGGGCAAGACCTCCGGTGGTCGCCACCCGGTCTCCCCGTGGGGTCAGAAGGAGGGTCGTACTCGTTCGCCGAAGAAGGCTTCGAACAAGTACATCGTCCGCCGCCGCAAGACGAACAAGAAGCGCTAGGAGCGGGTTTAGATGCCGCGCAGTCTCAAGAAGGGGCCCTTCGTCGACGACCACCTGATCAAGAAGGTGGACGCCCAGAACGAAGCCGGCACCAAGAACGTCATCAAGACCTGGTCCCGTCGCTCCATGATCGTGCCGGCCATGCTCGGCCACACGCTCGCGGTGCACAACGGCAAGACCCACATCCCGGTGTTCGTCACCGAGTCGATGGTCGGTCACAAGCTCGGCGAGTTCTCGCCGACTCGTACCTTCCGGGGTCACGTCAAGGAAGACCGGAAGTCGAAGCGCCGCTAGCAGCGGATCGCACTTCAGACACGTAAGTAACTGAGAGGGACAACCATGGAAGCCAGGGCCCAGGCGCGGTACATCCGCGTCACGCCCATGAAGGCCCGCCGCGTGGTGGACCTGATCCGTGGCATGGATGCCACGGAGGCTCAGGCTGTTCTGCGATTCGCTCCGCAGGCAGCCTCCGTGCCGGTCGGCAAGGTGCTCGACAGCGCCATCGCCAACGCCGCGCACAACTACGACCACACCGACGCCGACAGCCTCTTCATCTCCGAGGCGTACGTCGACGAGGGTCCGACCCTGAAGCGGTTCCGGCCGCGCGCCCAGGGCCGTGCCTACCGGATCCGCAAGCGGACCAGCCACATCACCGTGGTCGTCAGCAGCAAGGAAGGAACCCGGTAATGGGCCAGAAGGTTAACCCGCATGGGTTCCGGCTCGGTGTCACCACGGACTTCAAGTCCCGGTGGTACGCCGACAAGCTGTACAAGGACTACGTCAAGGAAGACGTCGCCATCCGTCGGATGATGACGTCCGGCATGGAGCGCGCCGGCATCTCGAAGGTGGAGATCGAGCGCACCCGTGACCGTGTCCGCGTGGACATCCACACCGCGCGTCCGGGCATCGTCATCGGCCGCCGTGGCGCCGAGGCCGACCGCATCCGCGGTGACCTCGAGAAGCTCACGGGCAAGCAGGTCCAGCTGAACATCCTCGAGGTCAAGAACCCCGAGACGGACGCTCAGCTGGTTGCTCAGGCCGTTGCCGAGCAGCTCTCCTCCCGCGTCTCCTTCCGTCGCGCCATGCGTAAGAGCATGCAGTCGGCGATGAAGGCCGGCGCCAAGGGCATCAAGATCCAGTGCGGTGGCCGCCTCGGTGGCGCCGAGATGTCCCGCTCGGAGTTCTACCGCGAGGGCCGTGTGCCCCTGCACACGCTCCGCGCGAACGTGGACTACGGCTTCTTCGAGGCCAAGACGACCTTCGGCCGCATCGGTGTGAAGGTCTGGATCTACAAGGGCGACGTCAAGAACATCGCCGAGGTCCGCGCCGAGAACGCTGCGGCCCGTGCGGGTAACCGCCCGGCCCGTGGTGGTGCCGACCGCCCGGCCCGTGGTGGCCGTGGTGGCGAGCGGCGCGGTCGCAAGCCGCAGCAGCAGGCTCCCGCCGCCGAGGCCCCCCAGGCCGAGGCCGCTGCTCCGGCTGCTGAGAGCACCGGAACGGAGGCCTGACCGACATGCTGATCCCCCGTAGGGTCAAGCACCGCAAGCAGCACCACCCGAAGCGCTCCGGCGCTGCCAAGGGCGGCACGCAGGTTGCGTTCGGCGAGTACGGCATCCAGGCGCTCACCCCGGCGTATGTGACGAACCGCCAGATCGAGGCCGCTCGTATCGCCATGACGCGTCACATCAAGCGTGGTGGCAAGGTCTGGATCAACATCTACCCGGACCGTCCCCTCACCAAGAAGCCTGCCGAGACCCGCATGGGTTCCGGTAAGGGTTCGCCGGAGTGGTGGATCGCCAACGTCAAGCCCGGACGCGTGATGTTCGAGCTGTCGTACCCCAACGAGAAGATCGCCCGTGAGGCGCTGACTCGTGCGGCCCACAAGCTGCCGATGAAGTGCCGGATCGTCAAGCGCGAGGCAGGTGAAGCGTGATGTCGGCCGGTACCAAGGCGTCCGAGCTGCGCGAGCTGGGCAACGAGGAGCTGCTGAACAAGCTCCGCGAGGCCAAGGAAGAGCTGTTCAACCTCCGCTTCCAGGCGGCCACGGGTCAGCTCGAAAACCACGGTCGGCTGAAGGCCGTCCGTAAGGACATCGCGCGGATCTACACCCTGATGCGCGAGCGTGAGCTGGGCATCGAAACGGTGGAGAACGCATGAGCGAGAGCAACGTGACTGAGAACGCAGAGGCCCGCGGCTTCCGCAAGACCCGTGAGGGTCTCGTCGTCAGCGACAAGATGGACAAGACCGTCGTCGTCGCCGTCGAGGACCGCGTGAAGCACGCGCTGTACGGCAAGGTCATCCGCCGTACGAACAAGCTCAAGGCGCACGACGAGCAGAACGCCGCGGGTGTCGGCGACCGTGTCCTCCTCGCGGAGACCCGGCCGCTGTCCGCGACGAAGCGCTGGCGCGTCGTCGAGATCCTCGAGAAGGCCAAGTAGGTAATTCCCGCAAGGGAATTCCAACAAGTACGCCTGCGGGCAAACCCGCAGGACAGTTCCGCCAGGCTCCGGGAGCCGCTCGCTGAGCGGCTCCCGGGGAACCGGCAGACAAACAGGAGATAGACGTGATCCAGCAGGAGTCGCGACTGCGCGTCGCCGACAACACTGGTGCGAAGGAAATCCTTTGCATCCGTGTGCTCGGTGGCTCCGGTCGCCGCTACGCGGGCATCGGTGACGTCATCGTCGCCACCGTCAAGGACGCGATCCCCGGTGGCAACGTGAAGAAGGGTGACGTCGTCAAGGCGGTCATCGTTCGCACCGTCAAGGAGCGCCGCCGTCCGGACGGCTCGTACATCCGCTTCGACGAGAACGCCGCCGTCATTCTGAAGAACGACGGCGACCCTCGCGGCACCCGCATCTTCGGCCCCGTCGGCCGAGAGCTGCGCGAGAAGAAGTTCATGAAGATCATCTCGCTCGCGCCGGAGGTGCTGTAAGCATGAAGATCAAGAAGGGCGACCTGGTCCAGGTCATCACCGGTAAGGACAAGGGCAAGCAGGGCAAGGTCATTGCCGCTTACCCGCGCGACGAGCGCGTCCTGGTCGAGGGTGTCAACCGGGTCAAGAAGCACACCAAGGCCGGCCCGACCGCTCGCGGTTCCCAGGCCGGCGGCATCGTCACGACCGAGGCGCCGATCCACGTCTCCAACGTCCAGCTGGTCGTTGAGAAGGACGGCAACAAGGTCGTCACGCGTGTCGGTTACCGCTTCGACGACGAGGGCAACAAGATCCGCGTTGCCAAGCGGACGGGTGAGGACATCTGATGGCTACCACCACCACTCCGCGTCTCAAGACGAAGTACCGCGAGGAGATCGCGGGCAAGCTGCGTGACGAGTTCAAGTACGAGAACGTCATGCAGGTTCCCGGCCTCGTCAAGATCGTGGTCAACATGGGTGTGGGCGACGCCGCCCGCGACTCCAAGCTGATCGAGGGCGCCATCCGCGACCTCACCACGATCACCGGTCAGAAGCCGGCCGTCACCAAGGCCCGCAAGTCCATCGCGCAGTTCAAGCTGCGTGAGGGTCAGCCGATCGGTGCCCACGTCACGCTCCGTGGCGACCGCATGTGGGAGTTCCTGGACCGCACCCTGTCGCTCGCGCTGCCGCGCATCCGCGACTTCCGTGGTCTGTCCCCCAAGCAGTTCGACGGCCGTGGCAACTACACCTTCGGTCTCACCGAGCAGGTCATGTTCCACGAGATCGACCAGGACAAGATCGACCGCGTCCGGGGTATGGACATCACCGTGGTCACCACGGCGACCAACGACGACGAGGGCCGTGCCCTCCTTCGTCACCTCGGCTTCCCGTTCAAGGAGGCGTGAGCGAGATGGCGAAGAAGGCTCTGATTGCCAAGGCTGCTCGTAAGCCCAAGTTCGGTGTGCGTGCGTACACCCGCTGCCAGCGCTGCGGCCGCCCGCACTCCGTGTACCGCAAGTTCGGCCTGTGCCGCGTGTGCCTTCGTGAGATGGCTCACCGTGGCGAGCTGCCGGGCGTGACCAAGAGCTCCTGGTAATCCCCGCTTTTAGGGATTCCCGAAGCTCTCGGTAAGCAATGGGCGTGTCAGACGCCCTCCTCTCCATGGCTTAGGCTGGGAGGGTTGGGCGTCTGACGACTGCCCGTACGACTTACTACGCCGTAGGTCCACCGCGCCGCACCCGTCCCGTCTCGGATCGGGGAGAGGGATGGCGCATCAGGAAACCCCGGCGAGAGAGGCCGAAGGCCAATTCATGACCATGACTGATCCGATCGCAGACATGCTTACGCGTCTGCGGAACGCGAACTCGGCATACCACGACTCCGTGACGATGCCCGCTTCCAAGATCAAGTCTCACATCGCGGAGATCCTCCAGCAGGAGGGCTTCATCACGGGCTGGAAGGTCGAGGACGCCGAGGTCGGCAAGAACCTCGTCCTGGAGCTGAAGTTCGGCCCCAACCGTGAGCGCTCCATCGCGGGCATCAAGCGGATCTCCAAGCCCGGTCTCCGGGTGTACGCGAAGTCCACCAACCTGCCCAAGGTCCTCGGTGGCCTCGGCGTGGCGATCATCTCCACGTCGCACGGTCTCCTGACCGACAAGCAGGCCGGCAAGAAGGGCGTGGGTGGGGAAGTCCTCGCCTACGTCTGGTAGCGGAAGGGAACGGAGGAAACAGCTATGTCGCGTATTGGCAAGCTCCCCATCACGGTTCCCGCCGGCGTGGACGTCACCATCGACGGCCGTACGGTCTCGGTCAAGGGCCCCAAGGGCTCGCTGACCCACACCGTCGCTGCGCCGATCGACATCGCCAAGGGTGAGGACGGCGTTCTCAACGTCACCCGCCCCAACGACGAGCGTCAGAACAAGGCCCTGCACGGCCTGTCCCGCACGCTGGTGGCGAACATGATCACCGGCGTGACCGAGGGTTACGTGAAGAAGCTCGAGATCAGCGGTGTCGGTTACCGCGTGACGGCCAAGGGTTCGAACCTCGAGTTCGCTCTCGGCTACAGCCACCCGATCACCGTCGAGGCGCCCGAGGGCATCACCTTCAAGGTGGAGACCCCGACCCGCTTCCAGGTCGAGGGCATCGACAAGCAGAAGGTCGGCGAGGTTGCGGCCAACATCCGCAAGCTGCGCAAGCCCGACCCGTACAAGGCCAAGGGTGTCAAGTACGAGGGCGAAGTCATCCGCCGCAAGGTCGGAAAGGCGGGTAAGTAAGCCATGGCATACGGACAGAAGATCCTGAAGGGCGACGCCTACAAGCGCGCCGCGATCAAGCGCCGTCACATCCGGATCCGCAAGCGGATCTCCGGTACGGCGGAGCGTCCCCGCCTGGTCGTTACCCGCTCGAACCGCCACATCGTGGCCCAGGTGATCGACGACATCAAGGGTCACACCCTGGCGTCGGCGTCCACCCTGGACACGTCGGTCCGCGGTGGCGAGGGCGACAAGTCCGCGCAGGCCAAGCAGGTCGGCGCCCTGGTCGCCGAGCGTGCCAAGGCCGCCGGTGTCGAGGCCGTCGTGTTCGACCGTGGTGGCAACCAGTACGCCGGGCGCATCGCCGCCCTGGCGGACGCCGCCCGCGAAGCCGGCTTGAAGTTCTGAGCCGTTCGTAGCTAGCGGAAAAAGAGAGAGGTAATTCCAATGGCTGGACCCCAGCGCCGCGGTGGCGGTGCCGGTGGCGGCGAGCGGCGGGACCGGAAGGGCCGTGACGGCGGCGCAGCTGCCGCCGAGAAGACCGCTTACGTTGAGCGCGTTGTCGCGATCAACCGTGTCGCCAAGGTTGTGAAGGGTGGTCGTCGCTTCAGCTTCACCGCGCTGGTCGTGGTGGGCGACGGTGACGGCACCGTGGGTGTCGGTTACGGCAAGGCCAAGGAGGTGCCGGCCGCCATCGCCAAGGGTGTGGAGGAGGCCAAGAAGCACTTCTTCAAGGTCCCCCGTATCCAGGGCACCATCCCGCACCCCATCCAGGGTGAGAAGGCTGCCGGCGTCGTGCTGCTCAAGCCCGCGTCCCCGGGTACCGGTGTTATCGCCGGTGGTCCGGTGCGTGCCGTGCTCGAGTGCGCCGGTATTCACGACGTGCTGTCGAAGTCGCTCGGCTCCGACAACGCGATCAACATCGTGCACGCGACCGTGGAGGCCCTGAAGGGCCTGCAGCGTCCCGAGGAGATCGCGGCCCGCCGCGGTCTGCCGCTCGAGGATGTCGCCCCCGCGGCTCTGCTCCGTGCGCGTGCCGGGGCGGGTGCGTAATCATGGCTCAGCTGAAGATTACGCAGGTCAAGTCCTACATCGGCAGCAAGCAGAACCACCGCGACACCCTGCGTTCCCTTGGTCTCAAGGGCATCAACACGCAGGTCGTCAAGGAGGACCGCCCCGAGTTCCGCGGCATGGTGCACACCGTCCGCCACCTCGTGACGGTCGAGGAGGTCGACTGATCATGGCGGAGAACAACCCGCTCAAGATCCACAACCTCCGTCCCGCCCCGGGCGCCAAGACCGCCAAGACCCGTGTGGGTCGTGGTGAGGCGTCGAAGGGTAAGACGGCCGGTCGTGGTACCAAGGGTACGAAGGCCCGTTACCAGGTTCCGGAGCGCTTCGAGGGTGGCCAGATGCCGCTCCACATGCGTCTTCCGAAGCTGAAGGGCTTCAAGAACCCGTTCAAGACCGAGTACCAGGTCGTGAACCTCGACAAGCTGGCCGCGCTCTACCCCGAGGGTGGCGAGGTCACGGTCGAGGGTCTGGTGGCCAAGGGTGCCGTTCGCAAGAACAGCCTCGTCAAGGTCCTCGGCCAGGGTGAGATCTCCGTGGCGCTGCAGGTGACGGTCGACGCCGTCTCCGGCTCCGCCAAGGAGAAGATCACCGCCGCCGGCGGCACCGTCACCGAGCTCGTCTGAACCACTCAGGCGTCTCGATGACTTGAGCGATCCCGACCGGGGATACCCCACAAAAGGGGTATCCCCGGTTGGTCGTTCCTAGGGTGGCAGTCTCGCCGGTAAGGTGGCCTGCACTGCCCACTTTCACAGGGCGCTTCACTTGAGGCACCCTGAGCGGCAGTTGACCGTTATGCATTCGTCTGTATCCGTCGAACCTCAAGACCGTCACCCTTGACGCAGTAGCGCGGGGGTCGCAGGAGGCACCGTGCTCACCGCGTTCGCCCGGGCGTTCAAGACGCCCGACCTGCGCAAGAAGCTCCTCTTCACGCTGGGCATCATCGTGGTGTACCGGGTCGGTACCCACATCCCGATCCCGGGCGTCGACTACAAGTCCGTCCAGCAGTGCGTGGACGAGGCGTCCGCGAACCAGGGCCTCTTCGGTCTGGTCAACATGTTCAGCGGTGGCGCGCTGCTGCAGATCACGATCTTCGCGCTGGGGATCATGCCGTACATCACGGCGAGCATCATCCTGCAGCTGCTGACCGTCGTGATCCCGCGTCTGGAAGCCCTCAAGAAGGAGGGCCAGGCCGGTACGGCGAAGATCACGCAGTACACGCGTTACCTGACCGTCGCGCTCGCCATCCTGCAGGGCACCGGCCTCGTCGCCACCGCCCGCAGCGGCGCCCTCTTCTCCGGCTGCACGGCCGCTTCGGGCATCGTCCCGGACCGCTCGATCTTCACCACGATCGTCATGGTCGTCACCATGACGGCGGGTACGGCCGTCGTCATGTGGCTCGGTGAGCTCATCACCGACCGCGGCATCGGCAACGGCATGTCGATCCTGATGTTCATCTCGATCGCCGCGACCTTCCCGTCCGCGCTGTGGGCCATCAAGAAGTCCGGCACCCTGGCCGACGGCTGGATCGAGTTCGGCACCGTCATCGCGGTCGGCCTGGTCATGGTCGGCCTGGTGGTCTTCGTCGAGCAGGCCCAGCGCCGCATCCCGGTTCAGTACGCGAAGCGGATGATCGGCCGCCGCGCCTACGGCGGCACGTCGACGTACATCCCGCTGAAGGTGAACCAGGCGGGTGTGATCCCCGTCATCTTCGCGTCGTCGCTGCTCTACATCCCGGCTCTGATCGCGCAGTTCTCGAGTGGAACGTCGAGCTGGAAGACGTGGATCGAGACCAACCTGACCAAGGGCGACCACCCGATCTACATCACGATGTACTTCTTGCTCATCGTTTTCTTCGCCTTCTTCTACGTGGCTATCTCGTTCAACCCCGAGGAAGTCGCCGACAACATGAAGAAGTATGGTGGCTTCATCCCGGGCATCCGGGCTGGCCGACCGACCGCTGAGTACCTGTCGTACGTGCTCAACCGGATCACCTGGCCGGGTTCGCTGTACTTGGGCCTGATTGCTCTCGTCCCGACGATGGCGTTGGTTGGTTTCGGGGCAAACCAGAACTTCCCCTTCGGCGGTACCAGCATCCTGATCATCGTGGGTGTCGGTCTCGAGACGGTGAAGCAGATCGAGAGCCAGCTCCAGCAGCGCAATTACGAAGGGTTCCTCCGCTGATGCGAATCGTCCTCGTCGGGCCGCCTGGTGCCGGAAAGGGAACGCAGGCCACGCGCCTCGCCGAGAAACTGCGTGTCCCGCACATCTCCACGGGCGACCTGTTCCGCGCCAACATCAGCCAGCAGACGGAGCTCGGCAAACTCGCGAAGTCCTACATGGACGCCGGCAACCTCGTCCCCGACGAGGTGACCATCGCGATGGCCAAGGACCGTATGGAGCAGGCGGACGCCGAGAACGGCTTCCTCCTGGACGGCTTCCCGCGGAACGTCTCGCAGGCCGAGGCGCTGGACGAGCTGCTGAACACCGAGGGCATCAAGCTGGACGCCGTGCTCGACCTGGAGGCCCCGGAGGAGGAGGTCGTCAAGCGGATCGCCGGCCGGCGCATCTGCCGCAACGACTCCGCGCACGTCTTCCACGTCTCGTACAAGAAGCCCGCAAAGGAAGGCGTCTGCGACGTCTGCGGCGGCGAGCTGTACCAGCGTGACGACGACTCCGAGGCCACCGTCCGGACGCGGCTGGAGGTCTACCACACGCAGACCGAGCCGATCATCGACTACTACAAGGCCCAGGGCCTGGTGGTGACGATCGAGGCCATGGGTCCGGTGGACGAGGTCACCACTCGTGCGCTGGCCGCGCTGAAGCGTGAGGGCGACGACCAGTAGTCGTCGTCCAGGTACGGCCGTGGAGTCCTGAGGGACTGCACGGCCGTACTGTTGTGTAGGTAACCCGAACCCGTCGAGTCACGGAGAGCGCAGGACCCCATGGTGCAGATCAAGAGCCCCGAGCAGATCGCCAAGATGCGTGAGGCGGGCCTTGTCGTCGCCGCCATCCACGCGGCCACGCGTGAGGCCGCGGTCCCCGGCGCCAGCACCAAGGACCTCGACGAGGTCGCGCGCAAGGTGATCGCCGAGCACGGCGCGAAGTCGAACTTCCTCGGGTACGGCGGCTTCCCCGCGACGATCTGCACCTCCGTCAACGAGGTCGTCGTCCACGGCATCCCCTCCGACGAGGTCGTCCTCAAGGACGGCGACATCATCTCCATCGACGCCGGCGCGATCGTCGACGGCTGGCACGGCGACGCGGCCTTCACGGCCTTCGTGGGCTCGGGTCACGCCCCGGAGCTGATCGAGCTCTCCCGGGTGACCGAGGAGTCGATGTGGGCCGGTATCGCCGCCGTGAAGCAGGGCAACCGCCTCGTCGACGTCTCCCGCGCCATCGAGACGTACATCCGCCGCCAGCCGAAGCCGGGCGGCGGCAAGTACGGGATCATCGAGGACTACGGCGGCCACGGCATCGGCACCGAGATGCACATGGACCCGCACCTGCTGAACTACGTCGACCGGCGCCGGGGCAAGGGCCCGAAGCTGGTCCCCGGGTTCTGCCTCGCGATCGAGCCGATGGTGTCGCTGGGCACGCCTCGGACCGAGGTGCTGTCGGACGACTGGACGGTCATCACCACGGACGGCACGTGGTCGTCTCACTGGGAGCACTCGGTGGCGCTCACGGTGGATGGGCCGCTGGTGCTTACCGCTCCCGACGGGGGTAAGGCGAAGCTGGCGGAGTATGGCGTGGTTGCTGCTCCGGATCCGCTCGCATAGGTCGTATGACGGCTGCGGGTGCGTGGGGGCTGGTCGCGCAGTTCCCCGCGCCCCTTACCGGCGTCTGCGTACCCGGCGTGCTTAAGGATCTCCTCGCCGGGGCATTCTTCCTCGATTCGTCTTTCCGGGTGC
Source organism: Streptomyces sp. NPDC057280 (assembly GCF_042668605.1). Taxonomy (NCBI): domain Bacteria; kingdom Bacillati; phylum Actinomycetota; class Actinomycetes; order Kitasatosporales; family Streptomycetaceae; genus Streptomyces; species Streptomyces sp. NPDC057280. The sequence continues at coordinate 307,759 of NZ_JBHUYR010000003.1, forward strand.
GCTGACGTAGACTGACTCGTCGGCTCTCGTGCACCCGCATGTCCGCATGCACCCGTAAGGGAAAAGGTGCGGGAGTCGATCAAGGTAGTCGATTCGAAGGGCGAAGCGTGGCCAAGAAGCAAGGTGCCATCGAGATCGAGGGCACTGTCGTCGAGTCTCTTCCGAACGCCATGTTCAAGGTCGAGCTCCAGAACGGCCACCAGGTCCTGGCACACATCAGCGGCAAGATGCGTATGCACTACATCCGCATCCTCCCTGACGACCGGGTCGTGGTGGAGCTGTCTCCGTACGACCTGACGCGTGGCCGGATCGTCTACCGCTACAAGTAGATCTTGCCCGCATCCCGTCCTCGGACGGGGTGGTGGCACTGACCCGGAGAACCTCACCAATGAAGGTCAAGCCGAGCGTCAAGAAGATCTGCGACAAGTGCAGGGTGATCCGCCGTCACGGTCGGGTCATGGTCATCTGCGAGAACCCGCGCCACAAGCAGCGCCAGGGCTGACGCACGACCAATCCCTCTGCATCGACATCGCAGAGATTCGCGCGACGCGAGCTGAATTTGTTCATACGCAGGACCCAGGCGGCGTACGTCGTCTGACACCCTCGGTTCGGAGGCCGAGGACCCAGTTCGTACCTGGTACGGCGGCTGGGAGCCGGTTCTGCGGAAGACCTCCGAAGATCACCAGGAGCCATTGAATGGCACGCGTTTCCGGTGTTGACATCCCGCGCGACAAGCGCGTGGAGGTCGCCCTCACCTACGTGTTCGGCATCGGCCGGACCCTCTCCCAGCAGACGCTGGCCGAGACCGGTATCGACCCGAACACCCGCGTTCGCGACCTCTCCGAGGAGCAGCTCGTCGCGATTCGTGAGTACGTCGACAACAACATCAAGACCGAGGGTGACCTCCGTCGCGAGATCCAGGCCGACATCCGCCGCAAGGTCGAGATCGGCTGCTACCAGGGTCTCCGTCACCGTCGTGGTCTGCCCGTCCGCGGTCAGCGTACGAGCACGAACGCCCGCACCCGCAAGGGCCCGCGTCGCGCCATCGCCGGTAAGAAGAAGCCGGGCAAGAAGTAGTCCTCAGCGGACAACGCTTCATCAGCGGTCTTCGCTGTAGGACCGACCACCTCCCCGTAGGAGTTTGTAGATGCCCCCCAAGGGTCGTCAGGGCGCTGCCAAGAAGGTGCGCCGCAAGGAAAAGAAGAACGTCGCTCACGGCCACGCGCACATCAAGAGCACGTTCAACAACACGATCGTCTCGATCACGGACCCCTCGGGCAACGTGATCTCCTGGGCCTCCGCCGGCCACGTCGGCTTCAAGGGCTCGCGCAAGTCCACCCCCTTCGCCGCGCAGATGGCCGCCGAGTCGGCCGCCCGCCGCGCGCAGGAGCACGGCATGCGCAAGGTCGACGTCTTCGTGAAGGGTCCGGGTTCCGGTCGCGAGACCGCCATCCGTTCGCTTCAGGCGACCGGTCTCGAGGTCGGCTCCATCCAGGACGTCACGCCCACCCCGCACAACGGCTGCCGTCCGCCCAAGCGCCGCCGCGTCTGACGCACGGCTGCCTGGTCTGAGGTTTTCGGGCGGTACGGCTCTTCGGGGCCGTATCGCCCGTACCCTTGTCCCATATCAGGGCGTCAAATAGCGGGCGCCCCTGACAGAAGGAACGCAACATGCTGATCGCTCAGCGTCCCTCGTTGACCGAAGAGGTCGTCGACGAGTTCCGCTCCCGGTTCGTGATCGAGCCGCTGGAGCCGGGCTTCGGCTACACCCTCGGCAACTCCCTGCGCCGTACCCTCCTGTCGTCGATCCCCGGCGCTGCTGTCACCAGCATCCGCATCGACGGCGTCCTGCACGAGTTCACCACCGTGCCGGGCGTCAAGGAGGACGTCACCGACCTGATCCTCAACATCAAGCAGCTGGTCGTCTCCTCGGAGCACGACGAGCCGGTCGTGATGTACCTGCGCAAGCAGGGCCCGGGTCTGGTCACCGCCGCCGACATCGCGCCCCCGGCCGGTGTCGAGGTGCACAACCCCGACCTGGTCCTCGCCACGCTCAACGGCAAGGGCAAGCTGGAGATGGAGCTGACGGTCGAGCGTGGCCGCGGTTACGTCTCCGCCGTGCAGAACAAGCAGGTGGGCCAGGAGATCGGCCGCATCCCGGTCGACTCCATCTACTCGCCGGTTCTCAAGGTCACCTACAAGGTCGAGGCGACCCGTGTCGAGCAGCGCACCGACTTCGACAAGCTGATCGTCGACGTCGAGACCAAGCAGGCCATGCGGCCGCGTGACGCCATGGCGTCCGCCGGTAAGACGCTGGTCGAGCTGTTCGGTCTCGCCCGCGAGCTGAACATCGACGCCGAGGGCATCGACATGGGCCCGTCCCCCACGGACGCCGCCCTGGCCGCCGACCTCGCGCTGCCGATCGAGGAGCTGGAGCTCACGGTCCGCTCCTACAACTGCCTCAAGCGTGAGGGCATCCACTCCGTGGGTGAGCTCGTCGCCCGCTCCGAGGCCGACCTCCTGGACATCCGCAACTTCGGTGCGAAGTCCATCGACGAGGTCAAGGCGAAGCTGGCCGGCATGGGCCTGGCCCTCAAGGACAGCCCGCCCGGATTCGACCCCACGGCCGCCGCCGACGCCTTCGGCGCCGACGACGACGCGGACGCGGGTTTCGTGGAGACCGAGCAGTACTGATCAGTACGTGATCGGTCGTTGCCGGTGAGCATCCGCTCATCGGGTTCCTGACCCCGGTACCTGATACGGCCGGGGCAGACACACAGGAGAAGAACAATGCCGAAGCCCACCAAGGGTGCCCGTCTGGGCGGCAGCGCCGCGCACGAGAAGCTGCTCCTCGCGAACCTCGCGAAGTCGCTCTTCGAGCACGGCCGCATCACCACCACCGAGGCGAAGGCCCGCCGTCTGCGGCCGTACGCCGAGCGTCTGGTGACCAAGGCGAAGAAGGGCGACCTTCACAACCGCCGCCAGGTGCTCCAGGTCATCACGGACAAGAGCGTCGTGCACACGCTCTTCACCGAGATCGGCCCGCGGTACGAGAACCGTCCGGGTGGCTACACCCGTATCACCAAGATCGGTAACCGCCGTGGCGACAACGCGCCCATGGCTGTCATCGAGCTGGTCGAGGCGCTGACGGTCGCGCAGCAGGCGACGGGTGAGGCCGAGGCCGCCACCAAGCGCGCCGCGAAGGACGCCGAGGCCGCTCCGGCTGCCGAGGAGACCAAGGTCGACACGACCAAGGCCGACGAGGCCGAGGACGCTGCCGCCGAGGAGTCCAAGGACGCCTGAGGCTCTGCCTGAGCGTTGAGCGGGTCCGTTCCTTTCGGGGAGCGGGCCCGCTTTCGTGTACCTGAGAGGATCTGTACGTGAGTGATGAAGCAGCGCCCGGTTACGTCCGTGTCCGCCTCGACCTGTCCTACGACGGGACGGAGTTCTCCGGGTGGGCCAAGCAGGCCGGGGGCCGGCGGACCGTGCAGGGGGAGATCGAGGATGCCCTGCGGACGGTGACGCGGTCGGGCAGGACGACGTACGAGCTGACCGTGGCCGGGCGGACCGACGCCGGGGTGCACGCCCGGGGGCAGGTGGCCCATGTCGATCTGCCGGAGGCCGTCTGGCGCGAGCACCACGAGAAGCTGCTCAAGCGGCTGGCCGGGCGGTTGCCGAAGGACGTGCGGGTGTGGGCGCTGCGGGAGGCGCCGAGCGGGTTCAACGCGCGGTTCTCGGCGGTGTGGCGGCGGTACGCGTACCGGGTGACCGACAACCCCGGTGGGGTGGATCCGTTGCTGCGCAATCACGTGCTCTGGCACGACTGGCCGCTTGACGTCGACGCCATGAACGAGGCCGCCGAACGGCTGCTGGGGGAGCACGACTTCGCCGCGTACTGCAAGAAGCGGGAGGGGGCGACGACGATCCGTACCCTCCAGGAACTGAGCCTGCGCAAGGGCGAGGACGGGATCATCACCGCCACCGTGCGCGCGGACGCCTTCTGCCACAACATGGTGCGGTCGCTGATCGGGGCGCTGCTGTTCGTGGGGGACGGACATCGGGCGAGCGACTGGCCGGGGAAAGTGCTGGCCGCGGGGGTCAGGGACTCCGCCGTGCACGTCGTACGGCCGCATGGGCTGACGTTGGAGGAGGTCGGGTATCCGGCCGACGAGTTGCTGGCCGCGCGGAACAAGGAGGCGCGGAACCGGCGGACGCTGCCGGGAGCGGGCTGCTGCTGAACGGCCGCTCCCGGCAGGGCGTCTGGTCAGCCCGTGCCCACGAGGGTTCCCTTGACGAACTTCGTGTTGCCGGTGCCGTTCTGCCAGGGGGACGAGACTCCCTGGAGATGGCCCGAGTTGACCACGACGTAGGCGGAGTAGTCGGCCCGTACGCCGTACTGGGGGCTCGCCACGCCCGTTCCGTCGTCGTCCTTGCCCGTGAGGACCACGAGTCCGTCGGCGATGACCTTGCACTGTGAGCTCGCCACGCCCAGGCCCGCGTAGCCGCCGCCACCGGTGCCGTTGTTCTTGCCGTCCCGGGTGAGCTGGGTGGCCGACAGCATGAGGACCCCGGTGGTGTCCGTCGCGTGGACGTACATGCCGTACCAGCCGTTGCGGTCGGTGGAGCACGCGACCATCCGGATCACTCCCGGCACGGACTCGAGGTCGAATCCGTGCTGCTTCGACCACTCCGCCCGGCAGCTGGTGAAGGAGGAGTTGCCCGCGCCCGACATCCACCAGCCGCAGCCGCCGGCGCCCAGGACGTACACGTCGTGGAAGACGGAGTCGGTGGAGTTGTTCAGGACGATGCCGTGGGAGCCGGTCCACAGCACGGAGACGCGGTCGTAGTGCAGGCAGAACGGGGCCTGGGGGCCGCCCGTGGCGTTGAAGTTGTACCAGGTGTTGATCCCGATGCCGGTGACGGAGCGGACATGGACGTCCCGGAGCTGAAGGTGCTGGATCTGCCCGGTCGCACGGATGCCGTCGATCTCCGCCCCGGAGCGGGGCAGGTCGGACCCGTCGATGCTCAGGGAGAAGATGCGCTGCGCGTTGGCCGCGCGGGAGTAGCCGCCCAGCTGCTGGTCCAGGATCTCGACGACCGCGTTTCCCTTGAACGACGGGAGGGGGCGGATGCCGACCACCGGGTTCTCGGCGCCCGGCTGGGCCTCTCCGCCGGCGTGCGAGCCCTGGAGGGTCACGTAGGGGCCGATGCGCAGGGGAGCGCTCGTGCGGTACACCCCTGCCGGGAGGACGGTGACGTTGCCGGCCTGGCAGGCGTCGAGTGCCGCCTGGATCGCGGCGGTGTCGTCGGTGGTGCCGTCCCCCTTGGCGCCGTGGTCCTTCACGTTCACCCAGCCGGCGTCGGCCGCCACGGCGGCGGCGTCGCCGGCGGAGACCACGGTGGCGGAGACGGCGACTCCGCCCACGGCGAGGGCCGATCTGAGGACGGAACGGCGTGAGTTCGAACTGGTCAAGATGTGCCCCCCCTGGGCTGCTCGGTGATCGACAGCCAGTATTCACACGTCAAAAGTGTGATGAGAAGCGCACAACCTGGGCCCTCTGCCCGGGACACGCAGGTGGGAAACCTGTTGGTTACACAGACTTTCGGTGAACGTAAAGGCGCCAAAGGGACTTATAGGACTTAAGTCTCCTCACATCTCTTACAGCATTCACATCTCTCGGATAACCTTCCCTATCTAGCCCCTTTGTTCGAAAGGGGCTCTTTGGGGTGGGGAACACGCGGGCCGGAGGCCCGGAGGGTAGGAATGTCATCCATTGACTCTGCCCGCATGGCCGGAGAGGCGGGCGCCGGGGGGCGCCGGTCGGCACGGCACGGAGGAAGGCGTGGTGCCGAGCAGGCGCCGATGGGGCTGTTGCCCGCGCCGCCCTCGCATGCGGAGAAGTACTCGTACGTCAAGCGGCGCCTGTGGGTGCTGACGCTCGCGTCGATCGTCAGCTTCGGCTGTCTGACGGTCAGTCAGGTGGCGCTCGCGAAGGCCAGTCCGCTGATGTGGATCTTCGCGCCGCCGCTGTTCTTCACCATCGTCTACTACCTGGTGTCGCTTCGGGTGAACGGGTTCACCCGCGACTTCGACTTCAAGTACCACCAGGAGCTGGTGCGCGGCTGGCGGCCCGCGGTGTATCCCACGGTCGACGTCTTCCTGCCGGTGTGCGGTGAGCCCATCGAGGTGCTGCACAACACCTGGACCCATGTGCGGCAGCTGGCCGACCGGTACCCGGGCAGGTGCGTGCCGTTCGTCCTGGACGACGGGGCGAGCCCCGAACTGGCCGCCATGGCCCGGGACTTCGGGTTCCGCTACGGCACCCGGGAGAACCGCGGCTGGTTCAAGAAGGCGGGCAACCTGCACTTCGGCTTCGGGCAGTCGGACGGCAAGTACATCCTCATCCTCGACGCCGACTTCACGCCGCGCTCCGACCTCCTGGAGGAGCTGCTGCCGTACATGGAGGCGGACGAACGCATCGGGATCGTGCAGTCGCCGCAGTACTTCCGCGTCCTCGACTCGCAGAACTGGATCGAGCGCGGGGCCGGCGCTGTGCAGGAGCTGTTCTACCGGTCCGTCCAGGTGTCCCGGCAGAACAGTGACGGCGCCATCTGCGTCGGATCCTGCGCCATCTACCGGCGCGCGGCGCTGGAGACCAACGGCGGTACAACCCTCATCGAGCACTCCGAGGACGTGCACACCGGGTTCGACCTGCGCGGGCTCGGCTGGGACCTGAAGTACGTCCCGGTCGCCCTGTCCACGGGCGTGTGCCCGGACACCGCCGGGGCCTTCTTCAACCAGCAGTACCGCTGGTGCTCCGGTTCGATGTCGCTGCTCGGCAGCAAGAAGTTCTGGGACGCGCCGATACGTTTCTCCAGCCGGCTCTGCTACATGTCCGGCTTCTTCTACTACATCCACACGGCGCTGTTCACGTTCTTCGCGCCGCTCGTCCCCGTCATGCTGCTGCTGACCAGCCCCGAGATGCTCCAGGTCAAGCACCTGGTGTGGGTGCTGCCCAGCATCATCTACACCACCCTGATCTTCCCCATGTGGCACAAGGCCCCCTACCGTCTGGAGGCCTGGTCGGCCCGGATGATGTACGGCTGGGCCCATGTCTTCGCCATCTGGGACATCCTGCGCAAGCAGCGCATGGGCTGGCAGCCGACCGGCTCCAAGGGCGCGAAGAAGAACAAGACCCGCCGGTTCTGGCTGGGCCTGTGGATCTGGAGCGGCGGCACCGCCGTGGTCTGGGTCGGTGCCGCCGTGTACCGGCTCTTCACCGGCTACCCGCCGGACTTCGCCCTCGTCCTGTCCTCCGGACTGTTCTACGCGCTGGTCGTGGCCCGAGCGCTGATCCAGCCTAAGGAGCACCACTCAGCAGGTGACGCCGCATGATCCGCAAGACCCTCCTTCCACTGTGCCTGGCGCTGACGGCCCTCGCGGGAGTCTCCGGCTGCGGCCTCCTCGGCGGTGACGACGACCCCGCGGCCCAGGCCGCCAAGCAGCCGGCCGCCCACTCCTCCGAGGCTCCCGAGGAGGAGCTGCCCTACGACGTGGCGCCGCTGCTGCACCCCGACAAGGAGTACTTCGGCGTCGCGGTCGAAGGTGCGCCCAGCTCGATGAAGCCGGTGGACACCTTCGCCAAGACCGTCGGCAAGAAGCCGAACCTGGTCGGCTCGTACTCGGCGTGGGGCGACGGCTTCAACGCGACCGGCGCCCAGAACGTCTTCGACGACGGCGGGCTGCTCTACGTGTCGTGGGAGCCTTTCAAGCCCGGTCTCGACAAGATCGCGAACGGTTCGCAGGACACGTACATCAAGAAGTACGCGCAGAGCATCCGCAAGACCAACGTCCCCGTCGCGATCAGCTTCGGCCACGAGATGAACGGCCACTGGTACCCGTGGGGCACCAAGGACACCACGCCCGAGACCTTCGTGAAGGCCTGGCGGCACATCCACGACGTCTTCCAGGAGATCGGTGCCACCAACGTCGTCTGGGTGTGGAGCCCGAACGTGATCAACCCGGTGAAGTCCGTGAAGCTGGAGCCGTACTGGCCCGGCGACGCCTACGTCGACTGGGTCGGTGTCGTCGGCTACTGGACCCAGACCGGCGCCCACACCTTCGACACTCTGTACGGGCCGACACGGCGCCAGATCGCCGAGTTCACCGACAAGCCGGTGCTGATCAGCGAGACCTCCTCGGAGCCCGGTGAACGGCGGCGGGCCGATGTGCGCGCGCTGCTCGGCGGGGTCGAGCAGGACAAGGACGTCATCGGCTTCCTGTGGTTCAACATCCCCAAGCGGGCCGACTGGCGCATCCAGAGCAGCCCGCTCGCCCTGGCCGAGTTCAAGCGACTGATCGCGGACGACGACTTCGGATTCGAGGTGCCGCGCTCGTGAACACCCACCATCAGGGCGGCGGGCGCTGGGCGGGCCAGGACCGGCAGGACTGGCAGCAGCACTACCCGCCGTACAGCGAGCAGCAACAGCAGGGGTACGAGGGGCACGACGGGTACGAGGGCTACGACCAGCAGGCCCAGGCGTACTACGGCCGGCAGCAGACGTACGGCGACCAGCAGGGCTACGGCCAGCAGGCGTACATCCCGCAGCAGCCCACGGCCCAGCAGCACGCGTACACCCCTCCGCAGGTGCGCTACCAGCGACCGCCCGACGAGTACGCCGACGCCGAGTACTACGTCCCGGAGTACACCGTCGTCGAGCCGGAGCCGGAGCCGGAGCCCGAACCGGGCTATGTGCTTCCCGAGGTCCCGGTGTCGTCCTGGTCCGTGGACAACAGCCGCTCGGCGTGGATCAGCCGGGGCGCACTGGTCCTGATCCTGCTCGTGCAGGCGGGGCTGTCGTACCGGCTCGACGGGAGCGCCTTCGCCCAGGAGGCGAAGTTCCTGATGTCCGACGGGCAGCTGTCGGGCCTGGTCGCCCAGTTCGGCCTGTCCGGGGTCCGGGCACTCAGCCTCGCGTGGGCGCTCGGCGCGACCGCGCTGCTGTTCGGCGCGACCCGGATGCTGTTCAACTCCCGGGCCGGTCTCGCCGCCGCCGCCATGTACTCCGTGCTGGAGTCGACCGCCTTCACCGGCCGGTACGCCTCCCTGCACTCCCTGTCGCTCTTCCTGCTCGCCGCCGCGCTGTGGCTGCTGGCCAGAACCCGGCAGGCGAGCCCCGTGGCCGTGCTGCTCGCGGCTCCCTTCGCGGCGCTGGCGCCGTTCGCCGCGTACTCGGCGGCGCTGTACCTGCCGACGCTGACCGTGCTCGCGGTGCTGACCGCCTACCGCTTCCGCGGCGCCGGCGCCTTCGTGCGCGGCGCGCTGTTCGCGGCCGCCACCGGCGCCCTGTGCTTCGTGGGCGTCCAGCTCGCCGGCAGCCCGAGCGGCTGGAACGCGCACGGCACCGACAGTGCCCTGCAGTTGCTGAAGGACAGCGCACAGTGGGGCGGGGTCGTCCTGCTGGTCGCGGTGATCGGCGCCGTCGGCTACATCCGGCGGGCCCGCATGGGCGAGATGCCGTGGGCCGGGGGCGATGCGCCCGGGGCGGTCCGGCGTTCCCTGCTGGGCCTGACCATGTGCGCCACCGCCCTGCTCGCCCCGCTCTACCAGGCGTGGCTGGGCAACGGCAGCTCGCTGCACATCCATGTCGGCTTCGGACTGCTCTTCGCGGTGCCGATGGCGGGCCTCGGTGTCTCGCGCATGATGGGGGCCCACTTCCGGTACCCGCAGATCGGCATCATGATCTACGTCGCCGCGCTGGTCATCGGCATGGCGCAGACCCGTGAGCTGTACCGGCCGCCGGACTCCGCCCGCATGATCGGCGCCCTGCGCGAGGTCGTGGACACCAAGGGCGACTACCTGACCGACGACCCGGAGATCTCCGCGTACTACCTGCGCGCCCAGACCCGGCCCGCCCAGTGGCATCAGGCGGAGCGCGGCGAGGCCCTCGCGGGAGCGGTGAAGAAGGGGACCTACGACGCGATCGTGCTGCGGACGGCCACCGTGCCCGACGCGCTGCGCGGCAACGAGGACTACCGGCTGCTGGCCGTGCTCCGGCCCTCCGGCAAGAGCGCCGGGCAGGAGACGTACCGGATCTGGGTGAAGCGATGACGGCGTACACACCATCGGTCGACGAGACCCGGGACCGGGCGACCGACGAGGGCGGTCCGCGCGCCGAGCGGCGCGGGACCGGGGACGGGCCCGGCAGGGCTGCCGCGTGGCTGGTCTTCCTGCTGCCCGCGCTGGCCGCGGCGGCCTGTGTGCTGCCGGGCCTCGGCGGTCGCCAGTTGTGGCGCGACGAGCACGCCACCTGGTGGGCGTCCTCGCTGTCCTGGCACGACCTCGGCCGGCTGATCGACAACATCGACGTGGTCTTCACGCCGTACTACGCGTCCATGCACCTGTGGATCGCCGTCGCCGGTGACTCGCCGGCGGCGCTGCGGCTGCCGGGGGCGCTCGCCATGGCGGTCTCGGCCGGTCTGGTCGGGCTCCTCGGACGACGGATGTTCGCGGTCCGCACCGGGCTGCTGGCGGGGCTGCTGTTCGCGGTGGTCCCGGCGATCACCCGGTACGGGCAGGAGGCCCGGCCGTACGCCTTCGCCACGATGTTCGCGCTGCTGGCCACCCTGCTGCTGATGAGGGCGCTGGACAAGCCGAGCCTGCGCACCTGGACGCTGTACGCCCTCGCGATCGCGGCCACCGGGTTCAGTCACCTGGTGGCGATGTCGGTGCTCGCCGGGCACCTGTGGCTGGTGTTCCTCGCCAAGAAGCGCGGCGACCGCATCGCCCACTACGCCTTCGCCGGGGCGGCCCTGCTGGGGCTGTCGATCACGTTCCCCATGGTTGCCCAGGGCACCGGGCAGAGCGGTCAGATCGCCTGGAACGTCACGACGACCAAGGATCTGACGTCGTTCCCGGAGAACCTGTTCGGCTCGTGGATCACCGGTGGCGCGGTGATGGCGCTCGGCGCGATCGGTCTGCTGGTGGCCGGGCGGTACTCGGTGCTGCTCGCCGCCTGGGCGGTGCTGCCGCCGGTCCTCACCTTCGTCACCGCCAACCAGCTCCACCTCTTCCTGCCGCGGTATCTGCTGTTCACCATCCCGGCCTGGACGCTGCTGGTGGCCGCCGCGCTCACCCGGCTCGTCGGCCGGCTGGATCCCGAGGCCCGCCGGGGCACCGGCGTCCAGGTCCTCGGTGGGGCACTGGTCGCGGCGGTCGCGGCCGGGTACGCCTTCGTGGCCTGGCCGGGGGTCGGCGACGCCAAGAAGGACCTGCCGATGGAGCCGGACTTCCGGGCCGCCGCCGATGTGATCGCCGACGGCGAGAAGCCCGGCGACGGGATGATCTTCAACGGCGGGATGTCGGAACGCCGGGCCATGGCCTACGAGCTGCGGGACCGCAAGGCGCCCGAGGACGTGCTCATGGAGTGGACCCCGCAGCAGAACGGCTCCTACGGCGCGAGTGAGTGCAAGAGGCCGGACAGCTGTCTCAAGGGCGTCGACCGGCTGTGGCTCGTCTCCACGATCAGCGACGGACGCCCGTTGCTGACCGGCATGAACGAGAAGACGGCCGACGCGATCGAGAAGTCCTTCAAGGCCGGGCGCACGGTGAAGCTGAACCACGTCGTGGTCCAGGTGCTCGAGCGCACGTAGCCGGCTGACACAGATTTACGAAGGAGGCCGCTGGATGCGGCTCACAGTCATCGGCACCGGCTACCTCGGTGCCACCCACGCCGCCTGCATGGCGGAGCTCGGACACGAGGTGCTCGGGGTCGACGTGGACCCCGACAAGGTCGCCGCGTTGCAGGCGGGCCGGGTGCCGTTCCACGAGCCCGGGCTGCCCGAGCTGATCGCCAAGCACACGGCGAGCGGCCGGCTGCGGTTCACCACCGACTACGCCGAGGCCGGTGCCTTCGGCGAGGTGCACTTCGTGTGCGTCGGCACCCCGCAGCGCAAGGGCTCCGAGGGCGCCGATCTGACCTATGTCGACGCGGCTTTCACGGCGATCGCCGAGCACGCGGGCGAGGACGCCCTGCTGGTGGGCAAGTCCACGGTGCCCGTGGGGACCGCGGAACGGCTCGCGGACACGCTCGGCGCCGAGGTCGCCTGGAACCCCGAGTTCCTGCGCGAGGGCTTCGCCGTCGAGGACACGCTGCGGCCGGACCGGCTGGTGTTCGGTGTCCGATCCGCACATGCGGAAACGATCCTCCGGATGGTGTACGCGCCCGTCCTCGCGGCCGGCACCCCCCTGGTCACCGCCGACTTCCCGACCGCCGAGCTGGTCAAGACGGCCGCCAACGCCTTCCTCGCCACCAAGATCTCCTTCATCAACGCGATGGCCGAGGTCTGCGAGGCCGCGGGCGGCGACGTCGGTGTCCTCGCCGAGGCGATCGGGTACGACGACCGGATCGGCCGGAAGTTCCTGCGGGCCGGCGTCGGATTCGGCGGCGGCTGTCTGCCCAAGGACATCCGCGCCTTCGCGCACCGCGCCGACGAGCTGGGGGTCTCCCTGGGCTTCCTGCGCGAGGTGGACGCCATCAACATGCGCCGCCGCGACAAGGTCGTCGAGCTGGCGCGCGAGCTGTGCGGGGGTGCGGTCCTGGGGGCCCGTATCACCGTGCTCGGAGCGGCCTTCAAGCCCGACTCCGACGACATCCGTGACTCGCCTGCGCTGAACGTGGCCGCCCGGCTGCGGCTCGACGGCGCCGACGTCACGGTGTACGACCCCGAGGCGCTGGACAACGCCCGCAAGGCGTTCCCGCTCCTCGGGTACGCGATGTCCGCCGAGGAGGCGCTCAGGGGAGCCGACCTCGTGCTGCATCTGACCGAGTGGCCGCAGTTCCGGGAGATCGACCCGGAGTGGGCGGCACGGCTCGTGGCCCGTCCGCGGATCGTCGACGGCCGGGGGGTACTCGACGGGGGCCGCTGGTCCGCGGCGGGCTGGCAGTTCCGGGCGCTGGGCAGACCGGCCCCGGCTGGGGAGAGGTCCCTTCGGGGCCTCTAGGGGAGGGAAGAAGAAGGATCATGACGGGCTACGACAGATACCCCGGCGTCCCGGTCACCATCGTGATGCCGACCTACAACGAGGCGGCCAACCTGCCGAGGATGGCGGAGCTGGTCCTCGGCCTGCCCATCGACGGGCTGCATCTGAAGATCGTCGACGACTCCAGCCCCGACGGCACCGGGCGGATCGCCGAGGAGCTCGCCGAGAAGTACAACTGGGACGGGCGGCGCCGGATGAGCGTGCTGCACCGGACCGAGAAGGACGGGCTCGGGCGGGCCTACGTCGCGGGCATGACCGCCGCGCTCGACGAGGGGGCCGCGTACGTCGTCCAGATGGACGCCGACGGCAGCCACCCCGTGGAAGCGGTCCCACGCATGCTCGGCACGGCCGTGGCCTCCGGCGTCGGCCTGGTCGTCGGCAGCCGGTACGTCGAGGGCGGCTCGCTGGACGAGGAGTGGGGCAAGCACCGCGTGCTGCTCTCCCGCTTCGCCAACCGCTACGCGCGCACCGTGCTCGGCACCAAGATCCGGGACATCACGGCCGGCTTCAACCTGTGGTCCGCCGCCACCCTGCGGGACGTGGACCTCGCCACCCTGGACAGCGCCGGCTACAGCTTCCAGGTCGAGCTGAAGTTCAAGGCCGTGCGGGCCGGACACAGCGCCGTCGAGATCCCGATCCGCTTCGAGGAGCGCACCGAAGGCGTCTCCAAGATGAACCTGTCCACGCAGATCGAGTCGGCCCTGGTGCCGCTGCGACTGCGGATGCGCAACCGGCGGGGCTGAGCGCGGATCATGAGCGGACGGCACGCGATTCCCTCGCGGTTCGGCAAGCTGTACCGCGAGGTGGCCAAGTTCGGCCTGGTGGGGGCCTCGGGGTTCGTGGTCAACCTCGGGGTCTTCAACATCGTCACGGGCGTCCTCGGCTGGCCGCCGGTGCGGGCGGGCGTCCTGGCGACGGCCGTCGCCATCCTGACCAACTACCTGGGCCTGCGGTACTTCACCTACCGGGACCGCGACCAGGAGACGACGATGCGCCGGCGCACGGAGATGGGGCTCTTCCTCTTCTTCAGCGCGATCGGGCTGGTCATCGAGAACGGGGTGCTCTACGTCACCACGTACGGCCTCGGCCTCGACGGCACGCTCGCCACGAACGTCTGCAAGTTCTTCGGCATCGGCGTCGCGACCCTGTTCCGGTTCTGGTCGTACCGGACGTGGGTCTTCAGGGCCGTGGCCCGGCGGCCGGAACACCCCGAGCCGGTGGCGCGGGGTGGGGCGGCGACCGCCGAGCCGGTGCGGAGCGTCCCCTGGGAGACCTCCTGGGAGACCACCTCCCTGGAAGCCTCTTGGGAGACCAGGTAGAGACCAGGTGGAGACCCGGTAGCGCCTACTGGTTCGCCGCCGCCGAGGCCTGGGCCTCGCCGCGGCGGCGGATCTGGCGGAAGGTGAACTCGGCCAGGTCGTTGCCGGTCTTCTCCACCTGGGTGCTCTTCGTCGTGACGTCCTTGCCGTTGAGGAAACCGGCGGTGGTGAAGTAGGCGTAGCGGCCGTAGGAATTGGTCGTCGTACGGCACACCGCGGCGTTGCAGAACGGCTTGATCCCGTCGCCGGACAGGGAGGCGATGACGCTCTTGTCGTCGGCCTGGCCCTTGGCCTTCCGCGCCTCGGCCTCGGTGTTGAAGACGGCCACGCCGACCGTCACGGCGACGCCGTCCTTCATGTACGACACCCGCATCACGCTGGTGCAGCCGTTGGCGCTGAGGACCTTGCCGAGGGTGCCGTTGGCGTTGGCGGCCGAGGCGCACTTCTTGGTGTCGGCCGTGGCGCCCTTCTTGTAGACCGTCTCGCCCATGGTCAGCTGCGTGCCGGGGAAGAGGATCTCCGCGCTGAGCGGGGCCGTGTCCTTGGTCCGGCTGGAGATGAAGTCCTTCGGGTCCAGCGGCGGCGGGGCGCTGGTCGGGGCGAAGGACGGGTCCGTCGCCGACTGGCTCGGGATGTCCGCCGTCGCGGGCAGCGAGGACGTGGTGGACGCCTCGTCGCCGCCGCCGTCGGCGGAGACCACGGCCATGGCGACGGCGGTGCCTATCGCCGCGGTGGCGAGGGCGCCGCCGACGATGAACAGCAGCTTGCGCCGCCTGTTACGGGTCTCCGATGCCTCGGCGAGGGCCGCCCAGTCCGGGGTCTGGCCGTCGGTGCCGCCGTTCCACGGCTGCTGGGAATTCGGTTTCCAGGGATCCCACTGGGACTGGGGTCCCCCCTGCTGCCCAAAGCTCATGGGGCGCATCATAGAGGGGGGACGGGTGGGGCCGCCGAGGCCGCTCGTTTTGACCCGTCCGGGGTAGCGCTAGTACCCTTCCAGTTTGTTATGCGTATTGGCTAGGTCGTACTTACGCCAGAAGCCCTTACGTAGGTTCCCTGGAGCAGTTACCAGTGGGCGGCATACGGGCAGCGTTTCCCGGCTTCTGTCGTCCCCAGCTGCACGATCGCTTCAAGGATGCCTTGTGTCAGCACCCATCCCTGAAGAAGAAGGCTGAGAAGTGCGTACGTACAGCCCTAAGCCCGGCGATGTGACTCGCCAGTGGCACGTCATTGACGCTCAGGACGTCGTCCTGGGCCGTCTCGCCACCACCGCCGCGAACCTCCTCCGCGGCAAGCACAAGCCGACCTATGCCCCGCACATGGACATGGGCGACTTCGTCATCATCATCAACGCCGACAAGGTGCACCTGTCCGGCAACAAGCGGACCCAGAAGCTGGCGTACCGCCACTCCGGCTACCCGGGCGGTCTGCGTTCGGTCCGCTACGACGACCTGCTCCGTGACAACCCGGAGAAGGCCGTCGAGAAGGCCATCAAGGGCATGGTTCCCAAGAACTCCCTGGGCCGTCAGATGCTCTCGAAGCTGAAGGTCTACTCGGGCGACCAGCACCCGCACGCTGCCCAGCAGCCGGTGCCGTTCGAGATCACCCAGGTCGCGCAGTAGTTCCGGCCACCCCCTAAGACAGAAAAGAAATCTGAGGAGCATCGTGGCCGAGACCACCGCTGAGCAGCCGGTCGAAGAGACCGAGCTGGTCGACATCGACAGCTACACCACCGAGTCGGACGTCCCCGTCGAGGGCGAGTACACCTCCGAGTCGCTCGCGTCCCGCTTCGGCGACCCGCAGCCGGCCGCCGGCCTGGGCCGTCGCAAGAACGCCATCGCCCGCGTCCGGATCGTCCCGGGCACCGGCAAGTGGAAGATCAACGGTCGCACCCTCGAGGACTACTTCCCGAACAAGGTGCACCAGCAGGAAGTCAACGAGCCCTTCAAGGTGCTCGAGCTCGAAGGCCGCTACGACGTCATCGCCCGCATCGCGGGTGGCGGTGTCTCCGGTCAGGCCGGTGCGCTCCGTCTCGGTGTCGCCCGCGCGCTGAACGAGGCCGACGTCGACAACAACCGCGGCCCGCTCAAGAAGGCCGGCTTCCTCCGCCGCGACGACCGTGCGGTCGAGCGCAAGAAGGCCGGTCTGAAGAAGGCCCGCAAGGCTCCGCAGTACAGCAAGCGTTAAGCTTCGCTGCCTGCAGCCCGTACTCGCATACGTTCGCAGTACGCAGTACGTCCGAACGCCCCGGCGGCACGCCACAGTGCCGCCGGGGCGTTCGTTTATCACAGCCGTGGGCGTATAACGGCACAAGACGCTCAAAGGCTTGTGCGATCGGGTGATCCTGGGTGATCTCCGACGGTGATCTCGAAAGTGACGCTTCATCAAGCTTCATCACGCTTCATCAGGAGGACAAGTGGGACGACTCTTCGGCACGGACGGCGTGCGCGGCGTCGCCAACGCGGACCTGACCGCCGAGATGGCGCTCGGTCTGTCCGTCGCGGCGGCCCACGTGCTGGCCGAGGCGGGTACCTTCGAGGGCCACCGGCCGACGGCGGTGGTCGGACGGGACCCGCGCGCGTCCGGGGAGTTCCTGGAGGCCGCCGTGGTGGCGGGCCTGGCGAGCGCCGGCGTCGACGTCCTGAAGGTCGGCGTGCTGCCGACCCCGGCCGTCGCCTATCTCACCGGCGTCCTCGGCGCCGACCTCGGCGTCATGCTCTCCGCCAGCCACAACGCGATGCCCGACAACGGCGTCAAGTTCCTCGCCCGCGGCGGGCACAAGCTCGACGACGAGCTGGAGGACCGGATCGAGGCGGTCTACGAGGCCCACCGGCACGGCGAGCCCTGGGAGCGGCCGACCGGGGCGGGCGTCGGACGGGTACGGGAGTACCTGGAGGGCTTCGACCAGTACGTCGCCCATCTGATCGCCGTCCTGCCGAACCGCCTCGACGGGCTGAAGATCGTCCTCGACGAGGCGCACGGTGCCGCGGCGCGGGTGTCGCCGGAGGCGTTCTCGCGGGCCGGTGCCGAGATCATCACGATCGGGGCCGACCCGGACGGGCTCAACATCAACGACGGCTGCGGGTCCACGCACCTCGGGCTGCTGAAGGCGGCGGTCGTCGAGCACGGGGCCGACTTCGGCATCGCGCACGACGGGGACGCGGACCGTTGCCTCGCCGTCGACCACACCGGTGAGGAAGTCGACGGGGACCAGATCATGGCCGTCCTCGCGCTGGCCATGCGGGAGCGCTCCGCGCTTCGGGCCGACACCGTTGTCGCGACCGTCATGTCCAACCTCGGGTTCAAGCTGGCGCTCGAGCGGGAGGGGCTGACGCTGGTGCAGACGGCTGTGGGGGACCGGTATGTGCTGGAGTCCATGAAGGAGCACGGATACGCGCTCGGGGGCGAGCAGTCCGGGCACGTGATCATTCTGGACCACGCCACGACCGGGGACGGGACGCTCACCGGGCTGATGCTGGCGGCGCGGGTCGCGGAGACCGGGCGGTCGCTGCGGGAGCTGGCCGGGGTGATGGAGCGGTTGCCTCAGGTGCTGATCAATGTGCCGGACGTGGACCGGTCCCGGGTCGGGGAGTCGGCTGAGCTTGCTGCTGCCGTTTCCGAGGCCGAGCGGGAACTCGGGGCGACCGGGCGGGTGTTGTTGCGGCCTTCCGGGACCGAGCCGTTGGTGCGGGTGATGGTCGAGGCCGCGGATATCGATCAGGCGCGGTCTGTGGCCGGGCGGTTGGCTGATGCCGTGAAGTCGGCGCTGGGCTAGGACTGTTCCGGGTTCGGGGTGGGGGGTTCTGTGTGTTGCGGGCTGCGGGTGCGTCGTGGCTGGTCGCGCAGTTCCCCGCGCCCCTTCAGGTACGTCGCCACAGCCACTTTTGAAGAAGCAACGTAAGTGTTCCCGCCAGGACGATTCCCAGCAGGTTCAGCAGGAGTTGTTCCGTCGAGCCCCACGCCTGCTTGTACTCGCTGTAGCTGAAGGCCACCGCCGCGTTCGCCGCTGCCGGGACCGTCGTCACCGAGATGGCCACGCCCACCAGGGCGCCCGACTTGGCCGAGGTGAGGGACAACGTGCCCGCGCAGCCGGCGAGGACCGCGACGACGAACGAGAACCAGTCCGGCCGGTAGATGAAGTTGGTGTTCGGGCGCGGCGCGTCCAGCTGTTCGTCGCTGAAGAGGTGCACGGCGTCCATGAAGAAGCTGAAGCCCACCGTCACCACCATCGCCACCGCGAAGCCCACCAGCAGCGCGATCAGGGAGCGCAGCGCCAGTCGGGGGTGGCGTTGGACGATGGCCGTGCTGAAGGCGGCCAGGGGGCCGAACTCCGGGCCGACGGCCATGGCGCCGACGATCAGGATCGCGTTGTCGAGGACCACACCGCAGGCCGCGATCATCGTGGCCAGGGTGATGAAGGCGAGGTAGGTGACGGAGAGCGTCGACTCCTCGTGGGTGGCGTCGGTGAGGTGGTCCCAGAGGACCGCGTCGGCGCCTTCGCCCGGGGCCTCCTTCTCGGCCTTGTCCGCTCGCTTGGACACGGACAGGTCGATGTTCTCGACCGCGATCGAGCCGGTCCTGTCGAGCCCCAACTCCTGCAATGAGCTGATGAGTTCGTCGCCGGCCTCGCGGGCCACGTCGCACATCACCACGTCCCCGACCGGGTTGCGGGCGGCGCCCGGCACCACGACCAGGTGCGTGGTGCCGACGGTCTTCTCGATCAGGCGGACCACGTCGTCCGTCGTGTCGGACGGCGTGATCAGACGCAGATGCAGCATGACGCCCTTTTTAACAGGCGTCGGTCACCTGTTCACAGCTTGCGCAGACTGAGGCGGCGGACCTTGTGGTCCGGGCCCTTGCGGATGACGAGGGTGGCGCGGCCCCGGGTGGGGGCGATGTTCTCGATCAGGTTCGGCTTGTTGATGGTCCGCCACTGGGTGCGGGCGTAGTCGAGGGCCTCTTCCTCGGAGACCTGGGTGTACTTGCGGAAGTACGAGTTGGGGTCCTGGAAGGCCGTCTGGCGCAGCTTCTTGAAGCGGTTGAGGTACCAGCGCTCGACGTCGTCGGGATTGGCGTCGATGTAGACGCTGAAGTCGAAGTAGTCGGCGAGGCCCACGCGGGTGCGGCCGTCCTTGCCGGGGAGCGCCGGCTGGAGGACGTTGAGGCCCTCGACGATCAGGATGTCCGGGCGGCGCACCACCAGCTTCTCGTCGGGGACGATGTCGTAGATGAGGTGCGAGTACACGGGTGCCGTGACCTCGTCCTTGCCGGCCTTGATGTCGGCGACGAACTTGGTCAGGGCCCGGCGGTCGTACGACTCGGGGAAGCCCTTGCGGGACATCAGGCCGCGCGCCTGGAGCTCCCGGGTGGGGAGCAGGAAGCCGTCGGTAGTGACGCGCTCGACGCGCGGGTGCTCGGGCCAGCGGGAGAGCAGGGCCTGGAGGAGCCGGGCGACCGTGGACTTGCCGCCCGCGACCGAGCCCGCGACCCCTATGACGAACGGGGTACCGGTCTGGGCGCCGGTCTCGCCGAGGAAGGTGTTCAGGGCGCCTCTGAGGCCGTCCGTGGCGCCGACGTAGAGGTTGAGGAGGCGGGAGAGCGGGAGGTAGATGTCCCGCACCTCGTCGAGGTCGATGACGTCACCGAGGCCGCGCAGCCGCTCGACCTCCTCCGCCGTCAGGGGCAGGGGCGTCTTGTCGCGCAGCGCGCTCCACTCGGAACGGGTGAGGTCGACGTAGGGAGTCGCCTCCGGCTTGTTCCGGTGGGCGCTCCGGGGGGTCGAGGAGACCGGAGAGATCACAGTCCATTGTTAACGGAGTTTGAACGGGATGGCGGGTGGGGTCCGTCACGCTCGACCGAGACCCGTACGCCGGTGGCCGTACCCGTGTGCGGCCCGCGTTCGTATGGCCGTGGGAATTTCCGATATCGGGCACGCGGAAGCCCTTTCGGCCGGGCGGGGGTGCGTAGGCTGCCGCGCATGTGCGGAATCGTGGGATACGTGGGGTCGCAGTCGGCGCTCGAGGTCGTGATGGCCGGACTGAAGCGGCTGGAGTACCGGGGCTACGACTCGGCGGGTGTCGCCGTCCTCGCCGACGGGGGGCTCGCCGCCGGGAAGAAGGCCGGGAAGCTGGTCAACCTGGAGAAGGAGCTCGTCGACCGGCCGCTGCCCACCGGCGGGACCGGGATCGGGCACACGCGCTGGGCCACGCACGGCGGGCCGACGGATGCCAACGCGCATCCGCACCTCGACAACGCGGGACGGGTCGCGGTCGTCCACAACGGGATCATCGAGAACTTCGCCGCGCTGCGGGCCGAACTGACCGAGCGCGGCCACGATCTGGCGTCCGAGACGGACACCGAGGTCGTCGCGCATCTGCTCGCCGAGGAGTTCTCCTCCTGCGGGGATCTCGCGGAGGCGATGCGGCTGGTGTGCGGGCGCCTGGAGGGGGCGTTCACGCTGGTCGCCGTGCACGCGGACGAGCCGGGCGTGGTGGTCGGGGCCCGGCGGAACTCGCCGCTCGTGGTCGGGGTCGGGGAGGGAGAGGCGTTCCTCGCGTCCGACGTGGCGGCCTTCATCGCGCACACGCGCTCCGCGATCGAACTCGGGCAGGACCAGGTCGTCGAGCTGCGCCGCGACGGGGTGACGGTCACCGGATTCGACGGCCGGCCGGCCGACGTCCGCTCGTACCACGTCGACTGGGACGCCTCGGCCGCCGAGAAGGGCGGCTACGACTACTTCATGCTCAAGGAGATCGCCGAGCAGCCGAAGGCGGTCGCCGACACGCTGCTGGGGCGCATCGACGCGGCCGGCACCCTGACGCTGGACGAGGTGCGCATTCCGACGAACGTGCTGCGCGAGGTCGACAAGGTCGTGGTGGTGGCGTGCGGTACGGCCTTCCACGCGGGGCTGATCGCCAAGTACGCCATCGAGCACTGGACGCGCGTCCCCTGCGAGGTGGAGCTGGCGAGCGAGTTCCGCTACCGCGACCCGATCCTGGACCCGCGGACCCTGGTGATCGCCATCTCCCAGTCCGGCGAGACCATGGACACGCTCATGGCGCTGCGGCACGCGCGCGAGCAGGGCTCCAAGGTGCTGGCCATCTGCAACACCAACGGCTCGACGATCCCGCGCGAGTCCGACGCGGTGCTCTACACGCACGCCGGTCCCGAGGTCGCGGTCGCCTCGACGAAGGCGTTCCTGACGCAGCTGGTGGCGTGCTACCTGGTCGCCCTGTATCTGGGGCAGGTGCGGGGCACCAAGTGGGGCGACGAGATCGTGGCCGTCGTCCGGGACCTGTCGAAGATCTCCGGCGAGGTGGAGAAGGTCCTGGAGACGATGGAGCCGGTACGGGCCCTCGCGCGGTCGCTCGCCGACAAGAACACCGTGCTGTTCCTGGGCCGGCACGTCGGCTATCCGGTGGCCCTCGAAGGCGCCCTGAAGCTCAAGGAGCTCGCCTACATGCACGCCGAGGGGTTCGCGGCGGGAGAGCTCAAGCACGGGCCGATCGCGCTGATCGAGGACGATCTGCCGGTCGTGGTGGTCGTGCCGTCGCCGCGCGGGCGCTCGGTGCTGCACGACAAGATCGTCTCCAACATCCAGGAGATCCGGGCGCGCGGGGCGCGGACGATCGTCATCGCGGAGGAGGGGGACGACGCGGTGGTGCCGTACGCCGACCACCTGATCCGGATTCCGGCCACCCCGACCCTGCTCCAGCCGCTGGTCGCCACCGTTCCCTTGCAGGTGTTCGCGTGCGAGCTGGCGACGGCCCGGGGCAACGAGGTGGACCAGCCCCGGAACCTGGCGAAGTCGGTGACGGTGGAGTGAGCGGGGCGGTCGCCTCCTCGTAGGGTGCTCGGCATGAGCATCATCGGCGTCGGGATCGACGTGGCGGAGATCGAGCGGTTCGAGGCGGCGCTGGAGCGGACGCCGGGGATGGCACAACGACTGTTCCTGGACAGCGAGTTGCTGCTGCCCAGCGGTGAGCGGCGGGGGATCGCCTCCCTCGCCGCCCGCTTCGCGGCCAAGGAGGCGCTCGCCAAGGCGCTCGGCGCGCCGGCCGGGCTGCACTGGACGGACGCCGAGGTGTACGTCGAGGACAGCGGTCAGCCGCGGTTGCGGGTGACGGGGACGGTGGCGGCGCGGGCCGCGGCGCTCGGGGTGCGGTCCTGGCATGTGTCGCTCAGCCATGACGCGGGCGTGGCCTCCGCCGTGGTGGTGGCGGAGGGGTAGGGCCTGTCCGGCGGATCAGGTCGCAGGACAGCTGCGGCCCCTTATTGACGCTGGTGAGACCCCGCGTCTGCGACATGAGTCGCCGGACAGGCCCTAGTCCGGGGAGACTCGACCCCATGCGTACTGCGTACAGCGTGGAGACGGTCAGGGCGGCCGAGCGGGAGCTGATGGCCCGGTTGCCGGAGGGAACGCTCATGCAGCGGGCGGCGGCCGGACTCGCCGTCGCCTGCGCGGACTTGCTGGGGCGGGTGTACGGCAGCCGGGTGGTGCTGCTGGTCGGGAGCGGGGACAACGGGGGCGACGCCCTGTACGCCGGGGCGCGGCTCGCGCGGCGCGGGGCGGGGGTGAGCGCCGTACTGCTCGCTCCGGAGCGGGCTCATGCGGGCGGCCTCGCGGCGTTGCGGCGGGCCGGCGGTTCCGTGGTGCCGGCGGGGCGCGCGGAGGAAGCGATCCTGCGGGCCGATCTCGTGCTCGACGGCATCGTCGGGATCGGGGGCAAGGGCGGGCTGCGGGCGGACGCGGCGGCACTGGTCGCCGTCGTCGAGCGGTCGCGGGCCGCCGTCGTCGCCGTCGATCTGCCGAGCGGCGTCGACGCGGACACCGGGGAGGTGCGCGGGGAGGCGGTACGGGCCGATCTGACCGTCACCTTCGGGACGCACAAGCCGGGGCTGCTGATCGATCCGGCGCGGGAGTACGCCGGAGTGGTGCGGCTGGTGGACATCGGGCTGTCCCTGCCCGGCGAGGCGGAGATCGAGGCCTTGCAGCACGCGGACGTCGCCGAGCTGCTGCCGGTGCCGGGGGCCGAGAGCGACAAGTACCGGCGGGGGGTGGTCGGGATCGCCGCCGGGTCCGCCCGGTACCCGGGCGCCGCGGTGCTGGCCGTCGCGGGAGCGCTGCGGGGCGGGGCGGGGGCCGTGCGGTACGTCGGGCCGGCCGGGGGCGCGGTCATCGCACGGTTTCCCGAGACGCTCGTGTCGGACCAGGGGCCGGCGAAGGCCGGGCGGGTGCAGGCGTGGGTGGTCGGGCCCGGCGCGGGGGACGACGCGGCGTCCGTGGCGGAGGTGCTGGAGGCGGAGGTGCCGGTGCTGATCGACGCGGACGGGCTGCGGCTGGCGGACCGGGACGCGGTGCGGGGGCGCGGCGCCCCGACGCTGATGACTCCGCACGCGGGGGAGGCGGCGGCGCTGCTGGGGGTCGCCCGGGAGGAGGTCGAGGGGGCTCGGCTGGAGTCCGTGCGGGAGCTGGCGGGGCGGTACGGGGCGACGGTGCTGCTGAAGGGGTCGACCACGTTGGTCGCCGACTCCGGTGGCGGCGCGGTGCGGGTGAATCCGACGGGCACGGGGTGGCTGGCCACGGCGGGGAGCGGGGACGTGCTGTCGGGGCTGACGGGGTCGCTGCTGGCGGCGGGGCTCTCCGCGCTGGACGCGGGGAGTGTGGGGGCGTATCTGCACGGGCTGGCCGGACGGCTCGCGGCGGACGGGGGGCCGGTGGGGGCCGGGGACGTGGCGGGGGCGGTGGGGGCGGCCTGGCGGGATGTGAGGGGGTAGGCGGGTAGGGCGCGGGGCGGCGGGTGGTGGTTGACGCCCGCCGCTCCTCAAAAAGAGTGACCCCGCCGCGCGGCGCCCCCGCCACCACCCCCGCGCACGTTTCTCTGATCGCATGATCAGTAGACATTTCGCCCGTCGAAGCCTGGCCGTCATGATCGTCGCCGTCGCTCTCCTGCCCGTCGGTGTCGCCGCCGCCGAGTCACCGCCGCCGCCCGCTGCCGGGCCCGAGGGGGAGCTGGTGCCCGGGGTTTATCAGCCCTGGCAGATCGACACGCCCGATCAGGTGCTCGCGCCGAAGGTGTACACGCCCAGCGTCGCCGAGGACGCCGTCGAGCCGGCCGACGCCGCCGTGGGGGCGTACGACCTGGTCGAGTACGTGCCGCTCCGGGACGCCGTCGCACGCGTGACGTGCACGAAGTCGACCGGGCCCTTTCAGCGGCAGGTGGAGAAGTGGCTGAAGCGGAAGGTGGACGGGAAGCAGTCCGCCGCCGACTGCAAGGCCATCCGCGCCTTTCAGAAGAAGCAGAAGATCACGCCCGCCATCGGGTTCGCGGGTCCTGTCACCTGGGCGCGGATGCAGTACCTGTCGGCCCGGAAGAATCCCAACGCCGCCAAGAAGTGCCCCGTGCGGTCGTATCGCGTCGCCTGCGTCGATCTCACCCGGCAGATCACCTGGGTGCAGAAGGGGAAGAAGGTCGTCTACGGGCCCGTGCCGATGCGGAGCGGGCGGACCGCGTACCCGACCCGGGGCGGCTGGCACAAGATCTACTGGAAGCACAAGAACCACGTCTCGACGCTGTACCACCAGCCCATGCCCTACGCGCAGTTCTTCGACGGCGGACAGGCCTTCCACGCCGTCTACGGCTCCATCTTCACCACCGTCGGCTCCATGGGCTGCGTCAACCTCCGCCTCGGTGACGCCCGGAAACTGTGGGGCGTGCTGAAGACCGGCGACCGGGTGTTCGTGTGGGGGCGGCGGTCCGGGACGTAGGCGTACGAAGGGGTGTCCGACCCCTCTGAGACACTGGGGGCGCCATGAGTGAGACAGCTGCCCAGTCGAGCGCGCCCCTGCGCGCCCGCGCCGAGATCGATCTGGCCGCCCTGCGGGCCAACGTGCGGACCCTGCGCGCCCTCGCGCCGGGCGCGGCCCTGATGGCCGTGGTCAAGTCCGACGCGTACGGCCACGGGGCGGTGCCGTGTGCCCGCGCGGCCGTCGAGGCGGGGGCGGAGTGGCTGGGTACCGCCACGCCGGAGGAAGCCCTCGCGCTGCGCGCCGCCGGGATCGACGGCGTACGGATCATGTGCTGGCTCTGGACGCCGGGCGGGCCCTGGCGGGAGGCCGTCGAGGCCGGTCTCGACGTGTCCGTGAGCGGGATGTGGGCGCTGCGGGAGGTCGTCGACGCGGCCCGTGCCGTGGGGAAGACCGCGCGGGTGCAGCTCAAGGGCGACACCGGGCTCGGGCGCAACGGCTGTCAGCCGGGTGCCGACTGGGCCGAGCTGGTCGCCGAGGCCCTGCGCGCCGAGGGCGACGGAGTCATCCGGATCACCGGGGTCTGGTCGCACTTCGCCTGCGCCGACGAACCCGGCCATCCCTCCATCGCCGCCCAGCTCTCGACGTTCCGGGAGATGCTCGCGTACGCCGAGCAGGCCGGCGTCCGCCCCGAGGTACGGCACATCGCCAACTCGCCCGCCACGCTGACCCTTCCCGAGGCCCACTTCGACCTGGTGCGCACCGGCGTAGCCGTCTACGGCATCTCGCCCAGCCCCGAGCTCGGCAGCCCGGCCGACCTCGGACTGCGGCCGGTGATGACGCTGACCGCGTCCCTGGCGCTGGTGAAGCGGGTGCCGGGCGGCCACGGCGTCAGTTACGGGCATCACTACATCACCCCGGGCGAGACCACCCTCGGCCTCATCCCGGTCGGCTACGCGGACGGCATCCCGCGGCACGCCTCCGGCACCGGTCCGGTACTGGTCGGCGGGAAGTGGCGGACGGTGGCCGGGCGGGTGGCCATGGACCAGTTCGTCGTGGATCTGGGGGGCGACGAGCCGGCCGTCGGCAGCGAGGCCGTACTCTTCGGGCCCGGAGACCGAGGCGAGCCCACCGCCGAGGACTGGGCGCAGGCGGCGGGAACCATCGCGTACGAGATCGTCACCCGGATCGGAACGCGCGTTCCCCGCGTCTATGTAGATGCGACCGTGTGAGTTCTTTTCGATGTGCGTTCCTTGCGTGTGAGTTCTTCCAGTGTGCGAGTTCTATTAGGTGAATGACGGACGGGCTGGGTAAGCGCCCAGCAGCGAACACCAGTCCGGTGGCCCGGTGAAGAGGAGCGGTACGTGAGCGAGAGCAGTGCGGAGGCCGTCCTTGCCGTCGCTTCCGCCACGGGGGCGGCCGGCAACTGGCGCCGGGCGACCGGACTCGCCGGTGCCGCGATAGGGGTGGTCGCGGCGGGAGCCGCGGCCGGTGTCGCCCTGGAGCGGATGACCGTCGGACGCGGGATGCGCAAGAAGGCGCGGCTCGCCCTGGACTCGGCCGGGCCGTACGGCTCGTTGCGCGGGATGCCCGGCAAGGCGTACGCCGACGACGGCACGGAGTTGTACTACGAGGTCGACGACGTGGAGCCGGAGGGCGGGTCCGCGCCGCGCCGGCGGCGGCTGTTCGGACGGAAGGCGCCGCTGCCCGTCACCGTCGTCTTCAGCCACGGGTACTGCCTGAGCCAGGACTCCTGGCACTTCCAGCGGGCCGCCCTGCGGGGTGTGGTGCGGACCGTGCACTGGGACCAGCGCAGTCACGGGCGGTCCGGGCGCGGGGTGCGGCAGGTGCAGGACGACGTGCCGGTCGACATCGACCAGCTCGGGCGTGACCTGAAGGCCGTCATCGACGCGGCCGCGCCCGAGGGGCCGCTGGTGCTCGTCGGCCACTCCATGGGCGGGATGACCGTCATGGCACTCGCCGACCAGTACCCGGAGCTCATCCGGGAGCGGGTCGTCGCCGTCGCTCTGGTCGGGACGTCCTCCGGGCGGCTCGGCGAGGTCAACTTCGGGCTGCCCGTCGCGGGTGTGAACGCGGTGCGGCGGGTGCTGCCGGGGCTGCTGAAGGCGCTGGGGCAGCGGGCCGACCTGGTGGAGAAGGGGCGGCAGGCCACCGCCGACCTGTTCGCCGGGATCATCAAGCGCTACTCGTTCGCGTCGCGGGACGTCGACCCGGCCGTCGCGCGGTTCGCCGAGCGGATGATCGAGGCCACGCCGATCGACGTGGTCGCCGAGTTCTACCCGGCCTTCACCGACCACGACAAGACCGAGGCCCTCGCCCACTTCAGAGACCTGCCGGTGCTCGTGCTCGCCGGGATCGGGGACCTCGTCACACCCAGCGAGCACAGCGAGGCCATCGCCGGGCTGCTGCCGGACGCCGAGCTGGTGCTGGTGCCGGACGCGGGGCATCTGGTGATGCTGGAGCACCCGGAAGCGGTCACCGACCGCCTCGCCGACCTCCTCACCCGCGCGGGCGCCGTGCCGGCAGGGGCTACGGTTGGCGGTTATGGAAGCAGTACCGCACAGCCCGGTTGAGACCGAGCTGACCGTCACCTCCCCCGAGCAGATGCGCGAGCTGGGCCGGAAGCTGGCCAAGCTGCTGCGCGCCGGGGATCTCGTGATGCTCAGCGGAGAGCTCGGCGCGGGCAAGACGACGCTGACCCGGGGGCTGGGCGAGGGGCTGGGGGTGCGGGGCGCCGTCACGTCCCCGACCTTCGTGATCGCCCGTGTCCACCCGTCCCTCGGTGACGGTCCGCCGCTCGTGCATGTCGACGCCTACCGGCTGGGCGGCGGGCTCGACGAGATGGAGGACCTCGACCTCGACGTCTCGCTGCCCGACTCGGTGATCGTCGTGGAGTGGGGCGAGGGCAAGGTCGAGGAGCTGACCGACGACCGGCTCCAGGTGCAGATCCACCGCGCGGTCGGCGACACCACCGACGAGGTGCGGCACGTGACCCTGACGGGGCTCGGCGAGCGCTGGGCGGCGGCCGACCTGAGCCTGCTCACCGCGTGACAGGCGCCGGTTTCGGTGAACGTTCCGACAAGACGTCGGCAAGTTATTGCTTTCGGCGTCTTGCGCGTGGTCACATGGTATCCAGTTCGTAGTTAGGTCTACCTAACAACGTCCGCCCCCGGTGCTCAGGAGGCGACCATGTCGGCCACGGAACGAGACGAGTCGACGCCGCGCGCGGTGTCCGCGGTACCCATGCGCGACCTGCTGGCGGCCTGCGCCGCGGCGCACACGATCTCGACCCCACCGCGCCTGCCGGACCCCGAGACGGTCAGCCCACCGACCCGGCACCGCGAAGCGGCCTAGCGGATCACGATCACCTTCCGGCCGATCGTCGCGAAGGTCCACATCGCGTTGCCGTCCGGGCGGGTTTCCCGGATGCCGCCCGTCTTCACCGCGGGGTCGGGGGGTGTGGTCGGGGCGGCGACGGCCGCGCTGAAGCCGATCGTCACGTTGTCGGCGGTGGCGAAGCGGACGACGTGCTCGATGGGGGTGCCGTCGGTGCCGGTGACCGTGTTCGACCGGGACGTGACCCGGTAGGAGCCCGGCGCCGGGTCGACCGTGCCGGGGGTGACCTCGAAGGTCCGCGTGACCTTGTCGCCCGCCGCGACCAGCCAGACCCGGTCGTCGTCCACCGAGTACACGACCCGTTCACCCGTTCCGGAACCGGCCGGCAGGGCGGCGGGGTGACGGGTGTCCCGGGGCGCCTTGGCGGCGGCGACATCGGGGGTGGCGCTCGTGCGCGCCCGCCCGAGCGCCGCGGGCACGGTCGCCGAGGCCTGGTAGGCGAGGACACCGACCGTGACGAGGGCCGCGGTGGTCAGTCCGGTGACGATTCCGGCGGAAGTACTGGGCACGGTCGTCCGTCTCTGTGTCGTACGCGGTGATCCCTCGCGACGTTAGCAGTCGGTGAGCGTCCCACCGGGGCGGCGGTGTGCGCGGCGCGGGAGCCGTAGGCTGTTTGCGTGCTCTTGCTCGCTCTGGATACCGCCACCCCCGCCGTCACCGTCGCCCTGCACGACGGAACGGACGTCATCGCCTCCTCGAGCCAGGTGGACGCGCGCCGGCACGGCGAGCTGCTGCTGCCGGCCGTCGACCGCGTCCTCGCCGAGGCCGGGCTGAAGCTCGACGCCGTCACCGGCATCGTCGTAGGGATCGGACCCGGCCCCTACACCGGACTGCGGGTCGGGCTGATGACCGCCGACACCTTCGGCCTCGCGCTCGGCGTCCCCGTGCACGGCGTGTGCACGCTGGACGGGCTCGCGTACGCCACGGACGTCGAGGGCCCCTTCGTCGTGGCGACCGACGCCCGGCGCAAGGAGGTCTACTGGGCGCGCTACGACGACCGCCGCACCCGAGTCACCGGCCCCGCCGTGGACCGGCCCGCCGACATCGCCGAGCAGGTCGCCGGGGTGCCCGCCGTAGGCGCCGGCGCGCTGCTCTACCCCGACATCTTCCCGGACGCCCACGCGCCCGAGCACGTATCGGCCGCCGCCCTCGCCGCGCTGGCCGCCGAGCGGCTCGCCGCGGGCGAGGAACTGCCGGCGCCCCGGCCGCTGTACCTGCGCCGGCCCGACGCCCAGGTCCCCAAGAACTACAAGGTGGTCACCCCCAAGTGACCCCCGTACTGCGTGAGATGCGCTGGTGGGACATCGATCCGGTGTTGGAGCTGGAGAGGGACCTGTTCCCCGAGGACGCCTGGTCGCGGGGCATGTTCTGGTCCGAGCTGGCCCATGCGCGCGGCGCCACGGCGAACCGCCGCTACCTGGTCGCCGAGGAGGACGGACGGCTCGTCGGGTACGCCGGACTCGCCTCCACCGGCGAGCTGGCCGACGTGCAGACCATCGCCGTCGCCCGCGACCACTGGGGCACCGGCCTCGGCGGGCGGCTGCTGACCGAACTGCTGCAGGCGGCCACCGCGTTCGAGTGCGCCGAGGTGATGCTGGAGTGCCGGGTGGACAACGTCCGCGCGCAGAAGCTGTACGAGCGCTTCGGCTTCGCGCCCATCGGCTTCCGCCGCGGCTACTACCAGCCGGGCAACGTCGACGCCCTCGTGATGCGCCTGACCATCGACCCTGCGAGTGAAGAGAAGAACCATGGCTGACGAACCACTCGTCCTCGGCATCGAGACCTCCTGTGACGAGACCGGCGTCGGCATCGTCCGCGGCACCACCCTGCTCGCCGACGCCGTCGCCTCCAGCGTCGACGAGCACGCGCGCTTCGGCGGGGTCGTGCCGGAGGTCGCCTCCCGGGCCCATCTGGAGGCGATGGTGCCGACCATCGAGCGCGCGCTGAAGGACGCGGGCGTCACGGCGAAGGACCTCGACGGCATCGCCGTCACCGCCGGTCCCGGTCTCGCCGGTGCCCTGCTGGTCGGTGTCTCCGCCGCCAAGGCGTACGCCTACGCCCTCGGCAAGCCCCTCTACGGCGTCAACCACCTCGCCTCCCACATCTGCGTGGACCAGCTGGAGCACGGGGCGCTGCCCGAGCCGACCATGGCCCTCCTGGTGAGCGGCGGCCACTCCTCGCTGCTGCTGTCCACGGACATCACGACCGACGTACGGCCGCTCGGCGCGACCATCGACGACGCGGCCGGCGAGGCCTTCGACAAGATCGCCCGCGTGCTGAACCTCGGCTTCCCGGGCGGCCCGGTCATCGACCGGTACGCCAAGGAGGGCGACCCGAACGCGATCGCCTTCCCGCGCGGGCTGACCGGGCCGCGCGACCCGGCGTACGACTTCTCCTTCTCCGGGCTGAAGACGGCGGTCGCCCGCTGGATCGAGGCGAAGCGCGCGGCCGGCGAGGAGGTGCCGGTGCGCGATGTGTCGGCCTCCTTCCAGGAGGCGGTCGTGGATGTTCTGACGCGGAAGGCTGTGAGGGCCTGCCGCGACGAGGGTGTCGACCACCTCATGATCGGCGGCGGCGTCGCGGCCAACTCCCGGCTGCGGGCGCTGGCCCAGGAGCGCTGCGAGGCGGCCGGTATCCGGCTGCGCGTCCCGCGGCCCAAGCTGTGCACGGACAACGGGGCGATGGTGGCCGCGCTCGGCGCCGAGATGGTCGCCCGCAACCGGCCCGCCTCCGGCTGGGACCTGTCGGCCGACTCCTCGCTGCCGGTGACCGATCCGCATGTCCCCGGGCACGACCACGTCCACGAGGTCAGCAAGGAGAACCTGTACTCGTGACGGTCGCGTTGATGTGGGAGGCGCGGGCCGTCGAGGGCCGGGGCGAGGAGCTGCTGGCCTGGGCGCGGGCCCAGGAGCTGGAGGTGCCTCCGCTGCGCCGGGAGACGTTCCGGGCGCCGCAGGACCGCGTGCTGGTGATCACCTGGTGGGACGCCGAGTTCGACGCCGTACTCCCCGAACTGCCTGAGCCGGACGGGGAGTTGGTGTCACGGGCCGTGCATCGGTGGCGGTTCGAGACGGTGGGTTAGAGTTCCGGGGCGAACAGGGCCCACTCCGCGGTCGACAGGGTCGCCCACGCGAGGGTGTGGCCGACCACGGCGAGCAGGGTGCCGTCGCCCAGCCAGAAACCCGCTGCGAAGCCGAAGACGGTGCCGTACGCCGTGGCGGGCCAGGCCTGCCGCCGCCATGCGTGGGCGGGGGCTTTCCGGAGGCCGGCGAAGGTCAGGGGGGTTGGTTGCCGATGGCGCAGCCGGCCCACCGGGACCAGGCGCGTTCCGTCCGGCAGGACCGCCACGGCGGTGCGGTCGCCG
Source organism: Streptomyces sp. NPDC057280 (assembly GCF_042668605.1). Lineage (NCBI taxonomy): Bacteria > Bacillati > Actinomycetota > Actinomycetes > Kitasatosporales > Streptomycetaceae > Streptomyces > Streptomyces sp. NPDC057280. The sequence goes on from NZ_JBHUYR010000003.1 coordinate 339,646, forward strand.
TGGACCGTCACGGAGGTGCCGTCTCCGTGCTCGGCGAGCGCGGGGTGCCACATCACGCGCTGCCAGTGCCGGTCGTCCAGGACGAGCCACGGCGTCCTCGCGACCTGCCAGGGGAAGGATTGGGCGCGCGTCCCGATCCGCACGTCGGCCGTCATGGAGCGGCCCGGGCGGCGCGCCACGTACCGGAAGGTCAGGCCGCGGCGGGCCCAGGCGGCGCAGAGGGCGACGACGAAGAGCGCGGCGATGACAGCGGAGGCGATGAGGGCGTCCTCGTCCAGGGGGGCGGGGCCGAAAGTCCCTTGCTCGTAAGGGCGGGCGCTGGGGTTCTTCTGGGTGGGGTCGTACTCCAGGCGGAAGATCATGTACCTGGAGTAGGGGTACGACTCGGCGGCGGGCACGAAGCGTTGGACGTGCGAGTGGAATCTGTTGTCCGTCCAGCGAACTCGGACCTCGTCGCCGGGGGTGGGGGCGTCCCGCAGGATGAGACCCGTGGCGTATGCGCGATGCTCGCGGTAGTGATCCCGCGCCCGGTCGTTGACGTACACGTTCCCGGCCAGCCATGCGACCAGCAGGGCGTACCCCACGACCGTGACGGTCAGACCGAACACGGCCACGCGAAGGGCGGGTCCGGTTCCCCGTGCGTTCATGGCATCCCCCGTCGCCCACCCTCTGAGGCGTCGGAGGATTCTGGCACGGGGAACCGGTGTTCGCCCCCTCCGTGATCAAGCTGTTTCCCGTACCTCCGTCTCGCAGCGCAGCCTGCGGTCGGCGCCCGGCTCGCGCACCGGGCCGGTCAGCGTCAGCCGGGCGGTGTGGCGTACGTCCGCGCTGGAGGCCGCCAACCGCAGTTCCAGGGCGCCGGGTTCGACGATCCGGCGGCCCTTGCGGTCGGTGAACGCCGAGTGGTCGGCGTGGAAGCGGAAGGTCACGCGTCGCCGCTCGCCGGGGGCGAGTTCCAGGCGCTGGTAGCCGATCAGGCGGACGTCCGGGCGGGTCACCGAGGCCACCGGGTCGTGCAGGTACAGCTGGACGACCTCGGCGCCCTCGCGGTCGCCGGAGTTGCGGACGGTGACGCTCACCTCGTACGAGCCGTCGGTCGTGATCTCCGCCCCGGTCGCGTCCGACTCCCACGCGAACGTCGTGTACGAGCGGCCGTGCCCGAAGGGGTACAGCGGGGTCGGGTCCAGGTTGCTGACCTCGCCCGCGAGGCCCAGCGGGGGCTGGAGGTAGGTCCAGGGCTGGCCACCCGGCTCCCGCGGGACGCTGACCGGCAGCCGCCCGGAGGGGTTGACGCGGCCCGACAGCACTCCCGCCACCGCCGGGCCGCCCTCCTCTCCCGGGAAGAAGGCCTGCACGGACGCGGCGAGCCGGCCGTGCCAGCGGCCGAGCGCGTACGGCCTCCCGGTCAGGAGAACGAGGACGACGGGCACCCCGGTGGCGACCAGCGCGTCCAGCAACTCGCCCTGCACGCCCGGCAGTCGCAGGTCGGTCGCGTCGCAGCCCTCGCCCGAGGTGCCCCGGCCGAACAGGCCGGCGCGGTCGCCGAGGACGGCCACACAGACGTCCGCCTCCGCGGTCCGCGCCACCGCCTCCTCGAAACCGCCGGTGTCGGGGGTGTCGACCCCGCAGCCCTCGGCGAACGTCACCTTGGCGTCCGGGAGTTCGGCGCGCAGCGCCTCCAGGACGGTCGGGATCTCGATGCCCATCGGGATGTCGGGGTGGTGGGTGAGGACGTGGGACGGGAAGGAGTAGCAGCCGAGCATCGCCAGGGCGTCGGCCGCCCGCGGGCCGACCACCGCGATGCGCGTGTCGGGGGAGAGGGGCAGGACCCCGTCCGGGTTGTCCAGCAGGACCACCGACTCCTCGGCGAGGCGGCGGGCGAGCGCGCGGTTCGCCGTCGAGTCGAGGTCGATGCGGCCGGTGGGCTCGGGGGTCCAGTCCTCGTCCAGCAGGCCCAGTTCGCACTTCTGGATCAGGACGCGGCGGGCGGCGCGGTCGATGAGCGCCTCCGGGATCTCGCCCGCCCGCACGGCCTCCAGCAGGGGCTTGCCGTAGCACTTCAGCGTGGGCAGTTCGACGTCGAGGCCCGCCGCGAGGGCCGCGTGGGCCGCCTCCGCCTCGGTGCCCGCGACCCGGTGCTGGCTCTGCAGGAAGCCGACGCCGAAGTAGTCGGCGACCACTGTGCCCGTGAACCCCCATTGCTCGCGCAGGAGTTCGGTGAGCAGGCCCGGATCGGCGGAGGCCGGGATGCCGTCCGTGTCGGTGTACGCGGCCATCACCGAGCGCGCCCCGCCCTCGCGCACGGCCAGCTCGAACGGCGGCAGCGTCACATCGGCGAACTCGCGCACCCCCGCCCGGACGGGCGCCAGATTGCGGGCGCCCGCGGAGGACGCGTACCCGGCGAAGTGCTTGAGCGTGGCCACCACGCCCGCCGACTCCAGGCCGCGGACATAGGCGGCGCCGACCGTGCCGACCAGGTAAGGGTCCTCGCCGATGGTCTCCTCGACCCGTCCCCAGCGCGGGTCGCGGACGACGTCCAGGACGGGGGCCAGGCCCTGGTGGACCCCGACCGCGCGCAGGTCGTGGCCGATGTGCCGGGCCATCTCCTCCACGAGCGGCGGGTCGAAGGCGGCGCCCCAGGCGAGCGGCACCGGATAGGCGGTCGCCTGCCAGGCGGTGAAGCCGGCGAGGCACTCCTCGTGCGCGAGCGCGGGAATGCCGAAGCGGCCCGCCTGAGCGATACGGCGCTGGGCGCGGGCCAGTGCCTGCGCGCCCAGCGCCGGGTCCACGGGGGCGGTGCCGAAGGGACGGGTGAGCTGGCCCAGACCGTGGGTGATCAGCTCGTCCCAGTCGTAGTCGGCGGTCATCTCACGTTGCAGCGGGGCGACGCCGTCGCCGTCGGTGCTGGCGCCCACCCATACGCCGTACAGCTGGGCGGTCTTCTCCTCCAGGGTCATCCGGGAGAGGAGGTCGTCGACGCGGGCGGCGGCGGTCAGGGCGGGGTCACGCCAAGGCGCGGTGGTCATGAAACTCCTGTCGGGTCGAACGACCTCTCACGAAGGGTTCGCACGAACGTCTCTCGCGAATGTTTCGATATGTAATCCGAATGTTTTGGGAACCTAGGCCGGTGAGAAGGGTTCGTCAAGAGGTCGCGCAGGGATACGATCGCCGCCATGACACCCCCGGAGCCCGGTGAAACCCGGACAGCAGGACGCTCGACGCAGACCGCGACGCTCGCCGAGATCGCCCGTGAGGCCGGCGTCTCGGCGCCGACTGTTTCGAAGGTCCTCAACGGCCGGGCCGACGTAGCCCCGGCCACCCGTACCCGAGTGGAAGAACTGCTGCGTGCGCACGGCTATCGCCGGCGACGGGCCGAGGCCAGCCGTTCCCCCCTCATCGACCTGGTCTTCCACGAGCTGGAGAGCGCCTGGGCGATGGAGGTCATCCGGGGTGTGGAGAACGTGGCGCGGGACGCCGGGCTGAGCGTGGTGCTCAGCGAGAGCGCGGGCCGGCTCACCCCCGGGCGGACCTGGGCCGACCAGGTCGCCGCCCGCCGGCCGCACGGCGTCATCCTCGTGCTGTCCGGCCTGGACGAGTCCCAGCGCGCCCTGCTGACCAGCCGTTCCATCCCGTTCGTCGTCATGGACCCGGCCGGCGACCCGGGCGCCGACGTGCCGTCCATCGGCGCCACCAACTGGCAGGGCGGCCTCGCGGCCACCCGGCACCTGGTCGAACTCGGCCACACCCGGATCGGCGCCATCAGCGGCCCGTCCCGGATGATGTGCAGCCGCGCCCGCGTCGACGGCTACCGGGCCGCGCTGGAGACCGCCGGACTGCCCGTCGACCCCGCCCTGATCAAGACCGGCGACTTCCACCACGAGGCCGGCTACCGGCTGGGCCTGGACCTGCTGCGCCGCGAGAACCGGCCCACCGCCGTCTTCGCCGGGAACGACCTCCAGGCGCTCGGGCTGTACGAGGCCGCCCGTGAGCTGGGGCTGCGCATTCCGGAGGACCTGAGCGTCGTCGGGTTCGACGATCTGCCGGTCGCGCCCTGGGTGGGGCCGCCGCTGACGACCGTACGGCAGCCGCTCACCGAGATGGCCGAGGCCGCGGCGAAGCTGGTGCTCGACCTCGCGCGCGAGGAGGGCACGCCGGCGGCGACGCGGGTGGAGCTGGCCACGAGCCTGGTGGTGCGCAGCAGTACGGGGGCGCCCCCGGCGGCTTAGGGGTCGTCTCCGGCGGCTCAGGGGTCGCCTCCGGCGGTTTGACGGCCGTAAGGCGGTGCGGTGGCCGTAAGGCGGTTCGGTGGCCGTAGGGGAGAGCTGTTGCTGTATTGACGCGTGTGTCGTGGCGCCCCACACTGCCCCGAAGCCAATCGGTTGTTCGACCGAAACTTTCGGAGGCACCCGCAATGAGATCTCTGAGAACCGGCTTATCCCTGGCGTCCCTCCTCGGGATGCTCGGCACCCTCCTGCTCACGGCGCCCGCGGCACACGCCGCCGACACCCCGCTGCGCGACCTCGGCACCGCCAAGGGCAAGGTCATCGGCACCGCGGTCACCGGCTCCAAGCTCACCGGGAGCTACGGCGACATCGCCGGGACGCAGTTCAGTTCGCTCACCCCCGGCAACGCCATGAAGTGGGGCTCGGTCGAGCCGAGCCGGGGCAGCTTCAACTGGGCCGAGGCCGACCAGATCGTGAACTTCGCCGAGGCCCACGGCCAGCAGGTGCGCGGCCACACCCTGGTCTGGCACAACCAGAACCCGGACTGGCTGACCAACGGCACCTGGACCCCGGCCCAGCTCGGCACGCTCCTCGACGACCACATCGCCACCGAGGCCGGCCGCTACAAGGGCCGGATCGCCGCCTGGGACGTGGTCAACGAGGCCTTCAACGAGGACGGCACCTACCGTCCGACGCTCTGGTACAACGGCCTCGGCTCCGGCTACATCGCCCGGGCCCTGACCGCCGCCCGCGCCGCCGACCCGGCCGCGAAGCTCTACATCAACGACTACAACGTCGAGGGCGTCAACGCGAAGAGCACGGCCCTGTACAACCTGGTCAAGTCCCTCAAGGAACAAGGGGTTCCCGTCGACGGGGTCGGTCTCCAGGCCCATCTCATCCTCGGCCAGGTGCCGTCCACGCTCCAGCAGAACATCCAGCGCTTCGCCGACCTCGGCGTGGACGTGGCGATCACCGAGCTGGACATCCGGATGGCCCTGCCCGCCGACACCGCCAAGCTCGCCCAGCAGAAGGCCGACTACAAGGCGGTCACCGCGGCCTGCGTGGCCGTCCCGCGCTGCGTGAACCTCACCGTCTGGGGCTTCACCGACTCCGACTCCTGGGTCGACAGCACCTTCCCGGGGTACGGGGCGGCGACCCCGTACGACGCCGGCTACGCGCCCAAACCGGCCTACTACGGCATCGCCGAGGCGCTCGGCGGGACGACGACACCGCCTCCGACGGGGGCGTGCACGGCGGCGTACAGCGTGCCGAGTCAGTGGAACACCGGGTTCACCGGGAACGTGACGATCTCCTGCTCGGGTGCCTCGCTGTCGTCCTGGAAGGTGACCTGGACGTACGGCGCCGGGCAGCGGATCACGCAGGCCTGGAACGCGACCTGCACCCAGTCCGGCGCGGCGGTCAGCTGCGTCAACGCGTCCTACAACGGGACGGTCCCGGACGGCGGCTCGGTGACCTTCGGGTTCAACGCGAACTGGAGCGGGAGCAACCCGGTGCCGACGGTGACGCTGGGCTGAGAAAAGTGAGATTTTCCGAAGAAAGCTGACTGAGGCAGCGCCCTCGTAATAATTCGGACTTACGTTCCTCTCCGTGAATGGAGACGACGAAGGCAGACCAGTGGGCCGGCGGCGGACACGGATACTGAAGGCCGCCGGCCTCACTCTCGCGGGCGTGCTGGTGGCGGGAGCCGCGGCGGGCGGCTGGGCGTACTGGCATCTGAACGGCAACATCAAGAGCGTCGACATCGACCAGGCGCTCGGCGACGACCGTCCGGCGAAGGCCATGGTGACGCCCACGCCCTCCTCGCCTTCCGCGCCTTCCGCGTCGGAAAGTCCGTTGCCGACCGAGGCCCTCAACATCCTGGTCCTCGGCTCGGACTCGCGCAGCGGCAAGGAGAACCAGGCCCTCGGCGGCGGCGACAGCACCGGCGCCCGCTCCGACACGGCGATGGTCGTGCACGTCGACGCGGGCCGCACCGAGGCGACGGTCGTCAGCATCCCGCGCGACACGCTCGTCACCCGCCCCTCCTGTCCGCTGAAGGACGGGCGTTCGACGGCGGTGGCGTACCAGGCGATGTTCAACAGCGCCTACTCGGTGGGCGGCCCGGTGTGCGCGGTCAAGACCGTCGAGTCGATCACGAACGTCCGCATGGACCACTACATCGAGATCGACTTCTCGGGCTTCGCGAAGCTGGTGGACGCCCTCGGCGGCGTCACGGTCACGACGGACGAGGACATCGACGACTCCAGCAGTCACCTCACCCTCAGGGCCGGTACCCACCACCTGAACGGCAAGCAGGCCCTCGCGCTCGCCCGCACCCGGCACGGCATCGGCGACGGCAGCGACCTCGGCCGCATCGGCCTCCAGCAGAAGCTGGTGAAGGCCCTGCTGGAACAGATCTCCTCGACGAACCTGCTCACCTCGCCCACCAAGCTCTACTCGGTCGCCGACGCGATCACCGGCAGCCTCACCACCGACACCGGCCTCGACTCCCTCACCGAGCTGATGAGCCTGGGCCAGAGCCTGAAGGGGCTGTCGGCGGACCAGGTGAAGACGGTGATGATGCCGGTCGTCCAGGCGCCCTCGGACCACAACCGGGTGGTGGCGCGGGAGCCGGCGGCGAGCAGGCTGTGGAAGTCGCTGCGGTGACCACAACCCGCTGAGGGGGCGGCGAGTCTTGTCCGGTGACCATGTCGCCGTGCTGAGAGGGTCGCCCGTGTTCTCCCTTCGTACATACGGCCGTTGGGCGGTCCCGCTGGCGGCGGGCCTCCTCTCCCTGGGCGCCCTGCCCGCCCCCGCCGAGGCCTCGACCCCGGCCCCCGTCCGCGACGACTTCGACGGCGACGGCTACCAGGACCTCGCGGTCGGCGCCCCCGGCGGCACGGTGGGCGGCCTCAAGGACGCGGGCTACGTCGTCGTCATGTACGGCGGCCCGCACGGCCTGTCGGCGGACCGGCGGACGGTCGTCAGCCGTGCCACCGCCGGCATCCCCGGCAGCCCCGCCGAGGGCGAGAAGTTCGGCATCCAGCTGACCAAGGGCGACCTGGACGGTGACGGCAGGGCGGACCTGATCGTCGGTCACGTCTCCGCGACGCGGTCGGCCGTGGTGGTGTGGGGAGCGAGGGGCGGTGTGGCGGGCGGTACGTCCCTGCCCGCGTCGACCGCCCAGGCCGGCGACTTCGACGGCGACGGCAAGCTCGACCTGGCCCTGTTCAGAGGCGGCCGCGCCCCGGGCGACGACCCGCTCGGCACGACGGGGACGGTGTGGACGGGCCCGCTGACGCGCGCCGGGAAGCCGGCCGGTACGCGGGCACTGGACCCGGAGGAATTGCAGTACGTCGACGTGTGGGACGGCGCGACGGGCGACGTCGACGCCGACGGCCGTGACGAACTCGCGCTGAAGGCGTACTGCGGCGACGGCGGCTACTGCACCCTCTTCTACTCCGGTTCGCCCACGGGCCTCGTCCCCGCGGCCCACGGGACGTTCCCGGGCGGGGGCGGCGGCATGGCCTTCGGCGACTTCGACGGCGACGGCTACCAGGACCTGGCGGTCGGCAACGAGCCGGACTCGTCGGTGACGGTGGCGCCGGGCTCGGCGTCGGGCCTGGCACCGCGCGGGAGCTGGCATCGCTACACCCAGGACACCCCCGGGGTGCCGGGCGCGTACGAGGAGGGCGACTTCTTCGGCGGCTCGCTCTCGGCCGGTGACATCGACGGCGACGACCGCGACGACCTGGCGGTGGGCGCGCTGGGCGAGGAGATCGGGTACACCGACGGGGCGGGCATCGTCGAGGTCCTCTACGGCACGGCGGCCGGCCTGACCGGGACCGGGTCTCAGGCGTTCACGCAGAACACGGCCGGGGTGCCGGGGGCGGCGGAGCCGGGGGACGACTTCGGCAGCGCGGTCCGGCTCCTGGACATCAACGGCAACGGGCACGCGGACCTGGCGGCGTCGGCCATGGGGGAGAACTCCCGGGCGGGGGCGGTGTGGTCGCTGCGGGGGCGGGCGACGGGGGTCGTGACGGACGCGGCGTTCGTGTGCGGGCCGCGGACGGTCGGGGTGCCGAATGCGAAGGCGGCGTTCGGTTCCGAGCTGAAATAGACCTCGCTGACCTGCGGAAACAGCCGACCAAAAAAATCTTCGGGAAATTTCGGCGAGTGTGTCGATCCCGTCGTCTCCCGATCGACGCATGGTTGAGAGGCCGGAAAGGAACCGGCCCCCGACCCAAGGAGCCACCGATGCCCCGCTTCCTCTCCCTCGTGCAGATCGACGAGTCCAACGCCCCCGCCGAAGGTCCCAGCCCCGAGCTGATGGAGCGGATGGGTGCGCTGATCGAAGAGATCACCAAGGCCGGTGTCATGCTCGACACCGCCGGTCTGACGCCGTCCTCGCAGGGCACCCGCGTGCACTGGGAGGGCGGCAAGATCTCCGTCACCGACGGGCCCTTCACCGAGGCCAAGGAGGTCGTCGGCGGGTACGCGCTCATGCAGTGCAAGGACAAGGCCGAGGCGCTGGAGTGGACCAAGCGCTTCCTCCAGGTCCACGAGGAGTACTGGACGGTCACCTGCGAGGTGCGGGAGATCGCGGAGGGCTGAGCCCGCCTTGGCCCGGGGCGTCGACGGGTGTTGCATGGGGGACTGTGAGCCCACAGTCCCCCGGCGGCACCGAGAGCGACGTACGCCGCGCCATCGAGACCGTCTTCCGTATCGAGTCGCCGCGGATCGTCGCCGCCGTCACCCGTGTCGTCCGTGACGTCGGCATCGCCGAGGAGCTCGCCCAGGACGCCCTTGTCGCCGCCCTGGAGCAGTGGCCGCGCGAGGGGGTCCCCGACAACCCGGGCGCCTGGCTCATGACCGCCGCCCGGCGTCGTGCCGTCGACCTGGTCCGGCGTCGGGAGAACTACGCCCGCAAGCTCCAGGAGATCGGCCGGGAGATGCCGGAGACGGCTCCGCCGCAGGAGCCCACCGATCCCGACGACATCGACGACGACCTGCTCCGGCTCGTCTTCACCACCTGCCATCCCGTCCTCTCCGCCGAGGCCCGTATCGCCCTCACCCTCCGTCTTCTCGGCGGGCTGACGACGGTCGAGATCGCCCGCGCCTTCCTCGTCCCCGAGGTGACCGTCGCCCAGCGGATCGTCCGCGCCAAACGCACCCTCGCCACCAAGAACGTCGCCTTCGAGGTGCCGTACGGGGTGGAGCGCGAGGCCCGGCTCCGGGACGTGCTCGATGTCATCTACCTCGTCTTCAACGAGGGGTACGCCGCCACCGCCGGCGACGACTGGCTGCGGCCGGGGCTGTGCGAGGACGCGCTGCGGCTGGCCCGGGTGCTGGCCGGGCTGATGCCCAAGGAGCCCGAAGTGCACGGTCTCGTCGCACTGTTGGAGTTCCAGGCGTCCCGTACCGCCGCCCGTACCGGACCGGACGGCGAGCCCGTGCTGCTCAGGGACCAGAACCGGCGGCGCTGGAACCGCATGCTCATCGCCCGCGGGATCAGGGCCCTCGAGCGGGCGGAGGCCACGGCCACCGGCGCCCCAGGCCCCTACGTCCTCCAGGCCACCATCGCCGCCTGCCACGCGCACGCGTACACCTACGAGGAGACCGACTGGGCCACCATCGCCGCCCTCTACGGGCTGCTCGCCGCCCGCGCCCCCTCCCCGGTCGTCGAACTCAACCGCGCGGTCGCGGTGTCGATGGCGCAGGGGCCGGAGGCGGCGCTGGAGATCGTCGACGCCCTGGCCCCCCACCTGCCCGACTACCACCTGCTGCCCAGCGTCCGCGGCGACCTGCTGGACCGTCTCGGGCGTACGACGGAGGCGGCCGTCGAGTTCGAACGGGCCGCCGCCCTCGCCCGCAACGAACGGGAGCGGGAGCTGCTGCTCGGCCGGGCGCGGGAGGCTCAGACGGGCTGACCGAGCAGCATCGTGGGGGCGCCGGCGACGCGGGTGAGGAAGACGGTCACCGTGGCCTTGCCGTGCGGCTTCGGCAGCGCCTTCCTGCGCAGCTCCTCCGGCTCCACGGCCGAACCCCGCTTCTTCACGGTCAGGACACCGACCTCCCGCTCCCGCAGCAGGGCCTTCAACTTCTTCACGTTGAAGGGGAGTTGGTCGGTGATCTCGTAGGCGGTGGCGTACGGGGTCGGGCGCGGTTCGTCGGCGGTGATGTACGCGATCGTCTCGTCGATCAGGCCGCCCGCCAGCTCCTCGGCCACCTCGGCGACCAGGTGGGCGCGGATGACGGCGCCGTCGGGTTCGTACAAGTACCGTCCGACGGGGCGGACTTCGGGGTCGGGGAGGCCGCGGCCGAGGAGGGTGCGCGGGCCGGGGAGCAGGGTCGCGCGGACGGCGCCCGGCTCCGTGCCGAACCACAGCACCGCCTCCTTCACGTCCCCGCCGTCCGAGATCCACTCGGCCTCGGCCTCCGCCGGGATCGCCTCGTGGGGGATGCCGGGGGCGATCTTCAGGGCGGCGTGGGGTGCCTTCGCCGCCGCCTGTACGGCCCAGGACAGGGGCGGGGAGTAGGCCTCGGGGTCGAAGATGCGGCCCCGGCCGCCGCGTCGCGCCGGGTCCACGAACACCGCGTCGTACGGGGACGTGTCGATGTCCGTGACGTCCGCCTCGCGCACCTCGATCAGGCCGGCGAGCCCCAGCGCCTCGGCGTTCGCGTGGGCCGCGGCGGCCGTGAGGGGGTCGCGGTCCACCGCCAGGACCCTGATGCCGGCCCGTGCCAGCGCGATCGCGTCGCCGCCGATGCCGGAGCACAGGTCGGCGACGGACCGTACGCCCAGCGCCCGGAAGCGTTCGGCCCGATGCGTGGCCACGCTCGCCCGCGTCGACTGCTCGACGCCGTTGGGGGTGAAGAACATCCGCCCGGCGTCCTCGTCCCCGAACTTCGCCGCCGCCCGCTGCCGCAGCCGCGCCTGGCCGAGCGCCGCCGACACCAGTTCGGCGGGGTGGTCGCGGCGCAGCCGGGTGGCGACGGCGAGTTCGTCGGCGGGGGCGGTGCCGCGCACTTCGTCGAGGAGGGCGCGGCCCTCGGGGGTGAGGAGGGGGGCGAGGTCGTTCACCGCCTCATTGTGAGCCAGCCGGCGGATGGTCTGCTTGTGCGCCAGTCGGTGGACGGTCCGTCGCCGGTGGTGGTGTCGGGCCGGGCGGGGGGACCGTGGCCTGCGAAGATCCGGCGCCATGGGATCAGTAGGACAAAATGACAAAAGCCGGGCCGTGCGGGGTCCTCGGGGCGGTCTGTGGAGTCTGCGCGGCACCCTCGCCGTCGTCGCCCTCGCCGCGGTCGCCTCCGGCTGTGCGCAGGGCGACAGCGCCAAGGTCCGTCCCGCGCCCGGCCAGCAGCCCCTGAAGGCGCCCCCGGCCCGCGCCCTCGACGCCTACGCCACGAAGCTGCGCGCCTCCGTGGCCGTCGCGAAGCGGTGGGGGCTGAACAGGGCCCCGCTGGCCGCTCCCGCGCCGCCCGCGAAGAAGCCGCACATCACCACCCGCAAGGGCTTCGAGGTCGACGGTCACGAGGAGCGGGGGCTGCCGCCCGTCTTCACCACGATCCCCACCGAGCAGAAGATCGTCTTCCTCACCGTCGACGACGGCGCCGAGAAGGACCCGGCGTTCCTGCGGATGACGAGCGAGCTGAAGATCCCGTACACCGCCTTCCTCAGCGACTTCCTGATCAAGGAGGACTACGGGTACTTCAAGCGGATGCGGGACCAGGGCGTCGGGCTCAACAACCACACGCTCCACCACCCCTATCTGCCGGGACTGTCCTACGGCCGTCAGAAGCGCGAGATCTGCGGCATGCAGGACGTGATCGAGAAGCACTACGGCAAGCGGCCGCTGCTGTTCCGCCCGCCGTTCGGGAACTACAACGAGGACACCCTGGTCGCGGCGAAGGCCTGCGGGGTGAAGTACGCGCCGATCTGGAACGAGGAGGTCTTCGTCGACCACTGGGAGTACCGCGAGTGGGACCGGAAGATCCACCCGGGCGACATCGTGCTGAGTCACTTCCGCGGCCGGGAGGAGTGGAAGGGCACGATGCCGGACATGGTCCGGCGCTTCCTGAACAAGATCACGGCCGAGGGGTACGCGGTGGCACGGCTGGAGGACTACTTGTGAGGGCCTCGACGACCGCCGTGGCCGCGGCCCTGGCCGCCCTGCTCCTCGCCGGCTGCGCCCAGTCCGTCGACCCCATCGAACGGCTCGGCAAGAAGGCGGTGACGTACGGCGCGAAGGGGGTGCGGTCCGGGCCCGCGGTGCCGGTGGTGAAACGGGTCCGCACCTCCGACAAGGTGGTCTTCCTGACGTACGACGACGGCGTCGAACAGGACCCCCGCTTCGTGGAGCTCGTCCGTCGACGGCGGCTGCCGGTCAGCATGTTCCTCACGGACAGCGTCGTCGGACCGGGGTACGGCCACTTCGCCCGCCTCCAGTCGGTCGGCGCCTCGCTCCAGAACCACACCCTCGACCACGCGGCCCTGCGCGGCCTGCCGTACGCCGGCCAGCGCCACGAGATCTGCGGCCAGCAGGACAAACTCGCCTCCCGCTTCGGCCCGCGCCCCCGCCTCTTCCGCCCGCCGTACGGGACGTACGACACCACGACCCTGCGCGCCGCCACGGACTGCGGCGTCGGCGCGGTCGTCCTGTGGCGGGCGGCGATGGCGGACGACCACCTGACGTACGGCACCGGCCCGCACCGCCTGCTCCCCGGCGACATCGTCTCCCTGCCGTCGACGGAGACGACGGGTCTGACGCTGGTGGAGCGGACGACGCGGCTGCTGCGGGAGATCGAGGGGGCGGGGTTGAGGGTGGGGAGGCTGGAGGACTACCTCTGAGCGGTGCGGGCGACCCGAGGGACTACCTCTGAGCGGTGCGGGCGACCCGAGGGACTGCCTCTGAGCCGTGCCGAGCGGTCCGATGCAGGGACGCGATTAGCAGTCCGCTTGACCGAGTGCTAATCACGGTCATAGTCTCAGGTCTGGCACTCCCCCCTGGAGAGTGCCAATAGCGACGGGCAGGTCCGGCACCCGCGACGACGGATCGACCTGGTCGCCACCTCAGACAGTTAACCCCGTGAGATCTCCGAAGGGGGAGGTCGGATCGTGACGACCGCCAGCTCCAAGGTTGCCATCAAGCCGCTCGAGGACCGCATCGTGGTCCAGCCGCTCGACGCCGAGCAGACCACGGCCTCTGGCCTGGTCATCCCGGACACCGCGAAGGAGAAGCCCCAGGAGGGCGTCGTCCTCGCCGTGGGCCCGGGCCGCTTCGAGGACGGTAACCGTCTTCCGCTCGACGTTTCCGTCGGCGACATCGTGCTGTACAGCAAGTACGGCGGCACCGAGGTGAAGTACAACGGCGAGGAGTACCTCGTCCTCTCGGCCCGCGACGTGCTCGCGATCATCGAGAAGTAATTCACCCGCTTCCTTACCGAAGCACCTTTTGCTTGTGAGCTGCGCCCCGGGTTCCCGCGTCCTTATGAAGCCGGGCGTCCGGGGCGCAGTTCGTTTCACCCACGTTTTCCGAGAGGGCTGAACCGCTCCCATGGCGAAGATCCTGAAGTTCGACGAGGACGCCCGTCGCGCCCTCGAGCGCGGCGTCAACAAGCTGGCCGACACGGTCAAGGTGACGATCGGCCCCAAGGGCCGCAACGTCGTCATCGACAAGAAGTTCGGCGCCCCCACCATCACCAACGACGGTGTCACGATCGCCCGCGAGGTCGAGATCGAGGACCCGTACGAGAACCTCGGCGCGCAGCTGGTGAAGGAGGTGGCGACCAAGACCAACGACATCGCGGGTGACGGCACCACCACCGCCACCGTGCTCGCCCAGGCGCTGGTCCGCGAGGGCCTGAAGAACGTCGCCGCGGGTGCCTCCCCGGCGCTGCTGAAGAAGGGCATCGACGCCGCCGTAGCCGCCGTGTCGGAGGACCTTCTGGCCACCGCCCGTCCGATCGACGACAAGGCGGACATCGCCGCCGTCGCCGCGCTGTCCGCCCAGGACCAGCAGGTCGGCGAGCTCATCGCCGAGGCGATGGACAAGGTCGGCAAGGACGGTGTCATCACCGTCGAGGAGTCCAACACCTTCGGTCTGGAGCTGGACTTCACCGAGGGCATGGCCTTCGACAAGGGCTACCTGTCCCCGTACTTCGTCACCGACCAGGAGCGTATGGAGGCCGTCCTCGACGACCCGTACATCCTGATCAACCAGGGCAAGATCTCCTCGATCCAGGACCTGCTGCCGCTCCTCGAGAAGGTCATCCAGGCCGGCGCCTCCAAGCCGCTGCTGATCATCGCCGAGGACGTCGAGGGCGAGGCCCTGTCGACCCTGGTCGTCAACAAGATCCGCGGCACCTTCAACGCCGTCGCGGTGAAGGCCCCCGGCTTCGGCGACCGCCGCAAGGCGATGCTCCAGGACATGGCGGTCCTCACCGGCGCCACGGTCATCTCCGAGGAGGTCGGCCTCAAGCTCGACCAGGCCGGTCTGGACGTGCTGGGCTCCGCCCGCCGCGTCACGATCACCAAGGACGACACGACCATCGTCGACGGCGCCGGCAACTCCGAGGACGTCGTGGGCCGCGTCGCCCAGATCAAGGCCGAGATCGAGAACACCGACTCCGACTGGGACCGCGAGAAGCTCCAGGAGCGCCTCGCGAAGCTGGCCGGCGGCGTGTGCGTGATCAAGGTCGGCGCCGCCACCGAGGTGGAGCTGAAGGAGAAGAAGCACCGTCTGGAGGACGCCATCTCCGCGACCCGCGCCGCGGTCGAGGAGGGCATCGTCTCCGGTGGTGGCTCCGCGCTCGTCCACGCCGCCAAGGTGCTGGAGGACGGCCTGGGCAAGACCGGCGACGAGGCCACCGGTGTCGCGGTCGTCCGCCGCGCCGTCGTCGAGCCGCTGCGCTGGATCGCCGAGAACGCCGGCCTGGAGGGCTACGTCATCACCTCCAAGGTCGCCGAGCTCGACAAGGGCCAGGGCTTCAACGCCGCGACCGGCGAGTACGGCGACCTGGTCAAGGCCGGCGTCATCGACCCGGTCAAGGTCACCCGCTCCGCCCTGGAGAACGCCGCCTCCATCGCCTCCCTCCTGCTCACGACCGAGACCCTGGTCGTCGAGAAGAAGGAAGAGGAGGAGCCGGCCGCCGCGGGTCACTCCCACGGCCACTCCCACTGAGGCTTCGCACGCCTGACGGAAAGCCCCCGGCCCGCGCCCAGCGGACCGGGGGCTTTCCCGCACCCGCGCACCCGCTACTGCTCCAGGTCGTCCAGCACACCCAGCTGCCCCATCAGCCCCAGCCGGTCGTACTGCCACCATCCCTCGGCGATCTTCCCGTCGGGAGCGCACCGGTGGATCGTGGTGCCCGTCATGGACACCCGCTTCCCCGTGGCCGGGATCCCCATGAAGTCCCCGGTGTGCGTGCCGTGCCAGGTCCACCGGGTGCACACACGGTCGCCCTGGGCCAGCTGATCGTCGATCGTGAAGTCGAAGTCGAAGCCGCTCTTCCACATCTCGACCTCGCTGCGCACCGCGTCCAGTCCGATCACGTCCTGCTCGTTGGCCGGATCATGATCGTGGTAGTCCTCGATCAGCAGCCCGTCGAACGACGGCACCTCGCGCCCGGCCAGCGCCTCGAAGAAGCGCCGGGCCGTGGCGGCGTACAGCTGCTCGTCCCGTACGACGTCGAGGTCCGTGAACGTCGGCATCTCGTCGCAGAGAGCGACCATCTCCTGGAAGATCCTGTCCGTCTCGGGCAGGTTCGAGTTCCGCATCGCCTCCTCGTACGACGGGAACTCCACGATCTCGATGAAGTGCGAGGCGTCCGAGCGGTCCTTGCCGACGACGTCGTGCGTCGCGGTCCGCTTCCCCTTGGTCTGTTCGACCCACCTGTCCATCAGCTGGTTCATCTCGTCGAACCGGCTGGTCCTGCAGTCGATGAGCTGTACGAAGGTCATGGCACTCTCGCCTCCGGCCCCCCAGGGTCCGGTAGTACGGCACCATTCTCCCCCTCTTTGGCATCATGAGCCCATGGAGGCGCGGGGGGAGCGGTCCGTCTCGGCGGGCGGGGACATCGGCCTGGCGGTCACGGGGGACAACAACAGCCTGGTGTTGCGACCCGCGGTGCGCTCGGCCTACTGGGAACAGGTACGCCGTATCGCGCCGGTGGAAATCATGGGCAGGGAAAGCGAGTTGGAGGAACTCGCCAGGTTCTGTGACCCGGACGAGGACGAAGGCCCCGCATACGGCTGGTGGCGGGCCGAGGCGTGGGCGGGCAAGACGGCGCTCATGGCATGGTTCGCCCTTCACCCACCCCCGCGCGTGCGGATCGTGCCGTTCTTCGTCACCGCTCGGTGGCGGGCGCAGAACGATGTGGTGGCCTTCGGCGATGTCGTTCTGGAACAGCTGGCGGAGTTGGCCGGGGACAGCCTGCCGGCGCATCTGACGGACGCGACACGCGATGCCCATTTGCTACGTCTGTACGGCCAGGCGGCACGAATCTGTCGTGAGCGTGGCGAGCGATTAGTGCTGTTGGTCGATGGCCTGGACGAGGACCGGGGCGTCACCACCGGGCCGGATGCCCACAGCATCGCGGGCATCCTTCCACCGCGTGCGGACAGCGGTATGCGCGTCATCGTCTCCGGTCGGCTCAATCCGCCGCTGCCCACCGACGTACCGCAGGACCACCCGCTGCGTGACCCGCGATGTGTACACCGCCTGATCCCCTCGAGGTACGCGCAGGCGGTCCGTACCGAAGCGGAGAGGGAACTGAAAGCGTTTCTGGACGAGAACCGGGTAGCGCGTGACCTCCTGGGATTCGTGGTCGCGGCGGAAGGTGGTCTCACCACGGCCGAGTTGGCGCACCTGTCGAACGAGACCGACTACGGGATCAAGGACATCCTCCGGGCCAGAGCGGGCAGGACGTTCGTGGTGCGCGAGATCCAACCGCTCGGCACTCCCGGTGAGCCTGTTCATCTTCTCGCCCACGAGGAACTTCAGGAACAGGCGGCAGACATGCTGGGGCCGGCGGCGGTCGAGTCCTATCGGCAGCGTCTGCACGACTGGTTCGACGAATACCGTGCCGGAGGTTGGCCACCGAACACCCCTGCCTATCTTCTGCGGGGCTACTTCCAGATGCTGCGTGCCCACCGCGCGATCGGCCGGGTCATTCTGTGTGCCACCGACCGTGAGCGGCACGACCGCTTGCTCTATGCGTCCGGGAGCGACTCCCTCGCTCTTGCCGAGATCAGGGATGCGAGCAGCCTGATCATCGAGGAAGGTGCCGGGCGACTCGGCGAGGCGCTTGAGCTCGCTGTTCATCGAAACGCGCTGGAGGAGCGGGTTTCCGGGGTCACCCCTGCCGTCCCTGCGGCATGGGTGCGTGCCGGGGAGCCGGGCCGGGGGGAAGCAGTGGCCCGAAGTCTGCCGGACAAGCGCGAGCGCGCGCTCGCGCTCGTCGAGGTCGGAGAGCGGCTCACGGGCACCGAAGCCGTGCGCGTACTGGACGAGGTCGCGGAGATGGCCCGTCAGGAGATGGACGAGGTGTCCCGTTCACGCGTACTCGTGCGGGTCTTTTTGGCACTGTTACAGGTAGCTCAATACGAACGTGCCGAAGAGCTGGCAGCCGGCCTCGACGGAGTCCAGGTCAGTTCCCAGGCGGCCCATTGGATCGTGGGCCGCCTGGTGCGCGCGGGGGAACGCGCTCGTGTGGAAGGACTGGCCACGACACTGCGGTTCGCCGAGAGAAAGCCGATCTATTTGGCCGTGGCCCTGGCCGAATGCGGCCATGCCTCTGACGCGGAAACCGTTGCCCGTACGGCTGCCTCACCGACTGTCAGAAAACTGGCGCTGGCACGGCTCGCAGTGGTCCAGCACCGGATGAAGCGCTTCGAGTCCGCACGACTGCTGATCGAAGAAGCGATCTCCATCCGTCACTACGTCAATCCCGCGGAATTCGTCCCCTTGATCGCGGCGGCCGGAGAAGTGCGGACGGCGCTGGAACACGTTCACAGCATCACATCGGACGAGTGGCGCTTCGAAGTCCTGGCGAAGACAGTGGCCGAGAGCGCGCGGTCCGGACACACGGATGATGCCAAGTCGTTGCTGCGTCTGCTGCCCGACGGACCCCACCTTTCCGCGGGCGCTGCCGCCGCTGCTGCTCAGCTCTCCCGAGTCGGCGATGTGGATCAGGCATTTCGAGTCGCTCGCCTCATCACGGAGGACCGATGTCTGTCCGAAGCGCTTCTTGAGATCTCTCTGGCCAAGATCAGGGCAGGCGAGGCGGATGACGCCTTGCGGATCGGCGGGATGCTGGCCGAGGAAGACGGCTCCATCGACCCGCTGGTCCGGATCTCCACCGAACTGTCCGAGGTCGGATTACCGGAGCGGGCCCGCAGCGTCCTCGTCGAGGCCGAGAATCTGGCACGCGGGTCCGTCAGCCTTCCGGCGAGACTCCGTGCCACCTTCACGGTGGCGTCGGCGCTGGCCGGAGCCGGACTTGGCCAGGCGGCCCGCTCTCTCCTGAACGGTGCTGAGGGCGACCTCGCGACGCTGCCCGCCCGTTGGGCGGCGCTCGCACCGGTACGTCGAGAGCTGACGGTTCTGCTGGCACGTGCTCAGGCCGATGCAGATCTCCTCACGCGTGCCGAAACACTCGCGGAGCGGGCCGAGGACGCACACGCACAGGAGCGGATCTGGGTGGAGATCGCCCAAGCCATGGTTGTCCACCGTAGGTTCGACGACGCGGAGAGGATCGCACGCATACCCCTGAGCCTCAGCCGGAGCCGACTCCCCTTCGTCACGGCCGTAGCCCTTGCCGGAGCAGGAGAGCACGAACGGGCCGTCGAGCTGGCCCGAGGGCAGCAACAAGGGCCGGATGCGTGGGCTCTGGCGGAGATCGCGTACGACCTGGTGGCGAGCGGCCGGGCGGAAGAAGCCGTGCCGCACCTCGTGGAGGCCGAGAGACACGCGAGGAGCATGCCTTCCGTGCAGGCCGCCGCGGCCTTGGCTCGGGCTCTGGCCCGCAGCGGAGACATGGACGCCGCCCGGATCCAGACGGACCAGGCCGAGGTCCTCGCTGCACGACGGCTGACCGCGGGTGCCGATACCCGTGACCTGCTGGAAGCCCTGGTGGCGATCGGGAACTTCGCGCGAGCGGAGGAGCTCGTGGAGAAGCTCCTCAGCCCCTCGGCCAAGGCCGCGGCGCAGGTCGCACTTGTTGCAGCCTACCTGCGCCACGGTCAAGGGGAACGGGCCGAAAAGCTGACCGAGAACATCCGGGCCGACAGGGAGACAGCGCAGGCGTACTTGGCTCTCGCTCGCAGCGCGACCGCCCCCGCGGCACGCGTTCACCTCGCCCAGGCTCTTCATCACGGCTGGTGGCCGCAATGCCTTCCGGACCTGCTGGACTTCGATCCCGGTCTCGCGTCCATCGCCATTCGTGCGATCGAAGGGTGGCAAGGGGGCGGGGAGACCACGGAACGCATGCAGCGACCGGGACCCGAGGCAGGGAGGCCTACTGAGGCCCGTACTTCCGCCCCGTCCTTGAGCTGATCCCGCCGAGCAGTCCGCGCGGCACCACCTTCACCACGCCCATCAGCGCCTTGTACCGGGGGTCGGGGATCGACAACGTCTTCCCCCGCGCGAGGTCGTGCAACGCGGACGCCACCAGCTTGTCCGCGTCGAGCCACATCCACCCCGGGATGTTGTCCGTCCCCATCCCGGCCCGCTCATGGAACTCGGTGCGCACGAACCCGGGCGCCAGCGCCATCAACCGCACCCCGCTGCCCGCGAGATCCTTGGCCGCGCCCTGCGTGAACTGCACGACCCACGCCTTGGACGCGCCGTACGTCCCGCGCGGCACGAAGGCGGCCACGGACGCGACATTGACGACACCGCCCCGCCCGCGCTCCCGCATGGCCTCCGCCGCGGCCGACGTCAGCCGCAGCACCGCCTCGCAGTGCACCTTGAGCATCCGCAGCTCGTCGGCCATGGAGACGTCGAGATAGCGGCCCTTGTTGCCGAAGCCGGCGTTGTTGACCAGCAGGTCGACGGGGCGGCGGCGGTCGGAGAGCCGGTCGGCGACCGACTCGATGCCGTCGTCCGTCGCCAGATCCGCGGTGAGGACCTCCACCTCCACGCCGTGCCGGTCGTGCAGTTCGGTGGCCTGCTCGCGCATCCGCCGGGTGTCGCGGGCCACCAGCACCAGGTCGTGCCCGTCAGCCGCCAGCCGCCGTGCGAACGCGGCACCGATGCCCGCGGTCGATCCCGTAATCAATGCCGTTGTCATGGCGCAAGGTTAGTGACCCGGACCGACAGCCTCCGACTGCCGTCAGGCCCCGCGCTCTGCGTACCTCTCCCCGTACTTCTCCACATACTCGCGCGCCGACCGGAGCACCTCCGGATGCAGCGCGTCCCCCGCGGCGAGCATCCGGGGCAGCAGGGCCCGCTCGGTGGTCGTCGCCCGGAAGGACAGCGCGACCGTCACGTCGTGGTCGGGCCGGTGCACGATCTCGACCGGGTCCCCGGCCCGGAACTCGCCCGGCTCGATCACCCGCAGATACGCCCCCGGCGCCCCCTTGGCGGTGAACCGCTTCACCCACCGGGGCTCACCCACGTGCCCCTGGAAGGTCGCGCACGGAATCCGCGCGCTGGTGATCTCCAGCACCACCTCGGGCCCGATCCGCCAGCGCTCACCGATCAGCGCCCCGGACACGTCCAGACCGAGGGTGGTGATGTTCTCCCCGAAGGCACCGTTGGCCAGCGAACGCCCGAGCTCGCGCTCCCAGTCGTCCAGGTCCTCGCGCGCCACCGCGTACACCGCCTGGTCGTCCCCGCCGTGATGCTGCCGCGTGCACACGTCGTCCCCGGCGAGCCCGCTGCCCCCGATGCCCTTCGGCCCGGGCGCCGCCACCCGCACCGGCGCCGCCACCGGCTGCTTGTCGATCCCGGTCAGCCCCTCCGGGTGGTCCGTGTACGACACGGCCTTGGCCCGGCCCAGATTCACCGACAGAAGCTTCATGGAACGGCACGGTAGGCGTCCCGTCGTCAAAGCCGCTACGCATTATTCGGCGTCGTATCAAAGACTGGCTTATCCTCGAAAGGTGATCGAAGCCCGTCACCTGCGCGTTCTCCGTGCCGTCGCCGCCACCGGCTCCTTCTCGGCCGCCGGCCGCGAGCTGGGCTGCACCCAGCCCGCCGTCAGCCAGCAGATGAAGGCCCTGGAGGCGTCCGTCGGCACCCCGCTGCTCATCCGCAGCGGCCGCGAGATGCGGCTGACCCAGGCGGGAGAGGCACTCGTCCGGCACGCCGCCGGAATCATCGCCGGGCTCACCGCCGCCGAGGAGGAGGTCGCCGCCATCGCCGGGCTGCGCGCCGGCCGGGTGCGGCTGGTCTCCTTCCCCAGCGGCAGCTCCACCCTGGTCCCCACCGCCCTCGCCGCCCTGCGCGCCGCGCACCCCGGCACCCGCGTCTCCCTGGAGGAGGCCGAACCGCCGCAGTCCGTCGAGATGTTGCGAGAGGGCGACTGCGACATCGCGCTCGCCTTCCGGTACGCGGGCGCCGCGGGCGGCGGTGACGAATGGGACGACCTCGTCGTACGGCCCCTGCTGCGGGACCGGCTCGTCGCCCTCGTACCCGAGCGGCACCGGCTCGCGCGGGCCGGGTCCGTCGCCATCGGGGAACTCGCGCGCGAGCCCTGGATCGCCGGATGCCCGCGCTGCCGCGGCCAGTTGGTGGAGGTGTGCGAGGGCGCCGGCTTCACGCCCCGGATCGACTTCGCGACCGACGACTATCCGGCGGTGGTGGGCCTGGTCGGCGCAGGTCTGGGCGTCGCCGTCCTGCCGCAGCTCGCCATCGAGTCGGTACGGCCCCGGGGTGCGCGCACGGTCACCCTGGAACCGGCCGTGCGCCGGGAGATCGTCGCGCTGACCCTGCCCGACCTGGCCCAGGTGCCGGCCGTGGCGGCGACGCTGGACCAGCTGGAGCGGGCGGCGGGGCGCAAGCAGCCGTAAGGGGACAGCAAACAGGCACGCGTGCGCGTGCCCGTTTTGAAGAAACGTTCCTTCAGTTGTTCGAGGCGGCGTGCCCGCCACTCGACGACGACGCCGTCACCAGGCGGTTGCGCGCCCGGCCCATGAGCTCCTCGCGCTCGTCCTCGGTCAGCCCGCCCCACACGCCGTACGGCTCTCGCACCGCCAGCGCGTGCGCCGCGCACTGCGCGCGCACCGGGCATCTCATGCAGACCTCCTTGGCCGAGTTCTCACGAGCACTCCGCGCCGCACCGCGCTCTCCCTCCGGATGGAAGAAGAGCGAACTGTCGACCCCGCGGCAGGCAGCAAGGAGCTGCCAGTCCCACAGGTCCGCGTTCGGTCCGGGAAGGCGGGAGAAATCTGCCATTGCGTGACCCCTTGTAGCCGTTCTGTGGCGGATACGGTGTCCACGACCGTACATCTACGATCTAAGGAGATGAAAATATGACTCATTGCGAATCTAGCCTCAGACACCAGTAAATGGGAAGAAATGGGGCCGAATGGGGCACCGGTTGTGATGAAACGTTGTGGGTCCGCCGCGCATGTCTGCACCGTGTCCGCACCCTCACGTAGAGTGCCGAAGACGGCGCACAGCCCCGTAACTCTTTCGAGTGACCGTCGTTGAGAGTGCGGAGGCGGTTGAAGCTAGAAGTGCTCGGGCAGGCGTCCGAGACGGTCGACCGCACAGGTGACGATTTCGTACCAGCCTGGAGGCTCAAGGTGACGTGCATCAGCTGCGGAGGGCGGCCATGACATCCGTCCTCGTCTGCGACGACTCCCCGCTTGCCCGAGAGGCGCTCCGCCGCGCGGTCGCGACCGTGCCCGGCGTCGAGCGCGTGACGACCGCGGCCAACGGCGAGGAAGTCCTCCGCCGCTGGGGCGCCGACCGCTCGGACCTGATCCTGATGGACGTACGCATGCCCGGACTGGGCGGCGTCGAGACCGTACGGCGGCTGCTGTCCGCCGACCCCGGTGCGCGCATCATCATGCTCACCGTCGCGGAGGACCTGGACGGCGTGGCCCTGGCGGTCGCCGCCGGGGCGCGGGGCTACCTCCACAAGGACGCCTCCCGGGCCGAGTTGAGGGCCACGGTGACGCAGGCGCTGGCCGACCCCACGTGGCGACTGGCCCCGCGGCGGCTGCGGTCCGCCGAGATGGGGGCGGCGCCCACGCTCACCGCGCGTGAGATCCAGGTGCTCGAAGGAATGAGCCACGGGCGGTCCAACGCGGAGATCGGGCGGGAGCTGTTCCTGTCGGAGGACACCGTGAAGACGCATGCTCGGCGGTTGTTCAAGAAGCTGGGTGCGTCTGACCGGGCGCATGCCGTCGCTCTTGGGTTCCGGTGGGGTCTGGTTCGCTAAGAGCTCGGTCCAGTAGGCCGTTGCCGTGTGCGGGTCGTTCGTGGCTGGTCGCGCAGTTCCCCGCGCCCCTTTGGGGCGCGGGTGCTTGTTTCGTGGCGGATGCCGCATCCTTGAGGTGTGGAGTCTCTCGGGGACGAGTCGGTCGAGCGGAAGGGGAGGGCGCAGGGGATGAGTTCCGGCGCACCTGCTCATAACGCTTCGGTGCACAACATCGGACGCGGTGCCACGGATGAATCGGCCGCAGGGCACCATGGACCGATGCGCGAGGACGAGACGACGGTGATCGGTGGGCTTGTCCATCGCGCCGTCGACGGGGATGAGCAGGCGACTCACGACCTGCTCGCCCATGTCCACCCACTGGCGCTGCGCTATTGCCGTACGCGACTGTCCCGGCTCCCCGGTGACGCGCGTCATTTCGTGGAGGACCTCGCGCAGGAGGTCTGTGTCGCGGTGCTGCTCGCGCTGCCGCGTTATCGGGACACCGGCCGGCCCTTCGAGGCCTTCGTGTTCGCCATCGCCGCTCACAAGGTCGCCGACCTGCAGCGTGCCGCGATGCGGGGCCCCGGCTCGACGGCGGTGCCGTCGGACGAGATGCCGGAGCGGCCCGACGACTCGCTCGGGCCCGAGGAGCGGGCGCTGCTCAGCAGTGACGCCGAATGGGCCAAGAAGCTGCTGGCCAACCTCCCCGAGAACCAGCGGGAGCTGTTGCTGCTGCGGATCGCGGTGGGGCTGACCGCGGAGGAGACGGGACAGATGTTGGGAATGTCACCCGGCGCGGTGCGCGTGGCGCAGCACCGTGCGCTGAGCAGGCTGCGGGCGCTGGCCGAGCAGTAGGGCCCGCGTGTTTGTGGCTTTGTGGCTTCGGTGAACAGGCCCTGCCTCGGTTCCGTACGAAGATACGAAGCCGGTAGCCGGACGGAACCGTGGAATTCGGGACCCTTCCTTCCCGTTAGCATGGACATCCGCACCGATCAAGGCCATTGGGGAAGGTGTCATGACTGCAAACGTCGACGGAGTGCCCGCCAAATTCGCGACGCTCGGGCTGACCTACGACGACGTGCTGCTGCTGCCGGGCGCGTCGGACATGGCTCCCGACGACATCGACACCGCCTCGTACGTCTCCAAGAACGTGCGGGTGAACATCCCGCTGCTGTCCGCCGCCATGGACAAGGTCACCGAGTCGCGCATGGCGATCGCGATGGCCCGCCAGGGCGGCGTCGGCGTACTGCACCGCAACCTCTCCATCGAGGACCAGGCCAACCAGGTCGACCTCGTCAAGCGCTCCGAGTCCGGCATGGTGGCCGACCCGATCACCGTGCACCCGGACGCCACGCTCGCCGAGGCCGACGCGCTGTGCGCCAAGTTCCGCATCAGCGGCGTCCCCGTCACCGACCCGGGCAAGAAGCTGCTCGGCATCGTCACCAACCGCGACATGGCCTTCGAGAGCGACCGCTCCCGCCGGGTCCGCGAGGTCATGACGCCGATGCCGCTGGTCACCGGCAAGGTCGGCATCTCCGGCGTCGAGGCCATGGAGCTGCTGCGCAAGCACAAGATCGAGAAGCTTCCGCTGGTCGACGACGAGGGCGTCCTCAAGGGCCTCATCACCGTCAAGGACTTCGTCAAGGCCGAGAAGTACCCGAGCGCCGCCAAGGACGCCGAGGGCCGGCTCCTCGTCGGTGCCGCGGTGGGCGTGGCCGGTGACGCCTTCGAGCGCGCCCAGGCGCTGATCGAGGCGGGCGTCGACTTCATCGTCGTCGACACCGCGCACGGCCACTCCCGGCTGGTCGGCGACATGGTCGCCAAGATCAAGTCCAACCACACGCGCGTGGACGTCATCGGCGGCAACATCGCCACCCGTGACGGCGCCCAGGCGCTCATCGACGCCGGTGTGGACGGCATCAAGGTCGGTGTCGGTCCGGGCTCCATCTGTACGACCCGCGTCGTCGCCGGCATCGGCGTCCCGCAGGTCACCGCCATCTACGAGGCCTCGCTGGCCGCCAAGGAGGCCGGGGTCCCGGTCATCGGCGACGGCGGCCTGCAGTACTCCGGCGACATCGCCAAGGCGCTCGTCGCGGGCGCCGACACCGTGATGCTGGGCTCGCTGCTCGCGGGCTGCGAGGAGTCCCCGGGCGAGCTGCTGTTCATCAACGGCAAGCAGTTCAAGTCGTACCGCGGCATGGGCTCGCTCGGCGCGATGCAGTCCCGCGGCGACCGCAAGTCCTTCTCCAAGGACCGCTACTTCCAGGAGGGCGTCGCCTCCGACGAGCAGCTCGTCCCCGAGGGCATCGAGGGCCAGGTGCCCTACCGCGGCCCGCTCTCCTCGGTCGTCCACCAGCTGGTCGGCGGTCTGCGCCAGTCGATGTTCTACGTCGGCGGCCGCACCGTCCCGGAGCTCCAGGACAACGGCCGGTTCGTCCGGATCACCTCGGCGGGCCTGAAGGAGTCGCACCCGCACGACATCCAGATGACGGTCGAGGCGCCGAACTACAGCCGCAAGTAGTCGCCAGGCCTCACGAGGGCGGTCCCGGAGCATCCGGGGCCGCCCTTGTCGTATGCGTCGGGGATACTGGAAGGCGCTGCAACGCATCAGGGAAAGGCCACACACGTGACTGAGATCGAGATCGGGCGCGGCAAGCGCGGCCGCCGGGCGTACGCCTTCGACGACATCGCCGTCGTCCCGAGTCGTCGTACGCGCGACCCGAAGGAGGTCTCGATCGCCTGGCAGATCGACGCCTACCGCTTCGAGCTGCCGTTCCTGGCCGCCCCCATGGACTCGGTCGTCTCCCCGGCCACCGCCATCCGCATCGGCGAGCTCGGCGGCCTCGGCGTGCTGAACCTCGAAGGCCTGTGGACGCGGTACGAGGACCCGCGGCCGCTGCTCGACGAGATCGCGGAACTCGACGCCGAGACGGCCACGCGCCGCCTCCAGGAGATCTACTCCGCCCCCATCAAGGAGGAGCTGATCGGCGCGCGCATCAAGGAGGTGCGCGACTCCGGCGTGGTCACGGCGGCCGCGCTCTCCCCGCAGCGCACGGCGCAGTTCTCCAAGGCCGTGGTCGACGCGGGCGTGGACATCTTCGTCATCCGCGGTACGACGGTCTCCGCGGAGCACGTCTCCGGTTCGCACGAGCCGCTGAACCTGAAGCAGTTCATCTACGAGCTCGACGTCCCGGTGATCGTCGGCGGCTGCGCCACCTACACCGCGGCCCTGCACCTGATGCGCACCGGTGCCGCGGGCGTCCTGGTCGGCTTCGGCGGCGGCGCGGCGCACACCACGCGCAACGTGCTGGGCATCCAGGTCCCGATGGCGACCGCGGTGGCGGACGTGGCGGCGGCCCGCCGCGACTACATGGACGAGTCCGGCGGCCGGTACGTGCACGTGATCGCCGACGGTGGCGTGGGCTGGTCGGGCGACCTCCCCAAGGCCATCGCCTGCGGCGCGGACGCCGTGATGATGGGCTCCCCGCTGGCCCGCGCCACGGACGCGCCGGGTCGCGGCCACCACTGGGGCATGGAGGCGGTGAACGAGGAGCTGCCGCGCGGCAAGAAGGTCGACCTCGGCACCGTCGGCACCATCGAGGAGGTCCTGACCGGCCCCTCGCACATCCCGGACGGCTCCATGAACTTCTTCGGCGCGCTGAAGAGGGCCATGGCCACGACCGGCTACAGCGAGCTGAAGGAGTTCCAGCGCGTCGAGGTGACGGTCGCGGACTCGCAGCACAAGCGGTAGACGCCGCGATCGATGGGGAAGGGCCCGTCCACCGGGGAGGTGGGCGGGCCCTTTCGCGTGCGGGCGGTACTGGATCAGAGGCGGTGTGCGGCTCCGGTCGGGGTGGCGCCCCGGGTGTCCAGCAGGAGCTGTGCCTTCACCGACAGGCCCTGGAGGTCGTACGTGCGGTGGTGCTGGAGCAGGATCGTCAGGTCCGCGTCGGCGGCGGCCTCGTAGAAGGAGTCCGCACGGGGGACCGGGCGGTCCAGGACGTTCCAGGAGGGGACGTGCGGATCGTGGTAGCTGACCGAGGCACCGAGTTCCATCAGCCGTACCGCGATCTCGCGCGCGGGAGTGGCCTGCTGGTCGGCGAGGTCGGGCTTGTACGTCACGCCCAGGAGCAGGACGCGGGCGCCGCGCGCGGACTTGCCGTGCTCGTTGAGGAGGGTGGCGGCGCGCTGGACGACGTAGCGCGGCATCTGGCTGTTGACCTGCTGGGCGAGCTCCACCATGCGCAGGCCGCGGCCGGCGGGCGCGCCGGCGAGGTCCTGAGGGACCGAGTGGCCGCCGACTCCGGGCCCGGGGCGGAAGGCCTGGAAGCCGAAGGGCTTGGTCTCCGCGCAGCGGACCACGTCCCACAGGTCGACGCCGAGGTCGTGGCAGAGGACGGCCATCTCGTTGACGAGGGCGATGTTGACGTGCCGGAAGTTGGTCTCCAGGAGCTGGACCGTCTCCGCCTCGCGCGGTCCACGCGCGCGTACCACCTTGTCGGTGAGGCGCGAGTAGAACGCGGCCGCGGACTCGGTGCAGGCCGGGGTCAGACCGCCGATCACCTTGGGGGTGTTGGCCGGGGTGAAGTCGCGGTTGCCCGGATCGACCCGGCTGGGCGAGTACGCGAGATGGAAGTCGCGGCCCGCGCGCAGGCGCGAACCCTCTTCGAGGAGCCGGCGCAGGAAGCCCTCGGTGGTGCCCGGCGGGACCGGCGACTCCAGGATGACGGTGGTGTGCGGGCGCAGGTGCGCGGCGAGGGTGCGGGCCGCGCCCTCCACCTGCGTGAGGTCCAGGCCGCCGTCCGCGCCGCGCGGGGTGGGCGCGCAGATGACCGCCGTACGCACCCGGCCGAGCTCGGCGGGCGAGGTGGCCGGCCGGAAGCCCCCCGAGAGCATCCGGCGCAGTTCGGCGGGGCTGAGCGAGCCGGCCTCGGGGCCGGTGCGGTAACCGAGCGTGGGGATTCCGGCGGCCACGGCCGCCTGGGCGAGGGGGAGTCCGTAGGGGCCGAGTCCGATGACGGCGAGATCTGCGGGCATGGCGTGGACCGTCCTTCCCAGAGCCGAGAGAGCGCGGGTTAGTCGAAGGGGGACAGGTGCGCAAGTCCGGTGGACAGGATGGACGAGCGCAATGTCAGACTAGGAGTAAATATGACCGAAATACGGGATTGATTCCGTGTGTCTCCCGGCCGTTCCTGGAGCTTTGGCCTACGCGTCGTGGAAGTTGTCCACAGGCTGGGGGCGACTGGTGGCTGAAGTCGGGCAAGCCGGTCAGAATTTGGGCATGGGGGATACGGACCGGGTCACTCCTCAGGGGTGAGACCGGCGTGACCGACAGCGGGAGGCAGCGGTGAGGACAGCGACACTGGGGCCGGCGCAGCGAGCCGAGGCGCTCGCCGCCATGGCCGAGCGCGAGCTGGACCTACTGGTGGTGGGCGGCGGTGTGGTCGGTGCCGGAACCGCCCTCGACGCGGTCACGCGCGGGCTGTCCGTCGGCCTGGTCGAGGCGCGTGACTGGGCGTCGGGCACCTCGAGCAGGTCCAGCAAGCTCATCCACGGCGGTCTGCGCTATCTGGAGATGCTCGACTTCGCCCTCGTCCGCGAGGCGCTGAAGGAGCGCGGCCTGCTGCTGGAGCGGCTCGCCCCGCACCTGGTGAAGCCGGTGGCCTTCCTCTATCCGCTCCAGCACAAGGGCTGGGAGCGGCTGTACGCGGGCTCGGGCGTCGCCCTCTACGACACGATGTCGATGGCGCGCGGACACGGACGCGGCCTGCCGATGCACCGTCACCTGAGCCGCCGTCACGCCCTGCGCGTGGCTCCCGCGTTGAAGAAGGACGCCCTGGTCGGGGCCCTTCAGTACTACGACGCCC
Source organism: Streptomyces sp. NPDC057280 (assembly GCF_042668605.1). NCBI lineage: Bacteria > Bacillati > Actinomycetota > Actinomycetes > Kitasatosporales > Streptomycetaceae > Streptomyces > Streptomyces sp. NPDC057280. The sequence continues at coordinate 369,110 of NZ_JBHUYR010000003.1, forward strand.
AGATGGACGACGCCCGCTTCGTCGCCACGCTCGTGCGTACGGCGGCGGCGTACGGGGCGACGGTCGCCAACCGCGCGCGCGTGACGGGGTTCCTGCGCGAGGGCGAGCGGGTCGTCGGGGCGCGCGTGCAGGACGTCGAGGCCGGCGGGGAGTACGAGATCCGCGCCAAGCAGGTCGTCAACGCCACGGGTGTGTGGACCGACGACACCCAGGCCATGGTGGGCGAGCGCGGGCAGTTCCACGTCCGTGCCTCCAAAGGCATCCACCTCGTGGTGCCCAAGGACCGCATCCACTCCACGTCCGGGCTGATCCTGCGCACCGAGAAGTCCGTGCTGTTCGTCATCCCGTGGGGCCGGCACTGGATCGTCGGCACCACGGACACCGACTGGGACCTCGACAAGGCGCACCCGGCCGCGTCCAGCGCGGACATCGACTATCTGCTGGAGCATGTGAACTCGGTGCTCGCGGTGCCGCTGACGCGCGACGACGTGCAGGGCGTCTACGCGGGCCTCAGGCCGCTGCTGGCCGGCGAGTCGGACGCCACGAGCAAGCTGTCCCGTGAGCACACCGTGGCGCATCCCGTGCCGGGGCTGGTCGTGGTGGCGGGCGGCAAGTACACGACGTACCGGGTCATGGCCAAGGACGCGGTGGACGAGGCGGTGCACGGACTCGATCTGCGGGTCGCGGAGTGCGTCACCGAGGACGTGCCGCTGCTGGGCGCCGAGGGGTACCGGGCGCTGTGGAACGCGCGAGCGCGGATCGCCGCGCGGACGGGGCTGCACGTGGTGCGGGTGGAACACCTGCTGAACCGATTCGGCTCACTGGCCGAGGAGGTTCTGGAGCTCATCGCTCAGGACCCGTCGCTGGGCGAGCCGTTGCAGGCGGCCGACGACTATCTGCGCGCCGAGGTCGTGTACGCCGCCTCGCACGAGGGGGCGCGGCATCTGGACGACGTGCTGACCCGGCGGACCCGCATCTCCATCGAGACCTTCGACCGGGGCACCCGCAGCGCCCGCGAGGCCGCGGAGCTGATGGCGCCGGTGCTGGGCTGGGACAAGGACCAGATCGAGCGCGAGGTCGAGCACTACGAGAAGCGAGTGGAGGCCGAGCGGGAGTCGCAACGGCAGCCGGACGACCTGACGGCGGACGCGGCGCGGTTGGGGGCGCCGGACATCGTGCCGTTGTAGGGACCTTGGTGGCGGGGCCTCGTCTGTGGGGCCTTGGCGGCAGGGGCCTTGTCGGTGGGCTCGACTTCACTCGAACGGGTGTCGTGAGGCGGGATCTTCGTTCGGGACCCGGGCGTTCTACGGGGTGCGGGGGCAGAACTCGGCGGCGAGCAGGGCCGGTTCGAGGCCGGGGTCTGCGATCGCGGTCGTGTTCACCCGGAAGGTGAGGACGCGACGTCCGTCGACGGTGGCCGCGGTGCGCACATAGCTGCCGGTGATACGGCCGTTGTGCCCCCACACCGTCGTGCCGCACGGCAGCTTCACCGGAAACAGCCCCATGCCGTACAGGCCGTGTGCGGCGCGGGTGTCGAGCATCTCGCGCAGCCAGTGCGGGGGCAGCAGCCGACCGCCCAGGAGCGCGCCGTAGAAGCGGTCCAGGTCGGCGAGCGTGGTCACCAGCTCGCCCGCGGCCCCGGCCACCCGCGGGTCGAGCTCGGTGACATCGGTGCCGTCGGTCGCGTGGGCGCGGCCGTGCGGGGAGGGGAGAGAAGCTCGGGAACCAGGGAAGGAGGTGCCGGTCAGGCGCAGCGGAGTGAGGATGCGACGCTCGGCCTCGACGGCGTAGGAGCGCCCGGTGACCTGCTTGATCACCATGCCGAGGACGACGTAGTCGGTGTTCGAGTAGAGGTAACGGCCGCGGCCGCCCGGAGGGTGGGAGACGGCGAGGCGTACGGCCTGACGAGGGGACAGGGGGACCAGGCCACGGGTGTCCGCGGTGAAGTCGTACAGGCCGCTGGTGTGGGTGAGCAGGGCGCGCAGGGTCAGCGCGCGGCCGTCGTTGCCGGCTCCGCGCACCAGGCCGGGCAGGTGTTGGTCGATGGTGTCGGACAGGGACAGCCGGTGCTCCGCGGCCAGTTGGAGGATCACGGTCGCGATGAAGGTCTTCGTGATGCTGCCCGCGCGGAAGTGGTCGGCGCGGGCGATGCCGGACCCGGTCTCGGCGTAGTGCGTCTCCGTCTCCTCACGGGCCAGCAGGGCGGCGGCCGGCGCTTCGCCCCTGGTGAGCAGCAGGGGGAGGACCGTGTCCGTCGGGGGAGTGGCGGGGGCGGAGGAGGCGGCCGGGGCCAGGGCGAGGAGCACCAAGGACACAGGTACGGCCAGCAGTGTCCGAAACGGTGGCACGGCGGGTCCTCCTGTCCGGCGCGGGGGGCACCTGCTGTTCGGTGTGGCGGGTTCCTGCTGTTCGGCCTGGTGGGTTCCTGCTGTTCGGTGTGGCGGGTTCCTCCGGTGGCGCGGCCCATCATCCAGGGTGGCTGAAACTCGGCGTCGGGCGGTCCCGGACGTGGGGGCGCGAGGCGGGTGCGGTGGGCCTTTGAGGTGGCTTTGGGGTGCCTTTGGGGCGCGTGACCGCCACGCGCTGTGAGGGTTCGGTCGCCCTGATGGTCGGCTTGTCGTCAGAGGCACCCTGGGCGTTGGGCACTTGTCGGGTGAGGGACAATGGAGGCTCTGTCAGGGCGGGTTGTATGAGGGGACGCATGTCGGAGGCGGAGCGGGCGGGGGCATCCCGTCAGGACAAGAGCGAACGTCTCCTCGCCGGGCGGTACCGGTTGGGAGCAGTGCTCGGCCGCGGCGGCATGGGCACGGTGTGGCGGGCCGAGGACGAGACCCTGGGCCGGATCGTCGCCGTGAAGGAACTGCGGTTCCCCTCCAACATCGACGAGGAGGAGAAGCGCCGGCTGATCACGCGCACGCTGCGGGAGGCCAAGGCGATCGCGCGGATCCGCAACAACAGCGCGGTGACGGTCTTCGACGTGGTCGACGAGGACGACCGGCCGTGGATCGTGATGGAGCTCGTCGAGGGCAAGTCGCTCGCCGAGGTCATCCGCGAGGACGGCCTGCTGGAGCCGAAGCGGGCGGCGGAGGTCGGGCTCGCGGTGCTCGACGTGCTGCGCTCGGCGCACCGCCAGGGCATCCTGCACCGGGACGTGAAGCCGTCCAACGTGCTGATCTCCGAGGACGGCCGGGTCGTGCTCACCGACTTCGGCATCGCGCAGGTCGAGGGCGACCCGTCCATCACCTCGACCGGCATGCTCGTCGGCGCGCCCTCCTACATCTCCCCGGAGCGTGCCCGTGGGCACAAGCCGGGGCCCGCGGCCGACCTGTGGTCGCTGGGCGGACTGCTGTACGCGGCGGTGGAGGGTGTGCCGCCGTACGACAAGGGGTCCGCGATCGCGACGCTCACCGCGGTGATGACCGAGCCGCTGGAGGAGCCGAAGAACGCGGGTCCGCTGAAGGACGTCATCTACGGGCTGCTCACCAAGGACCCCGACAAGCGGCTCGACGACGCGGGTGCCCGCGTGATGCTCAACGCCGTGATCCACGCGCCCGAGCGGAAGCCGGAAGAGCCCGTGCCGGCGCCGGACGCGACGAAGGTCGTGCCGCTGCCTGCGCAACCCGACCGGGGTGAAGGCGGGGAGCGGCTGCGCGGAGCGCTGCGTTCGGTGCGCAAGGCCGCGGTGGCGGCGGGGGCGGTCGGCACGGCTGCGGCTTCTCGGGCCAAGTCCGGGGCGGGCAAGGGCGGTTCGGGGGCCGAGGCGGTTTCCGGTGGCGGTGCTGCCGGTGTCGCCGGTGGGTCGGCTTCCGGTGGTGGTGCGGCTGGTGTCGTCGGTGGGGCGGCTTCCGGTGGCGGTGCGGCTTCGGGCTCGGGTGCCGGTGCGGGCTCTGGTTCGGGCGTTGTCGCGGGGTCCGGGTCGGTCGGCGTGGGTGGTTCCGGGGCCGGTGGTTCCGGGGCGGCGGGTGCCGCGGGTCCGGGGGGCAACTCGGTCGGCGGGGGGCGGAGTTCGGGGTGGCCCGTGATGACGCCGCCGGATCTTCCTCCGCGGCCGGTGCCGAGGGCGCCGCTCACCGATGTGGTGCCGCGGCGGACGTTGGTGATCATCGCGGTGGTCGTGGTCCTCGCCGTGGTCGCGGTCGTGCTGGCCCTCACGCTCGGTGGCGGCGACGGCTCGTCCGACGACTCCGCGGGCGGCGGCGGTGCCAAGCCTTCCGCCGGCGCGAGCGCGAGTCCCTCCACCAAGGAGGACAAGGGCGATGGCGGCGACCGGGCGGACGGACGGGCGAGCCAGTCGGCGGAGGCCGGGACCCCGTCCGGGAGCACGCCGAGCAACAGCCCCACCGCGACCGGCGGCAGCGAGGCGGGCGGTTCCGGCGGCGACGGCGGCACCGCGGTGAAGACGTACAACGGCGGTCAGGGGTACTCGATCGGGCTGCCCAAGGGGTGGAAGTTCCAGACCTCGAGTTCTGCGGGGGACCGGTTCACCGGCCCCGACGGGCAGAAGCTGCTGGTCGCCTGGACGTCGACGCCGAAGGGTGACCCGGTGGCGGACTGGCGGAACCAGGAGCAGTACATGGTGCGCTCCCAGTACGACCGGGTCCGAATAGCGAAGGTGGACTACCGGGGCTGGCTCGCGGCCGACTGGGAGTTCACCTACAGCGAGGGCGGCACGAAGTACCGGACCGTCGACCGGGGTTTCGTCGTCAACGACCATCTCGGATATGCGCTGATGTACACGGCGAAAGCCGCTAATTGGGGCAGCGAGCTGCGCAAGGACACCTGGCAGACGCTCGCGAAGACGTTCCAGCCGAAGGCGTGAAGTGACCGCGCGGTGACCGGTCCCGCGTTTCGGACATGAGATCTGGCATCCCCTCTTTGCGGGTTGCCTCCGGCACGTATCGTGAGTGCTTGCGGACCGTACGCATCCAGGTATGGGTACGGAACGGCACGCGAGGCGAACGGAATTGACCGACCGGGCTGCCGGGGGAGGCAACGTGGACGACTATGCGGGACGGGTACTCGCCGACCGCTACCGCCTGCCGCTGCCCCCCTCCGACGAGTACGAACTCACCGAGACCCGGGCCTTCGACACCTACAGCGGGCAGGAAGTCCTGGTCAGGCAGGTTCCGTTGCCCGAGGTCGTCGAGGCGGAGGTGCTCGACGCCGAGGGGCTGCCCGACGGTTTCACGGCAAGGGACCCGCGCGACAGGGGAGTTCGGCGGGGGGGTGCCGCGGCGCGGACCAGCACCCGTCGGCCCACCGATCCGGCCGTGCGGCGGGCCGTCGAGGCCGCGCAGGCTGCCGCCGCGATACCCGACCATCCGCGGCTCGACCAGGTCTTCGACGTGTTCGCCGAGGGCGGGTCGCTGTGGATAGTGAGTGAGTTGGTGGCCGCGCGCCCGCTCGCGGCGCTGCTCGCGGAGAAGCCGCTGACGCCGTACCGGGCGGCCGAGGTCGCCTCCGACGTGCTGATGGCCCTGCGGGTGCTGCACGCGCACGGCTGGGTGCACCGGAACATCACCGCCCGTACCGTCCTCGTCTGCGACGACGGCCGCGTGATGCTGACCGGGCTCGCGGTCGGCGCGGCGGAGGAGGCGCTGTGCGGCTACGACCCGGTGCCGGCTCCGGAGGGTGACGGGAGCGGCGGGGCCGGGGGCGCGGGGGGCGCGCCGGGAGTCGGTGGGGGTGCGCCGGGATTCGCCGGGGGCGCGGGAGGTGCGCCGGGAGTCGGCGGTGGGCGGTTCGGCGGTGACGGGCGGGAGCCCGGTCCGCAGGGTGCGTCAGGTGTGCGGGGGGTGCCGGGGACGTTCAGTGGGCCGGGGGGCGTGAGCGCAGGCCCCGGTGTCGGTGGGCTCACCGGGCCCGCCGGACCCGCGAGCTCCATGGACCCCGAGGCCGCACGACGGGCCGCCATCGAGGCTCGGGAGGCCGGTGGGCTGCCGGGACTCGGCGGTGAGACGGCGAACGGCGCCGGTGGGCCGGGCACGGTCGCGCGCCGGGCCGTGGAGCCGACCGGCGGGGATGTCCGGGCCGCGCGGGCAGGAGCGATCGCCGCGTATCGCGCGGGCGCCCGGGCCGCCGCCCGCGTCCAGGAAGCCCAGCAGAATGGCCACGCCGCGCTGCCCGGAGCCCGGCCCTCGCCGGAGGCGGGCCCCGCGACCGGTGCCGGGGTCGAGGGCGGGCCGACACCGCCGTACGGGCCGAGTCGCGGCGCCCAGGGCGCGTCCGGTGGCACGCGTCCCGGTGAGGCGGGGTGGGCGGTGCCCGCCTCCGGACCGCTCGGCGGCACCGTTGCGCCCGGCCGCGACGAGCAACGGCGGTCCGGTGCCGCACCTCCGGGACAGATCGTCGACCCCTACGGCGTCCGGACCGACTCCTGGCACGGGGCCGCTCCCGGTGGCGGTGGCGGCAGGGCGCTGCCGGCCGGGTCGGAAGGACGTACGGCCGCATTGCCGTCGGCCGGGACCGGGCCGTCCGTACCGAACCCGGCGCCTGCCCCCAGCCATTGGGAAGGTGGGTCAGAAGGACGTACCGCCGCATTGCCGTCGGCCGGGACCGGGCCGTCCGTACCGAACCCGGCGCCCGCCCCCGGCCATTGGGATGGCGGGCCGGAAGGACGTACCGCCGCACTGCCGTCGGCCGGAAGTGTGCCGGCCGTGCCCAACCCGGCACCTGCCCCCGGCCGTTGGGACGAACTCGCCGCCGCCGCGCCCGCGCCCCGCGGCCCCGCCACCGCGCTCGCCGCCGAGCGGGCGCGGCAGGCCAGGATGGCCGTCGTCGGGCCGGTGACCGAGCGATGGGCGCCCGAGCAGGCCGGGCCGGTGCACGAGAACTGGCAGCTGGCCGCGCCGATCGGCCCCGCGACCGATCTGTGGGCGCTCGGTGCGCTGCTGTTCCGGGCCGTGCAGGGGCATGCGCCGTACCCGGAGGAGTCGACCGCCGAGCTGGTGCAGATGGTGTGCGCCGAGCCGCCGGCCTTCGCCGAGGAGTGCGGGCCGCTGCGGCCGGTCGTGGAGTCGCTGCTGCGTCAGGACCCCACCGAGCGGCTGGACTTCGAGGAGCTGCGGGGCTGGCTGCGCTCGCTCGTGCGCTCGGCGCCGGAGCCGGAGGCGGGCACGTACGTCGTCGCCGCGCCGCCCGTCGAGGGCAACCGGCTGCCCATCGTGCGGCGGCGGGGCGAGCTGGTGCGCAGGCGGCGCGCCGGGCTGCCCGTGACCAGCGCGCACGGGCGGCACAAGCGGGCCAAGGCCGCCCGGCAGGAGGAGGCGTCCCCGCGCAGGCTCGGCCGCACGCTGCTGCTGCTCGTGCTGCTGCTGATGGCGGGGGCGATCGCGTACGCGATGCTGTTCATGCCGAAGTCCGACTCGAAGGACGGCGCCGGCGGAACGGGCGGGACCGACCGGACCGGCTCGGCGGGTGAGGTGAGCGAGGCGCCGAAGCAGGACGCCAGCAGCGAGCCACGGCCCGAGCAGACCACGCCCGAGGCGGACGGCAACAGCAGCCCGCCCGAACCGCAGTCCAACGATCCCGACGTCGCCGACGGCTTCACCCTGCGCTCGGACGCCGCCGGTTTCCGCGTCGCCGTGGCCGACGGCTGGGACCGGACGCCGAAGAACGGCCGCGGTCAGGTCGTGTACTCCCACGGCGACTTCGACCTGATCCTCGTACCCGGACGGGACAGCGCGGACGAGTACGGCGAGGACCCCATGGCGTACCAGCGGGAGGACGAGCGCGAGCTGCAGCCGTACCGCGACTCCAGCTGGGCCAGCGCCTCCGGGCTGAAGACGATCTCGGTGGGCGGACGGACCATGGCCGAGGGGCAGTTCACCTGGACGGACAGCGCGGGACGTGAGCTGTTCGTGCGGAATCTGGCGATCCTCGTCGGCGGGAAGTACCACGTGGTGCAGGTGCGCGGTCCGGAAGCGGAGCGGGACGAGGTCACCCGGCTGTACGAGCAGGCGTCGGCGACGTACGAGGTGACGGGCTGAGCGCACTCGGTGACGGTTGCTTCCCGCTGGTGAAAGCGACAACTGTCACAGTGCTGTCTCCTTGGTCCCCCCGTGGTTCCCTGCGTGGGGACCGGTCCTTACGCTGACCCTGTCAAGACCATTGCGGGGCAACGTGAATCAGATGCAGGGCCTGCTCATCGCGGGCCGCTACCGGCTTGCCGACACCATCGGCAGCGGCGGCATGGGCCGCGTGTGGCGGGCCCACGACGAGGTGTTGCACCGGGCTGTCGCCATCAAAGAGCTGACCGCCGCCCTCTACGTCTCCGAGAGCGACCAGGAGCGCCTGCTCCACCGCACCCGAGCCGAGGCCCGGGCGGCGGCGAGGATCAACCACTCCGCGGTCGTCACCGTGCATGACGTCCTCGACCACGACGCCCGCCCGTGGATCGTGATGGAGCTGGTCGAGGGCCGTTCGCTCGCCGACGCGGTGAAGGCGGACGGGCGCATCGAGCCCGCCGAGGCGGCCCGGATCGGCCTGTGGGTGCTGCGCGCGCTGCGCGCCGCGCACGACGCCGGGGTCCTGCACCGGGATGTGAAGCCGGGCAACGTCCTGCTCTCCCACGACCGGCGTGTCCTGCTCACCGACTTCGGCATCGCCCAGATCGAGGGCGATACGACGATCACGCGCACCGGCGAGGTCGTGGGTTCCGTGGACTACCTCGCCCCGGAGCGGGTGCGGGGCCACGACCCGGGCCCGGCCTCCGACCTGTGGGCGTTGGGCGCGACGCTGTACACGGCGGTGGAGGGTCGCTCACCGTTCCGCCGCACCTCCCCGCTCGGCACGATGCAGGCGGTCGTCGAGGAAGAGCCCGCCCAGCCGGTGAACGCCGGGGCGTTGGGGCCTGTCCTGACGGCACTGCTGCGCAAGGAGCCGGCCGAACGGCCCAGCGCCGCCGAGGCCGAGCAGATGCTCGCCGAGGTGGCGGAGGGACGGCGGGCGAGTGCGGCGCAGGTGTATGTGCCGACGGGGCCTGTGCGGTACGCGCCGGAGACGGGCACCGCCGGCACCGGAACCCGTAACGTCCAGACGGCCGCCGCTACGCCGTATCCGCCCATGACGACTCCGGTCCCGGGCGCTCCCGTCCCGCGCAAGCGTCACCGGCTGCGTACGTTCGCCCTGGTCGTGGCGCTCGCGGCGATCGTCGGCGGGGGTGGTGCGGTCGCGTTGCAGCAGTGGAACTCGGGCCGTCCCTCCTCCTCGGCGAGCGAGAGCCCGACTCCGACTCCGACCCCTTCCCCGACGAAGGGTGCTCAGGGGGCGATTCCCGCCGGTTGGGAGAGGTACGACGACGCCCTGGGCTTCAGCCTGTACCTGCCCAAAGGCTGGGACCGGACGGTCTCCATCGAGGAGAAGGACGGTCTGGCGCAGGTCGACTACTCGCCCGACAACGGCAGGACCCTCGTGCGCGTCGCCGTCGACACCGCTCCGGACTACACCGACTCCTATCGCCACATGAGTCAGCTGGAGACGGATAACCAAAGGCGGCTCAAGGACTTCACGACGCTGAGCATGAGGCGGGAGATCTACCGCGACCAGCCGAGTGTCCGTTGGGAGTACACCTGGACACAGCTGGCGAAGGACTCGCCCTTCTCCGGGCCGTACCGCGCGCTGGACGTGGCGTACATGACGTCTGACAGTGTCGAGTACGCCCTCTACACCGCCTCGCCGGCTGCCGACTGGGACGCCACCAGCAAGCGGTTCACCACCGTGCTGCGGAGCTGGCAGCCGAACCACTCCTGACCCGCCCCAACTTGGCCGGCGAGAAGGAGGAGCCAGTCAGTGACCGGCTCCTTGACTCCGCTCGACTCGACGGACAGATTCGGCCGAACTCGGTATGGCAGCTGCGCCGAAACAGTCTGTCGAGGCGCCCTGGGTTGTTGTGCGGTGCTCAGGCCCAGTCGGTGCAGACCCGACTGTCGACTATCTGATCACCTTCCATAACCGCCACACGCACCCCGACAAAGCGGAGCATGCCGTCGCTGTTGTTTGCGTAGGTGGTAAAGGAGAGCGTCGATCCATTTCCGTCGTATTCGTGACGCCAAGGCCACTTGTACTCTACAGCGCTGCTGCCATCGGTGGATACAAGCCGAATGGCCACGTGGTGGCCATCGGCAGCGTTGTCCTTGACCCAGCCGCTTATGTCGACATGGTTGTTTGACCAGTTGGTAAAGGTCATGCTTCCCGAGGCGCCATTTGTGGAGCACGCGGCGACGCCACTCGCCGCACTGGCGTTTGTCACTGTGGTCATGGCGAATATGGCCACCGCCGCGAAACTCGTGACGGAAAGGCGCTTCCATGTGTTTCCCATGGGGGGACAGTAAGGCTTCCATGATTCACTTGACAGTATAATTTCAGTCACCGTTTATATGATGTCGGTGTATGTCGCGATGATTTGCAACGTTTTCTATCCATTTGGAAACCGGGAATGGCTGAAAATAGGTACTGTTGAACGCGGGTGAGCTGGAGCTAGGCAACGCGCTGGGCCCCGTGAAGGCAACTTGGCCGGTCAGCGCCCCGGAAGGTGTCAGTCCGGCGGGGCATCATGGGGCTCATGGGGACCCAGGGGGACAACTTCCGTGTCGTAGCGGGGCGTTATCGCCTGGAGGTGCGGCTCGGGCGTGGTGGGATGGGAGTTGTCTGGCGGGCCACCGATCAGCTGCTCGGGCGGCGTGTCGCGGTGAAGGAGCTGGCGCTCGACGAGACGCTGCCGGAGGGGGAGGCCCGGCGTTGGCGTGACCGGACCCTGCGTGAGGCCCGGGCGGTCGCGCAGCTCCGGCATCCGCACATCGTCGTCGTGCATGACGTCGTCGAGGAGGATGAACGTCCCTTTCTCGTCATGGAGTTGATCGACGGCGCCTCCCTCGCCGACCGGATCGCCGCGCGCGGGCCCGTCGACGCCGCCGAGGCAGCGCGGATCGGTGTCGCCCTGCTCGGCGCGTTGCGGGCGGCGCACGCGGCGGGTGTGCTGCACCGGGACATCAAACCGGCGAACGTGCTGATCGCCGACGACGGCCGGGTCGTACTCACCGACTTCGGCGTGGCGCAGGTCGCGGGCGCCACCACCCTCACCGACCTCGACTCCTTCGTCGGCTCGCCGGAGTACACCGCGCCGGAGCGGATGTCCGGGCTCGCCACCGGCCCCGCGTCCGACCTGTGGTCGCTGGGCGCGCTGCTGTGCACGGCCGTCAGTGGTGAATCACCCTTCCGGCGGGACTCGTTGGGCGGGGTGCTGCATGCCGTGGTCGCCGGGGAGATCCGGCTGCCCGCGCAGGCCGCGCCGCTGCTGCCCGTCGTACGGGGGCTGCTGGAGCGTGATCCGGAGCGGCGGCTGGACGCGGAGTCGGCGGAGCGGATGCTGCGGACCTTCCTGGAGACGGGGCAGATGCCGAGCGTCGAGCGGCGTTCGCTGCGGGGTGCGCTGACGGCGGTGCTGCGCGCGCGTCGACGCCCGTGACAGGGAATGACAGGGATTGGTCACGGCTCTGTGACCGGACAGCGTTCTGGCTGGATAACGCGGCGCCTGCCGCGATATGGATGGACCCATGAGCAGCGACGGGGGAGCCCCTTACGGGTCCGACGAGCCAACGAGTTTCAGTCTGCAGCCGCCGAACCCGCCCGTGGCGGTGCCGCACCCCGACAACCCGTACGCGACACCCACCACCCAGGTCGTGCCGCAGCAGACGGCGCCTCCCCAGGACCCCGGCGCGGGGCGGTTGATCGCGGGCCGGTACCGGTTGCTGGCCAAGCTCGGGCACGGCGGCATGGGGACGGTGTGGCGGGCCCAGGACGAGACGGTGGACCGCGAGGTCGCCGTCAAGGAGCCGCGCGTACCCGACCACCTGCCCGAGCGCGAACGTGCCAACGCCTTCGAACGGATGCGGCGCGAGGCGCGGGCCGCGGCCCGGCTCGACCACCCGGCGGTCGTGAACGTGCACGACGTGGCGGTCGTCGACGGCCGGCCGTGGATCGTCATGGAGCTGGTGCGGGGGCGTTCGCTGGGTGACGCGCTCCAGGAGGGCACCCTCGGGGCGCGGGAAGCGGCGCGCATCGGCCTGGAGGTGCTGGCCGCGCTGGAGGCCGCGCACGCGGCGGGCATCCTGCACCGGGACGTCAAGCCGGACAACGTCCTGCTCGGCCGCCACGACCGGGTCGTCCTCACCGACTTCGGCATCGCCCAGATCGAGGGCGAGACGAGCCTGACCGACACCGGCGGCTTCGTCGGTTCGCCCGAATACATCGCGCCGGAACGGGTGCTGGGGCAGCGCCCCGGCCCGGCGTCCGACCTGTGGTCCCTGGGCGTGGTGCTGTACGCGGCGACGGAGGGCGTGTCGCCGTTCCGCCGCAGCAACACGCCGGCCACCCTCCAGTCCGTCCTCAACGCCACCCCCGCAGCGCCCGCCTCGGCGTCGGGCCCCCTGGCCGAGGTCATCACAGGCCTGCTCCAGAAGGAGCCGGGCCGCCGTCCGACCGCCGCCCAGGTACGGGCCCTGCTGGAGAAGGCCGCCGCACCACCTGCCCCGACGCAGGCGGTGCGGCGGGCCGAGGGGCTCCCGAAGGGCGTCCGGCTGGGCCGCAGGACACTCATCGGGCTCGGCGCGGCGGTCGTCGCGGCGGCGGTGGCGGCGTATCTGGTGATTGCGGACCCGTTCGCGGGGCCGTTGCCGGACGGCTGGAGGACCGTGCACGAGAAGGATGTCGCCGCGTCGCTGGCGGTGCCCGACGAATACCAGCCGAGGTACCCGGACCGGAAGACCGACGACGCGCACTGGGTCACGTACACCGACTGGAGCGGCAGCATCTGGATCGGCCTGAGGCTGGACCGGAGAGCCGAGGACACGACCGACAGCATCGCCGACTCCGCCGCCGCCGAAATGTACGAGGACAACAAGCAGTTCAAGGACAACGGCGAGTACGACCTCCAGATGCCCGAGAACCCGCGGACGAAGACGGACGGCGGGGCCACCTACCAGGGCAAGCCGGCCGCCCGGAACACGATCACGTACACCACCGACGACACCCAGGACCCCCGCCCCCGCGAGATGCAGATCTTCTACTACAAGACCTCCAAGGGCGACATGTACAAGCTCCAGATCAGTTATCCCTGGAAGGGTGATTTCGCGGCCCGCGGCCGGGAGGTGGCGAAGACCGCCATCGCCCATCTGGACGTCGACGCGCTCTGAATTCCGTTGTCAGTGGCGGCAGTTAAGGTCATCCTCCGTTGAGACCGATCTTGTTTCGAGCTCGGTCCGAACCTGGGGAGGGGACCCCTTTGAAGCAGTACGCATGGACGCGCACCGTCACGCTGAGTGCCGTCGCGGCGCTCGCGGGAGGCGTGACCACGGGAGTCGCGGCCGCCGCCGACGCTCCGCAGGCACCCGTCGTGACGTCGACGCAGTATCCGGACGACGACAACTGGCACGACGGCGTGGGCAGTTACGGCACGTTCGTGATCGACTCGGCGTCCGACGACGTCGTGTCGTACCGCTACTCCTGGCTCGGCGGGGTCCCCCGCACCCTCACCGCGGCCGAGCCCGGCGCTCCGGTGTCGCTGCGCTGGATGCCGGAGAAGGAGGGGCCGACCTCGCTCGAGGTCCAGGCGGTGAACGCCGCCGGTGCGGTCAGCAGCCGGACCACCTACCGCGTCAACGTCTCGGACGGCCGCACCGCCGTCACCCACTGGGACCCCGACAGCCAGTCCGGCGCCGTCACCGGCTCCGGCGTCACCTTCGGCGCGTCCGGTCCTTCCGGTACGGGCGTCGCCTCCGCCGCCTCCTTCGACGGCACGGACGAGGCGTACGCCCGCCTCGACGCGACGGCCGACACCGCGCGGACCTTCTCGGTCGACGCCTGGGTCCGCCCGGACACGCCCGGCGCCGATGCCGCGGTCGTCGGCCAGGCGGGCTTCTCGCTCGGCGCCACGGCCGGCGCCGGCTGGTCCTTCACCCTCCCCACCGCCGACGGCGGTACCACCCGGCTCACCGGCGGCGCCCCCGAGAAGGGCGAGTGGGCGCACCTCGTCGGTGTGTACGACGGCGAGATCGACACCGCCCGGCTGTACGTCAACGGGACGCTCACCGGCACGGCCACAGGCGTCGTCGCGGCGGGCGGTGCCGGTGCCCTCCGCATCGGCGACCACTGGGACGGACAGCTCACCGACGTGAACGTCTGGGACCGGGTGTTCGTGCCCGCCGAGATCACGGACGTGGCCACCCGCAAGGCCCAGCGCCTCGGCTACTGGGACCTGGAGACCGCGACCGACGGCCGCAGCCCGGCGAACGCGGGCGGCGCGCCGCTGACCCTGGCGGGCGACGCGTCGATCTACGCGGCCACGGACGACTGCCCCTGGAACCCGGACTGCACGCCGGTCACCTATCCCGTCGACGGCTCCGGCGACCTGCTTCTCGACGGTGACGGCGACTACGCCACCACGCCGACCGCGCTCGCCCCGACCGACGCCGGCTTCTCGGTGACCACCAAGGTGCGCATCGACCCGGACACCGCGACCCGCGACATGACGGTGCTCTCCCAGCCGGGCGAGCACACCGACCTGTTCACCCTGCGCTACCTCGCCGCCTCCCGGACCTGGCAGGCGACCGTGGCCCACGACGACCGCGCCGACGCGCCGACCACCACGGTCGAGGCGCGCTACGACGTGGGCTCCTCGGCGGGCGACGAGTTCCTGGCCGTGGTCTACGACGAGCGCACCGACGCACTGCGGCTCTACGTCGACGACACGTACCCGGCCGCCACGGCGAGCGTGACGGACGCGGACACCTGGACGCCGACCGGCGACCTCCAGGTCGGACGCGGCACCGCCGGGGAGTACCTGACCGGCGAGGTCGACGAACTGCACACCTACGCCGGTGTGCTGAGCCAGACGCAGCTGGCGATGCTGCGGCTCGGCGGCGTCGACATCACCTGACGGACGGCGGCCCGGCCACCCCGCGTCGACAACCCCCCACGCCACACGGTACTGATGGGGACATGAGCAACGACGGGGGCGGGACCAGCCCCAAGGGACGACTCATAGGCGGGCGTTACCGGCTCGTCGAGCGCATCGGGTCGGGCGGGATGGGCACCGTCTGGCGGGCGCTCGACGAGCTGGTCGGCCGTGAAGTCGCCGTCAAGCAGCCGCGGTTGCCCGGTGACCCGGAGGACGAGGTGCACCAGCGGGCCTCGCACCGGCTGTACCGCGAGGCCCGTGCCGCCGCCCGGGTCGATCATCCCGCCGCCGTCTCCATCCATGACGTCGTCGTGGAGGACGGACTGCCCTGGATCGTCATGGAGCTGGTCCGGGGCGAGTCCCTCGGCGAGGCGCTCCGGCGGGGGCCCGTCGCCGCGGCCGAGGCCGCCCGCATCGGCCTCGCCGTCCTCGGCGCGCTGCGCTCCGCGCACTCCGTCGGCATCGTCCACCGGGACGTGAAACCCGCCAACGTCCTCCTCGGCACCCACGGCCGGGTCGTCCTCACCGACTTCGGCATCGCCCATGTCCAGGGCGAGGAATCCCTCACCGTCAGCGGCGAGTTCGTCGGCTCGCTCGACTTCGTCGCGCCCGAGCGGATGTCCGGGAAGGGGGCCGGACCGGCTTCCGACCTGTGGTCCCTGGGCGTGTTGTTGTACGCCGCCGTCGAGGGCGAGCCGCCCTTCCGGCGTACGACGATGGAGTCCACCCTCGCCGCGGTCCTCTCCCACGATCCGCCCGAGCCGGGGCGCGCCGGACCTCTCGGCCCGCTGATCACCGGCCTGTTGGCCAAGGACCCCGACGCGCGACCGGACGCCGAGGAGGCCGCCAAGGTGCTGGAGGCGGCGGCGGAGGGATGGCCGGTGCCGAGGCTCGCCGAGCCGGAACCGTCGCCGGCCGTCCAGGAACCCGACCGCATGACCGAGTGGGGGGAGGACTCCGGCACCGTACGGCTGCGCGGGCCCGAGGCCGCACCGGTTCCCGCGTCGGACACCACCGTCGTACCGACGCCACCGCACCACAAGCCCCGCCCGCTGCGCCACCCCCTCCTCGCCGCGCTCCTCGCCGTCACGGTCGTCGGCGGGGCGTGGGCCGGGACCTCCTGGTTCTTCGCGGACCCGGCACCCGCGGACCCCAGGGAGATGAACGCCACCCATTCCGCCGTGAGCGCCACGGACGTCGCCGACGAGTCCTGGACCCGGCACCGGGAGAAGGACATGAACGCGATCCTCTCCGTGCCGAGCCGGTACGAGGAGTCCGTGCGGCAGGGCAGCCCGAACGACCAGCCCAGGATCGTGATCTTCGAGTCCGGCGACATCGGGGTCCGCCTCAGCCAGTGGGACAAGGCCCCCGTCTCTTTGGAGATGCGGAAGCAGCAGCAGAAGCTGGAGTGGGCTTCGCACGGGGACGCGGACACGCGGATCACCGACACCAGCCTGGACGGCTACGCCGCGATCCTCGCCGACACCACCTACGACGACGAGGGCTTCGGCTCCACGCGGGTCATGCAGCTGACGGTCCTGACCGGCGACGGCCGGATGTACGAGCTGCGCGTCGACATGCCCAAGGGCACCCCCGACGAGAAGGAGGGCACCTCGGTGTTCAAGGCGGCCCGTGACCGGCTCGAGATCGGGAAGTCGGCATCCTGAGGTGATCGTCCTCGCACAACGCCCTGATCAGCAGGTTCACCGCCAGTGATCGCTGGCGCCGTGTGTGCGGTCGGTGAATCCCTGTTACCGCCGGGTACCCAAAGTCCCCGACCCGGCATACCCTGCGCGTCATGACGGACTCGCAGGCCCCGGAACTGACCGGCACCAACCCCCTCGCCCCCGCCCCGGAGGGCGCCCGTACCGCCGCCGACGTGGTCACCCCGGAGCTGGTCGCGCAGCTCACCAAGGGCGTGGTCGGCTCCGGTCGTACCGCCAACCACACGCCGTTCACCGGCGAGAAGCTGGCCGACCTGCCCGAGTCGACGCCCGAGGACGTGGCGAAGGCCTTCGAGGCGGCCCGCGCGGCGCAGGCGGTGTGGGCGCAGACGCCCGTACGGCAGCGCGCGGCCGTGCTGCTCCGCTTCCACGACCTGGTGCTCGAACGCCAGGCGGAGGTCCTCGACCTCATCCAGCTGGAGACCGGCAAGGCCCGGCTGCACGCCCACGAGGAGGTGCAGGCCGTCGCGGTCGCGGCCCGGCACTACGGCCGTAAGGCCCCCTCCTACCTGAGGCCTAAGCGGCACGCGGGCGCCATGCCCACCCTCACCCGGGTCACCGAACTCCGTCACCCGCGCGGTGTCGTCGGCCAGATCGCCCCCTGGAACTACCCGCTGGAGCTGTCGGTCGGCGACGCGCTCCCGGCGTTCGTCGCGGGCAACGCGGTCGTCATGAAGCCGGACACCGAGACCTGCCTGACCGCCCTGTGGGCGCGCGACCTGCTGATCGAGGCGGGCCTGCCGGCCGACGTCTTCCAGGTCGTCCTCGGCGAGGGCCCGGTCGTCGGCCCCGAGGTCGTCCGGCACGCCGACTATGTCTCGTTCACCGGCTCCACCCGTACAGGGCGCGAGGTCGCTCAGGGCGCGGCGGCCCGGCTGGTCGGCGTCTCCCTCGAACTCGGCGGCAAGAACGCCATGTTGGTCCTGGAGGACGCGGACATCGAGAAGGCCGCGGCCGGCGCCGTCCGCGCCTGCTTCTCCTCCGCGGGCCAACTCTGCATCTCCATCGAGCGGTTGTACGTCCACGAGTCGATCGCCGACGCCTTCCTGGAGCGCTTCGCCGCCCGCACCAAGGCCATGCGGCTCGGCAAGTCCCTCGCCTACGGCGCCGACATGGGCTCCCTGGTGGGCGAACGGCAGCTGGAGACCGTCACCCGGCACGTGGAGGAAGCCGTCGCCAAGGGCGCCACGGTCGTCGCCGGCGGCGTCGCCCGCCCGGACATCGGCCCCTACTTCTTCGAGCCGACCATCCTCGACGGCGTGACCGAGCCAATGGCGATCTGCGCCGAGGAGACCTTCGGCCCGGTGGTGTCCGTCTACCGCTTCAAGACGGACGAGGAGGCCATCGAGGCCGCCAACTCGACGTCGTACGGCCTGAATTCCTCGGTCTGGACGAAGGACGGCAAGCGCGGCCGCGACGTCGCCGCCCGGCTGCGCACCGGCACGGTCAACGTCAACGAGGGCTACGCGCCCGCCTACGGCAGCGTCCAGTCCCCGATGGGCGGCATGAAGGACTCCGGCCTCGGCCGCCGCCACGGCTCCGAGGGCATCCTCAAGTACACCGAGGCCCAGACGGTCGCCCAGCAGCGGCTGCTGCCGATGGCGCCGTCGCTGGGGATGGACGACGAGAAGTACGCCCAGTTCATGAGCCGCAGCCTGAGGCTGATGAAGGCGTTCCGGTTCCGGTAGGGAGAGCGCACGTGCCACAGGACGACTACGACTACGACGTCATCGTCGTGGGTTCCGGATTCGGCGGTTCGGTCAGCGCCCTGCGCCTCACCGAGAAGGGCTATCGCGTGGGCGTCCTGGAAGCGGGCCGCCGCTTCACCAGGGATACCCTCCCCAAGAACTCCTGGGACCTCAAGAACTACCTCTGGGCGCCCAAGCTCGGCATGTACGGCCTCCAGCGCATCCATCTGCTGGGCAACGTCATGGTGCTGGCGGGCGCGGGGGTCGGCGGCGGCTCCCTCAACTACGCCAACACCCTCTACGTACCGCCGAAGCCGTTCTTCGAGGACCCGCAGTGGCGGGACATCACGGACTGGGAGGAGGAGTTGAAGCCGTACTACGACCAGGCGCAGCGCATGCTCGGCGTACGGCTCAACCCGACGATGACCCCGTCCGACGTCCATCTGAAGGCGGCGGCCCAGCGGATGGGCGTGGGCGACACCTTCCACATGGCGCCCGTCGGTGTCTTCTTCGGCGACGGCAAGGACGCCGACGGGTCGGTGAAGGCGAAGGCCGGTGAGCAGGTCGCCGACCCCTACTTCGGTGGCGCGGGGCCGGCCCGCAAGGCCTGTACCGAGTGCGGCGAGTGCATGACCGGCTGCCGCCACGGCGCGAAGAACACCCTCAACGAGAACTACCTCCACCTCGCCGAGAAGGCGGGCGCGGTCGTGCACCCCATGACCACGGTCGTGTCGGTCACGGACGACTCGCAGGGCGGGTACGCGATCGCCACCCTCCCCACGGACCGGAGGAAGAAGGGCGAGGGCCGGACCTTCAAGGCCCGCCGGGTCGTCATCGCCGCCGGCACCTACGGCACCCAGACGCTGCTGCACCGCATGAAGGCGGGCGGTCAGCTCCCTTACATCTCCGCCAAGCTGGGCGAGCTGACCCGGACCAACTCCGAGGCGCTGGTCGGCGCGCAGACCGACAGCCGGCGCTACCGCAGGGCGACCGGCTCGGCCAAGCCCGACTTCACCCAGGGCGTCGCCATCACCTCGTCCATCCACCCGGACGAGAACACCCACATCGAACCGGTCCGCTATGGCAAGGGCTCCAACTCGATGGGCGGCCTGTCGATCCTCCAAGTGCCGTACGCGGAGGGCTCGTCGAGGGTCGCGGGCTGGCTGGCGAACGCGGCCCGGCATCCGCTGCTCGTCCTGCGGTCCCTCTCCAACCGCCGCTGGTCGGAGCGGACCATCATCGGCCTGGTCATGCAGTCGCTGGACAACTCCCTGACGACGTACCTGAAGCCGGACGGGGTCGGAAAGGGCCTGCTGACCGCCCGGCAGGGCCATGGCGCCCCCAACCCCAAGCAGATCAGGGCCGCTTCGGAGGCCGCCTCCGCGATCGCCGCGGAGATCAACGGCTTCGCCGGTTCGAACGTCGGCGAGCTGATGGGCACCCCGCTCACGGCTCATTTCCTGGGCGGCTGCCCGATCGGGGCGAGCCCGAAGGACGGGGTCATCGACCCGTACCACCGTCTCTACGGCCACCCCGGCATCTCGGTCGTCGACGGCGCCGCGGTCTCCGCCAACCTGGGCGTAAACCCGTCGCTGACGATCACCGCGCAGGCCGAGCGGGCGATGTCGTACTGGCCCAACAACGGCGAGGCCGACCCGCGTCCGGCGCAGGGGGCGGCGTACGAGCGGCTGAAGCCGGTCGAGCCGCGGTCACCGGCGGTCCCGGCGGAGGCGTTCGGAGCGCTGCGACTGCCGTTCCTGGGGATGCCGGCGGTGCCGCCCAAGGCCTGATACCCCATGCGGACAGCGAGAAGGACCTGCATCCCCCTCCGAACGCAGGTCCTTCTCGTTTTCTTGCAACTGGCTTGTGTTACGCCTGCGGGCCGGCCTTACGGCGACGCACCGCGAAGACGGCACCCGCACCGGCGACGATCGCCACGCCGCCCACGAGACCGATGGTCGGCAGCGCCGAGCTGGAGCCGGTCTCGGCGAGGTTGCCGGTCGGGAGGTCGGAGACGTCGCCCTGCGGCTTCTTCACCGAGCCCTTGTCGTGGTCGCCCGGGGTGGCCTCACCCGGGTCGTCGTTCTTGGAGCCGGCCTTGAGGACCGAGAAGTCGTACGCCGCCCAGCCCTCGGCGATGCAGTCCTGGCCGTCGACGTTGTCGAGGTAGGCGCCGGAACCGAAGGAGTAGGCGTCACTGGCCGGGGCCTTGGCGTCGATGCTGACGCGCAGGTCGACCGACTTGCTCTTGCCCGCCTTCAGCTCGTCGACGTAGAAGAAGTAGTCGCCGGCCCAGTCGTCGTTGCCGATGCGGTCCCAGGAACCCGTCTCGGGGTTCTTGAACTCCAGGTCGACGTACGGGCTGAGCCACTTCGCCTGGTCGAGCTCGTCGTTCTCGACCTCGGCGTAGAAGGCCACGCCGTCGACCGTGGTGCCGGAGTCGTTGGTGACGATCAGCTTGAAGCCGTGGAAGCCGTCACCGGCGACGATCTTGCCGGGCAGGCCCTTGATGTCCGCGGAGACCTTGGCGTCCTTGAAGTCCTCGTCGAGGTCGTCGCAGTAGGGGACGTCCGGGTCGGACGGCTCCTCGCTCGGCTCGGCCGACTCGCTGGGCTCGGTGGAGTCGGTGGGCGACGCGCTGCCGGTCGGCGAGGTGGTGCCGGTCGGCTCGGTGGAGACCGTGGGCGACGTGGTGTCGGTCGGCGACGCGGTGTCGCTCGGGACCTCGGTCGGGGCCGTCGGCGAGGCCGTGTCGGTCGGCGTCTCGGTCACCGTCTCGGTGGGGGTGGGCGACGACGTCTCGTCCGCGAACGCGGCGGGCGCGGACAGCAGTGCGAGCGGGGCTATGACAGCCGTCGCAGCCGCTGCGGCCATGGCACGGCGAAGCTTCATGAAAGACCTCAAGACGTCCGGTGTGCTGCGCGCAGCACGCGAGTGGGGCAGTGGGGCCTCGCGTGTGGGGCGCGGCTGTGGCCCTTGGTACGCATGGTTTGATCCACGAGAGCTGTGAACGGTTGCACTCGCATTCACAGAATTCTTATGTGGCCTGAGTCACAGCCCGGTCCCGCCGGATTTTCCTTGTGAAGGCGCTTTCGGAACCCCTAGAACTGACGATCGTGTCTGACAAGCCTGCCGAGGACTCCTCCTCGACCCCCGAAGTGCCGGACGACGTCTGGGAACAGTTCGTTCGCGCCAATGAAACGGCCGCTCCGAAGGAACCCTCCGCCCGCGCCCGCATGGTGACGGAACGGCTCCGTCAGCAGGAGGCGCGGGGCGAGCTGCCCGAGGGGTGGCGCACGGGGCCTGCCCGGCAGGAGAAGAAGCGCGGCCGCGGGGTGTGGAAGGCCCTCGGTGTGCTGCTCGCCGTGGCCGTCGCCGTCGTGGCGATCAAGCCGTCGCTGCTGCCCGGCGACCCCTTCGGCTCGGGTTCCGCCGACGAGGCGACCGAGACCCTGCCCGCGGAGACGGCGGCGCCGACCGCCCCGCCCTCGACGGCGGCACCGGCGATCGCCACCCTGGACGACCCGTTCGCCGGTTCGCCCGCCAAGCGCTGGGCCGACGGCGAGGCCGGCATTGTCGTACCGGAGGCGAAGGCGGTCGGCGGGCGGAGCAAGGCGGATGTCGCGCGCGCCCTGGACCTGACCCGGAAGCTGCTGATCGACGCGAACCTGGACCCGGCGACCCTGCGCGGGGAACGTCCCGAGACGGCGCTCGACCTGCTGGAACCCCACCAGAACGTGCCCGGCTTCCTGAAGAAGGCCCTGAGCGAGCCGGACAAGAAGCACGATCCGCTGGTGATGTTCAGCCGCTTCGACCCGGACGAGGCCCGGCTCGTCGGAGACGTCGTGAAGACCCGCGGCCGTATGACCTTCAAGGCCGGCGAGGGCGCCGCCGTCACGGTCCACGCCGACTACACCTTCGTCTACCCGGTGGTCCGCACCGACGGCACGACCGACGTGGCCCGCACCATCGTCCGCCGCGTCCTCGACCTCGAACTCTCCGACCCGGCCAAGTACCGGGTCACACCGGGCAAGATCGCCGTCGTGAAGTACGACCAGGACATCGGCAACTCGGCCTGCGACATCTACGACGGTTTCCTGCACCCGCACTTCCCGTCCGCCGAGCCCACGGGCGCGGCACCGACGGGCCCGACGACGGACCCGTACGACCGCAGCCGGGACATCAGCGACGACAAGGGCTGCGGAACGGTGTCCCGGACATGACGCCGGGTGGCCGGGTCTGAGGACCTGACTCCTGGTGGCCGGGTCCGACCGGTATGCGAAGGGCCCCGCGGGACGGAACCGCGGGGCCCTTCTTTCGTCAGCACCGGCGTCAGGGCAGCGCCGGTGCCTGAGGAGCGGCGCCGGGGGGTTGCGCCGCTGGTCCTGGATGCCCGGGTCGGCGCCCCGGCGCATACGGGGCGCGCGGATGGTCTCGACCTCTGGCAGGGCCGAAACGCACAGACAATGTGGGTGTGTACAGGGGGACTTGGGCTTTGTAGGCATCGTGCTGGACGGACCCGGCCGCCGCAACCGTTTGGTCCAGCCTTCTGTTCCCGCCGGCCGGCCCCGGGCGTCCCCGGAGCCGACCGTTCTCTTGGGTGACCGGGCTGCTGTCCCCTGCCGTCCGGTCACTTACCTGGAGCGAGGTCCCACGACGTACGGCAAGATCCGAACGTCTCATCGCTCCAGCGAGCCACGCGTGGTTCTGTCGGGCCCGCCCCTGGCTGGCACGGACACCACCACCAACGAAGCGGTCCGCGACGCGGTCACGCGCCGTACGGGTGAGACGGGGCCCGAACTCAGATGCGACCCCTGCACAGTTCGAGCAGGGTCATCGCGAGGGAGGTGCCCGGCTTGCCGAGCGCCTCACTGAAGTGGTTGAGGACCTCCATCTCGCGCGCGAGATGCACGCGCCGTCCGCCGGAGGCGATACGGGTCTGCTGCACGACGGCGGAGACGGCCGCGCGTTCCTGGATGAGGCCGATGATCCGGTCGTCGATGGCGTCGATGCGCTCGCGGGCGTCGGCGATGACGGCTTCGGGGGTGGCGGTGGTCGTGGTCACGGGGGCTCCTCGGGTTCTGGGTGAGGTGCCCCGGAGCGGCAAGATCCGGAAGGAAACGACAGGCGCCCCGGACCTTGTCGGCCCGGGGCGCCTGGGAAGTCGCTTGTCAGTAGCTCAAGCAGCACGACCATGGCAGCCGGCGGGCCGGTTGCCATAGGTAAAGACGAAGGTCGGGTGCGTGAGCATGGCAGCAGTATGCACGCGCTGCCGATCCTGTCCAACCGGCGGTCCATCCACCGGACGGGAAGGGCCGGAGACGGCGGCCGGGAGGGGGCGAGGTCACCGGCCGGGATGGGGCGTGGCCGCACCCCGCTAGAATCGGCCTTACAGCCCTCGCCCAAACCGCCGGAAGGCACCCCGTGTCATCAGCGACCCCCGCCGCCGCCCCCGACACCGTCCTGGTCGTCGACTTCGGCGCGCAGTACGCCCAGCTCATCGCCCGTCGCGTCCGCGAGGCGCGGGTCTACAGCGAGATCGTGCCGAGCACCATGCCGGTCGAGGAGATGCTCGCCAAGAACCCGGCGGCGATCATCCTCTCCGGCGGCCCCTCGTCGGTCTACGAGGAGGGTGCCCCCCGCCTCGACCGCGCGCTCTTCGAGGCCGGCGTCCCCGTCTTCGGCATGTGCTACGGCTTCCAGCTCATGGCGCAGAGCCTCGGCGGCACGGTGGACAACACCGGCGCCCGCGAGTACGGCCGCACCGACCTGCACGTCTCGAAGTCGTCCTCCACCCTCTTCGAGGGCACCCCGGCCGAGCAGCACGTGTGGATGTCGCACGGCGACGCCTGCTCCGCCGCCCCCGAGGGCTTCTCCGTCACGGCCTCCACGGACGTCGTCCCGGTCGCCGCCTTCGAGAACGACGAGAAGAAGCTCTACGGCGTCCAGTACCACCCCGAGGTCATGCACTCCACGCACGGCCAGCAGGTCCTGGAGCACTTCCTCTACCGGGGCGCGGGCCTCAAGCCCGACTGGACCACCGGCAACGTCATCGAGGAGCAGGTCGCCCTCATCCGCGAGCAGGTCGGTGACAAGCGCGCCATCTGCGGGCTGTCCGGCGGCGTCGACTCCGCGGTGGCCGCGGCCCTCGTCGCCCGCGCCATCGGCGACCAGCTGACCTGCGTGTACGTCGACCACGGCCTGATGCGCAAGGGCGAGACCGAGCAGGTCGAGAAGGACTTCGTGGCCGCGACCGGCGTGAAGCTGGTCGTCGTCGACGCGGAGGAGCGCTTCCTCACCGCGCTCAAGGGTGTCTCGGACCCCGAGGAGAAGCGGAAGATCATCGGCCGCGAGTTCATCCGCGTCTTCGAGCAGGCCCAGGCGGACATCATCGCGGACGAGGGTCCGGCGGTGGAGTTCCTGGTGCAGGGCACGCTCTACCCGGACGTGGTCGAGTCCGGTGGCGGCACCGGCACGGCGAACATCAAGTCCCACCACAACGTGGGCGGCCTCCCCGAGGACCTCGAGTTCCAGCTCGTCGAGCCGCTGCGCAAGCTGTTCAAGGACGAGGTCCGGATGGTCGGCCAGGAGCTGGGCCTGCCGGACGAGATCGTCCAGCGCCAGCCGTTCCCCGGCCCGGGCCTCGGCATCCGGATCGTCGGCGAGGTGACCAAGGAGCGGCTCGACCTGCTCCGCGACGCCGACGCCATCGCCCGCGAGGAGCTGACGCTGGCCGGCCTCGACCGGGACATCTGGCAGTGCCCGGTGGTCCTGCTCGCGGACGTCCGCTCGGTCGGCGTCCAGGGCGACGGCCGCACCTACGGCCACCCGATCGTCCTGCGCCCGGTCTCGTCCGAGGACGCGATGACGGCCGACTGGTCGCGCCTGCCGTACGAGGTGCTGGCGAAGATCTCCACCCGGATCACCAACGAGGTCGCGGACGTCAACCGAGTCGTCCTCGACGTGACCTCGAAGCCGCCGGGCACGATCGAGTGGGAGTAGGCCTCCCTGTAGGTCTTCCTAGGTCCGCTTGAGAGTCCGCACCGGCTCTCCGGGCTTCCAGACCTGGACGACGAGGTACTTGTCGTCCTCGACGTAGGTCCTGACGACCTCCGTCAGCTCGGTGCGGAAGAGGTGGAACGGCTCCGGCGGTTCCACCTCTTCGCCGTATGCGGCCTTGGCCGCGGCGTCCGTCACCTCGAACGCCCGCCCGCTGACGCGCACATCGCCGCCGCCCATGCTCTGACCCTCCCCGGGATTGGCGTGCAGCGCGAACCGGGGGTCGCGGAGCAGGTCCCGGGCCTTGAGCGAGTCAGGCATCATGCCGAGCCACAGCTCGCCGCCCAGGAAACGGACCTCCAGGCCGGTCAGACGCGGGGAGCCGTCCCTGCGCAGGGTGCCCAGGACATGGTGGGTGAACGCGCCGAAGCGCTCCTCGACAAGCCGGGCGAGATCGGGTTCGGCGGCGGTGAAGGCGGACCAGTTCGCAGTCATACGACGAGTGTGGCGCCGATACCCGACACCTGCTGTCCGGTATTACGCGGGCGCACGTGGCGTACGGATCGGGTCACGCGCCTTGCGTGGCGTACGGCAGCGGGCGCACGTACCGCTCACGCCCCGCGTCGTCCCGTACCTGCGTGCAGCCGGCCGCCGTCAGCTGCGCGGCCAGCTTGGCGCGGCGGACCGTGTTGATGCGGAGGGCGCCGTACATGAACGCCGGTATCAGCACGGCGAGCGGCAGGAGGACGGCGTACTTGCCGGTCAGCGGGGCCATCAGCAGGAACAGGGCGGCGGCGCCCCAGCCGATGGTCTTGAGCTGCCGGGGGTTGCCCGCCTCGATCAGGGCGTCGTACTTGATGAGCGCGATGATCAGGTCGACGTCGGCCTGGGCCTCCGGGACCGGCGTGAGCGAGTTCAGATACATGCCGGGAACGTTGCCACCTGCCCCGACCTGCGGGAACGCGGCGAGGTTCGCGGCGGCGCGCTGCTGGGCCGCGGGGTGGGTGTCGCGGACCAGGTGGACGTGGAGGATCTTGTGGCGGCCGACGAGGCGGACACCGGCGTAGCGGAAGCCGAAGCACTCGGCGACATAGACCAGCGCCCCGAACATCTTGTGCTCGGCGAAGGGGTGGACCAGCTCGACGTGGTCCTGGGTCGCGAGCTGCCGCATGAGAGAGCTGAGGTGACGTTCGACGAGGCTCAAGGAGTGCTCCGGGATGACTGAAAACAGGTGCTGAAGTGTCGGGAACTTGTCCTTCCGCACACCAGACCGCCGAGCCGCCGGAAGGGTTGCGCACGGCATCGTTACCTCTTACGCCTGTTCTCCTGCGCTGACCGACGGTAACTTCCGCCCCGTAAAGCAACCCCAGTGCTGGAGGACCGATGCACGGGACGTATGAACCGGGACCGACCCCGCCGGCCCCCCTGCCCACCGACACCCTCCGGTTCGCGATGCCGCCGATGCACGACTCGGTCGAGGACGAGCGCCGGCACCGCAAGGAACGGCTGGCGGGCGCGCTGCGGATCTTCGGGCGGCAGGGCTTCGAGGACGGGGTCTCCGGCCACATCACCGCACGCGACCCGGAGTTCACCGACTGCTTCTGGGTCAATCCGTTCGGCATGCCCTTCAAGCACGTCACCGTCGGCGACCTGGTCCTCGCCAACGCCGACGGGCAGGTCGTCGAAGGCCGCTACCACGTCAACCAGGCCGCCTTCACCGTGCACGCCCAGGTCCACGCCGCCCGGCCCGATGTCGTCGCGGTCGCCCACTGCCACTCCGTGCACGGCCGCGCCCTCTCCGCCCTCGGCGAGCTCCTGGACCCGATCACCCAGGAGAGCTGCGCGTTCTACGAGGACCACGCGGTCTACGACGCCTATTCGGGCGTCGCCGTCGACACCGCCGAGGGCCGCAGGATCGCCGCCGCCCTGGGCTCCGGCAAGGGCCTGGTGCTGCGCAACCACGGCCTGCTGACCGTCGGCGACTCGGTCGACGCGGCGGCCTGGTGGTTCCTGTCCATGGAGCGCTCCGCCCAGGTCCAGCTGACGGCCAGGGCGGCGGGCCGCCCGATCCTGATCGACCACAAGGCGGCCGTCGCGACCAGGGAGCAGTTGGGCGGCGACCTGGTCGCATGGATCAACTACCAGCCGCTGTGGCAGGACATCAGCCGGAGCGAGCCGGATCTGCTGAGCTAGGGGCCTGCTCTGCGGACCAGGTCGCAGGGCAGCCCTAGAAGCCTCTGAGGATGACCGCCTTGGTCATCGCGAACTCCTCGTCCGTCAGGACCCCTTCGCGATGCAGCTCCCCCAGCTCCCGCAGTCTGCGCAGCAGTACGTCGTGGTGGTCGGCCTGCGACGGCACCGTCGGCGGGAGTTGCGGCGGATGATCGCTCCCCGCGCGGGTGGAGGGATGCGGGAGGCGGGCGGTGACCGCGGTGGCCACCAGGGCCGTGAGCAGATCGCGGCGGGCGCTGCCCCACAGGTCCAGGGCGTACGGGTCCTTCTCGGGCGGGAGTTTGGAGAACGCCGTCTCGAGGGTCACGAACCGCAGGAAGCCGTCCTCGTAACCGGAGTTGGGCAGCCATTCCACGCCCACCAGGTCGGAGAGCGCGATGATCCGCGGGCCGGTCGCCCGTTTCACCCGGTCCGAGGTGTCGGCCCAGTCGATGCGGACCTGGAGGCCGTCGAAGGAGACGCTGCCGTCGGAGGAGCGCACGGACACCGGGACCGGCGGCCCTGACAGCAGATACGTCTTCGTCGGGTCCTTGGGGATCTGGTCGAGCAGCAGCGCCCGCCGGATCTCCTCCGCCACGTACTCCGCGACCCCGGCCCGGTCGACGTCCACCGCGAGGCGGTACGGGTCCGCCGCGTCCGGCAGCCGCCCCCCGGTCGCCTGCAACAGCGGATCGGCGCCCTCGCGCAGCCGCATCCGCAGCCGCCCCCGCTTGCGTTCGGGCTCGAAGACGACACCCGAGACGGCCTCCAGAGGCACGGCGATCTCCCCGTACGTCTGCCGGAACAGCGGCACCGAACGGTGGAGTCCCGGCGTGATCCTGACCGTTGTGCCGTCGAAGGCCCAGGTCCCGTCGCGCTGGATGATCTCGGCCATACAGAAATTCTCGCAGCCAGGTCAACACGGCGACCCCGGCTTCACCCGCCCTGACCAGACCTGCCGGACGAGGGCGCCGTGGCGTAGGGCACAATTCGCTGTCATCGCACGGGAGTTGCAAGGCGGCCGCCGAGGCATCGGCAGGGGCCGCCCACAGCGGAGATCGCGGGGAAGGCGGGCGTCGGGCGTGGCGGTGCAGGAGGCGAGACAGAGCGCGGATGCGGGCGCGCACGGAGGCGGCTGCACCTGCGGGGACTGTCCGCACGGGGCGCGGGAGGGGCACCGGCGGGCGGTCGCCGAATTCCTCCTGAAGCGGGACGAGTTCGCCGCCGGGCAGGGCCTGCCGGCCGCCGTGGCCCACTCGGCCTCGGCCTCCCGTCAGTGGGTGTCGGAGGAGCTGACCCAGTCCGCGGAACTGGTCGCCGAACGCGGCCGCGCCGAGGGCGAGGCGTG
Organism: Streptomyces sp. NPDC057280; assembly: GCF_042668605.1. NCBI lineage: Bacteria > Bacillati > Actinomycetota > Actinomycetes > Kitasatosporales > Streptomycetaceae > Streptomyces > Streptomyces sp. NPDC057280. The sequence goes on from NZ_JBHUYR010000003.1 coordinate 398,033, forward strand.
GCTGGCCCGGCTGTGGAGGCGCACCGCCTGCACGGTGTGGGCGGGTGTCGTCGTCCTCCTGCTCGTCCAGGCGCTGACGGCGATCGGCGCGGGCTGGACCGCGGCCCGCACCGCCGGGCTGCTGGCCGCCGTGCTGACCGCCGGTGCCCTGACCGCGGCCTCCTGGTTCCATCGCGCCCGGGGCGGCGCGCTGGCCCCGGTGATCGGCGAGGACAACCGCCTCTCCACCTCCCGCGCGGTCGCCGTGGCCTGGGTGCTGTTCGTCGTGTACGCGGTGCTCGTCCTCGTCGGCCGTCTCGCCGCCGCGTCCGACCCGGCCGAGCGCGACACCCTGATCTCCGGGCTCGAACTCGCCCGCGGTGCCGGGGTGGTGACCGTCCTCGCCGTGGTCTGCGGGATCGCGGTGCTGGTGCGGCGCGTGGTCGGGCTGCGGGTGCTCGGGCAGCGGCTGCAGAAGGTACGCGCCGACCGCCCCAGGGCCGCCGACCTGCTCACCGACGACGCCGGGCGCGGCACCTTCGCCGACATCCAGTACGTCGTCATCGGCGCGGTCGCCCTGCTGTTCGCCGCGGTGCGGCTGGCCCGCCGCCCCGACCAACTCCCCGACCTTCCCTGGGGGCTGGCGGTCGTGGTCCTCATCTCGGCCGCGACCTACCTGGCCGGCAAGTACGCCGAGGGTGGCCGTCCCGTCATCCTCTCCGTCGTCCGCGCCCGCGAGGCCGGCGACCTCGACGCCCCGATCCGCACCGGCGACGACATCGAGATCCGCGGCGCCGGGTTCGTACCACCGGGCGCCCAGGGCGCGGAGCGGCTGTCCCGTATGACCGTCCGCGTGGGCGCCGTCCATGTCCATGTCCCGCTCGTCCCGGTGACCGGCGGCTTCAGCAACCCCACGGACGCCGTCCTGACCGTCCCCGTCCCGGCGGACGTGGAACCGGGCCGGGTGGAGGTCCAGGTCATCACCGCGGCGGGCGTGGAGACCAACCGCTACGCGATCGATGTGACGGACTGAACCGAGATGACCGAGAGAGAGGCCTGAGCCATGAGTGAAGACGTGCTGTCCGTCATCCCGGTCGACCCGCACTGGCAGCCCCAGGAGGCGGGCGCCCTGCGCGCCGAGGCTCTCGTGACCGAGCTGGTCGGCGGCCTCGACCCCGACACTGACGTCGAGATCGACGTCGACTGGTACGAGCTGCCCTCCGTGGTCGACAGCGCGCAGAACCTGGAGCGGATCGGCTGTCCGCGCTGCCGGGAATCGATCGACCTCGCCTGGTGGGCCGACCTCGTCGAGGACCACGAGGACGGCTTCCCGACCCTCGACGCGACGGTTCCCTGCTGCGGGGCCGCCGTCTCGCTGGACCAACTGGACTTCGACTGGCCCTGCGGATTCGCCCGGTTCGAGATCGCCGCCTGGAACCCGGGACTCGTCTGGTTCAGCGACGAGGAACTCGCAGCCGTCGGAACGGCGCTGGGGCACCCGGTACGGCAGATCCGGGCCCACATCTGAGCCCCTGAACCGCACCGAAAACACCTCCGTCAGCATTGAGCGGCATCTCCCTTTCGTACGTATCGTCTTTTGAGGGGTCACGGCACGCTGGGTGAGAGGCGGCTAGGAGCGATGACTCACGGTTTTCGTACGGACACGCACACCCCCTACTTCGACGGTGGCCGCCGCGGCTGGCGCGACACCGCCACCCACTACGCGCTGCTCCCGCTCCGCGTCTTCCTGGGCGTCACCTTCATCTACGCCGGACTGGACAAGCTCACCGACAGCGCCTTCATGAAGGACTCTGGCGTGGGCTCGATCGGCGACCAGATGCGCAACGTCAAGCAGTCGTCGGCGATCCCGGCCATGGTCGACATGGCCCTCAACAACCCCGTCGGCTTCGGCTACGCCATCGCCTTCGGCGAACTGGCCGTAGGCCTCGGCACCCTTTTCGGCCTCCTGGCCCGCCTCGCGGCGCTGGGCGGAGCCCTGATCTCCCTCTCCCTCTGGCTGACGATGAGCTGGGCCGCGGAGCCCTACTACTACGGCAACGACCTCGCCTACCTGATGGCCTGGCTGCCGCTGGTGCTGGCCGGGGCGCCCTATCTGTCGCTGGACGCGCTGATCAGAAACCGACGCCGAGAACCGAGCGGGGCCTCGGCCTGGTGACGGGGGTGCCGCTTCCCGCCGTCAGCCGGCGTCGTCCGATCGCCGCCGCTCGGCGGGCGGCGGATCCAGCGTCGTCCAGATCCTGACCACGCCGACACGCTCTGCCAGGGTTCCGGGCGGCGGCTCCTGATAAGCGATGACCATGCTCCGCGGCAGTTGCTGATCCATGTTGTAGTAGCCCAGGAACAGCCCGAGTTCACGGCAGAGAGCGTGGGCTTCTCCCCCTGTCATCCCCACCAGGTCGGGAACTTCGATACTCGCCGCCCACTCACCCATCCCCACACCGTACGGCTGACCGGCCGGTGGCGGGCAGGCCTACCCGGGTATCTCCGGCGAAGGCTCCTCCGGTGTCCCCGTGCCGCGCGGCGTTCTGCGGCGGCGTCGGACCGACCGGGTCAGCAGTCCCACCGCGCCTGCCAGGCACAGGCCCGCCGTGACCACGGGGATGACGGCGAACCACGGGGTTTCCCAGGCACCGCCCGCGTCTCCGGCGTAGATGATGCCTGCCAGGGTCAGGAAGAAGCCGGCGATCAGCTTGCCTGGGCGGAATTCATGACGCAGCACGGCTCACCTCCGCCTGTCCGACGCCGACCTGGAGGTCGATGTCGAGGGTGCCGGAGGGCTTGACACCCTTGGCCGGGGTCAAGGTGGCCTCCTTGTACTTGCCCGGTTCCACGTCCACGTCCTCCTGGTTGTCACCGGGCAGCTGGATGTCGCCCACGCCCACGTCGATGTGGACCTTCACCGTCGCGTCCTTCGGCACGATCACCTTCAGCTTGCCGACCCCGACCTCGGCTCTGGTCGTCACCGTCCGCGCCTTGGTGAGGTCCAGCTTGCTCAGATCGAGCGTGCCGACGCCGGTGCCCAGGTCGTACTTCGGCTGGACGTCCGCCACCGCTGCGGGCCGCCAGTTCTCCCGGACCCAGTCGGTGCCGATGTCCTTGGGCACGGCGGCCGCCCCGGCGAGCAGACCCGACGTGAGCACCGCCAGGAAGATCGAGCCCGCCCCCGTACGCCCGAAGAACGAACTGACCGCGATACCGAGGCCCAGGACGATCAGCGCGCAGGCCAGACCGGTCTGGAGGCTGGTGCCGAGCGGGTGCTCGTCCCACGTCAGCCCCGTACCGAGACCGGCGGCGAGCAGGGCGAGCAGGAAGATCCAGCCGCCGATCCAGCGCGGGCCGCGCTGCCGGGAGGGCTGCGGGCGGGCGGTGCGCAGGTCCGCACCGGTGTGGCCGTAGCCACGGGCCAGGCTGAAGTCGATGGCGTCCGCGATGTCGCGGGTGCGGGAGTCGCCGGGGCCCCACAGATAGCCGGTGCCGCCCTCGTGGGTGCCGTCCTTGACGATGGGGTCGCGCCACCAGGAGGGGTAGGTGACGCTGACCGGCGGGGCCTGGGCCTCCGGCGGGGCGTCGGCGGCGGCCTGGGCGGCCAGCGGGTCGGTGTCGGGGGTGCCGCGCTGCCGCGACCAGTACCCGGCGCCCGCGAGGAGTAGGGAGACCACGACGGCGAAGGCCAGCACCGTGCCGTTGTTCAACATCGTCAGGAACACGCCGCAGCCGACCAGCGCGAACAGCACGGCCGTCAGGGCCTGGCCGTCGACTCGGCCGGTCAGCAGCTTGCGGACCTCGTTCTCCTCGTCGTCCTCGTACGGCACGAAGAGCCAGGCGAAGCCGTAGAAGATGAGGCCGATGCCGCCGGTCGCGGAGAGCACGGCGAGGGTGATCCGGAAGATCACCGGGTCCATGTCGTACTGCCGCCCCAGCCCGGCGCACACGCCCGCGAGCGTCTTGTGCTGCCGGTCGCGGCGGAACTTCGACGGCGGCGCGGCCGTTTCCCCCTCGCCGGGAGGACGGCCCCTGTCCCCGCCGGCAGAGCGAACCCTGTCCTCGCCAGGAGGACGAACCCCGTCGCGGTCGCCCGTCGGTCCAGCCGCGCCCGGCCGCTCCTCTTCCTTCCGCGCACCCGCCCGCTCGTGCGCGCGCGGTTCCTCACCGGCGGCGGTCGCGGAGGGCGCGGCGGACGAGGCGCCCTCGTCGGGCGCCGGGTCCGCGGCGTGCTGGTGATCTGTCATGTGTCCATGGTGACGGGCGAGCCGCCGCGACGGGAGTCGGAACGACCCTGGCCGGACCCTGATATCGCCCCTGACCCGACGCCGGGGAGACGTGCGAGGACCGTGCCGTTTCTGCGCGTCTCGAAGATCAGGGGAGTCTAGGGGGCCGACCCTGATGCTCCGGCCGTCGCGCCGTGTGAACATCGATGGCATGCCGGAAGCAGCCGCAGCAGCGCCACTCGTCGAACCGCGGCCGCCGCGCAAGCTCTACCGCAGCAGTGACGGACGCTGGCTGGGGGGTGTGGCGCGGGGGCTCGCCGGGCATCTCGGGCTGCCCGTGATCTGGGTGCGGCTCGTGTTCGCCGGGCTGTTCATGGCGGACGGCCTCGGCGCCCTGCTGTACGCCGCCTTCTGGTTCTTCGTGCCGCTCGGCGTCGGAGGCGTGAGCGGCCAGAAGCCCCCGTCCTTCGTCACCACCGAGACCTCCCCCGACGGCCGCCGCCGCCTCGTCGCCCGCAGACCGGACAAGGGCCAGATCGTCGCCCTGCTCCTCATGGTCGTCGTGGCCATGGTCTTCGTGGGCAACATCAACCTGGGCACGGGCGCGAAGGCCTACCTCTGGCCCGCCGTGCTCGTCGGCGCCGGCGTGGCCCTGGTCTGGCGCCAGGCCGACAACGCCCGCCGGGCCCGCTGGGCCGAGGTCGGCCGCCGCAGGCGGACCCTCAGCCTGCTGCGCGCCGCGGGCGGCGTCCTGCTGGTCACGGCCGGGGTGTCCGGCATCTTCGTCATGCAGGGCTCGGCCGCCCACCTCGGCTCCGTCCTCCAAGCGGCCCTCGCTGTCCTGGTCGGCATCACACTCCTCGCTGGCCCCTACCTCGTACGCATGACCCAGGACCTCTCCGAGGAGCGCCTGATGCGCATCCGCGCCCAGGAGCGCGCCGAGGTCGCCGCCCATGTCCACGACTCCGTGCTGCACACCCTGACCCTGATCCAGCGCAACGCGGAGAACGCCGGCGAGGTGCGCCGCCTCGCCCGCGCGCAGGAGCGCGACCTGCGCACCTGGCTCTACAAACCCGAGGGCACGGGCAAGGACGAGGCCGACGAACCCGACACCCTCGCCGAGGCGGTCCGGCGCAACGCGGCCGAGGTCGAGGACAAGCACGGCGTCCCCCTGGAGGTCGTCATCGTCGGCGACTGCCCCCTCGACGAACGGATCGGGGCACAGATGCAGGCCGCGCGCGAGGCGATGGTGAACGCGGCCAAGTACGGTGGCGAGGGCGGCGCGGTGCAGGTCTACGCCGAGGTCGAGGGAAAGACGGTCTTCGTGTCGGTCCGGGACCGCGGCCCCGGCTTCGACCCCGACTCGATACCCGCCGACCGCATGGGTGTCAGAGAATCGATCATCGGCCGCATGGAGCGCCACGGCGGCACGGCCCGCCTGCGCGCGGTGCCGGGCGGCGGCACGGAGGTCGAGCTGGAGATGGAGAGGGCGGAGAAGACGTCATGAGTGACCCGACCGAGGCGAACGACACAGCGACGGGCGAGCGCCGGGTGCGAGTGGTCCTCGTCGACGACCACCGAATGTTCCGTACGGGCGTCCAGGCGGAGATCGGCCAGACCGAGCAGACCGGCGTGGAGGTCGTCGGCGAGGCCGCCGACGTCGACCAGGCGGTCACGGTCATCACCGCCACCCGCCCCGAGGTGGTCCTCCTCGACGTCCACCTCCCCGGCGGCGGCGGAGTAGAAGTCCTGCGCCGCTGCGCCCCGTTGATGGCGGACGCGGAGCAGCCGGTGCGGTTCCTGGCGCTGTCGGTGTCGGACGCGGCGGAGGACGTGATCGGGGTGATCCGAGGCGGAGCAAGGGGCTACGTCACGAAGACGATCACAGGCACGGACCTCGTCGACTCCATCTTCCGTGTCCAGGACGGCGACGCGGTGTTCTCCCCGAGGCTGGCCGGCTTCGTCCTGGACGCCTTCGCCTCGACGGACGCGCCGCCGGTGGACGAGGACCTCGACCGCCTCACGCAGCGCGAGCGCGAGGTACTGCGACTGATCGCGCGCGGCTATGCCTACAAGGAGATCGCCAAGCAGCTGTTCATCTCCGTGAAGACGGTGGAGTCCCATGTGTCGGCGGTCCTGCGGAAATTGCAGCTGTCGAACCGGCATGAGCTGACGCGGTGGGCTACGGCGCGGCGGCTGGTGTGAGTCAGTTGCGGGGGCCGTCGTGCACGTTGTGCTGGCTCAACTCCACGGCGAACCGCGCTGCCGTGACGAAGTCGGCGTCGTCGTGGAGAACGACGAGCCCGTGATGTGCCGCTGTCGCGCAGAGTTGGAGGTCGACGGCTGACAGAGATCTGTGCGCTCCGTGCTCAGCTGCACGCAGTTGGAAAGCACCGATCCAGTTGCTGACCGTCTTCGGGACGGCGACCTCGTCGTAGAGGTCGGTGAACATGTCGCGGAAGGCCTGGTACTCCTTGAGGTCGCGCGCTGACCGGAGGAATTCAGCACGCTGCGGGTAGCAGGACAGGACATCGCCATCCGTGACCACCGGACGCCAGGCTTCGTGCAGGTCGCGATCGCGGAGCAGGCGCCACAATGCCGATGAGTCGAGGAGATAGCGCATCACGGACGCACGACATCCTTGTCCGCGCGGTGCGCCTTCTCGGCGCCCTCGATGTCCCAGTCCTGAGCCATGTCGAAGTACTTGTCGTAGGCGGCGGACCTGGCCAGACGCTTGTTGTATGCCTCCAGCGCTGCCGCCACCGCAGCGGTCTTGGTCCGGTGGCCGCCCAGGCGTTTCGCTGTCTCCAGAGCCTCGTCGTCGATGTCGATGTGGGTGAGGGACATACAGGCCTCCGGGATGTACATGGATGCCTACTGAAGTAGGTCGTTATTGTACATCGGGACGCTCTTGGGGGCGTCCTCGCGTGCGCCGGTGCCGAGGGAGAACCAGATCGTCTTGCCCACTCCGTGCGGGCGGGGCGCTGTGCCCCACTCGTCGGCGAGCAGGGTGAGGAGGATCAGGCCCCGGCCCGACTCGTCCTCCGGGGACGGGTTCCGGAACGTCGGCATCGTGTCGCTCGCGTCCGTCACCGAGACGTGGAGGCTGTGGCCGTCGCCGTCGTCCAGGGCGCAGCGGATGCGGATCTCTCGGCCGGGGGAGACGTGGGCATGGCGGTAGGCGTTGGTCATCAGCTCGCTGAGCAGGAGTACGGCCGTGTCGGTGATCGCGTCCGGGAGTTTCCAGTCGGCGGCCTGCGCCCGGAGGAGGGCGCGGGCACGGCCCACGCTGCGGGGGTGGCGGGGCAGTTGCCACTCGGCTGCTACCTCGGGCATGCGCGGTTCTCTTCCGTGTGGGTGGTTCTCCGTCATTTGCCGTGATCAGGCTGGTGGTTGACGCGTAACCTCGGGGAGTGGCGGGGTGCGTACAGAGGGTGTGTGTACACGGGGTGTCGGCGGGAGACGGGTGGGGCGCGAAGGATGACTCAGCCGAACTGGCGGTACTGCGGCGGGCAGGTCAAGTTGTGGCGCGAGGAGGCGGGGGTCGGCCGTCAGGCGCTCGCCGAAGAGGCCGGTTACGACTACGAGTACGTGAAGTCGATGGAGTGCGGGCGGCGTCGGCCGACGTTGCGGTTGTTGCAGGTCGCAGACCAGATGTGCGGGGCGCGGGGGAAGTTGCTGGCGGGGCATGAGTTCCTGAAGCCGGAGCCGTTTCCGGCGCGGTCGCAGGAGTACATGGAGCTGGAGGCCGAGGCGATCGCCGTGCACGACTATTCGCTGGGGCTGATTCCGGGCTTGTTGCAGACCCGGGAGTACGCGACTGCGCTGATCAGCGACAGTTGCCCGCCGTTGGACGACGAGACTGTGGAGGAGCGGGTTCGCGGACGACTGGCCAGGCAGGAGGCGTTGAAGCGCCGAACGGGCACGGTGTACGGCTTCGTCATCTATGAGGCTGCGTTGCATACGGGAGTTGGCGGCTGTGAGGTCATGCGAGGTCAATTGCTGCACCTGCTGGAGGTCGGCTCACGGAGGAACGTGTCCATCCAGGTGCTGCCCTTTGGCAAGTGTGGGGGCCTCGCACTCAACGGGTCGTTCATTCTGTTGGAGACGGCTGACCGTGAGCACTTCGCCTACGTCGAGAGCCCGGAGACCAGTGCGCTCCACGCTGATGCGCACAAGGTCAGTGACCTCGCACAGGCGCATGGCATGATCCGCATGCAGGCTCTTGGAGTTGAGGAGTCGGCTGCGTTCATCAGGAAGGTGGCACAGGAGCTATGAAGACTGAGCTGTCGTGGTTCAAGTCCAGCTACAGCGACTCCCAGGGCGGCGCCTGCCTGGAAGTCGCCCTCCACCTCCACGCCATCCACGTCCGAGACTCGAAGCTCGGAGCACAAGGCCCCCGTTTCGACGTGAACGCCGACGCCTGGGCCGCCTTCATCGCCTACGCCTCCCGCGAGGCCTGAGCCCCGGGCTTCGGGCGTCGAGATCCGAGCTCCTCTTTCAAGGAATGGGCGGAAAGAATCCACCCACCCTCCCGCCCTCCCCGCGCCAACTCGCCCGCGCACCAGCCGAGATGACTTTTTGTGATCGGCTTGCGACGCGCAGTCGCGACCCTCTAGCGTTCGCGACAACAAACAACCCCGGTCGGGTGTTACCAGCACCCGCCGGGGTCTCGCCCCAAGATCGAAAGCAGCGATCCCGTGGCTTACGAAAACCCTAACGCGACCCTGCCCGCGCCCGCAGCCCATCCCATGGCCAAGCCCGGCTACGGCAAACGCTCCGCGCCGGACCAGCAGATGTCCCGCATCGGCGACTTCGCCCAACTGCCACCCCGCGAGGCCTATCTCGCGAGCCTCATCGACCAGCTCCCCGAGAACGCGGCGATGGACGCCAAGACCCTCGCCAAGGCCCAGCCCCTCTATGGCCAGCAGGCGGTCCGCTCGGCGCTCAACGAACTCGGGCGCGCTGGGCATCTACGGCGCGTGCGGCGTCGTATCCCTCCTGCTGAGGGCGAGACCGGCACGCGGTGGGTGTTCCACACCTTCTGGTCACGTACCGCACGTGACGACGAATGGTGGGCCGGGACCCTCGAAGGTGACGCCGAGCCGGAGGCCGAGCCCGAGGTCGTCGGCGTGGACGACGTAGCGCCGCCTTCCGAGGCCTACGTCGCCCTCGCCCGACTCGGCCTCCAGGAACCCCGGTTGGCCCTCTCCTCCGCCGACTGCACCGCGCTCGAACCACTGGCCGCCGAATGGCTGGCGCGAGGCGTGCTCCCCGACCAGCTGACGCGCATCCTCGTCGCCGGGCTCCCGGACCCGGTGCACGCGCCCCGCGCCTTCTTGCGGCGCCGACTCACCGACAAGCTGCCACCCGACCGCCCCGCTCCCACGCCGAGCCCGCGTTCCCCTCACCTGATGGAGTGCACCGACTGCGGTGTGCTCGGGCGGCCGGAGGCGCTTCCCGGGGGCCTGTGCCTGGCCTGCCGGGGAGGGAGTGACGGTGGGTCGGCACAGCGGACCGTGATGGGATCTGTCGCTGTGCAGGCTCGGGCCGCGGAGGTACGGGCGTTGATCCGTACAGTAGCTACGGCTCGACAGGTGGTGTGAGGGAGCGGCGTCCGCCTCGACGCATGCGCCACGCGATCAGGGAAGCCAAAGCGGAAGAGGGGGCGGCCACGGATGGCAGGATCGACGCCCAGATTGTTGTGCCATCGGTGGCCAGGAGGTAAACGCCGATCAGCGAAAGTGTCAGGGCGGCGCCCGACAGGAGGTTGGCTAAATACCTCATGCCGCGCGATCTGCTGACGTCGACCAACGATGCCCGAACGTACTCCTCCTCAAGCGGCGTGACGGCGATGCTCAACTCTGCTGTGCCGTCGCGGAGCAGCAAAAGGGACGGTTCACTGAGCAGCCCTTCTCGACGATGTCCCGATTGATACCAATCCTTTGCGGCGTACCAGAGTTGCTGGCGCAGTGAAAGCTCGGCCCTGACCTCGTCGACCCAGGTGAGGAGTCTGGGCCACGCGCTGATCAGCGCGTGGTGCGCGAGCAGGACCTGAGGCTCGTCCCCGGCATCGGCGGAGATGACGAGAAGCCGTTGCTGAACCATCCGCTCACACACTCCCTCGGTGTCCATGCCTGCGAGGGCCGCTGTGGGGAGAGCCTGTCGCCAGTACATGCCGTCGGCGTCGACCGTCACGAGGTGCAGGAGGAGCTTGCGAGCCCGGGTTCTGTCGTCCTCGGAGAAGGAGGTGAACACCTGCTCCGCCGTCTGCGCCAGGCTGCCCATGATCCCGCCGGCTTCCAGGTACGACCGGTGGGTGAGGTACCCGTCCTCTCGCTGCTCCCACATTTTGCGGAGTGTGAACTGCAGGAGGGGCAGAGCGCCGGGTTCGTCCCCGATGTCCTGGAGCAGGCGCTCGGTGAGGCCCGGCTCCAGATGAAGTCCGGCGGTCAAAGCCGGTACTTCCACCGCTTTCCGCATCTCGGCTTCGGACAATGGCGGCACGGTCAGGATGCGCTCCACGAGGAAAGGAATGAGTTCCAGAGCGAGGGCGAGGAAGTCGGCACGCAGGACCGTGATGAGAAGTGCCTGGTTGTCGGGCTCCTTGGGTAGCTTCCGCAACAGGTCGATGATTTCGTTGCGTTGGGCCGTTCCGGCGAGAGTGAACAGCTCTTCGAACTGGTCGAGCACGATGACGACGCGGCGGTCACGCGCAAGAAGGCGAAGCGACTCCAACTGCTGGGTGCCGCTGCGATGGTCGACCCGGACAATCGGCCAGAGGGCGCTCCCGCGCAGCACGCCCTGGCGCAGCGCTGGAAGCACACCCGCATTCACGAGGCTTGTCTTGCCGCTGGCGGCACCGCCGATGATCGTGCACATACCGTCCTTGGACAGCGAGGACAGGACTTGCTCGATCAGCCCGCTGCGCCCGAAGAACACCTCCGCGTCGGCCTCGGAGAACGGTTCAAGGCCGGGGTACGGACTGCGGCCCGCATGTACGGGCTCAGGCTGGGTGTCCGCCATCCGCGTTCGCAGGCCCGCGCGTACCGTCTCCACCAGCCCCTCTGGCTCCAGCCCCGCCCGGAAGTCGAGAAACTGGAACTCTCGCAGCTCCTCCGGGGGCTGGCTCGCGCCCGGCAGCAGCACCGGGAGCACATGCGCGACTCCGCCGGCGTTCACGGTGGCCAGGAATTCGCGCTGCTGCCAGGGGCTGAGTACGCCCGGTTCACCGACCAGGAACAGGGCGAGCTTTGCCGGGACCTTGGGCAGCGGCAGGCGCGCCCCCGAGGGTGGTTCCAGCTCGGCGACACGGACATCGCGCGCCTCCAACAGGTCACGGATCTGGGCCGCAACCTCCCTGTCGCCGCCGCTGTACGACACATAGACGTCCGCCGGCGCGAACCGGGACGTGGGGTCGTACTGCGTCTCGACCGGCTCCGCCCCGCGCCCGGGACGTCCCTCCCGCCTTGCTCCCGACCGCAGCTCCGACAGCCGACTGCCTTCCGGCGCCAGCAGAGCGAGCGCGTCGCGCAGACTGTCGTACGCCCGGACCAATCCCCGTCGCTCCTCCGCCCTCCCGGGGTCCGTGATCACCTGCTCGTCGAAGGCGTACGCAGGCACATACGGAACCTGCAACTCCCAGAAACCCAGCCCCGCTTCCTCCAGCGCCTCCGGCGTATACGCATCGAAGCTCCGGCGGAATCGGTTCGCGAAGTCGTCCAGGAGGCCCGCGTCCTGCTGGTCGATCCGCGCCGGTACCACCAGCGCCTCCAGTGCCCGATCACCCCGTACCGCCCGCACCTGCGGCGACAGGAAGTGACGGACCATCCACTCCGTGCCCGCCACGTTCTGAAGGTTGGCCGCGCACAACGCCACGATCACGTCCGCCAGTTGGTAGGCACAGACCCCGCCCAGCTCCGTCACGCCCGTACGGCTGTCCACCAGGACGACGTCGTACCGCTCCGCACACGTCCTGCGGAACCACTCGAAGAACAACTCGCCCGACCAGACGTAGTAGAAGTCCTGCCAGTCGAAGCGGCGCAACTCGGCGCCGTAGCGGATCATCTGGTCGTTCGTCAGACGAAGCCCCGCCGGGATCAGGTCCAGGCGGCCGCCGTCCGAGCGGGGTGGGTAGATCGTGGAGATGTAACGGTCGAGGTCGCGGTAGGCGTCCTCCTCGCCCTCGTCCGAAGCCGAAGAAGCCACGGACATGGCGTACTTGAAGGCAAGGAGCAGGTCCAGCAGGCCTTCGCGGCCGCGCACCCGCTCGTGATCGATCGGGAAGAAGTGCTCCAGGCCCGGCGCCTCCAGGTCGAAGTCGACCATCAGGACGCGCATGCCGCTGCGCGCGAGCTGGTCGGCGATGTTGGCCAGAGCCATGGAGCGGCCGACGCCACCCTTGTAGGAGTAGAACGTGACGATCACGTCGCTCAGCCTTCCGTGACGAGCCGGGCCATGGCGCCGCTGGGACGGGTGCCGAGTTCCTCTTCCAGACGCCGGGCCTTGTCGGCGCTCGGTCGGGCGTTGCGGTAGGCGTCCAGGGTCTGGGGGAGGCTCGCGCGCAGCCAGCGGTCCAAATGGCGTCTGCTGGCTACGTTCATCTCGCAGAGAGGGTCGAGGGCGTTGCCGAAGCGGTGGTGGGGATGGTGCAGGCGTTCGGCCAGAACTTCTCTGATGAGCTCGTGCGGGGTGCCTGCGGCGGGATCGCCGGGGGAGAGGGTGATCAAGGAGATCTGGGGGCCTTCGTAGAGCGGGGACGCCCGGAAGGCGTCGTTCAAGTCCCGGTGGAGCAGGGAGAGTTCGTCCGCGACCACGAGGCAGCCGTTTCGGGATATGTCCTGGAAGACCAGGGAGTGGGTGAGGTCGTAGGAGAGCAGGTCGTCGAAGAGGTACGGCTGGAGTCTGATCTTTCTGCCGCGCAGGAGGAGGTCGGGGTCGTTGACGCCCGACACTGCGGACTCCAGAACCTGGGCGACGGTCAGGCCCTCGGCGCCGAACGGCTTCCAGTCCGCCCGTGTCGTGCCGTACCGGGTGCGGATCGACTCCGGTGGCAGGCCGAAGCCCTCGATGATGTCCCTCACCTGCCCGGACGCCGTACCAAGCAGGTCTTCCGCCTCCGTACCGGTCATGGCCACCACCACGACCGGCAGGCCTATCTCGTGGTCGGGGCGTTGGAGTCCGACGGTTTGCAGGAGGGCCGCGTGCAGGCGGTTCGGCAGCGTCCGGGTCGCTGACTCGGCGAGCGTCTCGGTGATACCCCACCGCTCGGCGTCGGAGATGGCCGTTCCGGTGTCCGAGTCCGGCGCGACGATGCCTAGCAGGGGGTGGCCGGTGCGGGCTCGGGCCAGGTCCAGGATGCGGCGGGTGCGGTCGGGGTTCTCGTCGAGGATGGTCGTGAGGGGCGGGGAGAGCAACAGGCCGACCGTACGGGACGCGGTCACGGCACGGTCCAGGGCGAGCATCTCCTGGGCGGTGGAGCTGAGGAGGTCGGTGGCGGACGTGGTGACGTTCCACATGACCCCGACCGCCGACGCCAACTGGGCCGCCGCCTCGCGGTCTCTGGGTGCGTGCAGCAGAAGGAGGTCGTGGACCAGCTTCCGGGGATGCGGTGGCTCCGCGACCGGCCTGGGCGGGGCGATTGCGCCCGGAGGCAGTTGCAGGTCGGCCGCCACCGCCGACACCACGTCCGCCGCGAGATCACCGGGGTTGGTGAACCAGCCGATGCCGTGGACCTTCTTCAGCTCGTCGCGCAGGCGCTTGATGCCCGTGGCCGATGGCGCGGCGGGGTCGGTGAGCGCGTCGACGTGGCCCATCGGCCATGAGGCCCCGTCCTCAACCAGGAAGATCAGGCGCTTGCGGCCCGCCTCGCCGGCCTTTCGGTACTCCAGCTCGGTGATCGACCGTCCGTCCGGGTTCTGCGGACCGATGTCAGGGACGTACCCGTAGCGGAAGGCGAAGAGGCCGACGTAGACGTCACAACTCGCCACGTCTGCGAGGCATTTCTCCAGCGGCCGTTCGTCGAAGGCCGCGTAGTCCTCCATGGCGATGACGTCCAGCGGAAGCTTGCGCAGCCTGGCCAGTACCGCCGACCGGTACTTCTCCAGGTCCGACACCGTCGACGACAGATAGACCCTCACCCTGCGTACCTCGCTCCTCACGCGGTGAGGACAAGGTACCGGCGGCGAAGCCCCGGCGAGACCCCCTTGGTCACACCACCCGCGTCGCCCCCGCGAACGGCATCTCATCGATAGGCGCGATCCGTACCGGTGCCGTCGGGTTCGGGGCGTGGATCATCTGGCCGTTGCCGATGTAGATGCCGACGTGGGAGATGGCGGAGTAGAAGAACACCAGGTCGCCCGGCTGGAGTTCGGAGCGGGAGACTCGGCGGCCCGCGTCGATCTGGGCGTAGGTCGTGCGGGGGAGCGAGATGCCCGCGGAGCGGTACGCGGCCTGGGTCAGGCCCGAGCAGTCGAAGGCGTCGGGGCCGGTGGCGCCCCAGACGTAGGGGCTGCCGAGTTTGGAGTAGGCGTAGGAGACGGCCGCTGAGGCACGGGAGTTGGGGGCCGGCGCGTTGCCTGTGGTGGGGGTCAGGGTGTCGCGGGTGGCGCCCGTGTTCGAGCCCCGGGATGCGTGCTGGGTGTCGGTCGCTCGGTCCTCCGGCGGGAGCTGGGACAGGAGGCGGCGAGCCGCGTCCAGCTTTGCCGTGATCGTCTTCTTGTGGCGTTTCAGTTCCGCCTGGCGGGACTTGAGCGACGCCAGCTCGATGTGGGCGGCGCCTCGGAGTTGTTCGATCTCGCGGAGCTGTTCGCGGACGCTCGCCACTGATGCCGCCTGGCGGGTCCCGGCGCGGTCGACGAACTCCGCGCTGTCGAGGTAGTGGTCGGGGTCGGAGGACAGCGCCAGCTGGAGGGACGGGTCCAGGCCGCCCTCCCGGTACTGCGCCGCCGCCATCGAACCCAGCGCGTCCCGCGCCGAGTTGAGTTTGTCCGTCTTGCGTGCCGCCTCGTCGCGCAGCGTCTTCAGCCGTTCCTCGGCCGCGTCCGCCTTCTCCTTCGCGCCGTTGTACTTCTCGGTGGCGACCTCCGCCTCCTGGTACAGCTTGTCCACCTTCGCCTTCACCTGAGCCGGTGTCAGGTTCGGCTCGGCGTGCCCGGTCCCGTCGAAACCCGTCGCGGTCGCCGCGCCCGCGAGGGCGATCGTCGCCGCCGTACGGGCCGTGTTGCCGCCTACCGAGCGCTGTCTGGGCTTGCGGTGCGCTGCCACGTGGACTGCACGTCCTTTCGTACCGTACGAGCCGCCGCCTGGTCCGGAGGACCGGAGTGCCGCCCCGGGCCGTCACCGGCCATGCCGACGCCAGGGGGAGCGTCGTACGGCCGCCCGGGGCGGTGACGCGTCCGGCGGCGGCCCGCACAGGGGGAGCGGGCCGCCGCCGGACCTTCTCGGCGGTGGTGATCGACTGCCGCCCCTGGCCCGGGCGGCGGTGGGGAGCCGGTCACCTGGTGGAGGACGCTAAACCTGTGTGTGTCGTGGGGGTAACGGGTTGCGCGGAACTGGTCCCAGGGGACCGGTGCGTGTCCGCATGTGAACGTGATCCCTGCGCTGCGCCTTCCGCTTCACGTGGGGTGCTGACCGAACTGCGGATTCCGGAGCAGACGGGAGTCGTGGGGTGCTATAGGGCGCATATATGCACCAACCCGCGGCGGGAAGGGAGGCGGGGGTGGTGTGCTGGGGTGGCCGTGGCCCTGATTAGGCTCCGGGGCCATGGACGTACTCATCCACCTCTTCGTCGGCCTGCACATCATCGGCATCGCCTCGCTGCTCGGCGGCTTCCTCACGCAGATGAAGGCGATGGGGCAGGGCACCGCCCGCTTCGTCCCCGCGATGCTGCACGGCGCGCTGACCATGCTGGTCACCGGCGCGATCCTGGTCGGCCTCAACCAGGCGGACGACCAGCACGTCAACAACGTCAAGATCGGCGTGAAGCTGGCGCTGCTGGTCGTGATCCTCGGGCTCGTCTACGTCAAGCGGGACGACGAGAAGGTGGAGAAGGGGCTGTTCGGGCTGGTCGGCGCGCTGACCGTGGCCAACATCTTCATCGCGGTGCTGTGGACCTGACCGGCGGTGCGTCGGCCCTGATCCCGGCCCGGGCCGAGGCCACGGCACCCGCCGCCACGGCCAGCCACGCCGCCACCGCGATCCACAGCAGCACCTGACCCGGCGTCTTCAGCCAGGACACGTCGAGCGCGGTGGCGACGGACAGGGTCGCCGCCGACGTCATCCCCATCGGGAACACCGTCGCCCAGCGGCGGACGTCGTAGTGCGGACGCGGCCACCGGAACTCGGCGGCCAGCAGGA
The DNA here is from genome assembly GCF_042668605.1 of Streptomyces sp. NPDC057280. Taxonomy (NCBI): domain Bacteria; kingdom Bacillati; phylum Actinomycetota; class Actinomycetes; order Kitasatosporales; family Streptomycetaceae; genus Streptomyces; species Streptomyces sp. NPDC057280. The sequence goes on from NZ_JBHUYR010000003.1 coordinate 414,598, forward strand.
CGACGTACCAGGACAGGTCGAGGATCAGCAGCGCGACGGTCACCGCGCGCAGGACGCCCCGGTCGTCGGCGTTCCACAGGTACAGGCTCGCGCTGTCGGCCGCGATCAGCTTCGACCCGGCCAGCGCCGAGATGGCCATCGCCCCGCCGGCCACCCAGTGGTCCCCGGCGCCCGTCGTCACCTGGCGCAGGTCGAAGTGGGCCAGGGCGAGGCCGTAGAAGACCAGGCCCAGCCAGAACAGCACCAGGGCCGCATGTGCGAGCCACGCCGTCGAGAGCGCGCCGGCGAGCGTCGCACCGAGCACGGCCAAGCCCTGCGTCGCCACGCAGATCAGGAACACCGCGCCCGGCATCCGCCGCTTCCAGTGCCCCATGACCAGCACGATCAGCAGCGGCCACAGCACCGTGGCCAGCGCCAGCAGTGCTTCGGCGAGGTGCTGCCAGCCCAGGGCGGAGAAGCGGGTGCCCAGCACCGTGGTCGCCGCGACCGCCGTGAGCGCGCCCGGCGTCTCGGCCTCCGCCACCCAGCGCGACCGCTCCAGCAGCAGGCGTACGGCGAAGTCGGCGGCCAGCGCCACCCAGCCCACGGACGCCAGCACCAGAGCAATGCGGGACATCACCTCGTACCCCGTCAGATGCAGGGCGACCGACACGATGCCGGTCGCCATCACCGCGGAACCGGCGGCGGGCGGGCGCTGCGCCCACCAGGTGCGGAGGGGGGAGGTATGGGGCGTCTCGGGCATGAAAGTGATGCTAAGGAGCGCGCGGGGGGATGAGAGCGGGGCACGCGCGCGGGCGTGGAGAAAAGAGCGCGGGGGTGCGCGACGCCTGGGCCGGGCGCGCCACCGCGGACGGGCCGGCCTAGGCCGGGCGCACCACGCTGTGGATCGCCGACTCGCCGTCGTAGTAGATCGACTCCTCGCGGACGTACGCCCCCGGCTTCGGCGCGTGGATCATCATGCCGTTGCCGATGTAGAGGCCGACGTGGCTGACGTCGTCGTAGAAGAAGACCAGGTCACCGGGCTGGGCGTTGGCGAGGGAGACCGTGGTGCCGAAGTTCACCTGGTCGTAGGTGGTGCGGGGGAGGGTGATGCCGGCGGCGTTCCAGGCGGCCTGGGTGAGGCCGGAGCAGTCGTAGGAGTCGGGGCCGGTGGCGCCCCAGACGTACGGCTTGCCGACCTGCGCGCGGGCGAAGGCGAGGGCCTTGTCGGCCTTGGTGGCGTATGAGGAGTCGGCCGGGGCCGAGCTGTCCGGAGTGCTCGCCTCCTGTTCCGCCGCCGCGGTCTGCTCCGCGGCCTTCTGCTGCTGCGCCAGCTCCGCGGCCTTGCGGGCGGCCTCCTCCTGCTTCTTCTTCTCGATCGCCGCGAGCCGCGCCTTCTCCTCGGCGGTCAGCTGCGACAGCAGCTCGCGCGCGGCGGAGAGCTTGCGCTGGACGGTCGCCTTGGCGGTCTTCAGGTCGGCCTGCGAGTCGGTGAGCGTCTCGAGGCTCTTGGTGGCCTCCTGCCGCTTCTTCATCGTCGCGGACTGAGCGCTGATGTAGTCGTCGACCGCACCCTTCTGACGGTCCGTCATGCGGCCCATCAGCTGCGTCTGGTCGAAGTAGTCCTGCGGGGTGTCCGCGAGCAGGAAGGTCGCGGTGTCGGGCGCGGAGGCGCCGGTGCGGTACTGGGCCGCGGCGAAGGAACCGAGTTCCTCGCGGGCCTCGTTGAGCTTCTGGGTGCGCTGGGCGACGTCGTCGAGGAGGGTGTCGACCTCCTTGCGCTGCGTGGCGGTCTTCTCCTTGGCCGAGTTGTACTTCTCGGTCGCCGACTCCGCCTGCCGGTAGAGGTCGTCGACCTTCTTCTCGACTTCCTCCAGGCTCGGCCTGTCGTCGGTCGAGGGGGCGGCGGTGGCGGTCTGGGAGAGCAGGGCCACGGAGGTGAGGGCGGCCGTTGCGAGCGCGGGGGTGCGTATGCCTGCTACGCGCGTTCCCGCAGGACGTGGCCTTGCGTGCGACGCCAAGGGAGGCGACTCCTTCCATGTTCCGCCTACCGAGTTAGCTGTCGGGTTCGGGCGGGTGGTTCGGAAGGTGTGCCCTACGGCCGTCCCCCGAAAGGGAGTTGGGCCGATTCACCCCAAGGTCGGTGTGGGTCCCCGGCTCCGGCTGCCATGGCGGCGCACCGGACTCGGCGGAGGCCGCGCGGCCCGGCGACGTTCGCCGGTGGGGGTCGTACGGCCTGACCGGCACGGTAGCCAACGGGTGTGGCCCCTGTGAAGGTTGATGTCCGATAGGCCCGATACATTTTCGTGACCTTGGCCGGCCGGTCGCGAGAAGTAATGGGCAGGTGACGGAAGGTGCTCGGCGATCACGGCCGGAAGATCCCCGGCTTCGGAGGAGGCCGTCATCGGGCCGACTTCTCGGGGCGGCGGCGGGGTGTCAGTGCGGCACCCTAGACTCGGAGAGCGATGAGCAGCCTCTTTGACGACAGCTTCCTGGCGGACCTCCAGACCCCCAAGGGTCACGAGGAGGAGCCCCCGCCTCCGCCCGAGGACGAGCACGGACCGGAACCCGTTCCGGACGATCTGTTCGGCGGGAAGTTCGACGTGCCGCCGGACCGGGACGCGTACTACCGCGACGGCGCCCCGCGCCCGGCCCTGGACGCGGCGGCGCTGATCGAGGGGCTCAACGAGAACCAGCGGGCCGCCGTCGTGCACTCCGGCACCCCGCTGCTCATCGTGGCCGGCGCCGGATCGGGCAAGACACGCGTGCTCACGCACCGTATCGCCTACCTGCTGGCCGAGCGGAATGTCCACCCGGGGCAGATCCTCGCGATCACCTTCACCAACAAGGCCGCGGGCGAGATGAAGGAACGCGTCGAGCAGCTCGTCGGCCCGCGCGCGAACGCGATGTGGGTGATGACCTTCCACAGTGCGTGCGTGCGCATCCTGCGGCGGGAGAGCAAGAAGCTCGGCTTCACGTCCTCCTTCTCGATCTACGACGCCGCCGACTCCAAGCGCCTCATGGCCCTGGTCTGCCGTGACCTCGACCTCGACCCCAAGCGCTTCCCGCCCAAGTCCTTCAGCGCCAAGATCAGCAACCTCAAGAACGAGCTGATCGACGAGGAGGACTTCGCGGCCCAGGCCACCGACGGCTTCGAGAAGACCCTCGCCCAGGCCTACGCCATGTACCAGTCGCGGTTGCGCGAGGCCAACGCCCTCGACTTCGACGACCTGATCATGACGACGGTCAACCTGCTGCGGGCGTTCCCCGATGTCGCCGAGCACTACCGCCGCCGCTTCCGGCACGTCCTGGTCGACGAGTACCAGGACACCAACCACGCCCAGTACGCGCTGGTCAGGGAGCTGGTCGGGACGGGTGCGCACGACGAGGACGTCCCGCCGAACGAGTTCGACGTCCCGCCCGCCGAGCTCTGCGTCGTCGGTGACGCCGACCAGTCGATCTACGCCTTCCGTGGCGCGACGATCCGCAACATCCTCCAGTTCGAGGAGGACTACCCGAACGCGACGACGATCCTGCTGGAGCAGAACTACCGCTCCACCCAGACGATCCTGTCCGCCGCCAACGCGGTCATCGAGCGCAACGAGTCCCGCCGCCCCAAGAACCTGTGGACCAACGCGGGCGCCGGGGCGCGCATCACCGGCTACGTCGCCGACACCGAGCACGACGAGGCGCAGTTCGTCGCCGACGAGATAGACCGACTGACGGACGCGGGCGAGGCGAAGGCCGGCGATGTCGCCGTCTTCTACCGCACCAACGCCCAGTCCCGGGTCTTCGAGGAGATCTTCATCCGCGTCGGCCTGCCCTACAAGGTCGTCGGCGGCGTCCGCTTCTACGAGCGCAAGGAGGTCCGGGACGTCCTGGCCTACCTGCGGGTGCTGGCCAACCCCGAGGACTCGGTGCCGCTGCGGCGCATCCTCAACGTCCCCAAGCGGGGCATCGGCGAGCGCGCCGAGGCGATGATCGACGCCCTCTCCCAGCGCGAGAAGATCAGCTTCCCGCAGGCCCTCAAGCGGGTCGACGAGGCGTACGGCATGGCCGCGCGGTCGACGAACGCCGTGAAGCGGTTCAACGTGCTGATGGAGGAGCTCCGTACGATCGTCGACTCCGGCGCGGGACCGGCGACCGTTCTGGAGGCGGTGCTCGAACGCACGGGCTATCTCGCCGAGTTGCAGGCCTCCACCGACCCGCAGGACGAGACCCGGATCGAGAACCTCCAGGAACTCGCCGCCGTGGCCCTGGAGTTCGAGCAGGAGACGGCGGAGGGCGAGGAGTCTCCCGGGCTCGCCGCCTTCCTGGAGCGGGTCGCGCTCGTCGCCGACTCCGACCAGATCCCCGACGAGGACGAGGACGGCTCCGGTGTCATCACCCTGATGACGCTCCACACCGCCAAGGGACTCGAGTTCCCGGTCGTCTTCCTGACCGGCATGGAGGACGGCGTCTTCCCGCACATGCGCGCCCTCGGCCAGACCAAGGAACTGGAGGAGGAGCGCCGGCTCGCGTACGTCGGCATCACGCGCGCGCGGGAACGGCTGTACCTGACCCGCTCGTCGCTGCGCAGCGCGTGGGGGCAGCCGTCGTACAACCCGCCCTCGCGCTTCCTGTCGGAGATCCCGGAGCAGCACGTGGAGTGGAAGCGGACCGGCGCCACCGCGGCGCCCGCGGGCCCGGTGTCCGGGGTCGCCGCCACGCTCTCGTCCTCCCGCTCGCGCTCCTCGGCGCGGGGCGCGTCCGGCTTCGCCACGAGCCGTTCGTCGGAGAAACCGGTCGTCTCGCTGGCCGTCGGTGACCGTGTCACCCACGACCAGTTCGGGCTCGGCACGGTCATGGCGGTGAAGGGCACGGGGGCGAACGCGGAGGCGACGATCGACTTCGGAGAGGCCAAGCCGAAGCGGTTGCTGCTGCGGTATGCGCCGGTGGAGAAGCTGTAAGCAGTACGGGCCCCCGCCTCAGAGGTGGGGGCCCGTGAAGAATGCGGCGCTTACGTCGGGTCCAGGCCGTGGCTCCTCAGCCACGGCAGCGGGTCGATCGCCGAGCCGCCGGCCGGGCGGACCTCGAAGTGCAGGTGCGGGCCGGTGGAGTTGCCCGAGTTGCCGCTGTACGCGATCGGGTCGCCGGCCTTGACCGTCGTACCGGAGGCGACGCGGTAGCTGGAGAGGTGGCAGTACCACGTCTCCGTGCCGTCCTTCGCGGTCACGATCATCATGTTGCCGTAGGCGCTGTTCCACTGCGTCCGGACGACGCCGTCGGTCGCGGCCATCACCGTGGTGCCGTAGGAGACCGGGAAGTCGATGCCGGTGTGCACGGACATCCAGTTGACGCCGGCCTGGCCGTAGTAGGCGCTGAGGCCGTGCTGGGCGACCGGGAGGGCGAACTTGGGGCGCAGCCGCTCCTTGCGGGCCGCCTCCTCCGCCGCCTTCTTCTTCTCGGCCTCCTGCTGGGCCTTGAGGTCGATACGCTCCTGCGTCCGGCTGGCCCGGTCGGCGAAGTCGTCGGCGCCCGCGGAGAGGGACTCGAGCTGCGTGTCCAGCTTGTTGTTCGCGGCGGACGGCTTCACGGACTTCGTCGTCGCGTCGGACGCGGTCGTCGAGGTGTCCTTGCCGTCGCTCATGCTGCCGATGGAGGCGGCCGCGATGCCGGTGACCCCCATGACGCACGCGGAGGGCACCGCGATCTTCATCAGCGCGGAGCGCTTCGCGGGCGTACGGCGGCGGGAACGGCCCGCGTTGCGGGCGGCCATGCGGGAGCCCGGGGCGGGAGTGGGGTCTTCCTGGTCGTCGAGGAGCGGGGCGGCGTCGCTGTCGTCCTCGGAGAGGGCGGGCAGTTCGCCGGTGGCGCTCAACTCGGTGTCGTGCGCGGCGGGTTCGTCGTATTCGTCATAGGAGACCTGCTCGAACAGCGCGGTCGACTGATGGTCGACGGGCTCCCCGTCGTCCGGCGTGACCCCGTCGGAGTTCCACTGTGTGGCGTCATAGGCGCCGGTGTCGAAGGCCTGCGTGCCCCACTGCCAGTGCTGGGTCTGGTCGGCCGCGTTCCCGGACTGGTCCGGCTGGAGCCAGGCGCCCGCGTCCCACTGGCCACTCACGTCCGCTGCGCCGACTTGCGGCGGGATCGCGGAGAGCTGCTGATGCTCGCCGGTCCAGCCCGTCGTGTCGTAGGCGCCTGTGTCGTAGGCGGCGTGGTGCTGGGCCGCGTACATGTCGTAGTTCAGGGCCTGGTGACTGTCCGTCGACCACTGCTGGGCGTCGTACGATCCGGTGCTCTGACCGCTGTCACCGGGGAGACTGCCGAACAGGGGGTCGGTGTCGAAATGCGCGGTGGTGGGGTGCGCGCCCGTGTCGTAGCCGTAGCTCGCGAAGTCGCCGTACTGGGCCTCCTGCGTGCCGTACGACGCGTAGTGCGCCGACGAGGCATCGGAAGCCGGAGTCGGGGTGGTCATGGTCCCCGACGTGTACGGGTCGTTCACCAACTTCTCTTTCGCCTCGACAACAGGGGCTGCCAGAGCAGTGCGGCGACTGTACCCGGCGGTACGCGGGCGCGACAATCTTCGGCAGGTTTCGCGCCTGAAGGAAACGGGCATTCGGCCGTGTTTCGGGGGACTGCGGGCGCGAGTTTGGCCTTGTGTTCGAAGATTGTTCGATCCCGGACGGCTGTCAGGTGACTGGCAGGCGCCTGTCCGGCGCCGGTCCCGCCGCCTACGCGCACCCTGTCACGCCACTGTCAGGCCTTCCGCGCCGGTCTCGGCCGCGGCCCCCGTCCTCGCCGTGTCGAGCGCCTGGCGTATCCCTGTCGCGACGGCCGGATGCACCGGGAGGGCGAGATGTCCGATCCCGCTCACCTGGACGTTGTGCGCCATCAGGTCGGGGTGGTCGATACGGGCGGTCTCCAGCGGGTCCATCAGGTGGTCGAGGTCGCTCCAGAAGCTCACGAATTGCGTACGGCAGCCGGGCGCCGGCCGGGCGAGTTCCGTGAGGACGTCCGAGCCGGGGCGCATCTGGCGCACGATCGGGTGGGCGTCGGCCACCGGCACCACCCGGGTCCCCGAGTGCGGGGTGCCCAGCGTGACCAGGGTGCGGACGCGGAGATCGCCGCCGAGGCGCTGCACGTAATAACGCGCGATCAGCCCGCCCAGGCTGTGGCCGACGACATCGACCTGCCTGCTGCCCGTGCGCTCGCAGATCTCCTCTATGTGCCGGCCCAGCAGTTCGGCAGCGGTGCGTATGTCACAGGTCAGCGGTGAGTAGTTGAGCGACTCGAGCTGCCGGTGGCCGTGCTGGAGGAGGCTGCGGCGCAGCAGGACGAAGACCGAGCGGTTGTCGATGAAGCCGTGCAGCAGCACCACCGGCGGCTTGGCCTCCGTCGGCAGCTGCGCCGGGCCGTCCCGGGAAGGGAGCGGGGCGGCCGGCGCACGGCGTTCCTGGAAGACGCCCGAGGGATAGAGCAGGAGGTGGCCGGCGAGGATAGCGATCTCCAGGGCGGTGGCCTTCAGCAGTGCCACGGACAGTCCCGCCAGTCTGCCCGGGAGCAGGCGCTGACAGAGCGGAAGAAGGGGCTCCACTGCCCGGATGACCTTCATGGCCGACCTCCTGTCGGCACACATGAGGACGTCTCTGTCCCCCGTGTGCCCTCGTGGGAGGCCGGGTCGGAGGCGGCCGGCGGAGCATGCGGAGGGCGCGTGGGGTGAGCTCGGCGGATGGCGCGCAGCGCGCCGATGACGGGGCGAGACTCCCTGCCGGTGTGGCGACGAGGCTCCCCGCTGTCGTGCCTTACCTGCCCTACGTGCCCTGCGTGCCTCCGTCGGCACACCGCACCGCCCCGGCGCGCGGCCCGCGGCGCGGTGGTACGGCGACCTCGTTGCGGCTCCCGATGCGCTTGCTCCCGTTGCGGTACCCGGGCCGCAGGGGTCTGCGGTCCGTGTGCCGCAAAGACTCGGAACGGTGCGCGGCGAACGTGTCCCACCGTGTGATTTCCCCCTCGGCCGACGCCGCGAAACTGCCGGTTGCGGGATGCTGGAGATAACGTTCGTTCACTTCCTCGCACACTGTGGTGTGAGGAAGCCGAAGGCGCTTCATGGAGGCAGTGATGGGTGTGGCAGCCGGTCCGATCCGCGTCGTGGTGGCGAAGCCGGGGCTCGACGGCCATGATCGCGGAGCGAAGGTGATCGCGCGGGCGCTGCGTGACGCCGGCATGGAGGTCATCTACACCGGCCTCCACCAGACGCCCGAGCAGATCGTCGACACCGCGATCCAGGAAGACGCCGACGCGATCGGTCTGTCCATCCTCTCCGGCGCCCACAACACGCTCTTCGCCGCGGTGATCGACCTGCTCAAGGACCGCGAGGCCGAGGACATCCTGGTCTTCGGCGGCGGCATCATCCCGGAGGCGGACATCGCACCGCTGAAGGAGAAGGGCGTCGCGGAGATCTTCACGCCGGGGGCGACGACGCAGGCGATCGTCGAGTGGGTCAGGGAGAACGTGCGGCAGTCGGCGGGGGCGTAGGGCGTCCGCCGCCGAGGAACGCCTCGGCCGCACGGCTACGCCGTCCCCAGCTCCTCCAGCATCGCCGCCCGCAACCGCAGCGTCGTGCCCAGCCGCTGGAAGGCCTCCGCCCAGTACCCTCCGGCGCCCGGCGAGGCATCCTCGGTCTCGTCCGGCACCGCCAGCAGGCCGTCCAGCCGGCTCGCCTCCGCCGGGTCCAGGCACCGCTCGGCCAGCCCCATCACGCCACTGAAACTCCATGGGTAACTCCCCGCGTCCCGCGCGATGTTGAGCGCGTCCACCACAGCCCGCCCGAGCGGCCCGGACCACGGCACCGCGCAGCCGCCGAGCAGCTGAAACGCCTCCGACAGGCCGTGCGCCGCGATGAACCCGGCCACCCAGTCGGCGCGTTCGCCCGGCGGCAGCGTCCCGAGCAGCTTGGCGCGCTCGGCCAACGACACCGCCCCGGGCCCACCGGCCTCCGGCGCCGCGGGCGCCCCGAGCAGCGCCCGCGCCCAGCCGGCGTCCCGCTGCCGCACCGCCGCCCGGCACCACGCCGCGTGCAGTTCGGACCGCCAGTCATCCGTCACCGGCAGCGCCACGATCTCCTCGGGCGTCCGCCCACCGAGCCGCGCCGACCACGTGCCCAGCGGGGCGGCCTCCACCAACTGGCCGAACCACCACGATCGTTCACCCCGTCCCGCCGGAGCCTTGGGTAGGACACCGTCCCGCTCCATGCTCGAATCGCACTCGTGCGGCGCCTCCACGACGATCGACGGCACCTCGCGCGTACGGTCCACCGCCACGCACGCCGCCGCCCTGACCGCCATCCGCGCGGCGAGCGCCGAGCCCGGCAGCGCCGACAGCAACTCGGCCGCCGTCGCCCGGACATTGCGGCTGCGATCCGACAGCGCCTGCTCCAGGAACGGCTCGTCGGCCGCACCCAGCCCCGTCCGCAGCGAGTCGAGGAACATCAGCCGGTCCTCGGCCCGCTCCGTCGCCCACGTCGTCGCCAGCAACTCCCGCGCGGCGGCGGGCTCCCGGGCCCGTATCGCGGCGAGCAGGGCGACCCGCTCGGCGAACAGGCCCTCCTGCCACAGCCGCCGCACCCGCTCCCCGTCCTCCGGTCGCGGCAGCGCCGCGTCCCCGCCCGGTGCCGCGCGCAGGGCGAACCGCCAGTCCGGATTGAGCCGGGCCAGCCACACCGCGCGCGGGCCGGCGAACGCCAGCGCCGCAGGCCGCAGATCCGTACGCCCCCGGGCCGCGTCCAGCAGCGCCGGGAGCAGCTCCGCGGGCGCCGCGAACCCCCGGGCGTTCGCCGCGGCGAGCCACTGGGGCAGCAGCTCCATGAGGTCCGGTGCGGTGCCCCTGCGGCCGCCGCCACCCGCGCCGGGGCGGTCGGCCAGCAGCATCGCGAGCCTGCGGGCCGCGGCGGCGGGCAGCGCGGGGCGCGGGTCCGCGGGCGCGGGGTCGGGGCGCGCCGCCGCCCGCGCGGGACGCAGCCCGGCCCGCCGCCGTACGGTCTCCGCCGCGGCGGCGTCCAGCAGCGCGACGGGGGCCGCGCGCCCCGGCGCTCCGGCCGCGGGGGGACGCCGGTCGGTGCCCAGGAGCGCGGTGGTGACGAGGTCCTCCCAGGTGGCGGGGGGCTTCGCTGAGGTATCCGCCGGGGTCTCCGCTGGGGTCTTCAGCGGGGTCTCCGTCGGGGTCGTCAGCGGGGTCTTCGTCGGGATGTCTACTGAGGTCTCCGCTGAGGTCTCCGTCGGGATGTCTACTGAGGTCTCCGCTGGGCTGGACGTCCTGTTCATGCGAGCGCCTTCCGTCGACGGGTGCGTGCGGTGGCGTGGGCGTCGCTCCGCGCGTACGTGATGTGGACGTTGTCGTCGTCCTGGTGGGCCTGCCTGCTGATGCGTGTGGCGTGGACGTGGTCGTCGTCGCGCGCGGCGCGGAGAGTGAGCGTGGCGGGGCCGGTGGTGTACGTGGGCGCTCCTAGGTCGGTGGAGGACGGCACAGACGTCAGGTCGGTCGGGTTCGGTGAGGTCAGCACAGGCGGACCGGCTCGCCCGCCCCCTCCGGCCAGGCCGTCAGCGGCGTGAAGCCGCGGTGGCCGCACTCGCCGAAGACCTTGACCGGGGCGCCGCCGGACAGCGCGACCAGGCGCCACAGGCCGGGACGGGAGCGGGCGGTGGACGTGAGCGGCAGGGCCGCCTCGCCGTCGGCGTCCGCGAGCTGCCAGCCGTCGGCGTCCGGGGTCGGGACGACCTGGTCGAGGGTCACCGGGACCGAGTCGAGCCACGGGTCGTCGCGGAGCGCCTCGCCGTAGCGGGCGGCGGCCTCGGACGTGGTCATCCCCGGCGGACGTACGAAGGACGGGGCCGGTGGCGCGAACTGCTCGCCCAGCGCCGCGCGCAGCTGCCCGGTGCCCGGGTACGAGGAGAGCTCCGCCTCCAGGACCAGGCCCACCGGCAGGGCGAGTTCGGGGGCGCGGCCCGCGGCGCCGTAGGAAAGGAGCAGCGCGCTGCGGCCGGAGCCGGTGCCGTACAGCCAGATGCGGCGGGTCGTCAGGCGGGCGTCCGCCGTGTCGTACTGGGCCAGCACCAGCCACTGGTCCCGCACCGGCGGGCCGTCCGCGGAGGCGGGCAGGCCGACACGGGAACGCACCGTCGCCGCCAGGCCGTCCGGCAGCTGCTCGCGCCGCAACCAGCCCTGGTCCAGGAGGTGGAGGAGAGCGCACTCCTCCAGCAGCCGCACCGGCCAGCCGGGGCCGGAGGACGGGATCGCCCCCACCTCCCGGACCCGGGCCGCCAGTCCGGAGGCCTGGGCGTCGACCATGCGGGCCGCCGTCTCCTCCCACATTCCGTACCCCGCCTGCTCCGCGCCGGCCAGTCCGCCGCGCAGCAGGTCGGCGAGGCGCTGCTCCAGCTCCGTCGCCCCCGCGGTGACCCGCTCGGCCCGGCGCTCCGCCCGACGCCGCGCCGCCTCCGGATCACCTGAGCCGGACGGTGACGCGCCGCCGGCCTTCTTCTCCTGCGCGCGCTGTCTTCTCCCCTCTGTCCACTGCTCCGCCCAGTCCGGCGCCTGCCCCGACGGCACCGAACCGTCCTCGCCCGCCCAGAGCAGCAGCAGCCCGAGGGCGTGCTTGCACGGGAACTTCCGGCTCGGACAACTGCACTTGTACGCGGGCCCGGACACGTCCGCGATGTCCACGACCGTCTGATACGGCTTGCTGCCACTGCCCTTGCACAGCCCCCACACCGTCCCCTCGTCGGAACTCCCCGTCCCGGACCACGGCCCCGCCGCACCGAGTTTGCTTCCCGCTTTGCGTGACGCGGCGTCAGGCGCCAGTGCCAGCACCTGGTCCGCAGTCCAGCGCACCCCCTGCTGAGTCATGTCTTCGACGGTAGATCCCACCACTGACAATCGGTCCGCCGAGCGCTGCTGTGAGTGAATTTCCGCAGGTCAGAGCGATTGTCAGTGGTGTGGTGCAAGGTGGGTGCCAGATCCGAGAACGGCAGAACCGGCCGAGCTGGAGGGGGACTTCGCCATGTCTGTGACCGTTGAGCCGCTGTCCGTGGATACAGGGGATACGACACCTGCCCAGGCGTTGCGACCGCATGCCGAGGACGCCTTCGCCGCCGAACTCGCGGCGCTGGCCGCCCAGGACGACCGCCCGCGCCCGGCTCGCTGGAAGCTGTCGCCGTGGGCCGTGGCGACGTACCTGCTGGGCGGCACCCTGCCCGACGGCACCGTGATCACCCCGAAGTACGTGGGCCCGCGCCGCATTGTCGAGGTCGCCGTCACCACCCTCGCCACCGACCGCGCCCTGCTCCTGCTCGGCGTGCCCGGCACCGCGAAGACCTGGGTCTCCGAGCACCTGGCCGCCGCGGTCAGCGGCGATTCGACCCTGCTCGTGCAGGGCACGGCCGGCACCCCGGAGGAGGCGATCCGGTACGGCTGGAACTACGCGCAGCTGCTGGCGAACGGCCCGAGCCGGGACGCGCTGGTGCCCAGCCCCGTCATGCGGGCCATGGCGGAGGGGATGACGGCACGGGTGGAGGAGCTGACCCGCATCCCCGCCGACGTCCAGGACACGCTCATCACCATCCTGTCCGAGAAGACGCTGCCGATACCGGAGTTGGGACAGGAGGTGCAGGCCGTCCGCGGCTTCAACCTCATCGCCACCGCCAACGATCGCGACCGCGGGGTCAACGACCTCTCCAGCGCCCTGCGCCGCCGCTTCAACACAGTGGTGCTGCCGCTGCCGGAGAGCGTCGAGGCCGAGGTCGACATCGTGTCGCGGCGCGTGGACCAGATCGGCCGCTCGCTCGACCTGCCCGCCGTACCGGAGGGGATCGACGAGATCCGCCGCGTGGTGACCGTCTTCCGGGAACTGCGCGACGGGGTCACGGCCGACGGCCGTACGAAGGTCAAGTCGCCCAGCGGCACGCTGTCGACGGCCGAGGCCATCTCCGTCGTCACCAACGGCCTCGCCCTGGCCGCCCACTTCGGCGACGGCGTGCTGCGCGCCGGTGACGTGGCCGCGGGCATCCTCGGCGCCGTCGTCCGCGATCCGGCGGGCGACCGGGTCGTCTGGCAGGAGTACCTGGAGGCGGTCGTCCGCGAGCGCGACGGCTGGACGGACTTCTACCGCGCGTGCCGCGAGGTGAGCGCGTGAGCGGGGAGGACCTGGGCTGGGGGAAGCCTGCCGGGGGCCAGGGAAGCGGTGGGGCGGGCGGCTCCGGTGGCTCGGGCGGGGGCAAGGGATCGGCGGTTCCCGAGGGGAGGGGACGGAGTGACCGGCATTGACGGCGACGAGGGCCGGGGCGGGTCGATCGGTGGGGAGCCGTTGCTGCTCGGCGTACGGCATCACGGGCCCGGGTCGGCCCGCGCGGTACGGGCGGCGCTGGACGCGGCCCGGCCGCGGGTCGTCCTGATCGAGGGCCCGCCCGAGGCCGACGCCCTGATCCCGCTGGCCGCCGACGCGGACATGCGGCCGCCGGTCGCCCTCCTGGCCCACGCGGTGGACGAGCCCGGCCGGTCGGCGTTCTGGCCGCTGGCCGAGTTCTCCCCGGAGTGGGTGGCGCTGCGATGGGCGCTTGAGCAGGACGTCCCGGCCCGCTTCATCGACTTGCCGGCGACGCACTCGCTGGCGTGGGGGAGGGAGGCGGGGGCTGACGGGGCCGGCAGTTCCGAGGGGACTGAGGACCCCGATCCGATCGACGTCCGGGTCGATCCCCTCGCCGTGCTCGCCGAGACGGCCGGTTACGACGATCCCGAGCGCTGGTGGGAGGACGTCGTCGAGCATCGGGGCGGCGGCACCGGAGACGTGTTCGGGCCGTTCCTCGCGCTGGAGGAGGCGATGGGGGCGCTGCGGGAGACGTACGGGCACGGAGGGCACGACAAGGACCTCGTGCGGGAGGCGTACATGCGGCTCCAAGTGCGGGCGGCCCAGCGTGAGTTCGAGGCGGAAGTGGCCGTCGTGTGCGGGGCCTGGCATGTGCCCGCGCTGCGGCGGAAAGCGTCCGTGGCCGGCGACCGGGCCCTGTTGAAGGGGCTGCCGAAGGTCAAGGCGGACATGACGTGGGTGCCCTGGACGCACCGCAGGCTGTCCCGGGTCAGCGGCTACGGGGCCGGCATCGACTCACCGGGGTGGTACGGGCATCTGTTCGCCGCGCCGGACCGCCCGATCGAGCGGTGGATGACCAAGGTGGCGGGGCTGCTGCGGGAGGAGGACCGGCTGGTCTCCTCCGCGCATGTCATCGAGGCGGTGCGGCTGGCGGAGACGCTCGCGGCGATGCGCGGCCGCCCGCTGGCGGGGCTGAGCGAGACCACCGACGCGGTGCGGGCGGTGATGTGCGAGGGCTCGGACGTACCGCTGTCGCTGGTGCACGACCGGCTGGTGGTCGGGGACGTGCTCGGCGAGGTGCCGCAGGGGGCGCCCGCGGTGCCGTTGCAGCGGGACATCGACCGGGCGCAGCGCCGACTGCGGCTCAAACCGGAGGCGCTGGAGCGGGAGTTGGAGCTCGATCTGCGCAAGGAGATCGACGCCGGCCGCAGCAGACTGCTGCATCGGCTGCGGCTGCTGGGCGTGGCGTGGGGCGAGCCGGTGGCGTCGCGGGGGAGCACGGGCACGTTCCGGGAGACGTGGCGGTTGCGCTGGGAGCCGGAGCTGGCGGTGCGGGTCGCCGAGGCGGGAGTTTGGGGGACCACGGTGCCCGCGGCGGCGACGGCCAAGGCGGAGGCGGATGCCGTCGGTGCGCCGAGCCTCGCCGACGTCACCGCGCTCGCCGAGCGCTGTCTGCTGGCCGAACTTCCGGACGCCCTCCCGGTGGTGATGCAGGTCCTCGCCGACCGCGCGGCCCTGGACACGGACGTCGGCCACCTGGCCCAGGCCCTGCCCGCGCTGGTCCGCTCCCTGCGGTACGGCGACGTGCGCGGCACCGACACCCACGCCCTCACGGAGGTCGCCGAGGGCCTCGCCGAACGGATCTTCGTCGGCCTTCCCCCGGCCTGCACCGGACTCGACGCGGACGCCGCCGACGAGATACGGCGCCATGTGGACGCGGTGCACGGGGCGGTGGGCCTGCTGGGGGACGCGGTCGCGGCGACAGCGGCGGGCGGCCCCGGAGCGGGCGGGACGGAGAGGGGTGCAGGTCTCCTCCGGGGCCGCTGGCACTCCGTGCTGCGGGTGTTGTGCGGGCGGGAGAGCGTGCCCGGTGTCCTTCGGGGGCGGGCCGTGCGGTTGTTGCTCGACGACGGGGAGTTGGGGCAGGACGAGGCCGCGCGGCTCATGGGGCTCGTGCTGTCGCCGGGGACACCGCCGGCGGATGCGGCGGCCTGGATCGAGGGCTTCGTGGGCGGGGGCGCCGGGGGCGGGATGCTGCTGGTGCACGACGAGCGGCTGCTCGGGCTGGTCGACGCCTGGCTGACCGGGGTGCCGGCGGACGCCTTCACGGATGTGCTGCCCCTGCTGCGCAGAACGTTCTCGGCATACGAGGCGGGGGTCCGGCGCACGCTCGGCGAACTGGTCCGGCGGGGACCGGGCGAGGGAGCCGGCGCTGGGTCGGTCGGCAACGGCACCGGCCTGCCCGGCTTCGCGACCGACCTCGACATCGCGCGGGCGGACGCGGTGCTGCCGGTGGTGCGGCTGCTGCTGGGGCTGGGGCTGGGGCTGGAGGGCGTACCTGGTCATCGGGACGCCGGCGACAACGACCTTGCGGGGGTGGGGAGATGACGACCGAGCGGGTGAGTGGGCTGAGTGGGCCGGGGGAGTGGAGCGGTGGGTCGGGAGAGCGGATTCGTGGATCGGGAGAGCGGATTCGTGGGTCGGTAGAGCGGATTCGTGGGGCAGGGGAGTGGGTCGGTGGGGCGAGGGAGCGGGGCGAACGGGTGGATGCGGTGACGGACGGGCAGGAGACGGAGCTTCCGACGGAGGGTGCGACCGAATTCTCGGCGGAGGGCGCGACCGGGATCTCGACGGAGGGTGCGACCGGGATCTCGGCGGAGATCGCCACCGACATCTCGACGGAGATCCTGGCGGAGATTCCGATGGAGAGGCGGCCGAGGGGGAGCGTGCGGGTGATGCCGTTGTGGGCGCGGCCGTTGGCGGAGCCTGAAGAGCCGGGGTGGTCCCTGGCCGCGCGACGACCGGCGACGGCCCGGTCTCTCGAGAGGGCCGGCGTATGAGCGGCGACGTGCTGGATCCCGCGCAGGAGCGGCTGCGCCGGTGGCGGCTGGTGCTCGGTGGGGAGGCGGCGGACGGGACCGGGTGTGTGCTCGGCGGGCGGGACGCCGCGATGGACGGGGCGCTGGCCGCGCTGTACGGGAAGGGAGACCGGCAGGGGCAGCAGACGGGGCGGGACCGTTCCGCGGGGCTGGGGGCCTCCGCACCGTCCGTGGCGCGCTGGCTCGGCGACATCCGGACGTACTTCCCGTCCTCGGTCGTCCAGGTGATGCAGCGCGACGCCATCGACCGGCTCGGCCTCGCCACCCTGCTGCTGGAGCCGGAGATGCTGGAAGCGGTGGAGGCCGACGTCCATCTGGTCGGCACGCTGCTCTCGCTTAACAAGGCGATGCCGGAGACGACGAAGGAGACGGCACGGGCGGTCGTGCGCAAGGTCGTCGAGGACCTCGAGAAGCGGCTCGCCACCCGGACCAGGGCCACCCTCACCGGCGCCCTCGACCGCAGCGCCCGGGTCAACCGGCCCCGGCACCAGGACATCGACTGGAACCGCACGATCGCGGCCAACCTCAAGCACTATCTGCCGGAGTACCGGACGATCGTGCCCGAGCGGCTCATCGGCTACGGACGGGCCTCGCAGTCGGTGAAGAAGGAGGTCGTCCTCTGCATCGACCAGTCGGGGTCGATGGCGGCGTCGGTCGTGTACGCGTCCGTGTTCGGGGCGGTGCTCGCGTCCATGCGGTCGATCAACACCCGGCTCGTCGTCTTCGACACCGCGGTCGTCGACCTCACCGACCAGCTCGACGACCCGGTCGACGTCCTCTTCGGCACCCAGCTCGGCGGCGGCACGGACATCAACCGGGCGCTCGCGTACTGCCAGTCGCAGATCACCCGGCCCGCGGACACGGTGGTCGTGCTGATCAGTGATCTGTACGAGGGCGGAATACGCAACGAGATGCTCAAGCGGGTCGCGGCGATGAAGGCGTCGGGCGTGCAGTTCGTGACGCTGCTCGCGCTGTCCGACGAGGGAGCGCCTGCTTACGACAGGGAGCACGCGGCGGCGCTCGCCGCGCTGGGCGCGCCGGCCTTCGCCTGTACGCCGGATCTGTTCCCGGAGGTGATGGCGGCGGCGATCGAGAAGCGCCCGATTCCGGTGCCGGAGGGGTGATATGGCGACTTGGTGACCACCGGCTCCGGGCAGCAAAAGGGACATGACTACCCATCGGTAACGGAGGGCTTGCGCAACCTCCGCACTCCCGTGCGAGTATCGACGCCTCTTCAGCGCCGCGTCGACGCGTGGTTCGTCACGCGTGCCGTGTTCCGCCGCACGGGAGGACCCACCCCCTCTTGACCTCACCAGCCGCTCTGCCCGGTGCCGCTCTGCGCGTGTTGCGCACGGCGGCCGGGCGGCGTGCGCTGCAAGTGGCCGTGCTGGTGGGCGGGTTGTTCGCACTCGGGTTCCTCTGCGGGGAACGGGCGAGCGCGGCGGAGGGCCTGCCGACGGTGACGTCCCATGAGGCCGCGTCCGTTGCTCCGGGACTCCCGGTGACTCCCGTGACCGAGCAGGTCGTCGATGCCGTGGGCGGCAAGGTCGTACAGCCGGTCGGGGACGTCGTGGAAACGGTCACCGAGCAGCTGGCTGAAGCGCGGACGCGGCTGCCGAGCCCGCCGGACCTCCCGGCCGTGAGCGACCTCCCGGCCGTGAGCGACCTCCCGGCCGTGAGCGACCTCCCGGCCGTGCCCGAGCTCCCGGTGCTGCCGGAAGCTCCTGTGCTGCCGGAGGCTCCCGTGCTGCCCGGGCAGACCTCGCCGGCGCCGGTCACGACGACGCCGCAGCCGGGCTCCCCGGCGGATGGCTCGACCGGTGGACACGGCTCCCACGGCTCCGTCAGCTCCGGCAGCTCCCACAAGGCGAGTGCGAGCAGGGCCCGTGATGACTACGGCCCGTCGTACGGCAAGGGTTCCCCCGCCACGGGTACGGCGGCCAAGGCCGACCGGCATCGTGCCGCGACGTCGGGCGGGTACGTCCCCGCGCACCCCGCGCCCGCGGGTGACCAGGGCGGGATGCCGGCCCACCGGTCCGGCGTGGACAACAATTCGCCGCGGCACAGTGACGCACAGGCCGTGCCCCTGAACGACCGGGCCCCGCTGAGGCTCGTGCCCGGCGGCGTGGTGCGCACCGAAGCGGACGGCACCCGGGACGGGCACCGGGACATCCCGGTTTCGCCGGCCTAGGGCGGACGCTCACCCCCGCCGCCGATCCGCGGCGCGGGGTGGCACGGGTCTGTTCACCGCCCGCATCCGTCCGAGCTCCAGGACCGGCACTCGTTCCTGCCTCCATGGGCTTCGGACGCACAGAGTTCCCAAGGACCTGACGTACCCATGAACAAGAACATCCGCCGCTCCATCGTCATAGCCGCCGGCGTCACCGGCGCGTGGGCGCTCGGCTCCACGGCAGCCAGCGCCGACGAGCTGCCCGCCTCCTCCCTCTCCGTGTCGGACACGACGACGGACCTCACGGAAGGCGTGACGACCGACGTCACGAACACGCTGACCGGCGTGACCGACACGGTCGACGGCGTCGTGTCCGCAGTGACCGAAACGGTCGAGGACACGGCCGACAAGAAGGTCACCGCCAGCCCGCAGGCCAACCAGGTCACCAAGACCACAACCGCCTCCACCACCCCCAAGGCCCCCAAGATCAAGGGCGCCGCAGCCATCCAGGGCGCGAAGGCCGCTCGTGCCGCCAGGACCGCCCGTGCCGCGCAGGCGCAGCTCGACGCGACGGCCCGGGAGGCGGCCGGTGAGACGGTCGCCGCCGCGCGGACCACCGTCTCCGACGCGGGCACTCCGCTGGACGACGTCGACTACCTCTTCGGCCCCCTCGCCGTCTTCGCCCCGGAGCTGGAGCGGGCCCTCGCCGGCGCCCAGACCAAGCTCCAGGGCGTGCAGTCGGCGGCGCGCACGCAGGCGCGGGGCGTCGACGGCGTCGTACGGACGAAGGCGCAGCAGGTCGTCGCGACGGCGGGCCGCACCACATCCGCCACCACCTCCACCTCCGCCACCGTCACCGCCCTCCCCGCCACCCTCGCCCCGGTCGTGGAAGACACCACCGCCGCGGCCGTCCCCCCGCTGGCCACCGCCGCGGCGCACGGCGCTGTTCCCGTGGTCGGAGGGGCGGTGAACGGGGTGGCGCCCGTAGCCGCCGGTGTCGTGCACGGTGCCACCCCCGTCGTCACCGGCGCGGTCGAGGAGGTCGCCCCTCTCGCCACCGGCACCGTCGCCGGGGTGAGCGGGACCGCCGGGCACGCCGTCGACGCGGCTACCGCTCTCGCCTACGGGCTGGTCGCCGACGTCCAGCCCGTCGCGACCGGCGTCGCCGCCGACGCGCAGGGCCTCGCCACCGGAGCGGTCCACGGCGTCACCCCGGTCACCGGCGGCGCCATCGGCGGTGTCAGGCAGGTCGCCGACGGTGTCGTCGGTGACGTTCCGCCGTACGCCACCGGGCTCGTCGGGGATGTTCCGCCGTACGCCACCGGGCTCGTCGGGCAGGTCGGTGGTGATGTCGCCGGAAGTGTGCTGCCGCCTGTCGTGAACACCGCCGTGCGCGGGGTCGTCCCCGTCGCGGAACAGGCCGTCGTCGACGCGGGGGCGCTGGCGTACGGCGTGACGCGGGACGTGCGGCACACCGTCGGTGAGGTGGCGCCGCTCGCGTACGGCGTGGCCGGGCACGCGGGAGGGCTGGCCGAGGGCGTGAGCCGGGACGTCGCGCCCTTCGCGTACGGCGTCACCGGTGCCGTCCAGCCGGTCGTCGGTCTCGTCCAGCCGGTCGTGACGGGCGTCGGCGGCAGTGCCGAGACCTTCGCGTACGGCGTCGCCCAGGACGTCGCCCCCTTCGCGCACGGCGTGACCGGGGACGTGCGGGGGACCGTCGGCGGGGTCGTGCCCGTCGTCGGGCACACCGTCGACGGCGTCGCTCTCCTCGTGGGGAATGCCGTCGCCGGCCTCCAGGGGGTCGGCCGGTCCGTCAGTCCCGGACACGGCGCCTGACCCTCCCCACCCCCACCCGACTCCGCGAGGAAGCACGCCCGGACGGCCGAAAGCCGTCGGTTCGTCCGGCGTGACCCCTCGCGGTCGGAGCCGGGTGGTCCCCATTGGGGTGGGGATCATCGGCTCCGCGCCCCGCGAGGGGCTGCTCAAGGGGCCTCACCGGGTCAACCCCAGCTCGGTGAGGCCCTTTCGCCTGTGTTCCGAAGGCCTCACTTCCGGCACGCCGTGCCAGTGAGGGCGGCATCATGTGACAGGTATCACCGCTCAGGTGTGACCCTCGATTTAGGGGCCCCCTGCAAGCAGCGATAACCTGCGAGACGGACATGCCGCGCGCTCGGACACCGTGTGCGCCTCCCTTGTGACACTCGGCGGTCGTCACGTTGCCCATCGCGGCACGCCCACGCATCCAACGAACCGCGAGATCACTGATAGGGACGGAAGCGCGTGGACCTGTTCGAGTACCAGGCGAGGGACCTCTTCGCCAAGCACGATGTACCGGTGCTGGCCGGTGAAGTCATCGACACGCCTGAGGCGGCCCGCGCAGCCACCGAGCGTCTCGGTGGCAAGTCCGTCGTCAAGGCGCAGGTGAAGGTCGGCGGCCGCGGCAAGGCCGGTGGCGTCAAGCTGGCCGCCACCGCCGACGAGGCGGTCGAGCACGCGACCAACATCCTCGGCATGGACATCAAGGGCCACACGGTCCACAAGGTGATGATCGCCGAGACGGCCCCCGAGATCGTGGAGGAGTACTACGTCTCCTTCCTTCTCGACCGTGCCAACCGCACCTTCCTCTCCATCGCGTCCGTCGAGGGCGGCATGGAGATCGAGGAGGTGGCCGCCACCCGTCCGGAGGCCGTCGCCAAGACGCCGATCGACGCCAACGTGGGTGTGACCCTCGAGGTCGCGCGCCAGATCGTCGAGGCCGCGAAGTTCCCGGCCGAGGTCGCCGACAAGGTCGTGAACGTCCTCGTCAAGCTGTGGGACACCTTCATCAAGGAGGACGCCCTCCTGGTCGAGGTCAACCCGCTGGCGAAGGTCGCCTCCGGTGACGTCATCGCCCTGGACGGCAAGGTCTCCCTGGACGAGAACGCCGAGTTCCGTCAGCCGGAGCACGAGGCCCTCCAGGACAAGGACGCGGCCAACCCGCTCGAGGCCGCCGCCAAGGAGAAGAACCTCAACTACGTCAAGCTCGACGGTGAGGTCGGCATCATCGGCAACGGTGCCGGTCTGGTCATGTCGACGCTGGATGTCGTCGCGTACGCCGGTGAGAACCACGGTGGCGTGAAGCCGGCCAACTTCCTCGACATCGGTGGTGGCGCCTCCGCCGCCGTCATGGCGAACGGCCTGGAGATCATCCTCGGCGACCCCGACGTCAAGTCGGTCTTCGTCAACGTCTTCGGTGGCATCACCGCCTGTGACGAGGTCGCCAACGGCATCGTCCAGGCGCTGCAGCTGCTCGCGGACAAGGGCGAGGAAGTCACCAAGCCCCTCGTCGTCCGCCTGGACGGCAACAACGCCGAGCTGGGTCGCAAGATCCTCTCCGACGCCAACCACCCGCTGGTCCAGCGCGTGGACACCATGGACGGCGCGGCCGACAAGGCCGCCGAGCTCGCGGCTGCGAAGTAAGGGACGAGGGAACACAGCCATGGCTATCTTCCTCAACAAGGACAGCAAGGTCATCGTCCAGGGCATGACCGGCTCCACGGGCATGAAGCACACCAAGCTCATGCTCGCCGACGGCACGAACATCGTCGGTGGCGTCAACCCGCGCAAGGCGGGCACCACCGTTGACGTGGACGGCACCGAGATCCCGGTCTTCGGCACCGTCGCCGAGGCGATCGAGAAGACGGGCGCGAACGTATCCGTCCTCTTCGTACCGCCGGCCTTCGCCAAGGCCGCCGTCGTCGAGGCCATCGACGCCGAGATCCCGCTCGCGGTCGTCATCACCGAGGGCATCGCGGTCCACGACTCCGCCGCCTTCTACGCCTACGCGGTCAGCAAGGGCAACAAGACGCGGATCATCGGCCCCAACTGCCCCGGTCTCATCACGCCGGGCCAGTCCAACGCCGGCATCATCCCGGGCGACATCACCAAGCCGGGCCGCATCGGTCTGGTCTCGAAGTCCGGCACGCTGACGTACCAGATGATGTACGAGCTCCGTGACATCGGCTTCTCGTCGGCCGTCGGCATCGGTGGCGACCCGGTCATCGGTACGACGCACATCGACGCGCTCGCCGCGTTCGAGGCCGACCCCGACACCGACCTGATCGTGATGATCGGTGAGATCGGTGGCGACGCCGAGGAGCGCGCGGCCGCGTTCATCAAGGAGAACGTGACCAAGCCGGTCGTCGGTTACGTCGCGGGCTTCACGGCTCCCGAGGGCAAGACCATGGGCCACGCCGGCGCCATCGTCTCCGGTTCCTCCGGCACGGCCGCCGCGAAGAAGGAGGCCCTTGAGGCCGCGGGCGTCAAGGTCGGCAAGACCCCGACCGAGACGGCGAAGCTGGCGCGCGAGATCCTTGCGGGCTGAGCAGGTACCCAGCTGAACGTCGATGGGCCCGTTCCCCGAGTGGGGGCGGGCCCCTCGCGCGTAAGGGGGTGCCGTCGCGGTGTGCGTTGGCGGCTGCGGGGGCGTTGCGGCTGATCGCGCAGTTCCCCGCGCCCCTAAAAGACACCTCCGCGGGACCGGCTTTTCTTGGGGGCGCGGGGAACTGCGCTACCAGCCCCCGCCGGCCCGCGGCTAACGGCTCAGCGGTAGCACCCTCTCCGGACCGCTCGTCATCTCCCCTCGCAGCTTCTCCCGAAGCTGTCTCTCCGCCTCCGACAACGGCCCCTGCGCCACCCGCTCCGGTACCCCCTGGATCTCCGCCCCCGGTGCGATCGGTGGCTCGTAGTGGGTCGGGGCTGTGCGGACCGTCATCGCCGTCGTGCCGATCAACGCCACGGTGAACGCGATCGCCGCCCGCGTCCAGAAACGGGCCCTGCGTTCGCTGCCCGTCCGCACCGTCGGCGGCTTCGCCGCGCGCAAGCGGTCCGTGGCGGCGAGTTCGGCCAGGCGGCGGTGGAGTTCGGTGGGGTCGGCGAGGTCCGGCAGTTGCGCGGCGATCGCCTCGCGCGCGTTCATCAGCCGCCCGGCCGCCGCCGGTGTGCTCGCCTCCGTCTCCGCCGCCGTCTCCGGCAGGTCGAGGCCGACACCGTCGTACAGCACGAGGGTGCGGCGCTGCGGTGGCGGCAGGCGCAGCAGCGCGGCGAGCAGGGCGCGGTCGGAGGCGTCGGGGGGAGGGGCCTCCGGGCTGCGGTAGCGGGGGCGGAAGCGGTGCCAGGGGGAGAGGGCGTACTCGTACGCCGTGGCCCGCACCCAGCCCGCCGGGTCGCGGTCGACCGCCACCTCCGGCCAGCGCTGCCAGGCGAGTTGGAAGGCCCGCTCGACGGACTCGCGGGCGAGTTCGCGCCGTCCGGTGAGCAGGTAGGCCTGCCGTACGAGGGCGGGCGCGCAGAACGCGTACAGCGCGTCGAAGGCCTGAGCGGGCGTCAGGGGTGCCGGTGCCGCGGCCTCTTCGTGGAACTGAGGCGCCGTCACCTCGGCGGGCGGCGGCTCCTCTTGGGCCAACGTGCTCAGCAGCTTCGCGTACGCCTCCCCCTTGCGGCCGCGCGGTTTCGTACGGCCGGACTCCCACGCGCGGACCGTCTTCCGGGTGACCCCCACCCGTGCGGCCAGCTGAGCCTCCGTCAGCGACCCGGCCGCACGCAGGCGTCGGCGTTCCCCGGGCGGGGGGAGCGGGGTTGCAGGGCTCTGGGTCACAGGGCGCCCCTGAGTACGAAAAAGTACATAGTCGTATATTGAGCGACACGACAGGAGTTCGCCTGTTACGACGAGAAAGCGCGTGTCGTTGGGAGCATGACGGTCGTGATCCAGATGACCGTTCGCCGATCGCCCCTGTCGTCCCTGCCCGCCCGGTTGCGTGACCGTTCGCCCGGACTGGCCGCGAGCGTGGTGAGTGGGGCGCTCGCAGCGGGGCTGGGGCTCGGTTCGCTCGCCGTGCTGGTGATGGTGCTGTGGATCAGTTCGCCGTATCCGGACAGCGGGCCGGGTGGTGCGCTGCATGTCGCGGCGGCGCTGTGGCTGCTCGCGCACGGGGCGGAACTGGTCCGCACGGACACCCTGTCCGGGGTGCCGGCGCCGGTCGGGGTGACGCCGCTGCTGCTGCTGGTGCTGCCGGTGTGGCTGGTGCACCGGGCGGCGCGGGACGTGGTCGCCGACGACGAGGACACGGCCGGGGCGGCGGGGTGGACGGCGTTCGCCGGGGTGGTCCTCGGATATCTCGCCGTCGGCGCGGGGGCCGCGCTGTATGCGGCGGGCGGGGAGTTGCGGCCTTCGTGGGTGTGGACGGGGGTGTGCGTGCCCGCCGTGGTGACGGTGGCGGCGGGTGCGGGCGTCTGGACGGCGCACGGCCGCCCGCGCGGCCCCGTCGACAGTGCGCTGCTCCTGCTGCCCGCGCCGGTCCGCCGTCTCGTCCTCGGGCCGGACGCCGGGCGGCGGCTCGGGGTGGCGGCGCGGGCGGCCGGTGCGGGGGTGGCTCTGCTGGTGGGGGGCGGTGCGCTGCTGCTGGCGTCGTCCCTGGTCTGGCACGGCGGCGCGGCGCGGCTCTCCTTCCTCCAGCTGACGGAGGGCTGGTCGGGCCGGTTCGCCGTACTGCTGCTGTGCGTCGCGCTCGTGCCCAACGCGGCGGTCTGGTCCCTGTCGTACGCCCTCGGCCCCGGCTTCGAACTGGGCGCGGGCCATGTGGTGGGCCCCCTCTCCTCCGCACCGGCTCCCCTGCTCCCGCCGTTCCCCCTGCTGGCGGCGGTGCCGGAGGCGGGGACGGGGACCTGGCTGAACTGGGTGGCCGGGTCGGTACCGGTGGTGGCCGGGGTGACGGTGGGGTGGTTCGTGGCGGGGGCGGCGAGTGGGGGGAGCGGCCGGAAGGGGCGGGGCGCGGGCCAGGAGGCCGCGGTCTGGACGCGGGGCCGGACAGTCGGCACCGCCGGGCTCGCGGCCGTTCTCTGCGCGGCCTCGGTCACGCTGCTGGCCGCACTCGCGGGCGGGCCGCTCGGGGTGGCCGCGCTGGCCTGGTTCGGACCGGTCTGGTGGCTGACGGGAGGGGCGGCACTGCTGTGGACCGCGGCGCTGGCGATCCCGACGGCACTGGGGGTGCGGGCCTGGCGGTGCCGCGAGCGACAGGACCGGCGGGAGCGGAAGGCACGGCGGGCGCGGAAGGCGACGGTCGCCGGGGCGCGCGGAGACGTGGCTGGGCTGCAGGGCGGGACGCGGGGGCAGGCGTCGGTGTCGCAGGGCGGGGCATGGGGTGAGGCATCGGCCCCGCAGGGTGGGGCGCGGGGTGAGGCGCCGGCCCCGCAGGGTGGGGCACGGGGAGAAACGCCGAAGGGCCAGGTCGGGGTCTGGGAGTTGGACGGCTTCGAGGGGGCTGGGGATGCGCCGGGGGTGGCGGTAGCGGACGCGGGGCGCTGGTTCTCGCGACGGAAGGGCGACGGCCGGGGCGCAGCCCTCGCAGCGTCCGGTCCGGAGACGTCCCGCCCTTTCACCCCCGGCCCCGAGACGCCCAACCCCACAACCTTCGGTCCGCAGGCGCCCGGTCCCGTGACCTTCAGCCCGGGGACGCCCACCGCCGAGACCCCCGACTCCGACCCCGACCCCGAGGCCGCCGCCCCCGAGCGCCCCGCCAACCGCTGGTTCTCCCGCAAGCCGCGCACGAGCCGAGCAGCCGCAGCGCCCTCCACCTCGTACGAACGCGACGCCGACGACTCCGCCTTCGAGCCCTACGACTTCCTGCCCGCCGATCCGCACCCGGCCGCGCATCCGATCGCGAGCCCGTCGACCAAGCCGCCGAACCCGACTCCGAAGCCGAGTCCGAACCCGACTCCGAACCCGACTCCGGAGGCGTCCGCCACCCCCTGGCACGACGACGTCTCCCGGGAAGCGCGGTGGGCCGTGCTCAAAGAGGTGTCGGACACCGAGTGAGGGTCAGCTCGTGCCCAGGATTCCGCGGAGTTCCTTCGGGAGCAGGTCGCTGCAGGACTGCTTCGCCTGGTTGGTGAGCGCGTCGTTCGTGCAGGTGTAGTAGTCGCTGTAGACGAGCTGGGCCGTGAAGCCCGCGCCCACCAGCACGACCGCCAGGGACGCCGTGACCAGGCCGCTGATCGCCGCCGTGGTCTGGGGGCGGGAGCCCGAGCTGTCCGGCGCCGGGGTGTCGGGGTCGGCGGGGCGGGGCTTGGCGCGCAGGGCGCTGACGCCCCAGTACAGGGCGAGCGCCCCGAGCAGCAGCGCGACGTACGGCCAGCTGAACAGCGCGAAGAAGAAGGCCCACATGCCGCTCAGGAGCGAGTACCGGGCCCGGCGCTGGGTGGGGTCGGTGGGGTCCCAGCGCATGCCGGTGCCGGAGCCGCCGCCGCTGCCCTGGCCGCCCTCGGGGCCGGGCCCGCCGAGACGGTCGCCGAAGCCGCCGGAGGAGCGGCCCGGCTGGCGGTCGCTCCACTGGCTGCCCCACGGGGAGCCGGAGTCGTCGTCGGAGTCGCCACTCGGGCGGCGCGGCTGCCACGGCCGGTCGGGCGTGCCCTCCGGCGGCGGGGCGAAGGGGTTGTCGTCGTCCCCGGCGGAGCCTCCCGACCCGGCGTTCGCCCCGGCGCCCGGCCTGGCGGCCGAGCCGGTGTCCGGCCTGTCGCCCTCGGGCCCGGCCCCCGGCCCGGCGTCACCCGGCCTGCTGTCCGGCTTGTCGTCCGAGGGTGCGTCGGGCGGGGACGCGGGGCGCTCCCGCAGCAGCACGCCGCGGCGCTCCCCTCCCTGCATCGACTGCGGGGGGAGCGTGAGGAGTCGCAGGCTGCGGTCCGGCATCAAGTGAGCGTCTTCCCCTAGGTGATACGGCTGTCTGGCGTGAGCTGATGTGAGCTTTCACTTCGGAAACGCACCGCACGACGACCACGTTCCCGAGTCGAGCCCTCCCAGACGCTACCTTCCGGCCACGCCCCCGTCCCGTGGGGGCCGTCCGGAGTGCCGGTATCGTTGCTGACGTTCGGCCGCTTCGTAGACTTCCCCGTATCCCGGGGCGCGATGCATTCGTACGAACGTACATACCGAACGTACATACCGCATGTTCCCCGAGAAAGGGCCCCCCGTGGCTAAGCGCCTTGTCGTGCTGGTCTCCGGTTCCGGCACCAACCTCCAGGCGCTCCTCGACGCCATCACGGAGACCGGCGTCGAGGCCTACGGCGCCGAGATCGTGGCCGTCGGAGCCGACCGCGCGGGCATCGAAGGGCTCGCCCGCGCCGAGCGCGCCGGGCTGCCGACCTTCGTCACGCGGGTCAAGGACTACGAGACGCGCGAGGAGTGGGACGCGGCGCTCGCCGAGGCCGTCGCCGCGTACGAACCCGACCTGGTCGTCTCCGCCGGGTTCATGAAGATCGTGGGGAAGGAATTCCTCGCCCGGTTCGGCGGCCGGTTCGTCAACACCCACCCCGCCCTTCTCCCCAGTTTTCCCGGCGCTCACGGCGTCCGTGACGCGCTCGCGTACGGCGCCCGGGTCACCGGCTGCACCGTCCACTTCGTCGACGACGGCGTCGACACCGGACCGATCATCGCTCAGGGCGTGGTGGAGGTCCGGGACGAGGACGACGAAGACGCTCTGCACGAGCGCATCAAGGAAGTCGAGCGAAGGCTGCTCGTCGAGGTCGTGGGGCGGCTCGCCCGCAACGGCTATCGCATTGAGGGACGAAAGGTAGTTATCCAGTGACCGCCGAGAGCATCGAGAGCGGCAAGCGGGCCATCCGTCGCGCGCTCGTCAGCGTCTACGACAAGACCGGGCTCGAGGAGCTTGCCCGCGGGCTGCACGAGGCCGGCGTCGAACTCGTCTCCACCGGGTCCACCGCGGGCCGTATCGCCGCCGCCGGCGTCCCCGTCACCAAGGTCGAGGAGCTCACCGGCTTCCCCGAGTGCCTGGACGGCCGGGTCAAGACGCTGCACCCGCGCGTGCACGCCGGCATCCTCGCCGACCTGCGCCTGGAGGACCACCAGCGGCAGCTGGCCGAGCTGGGTGTCGAGCCGTTCGACCTCGTCGTCGTCAACCTGTACCCGTTCCGCGAGACGGTCGCCTCCGGCGCGTCGCCCGACGAGTGCGTCGAGCAGATCGACATCGGCGGTCCCTCGATGGTCCGCGCGGCGGCGAAGAACCACCCCTCGGTTGCCGTCGTCACCAGCCCCGCCCGGTACGCGGATGTGCTGAACGCCG
This sequence comes from Streptomyces sp. NPDC057280, assembly GCF_042668605.1. Lineage (NCBI taxonomy): Bacteria > Bacillati > Actinomycetota > Actinomycetes > Kitasatosporales > Streptomycetaceae > Streptomyces > Streptomyces sp. NPDC057280. Next base: position 443,077 of record NZ_JBHUYR010000003.1, read on the forward strand.
TCCAGGACGGCGGGTTCGACCTCACCACCCGCAAGCGGCTCGCCGCCGAGGCCTTCCAGCACACGGCGTCGTACGACGTGGCCGTCGCCTCCTGGTTCGCCTCCTCCTACGCGCCGGTCGACGAGTCGCAGTTCCCCGACTTCCTCGGCGCCACCTGGGAGCGTGAGAACACCCTCCGCTACGGCGAGAACCCGCACCAGCCGGCCGCGCTGTACGTGGACGCCTCCGGTGCCGGGCTGGCCAAGGCCGAGCAGTTGCACGGCAAGGAGATGTCGTACAACAACTACACGGACACGGACGCCGCCCGCCGTGCCGCGTACGACCACGACGAGCCGGCCGTCGCGATCATCAAGCACGCCAACCCGTGCGGCATCGCGGTCGGCGCGGATGTCGCCGAGGCGCACCGCAAGGCGCACGCGTGCGACCCGCTGTCGGCGTTCGGCGGCGTGATCGCCGTGAACCGGCCGGTCAGCAAGGAGATGGCCGAGCAGGTCGCGGAGATCTTCACCGAGGTCATCGTCGCGCCGGACTACGAGGAGGGGGCCCTGGAGGCCCTCGCCAAGAAGAAGAACATCCGGGTGCTGAAGGCCGCGGGCGCCCCCGCCAACCCGGTCGAGGTCAAGCCGGTCGACGGCGGTGTCCTCCTCCAGGTCACCGACCGCCTCCAGGCCGACGGCGACGACCCGGCGAACTGGACGCTGGCCACGGGTGAGGCGCTGAGCGAGGCCGAGCTCGCCGAGCTGGCCTTCGCCTGGAAGGCCTGCCGCGCGGTTAAGTCCAACGCGATCCTCCTCGCCAAGGACGGCGCCTCGGTCGGCGTCGGCATGGGCCAGGTCAACCGTGTCGACTCCGCGAAGCTGGCCGTCGAGCGGGCCGGTGCCGAGCGCGCGCGGGGGTCGTACGCGGCCTCCGACGCGTTCTTCCCCTTCCCGGACGGCCTGGAGATCCTCGTCGAGGCCGGTGTGAAGGCGGTCGTCCAGCCGGGTGGTTCGGTGCGCGATGAGTTGGTGGTCGAGGCGGCGAAGAAGGCCGGCGTGACGATGTACTTCACGGGGACGCGGCACTTCTTCCACTGAGCCGCACCCACACGACGAGGGCCCGCCGACCGTGCGTCGGCGGGCCCTCGTCGGTGTGAGCGCGGGGATCGCTCAGTAGCGCGGGCGCGCGAACCAGGCCGTGCCGCTGGGGACGACCGGAGCGGCGGCGATGATGCCGCCGAAGACGAGCCACAGCAGTGGGCCGACGACCGCCGTGGCGAACCCGGAGTCGAGGCCGACGAACAGGCCGAGGAGCCCGACGACGGCACCGAGCGCGCCGTAGATCACCGTGGTGATCCGGATGCCCTGGCCGCCCCGGCCGAACTTGACGCCGAGGGTGATCGAGAGGGCCGCCAGCGCGGCGGCGATCAGGGCGAAGACACCGAAGACGCCGGCCGCCATGTCGGCGCCGTCGCCCCCCGTGCTGAATCCGATCTCGTCGGCGCCGTCCGACACGTCGCTGGCGAAGGCGGCGAAGTACAGGAAGCCCAGGGCGCCGAGGATCTGGACGGCCGAGATGATGAACAGGAAGACACGAGCCGTCACCAGCAGGCCCGGCATCGACTGCGGCACCATGTTCGCGCCCGGGTAGCCGGGGTACGCGGGTGCCTGCGGGTAGGCGCCGTAGGGCTGTTGGGGAGCGCCGTAGGGCTGCTGCGGCGGGACGCCGGGCGGGGCCTGCTGGGGGTAGCCGTAACCGGGAGCGGCCGGCGGCTGCTGGGGCGGGGGCCCGTAGGGATTGTTCGGATCGCCGAAACTCATGGCGGGTTTCCTCCGTTTGCCGAATGTGCGGGGACGACGAGCGGCACGGTCGGAGGAAGGTTCAACAGATGCGGTTCGTCCCCCCGGTACAGCCCGCGGCACTGTGCCGTCAATCGTTCTTCAGTGGCTGGTTCGTTGTCCAGCCGCATTCCGCATGTGTTGTGCAAGTGCAACAGAAGCGATCATGGTCGGATACGACGGACAGTCCGCCGGGACCCGGATTGGAACCGGGGGCCGGTCATCCGCGAGGATGGGGGCATGACCGCCCAGATTCTCGATGGCAAGGCCACCGCAGCCGCGATCAAGTCCGATCTGACCGCCCGCGTGGCGGCGCTGAAGGAGAAGGGCGTCACGCCCGGCCTCGGCACGATCCTCGTCGGGACCGACCCCGGCAGCCAGAAGTACGTCGCCGGCAAGCACCGCGACTGCGCCCAGGTCGGCATCGCCTCCATCCAGCGCGAACTGCCGGAGACGGCCACGCAGGAGGAGATCGAGGCGGTGGTGCGGGAGCTGAACGAGGACCCCGCCTGCACCGGTTACATCGTCCAGCTGCCGCTGCCCAAGGGCATCGACGAGAACCGCATCCTGGAGCTGATGGACCCGGACAAGGACGCCGACGGTCTGCACCCGATGAACCTCGGCCGCCTGGTCCTCAACGAGCCGGCCCCGCTGCCCTGCACCCCCAACGGCGTCCTCACCCTGCTCCGCCAGTACGGCGTGGAGATCAAGGGCGCCGAGGTCGTGGTCGTCGGCCGCGGTGTCACCATCGGCCGCCCGATGCCGCTGCTGCTCACCCGGCGCAGCGAGAACGCCACCGTGACCCAGTGCCACACCGGCACCCGGGACCTGTCCTCGCACCTCAAGCGCGCGGACATCATCGTCGCCGCCGCGGGCTCCGCCCACCTGATCCGCCCGGAGGACGTGAAGCCGGGCGCCGCCGTCCTCGACGTCGGTGTCTCGCGCAGCGCCGACGGCAAGATCGTGGGCGACGTCCACCCCGGTGTCGCCGAGGTGGCCGGCTGGATCTCCCCGAACCCCGGCGGTGTCGGCCCGATGACCCGGGCCCAGCTGCTGGTCAACGTGGTCGAGGCGGCGGAGCGCAGTGTCGCCTGACCGCGAGGAGAACGACATCGAGGTCCGGGACCCGATCAGCGCCCCCGACGTCGACGGGAAGCCGCGCCGCACGACCCGTCGCTTCCCGTTGTTCACCCGGGACACCGCCCGCCCCGAGGGCGGCGGCCGGGCCGCGCCGAGTGACGCCCCGGCGCCCGCCCGGCAGTGGCCGATCCTCGCCGTGCTGGCCACGGTCGCGGTCGGCCTGCTGGTGGTCGCCACCGACCAGTTCCGCGTCGGCTCGCTGCTCATCGGCGCCGGACTGCTGGCCGGCGGGGTGCTGCGCTGGCTGCTGCCGGACGTCGGCATGCTCGCGGTGCGCTCCCGGTTCACCGACATCGTCACGTACGGCGTGCTGGGCGCCGCGATCGCGCTGCTGGCGTTGATGGCCCAGCCGGAGCCGTGGCTGGTCATCCCGTTCCTGAAGGACGCGCTGCACTTCACGGTCAGCAGCTGATCTCCCGGCCGGTCACCGGCCGATCCCCGGCGCCTCATGACGGCGGTCCGTCCCCTCCCCCGAGGAAGGACGGGCCGCCGTCTGCGTCAACCCTGGTGCACGACGAAGACGCTGTTCAACGCCTGTCAGCACGCTGTGCCGCGGAAGTGACCATTCCGCTACGGTGTCCGGGCCCTGTCACGGCAGGAGAAGCGAGGGGAACCGATCACCGGCCGGGTGTCGTCCGACACCGTGGAGGTGAGCGATGGGCGCCTGGCAGTCGCTGCCGGAGGATCTGCCGCCGGAGGTGCGGCACTTCGTGGAGCAGCTGCGGCGGCTGAAGGACGCGACCGGCCTCAGCCTGGCCGCGCTCGGCGCGCGCACCGCGTACAGCAAGTCCTCCTGGCACCGCTATCTCAACGCCACGCAGCCGCCGCCCCGGCAGGCCGTCAGCGCCCTGTGCGGGATCGCCGGGCTGGGCGGCCCGGAGGCCGAGCGCGTCGGCGTCCGCTGGGAACTCGCCGTCCAGGCCTGGCCCCGCCCGGCGGCGGCCCCCGAACAGCCCGCGGCGGCCGAGGAGTACGAGGACGATCCCACACTGCCGTGGTGGGAGGATCCGCCGCCGTCGAAGGCGCCGCGCGGCCCGAACCGGATGCTGCTGGCCGCCGTACTGCTGCTGTTTCTGCTGGCGCTCGTCGCGGGCGTCGGTGTCGTGGTGCTTGGGTGAGCTCCGTACCCGAGTGGCGTGCGTTACGGGCGGTGTGCGTCCCATGTGTCGATGTGTTGACAAGTTCGCGGATTTGCAACGAAGCCGTTCGATAAGAGGGTTACCGTGACCGATCGGGACGGTCCGGGACGTCCCGTTGCTGAAGAACTGGACCGCGGCCGGGTCGGCGTGCAACGGTGCATGCCCCCGGCCCCGATGCACCCGTGCGCCCCCACCCCGGGAACTGAGATCCTTGTCGGGCGCATCCCTGTGGGTAGCCAGACGGGGACTCGGCAGAGGGCACCACGCACGGGGAAACGCAGCAAGAGCCAGCACGACCGGGGGGAAAGAGGGGGGAAGCAATGCCTCGTTGGAGGGCCTTGCCGGATGAACTGGATCCGCAGGTCAGGGAGTTCGCAAGCCAGTTGCGGCGGCTCGTGGACCGCAGCGGACTGAGCATCGCGGCGGTCGCCGACCGCACGGGCTACAGCAAGACGTCCTGGGAGCGTTATCTCAACGGCAGACTCCTCGCGCCCAAGGGCGCGATCGTGGCGCTGGCCGAGGTCACCGGCACCAATCCCATCCATCTGACGACGATGTGGGAGCTCGCCGAGCGTGCCTGGAGCCGCTCGGAGATGCGCCACGACATGACCATGGAGGCCATCCGGATCTCCCAGGCGCGCGCCGCGCTCGGTGAGTTCGGGGCGCCGCCCGCCGGCGCCAAGGGCAGCAAGACGGCCCGCAGGAGCGGCAGCGCCACGGCGACGCCGGGGGTGGCCGGGCCCGCGGGCGTGGCGCCGACGGTGCCGCCGCAGCCGGCCTCGCCGGAGGTGCGGGACGCCACGGGCGTGCCGGGCGCCTCAGGCGCGCAGGGCTCGCGCGGCGAGTCGGCCCAGGGGAGCCGGGAAAGCGGTGTCAACTCCTGGGGGCTCGCCGGGTACGCCGGTCCCTCGTCGGCGGGCGGACGCGCTCCCGACGGACCGGCCTGGTCGCCGACCGCGCAGCCGCCGTACGGCGAACCCGCGCAGAGCCCGCGTCCGGCCGGTGGGTCCGGTGCCGGTGCACCCGGCTCCGGGGCGCCCGGCTCCGGTGGGACCGGTGGCAAGCGGCGGCTGACGATGTTCCTCGCCGGTGTCGTCGGCGTGCTCGTCGTCATCGGTGCGGCGTACTTCCTCACCGACGGCGGCGGCGACAAGAAGAACGAGGGCGGCAAGGCCTCGCCGTCCCCGACCGCCTCCACGCCCGCGAACCTCCCCGCCGGGGTCAAGTGCAGCGGTGACTCCTGCACGGGCAAGGACGCGGAGAGCATGGGCTGCAGCGGCGACCTGGTGACCACCGCCAAGACCGCCACCGTCGGCACCACCGTCGTGGAGGTCCGCTACAGCAAGACGTGCGGTACCGCGTGGGGCCGTATCACCGGAGGCGCGCAGGGCGACAAGGTCGCCGTGACCGTCGGCAGGGGCAAGCAGCAGACCGGCTCGATCACCACGGCCGGGGACACGATCGCGTACACCCCGATGGTGGCGGTGAAGGACGCCGGCGAGGCGAAGGCCTGCGCGACGCTGGCGGCCGGGACGAAGGGGTGCACCTCGTAGTCGCCCGTGGCTGAAAAGAATTCCGGGGCCGCAGGCATGGCCGGACGAATCGTGGGCACGCGAACCGTACCCCCACGGGAGTCCGGCCAAGTCGGAACCCCCATACGACGGCCGCCCCGTTCCCCCTCTCCCGAACGGGCGGCCGTCGCTCTTCGCTGACTTTGTGGGGTGGGCCACAGGGACCCGGACGTCCGGCATCCCGGATGCGCGATAGCCTGACCGGTGGATCTCTTGATGCCGAGAGATCGATCATTTGTACGTCCGCACCCCAGGGCAAGGACGCCCACCGCCAGCTGTCATACGGAGAACGCCATGACCCGCACTCCCGTGAACGTCACCGTCACCGGCGCGGCCGGCCAGATCGGTTACGCCCTGCTCTTCCGCATCGCCTCCGGCCAGCTGCTCGGCGCGGACGTGCCGGTCAAGCTCCGCCTCCTGGAGATCACCCCGGCGCTCAAGGCCGCCGAGGGCACCGCCATGGAGCTGGACGACTGCGCCTTCCCGCTCCTCCAGGGCATCGACATCACGGACGACCCGAACGTCGCCTTCGACGGCGCCAACGTCGCCCTCCTCGTCGGCGCCCGCCCCCGCACCAAGGGCATGGAGCGCGGTGACCTCCTGGAGGCCAACGGCGGCATCTTCAAGCCGCAGGGCAAGGCCATCAACGACAACGCCGCGGACGACATCAAGGTCCTCGTCGTCGGCAACCCGGCCAACACCAACGCCCTGATCGCCCAGGCCGCGGCCCCGGACGTACCGGCCGAGCGCTTCACCGCGATGACCCGCCTCGACCACAACCGCGCGCTGACCCAGCTCGCGAAGAAGACGGGCTCCACGGTCGCCGACATCAAGCGTCTGACCATCTGGGGCAACCACTCCGCCACCCAGTACCCCGACATCTTCCACGCCACGGTCGGCGGCAAGAACGCCGCCGAGGTCGTCAGCGACGAGAAGTGGCTGGCCGAGGACTTCATCCCGACCGTCGCCAAGCGCGGCGCGGCGATCATCGAGGCACGTGGCGCGTCCTCCGCGGCCTCCGCCGCCAACGCCGCCATCGACCACGTGTACACGTGGGTCAACGGCACGGCCGACGGCGACTGGACCTCCATGGGCATCCCGTCGGACGGCTCCTACGGCGTCCCGGAGGGCCTGATCTCCTCCTTCCCGGTCACCACCAAGGACGGCCGGTACGAGATCGTGCAGGGCCTGGACATCAACGAGTTCTCCCGCTCCCGCATCGACGCCTCCGTCGCCGAGCTGGCGGAGGAGCGCGAGGCGGTCCGCGCGCTCGGCCTCATCTGAGTCACGCGCTCCGCGTCACAAGCCTGCACGGGCCCTGTTCCGGTTTCATCCGGGGCGGGGCCCGCGCCCGTTTTCACCGCTACCGTCAAGAACGTTACCCGCCAAGGTGATTCGGGTGGTTCGCGATGAACGACGGATGGCAAGGGAACGGCTACAGCTCGGGTTCCGACGAGCACGAGCCCAGCGAGGAGAGAGGCCAGGCGGCCTGGGGTACGCAGGGGCAGAGCGGCGCCCTGCCGCCGTGGGCGTCGGCGGAGACACAGACGTCGTACACACCGCCGACGCCGTACCCACCGCCGTCGAACACGCCGCCGTGGGGGGCGCCCCCGCCCGTGCCGCCGCCACCGGTCCAGCCGCAGCCGTACATCCAGCCGCCTCCGCCTCCGCCGCCACCGTCCCCCGGCCCGCGCCGTCTGCTCGCCATCCTGACCGCGATGGTCGTGCTGGGCTCGGGCATCGGTGCCGGGGTCTGGTTCCTGACCCGTGACGGTGGGGTGGGCGCCCATGCCACCCCGGGCCCGAGCGTGGTCGTCACGACGTCGGCGCCCGAGCCGACGACCTTCGAGCCCACCCCGTCGGCGACGCCCCTTCAGTCCCCGCCCGCGTCACCCACCCCCGCCCCCGGCTACCGCCTCGCCGACGACCCCGTCGGCTACTCGATCGCCGTCCCCGAGTCCTGGACCCGCAGACAGAAGCAGGGCGAGAAGGCGCCGGTGGTCTTCTACGACGCCCCCGACGACGACCGCCAGCTGCAGATCTTCCGGCTGGCCGAGGACAGCCCGGCCGAGTCCCTGCACCAGGCCGAGAACGACCCCGGCTTCGGCTTCGCCCGCCAGCCCGGCTACCAGGCCCTCGAACGCGACGAGGACACCACCTGGTCGGAGCTCTCCTACCGCTACGACGACGAGGACAAGGGCGCTCGCCAGGTGATCGACCATCGCTTCGAGGCGGCCGACGGCACGCTCTACGCGATCCGCGCGAGCGGCCCGGAGGACCTGCCCCGCGCCGAGGTCCGCGAACCGCTCACCATGGCGCTGAGCTCGTTCTGCCCTACGGGACTGGAGTGTTCGTAGGCGTACGGGCCTCGGTCCGCCCGGCCGCCGGGACCTTCGCCCTGCCGTACCCCGCGACCACCAGCGCCGTCGCCACCAGCACCAGGGCCGCCACCGTGCGCAGGGCCGGGCCCATGCCATGGGCGAGGTCGGGGTGGTGGGCGAGGGCGGTGCCGGTGACGGCGACGCCCAGGGCCGCGCCGAGCTCGCGGGCCGAGGTGCCCAGGCCCGAGGCCAGGCCTGCCTGGTGGGCCGGCAGGGACGTGGCCGTGGTGAGGGTGAGCGCGGGCATGGACAGGCCCGTGCCGACCGAGATCACCAGGAGCCAGCAGGCGTACAGGGGGTAGGGCGTTCCCGCGTCCGCCGTGGACGCGCCCAGCAGGCCGAGGCCGATGAGCGCGAGGCCGCCGCCGATGACCGGGCGGGGGTACGACGTCCAGCGCGCCGCCAGCCTCGGCACCAGCGCCATGCCGACGATCAGCGGCACGATCGCGACGCCGGTGACGGCGGGGCCGTACCCCTTCACGCCTTGCAGGTACTGCGAGTTGACGAAGAAGAGGGCGAAGAGGCCGAAGAAGCCGGTGGCCAGGCCCAGGGTGCCCGCGCGCAGCCGGGGGGACGTGACGAAGAGGCGCGGGTCGATCAGGGGCCTGCGGGCGCGTCGGGCGTACGCGGTGAAGACGGCCACCAGCAGGGCGCCCAGGGCGAAGACGCCGAGGATGCGCGGCGAGGCCCAGCCGTAGGCGGGGCCCTCGATGATGCCGAACAGGACCGCCAGCAGGCCCGCGGTGAGGAGCAGGGTGCCCACCGGGTCGAGCGTGCCGTGCGGGGAGCGGGGGGTGCGCGGGGTCGTGATCGCGACGGCCGTCGCGAGGAGCGCGGCCAGCGGGACCATCGCCGCGAACAGCGCCCGCCAGCTGAGGAACTGGCCGACCAGCCCGCCGCCGAGGTTGCCCAGCATGCCGCCGACGCCGATCGCCAGCGTCCAGGAGGCCATCGCACGGGCCCGCCCCTCGGGGCCCGCGAGATGCAGCAGGATCGACATCGTCGCCGGGGTGATCAGGGCGGCGCCCGTCCCGCACACCGCCCGGCCCGCGATCAGCAGCGCCGGGCCGGGCGCGAGGGCGCTGGTGGCGGCGCCCGCGGCGAACAGGGCGAGACCTGAGAGCAGCGCGCCCTTGCGGCCGTACCGGTCGCCGAGCGCGCCCGCCGGGATGAGCAGGCCCGCGAAGGCGATGACGTAGGCGTCGACGGTCCACAGGATCTCGGTGTGCGAGGGATGCAGGGCGGACGAACTCAGCTGCGGGATCAGGAGGTTGACGGCCGCGACCATGCTCTGGGCGAGCAGGACACAGGCGCAGACGGCGAGCAGGGTGGACCGTTTCAGGGCGTGCGAGGGCATGGCTCCTCCGGGGAGCGGGCGTTGGTCTGGGATGCCTTCTCACCGTAGGGTCGGAGGTGTCCTGCACTCCAGTGCAAGCTTTGCAAGGGATGGATGCGTGTGACGCAATCCGGGAATCTGGATCTGAACCTGCTGGTCGCGCTCGATGTGCTGCTGGAGGAACAGAGCGTGGGCGGTGCCGCCCGGCGGCTGCATCTGTCCGAGCCCGCCATGTCGCGCACCCTCGGCCGGATCCGCAAGGCGCTCGGTGACCCCGTGCTGGTGCGGGCCGGGCGGCAGATGGTGCCGACGCCGCGCGCGCTCGCCGTGCGGGCCGAGGTGAGCGCGGTGGTGGAGCGTGCGCGGGCGTTGTTCGCGCCGGGGCAGGACACCGATCTGCGCACGGTGGAGCGGACGTTCACCATCCTCGGGCACGACGCGATCGCCGCCTCCCACGGCCCGGCCCTGTTCGCCCGGGCCGCCGCCGAGGCGCCCGGCATCCGCATCCGGTACCTCGGCGAGAGCCATGTCGACGCGCCGCTCCTGCGCGAGGGGACCGCCGACCTCGAGGTCGGGGTGGTGGACCAGACGCAGCCCGAGGTGCATGCGGAGACGCTGCTGGAGGACCGTATGGTCGGCGTCGTACGGGCCGGACATCCGCTGCTGCAAGGGGAGTTGACGGCGGAGCGGTTCGCGACGGAGGCCGACCATCTGATCGTCTCCCGGCGCGGGAAGCTGCACGGTCCGATCGATGCGGCGCTCGCCGAACTCGGTCTGAAACGGCGGGTGGTGGGGTCGGTCGGGACCTACCCGTCGTCGCTGTTCGTCGTCCGCGACACCGATCTGGTCGGACTGTCCACCACCTGGGCGCTGCCCCTGTCGCAGAGCCTGGGCCTGGTCACCTTCGACATCCCGCTGCAACTGCCGCCGCTGCGCCTGGGGTTGGCGTGGCATCCGCGGCACGACGCCGATCCGGCCCATGCCTGGCTGCGCGGGACCGTACGGGAGTTGATGGCCGACTGGACGGAAGGGAGGCGGGCATCAGGGGGGCTATAGCCGCTTCTCGAACCAGTGGTCGGCGTAGACGTGGTCCGCGTACGACGGGATCTCCGTGTACCCGCACGCCCGGTACATCGTCTGCGCCTCGGTGAGGGTGGCGTGCGTGTCGAGGCGCAGGAGCGTGAGGCCGCGCGCGGTGGCCTCGCCTTCCAGCGCCGCGAGCAGTCGGCGGGCCAGGCCCAGGCGGCGGGCGTCCTGGCGCACCCACACGTGCCGGAGCTCGCCGACGCCCGGCTCCAGGCGGCGCAGCGCCCCGCAGCCGACCGGGCGGCCCTCCTCGTACGCCACGAAGAACGCGCCCGCCGCACCGGACACCTCCTCCGGGCCGACGAGATCGGACGTGTCGAAGCCCTCGGGGAAGCGGGCGTCGAGGTCGGCGGCGTAGGCGTCCAGGCAGGCGCGGGCGTCCGGGGCGGCGCCGTCGACGAGGGTGACGGTGATGGCCGCGAGGCGCAGCAGACGCTGGACGGTGGCCATGGCTCCGGTCAGCTCGGCGCGCTGGTCGGCGGTGAGACCTTCGAGGAGGCCGGTGGCGAGGGCGTCCGCCCGCCGGTTCTGCTCCTTAAGCTCGACCCGTCCGGCGGGGGTCGGTTGGACCATCCGCAGCCGGTTGTCGCCAGGGTGCGCGCTCAGCCGGACCAGGCCCTGCGCCTCCAGGGCCTTCGCCATCCGGCTCAGATAGCCGGCGTCCAGGCCGAGGCGGGTGCGCAGTTCGCGCAGGGAGGCCCCGTCGCCGATCTCGAACAGCAGCCGGGCCTCGCCGAGGGGGCGGTCCTGGCCGAGGTAGTGGTCGTCCAGGACGCCGATCCGGCGGGTGAAGTAGCGGTTGAACCGGCGGAGGGTGGTGACGTGGTCCGCTGACACGGGGTCCATAGTTCTTTGACTTTAGTCAAAGGATTCGCCGGAGTCCATGGCTGAGGCGGGGGCTGTGGCCGCTGCGGGGTCCATGGCCGCGGCGGCGAGGAAGCGGCGCCCCAGCGTGCGCACCGCCTCCCGCAGCTCGGGCGGCCGCACGACACGGAACGGCGCCCTGAGCGCGGTGAGCTGGGCGGCGTACCACTCCGGCTCGTCCGTCGTCGCCAGCAGACGGGTGGTGTGCGCGTCGAGCGGCTCGGCGCGGCCGAGACTGCGCGGCAGCCACTGGGCGACGAGATCGGCGGGGGCCTCGACGACGACCTCCACCTCGTACGACCAGCCCTCGGCGAGGTGCGCTTCGAGGGTGTCGAGCGGGTCGAGGTCCTCGGGCGGCGTGAACGTCCCGTCGAGCACGGTCACTTCGACGACCCGGTCGACGCGCAGCACCCGGCGGGCGTCGGCGGTGTGCGACCAGCACAGCAGGTACCAGCGGCCGTGGCGGACGGCGACGGCCCACGGGTCGATCTCCATGGGGCGTACGCCCTTCGTGCCCAGGTCGTAGCCGACGCGGAGCCGGTGCCGGTCGGCGGCCGCCTGGACGAGGGCGGCCGTGGTGGCGGGGTCGGGGGCGGTGGCTTCCGGGCCCTTGGTGCGCACCCTGCGGACCGCCTCCGCCGGATGCGCGACCGGCGCCGGCAGCACCCGCACGATCTTGCCGAGCGCGCCGCCCACCGGGCCGGCCGGGTCGGCCGCGTCATGATGGCCTTCCAGTACCGCCATGACCAGCGCCAGCGCCTCCTGTGACGTGAACATCAGGGGCGGTACGCGCAGGCCGCGGCCGACGCGGTAGCCGCCGTAGGGGCCCCGCGTGGACTCCACCGGGATGCCGGCCTCGCGCAGGATGCCCACATAGCGACGGGCGGCGCGCTCCGAGACGCCGAGGTGGGCGGCGAGACGGTCGGCGGTGATGCCGGGGCTGTGCTGGAGGAGTTCGAGGGTGCGGAGGGCGCGGGCGGTGGGGCTTTCGGTGTGTCGGGCGTGTCCGGGGTGTTCTGCGTGTGCGGTGTGCTCGGCGTGTTCCGCGTGGGGCATCAGGAAGCTCTTGTCATTCCGGTCGTGGATCGTCCGGAATGGACCGTAGCGTGCTTCCCATGAGCGAGGAGATTCTTCTGGAGCCGCCCGTCGCGGGCAGCGAGGCCGACACCCTGATCGGGTCCCTGGAGCGGCAGCGCAGGACGTTCGCCTGGAAGTGCGAGGGGCTGGACGCGGCCGCGCTGAACACGCGGCTCGCCCCTTCGTCGATCACGCTGGGCGGGCTGCTCAAGCATCTGGCACTGGTGGAGGCCGACTACTTCACCCTGCGGCTGCTGGGGGAGGACCCGGGCGCGCCCTGGAACACCGTGGACTGGGAGGCGGAGCCCGGCTGGGAGTGGCGCTCGGCCGGGCAGGACACGCCCGAGCAGCTGTACGCCCTGTGGGGGGCCGCGGTCGTCCGGTCCCGGGCGAACGTCCGGAAGGTTCTCCCGGAGGGCGGGCTCGATCAGCTCGCCCACTACACCGGCCGGAACGGGGACTCGCCGAGCCTGCGCCGCATCCTCGCGGACCTGATCGAGGAGTACGCCCGTCATGTGGGGCAGGCCGACCTGATCCGGGAGTCGATCGACGGGCGGGTGGGGGAGGATCCGCCGGCCGACTTCACGTACTGAGGCCTTTCGGCGCTTCACACGCCCTGCAGCTCCTCCTGCAGCTTCCCCACGTCCACCGACTCGTCGGCGGAGGGCGTCGCCGTCGGCACCGGCTTGTCGTAGTCCGTGAAGGTCAGCGTCAGGTCGGTGCCGCCGCCGTGCTGAGTGGCCTTCACCAGCCGGTGCGGGGAGTCCGAAGTGACGTACAGGACCTCCTGCTTGCCGTCCTCCGTGCCCTTGAGCGGGATGACCTTCGTCCCGTCGACGGTCGTCTCGTCGCCCTTCGTCAGGGGCGTCGCGCCGTCCTCGTCGCCCGCGACCTCCTTCTGGAAGGAGGTCAGATCGCAGGTGTCGGCCATGCCCTTGAGCATGGCGTCGCTGGTGGAGCCGTGGATGTAGCGGTTCTTGAAGAGCTCGGCGACCGCGTCGCCCTGGCCGCCCGGCACCTGGGCCTTCCAGAAGTCGGCGTCCGGCTTCATCCACACCTCGTCACCCTGTTTGACGATCTCCACGCTGCCGCCGTGCGCCCCCATCTCCATCGAGCCCACGCAGTTGCCGTCCTGGTCGAGGGCGAGATCCATCGAGGTCGGCTGGGTGGTGCTGGTCCGCGTGTCGGTGCTGCGGTCGGTCAGCTTCAGATGGACGGACTTCGCGTCGAGGAGGTTGTCCTTCGCCTGGTCGGCGAGTTGCCGCGCGGTGAGGTCGTCGCCGTCGTCCGCGGCGATGAGGACCGGTGAGAGCAGCAGCGCGGCCGTCACCCAGGCGAGTGCTTTTCCTGCCATGCGTCACCTCCGGGGTGCGCATGCGGTGGCCGCTGCGGTCGCCGGTGTGGTGGCTGCTGCCGCGGTCGTGTGGTGGCCGCCACATGCGGGCCCTCACTCAGCGTACGATTCGCCCTATTTGCCCGCATGTTCAGTGATGCGGAGCACTTTCCAGCCTTGATTGCGCATGCAATGCGGGGGCGAGGGCAGGCGCTGACGGTCCCGCTGGGTGACATCCGTGTGACTCAGGGGAGCGAACCAGGAACGGAAGGCAACACCGATCATGGCCGGACAGCAGGCCCAGCAGACGATCCACGCGGGTGGCGAGTGGCGCGCAGCCCTCTCCGGCGCGACCCGCGACATCATCGACCCCGCTGACGCGCAGCCCTTCGCCGTCGTCGCCGAAGGGGACGAGAAGGACACCGACCTGGCCGTCGCCGCCGCCCGCGAGGCCTTCGACCACGGCGACTGGCCCCGCACCCCGGTCGCCGAGCGCGCCGCCCTGCTCTACCGCGTCGCCGACCTCCTCATGCGCGACCGCGAACGGCTCGGCCTGCTGGAGAGCCGCGACGCGGGCAAGACCCTCGAAGAGGGCCGCGTCGACATCGACTGTGTCGCCGACGCCTTCCGCTACTTCGCCGGTCTCGTCGCCGCCGAGTCCGGCGGCCGGGTCGTCGACGCGGGCTCGCCCGACATCCACAGCGTCGTGGTGCACGAGCCGGTGGGGGTCTGCGCCCTCATCACCCCGTGGAACTACCCGCTCCTCCAGGCCAGTTGGAAGATCGCTCCGGCGCTCGCCGCGGGGAACACCTTCGTCGTCAAGCCCAGCGAGATCACCCCGCTGACGACCGTCGCCCTGATCGAGCTGCTGGTGGAGGCCGGTCTCCCGGCCGGGGTCGCCAACATCGTCACCGGGCCCGGCGCCTCGGTCGGCGCCCGGCTCGCCGAGCACCCCGACGTCGACCTCGTCTCCTTCACCGGCGGCCTGGTCAGCGGCACCAAGGTGGCGCAGGCCGCGGCCCCTTCGGTCAAGAAGGTCGCCCTGGAACTCGGCGGCAAGAACCCCAACGTCGTCTTCGCCGACGCCTGCGCCACCGAGGAGGGCTTCGACACCGCCGTCGACCAGGCTCTCAACGCGGCCTTCATCCACAGCGGCCAGGTCTGCTCGGCGGGCGGTCGGCTGATCGTCGAGGAGTCGGTGCGTGAGCGCTTCGTCGCCGAACTCGCCGCCCGGGCAAGCCGGATCAGGCTGGGCCGAGGCACCGACGACGGCGTCGAGTGCGGCCCGCTCGTCTCCGAGCAGCAGCGCGCCAAGGTCGAAGCCTACGTCGCCTCGGCGCTGGCGGAGGGCGCGGTGCTGCGCACGGGCGGCAAGCGGCCGGAGGGGCTCGGCGACGGATTCTTCTACGAGCCGACCGTCCTCGACGCCTGCCACCGCGAGATGAAGGTCGTCCGCGAGGAGGTCTTCGGCCCGGTCCTCACCGTCGAGACCTTCCGTACGGAGGACGAGGCGGTCTTCCTCGCCAACGACACCGAGTACGGCCTCGCCGGCGCCGTCTGGACCGCAGACGCGGGACGCGCCCGCCGCGTCGCCGGCCGACTGCGGCACGGCACCGTCTGGATCAACGACTTCCACCCCTATCTCCCGCAGGCGGAGTGGGGCGGCTTCGGCAAGAGCGGGACGGGGCGTGAGCTGGGCCCCGCCGGGCTCGCCGAGTACCGCGAGAGCAAGCACGTCTACCAGAACCTCGCGCCGAAGCCGGTCCGCTGGTTCGCCGGCTGAGCCGTTTGCTGTTCGCCGTTCGCAGGCCGGTCCTCTGCCGACTGGCAGGCCGACCCCCCCCACGCTTCAGGAGTACCCCCATGCCAGAGAACAATCATCTCTACGACTACGTCGTCATAGGCGGCGGCACCGCCGGTTCCGTCATCGCCTCCCGCCTCACCGAGAACCCCGACGTCACCGTCGCCGTCATCGAGGGCGGCCCCAGCGACGTCGACCGCGAGGACGTCCTCACCCTGCGCCGCTGGATGGGCCTCCTCGGCGGCGACCTCGACTACGACTACCCGACGGTGGAGCAGCCCCGCGGCAACTCCCACATCCGGCACAGCCGCGCCCGCGTCCTGGGCGGCTGCTCCTCGCACAACACCCTGATCTCCTTCAAGCCGCTGCCGTCCGACTGGGACGAGTGGGAGGCGAACGGCGCCAAGGGCTGGGGTGCGGTGCCGATGGAGGCGTACTACGCCCGGCTGCTCAACAACATCGTCCCCGTCGACGAGAAGGACCGGAACGCCATCGCCCGCGACTTCGTCGACGCCGCCCAGAAGGCGACGGGCGTCCCGCGCGTCGAGGGCTTCAACCGGCGGCCCTTCGACGACGGCGTCGGCTTCTTCGACCTCGCCTACCACCCCGAGAACAACAAGCGGTCCTCGGCGTCCGTGGCGTATCTGCACCCGGTGATGGACGAACGCCCCAACCTCACGATCCTGCTGGAGACCTGGGCGTACCGGCTCGACCTGGACGGCACGCACGCCCGCGGCGTCCATGTCCGCGCCAAGGACGGCGAGGAGTTCGTCGTACGCGCCCGTAACGAGGTGCTGCTGTGCGCGGGCGCCGTCGACTCGCCGAGGCTGCTCCTGCACTCGGGCATCGGCCCCGCCCGTGACCTCGAAGCCCTCGGCATACCCGTCGTGCACGACCTGCCCGGAGTCGGCGAGAACCTCCTCGACCACCCCGAGTCGGTCATCGTCTGGGAGACGAACGGCCCCATCCCGGAGAACTCCGCGATGGACTCCGACGCGGGCCTGTTCGTCCGCCGCGACCCCGAACACCTGGGCCCGGACCTGATGTTCCACTTCTACCAGGTCCCCTTCACCGACAACCCCGAGCGACTGGGCTACGAACGCCCCGCGTACGGCGTCTCGATGACCCCCAACATCCCCAAGCCGAAGAGCCGCGGCCGCCTCTACCTGACCAGCGCCGACCCGTCGGTCAAACCGGCCCTGGACTTCCGCTACTTCACCGACGAGGACGACTACGACGCCCGCACCCTGGTGGACGGCATCCGCATCGCCCGTGAGATCGCGCGGACCGAGCCGCTGGCGGGCTGGCTCAAGCGCGAGGTGTGCCCGGGCCCGGACGTCACCGGCGACGAGGAACTGAGCGAGTACGCCCGCAAGGTCGCCCACACCGTGTACCACCCGGCGGGCACCTGCCGCATGGGCGCCGTGGACGACGAACTCGCCGTGGTCGACCCCGAGTTGCGCATCCGCGGCCTGGACGGCATCCGGATCGCCGACGCGTCGGTCTTCCCGACGATGACGGCCGTGAACCCGATGATCGGGGTGCTCATGGTCGGTGAGAAAGCCGTGGACCTGATCGGAGGCGGTGCGTGATGAGTGGCTCTGTTGTCTCCGGGACCCCTGACTTCGGGACCCCTAACTCCGAGACCTCTATGTCCGGGACCTCTGTCTCCGGGACCTCCACGTCCGGGACCCCTGTCTCCGAGACCCCTGTCTTCTCCGTGAACGGGCTCTGGAAGGTCTTCGGTCCGAAGGCCGACCGGATCCCCGCCGACGCCGAACTCGCCGCCCTCGACCCCGCCGGCCTCCGCGCCCGCACCGGCTGCACCGCCGCCGTCCGGGACGTCTCCTTCGACGTCCGCAAGGGCGAGGTCTTCGTGGTGATGGGCCTGTCCGGCTCGGGCAAGTCCACGCTGGTGCGCTGTCTGACCCGGCTCATCGAGCCGACGGCCGGCACCATCGCCATCGACGGCGAGGACGTCCGCGCCATGGACAAGCCCCGGCTGCGCGAACTGCGCCGGCACCGCGCCGCCATGGTCTTCCAGCACTTCGGCCTCCTCCCGCACCGCACGGTCCTCGACAACGTCGCCTACGGCCTGGAGATCCAGGGCGTGGGCAAGGCCGAACGCCGGGCGCGCGCGGCCGAGGTCGTCGCCAAGGTCGGTCTGGAGGGCATGGAACAGCGCAGGCCCGGCCAGCTCTCCGGCGGCCAGCGCCAACGCGTGGGCCTCGCCCGGGCATTGGCGGCGGACCCGGAGGTCCTCCTCTTCGACGAGCCCTTCAGCGCGCTCGACCCGCTGATCCGCCGGGACATGCAGGAGGAGGTCGTCCGCCTGCACCGCGAGGAGGGCCGCACGATGGTCTTCATCACCCACGACCTGAACGAGGCCCTGAAGCTGGGCGACCGCATCGCCCTGATGCGCGACGGCAAGGTCGTCCAACTGGGCACCCAGGAGGAGATCGTGGGCTCTCCGGCCGACGACTACGTCCGCGAGTTCGTCCGCGACGTACCGCGCGAGCAGGTCCTGACGGTGCGGACGGCGATGCGTACGCCCACGGACGGGGACGCGGTCACCGGCCCGGCGGTGGCGCCGGACGCCACGGTCTCGGAGGCGATCGAGGCCGTGGCCCGCTCGGGCGAGCCGGCACGGGTCGTGGCCCAGGGACGGTGCGTCGGGGTGGTGGACGCCGACGGGCTGCTCGGGGTGGTGGCCGGAACGGCGAAGGAGGCGGTCTGATGGCTGCGATCACCGTCTTCTCCCCGCGTACCGTGCCCGCCGTCCTCAGGCACCGGGCCGTCCACAAGCTCGGGCTGCTCGCCCTGGCCGCCGCCGTCCTCGTCCCCCTGGCGAACGCCCGCTGGGCCGGCGGCGCCTGGCCGGACGCCCTGACCGTCGACCTCACCAAGCCCCTCACCGACACCAGCACCTGGATCGTCGACAACCGCGACACCCACCCCCTCTTCCTCTACTTCTTCGGCCACGTCAGCAACGCGATCGTGCTCTGCGTACGGGCCGTCTACCTGGTGCTGCTCGCGGCCGGCTGGGCCGGCGTGACGGCCCTGAGCGCCCTGGTCGCCTGGCGGGTCGCGGGCCTCCGCCTCGCCCTGGGCACCGTGGCCGCGTTCCTCACCTGCGGCTGGCTGGGCATGTGGGTGCCGACCATGCAGACCCTGGCCCTGATGGTCGTGGCCGTCATCGCGTCCGTCGCCGTGGGCGCGCTGCTCGGGTTGGCCGGCGGACTCTCCGACCGCCTGAACAGGGCCCTGCGCCCGGTCCTCGACACCATGCAGGTCCTCCCGGCCTACGCCTACCTCCTCCCCGTCGTCCTGGTCTTCGGCATGGGCGTCCCCGCCGCCGTCCTCGCCACGGTCGTCTACGCCGCCCCGCCCATGGCCCGCCTCACCGCGCTCGGCCTGCGCGGCGCCGACAAGGAGGTGCTGGAGGCGGTGCGGTCCCTCGGCGCGACCGCCCGCCAGGGCCTGCTGACCGCCCGCATCCCGCTGGCCCGCAAGGAACTCCTCCTCGGTCTCAACCAGACGATCATGATGGCCCTGTCGATGGCCGTCATCGCGTCGGTCATCGGCGCCGGCGGCCTCGGCGACCGCGTCTACCAGGCGCTCGCCTCCGTCGACGTCGGCGCGGCCCTCGCCGCCGGCATCCCGATCGTGCTGCTGGCCGTCGTCCTGGACCGCGTCACCGGAGCGGCCGGCCACGGCTCCACGTCCGCGGAGCCGCGCCGCACGGGATGGCCGTACGCCCTCGTCGCCGCCCTCGCGATCGCCGTCGCCGGACGTCTCATGGGCCGCCTCGACTGGCCCGACGCCTGGACCGTGCGGATCGCCGAACCCGTCAACCGCGCCGTCGACTGGATGACCGCCCACCTCTACTCCGGCGTCCCCGTCATCGGCGGCACCGCCGACTGGGCCGCCCACTTCACCACCTGGGTCCTCAACCCGCTCCGGGACGGACTGACCTGGCTGCCGTGGTGGTCGGTGCTGCTGGTGGTCGCCGCCCTGGCCTGGCTGATCGGCACCTGGCAGACCGCGCTCACCGCGGTCCTCGCCATGGCCGCCATCGGCGTCCTCGGCGTGTGGACACCGGCCCTCGACACCCTCTCCCAGGTCCTCGCCGCCGTCGCCGTCACCCTGGTCATCGGCTTCGCGACCGGCATCGCCGCGGCCCGCAGCGACCGCCTCGAACGAGCCCTGCGTCCCGTCCTGGACGTCTTCCAGACGATGCCGCAGTTCGTCTATCTCATCCCGGTCGTCGCCCTGTTCGGCGTCGGCCGCGCCCCCGCCGTCGCCGCGGCCGTCGTCTACGCGCTGCCCGCCGTCGTCCGCATCACCACCCAGGGCCTGCGCCAGGTCGACGCGGCGGCGATGGAGTCCTCCAGCTCCCTCGGTGCCACCAGCTGGCAGCAGCTGCGCCAGGTCCAGCTCCCGCTCGCCCGCCCGGCGTTGCTGCTCGCCGTCAACCAGGGCGTGGTCCTGGTCCTCGCCGTCGTCATCATCGGCGGCCTGGTCGGCGGTGGCGCCCTCGGCTACGACGTCGTCTTCGGCCTCGCCCAGGGCGACCTCGCGACCGGTCTGGTGGCCGGTGCCGCGATCGTCTGCCTCGGCCTGATGCTCGACCGGGTGACCCAGCCGACGCAACGCCGTACGAAGAAGGGAGCGTGACATGCGTATCCGTACCCGCGTCTGTACGACCGCCGCGGTCGCCTCGCTGCTGCTGCTCACCGGCTGCGGCGCCGCCGACATGACCAAGCAGGCCTCGCCGTTCGCGAACGCCCAGGGCTCGAAGACGGTGACCCTCTCCGTCCAGTCCTGGGTCGGCGCCCAGGCCAACGTGGCCGTCGCCCAGTACCTCCTGGAGCACGAGCTCGGCTACCGCGTCGACACCGTGCAGGTCGACGAGGTCCCCGCCTGGGACGCCCTCAGCCAGGGCCGGGTCGACGCGATCCTGGAGGACTGGGGCCACCCCGAACAGGAACAGCGCTACGTCGACGACAAGAAGACCATCACCCGCGGCGGCGAACTCGGCGTGACCGGGCACATCGGCTGGTACGTCCCCACGTACTTCGCCCGGCAGCACCCGGACGTCACCCACTGGAAGAACCTCAACAAGTACGCCGACCTCATGCGCACCGCGGAGAGCGGCGGCAAGGGCCAGCTCATGGACGGCTCCCCGTCGTACGTCACCAACGACAAGGCGCTCGTGGCCAACCTGGACCTGGACTACCAGGTCGTCTTCGCCGGCTCCGAGGCCGCCCAGATCACCCAGATCAGGCAGTTCGCCAAGGAGAGGAAGCCCTTCCTCACCTACTGGTACGCGCCGCAGTGGCTGTTCAAGAAGGTCCCCATGACCGAGGTGAAGCTTCCCGCCTACAAGGAGGGCTGCGACGCCGACCCCGCGAAGGTCGCCTGCGCCTACCCCCACACCCCGCTGGAGAAGTACCTCAACTCCGACTTCGCCCGCTCCGGCGGGAAGGCCGCCGCCTTCCTGAAGAAGTTCCGGTGGACGACCGAGGACCAGAACGAGGTGGCCCTGATGATCGCCGACCAGAAGCTGACGCCGGAGCAGGCGGCGGAGAAGTGGGTGCGGGGCCATGAGTCCACGTGGCGGACGTGGCTCTCCTGAAGTCCCCGTCGGGGATCCGGTGTCCTGTTGGGGATCTGTTGTCTTGTTGGAGGTCTGTTAGGTCGGTCAAGCGACGGTTATCTCCGTGTGTTCCCTTTGGGGAGATCCGTCGAGAGGGTGTCGTGAATCGGCGTCATCCGGGCGAAACCGATTTCGTCGTGGCCCGCATCCTCTGGTGAGCTGAGGCACATGAAGAAGATCGCTTCTCTCTCCCTGGCCGCCCTCACCACGTTCTCGCTTCTCGGGCTGGCCGCCCCGTCCGCGGACGCCGCCACCACGTGGCACTGCAGCGGAAAGCTGACCAAGCGGTGCATCACCAAGTCGGGGACCAAGGTCAAGGTCAAGTTCTCCAACACCACCTCCAGGTCCGCCACCGGCAAGTTCGGCGTGACGTGCTTCGGCCCCGACGGACAGAGCCCGAAGGTGTTCAAGGACGGCAGGATCGACGGCTACGACACCTACACCTCGTCGTGGTTCCAGTGCCCCAAGGGGTCCCGCACCGGAGCCTCCGGCTGGCAGATGAGCAACGGCAAGGTCTACCGCACGCCGGAGGTCCGCTTCTGAGGGTGACGAGGCTGCTTGCCCGTCAGCGCATCTCCTCCACCAAGTCGTAGAGGATCGCGCTCGCCCGCCGCTGAAGGTGCGGCCCGAACGTGACGCGGGTGGCCCCGAGTTCGCCCAGTTCGGCGGGCGAGGGGCCCGCGCCGACCTTCGCGATCACGTTCACCGGCCCGTGGATCCCGGACCGCAGCAGCGGCAGTACGTCCGTCGGGGCCATGATCGGATACACGCAGTCGGCGCCGGCCGCCGTGTACAACGCGGCCCGCTCGATGGCCTGTTCGGGATCACCGTTCCCATGCAGGAAGGTGTCGATACGGGCGTTGACGAAGAGCTCGCCCCCCGCCGCGTAGCGCACCTCGGCGAGCCACTCGGCATGCCGGTGCGGGTCCTTGAGGACACCCCCGTTGGAGTCCTCAAGGTTGCAGCCCACGGCACCCGCCTCCAGCAGCCGCTCCACCAGCTCCTTGGGAGCCAGCCCGTACCCGCCCTCGACGTCCGCCGAGACCGGTACGTCCACCGCGCGGGTGATCCGCGCGACCGCCGCGAACATCTCTTCGGCCGGGGTCTGCCCGTCCTCATGGCCCAGCGAGGCGGCGACCCCCGCGCTGGGCGTCGCGAGCGCCGGGTAGCCGGCCTCGGCGAACACCCGGGCGCTGGCGGCGTCCCACGGTCCCGGCAGGACGAGCGGGTCGTCCGCGGCCTGTCGCCGATGGAGTCGGCGGAAGATCTCGACCTTGCTCATGACGGGTGCCCCTCCGACGCTCATGGTGTGTGACCTCCCGGCGGAATACGGCGGCTCACCATCACCCGGTTCCAGTTGTTGATGGCGACGACCAGCCCGATCAGATGGGCGAGTTCCGCGTCGTCGAAATGCTTGGCGGCCGTCTCGTACACCTCGTCCGGCACGAATCCGTCCGTCAGGACGGTCACCGCCTCCGTCAGCGCGAGCGCCGCCCGCTCCCGCTCGTCGAAGACCCCCTCGGCCTCCTCCCAGGCGGCCAGCAGATCCAACTGCCGCTCCGGCACCCCGTGTTCGCGGGCGATGCGCAGATGCATGTCGAGGCAGAACGCGCAGTGGTTGAGCTGCGAGGCCCGGATCACGACGAGTTCGGCGAGCGCGGGGTCCCCGAGGCCTCTCTTCGCGGCGGCGCTGAGCGCGGACATGGCCTGCGCGACCGAAGTGTCCAGCAGCCGCGTACGCGCCGTCACTTGTGTCCCGGCTGGTAGTGCCCGGGCACGAGCCGGCAGGTCACCCCGAACCGGTTCCACGCGTTGATCACCGTGATCGCCGCGAT
Organism: Streptomyces sp. NPDC057280; assembly: GCF_042668605.1. NCBI lineage: Bacteria > Bacillati > Actinomycetota > Actinomycetes > Kitasatosporales > Streptomycetaceae > Streptomyces > Streptomyces sp. NPDC057280. The sequence continues at coordinate 466,116 of NZ_JBHUYR010000003.1, forward strand.
CAGCTGCGCCAGCTCGGCGTCCTCGAAGTGCGCCGCCGCCCGCTCGTACACCGCGTCCGGCACGAACCCGTCGGTCAGCACGGTCACCGCCTCCGTCAGCGCCAGCGCCGCCAGCTCCCGCTCGGTGTAGAAGTGCTCCGACTCCTCCCACGCGCTGAGCTGCACGATCCGCTCCACGCTCTCGCCCGCCGCCAGCGCGTCCTTGCTGTGCATGTCGACGCAGAGCGCGCAGCGGTTGATCTGCGAGGCGCGGACCTTCACCAGCTCCAGCAGCTTGGGGTCGAGGCCCTTCCGGGCCGCGGCGTCGAGCCGGATCATCGCCTTGAAGACCTCGGGAGCCTGCTCGGCCCAGGCGAGGCGCGGGGTGTGCTCGGGGGCGTAGCCCACGGTGGCGTGGCCGGTGTGGTCGGTGGGTGTCCTGTCGTCGGTGTGCGTCGTCATGTCCTCGACCCTAGATTCGAGGCAGCCCACCGGTATGGTCCATTCCCATGGCGAATTCATGGGCCACTTTGGGTGTCGACCTCCATCTGGAACCCACCGGCCCACACCTGCGCCGGGGCCTGACCGACGCCCTGCGCGAGGCGGTCCGCACCGGCCGCCTGGCCCCGGGCACCCGGCTGCCCTCCTCCCGCAGCCTCGCCACCGACCTGGGCATCGCCCGCAACACCGTCGCCGACGCCTACGCCGACCTGGTCGCCGAAGGCTGGCTCACCGCCCGGCAGGGCTCGGGCACGAGGGTCGCGGAAGGCACGGTGACGCCCCCGCCTCCGCCCACGGGCGGCCCGGGCCCCCGCGCCCCGCACCGGCCCACCCACGATTTCCGCCCCGGAACCCCCGACCTGGCCGCCTTCCCCCGCGCCGAGTGGCTCAAGGCCGCCCGCCGCGCCCTCCTCGCGGCCCCGCACCACGCCCTCGGCTACGGCGACCCCCGCGGCCGCCCCGAACTGCGCGCCGCCCTCGCCGGCTACCTCGCCCGCGCCCGCGGCGTCCGCGCCGACCCCGACCGCATCCTGGTGTGCTCGGGCATCGCCCACGGCCTGCGTCTGCTCGGCACGGTCCTGCGGGCCCGCGGCGTCCACACCGTCGCCGTGGAGTCCTACGGCCTCGACGCGCACTGGAACCAGCTCACGCAAGCCGGTCTGCGCACTCCGCCCCTGCCCTACGACGACCGGGGCACCGACCCGGCGGACCTCGGCGACGCGGGCGCCGTCCTGCTCACCTCGGCCCACCAGTTCCCGATGGGCCTCCCGCTCCACCGGGACCGGCGCACCGCGGTGGTCGACTGGGCACGCCGCACCGGCGGCCTGATCCTGGAGGACGACTACGACGGCGAGTTCCGCTACGACCGCCAGCCCGTCGGCGCCCTCCAGGGCCTCGACCCCGACCGAGTCGTCTACCTCGGCACCGCGAGCAAGGCCCTGGCCCCCGGCCTCCGGCTGGCCTGGATGGTGCTGCCCCCGTCCCTGGCGGCGCAGACCGCGGCGGCGAAGGGCAAGGTCGACACCTCCAGCGCCCTGGACCAGCTGACCCTGGCGGAGTTCCTCACCTCCGGCGCCTACGACCGCCATGTCCGCGCCTCCCGGCTCCGCTACCGCCGCCGCCGGGACGCCCTGCTCACCGCCCTCACCGCCGAGGCCCCCGACGTCCACATCACCGGCATCGCCGCCGGCCTCCACGCCGTCCTCCGCCTCCCGCCCGGCACCGAACACTCCGTCGTCCAGTCCGCCGCCTGGCAGGGCGTGGCCCTCCATGGCCTCTCCTACTTCCGCCACCCCGACGCCCGCCCCGACGGCCTGGACGCGGTGGTCGTCGGCTACGGCACCCCGCCGGACAGCGGGTGGACGGGCGCGCTGGAGGCGTTGTGCAGGGCGATGCCGTAGGGGCCCGCTCGCCGACTGCCGACGCGGTGCCCGGCGGGGTGGGGCGAGGCGCTGTCCCTGAGTCAGTTGCCCGGCGGGGTGGGGCGAGGCGCTGTCCCTGAGTCAGTTGCCCGGCGGGGTGGGCCAAGGTGCCGTCCCCGAGCCGGTCACCCGGACACCGCCGCACCCATCTCGGCCTCACCGCCGGACGCAGGCGCCTCCCCGAACCGCGCCAACCCCAGCGCGCCGGCCACCGCCACCAGGAACCCCAGCACCGCCAGCCACCCCAGCCCCTCCCTCGTACGGTCCCCGAGCCACACCACCCCCACCAGCGCGGGTCCGACCGTCTCCCCGATCACCATCGCCGCGGTCGCCGTCGTCACCGAACCCCGCTGCAGCGCCGACGTCAGACAGAGGAACGCGGCGCCCCCGCCGATGAGCAGCGCATACGTCGCCGGATGCGTGAGCAGCGACGACGGGTCGAGCGAGTCGAGCAACCGCACCGACACCTCGACGACCCCGAACCCGAACCCCGCCCCCAGCCCGAGCACCGGACCACGCCAGCGCCCGGACAGCCGCCCACCCGCGAGCCCGAGCAGCAGCACCCCCACAGCCACCGCGAGCATCACCCACTTCAGCGCCGCCGGCCCGCCCAGCTCCCCCTCCGTCCCGGACGCCACTCCCAGCATCGCGAGCCCGGCACACACCACCGCCACCGCCGCCCACTCCGCCCCGCTCAACCGCACCCGCAGCAACCGCGCCGCGACCACCGCCGTCACCGCGAGGCTCGACGCCAGCGCCGCCCCGACCGCGTAGATCGGAACCGACCGCAGCGCCACGATCTGCAGCACGAACCCCAGCCCGTCCAGGCCCAGCCCCGCCACATACCGCCACTGCCGAACCGCCCGCAGCAGCAGCGCCGCCTCCCCGCCCCCACCCGCGCCGGCCGCCGCCCGTGCGGCAACCGCCTGCAACACCGTCGCCGTACCGAAACAGACCGCCGCACCGAGCGCACACACCATCCCAAAGAGCACATAGCGACTGTAGGGGAGCGGTGAAGACGGACGGGGTGGCTGCACGGGCACTCTCACCGATCTCTAGGCTGACCGCCGGACAACGGCCCAACGCACCACGGGGGAGACAGGGAACATGGCGGAAACTCGGCGACGGCTGCGCTCCAGCACGGTCGTGCTCGGCGGCATGGGAGTCGTCGCGGCGGCACTCACCTCCTGCGGCTCCGATCCCGACCGCCGCTGCGTCGACCGCGACAGCTACACCTACGAGGGCTACAAGGTCGTCGCCGACAAGAACTGCAACACCGGCAGCTCCGGCTCCTCCTCGGCCAAGGGCGGCAAGAAGAAGTCGGGCACCGGCAGGACCGCCGACGCCGCCTGGTACTACGACGCCGATGTCAGCAACGGCCGCGCCGACTACGGCACCTTCAGCAAGAGCGAGGCCGTCGACCGCGGCGGCTTCGGCTGCTCCGGCGGCAGCGGCGGCGGCTGAGCCCGGACCCACGGACGCCCGGACAGGCCCCAGAGAGACGCCATGGAACGCCGCACCATCGAGCCCCGCCCCGGCTGGCAGCAGACCGTCGAGGAACAGGGCCTCATCTACCCGCTCACCCGCTACCCCGACGACTCCCTGCGCCCCTACTGGGACGAGAGCGCCTACTACGCCTTCTCCCTGGAGGAGGTCGAGGCCCTGGAGGACGTGGTCGAGGAGCTCCACCGGATGTGCCTGGCGGCGGCGGACCACATCGTCACCGCGAACCGCTTCGCCGACCTCGGCATCACCGACCTGCGCGTCGCCGACGCGGTCGCCGAGGCCTGGCGCCGCCGCGCCGAACTCCCCTCCGTCTACGGCCGCTTCGACCTCCGCTACGACGGCGGCGGCCCGGCCAAGCTGCTGGAGTACAACGCCGACACCCCCACCTCCCTCGTCGAGGCCGCCTCCCCGCAGTGGTTCTGGATGGAAGAGCGCTTCCCCGGCGCCGACCAGTGGAACTCCCTGCACGAACGCCTCGTCGCCGCCTGGAAGAAGCAGGCCGCGCTGCTCCCGCCGGGCAGCCCGCTGTACTTCGCGTACTCCTCCGCCGACGAACTCGGCGAGGACCTGATGACGGTCGCCTACCTCCAGGAGACCGCTGAGCAGGCCGGCCTCGACACCGCCTGGATCTCCATGGAGGAGATCGGCTGGGACCGCCTCTCCGGCCGCTTCGTCGACCAGCAACTCCGCTTCATCCGCAGCTGCTTCAAGCTCTACCCGTGGGAGTGGCTGACCACCGACCGCTTCGCCGACCACGTCCTCGGCACCCTGGACAACGGCGGCGGCACCGGCACCACCCTGTGGATCGAGCCCGCGTGGAAGATGCTCCTGAGCAACAAGGCACTTCTGGCCATTCTCTGGGAGCTCTACCCCGGCCATCCGAACCTCCTCCCCGCCTACCTCGACGGGCCGAGGGAGCTCGCGACGACGACGGGCTACGTGGCCAAACCACTGCTCGGCCGCGAGGGCGCCGGCGTCACCCTCCACGCCCCGGACACCACGGGCACCGCCCCTGTCCTGCGTGAAGAGGCCTGCTGCTACCAGGAGTTGGCGCCGCTGCCCGACTTCGACGGCAACCGTGTCGTCCTGGGCGCCTGGGTCGTCGAGGACGAGTCGGCGGGTCTCGGCATCCGCGAGTCGGCCGGACCGGTGACCGACGAATACGCGCGCTTTCTGCCGCACGTGATTCTCTGACGCGACACAATGATCGGCCCACGACCAACGGAGAGGGGCGATCGGTGGGCGACACGGCCACGATGGAGAGCGGATACGCCGTCGACACGTCCTGGGAGCGGGAACACGGGCGGCTGCTGGCGCTGGAGGAGATCTACGACAGCCAGAGCCGCCACCGCCTGACCGAGCTGGGAGTCACCGGCGGCTGGCACTGCCTGGAGGTGGGCTGCGGCGCCGGCAGCATCGCACGCTGGCTGGCCCAGCAGGTCGGCGATGCCGGGCGGGTGCTCGCCACCGACGTCGACACCCGCTTCGCCAACGCCCACGGCCTGTCCAACCTGGAGATCCGCGCCCACGATCTGCGCACGGACGACCTCCCCGACGCCTCCTTCGACCTCGTCCACGCCCGGGCCGTGATCGAACACCTCCCCGACCGCGACGAGGCACTGCGCCGACTGGCCGCGGCGACCCGCCCCGGCGGCTGGGTGGTCATCGAGGACTTCGACATCGAGGACTCCGGCAGTCAGGACTCCGGCAGTCAGGACTTCGGCAGTCAGGACTTCGGCAGTGAGGACGGCCGCATCGAGGGCCTCGGCATTGAGGGCTTCGACATCGACGGCCCGATGGACCCCGCCGCCTGCTACTTCCCGCCCGGCTACACCGGCGCGGCCGAACGCCTCGGCCGCGCCCTCCGCGCCGCCTTCGGCGGCGCCGACGTGGCCCCCGGCACCGGTCGCCGCCTGTCCCAGGCCCTGACGGACGCCGGCCTGACCGAGGTCGGCGCCCAGGTCCACGCCCCGGTCCTCACCGGCGGCGACGCGGCCTTCCTCCCGCTCACCCTCCGCTCACTGCGCCCGCGCCTCCTGGCCACCGGCGAGGTGAGCGACATGGACATCGAGGACGTCATCACCCTGACGAAGAGCCAAGGCGCCGCCTACCTCCCCAACTTCATGGTCATCGCCTGGGGCCGAAAGCCGGTGTGACCGCCCGGCGAAGCACTGCCGTCAGCTGAGCCAGCCCCCAGTCCAGATCCTCCTCGCTGATCATCAGCGGCGGAGCGATGCGGATCGTCGGCCCGTGGGTGTCCTTGACGAGTACGCCTCGGTGCATCAGCTTCTCGGAGATCTCCCGGCCCGTCCCGTGGGCGGGGGCGATGTCCACGCCCGCCCACAGACCCCGGCCGCGTACCGCTGTCGCGCTTCCGGCGGCGGTCAACTGCCGTAGCTCGCGGTGGAGACGGGCGCCCAAGTCGGCCGCGCGAGCCTGGTACTCGCCGGTCCGCAGCATGGCGATCACCTCCAGCGCGACCGCGCAGGCCAGGGGGTTGCCACCGAACGTCGAACCGTGTTCGCCGGGCCGGAACACCCCCAGGACCTCGGCGCTCGACACCACCGCCGAGACCGGCACGACCCCGCCGCCCAGCGCCTTGCCGAGGACGTACATGTCCGGGACCACCTGCTCGTGCTCGCAGGCGAACGTCCGCCCGGTCCGGCCCAGGCCCGACTGGATCTCGTCCGCGATGAACAGCACATCCCGCTCGCGGGTCAGCTCCCGGACCGCGGGGAGGTAGCCGGCCGGCGGGACCAGAACTCCCGCCTCGCCCTGGATCGGCTCCAGCAGCACAGCCACCGTGTTCTCCGTGACCGCCGAGCGCATCGCCGTCAGATCACCGAACGGCACGATCTCGAAGCCGGGCGTGTACGGACCGTAGTCCGCACGCGCCTCGGGGTCGGTGGAGAAGCTGATCAGCGTGGTGGTGCGGCCGTGGAAGTTGTTCCCCGCCACCACGATCTTCGCCATCTCCGCGGGCACGCCCTTGACCCGGTAGCCCCACTTCCGAGCGGTCTTCACCGCCGTCTCCACCGCCTCCGCGCCGGTGTTCATCGGCAGCACCATCTCCATCCCGCACAGCTCGGCCAACTCGGAGCAGAACGCGGCGAACCGGTCGTGATGGAAGGCCCGGCTCGTCAACGTCACCCGCTCCAGCTGCGCCTTCGCCACATCGACCAGCCGCCGGTTGCGATGGCCGAAGTTGAGCGCCGAATAGCCGGCCAGCAGATCCAGATACCGCCTCCCCTCCACATCCGTCAGCCACGCCCCGTCCGCCGTGGCCACGACCACGGGCAGCGGGTGATAGGTGTGCGCGGTGTGGGCTTCGGCCGAGGCGATGAGCTTCTCCGTGGTGTTCACGGGCACTCCCAGGAGTGAGGACGGCCCCCTTCCATGGTCGCTCGCATGGTGGACGCGGCACCTCCGCCGTCCGACGCGCCCGGTAGGCTGACCGGCAGGCCGTGACTGGCGCGCTGGGATGGGACGGACCATCGGGGAGCGGCCTGTGAATGACCGAGTGCCGTGCGCCTGGGCCGAACCGTGAATCGTGACCGCAACCCGCCACGCCATCCGGAGGCCGACGACATGTCAGAGCAGCAGCCCCTGTCCAGCGAGTCCACCGCCTTTCGCGCCGCCCTCGACGTGATCCGCGCGGTCGAGCCGCGCGTCGCCGACGCCATCGGCCAGGAGGTCCACGACCAGCGCGAGATGCTCAAGCTGATCGCCTCCGAGAACTACGCCTCCCCGGCCACCCTCCTGGCCATGGGCAACTGGTTCAGCGACAAGTACGCCGAGGGCACCATCGGCCGCCGCTTCTACGCCGGCTGTCGCAACGTCGACACCGTCGAGTCCCTCGCCGCCGAGCACGCCAAGGAACTCTTCGGCGCCCGCCACGCCTACGTCCAGCCGCACTCCGGCATCGACGCCAACCTCGTCGCCTTCTGGTCCGTCCTCGCCGACCGCGTCGAGTCGCCGTTCCTGGAGAAGACCGGCGCCCGCCAGGTCAACGACCTCACCGACGCCGACTGGGCCGAACTCCGCCGGGCCTTCGGCAATCAGCGCATGCTCGGCATGTCCCTGGACGCCGGCGGCCACCTCACCCACGGCTTCCGCCCCAACATCTCCGGCAAGATGTTCGACCAGCGCTCCTACGGCACCGACCCGGCGACCGGCCTGATCGACTACGAGGCGCTGCGCGTCTCCGCCCGTGACTTCAAGCCGCTCATCATCGTCGCCGGCTACTCCGCCTACCCCCGTCTGGTGAACTTCCGCATCATGCGCGAGATCGCCGACGAGGTCGGGGCGACCCTGATGGTGGACATGGCGCACTTCGCCGGTCTCGTCGCGGGCAAGGTGCTGACCGGCGACTTCGACCCGGTCCCGCACGCCCAGATCGTCACCACCACCACCCACAAGTCGCTGCGCGGCCCGCGCGGCGGCATGGTCCTGTGCGACGACTCCCTCAAGGACCAGGTCGACCGCGGCTGCCCGATGGTCCTCGGCGGCCCGCTCCCGCACGTCATGGCCGCGAAGGCGGTCGCGCTGGCGGAGGCCCGGCAGCCCGCCTTCCAGGACTACGCCCAGCGCATCGTCGACAACTCCCGGGCCCTCGCGGAAGGCCTGATGCGCCGCGGCGCGACCCTGGTGACCGGCGGCACCGACAACCACCTCAACCTGATCGACGTCGCCACCTCCTACGGCCTCACCGGCCGCCAGGCCGAGGCCGCGCTCCTCGACTCCGGCATCGTCACCAACCGCAACGCGATCCCCGCCGACCCCAACGGCGCCTGGTACACCTCCGGCATCCGCATCGGCACCCCCGCCCTGACCACCCGCGGCCTGGGCACCGCCGAGATGGACGAGGTCGCCGGTCTCATCGACCGCGTCCTCACCACCACCGAGCCGGGCACCACCAAGTCGGGTGCGCCCTCCAAGGCCGCGCACGTCCTGGACGCCAAGGTCGCCGACGAGATCTCGCACCGCGCGACCGACCTGGTGGCGGGCTTCCCGCTGTACCCGGAGATCGACCTGGGCTGACAAACGCCCTGTTGAGTTGTCAAGGAACGGCGACTCGTGAAGATCGGCCAGCCCATCGGGTCGATGAGTCGATCAGAGGGCGGTCACAGATCGATGAGCTCCTGACGTGGTTCCTCCCGCGGCGGTCCGGCCTTCTGCCGGGCCGCCGCGCGGCGTATCAGCAGCGTCCCGCCGACCCCGGCCGCGATCCCTGGCAGCGCCCACCACCAGTCGACGTCGTCACCCGGCCCTGACGGTCGCGCGGAGCCCGCGGCGAGCGCGGGGTCCGGGCTCCGGGTCGCTTCCGCGTCCGTGCCGGACATGTCCCACGGCGGCGGATACTCCACGGCGGAGTCGCCATCGGCGGGCTTGCCCATCACGCCCAGGTCCTTGAGCAGGTCGCGGAGCACCGCGGGCTGCTGGGCGCGGTGCCAGGTGCCGTTCATCGCACCGTCGAAGTTCGCATCGGTGTGGATCCAGACCGCCTTGCCGTCCGCCGCCGGGTAGACCCGGTCGACGCGCCACGGCGATACGTCGTGCACCATCCAGGTGACGTTGATCTGCGGGCCGGAGATCAGGTCGGCCTCGGGCGGCTTGCTGGCGGTGCCTGCGCCCGGGGTGCCGAGCAGCCGCTCCAGAGTGCCGTACTCCTTGTCGGAGTAGTACAGCGCTGCCGTCTCCGCGCTCTCCGGCGAGACGATCAGCACGCTGGTCGGACCGCCGGCCGCCGCCGGCCCCGCGCTCCCGAGTGCGAGCCCGAGAGCCGCCGCCGACACCCCTGCCACCGCCGTCAGGCGGCGACAGCCACCCCGCCAACCGCTTCCCTGCCTGTGCATCCCGAGCCCCCAACCTGCCGATGCCGAACGGCCCGCCCGGTCCCCGCGAGCCGTGTGTCACTTCTGGTACACCGCTCGGCCCGCCGGGGTTCCCACCCCGCCCGCACTAATCCGAGGAAGCCCCCGAAGGCTTCGCGACCGGGCTCGTCGCCGACTTCGCGATCTCCACCGCCCGGCCCTTCGACGCCACCCCCTCCAGCCGCAGCGTCACCTCCGCCGAGCCCACCGGACGGCTCCACAGCAAGGTCGGCCCGGAGGTCCGCTCCTGGCGGGTGTAGCGCTTCCCGTCCGCGTCCAGCAGCCAGAAGCTCAGCAGGTGGGGACGGGGGAACCACAGCGCCGTGTCCTGCGAACCGGCGACTGCGGAGCCGCCCAGCGAGATCCACTCCGGCCGCTCACGCCCGATCTTGGCGAAGGTCAGATCCAGCCCCGCCGCGAACTCGTCCACCCGAACCGTCCCTCCGCGCTCGCGCCAGCAGAGACTGACCACGAACCGGTCCCGCGGCCCACCCGCCACCGACACCGCGTCCGGCGCCCCGAGCGCGTCCGGCACCAGCGGCTCGAACCCGGCCCGCCGTACGGCCTGCGCCCACGACACCGACCGATCGCAGCCGGGCACCTCGGCCCCCGGAGAGGGCCGCACCGACGGGTCGTAGCGCACCTCGACCCCGCCGAAGTCGAACCAGTCGAAGACCGCGGCTCGCACCGGGGGCGTGAGGGCGAGCACCGTGAGCAGGCCGCACAGCGTCGCGGTCAACGAACGCCACCGCACCCGCGTCCAGCGCCGGACGGCCCGCAGCCGCTCACGGGGGCCCCGGGGCTCGGGCACCGGGGCCGGCAACTGCTCGGCCAGTATCTGGCCCAGCACCCGCTCGACCATCGTCTCCGAACCGAGGGAACCCTCCGCCCCTTCGGCGGCGTCCAGCGACCGCCCGAGCGCCCGCAGCTCCTCCGGCAGCCGGGAGGCATCGACCTCACCTCCGCCGTCCCGCCGACGCGCCCGCGACCCCGGGCCTCGCTCCCCGCCACGCCGGCGCGGCCCCCGGCCACCGGCGTCCCCGCGGCCACGGCCGCCCTCGCCGCCCTTGCGTCCCTCACCCACGCTCATCACCCCCTTCCCGAAGCTCGGCGTCCGGCAGCAGTCGGCCCAGTTTCCGCAGCGCGCGGTTGAGCCGCGATTTCACCGTCCCCCGGGGCCAGCCCAGGGCCTGGGCCGTCTCCGGCTCGTCCATGTCCAGCAGATAGCGGTACGTGACGACCAGGCGGTGCTCCTCGCTCAGCTTCTCCAGGGCGGACTGGAGCGCGGCGCGGCGCTCTGTCGCCAGGGCCCGCGCCGCCGGGTCCGCCGATTCCGGTATCAGCGGCTCCGCCTCCACGAGCGCCGCCTCCCGGCCCGCGAGCGTGCGCTGCCGGGCCGCCGTTCGCACTGTGTTCCTCGTCTCATTGGCGACGATCGACAGCAGCCACGGCCGGAACGACGCGCCCTCCTTGAACCTGCCCAGCGCGCAGTACGCCTTGACGAAGGCCTGCTGCACCACGTCCTCCGCGTCCGCACCCGCCCCGAGTGCCGCGGCCGCCCGGAGCGCGATGCCCGTATGGGCGCGCACCAGCTCCGCATACGCCTCCGGCTCCCCGGCGCGTACGCGTGCGATCACCGCGGCCTCATCGACGATGCGGCCCCCCTCCCGCGTTCTCACGTCTTTGTTACACCGCAGGAGACGGATCGGTTCCCATCTGTTTCCGACCAGTTCCGGATCGGGGCGGTCGACCTGAGAGAATGGTGAACATGGCCTCTGATCGTCCCCGCGTGCTCTCCGGAATCCAGCCCACCGCAGGCTCGTTCCACCTCGGCAACTACCTCGGCGCCGTCCGTCAGTGGGTGGCCCTGCAGGAGTCCCACGACGCGTTCTACATGGTCGTCGACCTGCACGCGATCACGCTCCCGCAGGACCCGGCGGACCTGCGGGCCAACACCCGCCTGGCCGCCGCCCAGCTCCTCGCGGCCGGCCTCGACCCGGAGCGCTGCACGCTCTTCGTCCAGAGCCATGTCCCCGAGCACGCGCAGCTCGCCTGGGTCTTCAACTGCCTCACCGGCTTCGGCGAGGCCTCCCGCATGACCCAGTTCAAGGACAAGTCCGCCAAGCAGGGCGCCGACCGCGCCAGCGTCGGCCTCTTCACGTACCCGATCCTCCAGGTCGCGGACATCCTGCTGTACCAGGCCAACGAGGTCCCCGTCGGCGAGGACCAGCGCCAGCACATCGAGCTCACCCGTGACCTCGCCACGCGCTTCAACGGCCGCTTCGGCGACACCTTCACGCTTCCGAAGCCGTACATCCTCAAGGAGACGGCGAAGATCTACGACCTTCAGGACCCGTCGATCAAGATGAGCAAGTCGGCGTCCACGCCGAAGGGCCTCATCAACCTCCTCGACGACCCGAAGACGACCGCCAAGAAGGTCAAGAGCGCCGTCACCGACACCGACACCGTCATCCGCTACGACGCCGAGAACAAGCCCGGCGTCAGCAACCTGCTCACCATCTACTCGACCCTCACGGGCACGGGAATCGCGGAACTGGAGCAGAAGTACGACGGCAAGGGCTACGGTGCGCTCAAGACGGACCTCGCCGAGGTCATGGTCGAGTTCGTGACGCCGTTCAGGGAGCGCACCCAGCAGTATCTGGACGACCCGGAGACGCTGGACTCGATCCTGGCCAAGGGTGCGGAGAAGGCGCGTGCCGTCGCGGCGGAGACGCTGGCCCAGGCCTACGACCGGGTCGGATTCCTGCCCGCCAAGCACTGAGCCGAGCACGCACGCGTACCACCGCACAGGAACCGCACAGACGTACCACTGGACAGAGCGCTGCACATCACTACGGTTGCGCCTGCCCACAACACAGGCGTGGCCGTACAGTCGATAGCCGGACGGCCGGGACGAACCCGACAAGGGGGAGACCCCAGACACCCGAGAGGGAAGACAGGAGACGACGTGGGGACCGTAACGATCGGCGTGTCGATCGCGGTCCCGGAGCCTCACGGCAGCCTGCTCCAACAGCTGCGCGCGGGCTTCGGTGACGCCGCGGCTCACGGCATCCCCACGCATGTCACCCTGCTGCCCCCGACGGAGGTCGAGAAGGGCGCGCTGCCCGCCATCGAGGCGCACCTCACCGAGGTCGCCGCGGCCGGCCGCGCCTTCCTGATGCGGCTGTCCGGCACGGGCACCTTCCGGCCGCTGTCACCGGTGGTGTACGTCCAGGTCGCCGAGGGCGCCGAGGCCTGCACCTGGCTCCAGAAGCAGGTCCGTGACGCCTCCGGCCCCGTCGCCCGCGAACTCCAGTTCCCCTACCACCCGCACGTCACGGTCGCCCACGGCATCGACGAAGAAGCCATGGACCGCGCGTACGAGGAGCTCGCCGACTACGAGGCCCACTGGCCCTGCACCGGCTTCGCCCTCTACGAGCAGGGCGCCGACGGCGTGTGGCGCAAGCTGCGCGAGTACACCTTCGGCGGGGCGGCCACGGTGCCGCCCCAGGGCTCTTCCGCCGCCGTGGAACAGGGCACGACCGCCCACTGACCGTGCCCCGGCGGGACGGCAGAGCCTAGATCGGCAAGCGCCGGAACGCCTCGCGCGGCACGTGCCGCAGGGCCGACATCACCCAGCGGAGCACCCCGGGCACCCACACCGTCTCCGAACGCCGCCTCAGCCCCAGTTCCACGGCCGTCGCGACCTCCTCGGGCGTCGTCGCGAGCGGCGCCTCCGGCAGACCGGCGGTCATCTTCGTCCGCACGAACCCGGGGCGTACGACCATGACGTGGACGCCGGTGCCGTGCAGGGCGTCGCCCAGGCCCTGGGCGAAGGCGTCGAGGCCGGCCTTGCTGGAGCCGTAGATGAAGTTGGAGCGGCGCGCGCGCTCACCGGCGACCGAGGAGAGGACCACCAGGGAGCCGTGGCCCTGCGCCTGCAACGCGCGCGCGGAGACCAGGCCCGCCGACACCGCGCCCGTGTAGTTGGTCTGCGCGACCCGCACCGCGTCGAGTGGTTCGCGCTCGTCATGGGCCTGGTCGCCGAGGACCCCGAAGGCGAGCAGCACCATGTCGATGTCACCCTCGGCGAAGACCTTGCCGAGCGCGGTCTCGTGGGACTCCGTGGCGAGCGCGTCGAAGGCGACGGTGCGCACGTCGGCCCCCAGGGCGCGCAGGTCGGCCGCGGACTGTTCCAGCGCGGACGAGGGGCGCCCCGCCAGCCACACCGTGCGGGTGCGGCGGGCGACGAGACGGCGGGCGGTGGCCAGAGCGATCTCTGACGTCCCGCCGAGGACGAGCAGGGACTGGGGGAGGCCGAAGGCGTCCTTCACGGCAAGCAGCTCCTATGGGTCGGGCCAGAGGCTCCGGAGATCGGGGCTCTAGAGGGCGAGGCGGCGGGACAGGTCCGAGACGAAGGCCCCGCGCGGGTCCAACTCCGCGCGCAGCGCGCGGAAGTCGTCGAGGCGCGGGTACATCGCGGCGAGCAGTTCGGGGCGCAGCCGGGAGTCCTTGGCGAGGTAGACGCGCCCCCCGGCCGCGGCCACGTCCTCGTCCAGGCCGTCGAGGAGGGTGCCGAGGCCGGGCAGGCCCGCCGGGATGTCCAGGGCCAGGGTCCAGCCGGGCAGCGGGAAGGAGAGCCAGCCCGGGTCGGCGTCGCCGAAGCGCTTGAGGACGGCCAGGAAGGACGGGCAGCGGCGCTCCGAGAGGCGGCGCACGACCCGGCGCAGGGTGTCTTCCCGGCCGTACGGGACGACGAACTGGTACTGCACGAGGCCGCCGCGGCCGTAGACACGGTTCCAGTGCGGGACCCCGTCCAAGGGGTGGAAGAACGTCGACAGCTTCTGCAGCCGGCCGGTACGCGCGCGGGGGGCCGTGCGGTACCAGAGTTCGTTGAACCAGCCCACGGTACGGCGGTTCAGCAGCCCCTCCGGCAGGACGGCGGGCGGGGCCGGGAGCTGGGCGGGGCGGAACGCCAGCGGGTCCCTCCGCGCGCGCGTGCCCAGCGCGTCGAGAGGCGCGTGCTCGCCGCGCGTGAGCACCGCGCGGCCGGTAGCCGCGCCGCGCGCCAGCAGGTCGACCCATGCGACCGAGTAGCGGTAGTGGTCGTCGGTGGCGGACAGTCGCGCCATCAGGTCGTCGAGGTCACGCGCGCGTTCGGTGTCGACCGACATCAGCGAGGTCTGCACCGGTTGCAGCTGGACCGTCGCGGTCAGGATCACGCCGGTCAGGCCCATGCCGCCGGTGGTCGCGTCGAACAGGGGCGTGCCGCGGCTCACCGCGCGGATCTCGCCGTCGGCGGTGAGGAGTTCGAAGGACAGCACATGCCGGGAGAAGGAGCCGGAGACGTGGTGGTTCTTGCCGTGGATGTCGGCGCCGATCGCGCCGCCGACCGTGACGTGGCGGGTGCCGGGCGTCACCGGGACGAACCAGCCGAGCGGCAGCAGGACCCGCATCAGCCGGTGCAGGGAGACGCCCGCGTCGCACAGCACGATGCCGTTGTCGGCGTCGACGACATGGACACGGTCCAGGGCCGTCATGTCGAGGACCGCCCCGCCCGCGTTCTGCGCCGCGTCGCCGTACGCCCGTCCCAGGCCCCGGGGGATGCCGCCGCGGGCCCCGCAGCCCCGGACGGCGGCCACGGCCTCCTCGTACGTCCGTGGGCGGATCAGACGGGCCGCGGTGGGCGCCGTACGGCCCCATCCCGTGACGGAAACGGTCTCGGCAGACATGTCGGTGACCGTATCGCCCTTGAGTGGGCGATTTGTTTTCAAACATCCCTGGACATTCATCCTCTCCCCGAAATGGGTGATTAATGGGATGTCGCTCAATATTGCCGGAGCTCGGGCCGTGTCGGCGTGAACAGTGAGTCCACATGGACCCATTCGACGATCCGGGCAGCCCCGAGGACACCGGTGTCCTCGGCGTCTGCCGTGGCATGGAACGCCGAATCCTTTCGGCGTTCCGCGCGTACGGGGCCGACCCGCGCGTCGGTGCGGCCGCGCGCGCCCTGTCCTGGGCCGGTGAGCACGGGGCGATGTGGATCGCGGCGGGCCTCGCGGGAGCCGCCGTGGACGGCGCGCGACGCGGCGCCTGGTTGCGCGGGACGGCGCTCACCGCGGCCGCGCACGCCGTCAGCATGGGCGTGAAGCGGGTGGTGCGCCGCCCGCGCCCCGCGCACGTCGACCCGCTCGTACGCACCGCCGGCCGCCACTCCTTCCCGAGCTCGCACGCGACTTCCGCCGCGGCGGCCGCGGTGGCGTTCGGGACGCTGGGGGCGTACGGGGTGAGTAGGGGGCACTTTCCGGCTGGCGCACGCCCTGGACACCTCGCGCGCGCCATCGACCTCGCGCCGGTCACCAATGCCGCGCGCGCCACCCGCCTCCTCCCGCCCCTCGCCGTCGCCGTGTGCCTCTCGCGCCTCGTCGTCGGCGTCCACTACCCCTCCGACGTGGCGGCGGGCGCGGCGCTGGGGGCGCTCACGGCGCGTCTCGGAGCGCGCTGGATGCGAGGGGGCACGCATGGCTGAGATCAACACCCCCGCGCCGCCCAACACCCCCGCGCCGCCCGACACCCCCGCGCCACCCCACACCCCCGCCGTCCTCAGCCAACGCACACCCCCACGGCACCCCGCACCACCCCACCACCGCCCCCACTCCGTCCTCCGCGGCCTCCTCAAGACCGCGCGTCCCAAGCAGTGGGTCAAGAACCTCCTCGTCGTCGCCGCCCCCGCGGCCGCGGGGCAGCTCTTCACCCGGCACGCGCTCACCCGACTCGCGCTGGTCTTCGCACTGTTCACGGCGTGCGCCGCCGCCGTCTACCTGATCAACGACGCCCGCGACGCCGACGCCGACCGCGCGCACCCCACCAAGCGCCACCGCCCGGTCGCCGCCGGACAGGTCCCGGTACCCGTCGCGTACGGAGTCGGAGGTGTCCTCGCCGTCCTGGCGCTCGCCCTCGCCGGCTGGCTCACCCCGCCCCTCGTGCCGGCCCTGCTCACCGCCTACGTGGGCATGCAACTGGCCTACTGCGTCAGCCTCAAGCACGTCCTGGTCGTCGACCTCGTCGTCGTCACGACCGGGTTCCTGATGCGGGCGATGGTCGGCGGGCTCGCCCTCGGGATTCCGCTGTCACGCTGGTTCCTGATCACGACCGGCTTCGGGGCGCTGTTCATGGTGGCGGCCAAGCGCTACTCCGAGGCCGTGCAGATGGAGGGCACGGAGGGCGCCACGCGCGCGTTGCTCACCGAGTACACGCCCGGCTATCTGCGCTTCGTCTGGCAGCTCGCGGCCGGGGTCGCCGTCCTCGGGTACTGCCTGTGGGCCCTGGAGGACGGCGGCACGCATGCCGCGCCGACGGCCACCGGTCTGCTGCCCTGGCGCCAGTTGTCCGTCGTGGCGTTCATCCTCGCGGTCCTGCGGTACGCCGTCTTCGCCGACCGCGGCACCGCGGGCGAGCCCGAGGAGGTCGTCCTCGGCGACCGCGCCCTCGCCGTCATCGGCCTGGTGTGGCTGGGGATGTACGGGCTGGCGGTGGCACATTGCTAGCCCACCCACCGCCACCGTCCTGCGCTTTCGGGGTACTCGTACATGGGACTTCAGGACCCGGGGCATACCTGGGTCACCGAGCACAGAGGCGGACATGGACTGGCTGAAGAAGCTCCCCGTAGTCGGGCCGGCGTTCGTCCGGCTGATGGCCACGCACGCGTGGCGGTCGTACGAGCGGCTGGACCGGGTGAAGTGGACGCGGCTGGCCGCCGCGATGACGTTCATCAGCTTCATCGCCCTGTTCCCGCTGCTGACCGTGGCCGCCGCCATCGCCGCCGCGACCCTCAGCCAGTCGCAGCAGGACGAGCTGCAGAACAAGATCGCCGACCAGGTGCCCGGCATCTCCGACCAGCTGAACATCGACGGCCTGGTCGAGAACGCCGGCGCCATCGGTCTCATCGCCGGAGCCGTGCTGCTGTTCACCGGCATCGGCTGGGTCGGCTCGATGCGTGAGTGCCTGCGCGCGGTGTGGGAGCTGCCCGACGAGGACGTGAACCCGGTCCTGAGCAAGGCCAAGGACGCCGGCATCCTGGTCGGCCTCGGCGGCGCGCTCCTGGTCACGATCGCCGCGTCCGCCATCGGCTCCGCCATGGTCGGCTGGATCAGCGACCAGATCGGCATCGACCGCGAGGGCTGGGGCGCCGTCCTGCTGCGGATCGCCGCGTTCCTGATCGCCGTGCTCGCCGACTTCCTGCTCCTGCTGTACGTCCTCACCCTGCTGCCCGGCGTCGAACCGACGCGCCGCCGGCTGCTGGTGGCGGCGCTGATCGGCGCGGTCGGGTTCGAGCTGCTGAAGCTGCTGCTGAGCGGCTACATGCAGGGCGTGGCCGCGAAGAGCATGTACGGCGCCTTCGGCGTCCCCGTCGCCCTGCTGCTGTGGATCAACTTCACCTCGAAACTCGTCCTGTTCTGCGCCGCCTGGACGGCGACGGAGAGCAAGAAGGAGGACGAACCCGACGAGGTCAGCGACGACGTCGTACGAGATCCGGCAGCGGCCACCGGCGGTTGACCAGGAACGCGCCCGCCGCCAGCAGCACCAGCACCCCGCCGGCGATGGCGAGGGCGATGCCCATGCCGCCGGAGCCCGAGGCGGTAGTGGCGCTCGCCACCGGCTTGGCGGAGGACCCGCCGCTCCCCACGGCGCCGCCCGCCTCGCCGGAGGCCGTGGCGCCCGGCTGGGCGCTCGGCTGCGCGGCGCTCTTCGGCGGGACCAGCTCACCCACCGGCGAGACCTTGCCGGCGGCCTTGAAGCCCCAGTCGAAGAGTTTCGCGGTCTCCTTGTAGACCTCGTCGTGCTCGTTCTTCGACGGGTTCATGACGGTGACGAGCAGCACCTTGCCGCCCCGTTCGGCCACCCCGGTGAAGGTGGCGCCCGCGTTGGTGGTGTTGCCGTTCTTGACGCCCGCGATGCCCGGGTAGACGTCGACGTCGGAGTCGGTGCCGGACAGCAGCCGGTTGGTGTTCTGGATCTCGAAGGACTCGCGGACCTTCTTGCCCTTCTTGTTCTTCTTCGTCTCGCCCGGGAACTTCGCGGTGACCGTCGAGCAGTACTCGCGGAAGTCCTTCTTCTGCAGCCCGGAGCGGGCGAACAGCGTCAGGTCGTACGCGCTCGACACCTGGCCCTCGGCGTCGTAGCCGTCGGGGCTGACCACGTGGGTGTCGAGGGCCTGGAGCTCCTCGGCGTGCTCGTTCATCTCCGCGACCGTGTGCTTCACGCCGCCGTTCATCGCGGACAGCACGTGCACGGCGTCGTTGCCGGAGCGCAGGAAGACACCGAGCCACAGGTCGTGGACGGTGTACTTCTCGCCTTCCTTTATGCCGACCATGCTGGAGCCGACGCCCATGCCGGCGAGGTCGGAGGGGACGACCTTGTGCTCGGTGGTGCTCGGGAACTTCGGCAGGACGGTGTCGGCGAACAGCATCTTCAGGGTGCTCGCCGGGGCCAGCCGCCAGTGCGCGTTGTGCGCGGCGAGCACCTCGCCGGACTCGGCGTCGGAGACGATCCACGACCGCGCGGTGAGGCCCTTGGGCAGCACCGGCACCCCGCTCGCCAGGTTGACCTGGGTGCCGGCCTGCCCGAGCCGGGCGCCGCCGACCGTCGACATCTTCGCGGGCGGGGTGGCCGAGGGAGACGTCGAGGGGCTGGGCGCGGCGAGCACGGGGCCCGCGGTCAGCGCGAGGGACGTCAGAGTGGCGGAAACGACCAGCAGGGATCGCCTGGTGGTCTTCTTGGGTGCGGACACGGTCGGAAACGTACATGCCACCGCCCGTGAAGTCCCACTGCCCTCCCCACCCCGGCCGAGGAACCAGACACCCGGCGGAGATACTGGACGCATGAAGCTCAGCCGCCCCGTCTCCTGGTTCCTGCTCGCCTTCGGGGTGTGGAGCTGGGTCATCTGGATCACTTTCGTCAAGAATCTCGTCAAGGACGGCAGCGGACTCGCGTTCGACGACGCGGGCGACCCGACCGCGTACTTCTGGGTGCACCTGACGCTCGCCGTCGTTTCCTTCGTATTGGGGACGGTCGTCGGCCTCATCGGGTTGCGCGGGGTGCGTGCTTTGCGCCAGACGTCATAGCGGGCCCGTTCCCCGCACACGACAACAAAGGGATACGACTCCGTGGTCATCGTCTTCGCCGTGCTGGCCCTGGCCGTCCTGGTGACCGCCAACTGGTACCTGTGGCGCCGCCTGTTCCGCGACACGACGAGCGGCCCGGGCTGGGGCCGGCGGGCCGGCGTGGTGGTCGTCGCCGGCGGCTGGCTGCTGGCGATCGGCGCCCTGGTGGGCGAGCGCACCGGAGCGCCCTTCTGGCTCCAGCAGACACTGGCCTGGCCCGGTTTCCTGTGGCTGGCCCTGTCGATCTACCTGCTGCTGGGCGTGGTGGCGGGTGAGGTCGTACGACCGCTGCTGCGCCGCTGCCTGGAGCGACGGGACCGGCGGAACGCGCCCGTCGCGGCCGTCGCCGTACCGCGACCGGAGCCCGTACCGGCGGGACCGGCCCCCGAAGAGCCCGCCGAGCCCGCGTCCCCTCGTCTCCTCGCCGCCCCCTCCCGGCGCCTGTTCGTCTCCCGCGTGGTCGGCGGAGCGGCCGCCGCGGCCGCGGTCGGGACCGTCGGCTACGGCACGTACGGCGTGCTGCGCGGGCCGAGGGTGAAGCGGGTCACCGTGCCGCTGGCCAAACTGCCGCGCGCGGCGCACGGGTTCCGGATCGCGGTGGTCAGCGACATCCACCTCGGCCCCGTGCTGGGCCGCGGCTTCGCGCAGAAGGTCGTCGACACGATCAACTCCACGCAGCCCGACCTGGTCGCGGTCGTCGGCGATCTGGTGGACGGCAGCGTGAAGGACCTCGGACCGGCCGCCGCCCCCCTGTCGCAGCTGAGGGCGCCGGCCTACTTCGTCACCGGCAACCACGAGTACTTCTCCGGCGCCGAGCAGTGGGTCGAGGAGGTGCGCCGGCTCGGACTGCTCCCCCTGGAGAACGCCCGTACGGAGCTGCGCCATTTCGATCTCGCCGGCGTGAACGACATCGCCGGGGAGAGCGAGGGCCAGGGCCCCGACTTCGGCAAGGCGCTCGGCGACCGTGACACCACGCGCGCGTGCGTGCTCCTCGCCCACCAGCCCGTGCAGATCCACGACGCCGTCGAGCACGGCGTCGACCTCCAGCTGTCCGGCCACACCCACGGCGGCCAGCTCTGGCCCGGCAACCTCATCGCCGAGGCCGCCAACCCGACCGTGGCCGGCCTGGAGCGCTACGGCGACACCCAGCTCTACGTCAGCCGCGGCGCGGGCGCCTGGGGGCCGCCCACGCGCGTGGGCGCGCCCTCGGACATCACGGTGATCGAGCTGGCGTCCCGTCAGGCGTAGAGCCGTGGCCCGGGGCCGGCTTGAAACCGTTCGCGGCAGACCCTGTGCGAGCCCTGTGAAACTCTTCGGTAACACCTTGCGGCAATGACTTTCTCAACTCTCAAGATCCCTCTTCCGCCCGGGAAACCCGTGTGATTAGGTGAGCCGCGCCGCTAGGGGAGTGGCATGTGTGCTTGGGGGCCGTCAGGGGCCCGGGGAAGGAAACCGATGCGATCGGTTCGCATACGGATTCTCGCGACGCTGCTCGTGCTGGCGGCCGTGGGAGTGGGCGGCTGGCAGCTGATGCCGTCGCAGGAGGACACCGACAAGACGATCAAGGTCGGTACGACGGACGTCGTCACGTCCCTCGACCCGGCCGGCGCCTATGACGCCGGTTCCTGGGCCTTGTTCAGCAATGTCTTCCAGTCGCTGCTGACGTTCGAGTCGGGCGGCGCCACGCCGGTGCCCGACGCGGCGGAGAGCTGCAAGTTCGTGGGCGGCGGTCTCAAGACGTACCGCTGTCAGCTGCGGAAGGGCCTCGAGTTCCCGAGCGGGCGCGCGATGACCGCCGAGGACGTCAAGTACTCGTTCGACCGGGTCAAGAAGATCAAGTCGGACGTCGGCCCGGTCTCCCTGCTCGACACCCTCAAGTCGGTGACGGCCCAGGGCCTGACGGTCACCTTCCACCTCTCCTCCCCGGACGCCACCTTCCCGTTCAAGGTCGCCACCGGAGCCGGCTCGATCGTCGACCGCGACAAGTACCCCGCGGACGGCCTGCGCAAGGACAACGGCGTCGACGGCACCGGCCCGTACGAGCTGCGGTCGTATACGAAGGACAAGAAGGTCACCCTCGCGCCCAGCAGCCGCTACAAGGGCGCGGTGAAGGACGCCGGGCGCCCGGTCGAACTGCTCTACTACAAGGACGCCGACAAGCTGAACGCGGCCTGGAAGGCCCGGCAGATCGAGGTCGCCACCCGGCAGCTGCCGCCCGAGGTGCTCGCCCGGCTGAACCCCAGCGACCCCTCGATGCGCGTCTCCGAGGCCGACAGCTCCGAGGTCCGCAACCTCTACCTCAACACCCGCTCCTCCTCACCGCTGCACGACACCAAGGTCCGGCAGGCGATGGCCTGGATGATCGACCGCGAGCGGCTGGCCGCCACGGTCTACGAGGGGACCGTCGACCCCCTCTACTCGCTGATCCCGGCGGGCATCACCGGTCACACCACGGCGTTCTTCGACGCCTACGCCAAGCAGAGCACCGCCAAGGCCAAGGCCCTGCTCACCGAGGCCGGGGTGACGCTGCCGGTGAAGTTCACCTACGGGTACGCCACCGGCCGGGGCGCCGCCGACAAGGAGGCCGCCGAGCTCAAGAGGCAGCTGGAGGCGGGCGGGCTGTTCGAGGTGACGCTCAAGCCCTACGAGTGGACCGCCTTCCAGAAGGCGTGGGCCACCGGCAAGCTCGACGCCTACGCGGTCGGCTGGGTCGCCGACTTCCCCGACCCGGACACCTACGGCGGGCCCCTCGTCGGCACCGACGGCACCATGAACACCGGGTACAGCAGCTCCGAGGTCGACAAGCTGATCCAGGCCAGTCAGCAGTACGCCGACCGCGCCGACGCCGCGGAGGACTTCCGGTCGATGCAGGACGCCGTCGCGCGCGATGTGCCGGTCATCCCGCTCTGGCAGGCCAAGGAGTACGTCGTCAGCAGCGAGGACGTCGGCGGCGGCCAGTACCTCTCGGACGGTACCGGCGTCTTCCGGCTCTGGCGTCTCAACTGGATCTGACGCGAACTCGCGGCATGGACATGCGCCGAGCCGGCGCGGGGCGGGCGCCCGACGCACCACCATGTGACGGAGGTGTGCGTGGGGTGAGGAGCAAACGTGTTGAGACGCAACTCCTTCCGGCTGCCCCGGCATCCGGCTTCCGTGGGTCTGGCGCGGCGCCGGGTACGGGATCATCTGGCCGACTGGGGGCACGGCCATGACGACCCGGCCCTTGCGGACGCGGTGCTGCTGGTGTCGGAGCTGGTCACCAACGTCGTACGCCACGGGCCGCTCCTGGAGCGCGAGTTCGAGGTCGCGGTGACCGCCCTCGCCGACGGCTCCTGCCTCATAGAGGTCTCCGACGAGGGCCGACTGGAGCCGCGGCTGCGGCTGGTGGGGGAGGGGGAGGAGTCCGGACGCGGACTGCACCTGGTGGAGCACGTCGCCGCCGCGTGGGGGGTGTGGAGCCGGGGGCGGCACGGCAAGACGGTGTGGGCCCTGGTACTGGCCGATACATAGGCACGCGCGCGGGGGGCCTGCCCGCGTGAGGCCCCGTACACGCGCGGGGCGCCTGCCCGCGTGAGGCCCCCGTACACGCGCGGGGCGCCTACGTCCGTGACGGCAGCATCACCGTGACCGCCAGCCCCTCGCCCGGCGCCGTCCGCACCGTCACCCGGCCGCCGTGCGCCTGTACGACCCCCTGCACGATCGCCAGCCCGAGCCCGCTGCCCGCGCCCCCGCCGGCCCGGAAGAACCGGTCGAAGACGCGTGCGGCGTCCTCCTCGGCGAGGCCCGGGCCGTCGTCCGCGACACACAGCCGAACGGCCCCGTAGGCCCGCTCCACCTCGAGCCGCACCGGCACGTCGGCCGGGGTGTGCGTGCGGACGTTGCCCACCAGGTTGCCCAGGACCTGTCGCAGCCCCGCCTCGTCGGCGTGCACCAGCAGCGCCCCGTCGGCGTCGACGCTGATCGGCCGCCCCGGCTGCTGCACCCGCAGGTCCTCGGCCGCGTCCCGCACCAGCCGGGTCAGGTCGACGTTGCGGAAGCGCAGCTCGGGCTGCTGGTCGAGGCGGGCCAGCGTGAGCAGTTCGTCCACCAGGCGCCCCATCCGGTCGGCCTCGGCCATCACCCGCCCCCAGGCGCGTTTGCGCTCGTCGGGGTCCTGGAGCATCCCCTGGTCGTACAGCTGGAGATAGCCCCGTATCGCGGACAGCGGTGTGCGCAGCTCGTGCGAGGCGTCGGCGACGAAGCGGCGCAGCTGCCCGGCGCTGCGCTCGCGCGTGCGGTGCGCCGACTCCACCTGGTGGAGCATGGAGTTGAGGGCGGTGCGCAGCTGCTCGACCTCCAGGGTGGCGTCCCGGCTGGAGGGGACGCGCCGGGTCAGGTCGCCCTCGGCGATCGCCGACGACGTCTCCACCATGTCCTCCAGCGGCCGCATCCGGCGCCGCACGCTGAACATGGTCAGACAGGCCAGCAGCGCCAGCAGCAGGCTGCCGATGGCGAGGTCGAGCTTGACGGCCTTGCCGATGCCCTTGTGGACGGCCTCGGTGGAGGTGGCGAACAGGATGTACGTGCCGTCGGTGAGCCGGGTCGCGGTGGCCCGGTAGGAGTCCCCGCGCACCTTGATGTCGCGCGGCTCGGGGTCGGCGGCCAGCGCGCGCGGGTCGGCCACCGCGTCCGCGAGGTCCCTCTGGAGGGCGCTCGGGGTGAAGTCGCCCAAGGAGATGGCGTCGCCGTGCGTGTCGACGACGCCGAGGATCTGGTCCGGCCGCGCCTCCCCGTCGTCCTGGAGCAGGAACCGCTCCCGGACGATCGCCAGCGTGCTCAGGTCGTCGATCATCTGCATGGTCAGCCGCGAACTGCCCATCGTCTCGCGCGACTTGGCGAGATCGGAGTCGATCTGGTCGAGCAGGTAGTACCGCATGCCCATCACGCTCACCGCGGTCGCCGCGACGATGCCGAGCGCGAGCAGCGCCACGTTCGCCAGCGTCAGCTTCGCGCGCAGGGAGTGGATGCCGCGTCTGCAGCCGAGCTTGCGGAGCTTCATGCCAGCCCGTACCCGACGCCGCGCCGCGTGGTGATCACCGGCGGTCCCAGGGCGTCCAGCTTGCGCCGCAGATAGCTGATGTACGTCTCCACGACGGTCGACTCGGGCGGGGTGTGCTCGTACTGCCAGACATGGCGCAGCAGTTGCTCCTTGGGCACGATCCGGCCGCCGTTGCGCACCAGGAAACGCAGCAGCGCGTACTCGGTGGGGGTGAGTTCGACCGAGCGGCCCGCGCGGTGCACCGAGTACGTCGTCTCGTCCAGCTCCAGGTCGCCGTAGCGCAGCAGGGGGCGCTGCGGCAGCACGTCGGCGGGGCGGGTGCGGCGCAGGACGGCGGTGATCCGGGCGACGACCTCGTCGATGTTGAACGGCTTGGTGATGTAGTCGTCGCCGAAGCCGAGGGCGCCGACGACCTCGGCGGGCGAGTCGCGGGCGGTGAGGAACACCAGCGCCAGGTCCGGCCGCTCGGCGCGCAGCTGCCTGCCCAGGGCGCGGCCGTCGCCGTCGGGCAGCATCACGTCGAGCAGCGCCGCGTCGGGCCGGGTGCGCTCGGCGAGCGCCAGGGCCTCGCGGACGCTGCCCGCGACCATCACCTCGAACCGGTGGTAGCGCAGCGCGATGGCGAGGACGTCCGCGATGCTCTCCTCGTCCTCCACGACCAGCACGGTGCCTGGAGCCGTCGTCATGCCCCCAGTATCGGCGGCCCCACTGACAGCCGGGCGGGTTCGGCTCTTTGGAGTTCCTTGAGAGTCGGCGGGCTGCGGTGTCCCGGCACGTACCGCGCCGCCAGTCTTGTTGCCCAGGACCTGGGGGACCGACCGACAACCGACTGGGGAGTGTTGAGCGTGGCGGCATTGGCACGGTGGTGCTATCGGCACCGGCTGGTGGTCCTGTTGTTGTGGGTGGGGGCGTTGTTCGGTCTGGGCTTCTCGGCCTCGGCGGCGGGCACGAACTACGCGAACGTCTTCTCCCTCCCGGACACGGACTCCAAGAGCGCGTACGACCTGATGGAGAAGGCCTTCCCGAACACCTCGGGCGACACGGACACCGTGGTGTGGAAGGTCGACGAGGGCTCGGTGAAGGACCGGGCGGTCCAGGACCGGATCGAGCCGGCCCTCGAGAAGATCGCGAAGATGCCCGGCGTCGGCGCGGTGACCAGCCCCTACGGCGCCCAGGGGGCCGCGCAGATCAGCAAGGACGGCAAGATCGCGTACGCGCAGCTGACCTTCGCCAAGCGCGCGAACGAGGTGCCCAAGGAGCTCGTCGAGGACGTCGTCGACACCGCGCAGGCGGCTGAACGCGGCGGCCTCCAGGTTGAGTTGGGCGGCCAGGCCATCCAGCGGGTGCAGGAGCCGCCGCAGGGCCTGTCGGAGATGGTCGGCATCGTCGCGGCGGCCGTCGTGCTGTTCCTGGCCTTCGGGTCGCTCTTCGCGATGCTGCTGCCGATCGCGATCGCGGTGTTCGGCGTCGGCATGGGTCTGTTCTCCACCCAGCTGCTCAGCCACGCCACCGACATCCCGGACATCGCCCCGCTGCTCGCCTCCCTGATCGGCCTCGGCGTCGGCATCGACTACGCCCTGTTCATCGTCACCCGGCACCGGCGCGGCATCCTGCGCGGCATGGACCCGGAGGAGTCGGCGGTCACCGCCCTCAACACCTCCGGCCGCGCGGTGCTGTTCGCGGGCGGCACGGTCTGCATCGCGCTCGCCGGCATGCTCGTGACGCGGCTGCGCTTCCTGGACGGCGTGGTCGTCGGCACCTCGCTGACGGTGGTCCTGAGCGTGCTGGCGGCCACCACGCTGCTGCCGGCCTTGCTCGGTCTGCTCGGCCCGCGCGTCCTCAGCCGCCGCCAGCGCCGGAAGCTGGCGGCGGAGGGACCCGAGCAGGAGAAGGCGAGCGGCCTGGCCGCCCGCTGGTCGGTGAACGTCGAGAAGCGTCCCCGCAGGATCGCCGCGCTCGCCCTGGTCGTCATGGCCGTCCTCGCCATCCCGGTCCTCTCGCTCCGCCTCGGCGCCACCGACCAGGGCAACGACGACGGCTCCACGACCACCAGGAAGGCCTACGACCTGCTCGCCGAGGGCTTCGGGCCGGGCTTCAACGGCCCGCTCCAGGTGGTCACCGAGGGCGGGGACACGACCGCGCTGGTCAAGGGCCTGGAGTCGGCCCCCGGCGTCGCCCGGGTCGCCGCACTGCCGCCCGCGAAGGGTGTGACGGTGATCCAGGTCGTGCCGACGACGTCACCGCAGTCCAAGGAGACCGACGACCTGATCGACACCCTGCGGGACGACGTGATCCCGCAGGCGGGCGCCCAGGCCCACGTGGGCGGCGTGACCGCCGTCTCCAAGGACTTCGCGTCGGTCACCGGCGACCGCCTGCCGCTGTTTATCGCGACGATCATCGGCCTCGGCTTCCTGCTCCTGCTGGTCGCCTTCCGCTCCCTGGTCGTCCCGCTGACGGCCGCCCTGATGAACCTGATCGCCGCGGCGGCTTCCTTCGGTGTCCTCGTGGCGGTCTTCCAGTGGGGCTGGGGGCTGGAGATGCTGGGCCTCGGCAAGGAGGGCCCGATCAACGCCTTCCTGCCGGTCATCATGCTGTCGCTGCTCTTCGGCCTCTCCATGGACTACCAGGTGTTCCTGGTGAGCCGGATGCACGAGGAGTGGGTCCACACCAAGGACAACGCGCGCGCGGTGCGGGTCGGTCTGGCGGAGACCAGCCGGGTCATCAACAGCGCGGCGCTGATCATGGTGTGTGTCTTCCTCGCCTTCGTCCTGAGCGGTGACTCGGGCGCGGCGATGGCGGGTGTCGGGCTGGCGGCCGCGGTGGCCCTGGACGCGTTCGTCCTGCGTACGGCGCTGGTGCCGGCCGCGATGCATCTGCTCGGCAACTCCAACTGGTGGCTGCCGGGGTGGCTGGAGAAGCGGCTGCCGCACCTGGCGGTCGAGCCCAAGGAGGACGAGCCCGCACCGGTGGCGGCGACCCCGGACGGCCCGGCCTCCGCCGTCCACGGCTTCGTCCGCGACGAGGACGGCCAGCCCGTCGAGGGCGCGGCGGTCACGCTGCTCACGCGCGGCGGACGCCAGCTGGACCGGGTGGTGTCCCTGGCCGACGGCTCCTACATCGTGTCGGTCCCGGCGCCGGGGACGTATCTCCTGGCGGCGACGGCGGCTTCGTACGGCTCACGCGCGGGGCACGTCGTCGTCGGGGACGGGCCGCTGGTGTACGACGTGGAGCTGGCCGAGGGCGAGGTCGACGCCGTCAACTGAGGCGGACTACTCGGGCCTCCTGCCGGGGTCGGGCATCATCTTCGTCATCCCCGGCAGGAAGTCCGTGAACAGCTCGTGCACCTCCCGCACGAGCGGCCGCAGCACCCGGAACCGGGCCAGCGCCACCCCGCGCGCGGTGAGCCGCGCCCCGCGCTCGGCGAGCCGGTAACTCCGCTCCCGCCCCGGCGTCCGGTCGAAGATCCAGTACAGCACCAGCCCCATCTGGGACAGCCACATCAGCTCGGGCAGCACGTCCCGCAGCTCTTCCGGCACCTTGGTCTTCGTCCCGGCCAGCACCTGGCGGTGGACGGAGATCGCCTCCACGCGCGCGTGCTCCGACTCCTCGGAGAAGGGGCTGAGCGGGCTGTCGGGGTCGGCGGCGTTCTTGAAGAACTGCACCGCGAACTCGTGGTACGGCGTGGCGATGTCCAGCCACGCCCGCAGCACGCCCGCGAGCCGCGCCTCCAGGTCGGTCTCCCGTGCCAGGACCTCCCGGACCGCCACCTGGTGCTCGGCGGCGATCCGGTCGTAGAAGCCCTGGATCAGGTGCTCCTTGCCCTCGAAGTAGTAGTACGCGTTGCCGACGGAGACGCCGGCCTCCTTGGCGATGGCCCGCATGGTCGTCTTGTCGTAGCCGCGCTCCTGGAACAGCCGCATGGCGGTCTCCAGGATGAGGGCACGGGTCTGCTCGGACTTGCTGGACGGCGCGGCGCCGTCGTGGTCTTCTGCGTTCTCTACGTTCTTCGCGGGCACGGTACGAGAGCCTAGAGGCACCCGCGTCACGACCTGCGAGCGAGCTCCGGACGCTTGGTGTAGTCGGTGAACCCGAGGACGTTGCCCCAGGGGTCGGCGACCTCCACGGTCCAGCCGGTGGCCACGGAGAACGGCTCGTCCAGCAGCGCGATTCCGGCGCCGCGCAGCGTGCGCGCGGCCACGCGCGCGTCCGGCACCTCCAGCCACACGCGCGGGGACGGCCACGGCGGTGGACGGTGCCCCACCGCCTCGTCCTGCCGGAGCAGGATCCCGGGCGTCTCACCGCCGACCTTCAGCAGCGCGATCCCGGCCTCGTCGAGCCGGAACCCCACCGGGAATCCCGCGCGTTCATAGAACCCGACGGCCTCGCCGAGATCGCCGACGGGCAGCAGCACGTTGTCGAAACCGAGCAGTTCGTACGACTCGTCATCTGACATGCGATCAGATTAGGTGCCGGGACGACGGTTGCCGGACGGACCGCCCACGAGGTCACTCATTGAGCCGAGAAAGCACGCGCCGCGTCGGTACGCTGAGCCCTCGCCAGCGCCGTACGACGGAGGGGACGGGGATGGTTCCGGGAGCAGAGGCCTTCTTCGCCGAGGTACGGGCGGCGTTCGCCGGGACCGCGGAGAGACTGGCCCTGGACGGGCCGGGGGACGAGACCGCGGACCGGCACCTCGCGGTGGTGACGTACGCCGGCGCCGACGTGCGTTACAAGGCCGTCCTCGGGCTGTGGGCGGGGGACGTCGAGATCCACGTCTGCCGGGACGCCGAGGCCACCGAGTGCAAGGTCGGGATCGAGAAGCTGGCGCGGGCCGCGGGAGTCGGGGGCGCGGCGTCGTTCGGCGCCCGCAGCATGCGCCAGCTGCGGAAGTCCCTGACCAGCCAGGTCCGTTACGTAGAACTCGTGCACCCGCTGGTCACCGTCGAGCTGATGCGGGCGGCCGGGGCACGGGAGTGGAGCCGTCCGCTGGTGCGGTGAGTCACGCGGGAGCGGGGTCGGCCGCTGTGCGGTGAGCCGTGCGGGAACGGCGTTGTCAGTGGGGGGCCGTACTGTCGGCGGCATGGGATTCGTGACGTTCGTCGACGAGACGACAAGCGGGGGCCGCAGCGACGGCTGGGGGCTGGACATCGCCGAGGAGCGGCTCAGCGTGCGGGAGTTGATCCGCCGCCGGGTCTTCCAGGAGGTCGCCGAGTACAACGCGCGCACGCCCGAGGTCTTCCAGGGCCTGGTGCAGCCGGAGGACACCGAGCGGGTGCTCAACGGGTACGCGCTGCGCACCCCTCGCCGTATAGACCCGGAGAAGCAGACGGCCCTGGCGCTGAAGGCGTTCGCGGGCAACGGCTTCCTGGTGCTCGTCGGCGACCGCCAGGTGACCGAGCTCGACGAGGAGATCGAGCTGGGCCTGTCGACGGAGGTCACGTTCCTCAAGCTCGTGGCCCTGGTGGGTGGCTGATGACCGAGCCGACCGAGGGACGCACCGAGCTGATCCAGGAAGTTCTCGCACTTCTCGCGGCCGAGGACGCCGAGCGTGTCGTGCCGCGGCTGCTGGAGCTCGCCGAGCTGGTCGGAGGCCCGTGGGGCGGCCCCGAACAGGAGGTCCTCAAGGCGCTGCGCGTCGTCGACCCCCCGTTCCGGCCCGCGCTGCTGCACCGCCTGGCCCAGCACTACTTCGAGTTGGAGCAGGGCGCGGACGGCCGTCGGTACATCATGCACATGCTGGCCAACCTGCGGGACCGCACGACGGACGACGACCCTCCGCGAGACCTGCGACCCGCCCTGATCGCGTTGCTGTCCGAGCAGGAGGCGCATCACGACGTGACCCAACTCCTCCGGCTCACCGCACTGGAGCGCGCCGACGGCCACGAACTCCCGGGCGACTTCGTCGCGATGCTCCGCCGCACACGGCTGACGACGTGGAACGGGAAGGACAGGCTGAGCCCCGTGATCGCGACGCTCACCCACCCCGTGGTGAACCCGGGAGAGGCCTGGTCCGACCAGGCCCTCGCCGACCTGGCGGAACGGGACGAGAGCTGGTCACGGCTCGTCGCCCACGCGACCACGGCCACCGCCGCCCGCCCCTCCGCCCCGTGGGAGAAGACCGGGCGGGCGCTCGTGGAGGCCGTCGGCGCGGAGCCGGTGCGGGAACGCCTGACCGCCTGGCTGCGCCTCGTGGGCCGCCCCCGCACCCGCCCCCTGCTCGTCACGCCGTACGGCACGGACCCCAACGTCACCTTCGACCCGTACAACGCCGACGCGCTGCGCGGACTGACCTGGCTCCTCTCCTTCGTGCCCCCGCACCCCGAGACCGCCCGCACCCTGGGCGCCCTCGTCGAGACCTCGCTCAAGAAGGTCTCCGGCCTGGGCCCGGTCAACCCGAAGGTCGCCAACGCCGGTGTCACCGCCCTGGCCCGCATCGACAGCGAGCCGGCCCTCGCCGAACTCGCCCGCCTCGCCACCCGCGTCACCTACAAGGGCACGCTCAAGCTGCTCAACACCGCACTCGACACGCGCGCCGAGGCCATGGGGCTCAGCCGCGAGGAGATCGAGGAACTGGCCGTCCCCGCCTACGGGTTGACGGAGGTGGGCCGTGCCGAACACCACCTCGGCGAGAGCACGGCGACGATCGAGGTGCATGGCACCAAGGCGACGCTGAGCTGGCGCAACGCCACGGGGAAGGCCGTGAAGAGCGTCCCCGCCGACGTCCGCCGCGACCACCCCGACGAGCTCAAGGACCTCAAGGCGGCCGTCAAGGACATCGACAAGATGCTCTCGGCCCAGAGCGAGCGACTGGACCGCCAGTTCGTGGCCCGCCGCACCTGGACCTACGCCGCCTGGCGCGAGCGCTACCTCGACCACCCCCTCGTCGGCACCCTCGCCCGCCGCCTGCTGTGGACGGTCGACGGCACCACGGCCGGCTACGCCGACGGCGCCCTGCGCACCCTCACCGACGACCCCGTGGACGGCGGCACCGAGGTCACGCTCTGGCACCCCGTCGGCCATGAACCCGCCGAGATCGTCGCCTGGCGCGACTGGCTGGAGCGGCACGGCATCACCCAGCCGTTCAAGCAGGCCCACAGAGAGGTCTATCTCCTCACCGACGCGGAACGCACGACGGGCACCTACTCCAACCGCTTCGCCGCGCACTACCTCCGTCAGCACCAGTTCCACGCCCTCGCGGCGGTCCGCGGCTGGCGCAACAAGCTGCGCCTGAGCGTGGACGACGAGGCGCCGCCCGCCACCCGGGAGCTGCCCGCGTGGGGCCTGCGCGCCGAGTACTGGATCCAGGGCGACGGCGGCGAGAACCGCGACGACCTCACGGACTCCGGCAGCTTCCTGCGGCTGCGCACCGACCAGGTCCGCTTCTACCCGATCGACGCGGCGGAGAACTCCGCGCACTGCTGCGGCGGCGAGTACCGCATGCGGTCGCAGGGCGGGGCGGCCCCGGCCGGCCCGCTGCCCCTGACCGACATCCCGCCCCTGGTCCTCTCCGAAGTCCTGCGGGACGTGGACCTGTTCGTCGGAGTCGCGAGCGTCGGCAACGACCCGACCTGGCAGGACGGCGGCCCCGGCGGCCGCTTCCAGGACTACTGGACGTCGTACGGCTTCGGTGAACTGGGTGCGAGCGCCGAGACCCGCCGCACGCTGCTGGAGCGCCTGATACCGAGGCTGGCGATAGCCGACCGCTGCACGCTGGAGGGCCGCTTCCTCCAGGTCAAGGGCGACCGCCACACGTACAAGATCCACCTCGGCTCGGGCAACATCCTGCGCACCCCGAACGACCAGTACCTGTGCATCGTCCCCAAGTCCAACCCCGAGGCCCCGCAGGCCGGTTACCTCCCCTACGAGGGCGACCGGATGCTCGCGGTCATCCTCAGCAAGGCGATGATGCTGGCCGCGGACACCAAGATCACGGACCGGACGATCCTGAGCCAGCTGTAGCCGGCCGGGGTCAGTACGCCTCGACACCGTCCCTGACGAGGTGCTCCTGTCGCCCGAACGTCGCCCCGCACGCCAGAGGGCCCCGCTCCCAACGGGAACGGGGCCCTCGCAGCCGTATGAGAAGCCGTACCGGAACCGAGCTCAGAACCGGCGCGTGATCAGGGCCTTCTTCACCTCGGCGATCGCCTTCGTGACCTCGATGCCACGGGGGCAGGCGTCCGTGCAGTTGAAGGTGGTGCGGCAGCGCCACACACCGTCGCGGTCGTTGAGGATCTCCAGGCGCTGCTCGCCCGCCTCGTCACGGCTGTCGAAGATGAAGCGGTGGGCGTTCACGATCGCCGCCGGGCCGAAGTACTGGCCGTCGTTCCAGAAGACCGGGCACGAGGACGTGCAGGCCGCGCAGAGGATGCACTTCGTCGTGTCGTCGAAGCGCTCGCGGTCCTCGGCGGACTGCAGACGCTCACGCGTCGGCTCGTTCGTCTCCTTCGTGATGAGGAAGGGCATCACGTCGCGGTACGCCTGGAAGAACGGCTCCATGTCGACGACCAGGTCCTTCAGGACCGTCAGACCCTTGATCGGCTCGACCGTGATCGGCTTCTCGGGGTTGATGTCCTTGATGAGGGTCTTGCAGGCAAGACGGTTCTTGCCGTTGATCCTCATCGCGTCCGAGCCGCAGATGCCGTGGGCGCAGGAGCGGCGGAACGTCAGCGTGCCGTCCAGGTCCCACTTGATCTTGTGGAGGCCGTCGAGGACGCGCTCCTTGGGGTCGATCTCCAGCTGGAAGTCTTCCCAGGTCGCCTCGGCCGAGACCTCCGGGTTGAAGCGGCGGACCCGGAAGGTGACGGTGATGTAGGGAGAGGCCGCGGACTCCGCCTCGACCTTGTCCAGAACAGGGGTAGCCATCAGTACTTACGCTCCATCGGCTGGTAGCGGGTCTGGACGACCGGCTTGTAGTCGAGACGGATGGACTCGGTGCCGTCGTCGCCGACCTCGCGGTACGCCATGGTGTGGCGCATGAAGTTGACGTCGTCGCGGTTGGGGTAGTCCTCGCGGTAGTGACCGCCGCGGGACTCCTTGCGGGCGAGCGCCGACACCGCCATGACCTCGGCGAGGTCCAGCAGGTTGCCGAGCTCGATCGCCTCCAGCAGGTCCGTGTTGAAGCGACGGCCCTTGTCCTGGATCGCGACGTTCTTGTAGCGCTCGCGCAGCTCCGCGATCTTCTCGACCGCCGTCTTGATCGTCTGCTCGGTGCGGAACACCATGACGTTGGCGTCCATGGTCTCCTGCAGCTCGCGCCGGATGACCGACACGCGCTCCGTGCCCGTCGAGTTGCGCAGCCGCTCGACCTGCTCGATGACGAACTCCGCCGGGTTCTCCGGCAGCTCGACGAAGTCGGCCGTGTGGCTGTACTCGGCGGCGGCGATGCCCGCACGGCGGCCGAACACGTTGATGTCCAGGAGCGAGTTGGTGCCCAGACGGTTCGCGCCGTGCACCGAGACGCACGCGACCTCGCCGGCCGCGTACAGGCCCGGCACGACCGTGGTGTTGTCCGCCAGGACCTCACCCTCGACGTTGGTCGGGATGCCGCCCATGGCGTAGTGCGCGGTGGGCTGGATCGGGATCGGGTCCGTGTACGGCTCGATGCCGAGGTAGGTGCGCGCGAACTCGGTGATGTCCGGGAGCTTGGCGTCCAGCTGCTCCGGCGGGAGGTGCGTGAGGTCGAGGTAGACGTGGTCGCCCTCGGGACCGCAGCCGCGGCCCTCGCGGATCTCCGTGTAGATGGAGCGGGACACGACGTCACGGGACGCGAGGTCCTTCATGACCGGCGCGTACTTCTCCATGAAGCGCTCGCCGTCCTTGTTGCGGAGGATGCCGCCCTCACCACGGGCGCCCTCCGTCAGCAGGATGCCCATGCGCCAGATGCCGGTCGGGTGGAACTGGAAGAACTCCATGTCCTCCAGCGGCAGCCCGCGGCGGTAGACGGCGGCCTGGCCGTCACCGGTCAGCGTGTGCGCGTTCGACGTCACCTTGAAGAACTTGCCGGTGCCGCCGGAGGCGTAGATCACGGCCTTCGCCTGGAAGACGTGGATCTCGCCGGTCGCGAGCTCGTAGGCCACCACGCCGGCCGACTTCTTGACGCCGTCGACCTCGGTGATCAGCTGGTCGAGGACGTAGAACTCGTTGAAGAACTCCACGCCCTCCTTCACGCAGTTCTGGTACAGCGTCTGGAGGATCATGTGGCCGGTGCGGTCGGCCGCGTAGCAGGACCGGCGGACCGGGGCCTCGCCGTGGTTGCGGCTGTGACCGCCGAAGCGGCGCTGGTCGATCGTCCCGTCGGGCGTCCGGTTGAACGGCAGGCCCATCTTCTCCAGGTCGAGGACGGCGTCGATGGCCTCCTTCGCCAGGATCTCGGCGGCGTCCTGGTCGACCAGGTAGTCACCGCCCTTGACCGTGTCGAAGGTGTGCCACTCCCAGTTGTCCTCCTCCACGTTGGCCAGCGCGGCGGCCATGCCGCCCTGCGCGGCGCCCGTGTGGGAGCGGGTGGGGTACAGCTTGGTCAGCACGGCGGTGCGGCTGCGCTTCGTCGACTCGATGGCGGCGCGCATACCGGCGCCACCGGCGCCGACGATGACGGTGTCGTACTTGTGGATCTTCATCAGTGGTTGCCTCAGCCCCGTGCCTAGCGGATGTTCGGGTCGAAGGTGAAGATCACCAGCGTGCCCAGCAGGATGGTGAACACCGTGGCGGTGTAGAGCAGGCCCTTGAGCCACAGCCGGGTGTTCGCGCGCTCCGCGTAGTCGTTGATGACCGTGCGCAGGCCGTTGGCGCCGTGCAGCATGGCCAGCCACAGCATCAGCAGGTCCCAGACCTGCCAGAACGGCGAGGCCCAGCGGCCCGCGACGAACGCGAAGCCGACCTTCGACACGCCGCCGTCCAGCACGAGCTGGATCAGCAGGTGGCCGATGACGAGGACGACGAGGACGACGCCGGACAGGCGCATGAACAGCCAGGCCGCCATCTCGAAGTTGCCCCGCGTGGACTTCGGGGTCTTCTTGGTGCGCTTGCGCGGCGCCTCGATGAGGGGGGCCGGGTTGTCGACGCTGTAGACGTCGGCGCCCTCGACGGGGCCGATGCCCGAGACGTCAGCGGTCTTCTCGGTGGTGGACATGGGTGTCAGCTCCCGAACAGTTCACGAGCGGCGTGGCCGAGGACGGGGTAGATCGCCCCGATCATCAGCACGACCCACAGGCCGACGACGGACCACAGCATCTGCTTCTGGTAGCGGGGGCCCTTCGACCAGAAGTCGACGGCGATGACCCGCAGGCCGTTGAGCGCGTGGAAGAGGATGGCGGCGACGAGGCCGTACTCCAGCACGGCGACGATCGGCGTCTTGTACGTGGCCACGACCCTGTCGTAGTCCTCAGGGGAGACACGGACGAGAGCGGTGTCCAGCACGTGAACGAACAGGAAGAAGAAGATGAGGACGCCGGTGACTCGGTGAGCCACCCAGGACCACATTCCTTCCCGGCCGCGGTACAGCGTTCCAGCCGGCACGGAAGTCCCTCCGGGAGCGGGGATTGGGGCCGCGCCGGCTTGTGCTGTCGGTCGGGCCCGGCCGGGTACGGTCCACCGGCCCCCAGCATCGTAGCGACGGTTCCCTGCGGGGCTTACGCCGGGCCTACCGGTGTGATCAAAGTGGCATGCGTATGGGTGAGAGCGGTGCGGCTAATGGGGTGGGGTGTCCGGTTATTTGCCGGGTGCGGCGCTGTGGGGGTTGTTCGCGCAGTTCCCCGCGCCCCTGAGGGCATCCACCAAACGCGCCTTTGCCAGGCGTCGTAGCTCCTCCGACGCCACTACCCGTTCCTCCTCCGGATCGTTTGTCAATCGTGACCGGATTCCTGCCAGTACGTGGTCCAAGGCCTCGTCCGGCTTCAGACCGTCCAGGCAGATCACGAACGCATGCCCGAACTTCGCCTCGTATGCGGCGTGCGCGGCATCAAGTGCCATATGCGCGATGTCGTACGTCTCGTCCGGCAATGCCGTCAATGTCTCGCCCGCCAGGGCCTCCGACAGGTCCGCCGGGGTCAGGTCGTACGCCGCCTCGTCGGACGCGGCGAGTAGGGCGGGGGCGTCGGGGTAGGGGCGGTGGGCGGTGACGCGGTCGGCCCAGCGGAGGCTGCGGAGGCAGGTGAGGAGGAGCTTGCGGGCCTCGTCGGCGGGGGCGACGTTGAAGGCGTCGAGGACGGTGGGCAGCGCCGGTATGGCGACTCGGCCGGGAAGGTGTGTGGGCGTCACGTGTGTTTCGGCAGGGGATGCTGGGAGAGGTGTGACGTCACGCTATCGAGAGTGGACGTGACGTGTCCGACGGATGCCCGAATTTCACTCGCACGGGAGAGTTTCGGAACGTGTGGTGGACAGCTCTGGCCACCCCTACGCCCTAGGTTGGGTTCGTGAGTCAGCACAGGCGTCGGGCGCCGGCACGGAAGGCGCGGCAGGTGAGGACACGGGTCGTGATCGTGACGGCCGTGGCCGTGACGGTTGCCGCCGGGGTGGGGCTCGGGCTGTGGGCCTCGGAGGACGGAGATCGCAGCGGGCCCACGGGGGCTGCGGCGCGGCAGCCGTCCGACGGGAGGTCGGCGCCCTCCGCCCATGCCTCTTCACCGGCGCCCACTCCCACGCCCACCCGGAGCTACCCCCTCTCACGGACCCCGCGCACGATCCCCGCCGTCGCGGCGCACACCCCGGAGCGCGGGCCGGGATGGCGGCCGCGGCGGGGGGAGCGGGTCGTGGTGAGCGACGCGGAACTCGCCGACGAGGGGCGGCTGGTCGCCGGTGAGCTGGGGCTGACGTACGCGGGGGAGAAGGGCGACACGCGGGACGGGGATCTGCGGCTCGTGCTGAACGACGACGCCGGGGGCGACCCGGAGTCGTACACCATGACCGTGCGCGGCGGGCGGGTCACCATCGGCGGGCCCGCCGACGCCGGCGTGTTCTACGGCACGCGGACGCTGAAGCAGACCGTGCACGGCGGGGGTGCGGCCCCCGAGGGGGTCGTCAAGGACGCGCCCGCCAAGCGGGTGCGCGGGTTCATGCTGGACATCGCGCGCAAGCACTACACCGCGGGGTGGATCGAGGACCGGGTGCGGGAGCTCGGGGATCTCAAGTTCAACGAGCTGGGGCTGCACTTCTCCGACGACCAGGGCTTCCGGATCGAGTCGCGGTCGCACCCCGAGGTGGTGTCCGACCAGCATCTGACCCGGGCCGAGATCGAGCGGATCATCGACCTCGCCGCCGAGCGGCACATCACGATCGTCCCCGAGATCGACTCGCCCGGACATCTCGGCGCCGTCATCGCCGCGCACCCGAGCCTCCAGCTCGTCAACGCCTCGGGCGTCGCCGCGCGCGGTGCGGTGGACATCTCGCAGGACGCGGCCGCGACGATCGTCGACGAGCTGCTGGCGGAGTACGCCGACCTCTTCCCCGGCGACCGCTGGAACCTGGGCGGCGACGAGTACCGGGCGCTGATGGCCTCGAACCCGGAGGCGTCGTACCCGCAGCTCGCCACCGCCGCGCGGGAGGCCTACGGCTCCGGCGGGACCGTCGCCGACCTCACGACCGGCTGGCTGAACGACCGTGCCGACACGGTCCGGGGGCACGGCAAGACGATGCGCGTCTGGAACGACGGGTTCTTCCCCGGTACGTCCGTGCAGCCCGCCAAGGATCTCCAGGTGGCCTACTGGACGGGCAAGGAGATCGGGGCGCGGCAGCCGGCCGAGTACCTGAGCGCGGGGCGTGACCTCGTCAACTACAACGACCTGTTCCTCTATTACGTCCTCGGGCAGCCCAACCAGTTCTACTACCCGACGGGACAGCGCATCTACGAGCAGTGGACGCCGCGGGTGGTGCGGGGGACGCAAGCGGTCGATTCCCGGTACGACGACCAGATCCTCGGCGGCTCCTTCGCGGTGTGGGGCGACTATCCGAACGCCCAGACCCAGGACCAGGTCGCGGCCGGCATCCGGCTGCCGCTGCGGGCGGTCGTGCAGAAGCTGTGGGACGCGGACAAGCCGTCGCTGACCTGGGCGGAGTTCAAGTCGCTGGCGAACCGCCTGGGTTGAGGAAGGGGCTGGACTTACCGGGTCGGCGAACGTATGTTCCCCACTCGTGATCGACAATCGCCATGACCACTTCATCGCCCCGGCCGCCTGGCTGCAGTCGCCGATCGGCCTCGGACGGGCCGCCGTCGCGGGGCTCGGCGTGGTCATCGCCACCGACCTGTTCGCCCTCGGGGCGGGCTTCTACGTGTACGACATGAGCGGCGACCTGGAGAACGGCGCCCTCCTCGACGGGCGGGCCGACTTCGCCGACCGCCTCTACTCCGCGGCCGGCATCGCCCAGACCGTCGCGCTGCTCACCACCGCCGTCCTGTTCCTGTGCTGGTTCCACCGGGTGCGGGTCAACGCCGAGGTCTTCGACCCGTACGGGCACGAGAAGAAGCGCAGCTGGGTGGTCTGGGGCTGGATCGTGCCGATCGTCAACCTCTGGTACCCGCGCCGGATGACGCTGGACATCTGGAACGCCAGCAGCCCCTGGAGCGCGCCCCGGCCGCACGGGCTGGTCAACACCTGGTGGACGTTCTGGGTGATCTCGCTGCTCTCCGGCAGGACCGCGTCCACCGCGTACCGCAAGGCCGAGAGCGCCGACGAGGTCCGTGACGCGGTCGGGCAGCTGATGTTCTCGGACGCCGTGGACGTCGTGGCCGCCGTCCTCGCCATCGTCGTCGTGCTGCGACTGAACCGGATGCAGTACGAGAAGGCCCTCGCGGGTCCCGCTCCCCTGCCCGTCTGAGTCGCGGCGGATTGCCCCATACGGCTGCGAACTGCCGTACGACTGTGGTGTATTCGGCCCGAGCCGCAGCCGAGAATGTGCCGGGGGGAGCCGGAATGGGCTATTGGGGGTATTTCGTCGTGGGCCGCAGTGAGCGGCCGCTCAAGGAGCTGGACGCGCTGGCCGGGGTCGCCGGCGGGCTGAGCCTCAGGGGCGAGGCGGCCGGCGGGTGGCAGGTGTGGGAGTACCCGAGCGGGGACGGGGACGTCGGCAGCATGAACGCGCTGGCCCGGGAGAGCGGGGCGCCCGCGCTCTTCGGCTATGTGATGGACAGCGACTGCGTGGTCGTCGAGGCGGCCGGACCGGAGAGCGGGGCCTGGACGACCTGTCTGGCCCGCACGGCCATGGCCGCGCGCATCGGCGCCGGTCCGGACGGCCTCGCGCTGGAGGACTACTTCCTGGAACCGCCCGACGCCGCCGAACGGGCCGTCGCCTGGGCCGAGGAGGCCGGGCGGACGGCGGACCCCGAGCGACTCCTCGAGGTGCTCACCGCCGAACCCGATCCGCTGGCCGAAAACCTGTTCTTCCGGCTGCTCGACCGGTTGTCCGTGGTGCCCCTGTGACACTCCCGGGCCGTTGCACGCAGTAAGGGGAAGTGCGGGCTCCGTTAGGGAGTTCCGCAGGCGAAGAGGTGTCGCCGGGCTCCGGACGGCTCGACGGCACCCCTCAGGGAGGCGTGGATGAGTCTGGTGGAGCTGATCGCTCAGGCCGACGAGCGCGGACTGGCCGCCAGCGGGTTGGCTTGTTTGGATCGGTGCGTGCCGTTGCTGGGCGGCGACGACGAGCTGCTGCGGCCCCTGTGGGCGAGCCTCTCCGACACCGGTGACGGTGACTGGAGCGCGGGCCTGGAGGCGGCGCGCGGCAAGCTCGCCGGGTCCGCCGACGCCGCCGAGGACGAGGCCGCGGCCCTCGCCCGCCGGATGCTCGACGCCGCTCCGGCCGCGCTCGACGCCGACGGGGTGCGGGTGTGGGCCGACGCCTGCTCCGTCGCCTCGCTGCAGATCCACCGGCTGCTCGATCCGGCTGCGGACGACGCCCCGCTCGACGCCTGCCGTGAGGGCCGTACGGAGGGCATGCCGCCGCTCGTCGCCGCCGAACTGCGCCGCCAGGTCACCGTCCTGGAAGTGCTCGCCGGGCACGGCACGGCCGGGTTGCGCCGGGCCCTGGAGGTGTCCGTCGAGGGGCGGCGCGTGCTGCGCGCGGTGGTGTCCCGCCGGGCCCGCGTCAAGCGCTGACCACCCCCTGATCCCCCTTTCGGCCCTTCTCCCTCACACCATCAGCCACTTCACCACCGCGTCGCCGTAGTGCGCCGTCTGTCCGTAGAACGCGGTGAGGTCGCGGTGGGCCGCCGCGAAGACGCCGTGCACCTCCGGTTCGGTGTCCGCGCCGCCGTACGACGGCAGCAGCAGGTCGCGCGCGTCCAGCCACAGGTCGTCGAAGTCGGCCTCGGCGAGATAGGAGGCGACCCGGCCCGTCTGCGCGGCGGTGAGCAGCAGGAACGGCGGGAGCGTGGGGTCGGGGTGGGGGAGCGGTCGGCCGCCGAGCACCACATGGGTGCGCGGGCCCTCCGCGCCGCGTCCGCCGGCGTACAGGAGTTCGTTGTCGAGGTAGCCCTTGTCCAGCACCTCTTCGCGATGCCGGCCGATCCGCTCGCGTACGGCGTTCCAGTCGTCCTCGAAGAGCTTCTCCAGCCAGGCCGGGCTGTTGCGCAGGGCCGCGGGCGGTACGGCACGGAAGTGGAAGTACATGCTCATCAGTGACTGGAGCGCACGGGAACCGTGAAGCGTCACTCACGCCCGGAACACACATGTGAGAGGTGCCCGGATCCGGGTGACGAACGACACTCCCGGAACGCTCTTGAGGGTGTGACGACTCAGTACGAAACCAGGCCCTCGGCCGCGACGAAGCCCGTGCGGTGGGCGGCGGACGCGGTGGCGACGATGCGCGAGGGCGCGCGGGTGCGGCTCGACTACTCGGCACAGAGCCTGTGGCGCGTCGACCGGATGATCGAGGACCTGCGCCGCGAGGACACTCCGTACGCCGCCGTCGACACGGTGCTGCGCGGATTCGGTGCGTACGCCGGTGAGGTGATCGTCCGTCAGACCGGCGCCGAGTGGTGGACGAGCGGCGGCGACCACTGGATCCGCACGCCCGACGGGCGGTTGTGGGACCCGATCGACGAGGCGCGGCGGTGTTTCGCGGGGACCGGGTCGCTGCGGCTGCTGTGCCGGGACGCGACGGTCGCCGGCCGCTAGAGCCCTCGCCGACCTGACCACGTACCGGGAAAAAGGAAAACGGCCGGGATCCCGTTCAGTGGTGGGGACCCCGGCCGTTGACTTGCGGGCTTACGGCGTCAGCGTCTGGCCCAGGCGCGCGTCCGTCGGGGTCGACAGGGTCGTCTTGCTGTAGATCGTCGCCTCCGACCAGCCGAGGCCCGTGCTGTTGCTCGGGAGGTGCAGGAGGATGCCGTCGCCGCCGTCCTCGTCGTCCGCGCCGAAGGTGAGGTCGGCGCGGCCGTAGCCGGAGAGGTCGGACAGGGAGACCGCGGAGCCGAAGCGGTCGTCCGTCTCCGTGGAGCCGGGGATGCCCGAGGTGTCCTGGGAGACGGCGATCGCGCCCGTACCCGTCAGGCCTGCCGAACCGCCCTTGACCAGGATCGCGTTGCCCGCGTTCGTGCGGTTCACGCCGTCGCGGATCAGGTCCTCGCCCGGCGCGCCCGCGAGCGCGTCCGCGTAACCGTCGGCGTTGTAGTCGCCGACCGAGACCGAGCTGCCGAACGCGTCGCCGGACTCGTCGCCGCCGGGGACGCCGGAGGTGTCCTGGTGGATCGTCGTCATGCCGGTCGTGGTGAAGCCCGTCGACGTGCCCGGCACCATCGTGATCTGCCCGCCCGGCCTGCCGCCGGACTCGGACGCCACCGGCTGGCCGATGACGATGTCGTCGTAGCCGTTGCCGTTGACGTCACCGGCCGCGATGGACCGGCCGCCCTTGACCGAGATCACGCCGGCCTTGGTCAGCCCCGTCGCCGAGCCCGCGAAGCGGACGACGCGGCCGATGCCGCCGGTGTCGCGGTAGTTGAGGGCAACGTCCGCGTAGCCGTCCTGGTTGAAGTCGCCGGTCGCGGCGTCGAGGTAGGCCACCGCACCAGTGGCGGTGGTGAGCGTGCCGTAGCTCGTCCTGCCGCCGGTCAGCCGGACGTTCCAGTTGCCGCCCTTGCCCGCGCCCGCCGCGAACACGTCCGCCTTGCCGTCGCCGTTGAAATCGCCCACGGTCACGGCCGAGCCGAGCTTCGCGCCCGCCGCCGTGACACCCGAAGTGGTGTACGAGAAGCCGGTGTCCAGCGCCGGGCCGTACATCACCGTGACCTGGCCGCGGTCGGCGTTGCCGCTGGTGTCGTCCTCGCCGGGCGCGCCGATCGCGAGGTCGGCGTAACCGTCGCCGTTCACGTCGCCCCACGCGGTCGACGTACCGAAGGCGTCACCGGACTCGGAGGAGCCGGGGACCCCGGGGCTGGACTGGGTGAGCGTCACCTTCGCCGCCGTCACCGGCCCGTTGACGCTCCCCGGCACGATCTTCACCGCGTTCGCCTTCGGCACGCCCGCGACCAGGTCGGTCACGCCGTCCCGGTTGTAGTCGGAGGTGGCGAGGGCGTGCGAGATGCCCGGCGTCTTCGCGAGCGCCGCGATCCGCGACAGCTTGGAGTAGAGGTTGGCGCCGGGGCAGGCCGTGGCGTTGGTGTCCCGGTGGCCGAAGACGCGCGGCAGGGTGATCGAGCTGCCCTTGGCGACCTTGTTGCCGTCGACGCCCGCGTCACTGCCGGAGACCAGGGTGACCTTGCCCGTCGGGTCGATGCCGTACATCCCGAACTTCCACGCCACGATCCGCGCGATGGCGTCCAGCGCGGCCTTGCTGGGCTTGGCGGACTCGTAGTTGCCGATGTACGAGATGCCGACCGTGTTGGTGTTGAACCCGATGTCGTGCGCGCCGGTCACCGGCAGGTCCATGCCGCCGCTGCGGCCCTCGAAGATCTGGCCGCACTTGTCGACGACGAAGTTGTAGCCGATGTCGTAGTAGCCGCGCGCGAAGTGCTCCTGCTGGATGGAGCGCATCCGGGCCCGGGACTCCGCGCAGGACAGGGTGTTGTCGCTGTCCATGCCGGTGTGGTGGATGACGGCGGCCTTGATCTCGGTGCCGTAGCCCGGGGTGCCGTCGTAGTCCGTGGACGCGCCCCACTCCGCCTGGGTGATGACCGGCGGCTTCACGACCGTGGAGGGGCGGGGGGCCGGGACGGTGGAGGTGGGGGAGGGGGAGGGAGACGCGGTGACGGTCTGCGTCGGAGAGGGTGACGCCGACGCCGACTCGGAAGCCGACGCCGACGGCGGCACCGATGCCGACGGCGACACCGACTCGCTCGGCGAGGCCGAAGCCTCCGGCGTCGTCGTCTCGGCCACGAAGGCGGCCGGCTCCACCCCGCCGCCCTTCGGATCCGTCCCCGGGTCCAGCAGCTTGACGTCCATCCCGGCCGGCTGTCCGCCCGCCGCGGTGCCGTCCGCGTTCACGACCCGCACCTCGACGCCGTCCGAGTCACCGGTCCACAGCGACTCCGTACCGCCGCGCAGCGCGGCCCGCTCACCCTCGGCGCCGTCCGCCTGGCTGGGGTCGACGACCAGCTTCCGCCAGCCGGACCACTCGCCGGTCTCCAGGTCCCGGGTGCGCACCTCGGGCGTGCCCTTGGCCTTGGCCCCGGCGTCGTCCCAGGTCACCAGCAGCGCGCTGAAGCGGTCCGTGTCCCGCTTGGCGAGGCTCTTGCGGCCGGCGCCCGTGCTCTGGAGCTTCAGCGTGTGGATGGCGGGCTTGCGGGCCGCGGCCCTGCCGTCCGACTGCGCGCCCTGGTCGGCCATCGCGTACGTCACGATGCCCGCGCCGCTCAGCAGGACGGCCCCGGCGGTGAGCCAGGCCCGTCTCCTGAGACTGAGCGGTCTGTACGCACGGCTGCTGCGAGGACTCAACTACCCCACCCCTGTGAAATGAACTCGTTCGTAGCGCCTGCCACTTGGGCAGCCCATACACAGAGCGCTCAGCTATGGCCAAACATCACTGGGCCGGATGGTTGTACGGAGACGGTGGTTTTCCTGTGTGGGAATCGCCACGCCCGGGACCCGTGATGTTCGCGGGACGGCAGCCGCTGGAACAGCGGGAGAGCCGAGCGAATGGGGTGGGGCTCATGGGGAAGCAGGCCGAGAGCGTGGTGTGTGCGGCCGGGATGCGGGGGCGGGCCGCGGAGTTCGTCACGGGGATCACCGCCCGCAGCCGACTGCCGCTGGACTACTCGGTGGCCAGTCTGCGGGTCGTCGACTTCCTGATCGACGGACTGCGCAAGGGCGGCGCCGACGAGGACCGGGTCCGCGCACCGCTGACCGGCCTCGGTGCCTACGTCGGTGAGGTGCTGGTGCGCCGGGCGGGCGCGGAGTGGGTCGACCTCGACGCCACGCAGCGCGCGTACTTCGGCCAGGAGGTCGGCGTCCGGATGCCCGACGGCCGGGTCTGGAACCCGCTCGGAAAGGTCCTCAACCGCTTCGGGTCGAGCGGCCCCGAGGACTCCCTGCAG
Organism: Streptomyces sp. NPDC057280; assembly: GCF_042668605.1. Classification (NCBI taxonomy): domain Bacteria; kingdom Bacillati; phylum Actinomycetota; class Actinomycetes; order Kitasatosporales; family Streptomycetaceae; genus Streptomyces; species Streptomyces sp. NPDC057280. The sequence continues at coordinate 511,052 of NZ_JBHUYR010000003.1, forward strand.
ACCTTCTATCTGACCCTGCACGGCCGGTCCCGGCGGACCGCCGCCTGACGGACGGCAGGGCCGCGGACAGTGACACTTCCGTGCGGCCCGGCGCTGATGACCGTGGAGGGCTGAGCATCCCGCTCGGCGGAAGGGCGAGCGCGCCTACGGTGCGACATCGCCGCGAACCAGCATGAACGAGGACAGTTCTTGGGTCGAGGAGGCGAACCCCGCCGCGTGCAGACGTACGACGTCGAGCTCGGCGCGGCTGTCGCGCGGGCCCAGGACGGCGACGAGGCCGCCTTCGCGGTCGCGTACCGGATCGTGCAGCCCGGACTGCTCGGCTACCTCCGCGGCATCGTCGGCGACGACGCCGAGGACGTGGCCTCCGACGCCTGGCTGGAGATCGCCCGCGACCTCGGCCGGTTCAAGGGCGACGGGGCGGGCTTCCGCGGCTGGTCGGCGACCATCGCCCGGCACCGGGCGCTGGACCACCTGCGGCGGCAGAAGGTACGGCCCCGGTCGGCCGCGCTCGAACAGGACGTACTGGATCTGCCCGGCCCGCACAGCACCCACGACCAGGCGCTGGAGTCGCTGTCCACCGAGTACGCCCTGGAGCTGGTGCGCGGGCTGCCGCGGGATCAGGCGGAGGCCGTGCTGCTGCGGGTGGTCGTCGGCCTCGACGGTCCCGCCGCCGCCCGCGTCCTCGGCAAGCGCCCCGGCGCCGTGCGCACCGCCGCGTACCGGGGCCTCAAGCGCCTCGCCCAGCAGCTGGGCGTCGAGAGTGTGACGGATGACGACCCCCGCACGCTGGGGGAGTCGAAGTGAGCGACGACGGGCCGGACAGAGACAGGAACGGACATGGGTGAAAGGCAGAGCGGCGGGGGCCACGGCCGTCGGCGTGTGCACCCAGGCGCCGGCGTCCCCGGCCGACAGGCAACCGACCGGCAGGGCACGGACGGTCTGGAGAAACTCCTCGCCGACGCCATGCGGGTGCACCCCCAGGGCGACGGCGAGCAGCGGGCCGTCGCCGCGTTCCTGGCCGCCCGGGACGGCGGCGCGCTCCGCGCCCGGACCCGCCGCCGGGACGACTGGCGGCCCCGGGAGCAGCGGAGGCTCGGCCGCTCGCTGAAGACCACCCTCTCCGTGCTCGTGGCGAGCCTCACCATCGGCGGCGTCGCCTTCGCCGCGATCGGTACCTCCGGCTCCTCCTCGTCCTCCGACGCCGCCGACCGGGCCCGGGAACGGCAGCCGCACAGCGCCGCCTCCGCCTCCGAGCAGGCGGGCACCACCCCGGACGCCACCACCTCCGCCCCCTCGGACCGCCCGGTCACCGCCCAGGACACCGAGGCGCACTGCCGCGCCTACGAGAACGTCCAGGGCCGTGGCAACGCGCTGAACTCGACGGCCTGGCAGCGGCTGATCGAGGCGGCGGGCGGCGAGGAGAAGGTCGCGGCGTACTGCGTACGGCAGTTGGCGCAGAGCGGGACGCCGGACAAGCCGGGCAGGACGCCGGACAAGGGCAACAGCGACAAGCAGCCCGACAAGGCCAAGGCCAAGGGCAAGAAGAAGCAGTAACCCCCGAAAGAATCCCCGGGACCGGGACGCGGAGCCGGCGCTGCCGCTCTGCCCTGTGTCCTGCCTGGGCGGCACGCGGAGACGGCCGGGGCCGCCACCCCCCACAGGAGAGGCCCCGGCCGTCGCGCGGCACGGGCCGCGCGGCGGCCCGTACTTCCTACAGCGCCATGAGTGCGTTTTCTGTCACACCCCCGGCCGCCACCGGCTTCGGCCCACCCCGTCACGAGGTGGTTGCATCTTGTACGGACATGGACGAGCAGCGGTTTCAGGTCGTAACGTGCCTTTCGCGCCGAGCGGTAGGCGAGGAACCACCGCAATCGCAGGCGGCCCCGGGGGGCCGCGACCATCGACCGAGGAACCATGCGTGCTGGGGGATGACGCGGAGCTGACCGCCGCGGTGCTCGCGGCACAGGACGGGGACGAGACCGCGTTCCGGACTGTGTACCGCGCCGTGCACCCGCGGCTGCTCGGATACGTCCGGACGCTGGTCGGCGATCCGGACGCCGAGGACGTCGCCTCCGAGGCATGGCTGCAGATCGCCCGGGACCTGGAGCGGTTCGAGGGGGACGCCGACCGGTTCCGTGGCTGGGCCGCCCGTATCGCCCGCAACCGCGCCCTGGACCACATACGCATGCGCGGCCGCCGCCCGGCCATCGGCGGCGACGAAACGGAACTGACCGGGAAGGCCGCCGAGTCCGATACCGCGGGCGAGGCGATGGAGGCCCTGGCCACCGACAGCACCCTCTCCCTGATCGCCCGGCTGCCGCAGGATCAGGCCGAGGCGGTCGTACTGCGCGTGGTGGTGGGCCTGGACGCCAAGACCGCGGCGCAGACCCTGGGCAAGCGGCCGGGAGCCGTCCGCACGGCCGCGCACCGCGGACTGAAGAGGCTCGCCGAACTCCTCGGCACCGATCCGGAATCGGCCGGCGGGCTCGACGCCCTGCCGCCGCAGCGAGAACCGCGCAGCCGTGCGGTGACGTCCGCGAGTGTGACGCATACGCGTCCGCGGACGCAGAAGGACATGTGATGGCCGACGAGCAGTACGAGTGGCTGAACCAAGAGCTGGCGGAGCGGCTGCTGCGCGGTGAGTCACTGGACAACGCTGTCGAGCCCACCGCCCGTGACGAAGCCGAGCGACTCGCCAAGACCCTGGGCGCGCTGTCCGTGGACCCGCCGCCGAGCACCACCGAACTCCCCGGCGAGGAAGCCGCCCTGGCCGCGTTCCGCAAGGCGCACGCCGACCGGGGTCCGGGCACGGTGCGCACGGAGCACGGGGCCACCGCCGGCGCGCACGCCGACGTCGGCCTCGTCCGGATCGGCGGACGGCGCGGGCACGGGCCCGCGGCACCGCCCGGCCGCCGCCCGCGCCGCAACCGCCCCGTCCGGCTCGCGCTCGCCGCCGCGCTGGCCTTCGGCATGGCCGGCGGAGTGGCCGCCGCGGCCGGTGCCGGGCTGCTGCCGACCCCGTTCGGCGCCGGCGAACCCGGCCCCAACGCCTCGGTCTCGGCCGCCGTGACCTCGGACCGCCCGCTCGGCTCGCCGTCACCCCAGGGCACCGGCGGGGACGAGCCGACCCCCGACGGCTCCAGCGCCGGTGCCGCGGAGGAGGGCGCCGGCCGTGACACCGCCCGGGACGGCGCGAGCAGCTCGCCGGGTGCCGGAAGGGACGGCAAGGACGGCAAGCCCGGCTCCTGGTGGGGCGCGGCGCCCTCGGCCTGCCGTGACCTGCGGGACGGCAAGGCGCTGTCCACCGACCGCCGCCGTGCCCTGGAAGGCCTGGCCGGCGGTTCGACGCGGGTGTGGAAGTTCTGCCAGGGCGTCCTGGACAGCTCCTCCGGCGCCCGGTCCGACGCCCAGGCCGGTGAGGACGGGGACGGCGGCAAGGGCAAGGGCCGTCACGACCGGGGCGGCAAGGGCGGCGGCCGGGGCAACGGCAAGGGTGACGACGACGGCCACCACAGAGGCGGTGACCACCGCGGCGGCAACCGCCACGACCCCGACGGCGGCTACTCCCCGCCGGAGCCCGACACCACCGCCCCGCTGCTGCCGAAGAGGACGGCGTCCTCCGCGCAGCCGGAGCCGAGCCCGTCGTCCTCGGCCCTCTGAGACCGCCCGCACCGGCTCCCGCGGACCTTTTTCCCGGGGGGTGTGACGTTTTCGGACCCGGAGGCGCAGTACTGAGTGAGCCGACTGGTCATCGGCCGTCGCACAGAGCCGGGGTTCCCCCCGTACCCACGGCTCGTGCATCGGCGCGGGTGGGACACGTTCCCCCGGTCCCGCCCGCGCCCCACACTTCCCTCCCGCGGGTCACCAGTGCACGACGACCTTGTCGCCGGTGCGGACCTCGTCGAAGAGCTCCGAGATCGCCGCCTCGTCGCGGACGTTGACGCAGCCGTGCGAGCCGCCCGCGTAGCCACGGGCCGCGAAGTCCGTCGAGTAGTGCACGGCCTGGCCGCCGCTGAAGAACATCGCGTACGGCATCGGCGAGTGGTAGAGCGTCGAGTAGTGGTCGCGGGACTTCCAGTAGACGTGGAAGACGCCTTCCCGGGTGGGGGTGCTGTCGGTCCCGAACCGCACCGGCAGCGTCTCGAGCGTCCTGCCGTCCACCATCCAGCGCAACGTACGGCTGGACTTGCTGATGCACAGCACCCGCCCCGTCATGCAGCGGGCGTCCGGCGCGTCGGCGGGCTGTCCGCCCATCAGGTACAGCTCCCACTTGCCCGGCTCGCGCGTCATCCTCAGCAGCCGCTGCCAGGTGACGGAGTCGGTCTCGCCGGTCTTCGGCAGCCCGCGCTTGCCCTGGAAGCCCTTGACGGCGTCCACGGTCGCGTCGTCGTACGTCCCCGTCGGCCCCTCGAAGATCCAGGCCACCTGCCGCAGCCGGGCCTGGAGCTCGCGGATGTCCCGTCCGGAGTCGCCGCGGGACCAGAGCACCTTGGCCGGCGTGGCAGAGGCGGGGGTGGGCGGGGTGGTGCGCGGTGTCGGCGAGGCGCTGCCGGGCATCTCGATGCGCACCGGCGCCCGGCTCTTCCCGTCGCCGTCGGTCGCCTGCACGGTGCAGCCACCGGCCACCACCACGACCGCCAGCGCCGCGACCGCTCTCCTCATGTCCCCGGTACGCATCGCGCCCCCCGTCGTCTCACGCCGCCACCGAAGATGATTCCCGCGGATGACTCGTCGCGAACGGCGCGGCATTGTGGGGACCAGTACCCCAGTGACGGGAGGCGGCACACCATGGCGCGCGAGTCGGAATCGGGACTGCCCATCGAACCGGTGTACGGGCCGCGGTCCCTGGAAGGCTGGGACCCGGCGGAGAAGCTGGGCGACCCGGGCGCCTACCCCTACACCCGGGGCGTGTACCCGACCATGTACACCGGCCGCCCCTGGACCATGCGCCAGTACGCCGGCTTCGGCACGGCCACCGAGTCCAACGCCCGCTACCGGCAGCTCATCGCCCACGGCACCACCGGACTCTCCGTCGCCTTCGACCTGCCCACCCAGATGGGCCACGACTCCGACGCCCCCCTCGCGCACGGCGAGGTCGGCAAGGTGGGCGTCGCGATCGACTCGGTCGACGACATGCGGGTGCTCTTCGACGGGATCCCCCTGGACCAGGTCTCCACGTCGATGACGATCAACGCCCCCGCGGCGCTGCTCCTGCTCCTCTACCAACTGGTCGCCGAGGAACAGGGCGTACCCGCTGACCGCCTCACGGGCACGATCCAGAACGATGTCCTGAAGGAGTACATCGCGCGGGGAACGTACATCTTCCCGCCGAAGCCCTCCCTCCGGCTGACCGCCGACATCTTCAAGTACTGCCGGGCCGAGATCCCGAGGTGGAACACCATCTCGATCTCCGGCTACCACATGGCCGAGGCGGGCGCGTCCCCCGTGCAGGAGATCGCGTTCACGCTCGCGGACGGCATCGAGTACGTGCGCACGGCGGTGGCGGCCGGGATGGACGTCGACGACTTCGCACCCCGCCTCTCCTTCTTCTTCGTGGCGCGTACGACGCTCCTGGAGGAGGTCGCCAAGTTCCGTGCCGCGAGGCGCATCTGGGCCCGCGTGATGCGGGACGAGTTCGGCGCCCGGAACCCCAAGTCGATGATGCTCCGCTTCCACACCCAGACGGCCGGTGTCCAACTCACCGCCCAGCAGCCCGAGGTGAACCTCGTCCGGGTCGGGGTCCAGGCCCTGGCCGCGGTGCTGGGCGGCACCCAGTCCCTGCACACCAACTCCTTCGACGAGGCGATCGCCCTCCCCACGGACAAGAGCGCGCGGCTCGCGCTGCGGACCCAGCAGGTGCTCGCCCACGAGACGGACGTCACCGCCACCGTGGACCCCTTCGCCGGCTCCTACGTCGTCGAGAAGATGACCGACGACGTGGAGGCGGCGGCCCTCGACCTGATGCGCCGGGTCGAGGACCTCGGCGGCGCGGTCGCGGCCATCGAGCACGGCTTCCAGAAGGACGAGATCGAGCGCAACGCCTACCGGATCGCCCAGGAGACCGACGCGGGCGAACGGATCGTCGTCGGCGTCAACCGCTTCCGGCTCGACGAGGAGGAGCCGTACGAGCCGCTGCGGGTCGATCCCGCGATCGAGGCCCAGCAGGTGCAGCGGCTGGCGCGGCTGCGGGCGGAACGGGACGGGGCTGCGGTGGCCGCGGCCCTCGACGCCCTCAGGAAGGCGGCGGAAGGGGAGGACAACGTCCTGTACCCGATGAAGGAGGCGCTGCGGGCGCGGGCGACGGTCGGGGAGGTGTGCGGTGCCCTGCGGGAGGTGTGGGGGACCTACACTCCCTCGCATTCGTTCTAGCGTGCGAGACTCCTTCCCATGCTCGGTGTCATAGACCTCCCCACCTACCTGGCAGGACTCGTCCTGATCGTCCTGCTGCCCGGTCCCAACTCGCTGTACGTCCTGTCCGTCGCCGCCCGGCGCGGGGTCCGGGCCGGGTACACCGCGGCGGCCGGGGTGTGGTGCGGGGACACCGTCCTGATGACGCTGTCGGCTGCCGGGGTGGCGTCCCTGCTCCAGGCCAACGCCGTGCTGTTCGGGATCGTGAAGTACGCGGGCGCCGGGTATCTGACGTGGCTGGCGGTGGGGATGCTGCGGGCCGCGTGGGGGATGTGGCGGTCGAGGAAGGAAGCGGCCGTCGAGGAGGCGTCCGAGGGGGCCTCCTATGAGCGGCCTTACCGCCGGGCTCTCGTCATCAGCCTGTTCAACCCCAAGGCGATCCTGTTCTTCGTCGCCTTCTTCGTGCAGTTCGTCGATCCCGGGTACGCGTATCCGGCGCTGTCCTTCGTGGTGCTGGGGGCGTTCGCGCAGGCCGCGAGCTTCCTGTACCTCACCGCGCTGATCTTCAGCGGGACACGGCTGGCGGACGCGTTCCGGAGGCGGAAGCGGTTGTCGGCGGGGGCGACGTCGGCCGCGGGGGCGTTGTTCCTCGGGTTCGCGGTGAAGTTGTCGCTGGCGAGCGCCTGATCAGAGACCGGCCCGTACCCAGTAGTTCTTCAGCCCGGCTGCCGTCCCGCCCGCCCAGCCGACGTAGCCGTCCGGGCGTACCAGGAACAGGCCCTCGCCGTACGACGCCTGGCTCGCCCCGTGCACGACCTTGATCGCTTCCGGCGTCCGCGGAACGTCCACGCCCACCGCCACCAGCGTCCAGTGCGGCCCCCGGAACGCGTCGAACAGCCGTACCTCACCCAGCATCCCGTCAGGGGCGCGGTCACCCGCCCTCAGCGGGCCCGGCACCTCGCCCGTCTCCTGTGTCAGGGACGAGCCCCGATACCCCAGCCCCAGCTGACGCGTCGCGTCGCCCCGCCGCGTCTCCCCGCGGTGGACGCTCGTCGTCAGGCCCAGCATCTGGGCGGCGATGGGGCGGCGCTCCTCCTCGTAGGTGTCGAGGAGGGACTCCGGTGCGCTCCCCGCGAGCACGGCGCCCAGCTTCCAGCCCAGGTTGTAGGCGTCCTGGACGCTGGTGTTGAGGCCCTGGCCGCCGGCCGGTGAGTGGATGTGGGCCGCGTCCCCGGCGAGGAAGACGCGGCCGGAGCGGAAGCGGTCGGCGAGGGCCTGGCGGGGGCGGAAGTCGGAGGACCAGCGGAGTTCCGTCACGGCGTCCGGGGTGAGGTGGGAGCGGTCGGCGACCACCTTGCGGACGCCTTCGAGGGAGACGTCCACGGCCGTGCCCTCCGGGAACTGGGCCACCACCTGGAAGTCCTCGGTCCCGGCCAGCGGGCAGATCGCCAGGAAGCCGTCGCCGTCCCCGCGGGGCGGGAACACGTGCCAGTACTCGCGGTCGAGGCCGGTCAGCCGGACGTCCGCCACCAGCATCGGGTTCGGGTCGACGGTCTCGCCGGTCATGGCGATGCCCAGGGCCCGGCGCACCGCGGAGCGGCCGCCGTCGGCGGCGACGACGTACCGGGCGCGCAGGTCCGGGCCGTCCGCGAAGCGCACGCTCACGCCGTCCTCGTCCTGCGTGAGACCGGTGACCTCGCGGCCGAAGGCGACCTCGCCGCCCAGCTCCGCCAGCCGCGCCGCGAGGATCTCCTGCGTCCGCCACTGCGGGACCATCCAGGGCTCGTTGTACGGCGAGTCCTCCGTCGCCTCGGCCGGGTCGAACATCTGGTGCTCGCCGACCCGCTCGCCGTCCTGCCAGATCATCCCGACGGGATAGGTGCCCCCCGCCGCGCGGATCGCGGCCCGCACGCCGAGGTCGTCGAAGACCTCCATCGTGCGCGGCTGGATGCCCTTGCCCCGCGAGCCGGGGAACAGGGCGTCGGCCTTCTCCACCACCAGCGCGTCCACGCCGCGCCGCGCGAGGTCGATACCGAGGGCGAGGCCGGTCGGGCCGGCTCCGACGATCAGAACATCCATCGCTTCTCTCCTTAACGCTGTTAAGTGCCGTCGACGACAAGGCTGCCCTTAACGCTGTTAAGGTGTCAAGCGTGAGTACGGAACGCCGCGCGCCCCTCGACCGCAAACGAGTCGCCGAGACCGCCCTGAAGCTCCTGAACGAGCTGGGCCTGGACGGCCTGACCCTGCGGGCCATCGCCAAGGAGCTCGACGTCAAGGCGCCCGCCCTGTACTGGCACTTCAAGGACAAGCAGGCGCTGCTGGACGAGATGGCGACGGAGATGTACCGGCGGATGATCGCCGGCACCCCGCTGGATCCCGGCGACACCTGGCGGGAGCGGTTGCTGAAGTCCAACCGCGGACTGCGGGCCGCGCTGCTCGGCTACCGCGACGGCGCCAAGGTCTTCAGCGGCTCACGCTTCACGAGCCTCGTGCACGCGGAGGCGATGGAGGACAACCTGCGCCTGTTCACGGCGGCCGGCTTCACCCTCGCCCAGGCGGTCCGCGCGTCCTCGACGACGTACTTCTACACCCTCGGCTTCGTCACCGAGGAACAGGGCATGCAGCCGGGGGTCGACGTCGAGGAACGGGCCCGCCTGATGGCCGACTTCCCGCTGTCGGCGGCGGCGGGCAAAGAGGTCTTCGCGGATTACGACCGGCATTTCGAGGAGGGCCTGGCTCTGATCATCACCGGGATCGCGGACGCCGCAGAGGGGAGCGGGGCTGTATAGACGTGCGGCGGATGAACGACGTCACCTGGCCTTGGCCAGAGCCGAACGCAGCTTCGGGGTCAGCGGCTTCTCCACGTAGCGGTTCAGCAGCCAGGCCAGCAGCAGCATCGCCGCGACCGTCAGTGCGAAGGTCTCCGCCGACGGCAGGCCGAGGCCGATGTGCAGGGCGTGGATCACCACCCAGCCGAGGTGCTCGTGGACCAGGTAGAAGGGGTACGTCAGTGCTCCGGCGACCGTCAGCCAGCGCCAGTTCGCCCAGTTGAGCCAGCCCAGCGCGATCGCCGCGACCGCGAGGAAGCCGAGCGCGACCACGAGGACGATCCCGCTGGAGGTGCGGTGCGCGAACGCGTTCGGGTCGCCGGCGTTCCACAGGCCGCGGACCGCGTAGTGCTGGCCGATGAGGAAGCTGACGCCGACGATGCCCCACGCGTACACGTCCCGCCGGTCGCGGTGGACGAGATAGAGGCCGACACCGCCGATGAAGAACGGGGCGTACTCGGGCATCAGTACGACATCGAACAGCGGCTGGTGTGCGGCCTGCGTGATCGCCGCCGCCAGCGTCCAGCCCGCGCAGAACAGGATCACCCGGCGACGCGAGGCACCCGGCAGGACCACGCACAGGGCGAACAGGGCGTAGAAGCGGACCTCCGCCCACAGCGTCCAGCACACGCCCAGCACCCGGTCGACGCCGAGCGGCTGCTGGAGCATCGTCAGGTTCACGAGCGCGTCGCTCGGCGACACCGTCTTGTACGCCACCACCGGGAGGGCGAAGACGGCGGTGACCAGGACGACCGCCGCCCAGTACGTGGGCAGCAGGCGGGACGCGCGGGACGCGAAGAACGACTTCAGCGGCCTGCCCCAGCCGCTCATGCAGATCACGAATCCACTGATCACGAAAAAGACCTGGACGCCGAGACAGCCGTACGAGAAATACTGGTGCAGCGTCGGGAACTGGTCTTTCGGGGAACTTCCCCAGGCCGTCGTGACATCGCCGCCCCGGCCGCCGTAGTGGTATGCCGCCACCATCAGCGCGGCCACCAGACGCAACCCGTCCAGGGCGCGCAGCCGGGTCTCGCGGGGTGCCGTCCGCTCCGGCCGCCGGGGTGTCTCCGTCACCTCGCTGACGGTGATCGTGGTCACGGATATCCCCTCGACAGCTGTTCCTACGGGTGTACACAGGGACATTAGTCCGAATCACAGGGATGTCTTGGACCGCGAGCCAACGATTGGCCGCCCGGTCCCGGTGAGTTCACCTGGATGTCGTTTTGGCTTCCTAAATTCCCTCGGAATCCCCCCACGCAAGCGGTAAAGCACAAGAACTCGTCTCAGCTTTGGTAAGAAGACAAAACGGGAGTGCCATGACGACGGTCCAGAAGAGACGTGCACGTGCGCGTGGAGGGGAGCTGGACAACTGCCTGCGCGCCTGCGCGGTGCACAGCGGAAAGGTCGTCGGCAGCATCGACCGGCGCCGCGTCGAACTCGCCGAGCAGCTCCGCAAGCTGCTCGTCGTGTGGGGCACGACCGCCACGTCCGGAGCCGCGCCCGCCCCGTCCGGCGGCGCCACCGCCCTGCTCAAGCGGGCCGTCAAGGGCACCGCCGCCCCCGCGAACGGCATCGGCAACGAGCTCCTCGACGCCCTGCTCGCCGTCGCCAACAAGGCCCTGGAGTGCGGCTACGACGACGAGTTGAACCTCGCCCTCGTCATCTCCGACACCGTCCTCGCCCACCGCAAGAACTCCCGCGCCGGCTGGCGGCTGCGCGCCCGGCTCCTGGAGACGCTCGGCGAGGAGACCGAGGCCGTCGAGGCGTACGACAAGTACCTCGCCCTCACCGACGACGACGGCTTCGGCGTCCGCGCCAAGATCGCCGGACTGCGCGCCGCCGCCGAGACGGAGCGCGCACTGCTCGCGCTGCTGCGACGGCAGAACCCGCGCGCCGAGGAGTTCACCCGGCGTGCCGCCACCGACGTGTGGGCCGAGGGCCTCGCCGCCCAGGCCGTAGGAGACTGGACCGAGGCCGAGCCGCGCCTCGTGGGAGCGCTCCTCACCCTGGCCGCCGAGGACGCCCCGGTCGCCGACCGGCAGGAACTCCTCAGCCAGTACCTGGACCTGCGCATGACGCAGGAGACGGACCTCCCCGCCCTCACCGAGGCCCTCGCCCTCTACGCCGAGCAGCGCCGCAACCGCATGCGCGGCCCCGTCGCCGACCCCACCATCGGCGGCGTGCAGTGGATCAGCCTCGGCGAGTTCCGCAACCGCATCGCCGGCAAGTCGATCTGCCTGATCGCCAACTCCGGGCGTGTCGGCGCCAGTTCGATGGGCGCCGAGATCGACGCGTACGACATCGTCGTCCGCTTCAACTCGTACAAGATCGATCCCAGGCACACCGGCAGCCGCACCGACATCCACGCCACCATCCACAAGCACGGCTTCAACTGGGACCAACGGGTCGACACCCGGCTGGTGTTCGGCGGGATCTCCGGCGACTGGAAGTACTCGCTGCGCAACCGGCTCGTCCCCGGCGCCCAGACCTTCCTCGGTGACGAGTCGCTGCGCTGGCCGGTACGCAACATCGGCAAGCTCGGCACCGACGTCTGGTCCGGCATCCCGACCACCGGCTTCAACATGCTCTACCTGCTGGACTTCCTGGACGTCAGCCCGACCCTCGACCTGATCGGCTTCGACTTCTACGAGAGCGGCGCCTACCGCGTCCAGGAGGCCATGAAGCTCGCGATCACGTCCGTGCACGAATACACCAGCGAGAAGGCATGGGTCATGCAGCGGGCCCAGAGCGTGACCGACATGAGGATCTCCCTGCGATGACCACGAACACCCTGACCGCGGCGCCCGTCACCGACGCGGCGGCCCTCACCGGCAAGCGCCGCATCGCCTTCGCGTCGTACGTCGACGAGAACTACCTGCCCGGCTTCCTGACCCTCCTCAGGAGCCTCGCGCTGTCCAACCCGAGCGTGTGCGAGGACTTCGTCGTCCTCTACGACGACCTGCGCCCCGGCTCGATAGCCAGGATCCGCGCCCTGCACCCGCGGATCGTCCTCAAGCGCGTCAACGACACGCACTACGACGCCTACAAGAAGGGCGACCAGGACAACTACCTGGTCCGCAAGGCCTACTTCATCCTCGATGTGTTCCGCATCCGGGAGTACGACACCGTCATCACCCTCGACACCGACATGGTGGTGCTGGGCGATCTGCGCGAACTCCTGGAACTGCGCGAGGGATTGGCGGCCGTCCCGCAGTTCTTCTACGGGCAGCACAAGCTCAACTCGGGGCTCCTGGTCATCCAGCGCGAGTACCTGAGCGACGAGTTCTGCGCGAAGCTCGACAAGTGCGGCCGCTCCGGCGACTACGAGCTCGACAAGCACGACCAGGGCATCCTCAACGCCGTCCTCGACGGCGACTTCATTCGCCTCGACCCGCGCTACAACTTCGTCAAGCGGCGGCTCTCCGGTGACCTGCCCGTCCCCGACGACACCGCGATCCTGCACTTCACCGGCCGCCACAAGCCGTGGCAGGGCGGCGAGGCCGGGTACAGCCAGGCCGAGGAGAAGTGGCGCGCGTACGAGCTGTCCGACGCCGACTTCCAGGCGGCCTACCTGGACTCCAGCGGCGGCCTCCACCACGACCTGGTCGTCCACTTCGGCACCCCGCACGTCCGGCGCACCGGCGATGTCGAGGTGGCCCGCAAGGTCGCCGCCGCGCACATCGCGAACGGCGACTACCAGGACGCGGTCGACATCCTGGAGAGCGTCCGCATCCCGCTGGACGAGGCCTGGCCGCACGAGGTCCTCGGTCACGCCCTGATGAGCGTCTCCCGCTACGAGGAGGCCAAGGCCCAGCTGCTGCTGGCCACCGCCGCCCCCAACCGGGCCGCCACCGCCTACGCCCGGCTCGCGCAGATGGCCTGGGTGCACGGCGACCACACCGAGGCACTGCGGTACGCCACCGCCGGCATCACCGTCGACCCGACGCACCGGCCGAGCCGGCTGTGGGCCCAGCGGGCCGCCGCCGTGCCCTCGCAGGAACGGGGCAGCGCCGAGGACCAACTCGCCCACGTCGCCTTCTACATGGACCGGCAGGGCAACGCGGGCGACAAGCTCCTCCCGGAGACCGTCCGCCTCGCCTTCGGCCCCGACACCACGTCCCTCCGCTGGCACTCCGTCCACGCCCACCGCCTGTTCGACGAGGCGGCGCTGGAGCGCGTCAACGCCCGCCGGGGCCTGGTCATCGGCGGGGGCGGCCTGTTCATCCCGGACACCATGCCGAACGGCAACAGCGCCTGGCAGTGGAACGTCCCGGACGCGCTGCTGAACCGCATCGACGTCCCGATCGCGGTCTTCGCCGTCGGCTTCAACGCCTTCGACGGCCAGTCCTACCGGGCCAACCGCTTCCGCGAGTCACTGCTCCGACTCGTCGAGCGGTCCGCCTTCTTCGGCCTGCGCAACCACGGCTCGATCGAGAAGGTCCGTGCGATGCTGCCGTCGCATCTGCACGACAAGGTCCGCTTCCAGCCCTGCCCCACCACGGTCATGCGCCGGCTGGTCGCGGGCTGGCAGGACCCGGCCGAGCGGGACGACACGATCCTGATCAACGCCGCCTACGACCGCGCGGGCCTCCGCTTCGGCCACGACTACTCCTACTTCCTCGCCCAAATGGCACAGGCCGTGCGGGACTTGGGGGAGCTGGGCACGGTGAAGTGCGTGGCGCACTCCCTCGACGACGAGAAGATCGCCTTCGACCTGCGCCGCGAGCACGGCATCTCGATGCCCGTCATCCCGATGTACGACTTCGAGAACGACGAGATCCGCGACCTGTACGCGCGCACCAAGCTGGTCATCGGCATGCGCGGCCACGCCGGCATGATCCCGTTCGGCGTCGGCACGCCGATCATCAGCCTGATCTCGCACCCGAAGATGGCGTACTTCCTGCGGGACATCGAGCGCCCGGAGTGGGGCGTCTCGGTCCACGACCGCCACCTCGCCGCGAGGCTCGTGGAACGTGCGAAGGACCTGCTCGCCGACCACGCCAAGACGGTCGCCGACGTCCACGGCCGCCAGCAGGAGCTGTGGAAGGTCACCGAGGCGAACGCGGCCGACCTGCGGGTGATCCTGGGCTCGTGACCCGGGGGAGCTGAGAGACCGCGGGCCCCCACGGCACAGGGGGCCCGCACCTCTGCTCGCTAACGCCCGACGGCCTTCTGGAGCAGGCGGCCGAGCTTCGAGCCGGTCTCCGACCGCTCCTTCTCGTACGCCTTCCTCAGCTGCTCGAAGTGATCGGCCCGGGTGCGGCTCAGATACTCGTCCGACTGGAGCGGCTTGGCCAGGGACCAGGCGCGCCGGTGCTGCCCGTCGTAGTGGGCGACGTACGCCTTCGACAGCTCCAGCACGGACTTGAAGGGGATGCCGTCGGTGTGGTCGCGGTCGATCTTCTCCTGGACGGCGGAGATGAGCGCGAGCTTCTCGTCGACCGTGTAGTCGTCCTCCGTGATCCGCTTGAGGACGTCCGCCGGGATCGGCTTCGTCACCTCGAAGGCGAGCGTGGAGCGGATCGGCGGCCCGGCGATCTCGACGTACGGCAGCAGCGCGCCGGTGCTGTGGTGCAGCCACGGCAGCCGGGGACCGGCGAAGTCCTGGTGCAGGACGACCGTGCCGACCCGCATCCGGCTCAGGAACCGCTCCGAGACGCAGCGGAAGACCCGGGCCGTCTTGGCGATGTCGATGTGCAGGAACTCCACCGGGGTGGTGTCCGCGGGATCGGAGGTCTGCCAGAGGTCGCCCGCGTGGATCTCCAGGAAGGGCAGGAAGGGGCCGAGGCGGCGCTTGAAGTCGTCCAGGAAGGAGTTGTCGTCGCCCGGCTTGTGACCGGAGTCGAAGAATTTCTCCGAGGCGAACGTGCCCTTGCCGACGCGGAAGAAGTCGTAGGCGTGCAGCCGGCCCTTGCGGGTGTCGAACACCGGGCTCTCGCTCAGTCCGAGCGCGAGGGCGTACGTCGAGCCGCCGCCGCCGGAACCGAGTTCGACGATCTGTCCCTGGCCCGTGAGGTGATGGCGTCCCACCAGGTACAGGAATTGCAGCTCCCAGGTGCTGCACTGGGTGTAGGGCAGGTTCTCCGGCAGCTCGACGCTGTCGAAGAGGGAGTAGAGCCGACCGAGCTTCGTCATGAGGGCCTCACGGGATTCGGAGAGCGGTGCCCGTGATCCTAGGGACCTCGAACACCGCTTCACCATTGAATCAACGGAGTAACTCGATGATTGGGCTGTATTTCCATGCCCTTTCCGGGGAGTTCATTCCTGATTTGCTCAGCGCTTCACGGCCTTCTTCAGCGCCCGCGCCTGACGGACCACCCTGCGGGCCGTCGAGTTGTGCGGCAGGAACGCCAGCCGCTCCGGGATGCCGCCGGGCAGGCCCAGGGAGGTGAGGCGCTTCTTCCTGAAGTAGCGCTGGGTGCGCGGGCGCAGCCGCGTGGCGAGGTACTTCTCCGCCGTCGCGCGCCGCGCCGGGTAGATGCGGTCCTGCTGGGTGAAACCGACCGCGGCGATCAGCTCGGTCAACTCATCGGCCGGCAACGGTTCTTCGCCCTTGCGCTGCTCCAGGTCCGGCAGCACCGCGTCGGCCAGCACCACCGGGACGCGGTTGCTGTTCTGGTACGGGGTCAGCCGGTCCAGCAGCGTCTCGGTGCCGATGCGGGCGACCGGGAGGTCGTAGAGCCCGGCGGCCGTGAACAGGGCCGTGGAGAAGCAGCCGACGACCAGCCCGGGGCGGGCCTTCTCGAACAGCACCTCGGCGAGGACGGGGGTGTCGAGGACGGTGAGGTCGACGCCCAGCTCCTCCGCCTCGGTCTCCAGGGCGCGGCTGAAGCGGGCCGGCGCGGTGGGGTGCGGCTTGAACACGACGGACCGGTGGCCGCGTTCGACCGCGCCGCGCAACATCCGCACGTGGAGGTTCTCCTCCTGGTCCGCGGTGAGGATGTTCAGCGCGGACAGGTACTGGCCGAGCAGCAGCGCCGCGTTGTCGGGCAGCACCGGCAGGTCCTCGACGGTGTCGGCGAGTTCGCGGAGCACCTTCAGGAAGGCGCCCGTCGGTACGACCTGCGCGGGGACGTCGAACTCCGTGAGCAGCAGGGGCGTGAGGCCCGGCACCAGGTCCAGGTGGAGCAGCCGGCGGACGCGCGTGCCGACCAGCGGGTCGAGCTTGTTGCGGGTCGGGCCGTAGCTCATCAGACCGTCCGCGTAGACGTGCACGGGGGCGCCGGTGAACAGCTGGGCCACGGTCAGCGCCGGGGTGACCTGGATGGACTCCAGGACCAGCTCCACCCGGTCGTCCCCGAGCCCCCACAGCAGCCGCAGATAGCGCTCGAAGAGCGGGATGTCGTCGGCACGCGGGGTCCAGGCGCCCGGGTGGAAGGGGTGGATGGCCTCGTTCCAGGACAGCACCGCGTCGAAGTGGGCGCGCAGCGGCTCGAAGCCGGGCATCCGGTCGAGCGGGAGCGTGGTCTCCGGGGTCGCCGAGTTGTTGAACACCAGCAGCACCCGGCGCTCGGCCTCGTCGAAGAGGTCGGAGTCGATCGCGGCGGCCAGTGTGGCCGCCCCGTACAGCGTGGAGGCGCAGAAGATCTGGGTCGTGGGCATCTCAGGCAGCCGCCTTCGCTGTGCTGATCCTGCGCCGCAGCCGCCGCAGCTTGGCGGAGCGGCGCAGGTCCATGGTGTCGAGTACCTCGCCGAGCATGTCCTGCGGCATCCGCTTGATCGCCGCCGCACTGCGCGCACGCAGCTCCTTGGCGACGGCCGGCTCCCACTTGGCCTCGTCGGAGAGGTGGTGGGCGATGATCGCGCAGTACGTGCGCACGGCCTTGGGGAGCAGCTGGTCCGCGTCCCGGTCGGCGGCCGTCTCCTCGATGACCTGGTCGAAGGCGCGGATGAAGTCCAGCTGGCGGGCGTCGCCGATCTGCGTGAGCGAGGACGCCACCCCACGCCGGTAGAACACGCCCAGCAGGTTGACCACGGCGAACGACTCGGCCTCGCGGTGCAGCTTCCAGATCCAGGGCCGGTCCTCGGCGGTCCGCAGCCCGTCCGTGAAGTGCAGCAGCCCCTTGTCGAGGAGCCGCCGGTGGTACGCCCCCGCCCACGCGTACGCGTAGTCCACGGACGTCGTCCGGTCGGCGGGCAGGATCGCGTCGCGCGGGTTCAGCACCTCACCGCGCAGCCCGACCGGGGCGCGGTGCACGGACCGGGCGCGGGCGGTCGCCTGCACATGGTCGGTCCGTACGAAGTCGCAGCCCAGCCCCTCGATGGCGGCCACCAGCTCGGCGAAATAACCCGGGGCGAGCCAGTCGTCGCCGTCCAGGAAGGTCAGGTACTCGCCGGTCGCCGCGTCGAGACCGGTGTTGCGGGCGGTGGCGAGCCCCCCGTTCGTCTCATGGCGGATATATCTCACCTGCGCGACATCCGAAAGGGACTCGGCCGCCCGTTCGAGAATGGCCGGCGTTTCATCCTTCGATTTGTCGTCGACGAGGATGAACTCGAAGTCGCTCCGGGCGTTGAGCCGCAGACTTCTGAGGGTGTCCGGGGCGTATTGCTGCACGTTGTAGAACGGCACGATCACGGAAAGCTTTGGCACCCGAGAAACGCTAGAAGGCCGTCCGGCAGGGCAACTTGACGCCGAAGGTACGGAGGGTGAACTCGATGTGTCGGAACGGTGCATCCCATGTACTTCCGGGGCTTTGACGGGCCAGTTCGGTTCTCGGTGGGCTGTTGTTAACTTTTCGTTGATTCGCGGTTGGGCCATACCTAGGAATTGCTTCCTAGCGTCTTCGACGTGCCAGCAAGTACGCCAGCAACTTCGACGACGCCGCTGCGAATCGCGGTCCTCGCGGACTCCGACACCCGCTGGAAATGGGGTGCGCTGACCGCTCATCGCATCGCACCGCGTGACGACGCGCAAGAGGCCCTCAGCCTGAGCGGCTTCCTGCTGCGCGGCCGTGCCACGCCCACCCCGCGCCAGCTCGCGGAAGTCGGGGTCGAGGCCGAGTCGCTGCGCGAGGTGACGTCGGTGGAGTTCCTGCGGGCGATGGCCGAGGAGTCGTACGACATCGTCGTGCTCGCCCTCGTGGGCGGGGGCGTGCAGGCGATGCTGCACGGCCTGAAGCGGGTGTGGGAGGGGCGTGCCGATCGCCCCGTCGTCGTCACCGGCTACGTCGGCGTCGTCTACGAGAAGCTCGCGGACGGACTGCTGCTGCGGCACGGCGCGGACCTGGTACTGGCCAACTCCCGTCAGGACGCGGAGCGTTTCCGGTCCGTGTACGAGGGGGTCGGCGCCGACGCCTCGGCGGTGACCGAGGTGGCGCTGCCGTTCCTGGGCGGTGCGGCCTACGAGGGTGAACACGACCCGTACACCGTGGTGTTCGCCGTACAGCCCTCCGTGCCGGACAGCCGCAAGGACCGCACGTACCTGCTCAACCGGCTGATCAAGCACGCCCGGTTGCACCCCGAACGCGAGGTGCTGCTGAAGCTGCGCTCCCAGCCGGGGGAGCACACCACGCACATCGAGGAGCAGCCGTACCAGAAGCTGGTCCAGCGGCTGGCTCCGCCGCCCAACTTCCGTCTGGTGTACGGGAACATGGGCGAGGTCCTGGACCGGACCGATCTGCTGGTCACCATCAGCTCGACGGCTGCGCTGGAGTCGCTGCACCGGCGTATCCCGACGGTCGTCCTCACCGACCTGGGCGTGCGCGAGGTTCTCGGCAACCACCACTTCGTGGGCTCGGGGTGCCTGGCCTCCTGGGACCAGCTCGACGACGGACACCGGCCGTCGCCCGATCCGGAGTGGGTGGCCCGGCAGGGAGTCGTGGCGGACGGCTCGTACGCGACGGCGTTCGACGCGGCGCGGGAGCGGATCGCCAAGCTGCTGGCCGGCGCGTTGCCGCCGCTGACGCCGTACTACACGCCGGCGACCGCGCCCGGATACCTGCCCGGGATTCTGGCCCGTCATCACCTCGGCCCCGACGGCAGTCCGCTGCCCGGCGCTCCCGCTGCGGACAAGGAGCCCGGCCCGGTTCGGCAGATCGTGCGGCGGGCCGCGCGGGGGGCGTATCGGCACGGGGTGCAGCGGGTGGCTCCTGTCATTCGGCGGATGGGGGAGCTGTGAGCGCCTCCGAGAGCGCCGCGACGGGTCCGTTGGCGGGTGCGGCGCCGTCTGGGCTGGTCGC
Organism: Streptomyces sp. NPDC057280; assembly: GCF_042668605.1. Taxonomy (NCBI): domain Bacteria; kingdom Bacillati; phylum Actinomycetota; class Actinomycetes; order Kitasatosporales; family Streptomycetaceae; genus Streptomyces; species Streptomyces sp. NPDC057280. The sequence continues at coordinate 530,412 of NZ_JBHUYR010000003.1, forward strand.
GCCCCGCGGCGGAGCCGCATATCGACACAGCCCCGCGCCCCTGAGGGGCGGCTTCGCCGGCCCCCTCCCCAACCCTTCGCTAGGAGTGCAACCCATGTCCGACTCGCCGGTGGTGCGTCGTGTGCTCGCCGTCATCCCTGCCCGCGGGGGCTCCAAAGGGGTGCCTGCCAAGAACCTCGCCCCCGTCGGCGGCGTCCCCCTCGTGGCGCGGGCCGTGCGGGAGTGCCGGGCGACCCGGCTCGTGACGGACGTCGTCGTCTCCACCGACGATCAGGCCATCGCCGCCGCGGCCCGGGAGGCCGGTGCCGAGGTCGTGCTGCGGCCCGCCGCCATCGCCGGGGACACGGCGACCTCCGAGGCGGCCGTGCTGCACGCCATGGACACCCACGAGGCGCTGCACGGGGCGGCCGTCGACGTGGTGATGCTCGTGCAGTGCACCAGCCCCTTCATCGTCCGCGAAGACGTCGAGGCGGTCGCGGCGGCGGTCGTCGAGGGCGGGGCCGACACCGCGGTGACCGTCGCCCCCTTCCACGGCTTCATCTGGCGCGACGAGGTCGACTCCACGCAGGAGCCCGGCGGTTACGGCGTCAACCACGACAAGGCCTACCGGCCGCGCCGCCAGGACCGCCCCCAGGACCTGCTGGAGACCGGCGCCGCCTACGCGATGGACGCGGCCGGCTTCCGCAAGCACCAGCACCGCTTCTTCGGTCGCACCGAGCTCGTACGGACCGACCCCGCGCGCGTGCTGGAGATCGACGACCCGCACGACCTCGCCCGGGCACGGGCGCTCGCGCCCCTGTTCGACGCGGACCGCCCCGGCGCCCTGCCGTCCTTCGCGGACGTCGACGCGGTCGTACTGGACTTCGACGGCACCCAGACCGACGACCGGGTGCTGATCGACGCCGATGGAAAGGAGTTCGTCTCCGTGCACCGCGGCGACGGACTCGGCATCGCCGCCCTGCGCAAGAGCGGCCTGAAGATGCTGATCCTCTCCACGGAGCAGAACCCGGTCGTCGCCGCCCGCGCACGGAAGCTTCAGATCCCCGTGCTGCACGGCATCGACCGGAAGGACCTCGCCCTCAAGCAGTGGTGCGAGGAGCAGGGCATCGCGCCCGAGCGCGTGCTCTACGTCGGCAACGACGTCAACGACCTCCCGTGCTTCGCCCTCGTGGGCTGGCCCGTGGCGGTCGCGAGCGCCCACGACGTGGTACGCGGCGCCGCCCGTGCGGTCACCACCGTCCCCGGTGGCGACGGCGCGATCCGAGAGATCGCCAGCTGGATCCTCGGCCCCTCTCTCGACTCCCTCACCAAGTAAGGAAATTGTCTGCCATGTCTGTCAACTCCCGTCTGCGCACCTTCGGCACCGAGCGCATCGCAGGACCCGGCCAGCCCGTCTACATCTGCGGCGAGATCGGCATCAACCACAACGGCGAGCTGGAGAACGCCTTCAAGCTCATCGACGTGGCCGCCGAGGCCGGCTGCGACGCCGTGAAGTTCCAGAAGCGCACCCCCGAGATCTGCACCCCGCGCGACCAGTGGGACATCGAGCGCGACACCCCCTGGGGCCGGATGACCTACATCGACTACCGCCACCGCGTGGAGTTCGGCGAGGACGAGTACCGCCAGATCGACGAGTACTGCAAGGAGAAGGGCATCGCCTGGTTCGCCTCCCCGTGGGACACCGAGGCCGTCGCCTTCCTGGAGAAGTTCGACGTCCCCGCCCACAAAGTGGCCTCCGCCTCCCTGACCGACGACGAGCTGCTGCGCGCCCTGCGCGCCACGGGCCGCACGATCATCCTCTCCACCGGCATGTCGACCCCGAAGCAGATCCGCCACGCCGTCGAGGTGCTCGGCTCGGACAACATCCTGCTCTGCCACGCCACGTCGACCTACCCGGCGAAGGCCGAGGAGCTCAACCTGCGGGTGATCAACACCCTCCAGGCCGAGTACCCGAACGTCCCGATCGGCTACTCCGGCCACGAGACGGGCCTGCAGACCACGCTGGCCGCCGTCGCCCTCGGCGCCACCTTCGTCGAGCGTCACATCACCCTCGACCGCGCGATGTGGGGCTCCGACCAGGCCGCGTCCGTGGAGCCGCAGGGCCTTCAGCGCCTCGTCCGCGACATCCGCACCATCGAGGCCTCCCTCGGCGACGGCGTCAAGAAGGTCTACGACTCCGAGCTCGGCCCCATGAAGAAGCTGCGCCGCGTCACCGGTGTCGTGGCCGAGGCGGAGATCGCCGCGGCGGCGGGCGAGCCGGTCGCGGTCTGACGCACCCGACTCCTTGATCCCCCTGATTCCCTTACGACGGGACGGTCGTACGTAGATGAGCCGCCGCGCCGGGTCAGCCGGCCCCCACACGCTCGCGTTCGTCGAGAGCCCGGTACAGCTGCTGAACGTGCTGGAGTGGGCGCATGCGCACGAGCTTGCCTCGGGCGATGCCCTGGGCGCGGGGCTCACCCTCGTCGTCCTGTCCCCGACCGACCCGATGACCCGGGGCCAGCTGCGCCGCATGGCGGAGCTGGCCCGCGAGGAAGGCCACGAGGTCCGCTGGGAGGAGGCCCGGGGCGGTCCCGCGGCCCCCTTCCAGACGATCGGCGGCCTCGCGGGCATGCTCCGCAGGGCCGACCGGGTCGTGCTCGGCGACCCGTTCTCGCGCTACGTCCAACTGCTGCTGACGATCACCCGGGCCGGCGAGCTGGTGGTGGTCGACGACGGCACGGCCACGATGGAGTTCGTGGCCCAACTGGCCCGCGGCGAACGCCTGGTGCGCTGGCACCGCAAGGGCGGCCGCCCGGGCCCCCGCGACCTGGTGTTCGCCCCGGTGTCGTCGGTGGCCCGCAAACGCCTGACGCCGTCCGGCGCCCGCCGGGTCGAGATCTTCTCCTCGATGCCGATGGAGGAGAAACCGCAGGGCGTGACGGTGACCGCCAACGCCTTCGCCTGGACCCGCTCCCGCTTCGGCCCGCCCCGCCTCACCAAGGGTGCCGACATGGTCGGTACGTCGCTGGTGGAGACGGGCGTGGTGGACGGCGACGCGTATCTGGAGGCGGTGAAGCTGCTGTCCAAGACGCACGGCACCACCCGCTACTTCGCCCACCGCCGCGAGAGCGCCGAGAAGCTGCACCGGCTGGCGGTGGAGACGGGCCTGGAGGTGGTCCGCCCCGACCTCCCGCTGGAACTGATCGCCCGCAGAGGCCCGATCGGCCGTACGATCCTCAGCTTCCCGTCCACCGTGGTCCACACCCTGCCGCTCGCGCTCGCCGGCACGGAGGTCAAGGTCGCGGTCTGCGACATCGACCCGGCGTGGCTGACGGAGAACGCCTCACCCCGGGCGCAGGGCTTCCTGTCCGGGGTGACGGGAACGGCGAGGGACGTGACGAGACTGTCGGCGGTGGCGGCGGTCTGACGCCTGCGAGGCCCTAGCCGTCCTTGCGGGCCAGGACATAGGCCTTCCGGTACTTCTCCTGCCCCTGGGGCTCGCGCACGGTACGGCTGTGCAGCTGGAGCCCGGCGGCGGTGAGCAGTTCGACGACGTCCTCCGGCCTGCGCCAGTAGTAGTCGAGCGAGATGGCGTGCCCGAACCGCTCGTCGAGATGCAGGTGGTCGTTCTCCTCGTCGTACTGGAAGGCGAGCAGCAGATATCCGCCGGGCGCGAGGACGCGCCGGAACTCCTGGAACACGCCCGGGAGTTGATCATCGGGCACATGAATGACGGAGTACAGCGCGGCGATCCCGCCGAGCGTGCCGTCCGGCAGGTCGAGGGCCGTCATCGACCCGAGATGGAACCGGAGTTCGGGATAGGTCTTCCGGGCCCGCGCCACCATCCGCGGCGAGACATCGATCCCGAACACCGGCACCCCGAGCGCGTGCAGCCGCGCGGTCACCACCCCCGGCCCGCTCCCCACGTCGGCGACCGGCTCCCGCCCCCGCTCCTTCACCAACTCCGCGAACCCACTGATCAAGGCCCGGTCGAAGGTATGGATCCCGGCCCAGTCCGCACACTGCTCGGCGTAGTCGTCGGCGATCGTGTCGTAGGCGGCGCTGGTGGACCGTATGAAATCAGGGATCTCGGCAGTCATGGGGGGCACCCTAGCGAGGGGCCACGACAGCGGGGTGAAGATGACGGGGCCTGTTCGAGAAGGATGCGGTGAGGGAGAGAGGGCGCAGATGAACGACTTGACCGAGCCGCGCTCCCGCGGTCAGGGACATCTGGAAGTGGCTCTGCCCGGTGTCACGTACCCCTACCTGACCTTGAGCTTTCGCGGCGGACACGCGGTCGTCCACCTCTTCACCGACGAGGAGACCGTGTTCCTGCTGGTGGGTGATGGCACCGTGTCGCCGGACGAGACGGTCGAGGTCCCGGTCCTGGATGAACTCGCGATCTTCACCGGGCACTTCGTCATGGGCGTCGACCGTGCTCGGGATGTCGTGCAGAGCTTCGTCCGGACGGGGTCGTTCACCGGGCTGGGGGAGTGGGTGGAGCTGTGACCGGGGTGGGGTGGTCCTCGTCCGCCGTCCAGGTGAACCCCGTCAGCCCGCCCGGGCCGCTCTCCTCGTCCGGCATCGACCGATCCCGCCTCCGTCGCACCAGCCACACCCCCGCCCCCAGCAGCCACCCCGCCGCGATCATCACGACCAGCATCGCCAGGCCCAGGCCCACCGTGCCGTAGAAGCCGACCCTCGCCAGCAGGCCCGGGATCTTGTCCTCGCCGCAGCCGCACGCCTGCCAGCCGTCTGCCAGAGGGGTCGCCGTCGTGGTCGTCATGCCGGGAGTGTGCCCGGTCACACCGGCCCGTCACCCCGCGTGGCGGAAACGTCGCGTGGCGGTGATGATTCCGGGACCGGAACAAGCGTCTCAGTGGAGGCAGGGTGGATTCCCGGCGTGGCGCGGTCCCGACAGGTGAACAAGGCCGACGGGACGGCACCGCGACGTGGTATCCCAGGAGGAGTGGGTGAGTGACGGATGTGGCCGGAAAGCCTTCGATCAAGGCAGTCGCAGGTCAGCCGCCGGTCACTCTCTGTGGATCGACGCCGATCGACGCGGATCGCCGAGATCCGTCCGGCCGGAAAGCCGGGCGAGTTTACCCATCCAAGCCGATACGTATGCGCCCAGCGGCCAGGTTTTCTTCCCCTAACGGGTTGAACTTTTGTTGATCGAGGGTCAGTTGGCCACCCGGGCGTCCTACCCTTCAGAGGGTGAAGCAATTGATGTCCCAAGAGTCCGAGGCCGAACCAGTCGGGGAAGCCGTGCTTCCCGGCACGCTGCCCGAGAGCCTGCGTGCCGAACTCGTCGCGTTCCGACGCGACTTGCACATGCACCCCGAACTCGGCAACCAGGAGTTCCGCACGACCGCGGCCATCAAGGCGCGGCTCGAGAAGGCCGGGCTGCACCCCCGGGTCCTCCCCGTAGGCACCGGGCTCATCTGTGACATCGGTGAGTGGGACGGCGGCAAGCCGATGCTCGCACTCCGTGCCGACATCGACGCCCTGCCCATTCCGGACACGAAGAGTGAGTGCGCGTACCGCTCCACCGTGCCCGACCGGGCGCACGCGTGCGGGCACGACGTGCACACCACCGTGGTGCTCGGCGCCGGACTCGTCCTCGCCGACCTGCACCGGCAGGGCCGGCTGCCCCGCCCCGTGCGGCTGCTCTTCCAGCCCGCCGAGGAGGTCCTGCCCGGCGGCGCCGCCGACGCCATCGAGTGCGGCGTGCTGGACGGTGTCGGGAAGATCATCGCCGTGCACTGCGACCCCCGCGTCGACGCCGGGCGGATCGGGCTGCGCACCGGTGCCATCACCTCCGCCTGCGACCGGCTGGAGGTCTCCCTGGACGGCCCCGGCGGCCACACCGCCCGGCCGCACCTCACCACCGACCTCGTCACCGCCGCCGCCCGCGTCGTCGTCGACGTGCCGGCCGTGGTCGCCCGGCGCGTGGACAGCCGTAGCGGACTCGCCCTGACCTGGGGGCGCATCGAATCCGGCCACGCGCCCAACGTCATCCCGCAGCACGCCGAGCTGTCCGGAACCGTGCGCTGCCTGGACCTGGACGCCTGGCGGCAGGCGCCCGACATCGTCGTCGCCGCGATCGACGAGATCGCCAATCTGCACCGGGCCAAGTCGGAGATCAACTACGTCCGGGGCGTCCCGCCCGTCGTCAACGACCCCGCGGTGACCGAGCTGCTGCGGGACGCCATGACCGCGCGGCGCGGGGCGCAGTCCGTCGAGGGCACCGAGCAGAGCCTCGGCGGCGAGGACTTCTCCTGGTACCTGGAGCATGTGCCGGGCGCCATGGCCCGCCTCGGTGTCCGCACCCCCGGTGAGCGGACCGTCCGCGACCTCCACCAGGGCGACTTCGACGCCGACGAGTCGGCCATCACCGTGGGCGTGGAGATGTTCACCGCGGCCGCGCTGCTCGACGGCGCCTCCTGAGGCCGTAGCGATCTCCGCGAAGGGGCGCCTCTTTGGTGCCCCTTCATCCCCTTGTGTCACCCGCGCGTAACCGGGTTCTCGCGAACGTAACCCGCTGTCGGCACGGTTCGATAACGGCCACGAGAAACCCCGTTCCCCTCCCCTTCTACGCGCGTTACTGTGCGCCGAAATCGCCACCGTTGGCGGCACATTGGGGATGCGGGGCCGTTCGACGGTGCCGTGGGGATGAAGGGGTGCTTGCTGTGCGTCGGATATCTCGGAGGACCAGGTTCTCCCAGGCAGTGGTGGCCGTCTCGGTCATCGCCCTCACGGCCGTCGGGTGCGGCGAGTCCAGCACCAAGGCCGACAGTGACAAGGCGTCCACCTCGGCGGACGGCAAGTACTCGGGCAAGGGCATCGGGCTCGCGTACGACATCGGCGGCAAGGGCGACCAGTCCTTCAACGACGCCGCCTACGCCGGCTTCCAGAAGGCCGAGAAGGAATTCGGCATCGGCGGCAGGGACATCGAGCCGCAGGACGGCGAGTCCGACGCGGACAAGGTCCAGCGCCTGGAGCAGCTCGCCAAGGCCGGCTACAACCCCATCATCGGCGTCGGCTACATCTACGCGCCGGCGGTGAAGGAGGTCGCCGCGAAGTACCCGAAGATCACGTTCGGCGTCATCGACGACGAGCAGGTCAAGGCAGCCAACGTCGCCGACATGGTCTTCTCCGAGGAGCAGGCCTCCTACCTCGCGGGCGTCGCCGCCGCCAAGGCCTCCAAGGCCAAGCACGTCGGCTTCATCGGCGGTGTGGACATCCCGCTGATCCACAAGTTCGGCGCGGGCTTCAAGCAGGGCGTCCAGTCCGTCGACCCGAAGATCAAGATCGAGTCGCAGTACCTGACCGAGACCCCGGCCGAGGGCGGCTTCTCCAGCCCCGACAAGGGCAAGGCGGCCGCCAGCGGCCAGATCGAGAAGGGCGCCGACGTCATCTACCACGCCGCCGGCCTCTCCGGGCAGGGCGTGATCTCCGAGGCCGCCTCGAAGAAGGTGTGGGCCATCGGCGTCGACTCCGACCAGTACAACCAGAGCGCGCTGAAGAGCTACAAGGACTACATCCTCGGCTCGGCCCTGAAGAACGTCGGCGGCGCGGTCTACGACCTCGCCAAGTCCGTCTACGAGGGCAAGCCCCTCACCGGCGTCCAGCGCGGCGACCTGAAGTCCGGCGGCGTCGGCTTCGCCGACTCCAACCCGAAGTACAAGGCCATGACGGACGTCGTCGCGGCGGTGGAGAAGGCCAAGCAGGACATCATCGACGGCAAGGTCACCGTCAAGACCACCGACTAGGCCCCTCGGGACCCCCGGATACGCCCGCCCGGGCGCCCTTGCAGCTCATACGCCCCTTGCCTCCCGCAAGGGGCGTACTGCTGTCCGTAGTCTGTGTTGCATCTGCGGCCACAGCTCGATAACGGACCGGACAGAAGGGGTTTTCCGTCTGGTCTACGCGCGTTACGCTGCGGCGGAACCAGCGCCTGGTATGGGCGCTTGCACAAAGGAGTCTCGTTCCATGCGCCGGGTGTCCCGTATCACGGTTGCAGGCGTTGCAACCGCAGCCCTTGCCCTGACCGCTTCCGCGTGCGGCAGCTCGTCCAGCGAGTCGTCGAACAGTGACAGCAAGAACCTGGGCCTCGCCCTGGCGTACGACGTCGGCGGCAAGGGTGACCAGTCCTTCAACGACGCCGCGACCGCCGGCATGGAGAAGGCCGACAAGGAGTTCGGCTACAAGTCCACCGCCGTCGAGCCGCAGGACGGCGAGTCGGACGCGGACAAGGCCCAGCGCCTGGAGAACCTGGCCAAGAAGGGTTACAACCCGGTCATCGGTGTCGGCTTCGCCTACGCGCCCGCCGTCAAGGAGGTCGCGGCCAAGTACCCGAAGACCACCTTCGGTGTCGTCGACGACGAGCAGATCAAGGCCGACAACGTCGCCGACCTCGTCTTCTCCGAGGAGCAGGCGTCCTACCTGGCCGGCGTCGCCGCCGCCAAGACCACCAAGACCAACGTGGTCGGCTTCATCGGCGGTGTGGACGTGCCGCTGATCCACAAGTTCGAGGCCGGCTTCAAGCAGGGCGTCGAGGACACCAAGAAGGGCGTCACGGTCAAGTCGCAGTACCTGACCGAGACCGCGGCCGAGGGCGGCTTCTCCAGCCCGGACAAGGGTGAGGCCGCCGCCGAGGGTCAGATCGACGACAAGGCGGACGTCGTCTACGCCGCCGCCGGTCTGTCCGGCCAGGGCGTCATCAAGGCCGCCAACGCCCACAAGGTCTGGGCGATCGGCGTCGACTCCGACCAGTACAAGCAGGACGCGCTCAAGGCGTACAAGGCGTCGATCCTGACCTCCGCCATGAAGAACGTCGAGGGCGCGGTCTACGACCTGGCCAAGTCGGTCAAGGACGGCAAGCCGGAGACCGGCGTCATCCGCGGCAGCCTCTCCAACGGCGGCGTGAGCCTGTCGAACTCCAACCCGGTCTTCGCGGACAACAAGGACACCCAGGCCGCGATCGAGAAGGCCGTCGCGGGCATCAAGGACGGCTCCATCAAGGTGAAGACCTCCTGACCCCACCCGGTCACAGGCCTTGGCCAAATAAGCGCTGTAATGGCAGCGTTACGGCCGCGGAACGGGGTGCGGAGACGATGCTCTCCGCGCCCCGTTCGCGCGGCAGAATGCTCGGAACGGATCGTTGGCCGAAAATGGACGATCAGGTCCGGGCACTATTTAAAGCAGGGGCGCTACGCGCGTAGAGTGGCCCCTTCCACAAGGAGAGTGCGCCATCGACGCGACCAGCAGCCCTCCGCTCACCGATCAGTCGACGATCGCTGTCGAGCTGGCGGGGATCACCAAGCGGTTCCCGGGTGTCGTCGCCAACCACGACATCCACCTGACGGTACGAAAGGGCACCGTCCACGCCCTCGTCGGCGAGAACGGCGCCGGCAAGTCGACCCTGATGAAGATCCTCTACGGCATGCAGAAGCCGGACGAGGGCACCATCGCGGTCGCCGGCACGCAGGTGACCTTCGGCAGCCCCGCCGACGCCATCGCGCGCGGCATCGGCATGGTCCACCAGCACTTCATGCTCGCCGACAACCTCACCGTCCTCGAGAACGTGGTCCTGGGCAGCGAGAAGCTGTACGGCATCGGCGGCAGCGCCCGCAAGAAGATCAAGGAGATCTCCGACCGCTACGGGCTCAACGTGCGCCCCGACGTCCTCGTCGAGGACCTCGGTGTCGCCGAGCGCCAGCGCGTCGAGATCCTCAAGGTCCTCTACCGCGGCGCCAGCACCCTCATCCTCGACGAGCCCACCGCCGTCCTCGTGCCGCAGGAGGTCGACGCGCTCTTCGCCAACCTGCGCGAGCTCAAGTCCGAGGGCCTGTCGGTCATCTTCATCTCCCACAAGCTGGGCGAGGTGCTGTCCGTCGCCGACGAGATCACCGTCATCCGGCGCGGCACGACCGTGGGCACGGCCGTCCCCGCCGAGACCACCCCGCGTCAGCTCGCCGAGATGATGGTCGGCAGCGAACTGCCCACCCCGGAGACCGCCGAGTCGACCGTCACCGACCGGGCCGTCATCGAGGTCGAGGGCCTCACCGTCTACGCCAGCGGCGGCGCCTCCATGGGCGTCGAGGCCGAGCCCGTCGGCCCCGGCTCCCTCGTGGAGGCCGGCGGCGAGGTCAAGAAGGTCCTCGACGACGTCACCTTCACCATCCACGCCGGCGAGATCATGGGCATCGCCGGTGTCGAGGGCAACGGCCAGACCGAGCTCATCGACGCGCTGATCGGCACCAAGAACGCCGACTCCGGCACCATCGCCTTCCTCGGCGAGGACATCACCCCCTGGCCCACCCGCAAGCGCCGCGAGTCCGGCGTCGGCTACATCCCCGAGGACCGCCACCGCCAGGGCCTGCTCCTGGAGGCCCCCCTCTGGGAGAACCGCATCCTCGGCCATGTCACCGAGGCCCCCAACGCCAAGGGCTTCTGGCTGAACCCCAAGGGCGCCCAGGCCGACACCCGCCGGATCGTCGAGGAGTACGACGTCCGCACCCCCGGCATCGACGTCACCGCCGCCTCCCTGTCCGGCGGCAACCAGCAGAAGCTGATCGTCGGCCGCGAGATGAGCCACGACCCGAAGTTCCTGATCGCCGCCCACCCCACCCGCGGTGTGGACGTCGGCGCGCAGGCCCAGATCTGGGACCGCATCCGCGACGCCCGCCGCGAGGGCCTGGCGGTGCTGCTGATCTCCGCCGACCTGGACGAGCTCATCGGCCTGTCGGACACCCTGCGGGTGATCTACGACGGCAGGCTGGTCGCCGACGCCAACCCGGCGACGATCACCCCGGAGGAGCTCGGCTCGGCCATGACCGGTGCCGCCACGGGACACCTTGAGCACGAAGAGACCGGCGAGGCAGCTGCCGCCGAATCCGCCCCGGAGGACGAGGCCCGATGAAGAAGTTCGACAAGGAGCGCCTGCTCCTCGCCGTGGCGGGTCCCGCCCTGGCGCTCGTCGCGGCGATCCTGCTGACCTCGGTCGTGCTGATCGCCTCCGGCAAGAGCCCGATCGAGCCCTACCGGCTGATGATCGAGCAGGCCGGCTACTCCGACGTCCAGGTCCTGATCATCAACCAGGCGTCGATGTACTACATCGCCGCCCTCGCGGTCGCCCTCGGCTTCCGCATGAACCTCTTCAACATCGGCGTCGACGGCCAGTACCGCCTCGGCGCCATGATGACCGCCGTCGTCGGCGCCCACGTCGCCCTGCCGGCCGCCCTCCAGGTGCCGCTGCTGCTCCTGGTCGGCGCGCTCACCGGCGCCATGTGGGCCGGTATCGCGGGCGTCCTGAAGGTCACCCGGGGCGTCAGCGAGGTCGTCGCGACGATCATGCTGAACTCGATCGCCACCAGCCTCATCGGCTACCTCACCCTCACCGACAACTGGGGCGTGCCGCTCGGCGACAACGTCACCACCGGTGTGATGAAGGAGTCCGGCTGGATCCCCGGCATCGACCTCGGCGCGGACGTCGGCGAGATCTACGGCCTGGTCTTCCTCGCCATCGCCATCGGCATCGGCTACTGGTTCGTCCTCAACCGCACCCGCTTCGGCTTCGACCTGCGCGCCACCGGCGCCTCCGAGACCGCCGCCGCGGCCTCCGGCGTCAACGCCAAGCGCATGGTCCTCACCGCGATGCTGATCTCCGGCGCCGTCGCCGGCATCTCCGGTCTGCCGCTGCTCCTCGGTGACGTCCACACGTACAGCCTCAGCTTCCCCGCCGGACTCGGCTTCACCGCGATCGGCATCGCCCTGCTGGGCCGCAACAACCCCGGCGGCATCGCACTCGCCGCCCTGCTGTGGGCCTTCCTCGACAAGGCGTCCCCCGCTCTCGACTACGCGACTCCCGAGCCGTACGAGAAGGAGATCGCCACGATCATGCAGGGCCTGATCGTGTTCGCGGTCGTCATCTCCTACGAGGTCGTCCGCACCTGGGGCCTGCGCCGGCAGCAGAAGCGCGTCGGTGAGGAACTCGCCGCGGCCGCCGCCCAGAACACCAAGAAGGAGGTGGCGGTCTGATGAGCACCGCGACCATCGCCAAGGCGCCGGCGAAGCAGCCCGGCAAGGGCGGCCGCCGCATGTCGCTGCCCGTCCTCCTCCTGATCATCTCGGGCGTGCTGATCCTGACCTCGGCCGTCCGTCTGATCACCGACGCGGACGGCATCACGTCCACCGGCCAGATGTCCACCGCCCTGCGCGCGGCCGTCCCGATCGGCCTCGCCGGCCTCGGCGGTCTGTGGGCCGAGCGGGCGGGCGTCGTCAACATCGGCCTCGAGGGCATGATGATCCTCGGCACCTGGTTCGGCGCCTGGGCCGGCTACCAGTGGGGCCCGTGGACCGGCGTCGTCGTCGGCATCATCGGCGGCGCGCTCGGCGCCGTCCTGCACGCCATCGCCACGGTCACCTTCAACGTCAACCACATCGTCTCCGGTGTGGCCCTGAACATCCTGGCCCTCGGCACCACCCGCTATCTGTCGAAGTTCACCTTCGAGGACGCCCCGCAGGGCTCCTCCAAGCAGTCCCCGCCGATCGACTCGCTCGGCACCTTCGACATCCCCGGGCTGTCCAGCTGGCTGGAGACCCTCAACCAGAAGCACTGGTTCCTGATCTCCGACATCGCCGGCCTCGTCGGCGGTCTGATCACCGACCTGTCGCCGCTCACCGTCGTCGCCGTCGCCCTCGTGCCCGCCACCTGGTACGTGCTGTGGCGCACCTCGTTCGGTCTGCGGTTGCGCTCCTGCGGCGAGAACCCGATCGCCGCCGAGTCCCTCGGCGTCAACGTCTACAAGTACAAGTACATCGCCGTGATCATCTCCGGCGGCTTCGCCGGCCTCGGCGGTGCCTTCCTGTCGATCGTGTCGTCCAACGTCTACCTCGACGGCCAGACGGCCGGCCGCGGTTACATCGGTCTCGCCGCGATGATCTTCGGCAACTGGATGCCGGGCGGACTCGCCCTCGGCGCGGGCCTGTTCGGCTACACCGACAGCCTCAAGCTGCGCGGCGGCACCACCAACGTCCACGCGCTGATCCTGCTGCTCGCGATCCTGCTGGTGTTCGGCGTCGCGTACCTCGTCTGGAAGAAGAAGTACGTCCCCGCCGCCATCACCGCCGCGATCTCGGCCCTGATGTTCGTCTGGTACTCCACCACCAACGAGGTCCCGAACCAGGTCGTGACCGCCAGCCCGTACGTCATCACCCTCCTCGTCCTGTCGCTGTCCGCGCAGCGCCTGAGGATGCCGAAGGCGGACGGTCTGCCGTACCGGAAGGGCCAGGGCAAGTGACCGTCTCCGCCGACTTCGACTGGGAGTCCCTGAGGGAGCTGGCGCGCGAGGCGATGAGCCACGCGTACGCCCCCTACTCGGGCTACCCGGTCGGGGTCGCGGCCCTCGTCGACGACGGTCGCACGGTCACCGGCTGCAACGTCGAGAACGCCTCGTACGGCCTCGGCCTGTGTGCCGAGTGCGGGCTGGTCTCCGAGTTGCAGCGCACCGGGGGCGGCCGCCTGACGCACTTCACGTGCGTCGACGGCCGGGGCGAGGTCCTCGTCCCCTGCGGCCGCTGCCGGCAACTGCTGTACGAGTTCGGCGGCCCCGACCTGCTGCTGGAGACACCGGCGGGAATCCTGCCGCTGTCGGAGATGCTGCCGCAGGCCTTCGGGCCGGGGCATCTCACCAAGTAACTCCCGTGCGGCCCCTCTGAATCGCTCAGGGGGGCCGCGCGATTTCTGTGAACGTCCGGAAGGAAATCCATGGCCATGGACGCCATCTCCGTCATCCGCACCAAGCGGGACCGCGGCGAGCTCAGCGACGAGCAGATCGACTGGGTCATCGACGCGTACACGCGCGGCGAGGTCGCCGACTACCAGATGGCCGCGCTGAACATGGCCATCCTCCTCAACGGCATGAACCGGCGTGAGATCTCCCGCTGGACCGCCGCGATGATCGCCTCCGGCGAGCGCATGGACTTCTCGTCCCTCTCCCTGCCGACGGCGGACAAGCACTCGACGGGCGGCGTCGGCGACAAGATCACGCTCCCGCTGGCCCCGCTGGTCGCCGCCTGCGGCGCGGCCGTGCCCCAGCTCTCCGGCCGAGGCCTCGGCCACACCGGCGGCACCCTGGACAAGCTGGAGTCGATCCCCGGCTGGCGCGCTCTGCTCTCCAACGAGGAGATGCTGCACGTCCTCGACACCACCGGCGCGGTCATCTGCGCGGCGGGCGACGGCCTGGCCCCGGCGGACAAGAAGCTGTACGCGCTCCGGGACGTCACCGGCACCGTCGAGGCGATCCCCCTGATCGCCTCGTCCATCATGTCGAAGAAGATCGCCGAAGGCACCGGCTCTCTGGTCCTGGACGTGAAGGTCGGCTCCGGCGCCTTCATGAAGACCATCGAGGACGCGCGCGAGCTGGCGTCGACGATGGTGGGCCTCGGCACCGACCACGGCGTGAAGACGGTGGCGCTCCTGACGGACATGTCGACCCCGCTCGGCCTGACCGCGGGCAACGCCCTCGAGGTCCGTGAGTCGGTGGAGGTCCTGGCGGGCGGCGGCCCGGCGGACGTGGTCGAGCTGACGATCGCCCTGGCCCGCGAAATGCTGGACGCGGCGGGCGTGAAGGACGCCGACCCGGCGAAGGCCCTGGCCGACGGCTCCGCGATGGACGTCTGGCGCCGGATGATCGCGGCCCAGGGCGGCGACCCGGACGCGGAGCTGCCGGTGGCCAAGGAGCAGCACGTGATCAAGGCGGGCGCCTCCGGCGTCCTGACCCGCCTCGCCGCCTACGACATCGGCGTCGCCGCCTGGCGCCTCGGCGCGGGCCGCGCCCGCAAGGAGGACCCGGTGCAGGCGGGTGCGGGCATCGAGATGCACGCCAAGCCCGGCGACACGGTGACGGAGGGCCAGCCCCTCCTGACCCTCCACACGGACACCCCGGAACGCTTCGAGTACGCCCTCCAGGCGATCGAGGGTTCCTACGACATCGCGGCGCCCGGGACTGACTTCACGGCGTCGCCGGTGGTGCTGGAGCGCATCGCCTGAGCCGAGGGGGGGGAGGGGCCGGTGCCTGTGGGTGCCGGCCCTTTTCCGTGCCCTGTGGCCCGGTCAGCCGAGCAGCGTGGCGATGACCACCAACACCGGCACCGACAGCACCGTCGACACCAGGATCGAGTCCCGTGCCAGCCGCTCGCCCACCCCGTACTGGGACGCGTACGTGTAGAGGTTCTGCGCGGCCGGGAGTGCCGAGGTGACCACCACGTCCAGGAGTTGATGGCCGCGCAGGCCGAAGACGCCCGCCGCCAGGGCCCAGGCGAGCGCCGGCTGGCCGATGGACTTCAGGGCGACCGACAGCAGGACCGGGACGCGGTCGGGGCCCTTGCCCGGCATCGTGCTGCCGCACAGGGAGATGCCGAAGGCGAGCAGGACGGCGGGGACGGACATGCCGCCGATGAGGGTCAGCGGGTCCATCACCGGACTCGGGACGTGCACCCCGGTCGCCGCCGCCAGCACGCCCGCCAGCGACCCCACGGCGATCGGATTGCGCAGCGGTGTCAGCGGACGGCGCCACAGCGGGCCCTTGTCGCCGTCACCCGACAGATCCAGGACCGTCACCGCGATCGGCCCGACGAGGACGAGTTGGAACAGCAGCACCGGAGCCACCAGCGAGGCATCGCCGAGGACGTACACCGCGATCGGGATGCCCAGGTTCCCGGAGTTGACGTAACTGGAGCAGAGCGCGCCGATCGTCGTACGCCCCACACCCCAGTGCCGTACGACACCCACCGCGACGAAGACGCCCGCCGCCGCTGCCGTGCTGAGCGCCGTCACCAGCAGGCGGCTGGAGAAGACCACCGACAGGTCGGCCTTCGCGAGGGTGGTGAACAGCAGGGCGGGGGAGGCGACATGGAAGGCGAGCTTGGTCAGCACCTCGCGCCCCTGGTCGCCCAAGTAGCCGCGCAGGCCGATGACATAGCCGACGCCGATCACGACCGCGATCACGGCGAAGCCCGTCAGCACTCCCTGCACGGAGCCTCCTCGAAGGTGAGAAGGGCGTGCGAGATCAGGGGCGGTGCCGATATGTGGGGCATGCACCTAACCCTCCGGGGCAGAAGGGCCGCAGGTCAATGTGATCCCGGTCGGCGAGACCGGGCCGCGCGGCCCGCCGCGCGATGAGTTCTGCCCTTCCGCCCGGTCTACCGCTCGTGGACGCTGCCATGACACCCGCCGTACTCGTGCTCGCCCGCCCCGTCACCCGGGACGAGGTGGCGGGGCTGTGCGACGACGTGCGGGGGCTGCTGGAGGCCACCGGGGCGGGGGTGGTGATCTGTGACGTCGGGGGACTGGGGCCGCCGGGGCTCGGCGTCGTGGACCTGCTCGCGCGGCTGCAGCTCACCGCCCGGCGGGCGGGGGGACGCATCAGACTGCGCGATCCCGACCCGGCCCTACACGCCCTCCTCGACCTCGTCGGACTCCGCTTCGAGAGTGTCGGCAGCGTCGAGATGGAGGGGGAGGCCGAACAGCGGGAACCACCTCTGGGTGTCGAGGAAGAAGTGGAACCCGGTGAGCCGGCCGTCTGAGATCTCCAGCACCTGCACAGCCCAGGGGGTCCAGCCGCCCTCCTCGGGGTCCGGCTTGTACTGCGCGAAGCCCGGCAGGCCGTTGACCTGCACCGGCACCAGCCGCGAGCCCTCGCAGGCCGAGCCGAGCGTCGTCATGAAGCCCGTGATGTCGTCGTGGCCCGTCAGCCACAGGTCGAACGGCGGCATCGTCATGATGGCGTCCTCGTGCAGCAACGCCGTCAGGGCCGTCATGTCGTACCCCTCGAAGGCCGCCACATAGCGGTCCAGGAGCTTCTGCTGCTCCGCGTCCAGCGGGTCGGAGACGGCGGCTTCCGCGCCCTGCTTCCCGTCGCTCTCGGCGAGGGTCGCGCGGGCTCGCTGGAGGGCGCTGTTCACCGACGCGACGGTGGTGCCGAGCAGTTCGGCGACCTCGCTGGCCTTCCACGCCAGCACCTCGCGCAGGATCAGCACCGCCCGCTGCTTCGGCGGCAGTTGCTGCAGGGCGGCCATGAAGGCGAGCCGCACGGATTCCTTGGCCACGGCAGCCTCCGCCGGGTCCTCGACGGTGGGCAGGATGCGGGCGTCCGGCATCGGCTCCAGCCAGGTGTGGTCCGGGCGGGGGGACAGGGCGGCCTGGGCGAGGGGGGTGGACTCGGTGAGATCCATGGGGCGGGCGCGTTTGTTGCCCGCGGACAACATGTCCAGGCAGACGTTCGTCGCGATGCGGTACAGCCATGAGCGCAGACTCGACCGGCCCTCGAACTTCTCGTAGCTCCGCCAGGCCCGGACCATCGTGTCCTGCACCGCGTCCTCGGCCTCGAACGAGGAGCCGAGCATGCGATAGCAGTACCCGGTCAGCTCGACCCGGTGTTTCTCCAGCCTGATGTCGAGGTCTGCCGTAGTCGTGTCCGTCATCGTCGTCCACCCACCCCTGTGGCCGTTCTGTGTCGCGCCTTCGCGCCCAGCACGTTCGAAGCTATCGCAGGGCACTGACAATGGCGTGCGGAGTGGGTAAAGGTGCAGGTCACGGACTTCTGGACCCCTGTTTCCCCAACGCCGGAGGGGCTGAGAAACCCAGCCCGTCCGGCGTTTGAGGACAAAAGCGATCCCCCTGGCCGACCGACCTCGACCAGGGGGAAGCAGATGTGCGGCTCAGGCAGTCAGGAGCCGCTGCTGGACCCGAGCCGCACGCGTACCGAGGAGGGTGATCGTGACGACCCCGAACACCGCCAGCAGTCCGACCCCCACCGTCCCGGCCCAGCCCCCCGCGTGGAACGCGAGCGCACCGACCGTGGAACCGGCACTCGATCCGATGTAGTACGCCGACTGGTACAGCGCCGACGCCTGCGCACGCCCCTCCGTCGCCGTCTTGCTCACCGCCGACGACGCCACCGCGTGCCCCGCGAAGAAGCCGCCGGTGATCAGCACCAGGCCCAGCAGGACCAGCGCGAGGGAGTCGGCCAGGGACAGGACCAGCCCCGTCGCCGTCGTCGCGCCCGCCGCGTACAGCGCGCCCCGGCGCCCGAGACGCCCCACCAGCCGGCCGGCCGTCGACGCCGACACCGTGCCCACCAGGTAGACCAGGAAGATCGACCCGATGACGCCCTGCGGAAGCCCGAACGGCGCCTCCGTCAGCCGGTAGCCGATCACCGTGTACACGCCGCCGAAGACGGTCATGAACAGCGCGCCGATCGCGTACAGCCGACGCAGCAGCGGGTTGGCCAGGTGGTCCCGGACCGTCCCCACCAGCACGCGCGGCCGCAGCGACCCGGCGACGAAGTGCTTCGGCGCCGGCAGCAGCAGCCGGAACGCCACCGCGCAGCCCACCGCGATCACGCCGATGACCCCGAGCGCGACCCGCCAGCCCCACTCCTGGGCCACCCACCCGGTGATGACCCGGCCGCTCATCCCGCCGACACTGTTGCCCGCGACGAAGAGACCGATGGCGGTGATCAGGGCCTTGGGGCGGACCTCCTCCGCCAGATACGCGGTGGCCGAAGCCGGCAGACCCGCCAGCGCCGCGCCCTGCACCGCCCGCAGCACGACCAGCGCCGGCAGTGAGGGAGCGAGCGGGACGAGAAGTCCGACCGTCACCGCCACCGCCAGCGAGGCCGTCATGACCGTACGCCGTCCGAACCGCTCGGACAGGGCGCTCATCGGCAGGACGAACAGGGCCAGGCCGCCCGTCGCCGCCGCCACCGTCCAGCTCGCGTCGCTCGGCGCCACCCCGAACTCGTCGGAGATCAGCGGCAGAAGGGCCTGCGTGGAGTAGAGGAGGGCGAAGGTCGCGACGCCGGCGAGGAAGAGGGCGAAGCTCATCCGGCGGTAACCGGGTCCGCCCGGGGACATACGGGAGTCGACGACAGGAACGACGGGGTCGGCGCCCACGCGGGTGGTGGACGCCTCGGTACTGGCAGGCATGACTCGAAGCTACGACCACCTGCGTTGATGCGTCCAATGCATGAACTCGCCATAATCGTTCCCATGGTGCATCAACCCAGCTCACAGCCCCGCCTGTCACCGTCCAGTGACACAGAAGACACGTCGGAGATGTCGATGCTGCTGGCCCCGCGGCTCGCCTACTTCGCCGGCGTCGCCCGCACCGAGCACGTCACCCGGGCCGCCCTGGAGATGAACGTCCCCCAGTCCACGCTCTCCCGCGCGATGGTCCGCCTCGAACAGGACCTGGGTGTCGACCTGTTCGCCCGCATCGGCCGCACGGTCTCCCTCACCCCCTCCGGCCGCGCCTTCCTCACCCACGTCGAACGCGCCCTCGCCGAGATCGAACGCGCCGCCGAGGAGGTACGCGCCGACGCCGACCCGGCCACCGGCAAGGTCGCCTTCGGCTTCCTGCACACCATGGGCTCCGAGACGGTCCCCGGCCTGATCCGCGCCTTCCGCGCCGACCATCCCCGCGTCCGCTTCAGCCTCGTCCAGAACTACGGCGAGGCGATGATCGAGCGGCTCAGAGCCGGTGAGCTGGACCTCTGCCTCACCTCCCCGGTCCCGGACGCCCCGGACCTCGTCGCCCGCCGCCTCGACGAACAGAAGCTGCGGCTGGTCGTCCCCGCCGACCATCCCCTGGCCTCACGCAAACGCATCCGCCTGGCCGAGGCCGCCGACGAAACCTTCGTCACCCTGGAACCGGGCTACGGGCTGCGCAGAATCACCGACGACCTCTGCAAGGAGGCCGGCTTCCGCCCGAGGGTGGCCTTCGAGGGGGAGGAGGCGGAGACCCTGAGGGGCCTGGTGGCCGCAGGGTTGGGCGTCGCGCTTCTGCCGCCTCCGGCGGTGGCGCGCCCGGGAGTTGCCGAACTGACGGTGACGGCTCCAAGGGCGGTACGGGAAATCGGCGTCGCGTGGCTCGACGGCCACCCCGACACGCCCCCAGTGGCCGCCTTCAAGAAGTTCTTGCTTTCAAGAAGGGGAAGTCTGTTGCCCTAAGGGGCGCGGGGAACTGCGCGCGCAACCACAACGAACCCGCAGCCGCACAACACGCGAACCCCCGAGCCCTACCGCCGCAAACTCCGCCCGAACCCAGAAGCCAACGGCATCCGCAACCCCAACGGCGGCGGAGCGGCCAGCGCATCCTCCACCGGACGCGACAACGGCCTCCCGAACAGCGCCCCCATCACGAAGTCCTCGGCCAGCGCCAGCACTTCCTCCCGGTACTGCCGCAACCCGTGCCCGTCGGCGTGCACTTCGAACCGGCACACATCCCGGTTCGCCTTCTTCGCCCGCGCCGCGAGGCGGAACGACAGCTCCGGGTCGGTCCGTTCGTCATGCGTGCCGTGCACGACCAGCACCCGCCGCCCCGCCAGCTGCTTCACCGGTTCGGGCGACGCGGCCACGTCCTCCTCCGGCAGCCAAGGCGCCAGCGCCACCACGGAGTTGACGGCCTCGTGCCCGCCCGCACGGAGTGCCGCCCGCCCGCCCATACCGACTCCGGCGAGGCACACGGAGACGTCGCCGTAGCGTCGTACGACCTCGTCCGCGGCCCATGCGGCGTCGCGGGCGAGATGGGCCTCCGAGCCGTTCCAGCCGCGATAGCGGTAGTGGACGACATGTGCGGCCAGCCCGTCCTCGCGGCCCGCCCGGGCCAGCCGGCGGCCGAGGGCGCGGACGGCGGCGCCCGCCATCACGGGTGACGGCCTGCGTTCGGAGACCTCCTCGCCGCCGGGGAGGAGCAGCACCACGCCGCTCACCGCCGTCGGTTCCGGACCCGGTGCCCGCCCCAGCCGGGCCGTGCGAACCGGCGTCGATTGCTGTGCCATGACAGAACAGTGTCAGAAGCAACGGTGTACGCCACCTGTCGGGGCGGTCACCGTTACGTATCGGCGGTCTTGTACACCGCGCGATCTACGCGCGTAGGAGTTAGAGTGCGGAAATGACGAGCCAGACTGACCGGATGGGGAAGACCCCGAGCTCGGACCAGATCCGCCGGGCACCCAAGGTTCTGCTGCACGATCACCTCGACGGCGGGCTGCGTCCCGGCACGGTCGTCGAGCTCGCCCGGGAGACCGGGTACACCCAACTCCCCGAGCACGACGCCGACAAGCTCGGCATCTGGTTCCGCGAGGCCGCCGACTCCGGTTCGCTGGAACGGTACTTGGAGACCTTCTCGCACACCGTCGGCGTGATGCAGACCCGGGACGCGCTGGTGCGGGTGGCCGCCGAGTGCGCCGAGGACCTCGCCGCGGACGGCGTCGTCTACGCCGAGGTGCGGTACGCGCCCGAACAGCACCTGGAGAAGGGGCTGACCCTCGAAGAGGTCGTCGAGGCCGTCAACGAGGGCTTCCGGGAAGGCGAGCGGCGGGCCCGCGAGGACGGGTACCGCATCCGCGTGGGCGCCCTCCTCACCGCCATGCGGCATGCCGCCCGCGCGCTGGAGATCGCCGAACTCGCCAACCGCTACCGCGACCTGGGCGTCGTCGGCTTCGACATCGCGGGCGCCGAGGCCGGCTTCCCGCCTACCCGGCACCTCGACGCCTTCGAGTACCTCAAGCGGGAGAACAACCACTTCACCATCCACGCCGGGGAGGCCTTCGGGCTGCCGTCGATCTGGCAGGCGCTGCAGTGGTGCGGCGCCGACCGGCTCGGGCACGGGGTGCGGATCATCGACGACATCGAGGTGCGGGACGACGGGAGTGTCAAGCTCGGCCGGCTCGCCTCGTACGTCCGCGACAAGCGCATCCCGCTGGAGCTGTGCCCCAGCTCCAACCTCCAGACCGGCGCCGCCGCCTCCTACGCCGAGCACCCGATCGGGCTGCTGCGGCGGCTGCATTTCCGGGCCACGGTGAACACCGACAACCGGCTGATGTCCGGCACGAGCATGAGCCGGGAATTCGAGCATCTGGTCGGAGCATTCGGCTACACGCTCGACGACCTGCAGTGGTTCTCCGTCAATGCGATGAAATCAGCGTTCATTCCTTTCGATGAACGACTGGCGATGATCAATGACGTCATCAAGCCCGGATATGCCGAGCTGAAGTCCGAATGGCTGTTCCAGCAGACCGCTTCCACCAGCGGTTCTGTGCGGGACGAGGGCTGATCGGGCGATAAACTGCGGATCGAAATGCGGACGGGTATTCACCAACCGTCCGCATTTCGATGTTTGCGGCGGGTGGCCTGGCATGTTTACGGTCGTGGACCGCTCACACCCATCGTCATCTCATGTCGAGGACGCAATTTCATGAAGCAGTCTGCTGCCAAGACCCTCGGTGTCGCCGCCCTCGGTGCCGCCTTCGCCGCCGCCGGCGCGGGCGCCGCGAACGCCGCCCCGGCCGTTCCGGACGCCTCCCAGGCGCTGGACACCGTCACCAAGACGCTCCCGGCGGAGAACCTCTCCCAGGCGCTGCCCGGTGCCGGTGAGGCCCTGTCGCAGGCGCAGCCGGCGGTCGCCGCGGGCCTGGCCGCCGTGCAGCCTGCCGCCCAGAAGGTGCTCGCCGACGGCCCGACCGCCCCGGTCGCCGGTCTCCTCGGTGGCCTGCCGGTCGGCCAGACCGGTCTGCCCACGCACGGTCTGCCGGTGAACGGGCTCCCGCTGGGCTGAGCGGCGCCCCCGAACGCCCCGATGGGGCGCACCCCTTGATCCGGGTGCGCCCCATCGGCGTGTCTGCGAGCGGGAGTTACCAGGCGGCCTGCGTCCGGTCGGCCTTGCCCTCGGACGGGAACAGGATCCACAGGGCGATGTAGAGCAGGAACTGCGGGCCGGGCAGGAGGCACGAGAGCAGGAAGATCACCCGCATCGTGGTCGCGGAGGTGCCGAAGCGCCGAGCCAGCGCGGCGCACACTCCGCCGATCATCCGGCCGTGGGTGGGGCGGGCAAGGCGGTTCATCATCTGCTCCTTCGTGAGCGTCGCGGAGGCTTCTTCACCGGCTTGTCCGGTCGCCTCATCTACCGACAACGCTACGGAGACGAAGGGGGCAAAGCGTCGCTCTACGGTGCGATCCCGACCCTGGGAAACGTCGGGGTTCGACCCTGAGCCGCTTCCTCCTGGAGGACGGCGGTGCGCGCATGACGCTCGGAGCGGCGGCGCAGCCAGGAGCGGCCCGCCGGGACCACCGCGGCATGGGCGAGCATCACGCCGGCCGTGTTGAGGAGCAGGGAGTCGACATCGGGGACCCGGCCGGGCACGCCGGTCTGGAGGAGCAGGATGCCCAGCGAGACCAGGGCACCGGCGGCCGCCGTACGGATCAGGGACCCCAGTGGGGACGCCCCGAGCCTGCCGTGGACGGTCGGGAGCAGGACGCCGAGCGGGGCCAGCAGGGCCAGGCCCTCGGCGATCCGCCGGGCCGCCTCGGGCCATCCCAGGGCCAGGTCGGCCCGTATGCCGGCGAACGGCGTCAGATTGGGCGGCATCACCCAGGGCACATCCAGGGGACGCAGCGTGAACCAGGCGACGAACGCGAGGTGTGCGACGAGGAGGACACCCCCCGCCGCACGGACACGGATCGCGGCGTTGCCGCCGATGAAGCCTTGACGCTGCACGCCCCCCAAGACGCCGGGCCCGGCGCGATCGGTTCCGGAATACCCCGATGCGCCTGCGTGAGGCGTGCGCCACAGGGGTACGCAGACTGCCCGCCCCGGCCCGTCAGCCGTCCGTGACCTCAGAGGACGGGGGCTTGTCGGTGTTCGGGGCGGCTCGGACGTCGTCCGTGCACTCGTAGCTGCGCAGGGGGGCCTTGTCAGGGCCGCCGAGGATGACGGAACCGTCGCCCTCGGCCGCCGCCGAGTCGGAGAACGTGCAGACGATCTGGGCGAGCGCGGAGTCGGTGAGGGCGTCCGGCGGGAAGCTGAGCCTCAGGGTGTCGTCGGGGTCCTCGGGGCGCGGCCCGCTCACCGTGATGCCGTCGTGGACCGTGGTGGTGTACCCGGCCTCCTGCTCACCGGACGACGGGGCCGCCGCGAGCTGGTTGAGCAACTCCTGCGCGACCTGGACCCGGCGCCGCGAGTCCGTCGTACCGTCCTCGACGCTCACCGTCCGGTCGACGGCCACCAGCGACGCACCGCACAGCAGGAACACCTGCACCGGCAGCCCGCGCGAGGACTGCGTCGAGATGTCCGGCGAGGAGGCGGAGCAGGCCACCCGGGAGGGCGCGGGACCGAAGTCGGTCGGCACCTCGGTGGCCCGGATGCCGCACCCGGTGAGCACCGCGGCCAGCACCGGAAGCGCCACCGGCAGCGCGAGAAGGCGCCGTACGCTCACGCGGTCGCGCCCGCCCAGGAGGTCTCGTACCGTCATGAGCTCTTCTTCTCCTCGCCCTCCTGCGCCAGTTCCGACGCGTCCCTGGGCAGCCGGAGCGTGAACACCGCGCCGCCCTCGGGGGAGTTGGCGGCGGTGATCTCGCCGCCGTGGATGTGGGCGTTCTCCAGGGCGATGGAGAGGCCGAGTCCGCTGCCCTCGGAGCGGGGGCGGGAGGCGCTCGCCTTGTAGAAGCGGTCGAAGACGTGCGGCAGCACGTCCTCGGGGATGCCGGGCCCGTGGTCGCGCACCTCGATGACGACCTCGTGGTCCGCCATCCGCACCGAGACCTTCACCGGCGAGCCGCCGTGCTTGAGGGCGTTGCCGATCAGGTTCGCCAGGATGACGTCCAGGCGGCGCGGGTCGAGGCGGGCGTGGATGCCGCGCTCGGCGTCCAGGTCGACGGCGTCCAGCCAGGCCCGCGCGTCGATGCAGGCGGTGATCTGGTCGGCGACGTCGACGTCGTCCAGGACCAGGCGGGCCGTGCCCGCGTCGAAGCGGGTGACCTCCATGAGGTTCTCGACGAGGTCGTTGAGGCGGCGCGTCTCGCTGACCACCAGCCGCACCGCCGGCTCGATCATCGGGTCCATCGAACCCGACTCCGCCTCCAGCTCCTCCTCCAGGATCTCCGTCACCGCGGTGATCGCGGTGAGCGGGGTGCGCAGCTCATGGCTCATGTCCGCCACGAACCGGCGGGACGCCTCGTCCCGCGCCGCCATGTCGTCGACCCGCTTCTGCAGCGCCTCGGCCGCGTCGTTGAACGTCCGTGACAGATCGGCGAGTTCGTCGGTCCCGGAGACCCTGAGCCGGGTGTCCAGCTTGCCCTCGCCCAGCCGGCGCGCGGCGACCCCGAGCCGCTGCATCGGCTTGAGTACGGTCGAGGCGGCGGCCTGCGCGAGCAGCGCCGAGCCGATGAGGGCCAGACCGGTCGCGATCCCCAGCGACCAGGCAAGGGAGTTGAGGTCCTTCGCCTCCGGCTCCAGGGACTTCAGCATGTACCCGGTGGTGCCGCCGTTGATGACCTTCGTACCGGCCACCAGATACGGGGTGCCGTCCTCGACCACGCGCTGCCAGTACAGGTGGTACGCGTACTTGTTGTGGGAGTCGACCTTCTGCTGCTCGTTCACCGCCGTGCGCAGCGACTTGGGCACGTCCTGCAGCGAGAAACCGTTCAGGGCACCGGAGTTGGCGGAGATGTCCGTGCCGTGGGAGTCCTGGGCGACGAGCAGCACGCTGAAGCGCTGGCTGCTGGTCGCCATCTCCCGGGCGGTGCGCTGGAGTTCGTACTGCTCGGGACGGGCGCGCAGCAGACCCGCGCGGTTCTGCATCTCCTGCTGGAAGTCCCGCAGTACCGCGTCCTGGGTGCGGGTGAGCACCGCCTCGCGGTTGAGCCAGTACGCGATGCCCGACACGGACACGGCAGCCGTGAGCGCGACCAGGCCGAAGACGACGACGAGCCGCAGCCGCAGACTGGTGAAACGCAGCCGCGACAGATGTCCCTTGCGAGCCGCGGCCCAGCCGCGGACCCCCCCTTGCGCTTGGGTCACTGAGGCGTGTCCAGCCGGTAGCCGACACCACGGACCGTGCGGATCAGCGTCGGGGAGGACGGCACGTCCTCGACCTTGGCGCGCAGCCGCTGCACACAGGCGTCGACGAGCCGAGAGTCGCCGAGGTAGTCGTGCTCCCAGACCAGGCGCAGGAGTTGCTGCCGGGACAGCGCCTGCCCGGGCCGCCGGCTCAGCTCGAGGAGCAGCCGCAGTTCGGTGGGCGTCAGCTGCAGGTCCTCGCCGTTCTTCGTGACGGTCATGGCGGCCCGGTCGATGACCAGACTGCCGAAGGTCGCCGCGTCGTTCGCCTCCCGCTCGCCGCGCCGCAGCACGGCACGGATACGGGCGTCGAGGACCCGCCCCTGCACGGGTTTGACGACGTAGTCGTCGGCACCGGACTCCAGGCCGACCACCACGTCGATGTCGTCACTGCGCGCGGTCAGCAGAATGATCGGCAACTGGTCCGTGCGCCGGATGCGCCGGCACACCTCGAACCCGTCGATGCCGGGCAGCATGACATCCAGCACGATCAGGTCCGGCCGCTGCTCACGCAGCAGCTTCAGGCCGTCCTCGCCGGTGGCAGCGGTGGCAACCCGGTGACCCTGGCGCGTCAGAGACAGCTCCAGGGCCGTACGGATGGCGTCGTCGTCCTCGATCAGCAACAGGGAAGGCACGGGGCTCATTCTGGCCCATGGTGGGGTGGGGTTTCGACACCTGTACGGGTACGTGCACATACCGCTGCTCTCGGTGATCGGCCTGTGCGATTCCTGGGACAAGGCCCTGTGACAGGTCTGTGACAGTCGGCGGACACGGCCATGAAGGTGCGAGGGCAAGCTTTTCGGCACAGGCAAGGAAGCGGCAACGAACTCCACCGCCTGAGCAAGCCGAACACCGGAAGTCCACGACGGGGGGCGCGAGATGAACACGCTGCACAGCAACAGCACCAGCGCAGTGATCACGCGCCTGCACGACGTGAACGGGGGCCGGGGTTCCGAGAAGTCCGGTGCCGTGAGCGGGCGGGGGTGCGCTCGCGGCACCGGGCGTCAGCACACCGCGTACATGACGGTGGTTGACGGTTTCACGGGGGAAACGCACGGGGGAGCAGCGTACGGGGAGGGCTCGGGGGAGCGTCGCTCGCTGTCGGAGGCGGAGTTCACCGCCTACGTCCAGGAGCGCCGCGCCTCCCTGTACGCAACCGCCTACCACCTGACCGGGGACCGCTTCGAGGCCGAGGACCTGCTGCAGAGCGCGCTGTTCTCGACGTACAAGGCCTGGGACCGGATCAGTGACAAGGCCGCGGTCGGGGGCTACCTCCGCCGCACCATGACGAACCTGCACATCAGCGCGTGGCGCCGCCGCAAGCTGAACGAGTACCCGACCGAGGAACTGCCGGAGACGCCCGGCGACACGGACGCGATGCGCGGCACCGAACTGCGCGCGGTCCTGTGGCAGGCGCTGGCCCGGCTGCCCGAACTCCAGCGGACGATGCTGGTCCTTCGTTACTACGAGGGCCGCACCGACCCGGAGATCGCGGAGATCCTCGACATCAGTGTCGGCACGGTCAAGTCGAGCATCTGGCGGTCGCTCCGCCGGCTGCGCGAGGACGAGGTCCTCAGCCACGGCCGTGACGAGGAGAACGCCTTCGGGGAGCTTGTCGCCTGAGGGTTGGGGGGAGCACCACCACGGGGGAAGCGCCACCACGGGGGAGCAGTAACCGGGGGGTTTCACGGGGGAAGCACCACGGGGGAGCACGGGGGAAAGCGGGGCTGGAGGGCCGGGGGGTCCGTCCAGCCCCGTTTTTTGTGCGCGTGTTTCGTGCGCGGTCAGCGGTGGACCGCCATGGGAGCCGCGTCGGCGGGACTGTCCCCGACCGCGATGCCCTCGGCCGGGTCGACCCCCTTGATGCGGTAGGCGCCGGTCCTGCTCTCGGGGATGCCGTCCCCGGAGTCGTCCGGGGTGTCGTCGCACTCCTCGATCGTGGCGGTGCCGAGCCGCTCGCCGACCTCGAACACGGACTTCGCGGTGGGCAGATAGCCGCGGCTGTCGTAGGTCACCAGTCCCGCGCAGGAGGCCGAGCCGCCGTCCGACTCCGTGCATCCGGCCAGGGCCAGCATCGCGGCCGTCATCAGCATCGCGCCGCATCTGATCGTCGTCATGGTGCTACGACGGCGGCGGCGCCGGAGACGTTCAGCCCGCCTGCGTCGAAGCCGCCGGACGGCGTCCCGCCGCTGCCGCCGCCAGCCGGCCCAGCGCCTCGTCCTTGTCGCAGGCGTGGGCGCCCAGTGCCGTCTGGCGGGCGATGATCGTGCGCTCCAGGCGCATCAGCCGCCAGCCCCGGCGCAGCAGGAACGGCACCGACTTGCGGCCCTCCTTGAGATCGCGCAGGAAGCGCCGGCGGAACGTCTGCACCGGGCCGCGGCTCAGACACAGCGCGTCGGCGAGGACGCCGATCTCCCGGCAGCGGGTGACGATCTCGGCGGCGAAGATGCCCTCTGCGATGAACAACGGGGTCCGGCCGATGTCGACGGTCTCCTTGCCCGTGATGGCGCTGAGCGAGATGTCGTACTGAGGGACGTCCGTACGGCCGGTGCGGCACAGCTCGGTGAGCGCGGCGACCGCCGCGTCCGCGTCCCACGAGTCGGGGTGGTCCCAGTCGATGTCGGAACTCCCCGCCACCAGCGGCAGCGTCGGGTCGTCGCCTTCCTTGTAGAAGTCGTCGAGGCGCAGCACCGGGAGGCCGGAGCGGGCCGCGAGAAGGGACTTGCCGGAGCCGGAGGGGCCGCACAGCAGCACGACGCGCGCAGGTATGGACGAAGGGGAACTCACGGGACACCAGTGTGAGGCATTCACCTGCTGTTCAACGACCCCGCGGGTCGGCTTTGAAGCGCGCGTCACACGTCAACTACCCTTCGTGTCGACCTGATTACCCTGTGCAAGTCGAAGGTGGCAGCAGCAATGGCCCGACACGCGTCTTCCTCCACCCCCACCGCCCAGCGCGCGCTGGCCGCCCTCGCGACCGCGGGCGTGGCCCTGGGCGCGGGCGCCGCGTCGGCCGCCGCGGACACCCAGCCGGTCGTCGACGAGCTGGTCCGCACCCGCCCCACCTCCCTGGGGCAGATCGACCCGCAGGCCGGCCTCCAGGCCCTCACCGGCACGGTCGGCTACGTCACCGGCCCGGTCGCCCGCCTCAAGCCCAACCCCCTCGCGGGCACGGGCGTCGACCCGCTCGACAACGGCCTCGGCACCCAGGTGGCCGACTTCCAGCCCCTGACCTCGCAGATGCTCACGGCACCGGTGGCGCAGGCCCAGTCGATCGGGAGCATGCCGGTGGTCGGACAGGTCACGAGCCTGCTCGGCAACGGCTGAGACCACCCCTGGGCGCAGCGGAGAGCCGCGTCTCCCCCGGACGGAGGGGAGACGCGGCTCTCCGGTCTCGGAAGGCGTCTCGGAAGGCCCTGAGAAGGCCTTCAGCGCGCCCTCAGTACGACGAACCCGACGCGCCCAGCGACCCCGTCGGGTGCCAGACCGTCTTCGTCTCCAGGAACGCCGTCATGCGGTCGATGCCCGGCGTCGCCGAATAATCCACAGGCTGTGGACGGAGAACCCGCTTCAGGTTGTCCGCCGCCGCGATCTCCAGCTCCTTCGCCAGGCCCTCGTCATGGCCGGCGCCGGCGAGATCGATCGCGTTGACGTCCTGGTGCGCCGCCAGCGGCGTCGCGATCTCCGCCGTACGGCCGGACAGGACGTTGACGACACCGCCGGGGAGGTCCGAGGTGGCCAGGACCTCGCCGAGGGAGAGGGCGGGGAGCGGAGACTTCTCGGAGGCGATCACGATCGCCGTGTTGCCGGTCGCGATCACCGGGGCGACGACCGAGACCAGGCCCAGGAACGACGACTCCTGCGGGGCCAGGACCACGACGACACCCGTCGGTTCGGGCGACGACAGGTTGAAGTACGGGCCCGCCACCGGGTTCGCGCCGCCGATCACCTGGGCGATCTTGTCGGTCCAGCCCGCGTACCAGACCCAGCGGTCGATCGCCGCGTCGACCTGGTCGGCCGCCTTGGACTTGGACAGGCCCTCCGCGTCGGCCACTTCGCGCACGAACTGCGCCTTGCGGCCCTCCAGCATCTCCGCGATGCGGTACAGGATCTGGCCGCGGTTGTACGCCGTCGCGCCCGCCCAGCCGCCGAACGCCTTGCGCGCGGCGACCACCGCGTCCCGGGCGTCCTTGCGGGACGAAAGCGGTGCGTTCGCCAGCCAGTTGCCCTTGGAGTCCGTCACCTCGTACACCCGGCCGCTCTCGGAACGCGGGAACTTCCCGCCGACGTACAGCTTGTAGGTCTTGAAGACACTCAAACGGTCAGACATCGAGGTACGCCTCCAGGCCGTGCCGACCGCCCTCGCGGCCGAAGCCCGACTCCTTGTAACCGCCGAACGGCGAGGTCGGGTCGAACTTGTTGAACGTGTTGGACCAGATGACGCCCGCGCGCAGCTTGTTCGCGACGGCGAGGATGCGCGAGCCCTTCTCCGTCCAGATGCCCGCCGACAGGCCGTACTGGCTGTTGTTGGCCTTGGCGACGGCCTCGTCCGGCGTACGGAAGGTCAGCACCGACAGCACCGGGCCGAAGATCTCGTCCCGCGCGATGGTGTGCGCCTGGGTGACGTTCGTGAAGAGCGTCGGGGCGAACCAGTAGCCGGAGGTGGGGAGTTCACACGCCGGTGACCAGCGCTCGGCGCCCTCCGCCTCGCCCTGCTCGACGAGTGAGGTGATCCGGGTCAGCTGCTCCTCGGAGTTGATCGCGCCGATGTCCGTGTTCTTGTCCAGCGGGTCGCCGAGGCGCAGGGTGGACAGGCGGCGCTTGAGGGAGTCCAGCAGCTCGTCCTGGATCGACTCCTGGACGAGGAGCCGGCTGCCCGCGCAGCACACCTGGCCCTGGTTGAAGAAGATGCCGTTGACGATGCCCTCGACGGCCTGGTCGATCGGGGCGTCGTCGAAGACGATGTTGGCGCCCTTGCCGCCCAGTTCGAGGGTGAGCTTCTTGCGGGTGCCCGCGACCGTGCGGGCGATCTGCTTGCCGACGGCCGTGGAGCCGGTGAAGGCGACCTTGTTGACGTCGGGGTGGGCCACCAGCGCGGCGCCCGTGTCGCCGTATCCCGGAAGGATGTTGACGACGCCCTTGGGCAGGCCCGCCTGGCGGCAGATGTCCGCGAAGAAGAGAGCGCTCAACGGCGTTGTCTCGGCGGGCTTGAGGACGACCGTGTTGCCCGTCGCCAGTGCCGGGGCGATCTTCCACGCAAGCATCAGCAGCGGGAAGTTCCACGGGATGACCTGGCCCGCGACGCCGAGGGGGCGCGGGTTCGCGCCGAAGCCGGCGTGGTCGAGCTTGTCGGCCCAGCCCGCGTAGTAGAAGAAGTGCGCGGCGACCAGGGGGAGGTCGGCGTCGCGGGTCTCCTTGATGGGCTTGCCGTTGTCCAGGGTCTCCAGGACGGCCAGCTCACGGCTGCGCTCCTGGATGATCCGGGCGATGCGGAACAGGTACTTGGCGCGCTCGGAGCCGGGCAGCGCCGACCACTTCTCGAAGGCCTTGCGGGCGGCCGCCACCGCACGGTCGACGTCCGCCTCGCCCGCCTGGGCGATCTCGGACAGCACCTCCTCGGAGGACGGCGAGACCGTCTTGAAGACCTTGCCGTCGGCGGCTTCGGTGAACTCGCCGTCGATGAACAGGCCGTAGGAGGGCGCGATGTCGACGACCGCGCGGGACTCCGGCGCCGGGGCGTACTCGAATGCAGATGCCATGGGGATCAGTCCACCGTCACGTAGTCGGGGCCGGAGTAGCGGCCGGTGGCCAGCTTCTGACGCTGCATCAGCAGGTCGTTCAGGAGCGAGGAGGCGCCGAAGCGGAACCAGTGGTTGTCCAGCCAGTCCTCGCCCACCGTCTCGTTGACCAGGACCAGGAACTTGATCGCGTCCTTCGTCGTCCTGATCCCGCCAGCCGGCTTGACGCCGATCTGGACGCCGGTGGCGGCACGGAAGTCCCGTACGGCCTCCAGCATCAACAGGGTGTTGGCGGGGGTGGCGTTGACGGCGACCTTGCCGGTGGACGTCTTGATGAAGTCCGCGCCCGCCAGCATGCCGAGCCAGCTCGCCCGCCGGATGTTGTCGTACGTCGACAGCTCGCCGGTCTCGAAGATGACCTTCAGGCGGGCGCTGGTCCCGCAGGCCTCCTTCACGGCGACGATCTCGTCGTACACCTTCAGGTAGTCGCCCGCGAGGAACGCCCCGCGGTCGATGACCATGTCGATCTCGTCCGCACCGGCCGCGACGGCGTCGCGCACGTCGGCCAGCTTCACGGAGAGGGCGGCGCGGCCCGCCGGGAAGGCGGTGGCGACCGAGGCGACCTTCACGGTCGAGCCCGCGACGGCCTCCTTGGCGGCGGCCACCATGTCGGGATAGACGCAGACGGCCGCGGTCGCGGGGGTCGTCCGGTCGGTCGGGTCGGGGTGGACCGCCTTGGCGCCGAGCGCCCGGACCTTGCCCGGGGTGTCCGCGCCTTCCAGCGTCGTCAGGTCGACCATCGAGATGGCGAGGTCGATGGCGTACGCCTTCGCGGTGGTCTTGATGGAACGGGTGCCGAGGGAGGCGGCGCGCGCCTCCAGGCCGACCGCGTCGACGCCGGGCAGCCCGTGGAGGAAGCGACGCAGCGTGCTGTCGGACGCGGTCACGTCCGTAAGAGCGTGTGCGGGAGATGCAGTGGTGGGCATGGTCACCACACGAGCATATCTACGCGCGTAGCGGCTGTACACCCCCGGACGCTCGTCTCGTCGGACGCCACCGCGTGGGAGCGCCCTCGGCCCGTCGGGCAGAATCGGCCCCATGACGACCAAGGACCGGATCTACCGCTCACCCGCGGCCATCGCCGGAGGCGTGCTGCTGCTCGCCATCACCGCATGGCTCGGCACCGACGCCCTGGTCCAGGGCTCGGGCCGGGTCCCCTGGCTGGCGCTCGCCGCGATGATCCTGGTGATCCCGCTGGTCGTCGCCTTCACCCTGCGCCCGGCCGTCTTCGCGGGCCAGGACCGGCTGCGCGTGCGCAACCCGTTCCGCGTGATCGTGCTGCCCTGGAGCCAGGTCGCCGCGTTCCGCTCCAGCTACTCCAACGAGGTCGTCGCCGCCTCCGGCACCAAGTACCAGCTCTGGGCCATCCCGGTGTCCCTGCGCGCCCGCAAGAAGGCGGCACGGCGGACCGCCCGGGCGGCGGCGGGCAGCCCGCCCGGCGGGCGCCGCCCGGTCGGCCTGGGCCTGGGCTTCCCGGGCACCGGCTCCGTCGCCGACGCCAAGGACGCGGCCGACGGTCCGCTGCGCGCCGAGACCGACAAGGTCATGGACGAGCTGCGCGAACTGTGGGAGGCCCGGGAGAAGGCCGAGAGCGCGCAGGGCGAGGTGTCGGTGCGCTGGGCGTACGAGGTGCTCGCGCCGGCCCTGGCGGGCGCGGTCCTGCTGGCGATCCTGCTCGCCACCGGCTGACCCGGCCCTTCACAGCTTCCGGGGTCATGATCCGCCCCGTTCCTCGGCCGTCCCGGACCTGAGGACCGCAACCACCGGCGTGGTCCGAGTGTCTGGAAGACGATGAGTACGAATCCTTCGCGGCCGTCGCCGCTGCCCACGAGCGTGCCACCGGACCGCTGCCCGTCCTGGAGCGGGGAGCAGGCCCGGCGCTGGACCGACGCGCTGCCCCCGCGTTGGGTGCCCGTGCCGCGGCGGACCGAGACCGTGATGGCGGTGGTGGTGCTCGGGACGGTCGCCGCGCTGCTGCCGGTCGCCGTCACCGACGGGGACGTGCCGCCCTTGCTCGCCGCGTTCCTCGGGCTCCAGCCGGTGCTGCTGGCGGTCCGGCCCGAGGTCGTGCGCTTCGCCGCGCCGGCCGTGGTCGTCATGGTGGCGGCGGCGCCGGCACCGTGGACGCTCATCCTGGCCTGCGCCGTGCTCGCCGGGCTCTGCGCCCGGACCGCCGAGGTGCGGCTCGCCGCCCGGAAACGGCAGCACGAGGCGGCTCTCGCGGCGGCCGGGGGCGTCACCGCGCCGGTGCCGTACGCCGACCGGCCGGTGACCCGCGGCAAGGGGCTGGCCTGGTTCGGCTCCGTCGTGACGGCGGCCGGGGTCGCGTCGAGCGCCACCTCGGGGCTCTGGGACGACATCGTCGACCGCGAGGGGATCGCGACCTGCGGCCTCTACCTGACCGGCCTCGGCCTGACCGTCCTGGTCTCCGCCGCGCTGGGCCGCCACCGGGCCGCCGCGCTGCGCCGGGAGCCGGTGCCGGTGCTGCGGGTGCTGGTACGGGAGAACGCCGACGTGGACACGGAGGTCTTCGCCGCCGACGACGTGGGCGCGCTGCGGCCGCTGTTCGTCGTATCGACGATGGAGCTCGATGACGACGACGAAGAGGACGAGGGCGAAGAGGACGAGGACGAGGGCGAAGAGGGTGAAGAGCCCGACGAGGAGGAGCTGAGGGCCCTTCTCGACCGGCTCGACGACGACGCTCCCGGGCCGCTGCGGGAGGCCGTTCTCTACGGGGTGCCCTACGACGGCGCCGAGGTCGTGCTCCTCGCCGCCGACGAGGACCCGGACGAGCCGCCCTTCGTCGAGTGCTCGACCGGGCCGGTGCGACCGGTGTCCGAGGGTGCCGTACGCCGTGCGCTCGCCAAGGAGAAGCGGGCCGTCGTGGCCCACCCGGTACCGAAGCCGGGTGCCGTGCGGCGCTGGCGGGCCGGGTGGCCCGACCGGCTCACCGCCACGGCGGTGGTGCTGTGGGCCGGCCAGAACATGTGGGGTGAGACCGGGGTGTGGCGGTGGAGCTTCGGGGCCGCCCTCGCGCTCTGCGGGGCCTGGCTGCTCACGTACTGGGTCGGCTGGCGCATCACCGCGGACAGCACCGGGCTGTGGTTCAACGGGGTGCGGCGCACCCGGCACGTCGCCTGGGACCACATCCGGATCGTCCGCTGCAAGGGCACCGAGCTGCGGATCGACAGCCGGCGGGCCACGTTCGCGGAGTGGAAGGCGTTCAGCCTGCGCTGGAGATGGCTGGAGCGGAAACTCGGCTTCGTCCACCCCCACGAGCGGCTCGCCGCCGAGATCACCGCCATGTGGAAGGACCCGGCTTTCCGGCCGGCCGGCGAGATCGACGCACGGGAGCGGGACCGCCGCCTGTGGCCGGTCACGCTGGCCCTGCTGCTCGCCTGGACGGCCGCCCTGTACTGGATGCCCTGAGCGGGGCCGCTAGGGCGCGCTCGGCCACACCAGCACCATGTACGCCCCCCAGTACGCCGACCCCAGCACCGCCCCCGTCAGCGCCAGCGCGCGGTAGCGGGCGGGGAGGCGCAGGAGGCGGAGGGCGAGGGGGAGCAGCAGCGGGAAGGCCGGGAGGAGGAAGCGGGCGCGCGGGAAGTAGACGCCGCCGCTGGCCAGGACGATCGTCAGCAGCACGCCCGTGAAGAGGAGCAGGGGCAGCGGCTGGCGGTCTCGGAGCGACAGCGCGAACAACGCCGCCGACGCCAGCAGCGTCACCGTCACCAGGACCAGGAACAGCTCGGGCGTCGAGTCGTGCGCCAGCAGCTCCCGGAACCGGCGCAGGGTCTCGCGGCCGCCGTCCACGTCGTTGTGCCACAGCCGCTGTACGGCGAAATAGCCGTCCCAGCGACCCAGCCGCAGGCCCACCCAGCCGACGTACCCGCACCAGCCCAGCGGGGCCAGGAGGGCGGCCGAGAGGACGCGTACGGAGAAGCCGCGGCGCAGGGCGAGCAGGCAGGTCACCGACACCGCGGCGGCGACCGCGACGCCGGTCGGGCGGGTCAGACCGGCGAGGACCGCGAGCCAGGCGGCCGTGACCGGGCGGTCGGCGAGAAGGGCGTACAGGGCCCAGGCGGCGCATGCCGTGAACAGGGACTCCGTGTAGCCCATCCACTGCACGAGGCCCACCGGGAAGGCCGCCCAGAGGGTGGTGAGCAGGATGCCGGCGCGGCGGCCGTGCAGACGGTCGCCGACCGCGAAGATCCCCCAGGCCGCGGCGAGCGAGGCGAGGACGGCGATCAGCAGGCCGACAGTGGCCCGGCTGCCCGGGGTGACGGCCGCGACCGCCTTCACCAGCATCGGGTAGAGCGGGAAGAAGGCCAGGTTGTTCGCGTCGTCCGCGGTGCCCAGCTCGTGCGCGTAGCCGTGGGCGGCGATGCCCAGGTACCACTTCGCGTCCCACTGCGTCGCCAGGACCGGCCAGACGCCGTGGCCCTGCCGGTGCGCCCAGAACGCGAGGAACACCAGACCGAGGAGGCGTACGGCGACGTAGGCGAGGAGGGCGGGGGCGGCCCGGCGCAGGGTGGGGGCGGGGAGGCGGGCCGGGGGCGCGGTGTCGGGTCGCCGGCTGCCCGGGATGCTGGGGGCGGTCGAGGACACGGGGCGGCTCCGGGGCTCGGGGACGGTTGTCCGTCCACCGTTTCCCGGCAGGGGGAGCGGGTGGGGGATACGGGCCCGAAATCACCCGTTGGGGCGCCCCTCATGGTCCGGGCGCCCCTGAGTGCCGTGTCCGTCAGATGCCGGCCGCCGCCGACAGGTCCCGCTTGATCGTCTCCAGTACGTCCGCCGCCTTGGCGTGGGCCGCCGGGAGGTCGGCGTGCGTCGCGACCGGGACGACGACCTCCAGGTAGCACTTCAGCTTCGGCTCGGTGCCGCTGGGGCGGACGATGACCCGGGCGCCGTCGAGGGTGTAGCGCAGGCCGTCCGTGGGCGGGAGCCGGTCCGTGCCCCGGGTGAGGTCCTCGGCCTGGGTGATGGCGAGTCCGGCGAGCTCGGTGGGCGGCTGCTCGCGCAGGCGGCGCATGGCGTCGGCGATGACCGACAGATCCTCGACGCGCACGGACAGCTGGTCGGTGGCGTGCAGGCCGTGCTCGACGGCGAGGTCGTCCAGCAGGTCGACGAGCGTGCGGCCCTCCTCCTTGAGCTGCGAGGCCAGTTCCGTGATGAGCAGGGCGGCGGTGATGCCGTCCTTGTCGCGTACGCCGTCCGGGTCGACGCAGTAGCCGAGGGCCTCCTCGTAGCCGTACCGCAGACCCTCCACGCGGGCGATCCACTTGAAGCCGGTGAGGGTCTCCTCGTACGGCAGACCCGCCTTCTCGGCGATCCGGCCGAGGAGGGAGGAGGAGACGATCGACTCGGCGAAGGTGCCCTGCGCTCCGCGCCTGACCAGGTGGGCGGCGAGCAGGGCGCCGACCTCGTCGCCGCGCAGCATCCGCCAGTCGCCGCCGTCCTTGACGGCGACGGCGCAGCGGTCGGCGTCCGGGTCGTTGGCGATGATCAGGTCCGGGTCCGTCGCACGCGCCTTCGCGAAGGCCAGGTCCATCGCGCCGGGCTCCTCCGGGTTGGGGAAGGCGACGGTCGGGAAGTCCGGGTCGGGCTCGGCCTGCTCGGCGACGAGCTCCGGGGCGGGGAAGCCGGCCCGGGCGAACGCGGCGAGGAGGACGTCCTTGCCGACGCCGTGCATCGCCGTGTAGACGGTGCGGGCGGTGCGGGGGGAGTCCGCGGCCAGTACGGCGTCCGTGCGGGCCAGGTAGGCGTCCAGGACGGCGTCGTCGAGGGTCTCCCAGCCGGCGTCCGGGCGGGGGACGTCGTTGAGGCTCGCGATCGCGTCGATCTCCGCCGCGATCTCCGCGTCGGCGGGCGGCACGATCTGGGAGCCGTCGCCGAGGTAGACCTTGTAGCCGTTGTCGCGGGGCGGGTTGTGGCTGGCGGTGACCTCCACGCCGGCGACCGCGCCGAGATGCCTTATGGCGTACGCGAGCACGGGGGTGGGGAGCGGGCGGGGGAGGACGGCGGCGCGGAGGCCGGCGCCGGTCATGACGGCCGCCGTGTCGCGGGCGAAGTCCGCGGACTTGTGGCGGGCGTCGTAGCCGATGACGACGAGGCCGCCGGTGCGGCCGTTGTTCCTGAGGTACGCCGCGAGACCGGCCGCGGCGCGGATGACCACGGCGCGGTTCATGCGCATGGGCCCTGCGCCCAGTTCGCCCCGCAGGCCCGCGGTGCCGAACTGGAGGGTGCCGCTGAAGCGGGCGGTGAGCTCGGTGACGTCCCCGGCCTCGATGAGCTTGCCGAGTTCGTCACGGGTCTCGGGGTCGGGGTCCTCGGCGAGCCAGGTCTTGGCGGTGGTGATGAGGTCGTCGTGCACCGGGGTCAGCCTCTCGTCGTGTGTGCGGTGCGGGCGCGTGGGGGTGCTCCCTCCCACGCGTCTCGGCCGACTGCATGGTTCACCTTCCAGCCGACCGAGACGGGGCGGTCAGATGCGGCCCAGTACCTGGGCGAGGAGCGCTCCCATCTGCGTCGCCGAGTCCCGGCCCGCCTGGAGGACCTCTTCGTGGTTCAGGGGCTCGCCCGTCATGCCCGCCGCGAGGTTCGTCACCAGGGAGATGCCGAGCACCTCCGCGCCGGCCTCGCGCGCCGCGATCGCCTCCAGGACCGTCGACATGCCGACCAGGTCCGCGCCGATGACCCGGGCCATGCGGATCTCCGCCGGGGTCTCGTAGTGCGGGCCGGGGAACTGCGCGTACACGCCCTCTTCGAGGGTCGGGTCGATCTCCTTGCACAGGGCGCGCAGCCGCGGCGAGTAGAGGTCCGTCAGGTCGACGAAGTTC
This sequence comes from Streptomyces sp. NPDC057280, assembly GCF_042668605.1. Classification (NCBI taxonomy): domain Bacteria; kingdom Bacillati; phylum Actinomycetota; class Actinomycetes; order Kitasatosporales; family Streptomycetaceae; genus Streptomyces; species Streptomyces sp. NPDC057280. The sequence goes on from NZ_JBHUYR010000003.1 coordinate 568,934, forward strand.
GCGCCGACGATCGGGGACGTCGCCGTGAGGTTGATGTGGTCGCTGATCAGGACCGGCTGGCCGGGGCGCATGCCCTCGCGCAGACCGCCGCAGCCGTTGGTGAGGACGATCGTCTTGCACCCCGCCGCCACCGCCGTACGGACGCCGTGCGCGACCGCCGCCACGCCGCGGCCCTCGTAGTAGTGCGTGCGGCCCAGGAAGACCAGAGCGCGCTTCTCGCCGATCTGGTACGAGCGGATCTTGCCGCCGTGGCCCTCGACCGCCGGCGGCGGGAAGCCGGGCAGCTCGGTGACCTGGAACTCGGCGTCGGGAGCGCCGAGGGCGTCCACGGCCGGCGCCCAGCCGGAGCCCATCACGAGGGCGACGTCGTGGGTCTCGGCGCCGGTCAGTTCGCGCAGGCGCGCGGCGGCGGCGTCGGCGGCGGCGTGCGGGTCGCCCTGGATGTCGTCCGGAAGAAGAGATGCGTTCACGCGGATGAGCGTAGCCGGTTCCGGCCTACGCGCGTAGATGACAGAGCGAACGGGATGGCGATCGTTGTCTTGTCGTTTCCAACGAAGGGCGTGACTCCGGTTACCGCGCGGGTCAGCAGGGACGCTTGCGCAGCTCCATCACATAGTCGTACGGCGCGCCCGCCGACTCGGCCGCGTCGGCGATCTCGCCCAGGTACCGGGCCGAGGGCAGGCCGCCCTCGTAGGCGTCGAGGACGTACACCCAGGCCGCCTCCTCGGTGTCGAGGGTGTGCACCCGTACCCGCATCCGGCGGTAGATGCCGAGACCGACGCCCTCCCAGCGGTCCATCGACTCCTCGTCCGCCGGGGCGATGTCGTACAGCGCGACGAACACCTGGGCGAGCGGGTCCTCCACGATCGTGGCGAGGGCGCCCTCCCAGCCCATCTGCTCGCCGCCGAAGGTGAGCCGCCAGCCGTTGAGCCAGCCCGTGGCGCGCAGCGGCGAGTGCGGTGCGCGGCGCGTCATCAGCCGGGCGTCGAGATTGCCGGCGTAGGCGGCGTAGAGCGACATGGGGAGAGGGTACGGCAGGTGCCTCCGGCGTCACTCCCGTAACGGTGACAGCGCGGGCGGGGCCCCGGGCAGTAGCACCTTGAAGCGTGCGGGACAATGGGGTACGTGACTCGGATCGTGATCATCGGTGGCGGACCCGGCGGATACGAAGCTGCGCTGGTAGCGGCGCAGCTCGGCGCGGAGGTGACCGTCGTCGACTGCGACGGTCTGGGCGGAGCGTCGGTGCTGACCGACTGCGTGCCGTCGAAGACCCTTATCGCTACGGCCGAGGTGATGACCACCTTCGACTCGTCGTACGAAGAGCTCGGCATCATCGTGGCCGACGACACACCACCCCTGGAGCAGGCCGCCCGGGTCGTGGGCGTGGACCTCGGCAAGGTCAACCGGCGGGTGAAGCGCCTCGCGCTCGCGCAGTCGCACGACATCACGGCCTCGGTCACGCGGGCCGGCGCCCGGGTCATGCGCGGCCGCGGCCGTCTGGAGGGCATGCAGGCGCTCGACGGCTCCCGCAAGGTGGTCGTCAGCACCGCCGACGGCAGCGAGGAGACCCTCGTCGCCGACGCCGTCCTCATCGCGACCGGCGGCCACCCCCGTGAGGTGCCCGACGCGCTGCCCGACGGCGAGCGCATCTTCAACTGGACGCAGGTGTACGACCTCACCGAGCTGCCGGAAGAGCTCATCGTGGTCGGTTCCGGTGTGACGGGTGCGGAGTTCGCCGGTGCCTATCAGGCGCTCGGCTCCAAGGTCACGCTGGTCTCGTCGCGCGACCGCGTGCTGCCGGGCGAGGACCCGGACGCCGCCGCCGTCCTCGAGGACGTCTTCCGCCGCCGCGGCATGAACGTCATGGCCCGCTCCCGCGCCGCCGCCGCCAAGCGGGTCGGCGACCGCGTCGAGGTCACCCTCTCCGACGGCCGCGTCATCACCGGCACCCACTGCCTCATGGCCGTCGGCGCCATCCCCAACAGCGCGGGCCTGGGCCTGGAGGAGGCCGGCGTCAAGGTGCGCGACTCCGGGCACATCTGGACCGACAAGGTCTCCCGTACGACCGCCCCCGGCGTGTACGCCGCCGGTGACGTGACCGGTGTCTTCGCCCTCGCCTCCGTCGCCGCCATGCAGGGCCGCATCGCCATGTACCACTTCCTGGGCGACGCGGTGGCCCCGCTGAACCTCAAGACCGTCTCCTCCAACGTCTTCACCGACCCGGAGATCGCGACCGTCGGCTACACGCAGGCCGACGTCGACGCGGGCAAGATCGACGCCCGGGTCGTCAAGCTGCCCCTGCTGCGCAACCCGCGCGCCAAGATGCAGGGCATCCGCGACGGCTTCGTCAAGATCTTCTGCCGGCCGGGCACCGGCATCGTGGTCGGCGGTGTGGTCGTCGCGCCGCGCGCCTCGGAACTGATCCATCCGATCTCGATCGCCGTCGACAACAACCTGACCGTCGAGCAGATCGCGAACGCCTTCACCGTGTATCCCTCCCTTTCGGGCTCGATCGCGGAGGTGGCGCGGCAGCTCCACACCCGGAAGGAAACCGGCGGGGCCTGACGGCCGAAACCGACTCCCCGCTGGTCACGGGGAGTTGTCGACCATTCGTGCGGCATAGTCGGGGCGAGTAGGCCCTATACCACTTCGGGCTCTGCCGTGCGAACAACTTCGTTTATTCGGCGCATACTGCTGAAAGCAGACGGTCGTCCGCGTTACTGTCAGTTTCGTGTTCGCTGCAGAACGTCGCCAATTGATCCTCGAAATGGTGCGAGCGAACGGGGCCGTGTCGCTCCGTGAGCTCGCCCGCGTCGTCCAGACCTCCGAAGTGACCGTACGGCGGGACGTGCGCGCACTGGAGGCAGAAGGACTCCTCGACCGCCGACATGGCGGTGCGGTATTGCCGGGCGGGTTCACGCGGGAGTCCGGCTTTCCGCAGAAGTCACATCTCGCGACCGCCGAGAAGACGGCCATCGCCGACCTCGCCGCGAACTTCGTCGAAGAAGGCGAAGCCATCGTGGTCGGGGCGGGTACGACGACACAGGAGCTGGCCCGCCGGCTCGCTCGCGTACCCGGGCTGACCGTCGTCACCAACTCCCTGCTGGTGGCACAGGCGTTGGCCCATGCCAACCGGGTGGAGGTCGTGATGACCGGCGGCACCCTGCGCGGCTCCAACTACGCGCTGGTGGGCTCCGGTGCCGAGCAGTCCCTGCAGGGGCTGCGGGTCTCGCGGGCCTTCCTGTCCGGCAGCGGTCTCACCGCCGAGCGCGGGCTGTCCACGTCCAACATGCTGTCGGCGTCCGTCGACCGGGCGTTGGTGCAGGCCGCGGCGGAGGTCGTCGTGCTCGCCGATCACACCAAGCTCGGTACGGACACCATGTTCCAGACCGTGCCGACCGATGTGATCACGCGGCTGGTGACGGATGAGCCGCCGGCGCATGACGATCGTGCCGGTACGGAGTTGCAGGCGCTGGCCGACCAGGGCGTGCAGATCGCTGTCGCGGGGGCGTCGGGAAACTCCGGCGCATCGGGGGCCTCGGGGGGTGATTCCGTCCCCCCGCGCCAAGCGCGCCGTGACGTTGCCCTGCCGGGGCCTCGGCGGGGGCAGGTTCCGGGGGCCGGGTTGAGGACGTTGACGTCTGATGCCGGGCCGGAGCAGCAGCAGCGGGCGCGGGTTGCTGACATGCGGCGGCGTTAAGGGTTGCCTAATCGCCGTGGGGCTTGCGGTTGTTGTGCGGCTGCGGGTGTGTGGGGGTTGCTCGCGCAGTTCCCCGCGCCCCTAAAAGGCCAATCCACGCAACGTCAGCATCAGCAGCCGGTCCGCCAAGTCCGGGTCTCCCGGGCTTTCCTCCGCCGCCAGTGCAATCGCGTGCGTCAGCTGTAGCAGGTCGGCGATCGCCACGTCCTCCCTTACCGCCCCCGCCTCCTGTGCGCGTCGCAGCAGTGCGCCGCCCGCCTCCCTGATCGGGTCGCTGCATCTCGCCAGGGCCGAGCCGTCATCGGATGTCACGGACATCAACTGCCTTGCCAGGCCACGGTATTCGCCCGCATGCGTGACGATCTCGCGCAGCCAGGTCACCAGGGCCGTGCAGGGGCTCGGGTCGGCCAGCAGTTCGCGGGAGCGGGCCAGCAGGTCCGCCACCGCGTCCTCGAAGACCGCACTCAGCAGGGCGTTGCGGTTGGGGAAGTGGCGGTACAGGGTGCCGATGCCCACGCCCGCGCGTCTCGCCACGTCCTCCAGGGACGCCTCCGCGCCATGGGTGGCGAAGGCCGTGCGGGCCTCGGTGAGGAGGCGTTCGTAGTTGCGGCGGGCGTCGGCGCGCATGGGGCGGGCCGGCGTGGCGGGTGCCGGGGTCTCGCTGTTCCCCGCGGTCTCCCGTGAGATCGCGCTCACCATGGCTCCCACCTGCTCTCTCGCACGCCCCCGTTGTGCCTCCAGGATGCCATCGACGGACGGCCGACCGGGCTTGCCGGGACGCCCTCAGGCCGTACCGTCTTCTCAGGGGTGTCCTTCTCAGGGTTTCCCCGGACATCTCAGGACTTCTCATGGCGAGAGCAGCGCCGGGAGAGAGCGTATGGAGATCGCCGGTGCGGATGCGCGGCGGGTGCTCGGGATCGCGAGCGAACTGGAAGACGCCGGGTCGGAGTGGGAGTTGCGGGAGCGGGCCCTGGGGGCGCTGATGGAGTTGATCCCGGCCGACGCGGGGCAGGCGTACCGGCTCACCCTCGACGGCAGCGGGGTCTTCGCGCTGTCCGTGCCGGAGGACTCCTTCCACGCCGATCCGATGGTGATCTACGACCATCCCCTGGACCACCCGCTCACCGACATCATGCTGGAGACGCCCACCGCGCAGGCCTGGCGGGTCAGTGACGTCGTCGGGGACCGGCAGTGGGGGCGCACCCACTGCTACAACCTGGACTTCCGGCCCTTCGGGCTGCGCCGGCACCTGGTGGCGACGGCCGGGGCGGGCGGGAGCGCGGTCGAGGGGTACGCGCTGCTGAGGTCCGACGCCGACTTCAGCGAACGGGAGCGCGATCTGCTCGGTTTCGCCCAGCTCCAACTCGCCGGGGTGGAACAGCGGTTGGGCGAGCGGCAGCGGCTGCTCGCGCTCTCCGCCGCGGCCCTGGGCCTCGCCGCGAGCCGTGGGTGGGGAGTGGCCGTGCGCGGCGAGGACGGTCGGGCGGAGCCGCTGAACGCCCTCGCCGCCGAGCTCCTGGCCGTCGTACGGGACGATCCCCGGCTGGGCCGGGGGCCGTCGTTCACCGTCCGGGACGTCGAGGTACGGCCCGTGCCGTCGGCCGCCCCCGGGCTGCCCGTCCTGCTGCTGCTCCGCGACCTCGCCCGGGGGCGGACCCTCGCCCGGGTGTTCGGGGTGACCGAGCAGGAGTACCGGACACTGCGCCACCTCCACGACGGCCGTACGGCGACGGAGGCAGCCCGCCGGATGGGGCTGTCGCCGACCACCGTGCGCGGCTACATCGCCTCCCTGCACCGCAAGCTGGAGGCCGGCCACACCGCGGCGCTGCTGCGGCGGGGGCGGGATCTCGGCCTGCTGACCGACTGAGCCCGGCCCTCGCAACCCCCAGAATTGACGTGTGGTCATCGGCCGGGTCCGCTCGGTTCACTGGCGTGAGGCGCTCCGCAGGACGCGATTCAGGGGGACTGGCATGGCCACTACGTCGTCACACCCGCCCACCACCACCGAGGCGGCGCCCGCCGGGACCGCGCGGCTGCTCGCGGGGCTCGCGGCCGTCCTGGGGCCGCTGCTGCTCGCGGCGGCGTTCCTGATCAGTCCCTACGACACCAACGCCGACGCCGACGAGATCGCCCGGGTCATCGCCGCCCACCAGGGCGCCACGGAGGTGTCCGTGTGGCTGTGGACGGTCGGGACCGTCGTCCTCGCCCCGGGTCTGATCGCCGTCGGACTGCTGGCCACCGCGCGGTCCGCCAGGCTCGGCCTGTGGGGTTCGGTCCTCTTCGGCACCGGACTGCTCGCGATCACCGCGACCCCGTCGCTCGACACCGTCGCCCTCGGGGCGCTCGACAAGGGCGTCGACGTCGACACCCTGGCGAAGGTCGCGAAGGGCACCAACGACCTGCCCGTGGTGGGCGTGCCGATCCTCTACTTCGTCGCCGCGCACGTCATCGGTGCCGTCCTGCTGGGCGTCGCCCTGCTGCGCGGCCGGACCGTGCCGGTGTGGGCCGCCTGGCTGCTGATCCTGGCCATGCCGTTCAACGTCGCCGGCTACGCGGGCGGCATCGAACCGCTGACCGTCCTGTCGTTCGTGATGCTCGCCGTGCCCTTCGGCTGTGCGGCCCTCGCCTTCGTCCGGCACGGCACGGGATGGGTCCGCAGCACCTCGTAGACCATCACCTCGGGGGAAACACGGAGCGCCCGGCGGACTGACTGCTCCAGTCCGCCGGGCGCCCCGGGATGTCGCTGCGGGTCCCGCTCAGTCCTTGATCTCGCAGATCGCCGCGCCGGACGTGATCGACGCGCCGACGTCCGCGGACAGGCCCTTGATGGTGCCGGACTTGTGCGCGTTGAGGGGCTGCTCCATCTTCATGGCCTCCAGGACGACGACCAGGTCGCCCTCCTTGACCTCCTGGCCCTCCTCGACCGCGATCTTGACGATCGTGCCCTGCATCGGGGAGGCGAGGGTGTCGCCGGAGGCGACGGGGCCGGACTTCTTGGCCGCGCGGCGCTTGGGCTTGGCGCCCGCGGCGAGGCCGGTGCGGGCCAGCGACATGCCGAGCGAGACCGGGAGGGAGACCTCCAGGCGCTTGCCGCCGACCTCGACGACGACCGTCTCGCGGCCCGGCTCCTCGTCCGTCTCCGCGTCGGCGGGGGTGGCGAAGGGCTTGATCTCGTTGACGAACTCGGTCTCGATCCAGCGGGTGTGGACCGTGAACGGGTCGGCGGAGCCGGTGAGTTCGGGGGCGAACGCCGGGTCCTTGACGACCGCGCGGTGGAACGGGATGGCCGTCGCCATGCCCTCGACCTGGAACTCCTCCAGGGCGCGGGCGGCCCGCTGGAGCGCCTGCTCGCGGGTGGCGCCGGTGACGATCAGCTTGGCCAGCAGGGAGTCCCAGGCCGGGCCGATGACGCTGCCGGACTCGACGCCCGCGTCCAGGCGGACACCCGGGCCGGTCGGCGGGGCGAAGGTGGTGACGGTGCCGGGGGCCGGGAGGAAGTTGCGCCCCGGGTCCTCGCCGTTGATGCGGAACTCGAAGGAGTGGCCGCGCAGCTCCGGGTCGCCGTAGCCGAGTTCCTCGCCGTCGGCGATGCGGAACATCTCGCGCACCAGGTCGATGCCGGCGACCTCCTCGGTGACCGGGTGCTCCACCTGGAGACGGGTGTTGACCTCCAGGAAGGAGATCGTGCCGTCGAGGCCGACCAGGAACTCGACGGTGCCGGCGCCGACGTAGCCGGCCTCCTTGAGGATGGCCTTCGACGACGAGTACAGCTCGGCGACCTGGGCGTCGGAGAGGAACGGCGCGGGGGCCTCCTCGACCAGCTTCTGGTGGCGGCGCTGCAGCGAGCAGTCACGGGTGGACACGACCACCACGTTGCCGTGGGTGTCGGCGAGGCACTGGGTCTCCACGTGCCGCGGCTTGTCCAGGTAGCGCTCGACGAAGCACTCGCCCCGGCCGAACGCGGCCACGGCCTCACGGACCGCGGACTCGTACAGCTCCGGGACCTCTTCCAGGGTCCGGGCGACCTTCAGACCACGGCCACCGCCGCCGAAGGCGGCCTTGATCGCGATCGGCAGGCCGTGCTCCTCGGCGAACGCCACGACCTCGTCGGCCCCGGAGACCGGGTCCGGCGTACCGGCGACCAGCGGCGCGCCGGCGCGCTGGGCGATGTGCCGGGCGGCGACCTTGTCACCGAGGTCGCGGATGGCCTGCGGCGGCGGGCCGATCCAGATCAGGCCCGCGTCCAGGACCGCCTGTGCGAACTCGGCGTTCTCGGACAGGAAACCGTAGCCGGGGTGGACGGCGTCGGCCCCCGACTCCCGGGCCGCGTTCAGGATCTTGTCGATGACCAGGTAGCTGGTGGCCGGGGTGTCACCGCCCAGGGCGAACGCCTCATCCGCGGCGCGGACATGCAGAGCGTCCCGGTCCGGGTCGGCGTAGACGGCCACGCTCGCGATACCGGCATCCCGGCAGGCCCGGGCCACGCGGACAGCGATTTCGCCACGGTTGGCGATGAGCACCTTGCGCACGATTGAGGCTCCCTCCTTGAAACAAGCCGAGTTTAGGGACTGCCGACACGGCAGTTCGACCCGTCCCCAATGGTGAGCTTGCCCACACGGAGCGTGATTCGAGGACCGCTCGGCCCGCGAAATCCCTTGTCACGCTTCGGTACGCACGACTCCTCCGGAAAACCCTAGCCCTCCCTTGTGGTCAAGGTCTCTGTCACCACGTGCTGCGGGCCACTCGGTTTCTTTGTGGAGTCCCTACGAATGGCCCAATGATTCTTTGCCGTCCGCAGAACCCTTGTCCCCGGGTTTACCCGTTAGTAGCGTTCACGATGTATCGAACGTACTTGGGGTAACCAGGGCTCGGCTTGAGAGTGGGTGGGGACCGGTGGTGCGCAGGCCGGTGGCGTGGATCGTGGCGATCGTCCTCTTCTTGGAGGCGTTCGGGATCGCGGCGGTCAACTGGTTCCTCGGGGTGGTCGTCGACCGCCAGGACATGTCCCTGGCCGGCCTCGACCCCGACATGATGTCGACCTCGTCGAAGATCGGCGGCATCGTCTTCGGGCTCTACTTCGCCTTCTGCGGTCTGGTGGCGCTGCTGGTCGCCCTGCGCGACCGCGCCCCGGCCGGGTTCGGCCGCATCCTGCTGATCAGCGCGGCCGTGGTGCACGCCCTGCTGGGCGCGTTCGCGTGGGGCCTGCTGGGCCCGGCCGAGTTCGTGTTCATGGTGGTCGTGCTGGCGCTGATCGTGCTGCTCCTGATGACGTACGACAGCCCTCAGGCGCCCGCCGACGCCGTCCCCGGCGACAAGGGGGACGGCGGCCCGGCCAAGGAGGGCCCCGGCGGCGGCCCGGTCACTTCTCCGCCGGCGCCCACAACTCCGTGATCCCGACGCCCAGTTCGGCCAGCAGCTTCCGTACGAGGGGCAGGCTGATGCCGATCACGTTGCCGTGGTCGCCGTCGATGCCCTCGATGAACGGCGCGCTGCGGCCGTCGAGGGTGAACGCCCCGGCGACGTAGAGGGGTTCGCCGGAGGCGACGTACGCGGCGACCTCCGCGTCGGTCGGCTCGCCGAAGCGGACGACGGTCGAGGCGACGGCCGAGGCGTACCGGCCGGAGACGGTGTCGTAGACGCAGTGGCCGGTCTGGAGCGTGCCCGCGCGTCCCCGCATGGCCTTCCAGCGGGCGGTGGCCTCCTCGGCGTCCGCGGGCTTGCCGAGCGCCTGGCCGTCGAGGTCGAGCACGGAGTCGCAGCCGATCACGAGCGCGCCCTTGACCTCGGGCTTCGCCGACACCACGGAGGCCTTCGCCTCGGCGAGCGCGAGCGCGAGTTCGGCGGGGGTGGGGGCGGTGACGGCGTCCTCGTCGACGCCGCTCACGATCACCTCGGGGGCCAGTCCGGCCTGCCGCAGCAGATTCAGCCGGGCGGGGGACTGGGAGGCGAGGACGAGTCGGCGGCGCGGCTGATCAGTCATGCGGTCAGGGTATCGGCGCCCGTCACTTCATGCCGAGCACGATCATCGCCAGCACCATGGCCAACGCCAGGAACAGGCCCAGTCTGCGCAACATCTCCTGCATGTCGCGCAGTTCCTTGGGCGGTTCGTTCTCGGGGTCGGACCAGAGCATGCGTCCAGCGTGCGGCGGCGAGGCGGGGCGGCGCCTGAGTACGCGTACTCAACTTCACCAAAAGGGTCTGTGGTTCCGTTAGTATGGCTCTCGTTAAAGGAACCTCAGTCCCGTTTGGAAGGTCGTGCTGCCATGTTCACCACTGTCTGGGCCGCCTCGCCCCAGCCGCCGAGCGAGGGCTTCACCCCCAACTGGTCGAGGGAGGGCTTCTGGCGCCAGTCGCTGCGGCAGGTCGTCCCGCTGACCGGGGGCGGCGAGCGGGTGCGGATACGGCTGTCGAACGCGTACGGCACCTCGCCGGTGCGGGTCGCCGGGGCGGCCGTGGACGGGCGGCGGCTGAGCTTCGGGGGCAGTGGTGGCGTGGAGATCCCGGCGCGTGGGGAGGTCGTCAGCGACCCTGCCCGACTCGCCGTCTCCGCGGGGGAGTCGGTGGCGGTGACGCTGTACTTCGAGGCGGCGACCGGCCCGGCGACGTTCCATGCGCAGGCCTTCGCGCCGAGTTGGCGCGGGGAGGGGAACCTGCTGGAGTCCACCGACGGCTTCGACGCGGTGTCGGAGTCCTGGTACTTCCTGAGCGCGGTGGAGGTCGATTCCGGGCGTGGCGATGGGGTGGTGCTGTTCGGCGACTCCCTCACCGACGGCTTCGGCTCCACGGTCGGCGCCGACCGGCGGTGGTCGGACGCGCTGGCCCGGCTGACCGGGCGGCCCGTGCTCAACGCCGGGATCGGCGGGAACCTGCTGCTCAACGACTCCGCGTGGTATGGGGAGAGGGGTGTGCGGCGGTTCGGGCGGGACGTGCTCGGTCAGGCCGGGGTGGACACGGTGGTCGTGCTGCTGGGGCTGAACGACATCGGGTTCAGCGAGACGGACGAGCAGCCCACGTACAAGCCGGCGCCGGTGGTGGAGGCGGATGAACTGATCGCCGGGTACCGGGAGTTGATACGGCAGGGACGCGAGGGCGGGTTGCGGGTCGTCGGCTGCACGCTGCTGCCGTTCGGGGGGTCGGACCACTGGGGGGAGCACGCGGCCAAGGTGAGCCATGAGGTGAACGAGTGGATCCGATGCGCGGGGGAGTTCGACGCGGTGGTGGATCTGGGGCGGGTGATGGCCGATCCGGGGGATCCGGACCGGCTGCACCCCGCGTACGACTTCGGCGATCACCTGCACCCGAACGATCGCGGGTACGAGGTGATGGCCGAGGCCGTTGGTCTCTCTAGCTAGGCCAGTAGGAACGTGCCCAAGTTGTCGGGCCCGGCTGTGGCAAGCGGCGTGTTGCGATGCGGGACGGGTCCGACCACCCGTCCCGCTGCTGGGGGGCGCCGGGCGGCGCGGTCGCTGCCGCCGCGGCGCGTGCTCGGACCACCGCCAGGGCGGCGGCGAGCTCCTCGGGGGTGGGGTTGCCCCGTACGACCTTGATCGTCATGGCGACTCCTAGAGGGGGATGTTGCCGTGCTTCTTCGGGGGCAGGGACTCTCGCTTGGTGCGCAGCTGGCGCAGGCCGCGGACGATGTGGCGGCGGGTGTCCGACGGCATCACCACGGAGTCGATGTAGCCGCGCTCGGCCGCGATGTAGGGGTTGAGGAGGGTGTCCTCGTACTCCCGGATCAGCCGGGCGCGCACCGCCTCCAGGTCCTCCCCGTTGGCCTCCGCCTCCGCGAGGGTGCGGCGGTGCAGGATGTTGACCGCGCCCTGGGCACCCATGACGGCGATCTGGGCGGTCGGCCAGGCGAGGTTGATGTCCGCGCCCAGGTGCTTGGAGCCCATGACGTCGTAGGCGCCGCCGAAGGCCTTGCGGGTGATGACGGTGATGAGCGGGACCGTGGCCTCGGCGTAGGCGTAGATCAGCTTGGCGCCGCGCCGGATGATGCCGTCGTGCTCCTGGTCGACGCCGGGCAGGAAGCCGGGCACGTCGACGAAGGTGATGACGGGGATGTTGAAGGCGTCGCAGGTCCGCACGAAGCGCGCGGCCTTCTCGCTGGCCTGGATGTCGAGGCAGCCGGCGAACTGCATCGGCTGGTTGGCGACGATGCCGACCGGGTGGCCCTCCACCCGTCCGTAGCCGGTGAGGATGTTCGGGGCGAACAGCGGCTGCGTCTCGAAGAACTCGGCGTCGTCCAGGACGTGTTCGATCACCGTGTGCATGTCGTAGGGCTGGTTCGCGCTGTCCGGGACGAGCGAGTCCAGCTCCAGGTCCTCGGCGGTGACGGTGAGGTCCGCCTCCTCCGGGTAGACCGGCGGCTCGGAGAGGTTGTTGGACGGCAGGTACGACAGCAGCTGCTTGACGTACTCGACGGCGTCCTTCTCGTCCCCGGCCATGTGGTGGGCCACGCCGGAGACCGAGTTGTGGGTGCGGGCGCCGCCCAGCTCCTCGAAGCCGACGTCCTCACCGGTGACGGTCTTGATGACGTCCGGGCCGGTGATGAACATGTGCGAGGTCTGGTCGACCATGACGGTGAAGTCGGTGATCGCGGGGGAGTAGACGGCTCCGCCCGCGCAGGGGCCGACGACCAGTGAGATCTGCGGGATGACACCGCTCGCGTGGGTGTTGCGGCGGAAGATCTCGCCGTAGGCGCCCAGGGAGGCGACACCCTCCTGGATACGGGCGCCGCCGGAGTCGTTGATGCCGATGACCGGACAGCCGGTCTTCAGCGCGAAGTCCATGACCTTGACGATCTTCTGGCCGTAGACCTCGCCGAGGGCGCCGCCGAAGACGGTGAAGTCCTGGGAGAAGACCGCGACCGGCCGGCCGTCGACCGTGCCGTACCCGGTGACGACGCCGTCCCCGTACGGGCGGTTGTTCTCCAGCCCGAAATTGGTGGACCGGTGCCGGGCGAACTCGTCCAGCTCGACGAACGACCCCTCGTCGAGCAGCAGCTCGATCCGCTCACGGGCCGTCAACTTGCCCTTGGCGTGCTGCTTCTCCACGGCACGTGCGGAGCCGGCGTGCGTCGCCTCGTCGATGCGGCGCTGGAGGTCCGCGAGCTTGCCCGCGGTGGTGTGGATGTCGATCTCTTCCGGCTCGGCCATCGGGTCGCGGCTCCCTGCCTGCTCAAAAGGGGGGACGGTTACTCATCCGTAGAGTAGTGGCGGGCCTACCAATCAGCAGTGCGGCGTAGGACACACCTAGGGTGGCTTGCATGACGCCGCGAGATGCTTCGGACGACAACCGCTGGTCGAACCTGGACCGGCCGCCGCTCAACGGGGCCGCGCTGCGGCGCGGGCTGGTGCGCGACGGCGGGCTGTACTGCGATGTGGAGGTCGTCCAGCGCACCGGGTCGACCAACAACGATCTGGTGGGCCTGGCCGTCAAGGGGGACGCCGACGAGGGCGCGGTCCTCGTCGCCGAGGAGCAGACCGCCGGACGGGGCCGCCTCGACCGGCAGTGGACGGCACCGGCCCGCTCCGGGCTGTTCTTCTCCGTCCTGCTGAAGCCGACCGGGGTGCCGGTGGCCCGCTGGGGCTGGCTGCCGCTGCTGACGGGCGTGGCGGTCGCCACGGGCCTGTCCCGGGCCGCGGGCGTGGACACGGCACTCAAGTGGCCCAACGACCTGCTGGTGACCGTGGACGGCGAGGAACGCAAGACAGGCGGGATTCTCGCCGAGCGGGCCGGGGAGGACGGGGTCGTCGTCGGGGTCGGCATCAACGTCACCCTGCGCGAGGACGAGCTGCCGGTGCCGGCGGCCGGTTCACTGGCGCTGGCCGGGGCGGTCACGACCGACCGGGACCCGTTGCTGCGGGCCGTGCTGCGGTCGCTGGAGGAGTGGTACGGGCGCTGGCAGCGGGCCGGGGGCGATCCGGCCGGCAGCGGGCTCCAGGAGACGTACGCGGCGGGATGCGCGACGCTGGGGCGGACGGTGCGGGCGGAGCTGCCGGGGGACCGGTCGATCACGGGGGAGGCGGTGGCGGTGGACGGCGACGGCCGCTTGGTGATCGCAACCGAGAGGGGGGTACAGGAACCGGTGGGAGCGGGCGACATCGTCCACCTCCGACCGGCGTGAGTGGATTGACCCAAGGGGCGCGGGGAACTGCGCGAGAAGCCACGACGCACCCGCACCCGCAAGCACACCCCAGCCACCCACGGTCTCCCGGCCCCACCTAGCGGAGCGGACACGTGAGCTACCGCACACCTGCCGTAAAGTGAAGGCCGGTCGATACCTGACCGTGACAGATCGGAAGGGCAGCACGCGTGACCGTCGACGACACGGGTTCCGGCGCGGAGTCGAACGGCGCCGACCCCGAAGGGGCCCCGCACCCGCTCGCCGTGCGTCTGGAAGCGCTGATCCTCGGTGCCGAGCGGCGCTACACGCCCTTTCAGGCGGCCCGTACCGCCGGTGTCTCCATGGAGCTGGCCACCCGCTTCTGGCGGGCCATGGGCTTCGCCGACGTCGGCCAGGCCAAGGCCTTCACCGAGGCGGACGTCCTCGCCCTGCGGCGCCTCGCCGGTCTCGTCGAGGCCGGGCTGCTCAGCGAGGCCATGGCCGTGCAGGTCGCCCGGTCCACCGGACAGACCACCGCCCGCCTCGCCGAGTGGCAGATCGACTCCTTCCTGGAAGGGCTGACCGAGCCGCCCGAGCCCGGCATGACCCGTACCGAGGTGACGTACCCGATCATCGAGCTGCTCCTGCCCGAGCTGGAGGAGTTCCTCGTCTACGTCTGGCGCCGCCAGCTCGCCGCCTCCGCGGGCCGGGTCGTGCAGGCCGCCGACGACGAGGAGATGGTCGACCGGCGCCTCGCCGTCGGCTTCGCCGACCTCGTCGGGTTCACGCGCCTGACCCGCCGCATGGAGGAGGAGGAGCTCGGCGAGCTCGTCGAGGCCTTCGAGACCACCGCCGCCGACCTGGTCGCCGCGCACGGCGGGCGCCTCATCAAGACCCTCGGCGACGAGGTGCTCTACGCCGCCGACGACGCCGGCGTCGCCGCGGAGATCGCGCTGCGTCTCATCGAGACCATGGCGAACGACGAGACCATGCCCGAGCTGCGGGTCGGCATCGCCTTCGGCACGGTCACCACTCGTATGGGCGATGTCTTCGGCACCACCGTCAATCTGGCCTCCCGGCTCACGTCCATAGCCCCTCGTGACGCCGTCCTCGTCGACAGCGACTTCGCCCAGGAACTGATCCGCACCGCCGAGGCGCCCGCGTCGGAGGCGGAGGCCGCGGAGGCCGCGGCCGCGGCGGAGAAGGAGGGCGAGGAGCCGCCGACGTATCGCTTCGCGCTTCAGCCGATGTGGCAGCGGCCGGTGCGAGGTCTGGGAGTCGTGGAGCCTTGGCTTTTGACGCGCCGGAGTGAAACCAGCGCCTAAGGATGCGCCGGGTGGTGTCGTCGGGCGGGTGCGGCGATGTGGTGGCTGGTCGCGCCCGCGCGGCGGTAGCCGCACAGTGACACAGCCCCGCGCCCCTGGGGACGTCTACCTGCCCAGCGGACCTACGCACAAGCCGATGACCGGCACGCACACCCCACCGCCGCCGCTCGGCTGAGTCGGCTGCGGAGTCGGTGTCGGCGCCGGTGGTGGCGTGTAGGTGCTCTGGCTCGGAGCCGGTGACGGGGTCTGCGTCGGCTGCGGGGCCGCGCTCGTCGGGTTCGGGGCGTCCGGGATCGTCGTGGGATCGGGCGCGTCCACCGCACCCGCCCCCGCCGGTGTCGACGACGGCACCGGTACGAAGGTCACCCCCGGCGTCGGCATCGCGCTCGCCCCGCCCATGGGCGCGGTCGCCGACGGGCTCACCTTCGGGATCGCCGACACCGTGGCGGCGGCGTTGGTCGCCCGGTTCGTGCCCGAGCCCGCGTGCGGATCGTCGAGGCGGGGTTCGGCCTCCGCGGTGCCGAGGCCGCCGCCCAGGCCGCCCTCGGGAGCCATGCGTACGAGGCTCAGCGCGCCGGCCGCCACGGCCAGTCCGCCGACGGCGAGGAGAACCTTGCGAGGGCGCGGGCGACGGTGCCGGCCGCGCGAGCCGAAAAGACGCTGCGGTACGGCGTCCACGACGTCGGGCAGCGCCGTCCCGGCGGCCGTGGCCTGCGTGTCCGTCAACGTCGTCATGGCGACCCCTCCCCGATGCGCTCGCGCCCCCTGTGCGCCGTGGCGGAGCGCACGCTATGCGCTCCTGTGGGCGATGGGGGAGGAGTTGGGCGGGATGTCACTCGAACGGGGTGTCGGGAGGCGATACAGGAACCGACGGCTCTTTCGCCGCTCCGGCCGGGCTGCGATGATCGGGCCCGGTGAAGTCTGTTAACCCACGTTAACTGGAGGGTGTCATGAGCGAGGAACGGTACGGGGAGTTCGTGCTGGTGCGGCGGCACGGGCACGTCGCGGAGCTCGCCCTGGACCGGCCGAAGGCCATGAACGCCGTGTCGACGGAGATGGCCCGCTCGGTCGCCGCCGCCTGCACCGCGCTGGGCGACGACAGGGACGTACGAGCCGTTGTGGTGACCTCGACCCACGAGCGGGCGTTCTGCGTCGGCGCCGACCTGAAGGAGCGGAACTCCTTCACGGACGCCGACCTGGTCCGGCAGCGGCCCGTCGCGCGCGGCGCCTACACCGGCGTACTGGAACTCCCCGTGCCGACCATCGCCGCCGTCCACGGCTTCGCCCTCGGCGGCGGCTTCGAGCTGGCCCTGTCCTGCGACCTGATCGTGGCGGACAGGACGGCGGTGGTGGGTCTGCCGGAGGTGTCGGTCGGGGTCATCCCGGGCGGCGGCGGCACCCAGCTCCTGCCCCGCCGCGTGGGTGCGGCCCGCGCCGCCGAGCTGATCTTCACGGCCCGCCGGGTAGAGGCTGCGGAGGCGCGGGAGCTGGGGCTGGTGGATGTGCTGGTGGAGGAGGGGCGGGACCGGGAGGAGGCCCTGGCGATGGGCACCCGGATCGCCGCCAATTCGCCGGTGGGCTTGCGGGCGGCGAAGAAGGCCCTGCGGCTGGGGCATGGGCTGGACCTGCGGGCGGGCCTGGAGGTGGAGGACGCGGCATGGCGCTCAGTGGCCTTCTCGGGGGATCGCGCGGAGGGCGTAGCGGCGTTCAATGAGAAGCGGAGCCCGAATTGGCCGGGCGAGTAGAGGGCTTCTAGGGGCGCGGGGAACTGCGCGCCAAGCCCCCACCGTCCCGCACTCCGCCGACCCGACGCAGCCACCCCCTACCTGCCCGGCTCATTCCAACACCGCTTATCCCCCAAAACCTCCCTAACCTGGAGCAATGGCGGAGGACACGCGGCTCACGGCAGTCGTCGCGCTGGCGCAAGGCATGGCCGCAGCCCACGGCTCACGCGAGGCCTGGCGCGCGGCGGCGACCGGCGCCTGCCGCGCCCTGAGCGGCAGCTTCGCCGCCCTGTCGGTGTGGGAGCGCGAGCTGGGGCGGCTCCGCGTCCTCGTCAATGTCGGGGACCGCGCCCCCGACGAGGACGAGTTCCCCGACGCCGAGGCCTACCCCGTGCACCAGTTCCCGGAGATCACCGAGTTCCTGCACGAGCGCTGGGCCGGGGGTGGGGAGCCCAACGCCTGGGTGGAGACCGCCGAGGGCCCGGCCGCGGGACGCCGTCCCGGGTACGTCCATCAGCGCGTCGCCGCCCTCCGCAGGAGAGGCCGCGGCTGCTGCGTGGTCGCGCCGATCGTGCTGAACGGGCGGGCGTGGGGCGAGCTGTACATCGCCCGCGCGGCCGGCGACCCCGTGTTCGACCGGGCCGACGCCGACTTCGCCACCGTGCTGGCCGCCGTCGTCGCGGCCGGGATCGCGCAGGCCGAGCGGCTGGAGGAGGTGCGGCGGCTGGCGTTCACCGACGCCCTCACCGGCCTCGCCAACCGCCGTGCCGTCGACGTACGGCTCGACGAGGCCGTCGAGCGGCACAAGCGGGAGGGTGTCGTCGTCAGCCTCGTCGTGTGCGACCTCAACGGGCTCAAGCGGGTCAACGACACCCTCGGGCACGCCGTCGGCGACCGGCTGCTGGAGCGGTTCGGTTCCGTGCTGTCGCTGTGCGGGGCGATGCTGCCGGGCGCGCTGGCCGCGCGGCTCGGAGGTGACGAGTTCTGTCTGCTCGCGGTCGGGCCGCCCGCCGACGAGGTCGTCAAGGCGGCCGATGAACTCTGCCGGCGGGCCGCGGAGTTGGAGCTGGGGGAGGGGGTGGCCTGCGGGGTCGCCTCGACCGAGGACCCCATCGGGCCGGTGCGCTCGGCCCGGCGGTTGTTCCGGCTGGCCGACGCGGCCCAGTACCGCGCCAAGGCCGAGCGGTCCGCCCATCCGGTCGTCGCGGGGCGGGAAGGGCCGGACGACCCCGTCGTACGGCTCGCGGACGCACCCTCGGGCGAGCGCGAGGCGCACGGGGAGCGCCGCCGGTTCCGGGGGCGCCGACTGTGACGTACGCACAAGTAAGGGGCGAACCCCGCCCCCACTCGTGACATCTCCGTCTTCACTGCGTACGCTCCTGAATATGGATATGCACACTGTGGTGGTGGGGACGTCCGGGGTGACCGCGTCCGACGTTCTCGCCGTGGCGCGCGACGGCGCCCGGGTCGAGCTCTCCGCGGAGGCGGTCGCGGCCCTCGCCGCCGCCCGCGAGATCGTGGACGCGCTGGCCGCCAAGCCCGACCCGGTCTACGGCGTCAGCACCGGCTTCGGCGCCCTGGCGACCCGGCACATCAGCACCGAGCTCCGCGCTCAGTTGCAGCGCAACATCGTCCGTTCGCACGCCGCCGGCATGGGGCCGCGCGTCGAGCGGGAGGTCGTACGGGCCCTGATGTTCCTGCGGCTGAAGACCGTCTGCTCGGGACACACCGGTGTGCGGCCCGAGGTCGCGCAGACCATGGCCGACGTGCTCAACGCCGGGATCACCCCGGTCGTGCACGAGTACGGCTCCCTCGGCTGCTCCGGCGACCTCGCGCCGCTCTCGCACTGCGCCCTGACGCTGATGGGCGAGGGCGACGCCGAGGGCCCGGACGGGGTCGTGCGGCCGGCCGGTGAACTGCTCGCCCAGCACGGCATCGAGGCCGTCGAACTGCGCGAGAAGGAGGGCCTCGCCCTCCTCAACGGCACCGACGGCATGCTCGGCATGCTGATCATGGCCCTCGCCGACCTCGACACGCTCTACAAGTCGGCCGACATCACGGCCGCGCTGTCCATGGAGGGCCTCCTCGGCACCGACAAGGTCCTCGCGCCCGAGCTGCACGCCATCCGCCCGCACCCGGGGCAGGCCGCCAGCGCCGCCAACATGCTCGCCGTACTGAAGGACTCCCAGCTCACCGGTCACCACCAGGACGACGCCCCGCGCGTCCAGGACGCCTACTCGGTGCGCTGCGCCCCGCAGGTCGCCGGCGCCGGACGCGACACCATGGCGCACGCCCGGCTCGTCGCCGAGCGGGAGCTGGCCGCCGCCGTCGACAACCCCGTCGTGCTGCCCGACGGGCGGGTCGAGTCCAACGGCAACTTCCACGGCGCGCCCGTGGCGTACGTCCTCGACTTCCTCGCCATCGCCGCCGCCGACCTCGCGTCCATCGCGGAGCGGCGCACCGACCGGCTCCTCGACAAGAACCGGTCGCACGGGCTGCCGCCGTTCCTCGCCGACGACGCCGGTGTCGACTCCGGCCTGATGATCGCCCAGTACACGCAGGCCGCGCTGGTGAGCGAGATGAAGCGGCTGGCCGTACCGGCCTCCGCGGACTCCATCCCGTCCTCCGCCATGCAGGAGGACCACGTCTCCATGGGCTGGTCGGCCGCGCGCAAGCTGCGCACCGCCGTCGACAACCTCACCCGGGTCGTCGCCGTCGAGCTGTACGCCGCCACGCGCGCCGTCGAGCTGCGCGAGGGTCTCACGCCGGCGCCGGCTTCGCGGGCCGTCATCGAGGCCGTCCGCAAGGCCGGCGTGCAGGGTCCCGGTCCCGACCGGTTCCTGGCGCCGGATCTGGCCGCGGCGGACGCGTTCGTGCGCAGCGGGCAGCTGGTGGCGGCGGCGGAGTCGGTGACGGGGCCGCTTCAGTAGTCGTACGGGTGTGAGAAGGGGCCCCGTCGCGTCGCGACGGGGCCCCACTGCCGTGCTGCCTGCTTCGGTTACTTCAGCTTCGCGACCTGGGCCTTGACGAGCTCGGCCGGGATCTCGGTCTTGCCGCCCTTGCCGATCGCGGCCAGGTTGACCGAGTAGAACGTGGCGACGGTGTTGCCCTTGCGGACCACCTCGGTGAGGAACGTGGCCGTGCCCTCGCCGTCCATGTCGACGTCCTCGGCGAACGCCACCGACTCGTCACCGGCGCCGGAGCTCTTCGCCGTGCTGACCTTGGTGACCTTGGAGCTCTCGTCCTCGGCCTTGAGGCCGTAGCCGCCGGAGCAGGCCGTCACACCGTCGGAGACGGCCTTGACGGCCTTCTCGGCGCCGTCGCCGTCGTAGGAGGACAGGCCGACGAACGTGATGCTGACGTCGAAGGCGTTCTCGATGTCGGCGTCCGTGAGCTTCGACGGGTCCTTGGAGGCCGCCGAGGGCTTCGCGGTGAGGGTGTTGCTGGCGTTCGCGTCCGTGTCGCCCGGGGCCAGCGCGGCCGTGGCCCAGGCCAGCGGGTCGCAGGCCGCCTTGTCGGTCTTCACTTCGCTCTTGGACTTGGGCAGGGTGTCGTCGCCCGACTCGGCCTCGAAGTCCTTGACGTCGCCCTTGGCGAGCAGCAGCTTCTCCAGCTCGGCGGAGGTCAGTGCCTTCGCGGCCGGCGCCGACGAGGCGGCGGCGGACTCCTTGGCGTCGGTGCCCTTGGCGTCGTCCGAGCCGCTGTCGGAGCAGCCGGTGATGAGGGCGAGCGACAGCGCGCTCACCGCGAGCGTGGCGCCTGTACGGGCCCCCGATGATCTCTTCATGAGCGGACTATGAGGTTTTGGTCAAACGTCCGTCAAGTCGATTCAAAAACCGTGACGTTCCCGACGTACCGAGTACGTGACGAAGCCGGCGCCGAGCGCGAGGAACGCCGTGCCGCCGACCACGTACGGGGTCGTGTCGAAGCTTCCGGTGTCGGCGAGACGGGTGCCTTCGGCGGTGTCCTGGGTGGTGACGGTGGTCACCCTGGCCTGCTGCGTGACCTGCGATCTCGCCGGTTCCTCCTGGGTCGCACCCGCGGACGGGACGAACCACAGGGCACACAGGAGCGTGCCCGCGGCGGTGGCGGTCAGCAACGGACGGCGAGCGGATGACACGGAATATCGATCCCCTTGTGGCGCTGGCGAATTGGCCGTGTGGGCCGATGTTAGTGAAAGGCGCGGGTCACGGGAAAGTCACGGGAGAAAAGGGCCGTACTCTCCGGTGCATGAGCACTGAAGAGACTTCACGGTTTGTGCGGCTTCGGGTGGAATTGGTGGTGGAGATCGACAACGAGGACGCCGTCACCAAGGCCGCGTTGGAGCGGATCGCCGAGGATCCCGAGATGCCGGCCGACGAGCAGGCGCACGCCGAGGGCGCTGTGACGGAAGACACCGCGGAGGCCCTCGCGTATCTCGTCGACCCGTTCGACCTGGTCAGCGAGGTGCCCGGGGTCGAGCTCGTGCAGGCCTCCTGGTCCAGCGAGCGGATCGACTACGACCCGGATTCGCCGGAGTGGGACCTCGACGAGGATGATGAGGACGCGGACGACGAGGAAGAGGCGGTCGGCTGAGCACTCTTGGGGAACTTGCGACCCCGGGTGGCAACCGCCGTCCGGGGTTTCGTCGTCTCATGGGGGGCGCACGGACCGAGCTGCGCACCACCCGCCACGGCGGACGTGGTGTGCCCCACACGTTCCGAGAATGTGGAACGGGACGAACCGGTCGTAGCGTTTAGGTTTCATTGACGGGAATCTCGGGTTCGACTTCCGGGTGGGCTCTCGGGCTCGACTCGGGTTCGACGCTCGGGTTCGACGGAGACTCCCGGCTCTTTGGGGAATCGGCAACGATGGAGAAGCGTGTGATGACGGTCAGTAAGCGGCGCAGGGGCCTGGCGGTCGCGTCCGCACTGCTCGGCGGAGTGCTGGTGCTCTCGGCCTGTTCCGGTGGCGACGACGACGCCTCCGGCAGCGGCAGCAAGGACACCTCACAGGCCAAGGCCGACGAGGCCGCGGCCAAGAAGACGTCCGAGGCCGACATCAAGATCACGCCCAAGGACGGCTCCGAGAACGCCTCCATCAACAACTCCGCGGCCGTCACCGTGAGCAAGGGCACGCTCACCGAGGTCAAGATGACCACCGCCGACGGCGCCGCGGTCAGCGGCGAGATATCCGCGGACAAGACCAGCTGGAAGCCCAGCGCCCAGCTGGAGCGGTCGACCACCTACAAGGTGAACGCGGAGGCGAAGGACTCCGAGGGCCGCGTCGCCCACGAGAACGCGTCCTTCACCACGGTCTCCCCGTCCAACAGCTTCCTCGGCTACTTCACGCCGGACGACGGCGCCACGGTCGGCGTCGGCATGCCGGTGTCGATCAACTTCGACAAGGCGATCACCAACAAGGCGGCCGTCCAGAAGGGCATCACCGTCTCCTCCTCCAGCGGCCAGGAGGTCGTCGGGCACTGGTTCAACGCCAACCGCCTCGACTTCCGCCCCGAGGACTACTGGACCGAGAACTCCACCGTCACGCTGAAGCTCGCGCTCGACGGTGTCGAGGGCGCGAAGGGCGTGTACGGCGTCCAGCAGAAGACGGTCACCTTCAAGATCGGCCGCAACCAGATCAGTTACGTCGACGCGAAGACCAAGCAGATGAAGGTCACGCAGGACGGCAAGACGATCAAGACGATCCCGATCTCCGCGGGCTCTCCCGAGAACAAGACGTACGAGGGCATCATGGTGATGTCGGAGAAGTTCAAGGAGACGCGCATGAACGGCGCGACCGTGGGCTTCACCGACAACGACGGCAAGGGCGAGTACGACATCAAGGACGTGCCGCACGCCATCCGCCTCACCAACTCCGGCACCTTCGTGCACGGCAACTACTGGGGCGCGAAGTCCATCTTCGGCAGCGTCAACACCAGCCACGGCTGCGTGGGCCTCTCCGACACCAAGGGCGCCAACGACAAGGGCACGGCCGGCTACTGGTTCTACAACAACTCGATCATCGGCGACGTCGTGATCGTCAAGAACACCGGCGACAAGACGGTGGCCCCGGACAACGGCCTCAACGGCTGGAACCTGAGCTGGGCGGACTGGAAGGCGGGGTCGGCGGTCTGACGCCGGACACCTGACGTACACAGATGGAGGGCGGTCACCTGAACAGGTGGCCGCCCTCAACTTTTGCCTCACGTAAGGGAGTCGCCGGTACTACCCGGCACGGGACTCACCTCTGGCTGCTCACCAGGTAGCGGGAGGTCCCCCGAGCAACTAGGGACCTCCCACCAAAGCTCCTGTTGAGCCGAAGCCCCTGTCACGGTGCCCGCCGTGGCGGGGGCTTCTTCCAGGAAAGTACACCGGCGGCACCCTCCGCAACCGGAAGATGCCGCCGGTGTTCAGTTCGAGCCGGTGCCGCGCGGACTACTTGCCGTAGTACGCGTTGTAGATCGAGACCGTCGACTTGTTGTTCTTCTTGTCGGTGATCTTGGCGTGGAACGAGATGGCCTTGCCCGCGTCCGGGTTCTTCACGGTGATCTTGCCGCCCGTGACCGCGACCTTCTTCCAGGTCTGGCCGTAGTCGTACGACACGTACACCGTCAGGGACTTGAGGTTGGAGCCCTTGGCCGCGCCCTCGACGGTGACCGGGATCTTCACCGTCTCGCCCGCCTTGACGCGGCTGTCGAGGCCGGTCTTGGCGTTGAAGCGGACCGTGGAGGCCGGCAGCGTCACCTGGTCGTCGTTGGCCGCCTTCTTCGAGTGGAACGTGAAGCTCACGTCGATCCGCGTCGAGGCCGCCGCCAGCTTGACGCTCCGCTTCACGGACGACGTCAGCTTGTACTCGGCGTTCGCGGCGGGAACCGTGAACACCTCACCGAAGAGCGGGTCCTGGTTGGAGCCGACCTTCGTGCCGTTGCGGTACAGCTCGGTCTTCACCGAGGTGAACTCCGACGAGCCCGAGTGCTGCGCCCCGTCCGCGAACAGCGGCAGCGCCCCGTAGAGGTAGTTGCCCTCGCGGAAGACGCCGTAGTCCTTGCTGATGTGCGGGCCGAAGACCGCGGTGTTGAAGGTCTTCTTGTACGTGGTCCCCGCCTTGAAGGTCTGCGGGTTCCCCAGCGTGTAGCCGGCCTCCGGGATCGCGTTGCCCTGCTCGTCCTTGGCTGCCCCGTACTGCAGGAAGTCCAGGCCCCACTTGATCTGGTCACCCGTCGACACCAGCATCGTGCGGGTGCTCGGCAGCTTCTGCTCGACGACCGTGCCGAAGACACCGTCCTCGGGCAGCTCGCCCCACGGGCTGATCGCACCGGTCTTGCCGCTCGCCGGGGCACCCATGGCGGCCTTGACCGTGGCGAAGTCGCTCGCCTTGTAGTGCTTGGCCTTGTCGCCCACCAGGTGCTTGACCTTGGCCTGGGTCGCCACGTTGTACTCGGCGTTCGCGCCCTTGGCCCACTGCCCGTACCAGGTCTGGGTCAGGCCGCCCGTGACATCGGCACCGAGGGCCGCGATCCGGATGTTCGCGAAGGAGTCCAGGTTGACGCCGACCGGCAGCAGCGCGGGCTCGTAGAAGTAGCTGATCATCGCGGACAGCGGCGTGGCCGTGGCGTCCGGCACCGTGATGTCGGCCGCCTTGGTCTTACGGGCGTCGATCGTCACCGAGCGGTTCTTGGTCAGGCTCAGCTTCGGCTGCATCACCCAGTCGAGGCCGCCCTCGAAGTTGGCCCAGTCCTTGGCGATCCAGGCGTCCAGCACGTAGGTGCCCCTGGGCAGCCGCATCGTGGTGGTGCCGGACTCGTCGACCGTCACCTGGTAGGCGCGGTCCTTGGCCAGCCCCGTGTACCCGAACGCGACGGTGTTGTAGTCGGGGGCCGGCTTGCCGTCCTTGTCGATGTGCTTGACGGTGAGGTCGTACGACTCCACCTCACGCTGCACCGCCGCGCCCGTACGCACCGTCTGGCCGCCGCCCGTCGCCGTCACGTACGCGGAGTACGCGCCGTCGACCGTGCCGCCCAGCTTGGTGTTGACGGTGAAGTCCACCGAGGCCGTGCCGCCCGCCGGGACCTTCACCGAGGTGGCGCCGAGCTTGAAGAAGCCCGCCGGAGCCGCCGCGCCCGTGGGGTTGGTGGCCGTCGAGGACAGCTTCAGCGTGACGTCCGCCGTACCGAGGTTGCGGTACGTCAGCTTCTTGGTGACCGGCGTGTCGTCGGTGTGCGGCCACTGCTGCGTACCGAAGCTCACCGACACCGGGTCGGCGATCACCGTCTGCTTGATGGCCTTGTCGACCTGGATCCGGCCCGAACCCTGCTCGAACGGGGTGTACTTGCCGCCCTTCGTGGAGCCCGTGAGGGCGCCCTTCAGTTCGGTGTACGTCCAGTCCGGGTGCTCCTGCTTCAGGATCGCCGCCGCGCCCGCCACATGCGGCGTCGCCATCGACGTACCGGAGAGCGGCAGGTAGCCCTCCGGGTTCTCACCGACCTCCTGGTCGATGACGCTGCCCTTGGCGGCGGCGGCCGTGATGTCCACGCCCGGCGCGGTCACGTCCGGCTTGATCGCGCCGTCGCCGACGCGCGGGCCGGTGGAGGAGAAGTAGGCCAGCTTGTCCTGCTTGTCGACGGCGCCGACGGTGAGCGCGGCCTCCGCGCTGCCCGGCGCGCCGATCGACTCCGGACCGCCGTTGCCCGCCGCGATCGCGAAGAGCGTGCCCGTCTCGGCGGAGAGCCTGTTGACCGTCTCCTCCAGCGGGTCGACGCCCGGGGTGTCCCCGCGGCCGAGGCTGAGGTTGACGACGTCGGCGCCCTGCGCGGCCGCCCACTCCATGCCGGCGATGATGCCGGAGTCGTCGCCCGAGCCCTCGTCGTCGAGGACCTTGCCGTTGAGGATCTTGGCACCGGGTGCGACGCCCTTGTACTTGCCGCCGGACTTGGCGCCGGTGCCCGCCGCGATGGACGCGACGTGCGTGCCATGGCCGAAGTGGTCGGTGGCGTCGGCGGCCGTGGAGAAGTTCTTGCTGTCGATCACCTGGTCCTTGAGGTCCGGGTGCGTGGCGTCGACACCGGTGTCCAGGACGGCGATCTTGATGCCCTTGCCGTCATAGCCGGCGGCCCAGGCCTTCGGGGCGCCGATCTGCGGGACGGACTTGTCGAGGCTGGCCTTGGAGATGCCGTCGAGCCAGACGTGCGCGATGCCCGAGGCCGTCTTGTCGCCGTTGGTGACGGCGTCCCACAGCTCCGGCGTCTGCTTCGTCGACGTCTGCACCGCGTCCGCGTTGAGCGTCTTCAGGGTGCGGCGCAGGGTGCCCGCGTCACGGACGTCGTCCTTCGCGCCGGTGGCGGCGCCCTTGTAGCCGACGATCACCTTCAGGCCCTTGGCCTGCGACTTGCGGGTGTCGGACTTGTTGAGCTCGGTGACGTCGAACAGGCGCTGGTCCAGCTTGCCGGCGGCGACCAGACGGACCGCGTCACCCGGTATCACCAGGGTGTGCCCGTCGGCCTTGCGGACCTGGAAGGGTATGTGCTCCCGTCCCTTGGCCCGCTCCACGCCGACGACCCGCCCCTTGGCGTCGACGGCGACCCGGTCACCCGTGATCAGGGTGATGCGGTGATGAGTGCTGAAGGGCTGGCTCGACCAGCCCGCGGGATGTGCCTGAGCCTCCGGCTTCGCCGCCGCCGGGCTGGTCATGCCCGCGGCGAGAGCGACCGCCGCCCCCGTGGCCACGGTGGCAGCACAAACTCTTTTCACTTGTCTGCGCAAGATTCCCCCTTGCTGATGGTCCGGGTGAATTTCCCCGTCACCCGGCCGGGGGTGGTCCCGCACAGACAAACGTGCACCCCCCGGAATAGGCAGTATGCCGGGGGGTGATCAGGCGCCTCAAGGGACAGGTGACGCACAGCCTCGGACTGTTACGCGATGCTCATAATCAGAAGTTCGCATTCTCCCGATCACGAACTCGCGTTCTCCTTCACCGTGATCCTTCCCTTGCGAATGGTGGCCAGCCGCGGGGCCTTCCTCGCGATCGCGGAGTCGTGCGTGACCATGATGAACGTCAGCCCGAGCTCCTTCCACATGCGTTCGAGTACGTCCATGATCTCGTCGCGCATCGACTCGTCGAGGTTGCCGGTCGGCTCGTCGGCGAGCAGCACCTTGGGCTGCTTGACGAGGGCGCGGGCGATGGCGACGCGCTGCTGCTGGCCTCCGGACATCTCGGAGGGGAGGTGCGCCAGGCGCTCGCCGAGGCCGACCGACCTGAGGGCCTCCGCGGCTCGCTCCCTGCGGTCCTTGACCTTGACGCCGAGCGGGACGAGGGCCGTCTCCACGTTCTCCTGGGCGGTGAGGGTGGGGATGAGATTGAAGCTCTGGAAGACGAAACCGATGTTCTCGCTGCGGACCTTGGTGAGCTTGGCCTCGGACAGCCTCGCCAAATCGGTTCCGTCCAGGACGACTTCGCCGGCCGTGGGCTTGTCCAGGCCGCCGAGCATTTGGAGAAGGGTGGATTTTCCGCCACCTGTGGGGCCCTGGATGACCAGGCGGTCGCCGTCGGCGATGGTGAGGTCCACGCCGGCGAGGGCGTCCACGGTTTCTTTGCCTCGGGTGTAGCGCTTGGTGACGCTTTTGAGTTCGTACACGGTGACTCCTGAAGAGGTTCGGGGGTGGTACGGATCGTTTTCGGCTGCGGGTCTGTGGGGGCTGGCCGCGCAGTTCCCCGCGCCCCTTGGTCGGCGATCGCAGCGCTACTCGACGCGGCGCAGCGCGTCCGCCGGCCTCAGCCGCGACGCCCGCCAGCCGCCGAACGCGCCCGCGATCAGACCGCCCGCCACCGCCAGGCCCACCGCGATCGCCACCGTCGTCGCGCTCACGGGAGCCGTCAGGGCCACGTCCAGCGTCCTGGCCGCCGCCTGGCGACCGGGGCCGCCGAAGCCGCCGGGGCCATTGCCCCCGCCGCCACCCCCACCCAACTGGGCTTCCAGCGTCGGGCTGATGGCCGTGACGACGTACGCGCCCGCCAGGCCCAGGGCGATGCCCAGGGCGCCGCCGAGGAGGCCGTTGACCATCGCCTCGCCGACCACCTGCCGGGTGACCCGGCCCGAGCGCCAGCCGAGGGCCTTGAGCGTGCCGAACTCGCGCACCCGGCGGGAGACCGCCGAGGACGTCAGCAGGCCGGCGACCAGGAACGCGGCCACCAGGACCGCGATCGACAGCCACTTGCCGACGCTGGTCGCGAGGTCGGAGGCGGTGGAGAGGGAGCCGGAGACGGTGTCGGCGAGGTCGGCGGAGGTCGTCACCGTCGTACCGGAGATGTTCTTCTGGATGGTCGACTTGACGGTGCCGATCTGCTGGGAGTCGGTCGCCTTGACGTAGATCGTGGTGACCTTGTTCTTCTGGTCGCTGATCGTCTGCGCCTGCTTGAGCGGGATGTACAGGTTGGCGGCCGCGTCACCGCTGTCCGCGGTCGCGATGCCGATCACCTTGAACTTGACCTTCTTGATCGTGACCGTGGAGCCGACCTTGAGCTCCTTCTCCTTGGCGTACGCGGAGTCGGCGACGACGACCTTGGCGTCGGTCTCCGTCGGCTTGAACGTACGACCGCTGGTGATCTTGGAGGAGGTCAGCGGGCCGGCGGTCAGCTTGGTGACATCGGTGCCGTAGACGGAGTAGTTGTTGACGTCGAAGTTCGCGCCGCCGCCCTGGACCTCGCCCTGGGGCTGGCCCGTACCCCCGCCGGGACCGCCCTGCCGGCCGCCGTCGCCGTTCTGCTGGAACTGGCCGCGGGTGAACTGGCCGTTGACCTTGATGACCTGGAGGCTCAGACCTCCGACGGCGTCCGAGACACCGTTCTGCTCGCCGACCTTGGTGACGGTGGAGGCGGCGAGCGTCTGGAAGCCCTGCGGCATCACGATGTCGCTGCTCTGTTCCGCGTCGGAGTCGCTGTCCTGCGCGTCGAAGTTGAAGCGCGGGCGCTGCTGCGCGTTGTCGCCCGACTGCGCGGGGGCGGCCTTGGTGACCGTCATGTCCGTGCCGAGGCCGTAGAGGGACTCCAGGACCTTGTCCTGGGCCTTGCCCATCCCCGAGGACACGGAGTTGACCACGATGACCAGTGCGATGCCGAGAGCGAGCCCGGAGGCGACGACGAGGGCCGCCTTTCTGCGGCGGCGCAGTTCGCGCCTCAGGTAGGTGAAGAACATGGCCGCAAGCTAGGTACGGCGCGTGATGGCTGGATAAGGCTGAAATAAGAGAAGGATGAGAAGGCTGTCCGCGGGCCAGGAGAGAGCCCGTACGCACCTGTCAGGCGGAGCGGCAGCGTCCGGCGCGCGGGGCGTGTTTGTGTGGGGGCATGACCGCAGAGACCGTCGAGTACATCCGCTACCGCATCCCGGAAGACCGTTCGGCCGAGTTCCTGTCCGCCTACACCCGCGCCGCGGCGCAGCTGGCAGCGGCCCCGCAGTGCGTCGACTACGAACTCGCCCGCTGCGAGGAGGACTTCGAGCACTACGTCCTGCGCATCACCTGGACGTCCACGCACGACCACGTCGAGGGCTTCCGCAAGTCCGAGCTGTTCGCCGACTTCCTCGCCGAGATCCGTCCCTACGTCGGTGACATCGAGGAGATGCGGCACTACAAGCCGACGGCGGTACGGGGGACCGGCGCGGCCGTGCCCACTCTGTACGCGTGGGCGGGCGGCGAGGAGGCCTTCGCGCGGCTGACGTCGGTGTTCTACGAGAAGGTCCTCAAGGACGACCTGCTGGCCCCCGTCTTCGCGGGGCTCGCTCCCGAGCACGCCTCGCATGTGGCGATGTGGCTCGGGGAGGTCTTCGGCGGCCCGGCGACCTACTCCGAGACCCAGGGCGGCCACGGTCACATGGTCGCCAAGCACATGGGGCGCGGCATCACCGAGCCGCAGCGGCGCCGCTGGGTGAACCTGATCCAGGACGCGGCGGACGAGGCGGGCCTGCCGACGGACGCCGAGTTCCGCTCGGCGTTCCTGGCCTACCTGGAGTGGGGCACGCGGCTCGCCGTGTACTTCTCCGGCCCGGACGCCAAGCCGCCGGCGGAGCAGCCGGTGCCCGCGTGGGGCTGGGGGGTGGCGCCCCCGTACCGGGGGTGAGGCGCGGGGGTCAGGCGCGGGGGTGGGGGTGAGGCGCCGGGGTCAGGTGCGGGGGCGGGCGTGAGGCGCGCAGGGGTCAGGTGCGGGGGCGGGTCTGGGGTGCCGCCGAGTCCTGGCCCGCCCGGGTCGCGTCCGTGCCCCAGCTCGCCAGCAGGCGCAGGGCGTCGGCGGACGGGGAGCCCGGCTCGGCGGAGTAGGTGATCAGGGCCTGGTCCGTGCCGTCCGCCAGGTGGAACGACTCGAAGTTCAGGGTGAGTTCGCCGACGAGCGGGTGCATCAGGTGCTTGACGCCGTAACTCTTCTCCTTGACGTCGTGGGTGGCCCACAGCCGCCTGAAGTCCTCGCTCTTGACGGAGAGTTCACCGACGAGGGCGGCGAGGCGCGGATCGTCGGGGTGGCAGCCCGCGTCCATGCGCAGGAAGCTGACCATGTCGTACGCCTTCTGGTCCCACTCCATGAACAGGTCGCGGTACTCGGGCCGCAGGAACACCAGCCGCGCCCAGTTCCGCTCCTGCGCCGGCAGCTCCGACCAGTCGCCGAAGACGGCCGCGGCCATCCGGTTCCAGACGAGGATGTCGGAACGCCGGCCGGTGATGTACGCCGGGACGCCCTCCATGGCGTCCAGCAGCTGCCCCAGCGCCCCGCGCACCTGCTCCGTGCGCGCCGTCTGCTTCTTCTTGTGCTGCTTCGGCTTCGCGAGATGGGTGAGGTGCGCGTGCTCGGCGTCGCTCAGCCGCAGCGCGCGGGCGATGGCGTCGAGGACCTCCGCCGACACGTTCCGCCCGTTGCCCTGCTCCAGGCGCGTGTAGTACGCCACCGAGACGCCCGCCAGCTGTGCCAGCTCCTCGCGCCGCAGCCCCGGCACCCGCCGGTGCCGCCCGAAGTCCGGCAGCCCCACGTCCTCCGGCTTCAGCCGGGCCCGCCGGGTGCGCAGGAACTCGCTGAGCTCGGCCCGCCGGTCCAGCGTGCCACCGGCTCCGCCCTGCTCCCCTGCCCTCTCGGCTCTCTCGTCCATACGTCAAGTATTCACGGTCGTACGTCCACCATCCTGTCCCCGCCAGTAGTAGGACCAGCGAACGTACGCAGAGCTGTGACCTGGGTGAACAGCGATCGCTCGGGCACGCTGGACATCGTGCCCGGCCGGAAGGCAGCCGGGCACGACCCTCTCTCGCTAGGAGAACCCCGCATGACCACCGTTGCCGCGTACGCCGCCCCCGCCGCGAAGGCTCCGCTGGAGCGGACCACCATCGAGCGACGCCCGGTCGGCGAGTTCGACGTCCTGATCGACATCAAGTTCGCCGGCATCTGCCACTCCGACATCCACCAGGCCCGTGAGGGCTGGGGCGAGGCGATCTTCCCGATGGTCCCCGGCCACGAGATCGCGGGCGTCGTCTCCGAGGTCGGCCCCGGCGTCACCAAGTACGCCGTCGGCGACCGGGTGGGCGTCGGCTGCATGGTCGACTCCTGCCGGGAGTGCGACAACTGCAAGGCCGGCCTGGAGCAGTACTGCACCGGCGGCGGCATGGTCGGCACGTACAACGCCGTCGGCAAGGACGGCGAGCCCACGTACGGCGGCTACTCGGAGAAGATCGTCGTGGACGAGAAGTACGTCGTCCGCATCCCCGACGGCCTCTCCCTCGACGAGGCCGCGCCCCTGCTCTGCGCGGGCATCACCACGTACTCCCCGCTCAAGCACTGGAACGCCGGCCCCGGCAAGAAGGTCGCGATCCTCGGCATGGGCGGCCTCGGCCACATGGGCGTGAAGATCGCGCACGCGCTGGGCGCCGAGGTGACCGTCCTCTCCCAGTCCCTGCGCAAGAAGGACGACGGTCTGAAGCTGGGCGCCGACCACTACTACGCCACCAGCGACGAGGCGACCTTCAAGGAACTGGCCGGCACCTTCGACCTGATCCTGTCGACGGTCTCGGCCCCGCTGAACCTCGACGCCTACCTGTCCCTGCTGAAGACGGACGGCGCCTTCGTGAACGTCGGCGCCCCGGAGGAGCCGGTCAAGCTCAACCTCTTCTCGGTGATCGGCGGCCGCAAGACCCTCGCCGGTTCCGGTATCGGCGGCATCCAGGAGACCCAGGAGATGCTGGACTTCTGCGCGGAGCACGGGTTCGGTGCGGAGATCGAGCTGATCAGCGCCTCGGAGATCAACGAGGCGTACGAGCGGGTGCTGGCGAGCGACGTCCGGTACCGGTTCGTGATCGACACGGCGACGATCTGAGTCACCGCACGGTCTGAGTCACCGCACGGTCTGAGTCACTCGCCGACGAAAAAACATCTCCCGCCTGTCACATCGCTCCGGCCCGCCGCGTCATACCGCCGAAGGCAGTTGGCTCGACGAAACGGGAGCAGTCATGAAGCAGGCGGAAACCATCCTCGTCACCGGTGGCACGGGCACCCTGGGCGGCCACGCCGTCCCGCTGCTGCGGGCGGCGGGCCGCACGGTGCGGGTCCTCAGCCGCCGTGAGCGCCGGGGCGGGGACGGGGTCGAGTACGTCACCGGCGACCTGATGACGGGCGAGGGCGTCGACGCGGCACTGGCCGGTGTCGACACGGTCCTCCATCTCGCCGGCGGCCCCAAGGGCGACGACGAGGCGACCCGCACGCTGATACGGGCGGCCCGGGCGGCCGGAGTCCGCCACGTCGTCTACATCTCGGTCATCGGCGCGGACCGCGTCCCGCTGGCCTGGCTGCGCACCAAGCTGGACTCGGAGCGGGCGATCGCCGACTCGGGCATCCCCTGGACGACCCTGCGGGCGGCCCAGTTCCACGACCTGACCCTGACGATGATCGAGAAGATGACAAAGCTCCCGGTCCTGCCGGTACCGGGCGGCCTGCGCCTCCAGCCGGTCGACTCGGCGGAAGTGGCGGCAAGGCTGGTCGAGTTGACGCTGGGGGAGCCCGCGGGCCGGGTCCCGGACATGGCGGGCCCGCAGGCCTACGACATCGCCGAGCTGGCCCGGCCCTACCTCGAACGCCGGGGCGCACGGCGTCGGTTGAGGCTGCCGGTCCGGATTCCGGGGAAGGCCGGGAAGGCCTATCGGGCGGGGGCGAACCTCACGCTGGAAGGGGCGGAGAAGGGCAAGCGGACGTGGGAGGAGTTCCTGGCGGAGCGGGTCTGAGGGCCGGTGACCGGGGATGCTCCTGCTCCAGTAGCTTTCGCGCGGTGCAGTAGCTTTCCGACGTCCTGGAGAGCCGGCACCCGGAGAGTCGCAGATGCCCCGACCAGCGCCCTACCTCGCCGTGGCCGACGCGCTGCGTGCGCGGATCCTCGCGGGGGAGTGGGCCGTCGGCGGCCGGCTTCCGTCGCGGGCACGGCTCGCCGAGGAGTACGGCGTCGGACGCAACGTCACACAGCGGGCCGTCGACCGGCTGATCGCCGAGGGCCTGCTCGAAGGCCGCACGGGCTCCGGCACCTACGTCCGCACACCGCGCGAACGCCTCCGGATGATCCGCTCCCGGCACCGCGGGTGGGCCGTTCCGGAGGAGCGTGGCAGGGTCAACTCCTGGGACGCGCACAGCGAGACGGGCGTCCCCGCGCCCGAGCCGATCGCCGAGCGGCTGGCCATCGCTCCCGGCGACCTCTGCGTCACCACGCACTACGAGTTCCTCGCCGACGGCCGGCCCGTGCAACTTTCGCAATCCTGGGAGCCGTTGGCCATCACGGACGGAACGCCGGTCACGCTGCCCGAGCGAGGTCCACTGGCCGGCCGGGGCGTGGTGGCGCGGATGCGCTCGATCGGCGTACAGGTCGAGACCGTCGCAGAACTTCCGCGTCCGGCTCGCGCGACCCCGGCGCAGGCGCATCTGCTGGGTATCGCAGCGGGGGACCTGGTGCTGCTGATCGAGCGGACCCTCTACGACACCGGCGGACGCCCGGTGGAGACCGCGGACATGGTCATCCCGGACGGATGCCGGGAAGTCGTGTACGAGTTCAAGGCCGACATCGGATGAGTCGTACGCCGACCGCATCGTCGCTCACGGCTGCCACCTCCGGGCTGCTCCGCGAGCCGGATTTCCGGCGTCTGTTCGCCGCCACCGCGCTGGGGCAGCTCGGCGATCGCGTCCTCTTTCTGGCGCTGCCGCTGGTCGCGATCGTGGCGTTGCGGGCGGACGAGTTCCAGGTCGGGCTGCTGACCGCCATGACCACGCTGGGCTCGCTCCTGGTGGGGCTGCCGGCGGGGGCGTGGGTGGACCGGGTGCGGAAACGACCGGTGGTGATCGGCACCGATCTGGCCAGGGCGCTGGCCCTGCTGACGATCCCGGTGGCGTGGTGGGCGGGCGTGCTGACCGTCTGGTGGCTCTACGCGGTGGCCCTCGTGCATGGCGTGCTGACCGTCTTCTTCGATGTCGCGTACGTCAGTTGGCTGCCGCAGCTGGTGGGGCGCGAACGGCTCGTCGAGGGCAACTCGGCGCTCTCCGCTATCCGTTCGGTGACCAGCGTCGGCGGGCCGGCGATGGCGGGTCCCCTCATCGGTGCGGTGGGCGCGCCCGCGACGCTGTTGGTGAGTGCGGCGGGCATGGCTGTGTCGGGGCTGCTGGCGACGGGCATCCGGACCCGCGAACCGAGGGCGGTGCCCCGTGAACACCCGCGGCTGGGACGGGAGATCAGAGAGGGCGTGAGATTCGTCCTGGACCATCCCGCCCTGCGCGCGACCGTTCTCGGGGACGCCGTCTTCAACCTCTCCCTGGCCATGTACCAGACCATGCTGATGGTTCACCTTGCCCGGGAGCTGGGCCTCGCCTCGTTCGGCGTCGGCCTTGTCCTGTCCGGGATGGGGTGTGGTGCGTTGCTGGGCGCGCTGATGGCCGGGCGGGTCGCGGCGCGCGTGGGGCAGGGCCGGGTCATCTGGCTGGCCCCCTTGGTGACCTGCCCGCTGACGGCCTTGATGCCGATGGCGCGACCGGGTTGGAGCGTGTACGTGGCGGCACTGGGCCTTGCGGCGCTCTCCCTGGGTGGGGTCGTCCGTGTCGTGGCGCAATCGAGCCTTCAACAGGCCCTGACGCCCAACCACTTGCTGGGCCGGATGAGTGCGACGGCCCGTTTCGTGTCCTGGGGCGGCATTCCGCTGGGCGGGCTGCTGGGCGGGGCGGCGGGCTCGACGGTCGGTCCGGCGGCCACGCTGTGGATCGGGGCGACCGGGATGACGCTGAGCGCGCTTCCTGCCTGCCTGTGTTCACTCCGGGGTGGGAAAGGGGCGCTCGGGCGGCAGTAGCCGGGCCGCGGAGCCGAGATCGCCGTCCTTGACCAGGGCAGAGATCTCATGTGCGAGCGGCGTCACGTCGCTGATGGCCACCGTCCACTCGTCGGCATAACGCCGGGCCGCCTCGCCGGACAGGCCGAGTTGCAGGGAGCGGTACGGCAGGGGACGCAGCCGCAGGTCCCGTTCGGGGTCCCACTGCACGCGGGCCGGGGCGCGCTTCAGCTGCCGTTGCCAGGTGGCCCGGTCGGGGTGGACCTCGCGGACGTAGCTCGACAGGCACGAGTTCCGCAGCGCCCACTCGAAGCCGTCGCGGGTGATCTCCACGGCCAGGACGGTCTCCTGGCCTTCCTTGGTGCCCCACCCGCAGCGGTACATCATCCACAGGAAGCTGGGCTTGATCCAGGTCATGCGGTCGCGCTTCCAGGCGGCGGGGAAACGTCCGTCGCGGGCGGCGGGGAGGCCGATCGCGGGGGAGTAGGCCTGGTAGACGGTGACGGTGGACGGGGTGTGGACGGCGCGGATCTGGTGCTGGGGTACTTCCATGGCGTACAGCGTGGGGTCGGGGGATGAGGGGCGACCACTGATTTTCCGCGTCGGGGCTTTCAGGTGGCGCGGGTCCAGAGGGTGAGGTCGCTGCTGGTGGCGACGGCGAGGGTGCGGCCGGAGGGGGAGAAGCCGACGGCCCGTAGCTCGCTGTAGTGCGAGTGGAAGACGTGCCACCATCCGTCGCCGTGCGGTTCCCGGTGCGGCATGCCGCTGCCGTGGGTGAGCAGGACCCGCTCGTGGGGCCAGGCGGGGTACACGACCTCAAGTCCCCATCCGCCGGCGGCCGTCATGTGCAGCCCACCGCCGTAGAGCCCGGCGACGTGCACCCTGGTACCGGCGACCGGACCGAGCCCCGGGCAGGTCAGGTCGGCGGTACCGTCCGGGGTCCAGTCCTCGTCGTCGGGATCCCGGTCCCGGGCGATCTTCTCCCCGCTGACGGCGTCGAAGAGCCCGTGGCCGTCGTGCGAGACGACCATGACCAGGTCGTTCCCACTGTCGGGATGCGTCGCGAACCCGATGCCGAGCAGCCCGCCGACCGGTGCGCAGGAAGCGTGACGCGGGGAGAAGACCGGCTGCCAGGGTGCTGGCGCGGGCAGCACGGGGGCGGCGAGGAGCCGGTCGCGCAGAGACTGTTGGTAGGGGGTGAGAGCATCCACGCCGCCATGATCCATGAACTGGCGGGCAAGGCTCACCGCTCGATGAAGCGAGGGTCCGGCCATGCGCTGATCGGTTCGTCGGACACCGAGTAGATCTCCAGGAGCGAGAGGTAGCCGTCCTCGGTGAAGACAATCAGCCCGGCCGAGTACGGGTGGGTGTACGCGGCTTCCACGACCGGGTTGCCGTGCACCGGCGCGGGTTCCGCCGCCGTACGGTCCACCTCCAGATCGACCGTCACGCAACCACACCCGCACCGCCCCACCACCCGTGCATGGGGAACCTGGGCCAGCAACGCCCTGCTCACCGGATCCGATCCGGACAACAGCGCCCGTAGTGTTGCCGCGGCACCGGACGACAGTCCCTCAGCCATCCCTCACCGCCAACCTCCCAGCGCCCGTTCCGCGTTGTCCACCAACTCCTTGTACGTCACGGCCTCGACGCGACTCATGTGGGTGTTAAGGGTGCGCAGGGCTTCGTTGATGTTCTCCTCGGCCACGTCCGGTTGTACGGACGGGTGTCCGATCAGTACCAGCGCGCTCGCCCGGCGCGTCTCGATGCCGAGTTCGTCTCTGATGCGCTGCCGGTGTTCGTCCAGTCCCACAAGGTAGTTCACCGCCTGGCTCACCGCATCGTGGACCTCGGCCGTCGGCACCCAACAGCCGCGGTGTCGTTTGACGAGGGAGCCCTTGAGGCTCATGGAGCGCTTCAGCTCGACGATGTGCAGCGCGCCGTCCCCACGTATCAGAGGGATGTCGACCTCATCGCCCGGCACCAGCCTCCGTTGGACCGCCTGGCTCACGAACTGTCCGCCGAAGATCCAGTGTTGGCCGTCCAGGGCACGCTGCAGATCTCGCTCGCTCGCTCCGGGATCCTCCACCGCCGTACGCAGCGCCTTGAGACCCCGCCGGCGCCGCTGGACCTCCGCGGCGCGCAGCAGGAGTTGCCCGTCTCGGTCCGCCGCCAGAACCTCGAGGGACTCCGGCGACATCACGATGCGGCGGGCGGTGGCTTCCGGGTCCTCCACGTCCACCCGCTCCTGGAAGACCTGCTCAAGCCAGGCCGCCACCTCGGCGCTGCCCCGCAGGATGCGATAACGACCGGTCCGTTCCTGCGACTGCTGCATGTAACGCGCGTCCTGGGCGGTGCCCTTCACATGGGTGAGCACTTCGGTCGCGCCCGCGTCGGGATGCTGAGCCAGGTATGCGTCGCCGAGCTGCGTGAAGAAGGCGAGCGTCGCGGAGAGGGTTCGTGCCAGGTAGTCCTGATGCGAGCTGAGAGGTTCCGCCGACCGTTGGAAGAGCCGGTACCGCTCTTCGAAGTCCGGTCGGAGGATGCGTCCTTCGGCGTAGTCCAGGGAGTCCTGCACGAGGCGCACGACCTGCCATTCGTCCAACGAGGCCGCGGTTGAACGCACTTCCTTCAACAGGGTGACGAGCGTGCTGCCACCCCGGTAGGGGCTTCTGCCACTGTTCATGTGCCGGACGACCGCTTCCAGGGCGTCCTTGACCTCGGGGTCACCGGCCTGCTCGGCCACATGGTCCAGCTGCAGCCTCAGCGCGAAGTCAGATCTCACGTCCACGGACGCGATTATCTGGTGCCGCTTCACTCCGACGGCTCGGACCCATTGCGTCGGCCTTGGCGAGGACGTAGCAGCGGGCAGTCCCAGCGCAGGTAGCGACGTCAGCCTTCGGCCCGGGTGACACCGATCGGACACGACACCCCGGTCCCACCGATGCCGCAGTACCCCGCCGGGTTCTTGTCGAGGTACTGCTGGTGATATGCCTCGGCCGCGTAGAACGGACGGTCCTCCGCCGGGAGGATCTCCGTGGTGATCGTGCGGCGGTGGCCCGAGGCCGTCAGGGCCTTCTGGTAGGTGTCGCGGGAGGACACTGCCGTTTCGGCCTGGGCGGGGGTGTGGGTGTGGATCGCCGAGCGGTACTGGGTGCCCACGTCGTTGCCCTGGCGGAAGCCCTGGGTGGGGTCGTGGGATTCCCAGAAGGTCCTCAGGAGGCGGTCGTACGGGAGGACGGCCGGGTCGAAGACCACGCGGACCACCTCCGTGTGGCCGGTCAGGCCCGAGCACACCTCCTCGTAGGTGGGGTTCTCGGTGTGGCCGCCCTGGTAGCCGACCAGCGTTGTGTAAACGCCGGCCGGGAGCTGCCAGAACGTGCGCTCGGCTCCCCAGAAGCAGCCCATGCCGAAGTCGGCGATCTCCAGGCCCTCGGGGTAGGGGCCCAGGAGCGGGGTGCCGAGCACGGTGTGATGGTCGGGGAGACGGAACAGCGGCTCGGGGCGGCCCTGCAGCGCCTGTTCGGCGGTGGGCAGGACGGGCGTACGGCCGAACAGCATGGTCGGGCTCCTTCTCGCGTCGTCGATGCGGCGGCAGGTGCGACAACGCCCCGTCGGTTCGTGGGATTCCGGCCGTTTCCCCCGAGGCTCTCAGTGCGGAAGCGTCGCCGGGCTGCCGCCGTTCGCCTCGTAGCCCGCCACCGCCAGCGCCCGGTAGACCGCGAACTCCGCCGCCGGGTCGGGGGACAGGGTCCACGGCAGGGCGCCCACATGGCCGTCGATGTGGAGGAGCTGGTTCATGGCCTCCGCCCAACGCTCGCCGCGGACCAGGAAGAAGACCAGCATGTGCCGCACGTGCGCCAGCATCGGGTCGTCCGCGCGGGCGGAGTGCACGGCGTGCAGGGCGCCGTGTATCGCCTTCGTCACGACCTCGCTCTGATAGAAGCCGGCGACCAGGTTGACCTCGGGCAGGTGCTCGAAGACCGCGAACAGCGGCATCGCGGAGAGGAGGGAGCCCTGAGGTGCGCGGGCCGCGGCCGCCTCCGCGAAGGACATCGCCTGCTCGCGCGAGCCGTGCCACTTCTCGCACCAGTAGTGCAGCGCCGCCAGATGCGCGCCCATGTGTGCCGGCGCGCGGTCCAGGATCTTCAGCCAGAGCTGCTCGAACTCCTCACGGGAGTAAGCGAGTCCGCGCGCCACCGACAGCTCGACGATGTACGGGATCGGATCACCCGGAGCCAGCAGCGCCGCCTCGCCGCACGCCGCCTTCGCCTCCTCCATGATGATCCGGAAGTCGTCCGTGCCCGGCGTCGCCGTCCGCCATGCCTGCTGCACCAGGAACTCCGCGTGCACCGCCGCGCCGCCTGCGTCCTTCGGCGCCTCGGCCCGCCACACCCGCAGCCACTGGCCGCCCGGCGTCTCGCTCACCCCGCCCGGCCGCCGCGCCAGCTCCAGGGAGGCCGCGCCCGCGAAGGCCTGCACCCGCTGCCAGCGCGGCTCGCCCGCCGCCTCGGTGCCGGCGAGGAGCTGGGAGGCCGCGCGGTAGTCCTGGGTGCGCTGCACCAGGTCCAGGACGTCCAGCAGGTCCTGGTCGGGGCCGGGCATCCGGACGTCCAGCTCCTCCTGCCGTACGAAACCGTAGTCCGCCGGGTCCGCGGCGTCGGGGTGGCCCGGCGGGACCTGCTCGATCATGCCCCGTCGGCGCCTCAGGACGGGCAGCACCACGAAGCCCAGCATGACCACGGCCACCAGGACCCAGAGAATCTCCATGCCACAAGCGTTCCAGACGCCGCCGACAATTGGCCAACCAGGCCCCCGGGCCTGTGGACAACCCGTCCCGGCGACTCCGCAGCAGGCGCCATGGACACCTCATCGCCGACATCGGTCCGGAATGCGGACTACGCTCGGGGCCCATGAGCGACAGGCACATCAGTCAGCACTTCGAGACCCTCGCGATCCACGCGGGCAACACCGCCGATCCCCTGACCGGCGCGGTCGTCCCGCCGATCTACCAGGTCTCCACCTACAAGCAGGACGGCGTCGGCGGGCTCCGCGGCGGCTACGAGTACAGCCGCAGCGCCAACCCCACCCGCACCGCCCTGGAGGAGAACCTCGCCGCCCTCGAAGGCGGCCGCCGGGGTCTCGCGTTCGCGTCCGGACTGGCGGCCGAGGACTGCCTGTTGCGTACGCTGCTCAGCCCCGGCGACCACGTGGTCATCCCCAACGACGCGTACGGCGGCACGTTCCGCCTCTTCGCCAAGGTCGTGGCCCGCTGGGGCGTGGAGTGGTCGGTCGCCGACACCAGCGACCCCGCCGCCGTACGGGCCGCCATCACCCCGAAGACCAAGGCCGTGTGGGTGGAGACCCCCTCCAACCCGCTGCTCGGCATCACCGACATCGCCGCCGTCGCGCAGATCGCCCGGGACGCGGGCGCGCGGCTCGTCGTCGACAACACCTTCGCCACGCCGTACCTCCAGCAGCCGCTGGCGCTCGGCGCCGACGTCGTCGTGCACTCCCTGACCAAGTACATGGGCGGTCACTCGGACGTCGTCGGCGGTGCGCTCGTCGTCGGTGACGAGGCGCTCGGCGAGGAACTGGCCTACCACCAGAACGCCATGGGCGCGGTCGCCGGGCCCTTCGACTCCTGGCTGGTGCTGCGCGGCGCCAAGACGCTGTCGGTGCGCATGGACCGGCACAGCGAGAACGCCACGAAGGTCGCCGACATGCTGACCCGGCACGCGCGCGTGACGAAGGTCCTCTACCCGGGCCTGGAGGACCACCCCGGGCACGAGGTCGCCGCCAAGCAGATGCGCGCGTTCGGCGGCATGGTGTCGTTCCAGGTCGAGGGCGGCGAGGAGGCGGCCGTCGAGGTCTGCAACCGCGCCAAGATCTTCACGCTGGGCGAGTCCCTGGGCGGCGTCGAGTCCCTGATCGAGCACCCCGGCCGCATGACGCACGCGTCCGTGGCGGGCAGCGCCCTGGAGGTGCCCGCCGACCTGGTGCGCCTGTCGGTGGGCATCGAGAACGTCGACGACCTGCTGGAGGACCTCCAGCAGGCACTGGGCCGCTAGTCCGGCCCGCTCACCAGTCGGTCAGCGGTGGAGTCGTCGTCGACGGCGGCTCCACCCAGGGGCGGGCCGTCACCGCCCACACCACGAAGGCCACGCTCGCCGCGAACAGCAGGAACCACAGCACGCGGCGGGCCGCCCGCCTGCGCCGCAGCATCCGGGCACCCCGGCGCACCACCTCGTCGTGCAGTTCCGGCGGCACCAGCGGCGGCACCTGGTCCATGACCCGCCGCACCGCGGCCTCCCGCTCGGGCCGATTCACCGCCGCCCCCTTCCGGCAGGGCCGCCGATCCGCCCCGGCCTCGTCATGACCCGCTCGGGCCGCTGCACCGCCGCTCCCCCCGGCCCTCTCATGACGCCGCCACCTCGACCCCGCCCTCCGTCGGGGCCGCCGGTCCGCCCCGGCCTCCTCATGACGCCGCCACCTTCGCCCCGCCCACCGTCGGGGCCGGGCCCCGTGGCGGGTGGAGCAGTGTCGCCGTCGCGCGGTCGCAGATGGTGTGGACGCGTTCCGTCGGCAGCCCGAGGAGGGCCGCGGTCTGTTCCTCGGCGACCCCTTCGTAGAGCCTCAGGACCAGGATGAGCCGCTCCTGCGGGCTCAGGCCGGCCAGCGGGCAGGAGGGATGGGGGCGGGCGCCGAACAGGCCGCCGTACTGGTGCCACGCGCCGCGGGCGAAGCGGGTGGCCAGGTACTGGCGGGTGCGGTCGTACGGGTCCTCGCCGTGCAGTCCGTCCCAGCACGCGTACGTGTGCGCCAGCGACAGCGTGAGCAGACGCCGCGCGCGCGGGTTGTCGTCCGGGGCCTCCGCCGTGAGGAGCGTCGCGGCATGCAGCAGCCGCCCGGCCGCGCCCGCGACGAACGCCTTGAACTCCCGGGCCCGGCGGGCGTCTTGCGACGCATGCCGTTGTCGCACCGCGCCTCCCGCCTCTGGCCGACCGTACGAGGGAACCGGACTCCGGTCGCGTACGGAATACGGAACCGTGTGCGACTCGGGACCCGGTCTCATATGAGGCCAGGGGTGGCCTTTCGGTCAAGGGCCGCGCGCGGTTCCGCCCGGGCGGGCGCGTACGGGAATCCGGGAGCGCCCCGGCGTACGTCAGGAAGCCGTCGGCCCCAGGGTGCGTAAGGGAACCCGGGAGCCCTCCCGCGTCCGTCAGGAAGCCGTCGGCGCATCCGCCCCCGGCAGCCCCTGGGCCGCCATCCGGGAGGAGAGCGCGGTGTTGAAGCGCGTGAGGAGCGTGCAGAACGCCTCGCGCTCCTCCGGCGCCCAGTCGTGTGTCAGCTCGGCCATCAACTGACGCCGGGAGGAGCGCACTTCCTCCAGGCGCGACAGCCCACGCGGGGACAGCTGGAGCACCACCGCGCGCCCGTCCTCCGGGTGCGAGGTGCGCTTGACGAGCCCGGTGTCCACGAGCGGCGCCACCTGCCGGGTGACCGTCGACGAGTCGATGCCCATGCTCGCGGCGAGCGCCTTGACGCCCATCGGGCCTTCCTTGTCGAGGCGGTTGAGCAGCAGG
Organism: Streptomyces sp. NPDC057280; assembly: GCF_042668605.1. NCBI lineage: Bacteria > Bacillati > Actinomycetota > Actinomycetes > Kitasatosporales > Streptomycetaceae > Streptomyces > Streptomyces sp. NPDC057280. Next base: position 611,670 of record NZ_JBHUYR010000003.1, read on the forward strand.
TATGCGGCGCGGTCCATGGAGTTGCGCACCTGCCCGACCCCGCCGAGCCGGGTCTGTTCGGCACGGCGGGCGAAGACCGCCACCTCGTGCTGCAGCGTGTCGAGGAGACCGGTGTCACCGACGGTCGTCATGTCCATCGACATTTCAGGTGTTGTGGGCATGGCCGGGGGCTCGCTTCAGGTAAAGGGTGCTGGGTTGGGGGACAGGGTACGCGGCCGGAAGGCGGGCCGTACCGGCGCTGCGCAAAGCCGGTCTCGGAGGTTGGTCACAGCGGCCGCTGCCGCTTGTGAACTGCGATGCTTGTGTCATGAGCTATGGCACGGCTGACTCCTTGCACTCCCTGCGGCCCGTCACTCTCGACGATGTGCGCGGCGCCCAGAAGATGCTCACGGGCGTGGCGCGGGTGACCGCGATGGAGGGCAGCCGGCACCTCTCGCAGCTGGTGGGTGCGCCGGTGCACTTCAAGTGCGAGAACCTCCAGCGCACGGGGTCCTTCAAGCTGCGTGGCGCCTACGTCCGGATCGCCGGCCTGCTGCCCGAGGAGCGCGCGGCCGGGGTCGTCGCCGCGAGCGCGGGCAACCACGCGCAGGGGGTCGCGCTGGCGTCGTCGCTGCTGGGTGTGCGGTCGACGGTGTTCATGCCGAAGGGCGCCCCACTGCCCAAGATCAGCGCGACCCGGGAGTACGGCGCCGAGGTGAGGCTGCACGGGCAGGTGGTCGACGAGACGCTGGCCGCCGCGCAGGAGTACGCGGAGCGGACCGGAGCGGTGTTCATCCACCCCTTCGACCACCCCGACGTCATCGCGGGCCAGGGCACGGTCGGCCTGGAGATCCTGGAGCAGTGCCCGGAGGTGCGCACGATCGTCCTCGGCATCGGCGGCGGCGGTCTCGCGGCCGGGGTCGCGGTCGCGGTGAAGTCCCTGCGGCCCGACGTACGGATCGTGGGCGTCCAGGCGGCGGGCGCGGCGGCGTACCCGCCCTCGTTGGTGGCCGGGCGCCCGGTGTCGATCGAGAACCCGGCGACGATGGCCGACGGCATGAAGGTGGGGCGGCCCGGCGACGTGCCGTTCGAGATCGTGGGCGAACTGGTCGACGAGGTGCGTACGGTCACCGAGGACGAGCTGTCCGCGGCGCTGCTGCTGAGCCTGGAGCGGGCCAAGCTGGTCGTCGAGCCGGCCGGCGCGAGCCCCGTCGCCGCGCTGCTGAGCGACCCCGGCGCCTTCGAGGGACCGGTCGTCGCGCTGCTGTCCGGCGGTAATGTCGACCCGGTGCTGCTCCAGCGCGTCCTGCGGCACGGCATGGCCGCGCAGGGCCGCTACCTGGCCGTACGCCTGCGCCTGACCGACCGTCCCGGCGCCCTGGCCACGCTCCTCGGGGTGTTGTCAGTGGTCGACGCCAACGTCCTCGATGTGAGCCACGTACGGACCGACCCCCGGCTCGGGTTCACGGAGGCGGAGGTCGAGCTGCACCTGGAGACCAAGGGTCCCGAGCACTGCGCCGAGGTCGGCCAGGCCCTGCGGAACGCGGGTTACACGGTCATCGACTGAGGTCATCCCCAGAGGCCAGCGGCTTGGGTTCACCCTTTCGGGAAAATCCGTTGAGACTCGCGATACATCGCGTTATGGTGCGTCGTGAGAAAAAGACAGGCGACACAACCAGCGCATACCTAGGCTTTTCGAAGAATCCCCGACGACGTGGAGACTCACATGCCAGGCGCCATCTATGCCGAAGGCCTGGTGAAGACCTTCGGTGACGTAAGGGCTCTGGACGGCGTCGACCTGGACGTGCCGGAGGGCACCGTCCTGGGCCTGCTCGGGCCGAACGGCGCGGGCAAGACGACGACCGTCCGCTGTCTGACGACCCTGCTGCGGCCCGACAGCGGCAAGGCGGTCGTCGCCGGCATCGACGTCCTCAAGCACCCCGACGCGGTGCGCCGTTCCATCGGCCTGTCCGGCCAGTTCGCGGCGGTCGACGAGTATCTGACCGGCCGCGAGAACCTCCAGATGGTCGGCCGGCTCTACCAGATGAGGGCGAAGGCCGCGAAGGCCCGGGCGGCGGAGCTGCTGGAGCAGTTCGACCTCGCCGACGCCGCCGACCGCCCCACCAAGACCTACTCCGGCGGCATGCGCCGCCGCCTCGACCTCGCGGCCGCCCTGGTCGTCTCCCCGCCCGTGATGTTCATGGACGAGCCGACGACCGGTCTGGACCCCCGCAACCGCCAGCTGCTGTGGGACGTCATCAAGCGCCTGGTCTCCGGCGGTACGACCCTGCTGCTGACCACGCAGTACCTCGAAGAGGCCGACCACCTCGCCCATGACATCGCCGTCGTCGACCACGGCCGGCTCATCGCCCAGGGCACCTCCGACCAGCTCAAGGCCCGCACCGGCGGCGAGCGCGTCGAGGTCGTCGTCCACCAGCGCGAGGACATCGCGACCGCCTCCGAGGTCCTGCGCGGCTTCGGCAAGGGGGACACCACGGTCGAGGAGCACACCCGCAAGCTCACCGTCCCCGTCACCGGCGGCGCCAAGCTGCTCGCCGAGGTCATCCGCGAGCTCGACACCCGGGGCATCGAGATCGACGACATCGGACTGCGCCGCCCCACCCTCGACGACGTGTTCCTCTCCCTGACCGGCCACGTGGCCGAGGAAGCCGTCACGAGCGACAAGGAGGCCGTCAGGAAATGAGCACCGTCTCCGACACCGCGCGCGTCGCGCCGGCCGGGAACCCGGTCAGCCAGTCCGTCCGGGACTCCCTGGTCGTCGCCCAGCGCAACCTCATCCGGATGTCCCGCATCCCCGAGATGATCATCTACGGGCTGATCCAGCCCATCATGTTCGTGGTGCTGTTCACCTACGTCTTCGGCGGCTCCATGCAGATCGGCGGCAGCACCAGCGCCACCGACTACAAGAACTTCCTGATGGCCGGCATCTTCGCGCAGACCGTCACGTTCGCCACCGCCAGCTCCGGCGCGGGCATCGCCGACGACATGCACAAGGGGCTCATCGACCGCTTCCGCTCCCTGCCCATGGCCCGGGGCGCGGTGCTCACCGGGCGCACCTTCGCCGACCTCGTCCAGACCGCCCTCACCCTGGTGGTCCTCGCGGTGGTCGCCCTGCTGGTCGGCTGGCGCGTCGGATCGGACGCGCCCACCAACGCCGGCAAGGTGCTGGGCGCCTTCGGGCTGCTGCTCCTGCTCGGGTACGCCTTCACCTGGATCGGCGCCCTGATCGGCATGTCCGTCCGCACCCCCGAGGCGGCCACGTCCAGCGGCCTGATCTGGCTCTTCCCGGTCACGTTCATCTCGAACGCGTTCGTGGACACCAGCCACATGACCCCCTGGCTGCGCCACATCGCCGACTGGAACCCGTTCAGCGCCACCGTCCAGGCCTGCCGCAAGCTCTTCGGCAACCCGGGCGTCTCGCCCTCCGAGGCCTGGCCGATGCAGCACCCGGTGTGGGCGTCACTGATCTACTCGATCCTGATCATCGCCGTCTTCAGGACCCTTTCCGTCCGGAAGTACCGCTCGGCGACCGCATGACAAAAGACCGCATGACAAAGCCCCCGGTGTCCCAGGGGACACCGGGGGCCGTCACGGGCGGGGTGCGGCCGGCTCAGCCGTTGTAGGGCTCCGCCTTGAGGATCTTCACGGAGGCCTTCTTGCCGTTGGGCAGCTCGTACTCCGCGTCCTCGCCGACCTTGTGGCCGATCACGCCGGAGCCCAGCGGGGACTGCGGCGAGTAGGTCTCGATGTCGGAGCTGGCGTACTCGCGGGAGGCGAGCAGGAAGGTCATCGTGTCGTCCTCGTCGCCGTCGAAGGCGATCGTCACGACCATGCCGGGGGCCACCGCGCCGTCGGCGGACGCCGGGGCCTCGCCGACCTTGGCCTTCTCCAGGAGCTGGGTCAGCTGGCGGATGCGGAGCTCCTGCTTGCCCTGCTCTTCCTTGGCCGCGTGGTACCCGCCGTTCTCGCGCAGGTCGCCCTCCTCGCGCGCGGCCGCGATCTTCGCGGTCACTTCCTCGCGCGCGGGACCAGACAGGTACGCCAGCTCTTCCTTGAGCTTGGTGTACGCCTCCTGCGTAAGCCAGGTGACGTCTTCGCTGGTCTGGGTCACAGGTGCTCCTCGTAGGTACTGGGAATACAAAGCATCGCCCTACCCAGAAGAATGTTCCTTCACGGATGGGCGAAACCACGAGCCTAACAATTCAGCGGCCGAAGGGGGAGGACATAAGCCATCAGAATCACGTCAACGCAGGTCAGCCTCTACGTAATGCGGCTGAACTCAGTCGGCGTGGCAGCCCAGGAGCTCCGCGGTGGTGCCCGGGGACGTCGTACGGAGCGTGACGACCTTGTCGATACGGGTGGCGTCGCCGGAGAAGCGGAAATCGGCCCGGCCCACCTCGGCGCCGTTCTCGGCCTGGGAGCGGATCGTGCAGTAGCCGCTCGCGCCGGCGTCCTTGCGGACCTCCAGATGCACCTGCACCGAGTCCTTGCCCGGCTCGAAGGTGATCACCTCGGCGCTGATCTTGTTCTGGCCGACGTAGTGCCAGGCGAAATAGCCGATCAGCGCGAGCAGCAGCGCCCCGAGGACGGCACCGGCGATCTTGAGCTTGTGGTCGGCGCGCTCGTCCGAGGAGCGGCCGTAACGGCCCTCGGGCAGTCGCGTGGTCGACGCGCTCATGATCGTCCTCTCGGCAGAAACCGGACGGAAACCGGGCCAGAGCCTGACTGCGGAATTATTCGCCCTCCGATTCGGTCACTATAGAAGCCGCCGATCGCACCCCGACACACAGGGGCGCCGACTTACCAAGGATTGAGTCTTGACTGACCAGCTGCGACTGATGGCCGTTCACGCGCACCCCGACGACGAGTCGAGCAAGGGCGCGGCCACCATGGCGAAGTACGTGTCCGAGGGGGTGGACGTGCTGGTCGTGACCTGCACGGGTGGGGAGCGCGGCTCCATCCTCAATCCGAAGCTGCAGGGAGACAAGTACATCGAGGAGCACATCCACGAGGTACGCAAGAAGGAGATGGACGAGGCCCGCGAGATCCTCGGCGTCAAGCAGGAGTGGCTCGGCTTCGTCGACTCCGGCCTCCCCGAGGGCGACCCGCTGCCCCCGCTCCCCGAGGGCTGCTTCGCCCTGGAAGACGTCGACAAGGCGGCCGGCGAGCTGGTCCGCAAGATCCGCGCGTTCCGTCCCCAGGTCATCACGACGTACGACGAGAACGGCGGCTACCCGCACCCCGACCACATCATGACCCACAAGATCTCGATGGTGGCGTTCGAGGGCGCGGCGGACACCGAGAAGTACCCGGAGGCGGACTTCGGCCCCGCCTACCAGGCGCAGAAGCTCTACTACAACCAGGGCTTCAACCGCCCCCGCACCGAGGCGCTGCACCAGGCGATGCTGGACCGCGGCCTGGAGTCGCCGTACGGGGACTGGCTCAAGCGGTGGAACGAGATCGAGCGCACCGAGCGCACCCTGACCACGCACGTCCCGTGCGCCGAGTTCTTCGAGATCCGCGACAAGGCGCTGATCGCGCACGCCACGCAGATCGACCCCGACGGCGGTTGGTTCAAGGTCCCGATGGAGATCCAGAAGGAGGTCTGGCCGACGGAGGAGTACGAGCTGGCGAAGTCCCTCGTCGATACCTCCCTCCCCGAGGACGACCTCTTCGCGGGCATCCGCGACAATGCCTGACATGAGCGCAAGCGTGAGCCTGGCAATGACGCACCTCGTCCCCCTCGCCAAGGAGGTGGACGAGAACAAGGTCACCCCCGGCGTCCTCGGCTTCATCGTCTTCGCGGTGATGGCGCTGGCGGTGTGGGGCCTGATGAAGAGCATGAGCCGGCAGCTGGGGAAGGTCGACTTCGAGGAGACGCCGGACCCGGAGGCCGAGGCCAAGGCCGAGACCGCCTCCGAGACGGCCTCGGCCGAGCCCGGCGCCGGCCAGAGCTGACCCCGGTCATGGCGGGTGGCGGGCAGGCCGGCTCCTGGTGTGGCGGGCAGGTCAGCTCCTGGCTGCCACCACCACCCCCATGACCTCCCGCGCATGCCGGTTCGGGACCATCCCCAGCCGCCACGCCTGCCAGCCGGACTCCAGGCTGATGCCCCGCTCCAGAAGCAGCAGATACGCCTCGACGTAGTCGTCGAGCTTCTCGTCGCGGGACGGATGGCCGGCGCGGGACAGCTGGGACAGCTCCTCCTGCGCCACCGCCGTGCCGATCTCGACCCCGCCCGGGGCCGCGTAGGGCAGCAGGGTGCAGCGCAGGAAGCGGGCCCAGTCCTCGCCGCGGCGGTCGCCGTACGAGGTGAACAGGCCGATCGCCTCGTCGCACAGGGCGAGTGCCTGCGGGGTGCGGGCGTTGCCCGCGTCCACCACCGCCAGCTCCAGGCAGGTCCACGCCTCGCCGTGCGCGACGCCGATGCGCTGGAAGTCGGCGCGGGCGTCGACCAGCAGCTGACGGGCGAAACCGGAGTTGCGCAGGGAGCCCGTCTGGGCGGCTCGCTGGTCGCGGGTCACGCGCGCCGAATGATGCCGGGCGCAGGCCAGGCCGTACACGTCGCGGATGCGGGAGAACATCTGCCGGGAGCGTTCCAGCTCGCGGACCGCCAGATCCAGGTTGCCCGTCTCCTCCAGCGCCTGGCCCAGGTAGTAGACCGACCAGGCCTCGCCGCGCGCGTCCTCGTTCTCGCGGTGCCGGGACGCCGCCTGGCGCAGACCGTCCACCGCCGGGGAGGGATCACCGGCGACCAGCCGGGCGCGGGCCAGCTGGGTCAGGGCCCACGCCTCGCCGCGGGCGTCGCGGGTGCGGCCGTAGAGATCCAGGGCGGTGCGCAGCTCCTGCTCGGCTCTGGGTACGTCGCCCATGCGCAGCCCGAGCTGGCCGAGCTGGAAGTGGGCCCAGGCCTCGCCGTGCACGGACTCGCCCGCGTGGTGCAGGACCAGGGACTGGGTGAGCAGGTCCATGGCCTCGGACAGGTGGGCGCGGTCGCGTTCCACCGCCGCCAGCGCGTGCATCGTCCAGGCGCGGTCCGTCGCCAGTTCGGGGGCCGCCTGGAGATCCAGGGCCTCGTGCAGCTTGGCCGCCGCCTCCGTCAGGTTGCCCTGGTGGTGGAGCGTGATGCCCAGGGAGCACAGGGCCCTGGCCGCGCCCGCGTCGTGGTGGGCCTCCATGTACAGGTCGACCACCGAGGTCAGGGTCGTACGGGCCTTGTCCAGCTCGCCGAGCTGACGGGCCGCGATACCGGTGCGCCACTGGACCGAGCGCACCAGCAGGCCCTGGTCGACGGCCTGGGCCAGCTCGCTGATCTCGCCGAGGCGGTACAGGTCGCCGCGCAGCAGGCAGTAGTCGCACAGCGCGCCCAGCAGGCTCAGCACCGCCGCCTGGTTCACGCCCTCCGCGTGCCGCAGGGTCGAGGTGATGAAGCTCGACTCGTCGTCCAGCCAGCGCAGCGCCTCGTCGAGGGAGGTGAAGCCGTGCGGGCTGAAGCGGTCCGAGCGGGTCGACATGTTGCCGTCGACCAGGCGCAGGACCGAGTCCGCCAGCTCCGCGTAGTTCACGATGAGACGTTCCTGCGCCGAGGTGCGCTCCGCCGGATCCTCCTCGTCCAGGAGCCGGGCCTGGGCGAAGGCGCGGACCAGGTCGTGCAGGCGGTAGCGGTCACCGCGGACGTGGTCGAGCAGGCCGGCGCGGGCGAGCGCGACGAGGTGCCGCCGCGCCTCCGACTGATCGGTGGCGAGCAGCGCCGCCGCCGCGGCCGCGCCCAGGGACGCCCGGCCCGCCAGCGCCAGGCGGCGCAGCAGGCGGCGGGCGGTGTCCGACTGGTCGGTGTAGCGCAGCCACAGCACCCGCTCGATCGGCTCCACCGGGCCGTACGCGCCCAGGTCCGAGGCCAGTTGGCGCGGTGCACGCGGGCCGAGGGCCGAGCCCGCGATGCGCAGCGCGAGCGGCAGGCCCCCGCACAACTCCCTGATCCGGTCGGTGGATTCGGCGTCGTACGGCGCCGACTTGTCCTGCGCGGTCGCCGTCAGCAGCTCCTCCGCGCCCGCCGGGTCCAGCGCCTCGACCGGCAGATGGTGCACCCAGGCCGGCAGATCGGCGGGCAACCGCAGGGCGGTGCGGCTCGTGACCAGGACCAGGCTGTCGGAGCGCTCCGGGACGAGGGTGCGGACCTGTTCCGGGTCCGAGGCGTCGTCCAGGACGATCGTCACCGGCAGGCCCGTCAGATGCTGGTGGTACAGCTCGCTCAGCCGCTTGACCTGCTGGTCGGGAGAGGAACGCTCCCGGAACAGCAGCTGCTCGCGGGGCGCGCCGAGCCGGTTGAGGAGGTGCAGCAGGGCGTCCCGGGTGGGCAGCGGCGGCTCCTCCGGGCTGTCGCCGCGCAGGTCCACCACGCACGCGCCGCGGAAGTAGTCCCGCAGATCGTGGGCGGCGTGCAGGGCGAGCGCGGAACGGCCGCTGCCGGACGGACCGTGCAGCACGACCACCGTCGGGCGGGTCTCGGTGCTGGCCCGCGCTGACTGCACCCACTGTCTGATCCGGCCCAGCTCCTGCCGCCGACCCGCGAACTCCGTGATCGGATCGGGGAGTTGGCCGAACGACTGCTCCAGCACGTTCCGTCCGCGGGCCGCCGCGCTCTTGTCGGCGCCCTTCAGCCGCGGCCCCGTCTTCTTCGGCCCGGTCGACGCGCTCAGCACCCGCTGCTGATCCAGGAAGGGCCGGATGCCCCGCACCTCCAGGGCGGTCAGCCACGACAGCCGCAGCTGCTCGGGCCCGCCCGGCTGACTCGCCGCGCCCGCCTGATGATGCGCGGCCGGCAGATGCGACCCGGCGACCTTCACCACGGTCGCCGCGGCCCCGACGACACCCACGGTCACCCCGGCACCCAGGGCCGTCCCCGCGCCGGTCCCCAGCGCCAAGTCGGCGACGACGGCCGCCGCGGCGGCAACTCCCGCCACCAGCAGGGGAGTTCCGCCGCCCTGCCGCGCGTACCGCTGCCCGAACGTCAGCTGCCCGGCCGCCGCCTCGTCCAGCGCGCGCGTGTAGGCCTCGTACTCCTCGGCGGCCGTCTCGGCCATGGAATCCAGCGCGCCCCGCGCCCGCGACAGCAGCACGCCCCCGTCGATGCGCCCGCCCGACCGCCGCACCTCCTCCTCCACGGCCCGGCCCACCAGCCGCTCGGCCTCCACCCGATGGCTGTCCCGCATGTCTCGTCCCCCTCCGACGACAACGGTTTCTTGGTCAAGTGTGCTGCGGACGGGCCGCTGTGGGGAGAGGGCCGGAGGATCACCTTCTGGGACCCGCCTGACGCGTGACGGCCGGGGTACTGCGGCAGGATGGACCCCATGCCGAACCGACTGGCCCAAGAGACGTCCCCCTACCTCCTCCAGCACGCGGACAATCCCGTCGACTGGTGGCCGTGGTCCGGCGAGGCCTTCGAGGAGGCGCGCAAGAGCGGGAAACCGGTGCTGCTCAGCGTCGGGTATGCAAGCTGCCACTGGTGTCATGTGATGGCGCACGAGTCCTTCGAGGACCAGGAGACCGCCGACTACCTCAACGCCCACTTCGTCAACATCAAGGTCGACCGCGAGGAACGCCCCGACGTCGACGCCGTCTACATGGAGGCCGTGCAGGCCGCCACCGGGCAGGGCGGGTGGCCGATGACCGTGTTTCTGACGCCGGATGCCGAGCCCTTCTACTTCGGTACCTACTTCCCGCCCGCGCCCCGGCACGGGATGCCGTCCTTCCGGCAGGTGCTGGAGGGGGTGCGCAGTGCGTGGGCCGATCGGCGGGACGAGGTCACGGAGGTGGCGGAGAAGATCGTGCGGGACCTCGCCGGGCGGGAGATCTCCTACGGCGACTCGCAGGCGCCCGGCCAGGAGGAGCTCGCGCAGGCGCTGCTCGGGCTGACGCGGGAGTACGACGCGCAGCGCGGCGGATTCGGCGGGGCGCCGAAGTTCCCGCCGTCCATGGTCGTGGAGTTCCTGCTGCGGCACTACGCCAGGACCGGGGCCGAGGGTGCCTTGCAGATGGCGCGGGACACGTGCGAGCGGATGGCGCGGGGTGGGATCTACGACCAGCTGGGGGGCGGGTTCGCCCGGTACTCCGTCGACCGGGAGTGGGTCGTGCCCCACTTCGAGAAGATGCTCTACGACAACGCGCTGCTGTGCCGGGTGTACGCCCATCTGTGGCGTGCCACCGGATCCGAGCTCGCCCGGCGCGTCGCCCTGGAGACCGCCGACTTCATGGTGCGTGAACTGCGCACGAACGAGGGCGGGTTCGCCTCCGCGCTGGACGCCGACAGCGACGACGGGAACGGGAAGCACGTCGAGGGGGCGTACTACGTGTGGACGCCCGCGCAGCTTGTCGAGGTGCTGGGTGAGGAGGATGCCGAACTCGCCGCGCAGTACTTCGGGGTGACGGACGAAGGGACCTTCGAGGAAGGGGCCTCGGTTCTTCAGCTTCCGCAGAGTGAGGGCGTGTTCGACGGCGACAAGGTCGAGTCCGTCCGGCGGCGGCTCCTCGACGCTCGTGCCGGGCGGCCCGCCCCCGGGCGGGACGACAAGGTCGTCGCCGCCTGGAACGGGCTCGCGATCGCCGCGCTGGCCGAGACCGGCGCCTACTTCGACCGCCCCGACCTGGTCGAGGCCGCCGTCGCCGCCGCCGATCTCCTCGTACGGCTGCATCTCGACGAGCAGGCGCGGCTCGCCCGGACCAGCAAGGACGGGCATGTCGGCGCCAACGCGGGGGTGTTGGAGGACTACGCGGATGTCGCGGAGGGGTTCCTCGCGCTCACGGCCGTGACGGGGGAGGGGGTGTGGCTGGAGTTCGCCGGGTTCCTGCTCGACCATGTGCTCGCGCGGTTCGTGGACGAGGAGTCGGGCGCGCTGTTCGACACCGCCTCCGACGCCGAGCGGCTCATCCGGCGGCCTCAGGACCCGACCGACAACGCCGTGCCGTCCGGCTGGACCGCCGCCGCGGGGGCGTTGCTGAGCTATGCCGCGCAGACCGGTGCCGAGCCGCATCGCGTCGCCGCGGAGCGGGCGTTGGGCGTGGTGAAGGCGCTCGGGCCGCGGGTGCCGCGGTTCATCGGGTGGGGGCTCGCGGTCGCCGAGGCGCTGCTCGACGGGCCGCGGGAGGTCGCCGTCGTGGGGCCGGCCCTCGATGATCCGGCCACAAAGGCCTTGCACCGTACGGCACTTCTGGGGACCGCGCCCGGTGCCGTCGTCGCCGCGGGAGTCGTCGGGAGTGATGAACTTCCGCTGCTGGCCGACCGGCCGCTGGTCGGCGGTGAACCGGCCGCGTATGTCTGCCGTAACTTCACGTGTGATGCGCCGACGACCGAGGTTGAACGGCTCCGAGCATCCTTGAACGGGTGAAGTCACCACACCCCCACGAAACATAGTATTTATCGGAAGATCCCTCGCACTTCACAGATCACCCATAACCTCTCCACAGTGACGTGGCAGGAGTGACTGGCCTGCCACGACAGGGGGTTTTTCAGATCTGGGGGGATCTTTGCTGACGTCTGTCTTCATCGCTGCCGTTTCTCTGGCCCTGTTCTGGATGGCGGCGTTCACCCTGTGGTGGCAGATGCACGCGTGGCGTACGCCCGAGGTGCTGGCCTCCACCCGGTTCAGCAGACCGGACGGGGGTGAACACGTCTCGTTCTCGCTCCTGCTGCCCGCGCGGCACGAGCAGGCCGTCCTCGACCACACCATCAAGCGGCTGCTGGAATCCAGCCACACCGACTTCGAGATCATCGTCATCGTCGGGCACGACGATCCCGAGACCACGGCGGTGGCCGAAGCGGCCGCCGAACGCGATCCGCGCGTCCGGGTCGTCGTCGACACCCACGAGAAGAAGAACAAGCCGAAGGCGATGAACACGGCGCTGCCGCACTGCCGCGGCGACGTCGTCGGGGTCTTCGACGCCGAGGACCAGGTCCACCCGGAGCTCCTCGCCCACGTCGACCACGCCTTCCGGACCACCGGGGCCGACGTCGTCCAGGGCGGCGTCCAGCTCATCAACTTCCACTCCAGCTGGTACTCCCTGCGCAACTGCCTGGAGTACTTCTTCTGGTTCCGCTCGCGGCTCCATCTGCACGCGCAGAAGGGGTTCATCCCGCTCGGCGGCAATACCGTCTTCGTCCGCACGAACGTCCTGAGGGACGCCGACGGCTGGGACTCCGAGTGCCTCGCCGAGGACTGCGACCTCGGGGTGCGGCTGTCGTCGGTCGGCAAGAAGGTCGTCGTCGCCTACGACTCCGACATGGTCACCCGCGAGGAGACCCCCGGCAGCCTGATGTCCCTGCTCAAGCAGCGCACCCGCTGGAACCAGGGCTTCCTTCAGGTCTACCGGAAGAAGGACTGGAAGCAACTCCCGGGCTTCGGGCAGCGGTTGCTCGCCCGGTACACCCTCATGACCCCGTTCCTCCAGGCCTTCTCCGGCGTGATCATCCCGCTCAACGTCGCGGTCGCGCTCTTCCTCGACGTGCCCGTCGGCATCGCCTTCGTCACCTTCCTGCCGGCCGTCACGGCCCTGGTGACCTTCGTCTTCGAGCTCGTCGGACTGCACGACTTCGGCAAGCAGTACGGCCTGCGGGTGCGCTTCGTGCACTACCTGAAGCTGATCGTGGGCGGCCCGTTCTACCAGGTCCTTCTCGCCGGGGCCGCGATGCGCGCCGTCTGGCGTGAGCAACGCGGGCGCAACGACTGGGAGTTGACCAGTCACGTCGGTGCCCATCTCCACCACACGGCGGTAATCCGAGAGGACGTCCCTGCGTGACCTCCACCCTTCCCGCGGTGACCGCTCCGAAGGTCCCCGCGCAGCGGCAGCCTGCGCCTGACGAACGTTCGACCAGTCGAACATCCTCGTCCAGGCGTCCCGACCTCCTCCTCTGCGGTGCCCTCCTCGTCGCGATCCTCGTCGTGCAGGGCTGGAACATCGCCGACTACCCCACCCTCAGCGACGACGAGGGGACCTACCTCGCCCAGGCCTGGGCCGTCCAGGAGGGCAAGGGCCTCGCCCACTACACCTACTGGTACGACCACCCGCCGCTCGGCTGGATCCAGCTCGCCCTGCTCACCTGGATACCGAAACTGCTGAGCCCCGACTCGATGACCGTCGGCTCGATGCGGGTCACGATGCTGCTGATCAGCGCCATCAGCGCCGTCCTCGTGTACCTGCTCGGGCGCCGGCTGTCCCTGCCCCGCTGGGCCGCCGGCCTCGGCATGGCCCTGTTCGGGCTCTCCCCGCTCTCCGTCGTCCTCCAGCGGGAGATCTTCCTCGACAACCTCGCGGTGATGTGGACCCTGCTGGCGTTCACCCTCGCCGCGTCCCCGAGCCGCCACCTCTGGCACCACTTCGGCGCGGGCATCGCGGCGGCCACGGCCGTGCTGACCAAGGAGACGATGCTCTTCGTTCTCCCCGCGGTCTTCGTCACCATGTGGCGCCACAGCCACCGCGACACCCGCAAGTTCGCCCTCACCGGCGCCCTCACCGCCTGCACCCTGATCGGCCTGGCCTACCCCCTCTTCGCCCTGCTGAAGGGCGAGTTGCTGCCCGGGGGCGGGCACGTCTCGCTGTGGGACGGCATCAAGTACCAGATGACCAGGCCCGGTTCGGGCTTCATCCTCGACGCCGGATCCGGCTCGCACGGCGTGCTCAGGTCCTGGCTCTACTACGACCGGGTCCTGCCCCTCGGCGGACTCGCGGGCGCGCTCCTGCTCCTCGCCACCTGGCGCTGGTCCGTCACCGCCCGCGCACTCGCCGGACCCTCGCTGGCCGTGGGCATCCTCGCCCTGGTCGCGATGCGGCCCAGCGGCTATCTGCCCGCGATGTACATCATCCAGGCGCTGCCGTTCCTCGCCCTCGTCCTCGCCGGCGGCACCGCCTCGATCGTGCACGCCGTCCTCAACAGGGCGCGCTGGGTGGGCCGTTACGGCGTCGCGGCGGTCCTCGCCGTGGCCGCCTGCGTGTACGTCGTACCGCGCTGGTACGACGGTGACCGCACCGCCGTCACCGCCGACGCCAACGCCCCCTACCGGGCCGCCGCGCAGTGGATGGCGAGCGAGGTGGCGCAGCCCGAGAAGACCCGGGTACTCGTCGACGACGCGCTCTGGCTGGACCTGGTGCACGCGGGGTACCGGCCCGGGCTCGGCGTCATCTGGTTCTACAAGGCCGACCTCGACCCGGCGGTCACCAAGACGATGCCGCGCGGCTGGAAGGACATCGACTACGTCGTGGCCTCGCCGACCGTGCGGCGCGACGCGGTCGACCTGCCCAACGTCAAGGCCGCCATCCAGCACTCGACGCCGGTCGCCGTGTTCGGCGCCGGCGCGGACCGGATCGAGATCCGGCAGATCCAGCACGCCACCGGAGGCGTCCGATGAGCCACGAGTACACCGCACCCCTGCCGGATCTGACGGCCGCCGAGGTCCCCGAACCCGCCGCCGTCACCATCGTCGTACCGACGTACAACGAGTCCGCGAACGTCCGCGAACTCCTGCACCAGATCACCGAGTCGGTACCCGGCCGGCTGCCCTGCGAGGTCGTCTTCGTGGACGACTCCACCGACGACACCCCCGAGGTGATCCGCGAGGCCGCGAAGGACTGCCCCTTCCCGGTGACCGTCCTGCACCGGGACGAGCCGGTCGGCGGGCTGGGCGGGGCGGTCGTGGAGGGCATGAGGGCGGCGGGGGCGGACTGGATCGTCGTCATGGACGGCGACTGCCAGCATCCGCCGTCCCTGGTACCGGAGCTGGTGGCCACCGGGCAGCGGGCGAACGCCGGGCTCGTCGTCGCCTCCCGGTACATCAAGGGTGGCAGCCGTGCCGGGCTCGCGGGCAGTTACCGCGTGGTCGTCTCCCGCGGGGCGACCTGGCTGACGAAGTCCCTCTTCCCGCGCCGGCTGCACGGCATCAGCGACCCGATGAGCGGCTTCTTCGCGATCCGGCGCAGCGACATCGCCGCGGACGCGCTGCAGCCGCTCGGCTACAAGATCCTGCTGGAACTGGCGGTGCGGAGCCGGCCGCGCGCGGTCACCGAGGTGCCGTTCGTCTTCCAGGAGCGGTTCGCGGGCGAGTCCAAGTCCACGGCGGCGGAAGGGCGCCGCTTCCTGCGGCACCTCGCCGGACTGCGCACGGCGAGCCCGCTGGCCCGCATGGTGGTGTTCGGCCTGATCGGGCTCACCGGATTCGTGCCCAACCTGGTCGGTCTGTGGGCCCTCACCCACGCTGGCCTGCACTACCTGCCCGCCGAGATCGTCGCCAACCAGTTCGGCGTGGCCTGGAACTTTCTCCTCATCGAGAAGGTGCTCTTCCGTGACCGGCGCCGCCACCGGCACTGGGCCGACCGCACGGTCCGCTTCGCGCTGCTCGCCAACGCCGACCTGGTGCTGCGCATCCCGCTGATCGCGCTGCTGGTCACGCACTTCGGCCTGTCGGCGCTGCCCGCCACCGCACTCGCCCTGGTCATCACGTTCGTCCTGCGCTTCGTCGGGACCGAAGCGCTGGTCTATCTCCCTCGCAGAACCCGCCGCAACAGGAGCCGCACCGTATGAAGAGCCGCCGCAGACCAGCCCTGCTGGGGGTGACCGCCCTCACGGCCGGTCTCCTCCTCGCCACACCGCAACCCGCCTCCGCCGCCAACCTCATCAAGAACCCCGGCTTCGAGACCGCCGGCACCGGCGACATGCCGTACTGCTGGGAGAAGTCCGGCTGGGGCAACAACGACTTCACGTTCACCACCACCTCCGGCGCCCACTCCGGCTCCAAGGCCATGAAGGTCGAGCTCACCCGCCGCGTCGACGGCGACCGCAAGGCGCTGATCACCGAGTCGGCCGAGTGCGCGCCGGGCGTGACGCCGGGCAAGCAGTACGACCTGAGCCTCTGGTACAAGTCGACGACCCCGGACACCGCCATCACCCTCTTCCGGCACGACACCACCGCCGGCTGGCAGTACTGGACGGATCTGAAGACCCTGGAGATGGCGGGCAGCTGGACGCAGGCGAGCGTCCGCACCCCCGAGGTCCCCACCGGCACCGACCGGATCACCTGGGGCGTCTCCGTCTACGGCACCGGCTCCGCGACCACCGACGACTACACGATGGAACAGGTCGCCGACCCGCTCCCGCCGGCGCAGTGCACCGGCACGGCCGATCAGTGCGCCAACGGCCGCTGGGACGTGCTGCCCACGCAGAACCCGGTGCGCTCCATGCACTCCGTCGTCCTCAACAACGGCAAGGTGCTGCTCATCGCGGGCTCCGGCAACAGCGAGGAGCAGTTCAACGCGGGCACCTTCACCTCGGCCGTCTACAACCCGGCCACCGGCACCTACAAGGTCATTCCCACCCCGAAGGACATGTTCTGCGCCGGGCACATCCAGCTGCAGGACGGCCGGGTCCTGGTGATGAGCGGCAACAAGGCGTTCCCGGTCGCGGGCGGGCACGGCTACGAGGGCTACAAGGACTCGTACATCTTCGATCCGAAGACCGAGACCTACAGCAAGACCAATGACCTCAACGACGGCCACTGGTACCCCTCGGCGACCGAGCTCGGCAACGGCGACGTCATCTCCTTCGGCGGGCTGCGCGAGGACTCGACCGGATCGGTGACCGCCGAGTACTGGTCGGACGCCCAGCAGAAGTGGCTGGCGCTGTGGCAGGTCAACCAGACCTGGTCGTACTGGGGTCTGTACCCGTCGATGATCCTGATGCAGGACGGCCGCCTCTTCTACTCCGGCAGCCATGTCTTCGGCAACAACATCCCGGGCACCGGCTCGGCGATCTACGACTACAACGCCAACACGATCACCCAGATCCCGGGCCTGCAGAACAAGGACCAGCGCGACCAGTCCGCGAGCGTGCTGCTGCCCCCGGCGCAGAACCAGAAAGTCCTCACCATCGGCGGCGGCAACATCGACTCCAACCCGGAGGGCAACCGCCTCACCGACGTCATCGACCTCAAGCAGCCCAACCCGGCGTACGTCGCCGGGCCGCCGCTCCCGCAGGGCACGGTCGACCTCGGCAACGGCAAGGTCCCCGAGACCGGTAACCAGGGGAAGATGTACGTCTCCGCCGTACTGCTGCCCGACGGCAAGGTGCTGGAGACCGGTGGCGGTCTGCACAACCGGGCCAACCCGGTCTTCGAGGCGTCGATCTACGACCCGGACTCGGGCACCTTCGATCCCGTCGCCGCCGACCCCGAGGCCCGCGGTTACCACTCCTCCGCGTTCCTGCTGCCCGACGGCCGGGTCATGGCGACCGGTGACAACCCGGGCAACGGCACCTGGAACCACAACGTGTCGATCTACACGCCGCCGTACCTCCTCAAGGGCACGCGTCCGTCGATCACTTCGGTCATCGACACCGAGTGGAACTACGGCGACACCCAGCGGATCACCGTCGACCGGCCCATCGCCAAGGCCGAGTTGATCCGTCCGGCCGCGGTGACGCACTCCTCCGACCCCAACCAGCGGTTCGTGGATCTGCCGCTGTCGGTGAACGGCAACAACGTCGACCTGAACGTGACGAGCAACCCCAACCTGGCGCCGCCCGGCTGGTACATGCTGTTCGCCGTGGACGCCAACGGGGTGCCGTCGGTGGCGAAGTGGGTGCACCTGCAGGGCCCGGCAGCGCTGAGCGCGACGGACGCCTCGGCGCACGTCCACTCCTTCGCCGACGACCTCTCCGGCAAGGTCACCGGCCCCGGCAAGAAGCGCACCTCGCAGAAGGTCAGCCCGACCGTCTCCGGCTGCGACCGCCACTACGGCTCGATCAACGTCTGCGTGCCCACGGCGTTCCCGAAGGAGGTCAAGGCGACGACGTCGGCCCGCTGCGCCTGGCTGAAGAAGAACGACTACGGCCGCCTGAAGGTCAACGGCAAGGACGACCCGCTGGGTCTCGACCGCAACAAGGACGGCCTCGCCTGCGGAAAGGCGGATGTCAGGAAGGGGTAGCCGCTAACCGGCGAACTCCTCGAGGGCGCGCTCCACGATGGCTTCCAGCTGTTCGTGGTGCGCGCCCTTCCAGTACGCCCGCCCGCAGTCCGTGCACTGCGCGAAGACGTCGTACGACCGGTGCGTGCCGCCCGCCAGCTGGTCCGCGACCTCCTCCTTCGTGGCCTCCCTGAGCAGGCCGTTGCAGGCGGTGCAGCGGGTCCAGGGGCGCAGCTCGGGGCGGAAGCGGTCGAGGATGTCGTGCAGCTGCTCCTCGGGGCGGGTGCTGTAGACGTACGCGCCGGCCCACAGTTCGCGGCGCCGCAGCAGCCCCCGGTCCCGGCTGAGCAGCACGCGCTGTTCGGCGGCGGAGAGCGCGGCGAGCGCCGGGTCGCCGAGGTCCGTGGACTCGTACGCCGTGTCGACGCCGAGCAGCCGCATCCGGCGGGCGAGGGTGCCGAGGTGGACGTCGAGGAGGAAGCGGAGCGGGGCGCCGGGGACCCGCTGGGGCCGGGTGACGGGCCGGACCTCCACATGGTCGCCCGCCACGGGGACGTACGACGGGGGCACCTCGCGGCCGTCGACCACCAGCGTCCCGGCCTCGGGCAGCGGGACGCCGAGGGACTCGACGACATGGCCGAGGGTGGAGACGCCGTCGGTGATGACGGGGGTGGCTCCGGACCGGCGTCCGTGCGGGACGAACAGGGCCAGTTCGGGGGCGACTTCGAGGTGGATCTCCGGTCCGTTCACCCGGTCAGGATGCCACGGCGGGCGCCCGTGGCCTCAGGTGTTTTCCGGGGTGAGGCCGTGCGCGAGGACGTCCAGGGCGCGGTCGAGAAGCTCGGAGAGATCGTCCTGGAAGTCGTTCTCCGCCCAGTACCGGGAGATCTCCGCGAGCCCGGCGACCACGGACATCGTGTAGACGCGTACCTCCAGGCTGTCCACGTCCCGTCCGGTGCGTTCCGCGATGCCCTCGGCGAGCATGTGGGAGGCGACCGACATGCTCTCCATCATCCGGGCGCGCACCGTCGGGACCTGCACCATCAGGTGCGCGCGGAGCCGGGTGATCTCGGGTTCCCGGTCGTGGCCGAGGCGGACGGCTTTCTGCATGATGGCCCGCACGGACTCCGTCCACGGCTCGTCCTCGGGCCGGGCCTTCAGTTCCTCCAGGATGAGCGCGTCGTGCTCGTCCGTGAGGACGATGTCCTCCTTGGTGGGGAAGTAGCGGAAGACCGTGGACGGCGACACCTCGGCGCGGTCGGCGATCTGCTCGATCGTGGTGGCGTCGTAGCCCTGTTCCTCGATGAGGGCGTACGTCGCGTCGCGGATCGCCGTCCGGGTCTTGATCTTCTTCCGCTCACGGAGTCCCAGCCGGGAGAGGTCCGTGGGCGGAGAGGTACGTGCGGGTGTCATGGAGGCCATTGTCAGGCATCCGCCGGTTCGGGAGCCACGTCCGGGGTGGTCGCCGCCTCCCCGGTCTTCGGGGTTGCGGGCAGGAAGGCCGCCGCCAGGAGCGCCGCTACGAGGGCGGCGGCGCCGCAGACCAGCAGGATGACGCTCATGCCGTGGACGTAGGCGCTGTTCGCGGAGGCCAGCAGGTCGGCCGAGCCGGTCTTCCGGGCCACCAGGTGGGCGGCGATCACGGAGTCGCCGGCGGTGTCGGCGGCCTGGGCGGGCAGCCCGGTGACGTCGAGCCGGTCCCGGAAGATGCTCGCGAGCAGGCTGCCGAGGAGGGCGATGCCGATGGCGCCGCCGACCTGGCGCAGGGTCATCAGGAGGCCGGAGCCGCTGCCGGCGCGGTCGCGGGGGAGGGCGCCGAGGGCGCCGTTCATGGCGGGGATGAGGGAGAGGCCGAAGCCGAGGCCGGTGACCGAGAGCCACAGCGCGGTGAAGCCGTAGCCGGAGCCGGTGGTCGTACGGCTGCCGAGGAAGGCGGCGAACGCCAGCACCACCAGTCCGGCGCTGACCGTGGCCCGGGCGCCGAAACGGGTGACGATCTGCGGCGCGAGGCGGGAGGCGACGAGCAGCCCGCCCATCATCGGCAGCAGCCGCACGCCGGTGCCGAGCGCGTCGTTGCCGAGGACGGCCTGGAGGTAGGGCGGCAGCACGAACAGCAGGCCGGACAGGACGAACATCACCAGGGTCGCGGCGAGGGTGTTGAACAGGAAGCCGCGGTGGGCGAGCAGGGTCATGTCGAGCATCGGCCGCGACTGCCGGCGTTCCCGCAGGACCAGGGCGGTCAGCAGGACGACCGAGCCCGCGAGCATGCCGAGGACCAGTGCGTCGGTCCAGCCCCGGGTGGGGGCCTCGATGATCGCGTAGATCAGGGCGCCGAGGCCGGTCGCGGTGAGCGTGGTGGAGACGGTGTCGACCTTGGGGGAGGCGGGGTCGCGGGTCTCCGGGAGCAGCAGCACGCAGGCGAGGATGCCGATCGCGGCCATGGGGACGTTGATGAGGAAGACCGAGCCCCACCAGAAGTGGTTGAGGAGCCAGCCGCCCATGATCGGGCCGAGCGGCAGGCCGAGCGCGCTGGCCGCGGAGATGATGCCGACGGCCTTGGCGCGCTCGTCCGCGCCGAACAGCGAGGGCAGTACGGAGAGCGCGAGCGGGGTGACGAGGGCACCGCCGACGCCCATCAGGGCTCGGGCGGCGACGACCCAGTTCACGTCGCCGGCGAGGGCGCCCAGCAGGGACGCGGCGAGGAAGATGCCGAGGCCCACGACGAGCATCCGGCGCCGGCCGAAGCGGTCGCCGAGGAGGCCGGCGGGGAGCATCAGCGCGGCGAAGACGACGACGTACGCGTCGGCCATCCACTGCTGCTGTCCGGTGGTCGCGCCGAGGTCGGCGGCCATGGTCGGCAGCGCCACGTTGAGGATCGTCATGTCGAAGCCGAGGGTCAGCATGCTGGCGACCAGAGCGCCGAGGGCCCACCAGCGGCGAGGGTCCGGAGTGAAGGTGTCCATGAAATGAGAGTAGCTGTCAAAATAGGGTGCCTGTCAATAGGTGTCGCATGTCATGAGTCCGGGCGCGCGGAAGTCCGTGGTCGGCGCACGAAAAAGGGCCACGGCTCGTAAGCCGTGGCCCTCCGGGAGGTGCGGGTGGGTGCTGTTATCCGTGCTGGTACGCCACCAGGGAGATCCCCACGTAGTGGACGACGAACGCCGCCAGCGTGAGCGAGTGGAAGACCTCGTGGAAGCCGAACCAGCGCGGGGACGGGTTCGGGCGCTTGATGCCGTAGATGACGCCACCGGCGCTGTAGAGCACACCGCCGACGACCACCAGCACCAGGACCGCGATCCCGCCGGCGCGCATGAAGTCCGGCAGGAAGAAGACCGCCGCCCAGCCCATCGCGATGTAGCAGGGGGTGTAGAGCCAGCGCGGGGCGCCGACCCAGAACACCCGGAAGGCGATGCCGGCGAGCGCCGCCGCCCAGATGCCCCACAGCAGCCACTGCCCCTTCGCGCCGGGCAGGAGCAGCATCGTCAGCGGGGTGTAGGTGCCCGCGATGATCAGGAAGATGTTGGCGTGATCGAGTCTGCGCAGGACGCCGTCCATGCGCGGGCTCCAGTTGCCGCGGTGGTAGAGGGCACTCACGCCGAACAGCAGGCAGGCCGTCAGGGCGAAGATGCCGCAGGCGATCCGGCCCCGGGTCGAGTCGGCGAGGGCGGTGAGCACCAGGCCCGCTATGAGTACGGCCGGGAACATCCCGAGGTGCAGCCAGCCGCGGAGCTTGGGCTTGACCGGGTGCGGGAGGGAGAGCGCCACGGGACCACGGCCGGCGGCCGAGGGGTCCAAGGGCGCGTCGGAGGCGGACGCAGTCATGCCCGGCATCGTACCTACGGACCCGTAAGTCGCGGATGAGCGGGGACCGGTAATCGGTCGAGAGTGGCCATCATCTCACGGGAGTTGACCATGCGGCGGCGCGGTCAAGGGACCGTCAAGCGAACTCAAAGTGCACGCATGGCAACACTCCGACACGTGGCAATGCTCACTCCGCTCACCTGTGATGCCTTCTGGACAGATGGGCACTCGGGACGGATGATCAGATGAGTGCGGTCGGCACCGGATGAGCGCCAAGGTCACCACCGAGAGGCGCTGGACGCATCCGGGTCGCAGCCCCCACGGGGCCTCCAACAAAAAATCCCTCATTTAGGAGCAATCGTGGCGCGCGACATCGCGGCTCCCCCCGTCATCCCCACCAAGCACCAGGAACTGATCTCGTGGGTGAACGAGATCGCCGAACTGACCCAGCCGGACAACGTGGTCTGGTGTGACGGATCCGAGGCCGAGTACGAGCGCCTGTGCGAGGAGCTCGTCACGAAGGGCACCTTCAAGAAGCTCGACCCGATCAAGCGCCCCAACTCCTACTACGCGGCCTCCGACCCGACCGACGTCGCGCGCGTCGAGGACCGCACCTTCATCTGCTCCGAGAAGGAGGAGGACGCGGGCCCGACCAACCACTGGAAGGCCCCCGCCGAGATGCGGGAGATCTTCGCCGGCGAGAAGGGCATCTTCCGCGGCTCGATGAAGGGCCGGACGATGTACGTCGTCCCGTTCTGCATGGGCCCCCTCGGCTCGGACCTCTCCGCGATCGGCGTCGAGATCACCGACTCGGCGTACGTCGCCGTCTCCATGCGCACCATGACCCGCATGGGGCAGCCGGTCCTCGACGAGCTCGGCTCCGACGGGTTCTTCGTCAAGGCCGTCCACACCCTCGGCGCCCCCCTCGCGGAGGGCGAGGCGGACGTCCCCTGGCCGTGCAACTCCACCAAGTACATCTCGCACTTCCCCGAGAGCCGCGAGATCTGGTCCTACGGCTCCGGCTACGGCGGCAACGCCCTGCTCGGCAAGAAGTGCTACGCCCTGCGCATCGCGTCGGTGATGGCCCGCGACGAGGGCTGGCTCGCCGAGCACATGCTGATCCTCAAGCTCACCCCGCCGCAGGGCGAGTCCAAGTACGTGGCGGCGGCCTTCCCCTCGGCCTGCGGCAAGACCAACCTCGCCATGCTGGAGCCCACCATCTCCGGCTGGACCGTCGAGACGATCGGCGACGACATCGCCTGGATGCGCTTCGGCGAGGACGGCCGCCTCTACGCCATCAACCCCGAGGCCGGCTTCTTCGGCGTCGCGCCCGGCACCGGTGAGCACACCAACGCCAACGCGATGAAGACCCTGTGGGGCAACTCCGTCTTCACCAACGTGGCGCTCACCGACGACAACGACATCTGGTGGGAGGGCATGACGGAGGAGACGCCGGCCCACCTGACGGACTGGAAGGGCAACGACTGGACTCCGGACTCGGAGACCCCGGCCGCCCACCCCAACGCCCGCTTCACCGTGCCCGCCTCGCAGTGCCCGATCATCGCGCCCGAGTGGGAGGACCCGAAGGGCGTGCCGATCTCGGCGATCCTCTTCGGCGGCCGCCGCGCCTCGGCCGTGCCGCTGGTGACGGAGTCCTTCGACTGGAACCACGGCGTCTTCCTCGGCGCCAACGTGGCCTCCGAGAAGACCGCCGCCGCCGAGGGCAAGGTCGGCGAGCTGCGCCGCGACCCCTTCGCCATGCTGCCGTTCTGCGGCTACAACATGGGCGACTACATGGGTCACTGGGTCGACGTGGCCAAGGACAAGGACGCCACGAAGCTCCCGAAGATCTACTACGTCAACTGGTTCCGCAAGAACGACGAGGGCAAGTTCGTCTGGCCCGGCTTCGGCGAGAACAGCCGTGTCCTGAAGTGGATCGTGGAGCGCCTCGACGGCAAGGCCGAGGGCGTCGAGACCCCGATCGGCATCCTGCCGACGAAGGACGCGCTGGACACCAAGGGCCTCGAACTCGACGACAAGGACCTCGACTTCCTGCTCACCGTCGACAAGGAGGTCTGGCGCGAGGAGGCCTCGCTGATCCCCGAGCACCTCAACACCTTCGGCGAGCACACCCCGAAGGAGCTGTGGGACGAGTACCGGGCGCTGGTGGAGCGCCTGGGCTAGAGCCCGCGAGGGGGTTTCCCCCGTGAAGACTCCGCGGCCGGTTCGGGATATGCCCTGACCAGCGATCGTCACGGCCGGCCGCGGTGTGCGCCGACGAGGTTCCGTACAACGGCGTGCGGAGCCATGGGCCTGTCGTTGTGACCCGTCCGCCCCGATGGGAACACAGCGACAGGCCTTCGTCTTTTTCGGTCATCACCTCTGTGCGGACGGGGATTTCGCGGGACACTCGGGACATCCTGCAACGAACCCCGAAATGAGGTGAGCGGGGTGCGCACTCCGGTCAGCGACCCGTTGAAGGTGGGGCCGTACCGTATCGTCGGGCGGCTCGGCTCCGGCGGCATGGGCTGGGTGTATCTCGGGCGCTCGCCCGCCGGGCGCGAGGTGGCGGTGAAGGTCGTACGTCCCGAGCTGGCGGCGGAGCCCGAGTTCCGGGAACGCTTCGCGCGCGAGGTCGCGGCCGCCCGTGTCGTCAGCGGCGCCTACACCGCGGCGGTCATCGACGCCGACACCGAGGCCGAACTGCCCTGGCTGGCCACGATGTACGTGCCCGGACCGTCCCTCGCGGAGGCGGTCCGCACGGACGGGCCGCTGCCCGAGGAGCAGGTACGGCGGCTCGGCGCGTTCCTGGTCGAGGCGTTGCAGGCGGTGCACCACGCGGGGGTGGTGCACCGGGACCTCAAGCCGTCCAATGTGCTGCTCGCCTCCGACGGGCCCCGCGTCATCGACTTCGGGATCTCCCGCGTGGACGGGGCGCCCAGCCTCACCCGGGTCGGACTCATCGTCGGGACGCCGCCGTTCATGTCGCCGGAGCAGATGAAGGGCGCGCGGGTGGGGCCGGAGAGCGATGTGTTCTCCCTCGGCGGGGTGCTGGTGTACGCGCTGTCCGGGCATCCGCCGCACGGTACGGGGGAGGCCGTCCGCTACCAGGTCGTCTTCGGCGAACCGGACTTCGACGGCGTACCGCCCCGTATGCGACCGCTGATCGCGCGGTGCCTCGCCAAGCGGCCCGAGGAGCGGCCCCGGTTGGACGAGTTGCTGGCCGAACTGCTGGAGCAGGCCCCGGAGTCCGCGCCCTCGTGGCCCCCGCCGAAGGTGCGGCGGACCATCGAGATCCGGGTGAGCGAGCTCGACGCCCGGCGGAAGGTGAGCACGAGTGTCTCCGTGCCGTCCTGTCTGATGCTGCACGCCCAGGCGTTGCTGGATGCCGGTCTGACCGATGCGATGGTCGCGCGGGCGGTGGGCCGTGGCAGCGTCTGAGTCCTCGATCGGCCCGGTGTACGAAATCGGCACGCACTGGCGGCAGTTGGTGAGGAACTGGGGGGCCGGTCGGAATCTCCATATCGTGACCGACACCGATTCGGTGTCCCTGCAGATCGATCTGGAGGACACGGGGCGCATGCTCACGGTCAGATTCATGACCACCAAGCGGCTGCTCGTCGCCTTTGTGACCGACGGGAATTTCCTGCGCCACGATCAACTGGCGCTGGCCGCGGCGGCGTCGAACGCGTGGAATACCGAACAGCTGAATCCCATGCTTTCCGTGTGGGATGTGCGGGGACCGCGGCCGTGTCTCGCGGGGGTGTGCGATCTGCCGCTGACCTGCCGGGTCACCCAGGCGGACTTCGATGCTTTGGCCAGCGATTGGGTGGAACGGGCGCGGCAGATGTTCACCCGTTGTCATCAGGTGTTCCAGTTGTAGAAGGGAACCGAGAGAAAGCGTAAAACCCTTTCGGGAACGGGTCGGTTGGCTCCAATATGAGCGAGGACCGTTTCGGGCCACGGGGGTGCCCATGAGGCGTTGGGTGTGCTGCGCGCTGCTTTTCGGGTTGTTCATCGGCCTCATGTCGGCGACACCGGCGAGCGCCGAGGACTGTGGCGGGAACTTCCCGGCCAGGCTGGGATGCTGGAAGAAGGGGCTGGGCGACGGGCTGGTGGTCGTCACCCTCAGAAGCGAGCTCCCGCTCGACGGCAGCAAAGCCGACCGCGCGACCATGATCGACGGCGTCCTGAAGCAGAGCGGGAACCTGGAGGTGCAGGTACCGGCCGGAGTCACCACCGGCGAGGGCGGCACCGTCCTTCTCATGCTGGTGGCCCAGAACCACAGGCTCGTCGACCCGAAAGCCGTGATCACGCCGTTGTCGCCCGCTACGCGCACGGAGCTGGACAACGTCTGCAAGCAGAAGCAGTCGTTCTGCGACGCGGTCGACGGCAAGGGCACGCTCACCGGCGAGGACCTGGTCGGGAAGGGGGTGGCGACCCGTCACCATGCCTACGCCGTGGGCTCCACCGGCGACAACGACCGCGACCAGTGGCTCCTCTTCGCCACCGCCACCGCCCTGATCCTGCTCCTCGCCGCCTTCGTCCTCCTCGTACGCCGCACCCGCACCGCCCCCGCCACCGGCCCCGCGACCGCCGCCCGCACCGCCGACGAACCCACCCGTGCCCTTCGCGCCACCCCCGCCCGCGCCACCCGCGCCCGGTCCGTGCCCCGCACCGGCCCCACCCACCCGGCCGTGGTCCGCACCGATCTGCACCCGCAGGGATACGTCGAGCTCGACCGCGTCCTGTACCGGGCGGTGTGGGCCGAGCCCGGGCAGGCGGCGCCTCCGCCCGGCTCCCGGGTCGATGTCGCCGACGGTCCGGACTCCGACGTCCTGTACGCCTTTCCGCCCGCCGCCGGGCGCCACGCTCACGCCCGTTGACCCAGGCACCGCCGCGCCACCAGGAGAAGCCCATGTCCAGCGAATACCCGCCCACCCTGCCGGCGGAGTACGCCGACATCGAGTTCGAGAACAACGCCCAGCGGCTGCCGCTCGTGCTGTGTCTCGACACCTCCAGTTCCATGGCGGGGCCGCCGATCCAGACCCTCAACAACGCCCTTGTGGAGTGGACCCGGGAGCTGCACGACGACGTCTCGCTCAGCTACAGCGTCGAGGTCGCGGTCGTCACCTTCGGCGGACAGGGCGTGGCCGCCTGGCGGGGCCCGCAGCCGCTCGTGCCCGGGGCCCCGGTGAGCCCGTTCGTGCCCGCGCACATGTTCCGGCCGCCGCAGCTCACCGCCGCGGGCGTGACGCTGATGACGGAGGCGCTGGAGCTGTCGATGCACATCGTCGCCGCCCGCAAGGCCGAACTGCGCGCCTCCGGCCTGCAGTACTACCGGCCGCAGATCTGCCTGGTCACCGACGGCATCCCCACCGACGCCACCGGCCACCGCACCGACTCCTGGCACCGCCTGGTCCCCGTCCTCGCCGAGGAGCAGAACGCCCGCCGCTTCCGGCTGTACGCGATCGGCGTCGGCGGCATCACCGACTACGGCGAGCAGGTCCTGCGGGCGTTCGCCCCGAAGTTCAACGCCACCATCCAGGGCTTCCCGTTCCGCGAGCTGCTCCAGATGATGTCCGCGAGCGCGGGCGCCGAGCAGAAGGGCGCGGGCGACGAGGTGTTCGAGAAGATCTTCAGCCAGTTCAAGACCCAGCGCCCGGCCTGGGAGAGCTAGGCGATGGCCGCGGACCGGGCCGGCTGGCGCATCCACGGCATGAGTGTCGAGGGCTACCGGCACCGCCGGGACGGGCTCCCCTGCCAGGACGCGTGCGCGCACACCGACGCGGGCCCGGTCGCCGTGCTCGCCGTCGCGGACGGCGCGGGCAGCCGGCCGCGCTCCGACGAGGGGTCGCGGCTCGCGGTGGAGCTGGCCGCCGAGCACTTCGTACGACGGGCCGCCGCGCAGGCCAAGAGTCCGCCCGGCGACGCCGTGCACGCGCTGCTCGTGGACGCCTTCCGCGAGGTCACCAAGGTGTTCCTGGAGACCACGGGGGCGTCGGCCGCGGACTTCGCCACCACCCTCACCGTGGTCGTGCTGGCCCCGGACTGGCTCGGTCACCTCAGCGTCGGCGACGGCTTCGTCGTCCTGCGGGCCGGGACCGAGGACGGTGAACGGCAGTTCCATCTGCTGCCGCAGCCGGCCGCGGCGGGCGAGTACAGCAACGAGACCGTCTTCCTCACCTCCCCGGACGCCGCCCGCTGGGTGCACACCGACTGTGTCGCCGACCCGGGCATCGACGGCGTCCTGCTGTCCACCGACGGTCTCGCACAGGCCGCGCTCTCCCGCTCCGGCGGCGGCGCGGCCACCCCGAACGCCTCCTTCGTCGACGCCGTCTTCCGCTCCCTGGACACGCCCGGACCGGTCTCCGACGCCGCGCACGACAACCTGGCCGCCCTCCTCAGGTCGGACCGGCTGACCGCGCTGAACGCCGACGACAAGACCCTGCTGCGGGCCGTACGCAGGACGCGGCGATGAGCGGCCGCGTCGTCCACCTGGACGGGAAACCGGTCGTGCTCGCCGAGGCTCCCCTCAAGGGCGGCGGCCAGGCGGCCGTCTTCCCCGTCGAAGGCGACCACGGCACCGTCGTCAAGCTCTACCGCGACCCGCCCGGCCCCGACCAGGAGCGCCGGCTGGCCCGCATGCTCACCATGTCCCCGCTCGCCGCCCGCCCCACCGACCGGTCCCAGCCACCCGAACTGGCCTGGCCCACCGCGCTCGCCCGCAGCCCCGAGGGCGCGTTCCTCGGCTACGCCATGCACCGCTTCGGCGAGCCCGAACACGTCCAGCTGGTCGGCCTGTTCACCCGCGCCCAGCGTCTGAGGCTGTTCCCCGAGGCGGACTGGCGGTTCCTGCTCGGCGTCTCCTGGAACCTCGCCTTCATGACCGCCCGCATGCACCATGACAACCTCGTCATCGGCGACTTCTCCAGCAGCAACGTGGTCGTCGACGGCAACGGCTTCGTCACCTTCCTCGACTGCGACTCCATCGCCTTCACCGACCCCGTCACGGGAGAGCAGTTCCCGTGCCTGATGCACACCACCGACTACTCCGCCCCCGAACGGCAGTCCGGCAGCCCCGCGAGCCGCGCCAGCGACGACTTCGCCCTCGCCGTGCTCGTCTACCAGCTCCTGACCGCCGGCAACCATCCCTTCGGCGGCGTCCCGCACGAGAGCACCTCCGAGTCGACCGTCAAGGACAACATCGCCGCCAGCTGCTCCTACGTGGTCCGCCCCGACCAGGTCGTCATCCCGCGCGGCACCGTCGACCCCTCCGTCCTGCCGCCCGGCCTGCTCACCCTCGCCCGCACCGCCTTCGGCCCCGGCGTCCACGCCCCCGCCGCCCGGCCCCCGGCGGAGGCATGGCTACGGGCGCTGGACCAGGAGCGTTCACAGATCCGGGTCTGCCAGGCCCGCCCGCTGCACACGTACGGCGCCCATCTGCCGTCCTGTCCCTGGTGCGAGCGGATCACCCGGACCCGCCACGACGTCTTCAACGGCCCCCTCCCGGTGCCCGTCCCGCCCCCGCCGCCCCCCGCACCGCCGCCGCCCGCGCCGGCCGCCCCGCGGTTCGCCGTACTGAAGGTGCTGGCCCTGCTGCTCGTGCTGATGCTGATCATCGCGGTCGTCAAAGGACTCCTCGGCAATTGACGTCAGTTCGCCCGCCCCCGGTCCTCCAGATACCGCGTGTGCGACTCCTGCCGCCGCGCCTCGGTCTCCCGCAGCGCGCCCGCCAGCCGTTCGGCCTCCTCCTGGAGCAGCGTCAACTGCCGTTCCAGATGCCGTTCCGGCGCCTCCTGCCCCGGCGCGAGCCGGGTCCACCACCTGGTGCGGACGAAGGTGTCGACGGCCTCGGGAACGTCCTGCCGTACGGCCCGGGCGAGGGTGTGCACGCCCTCCGGGTCCTGGGCCAGCAGCTCGGCCGCCCAGCCGGGGTCCAGCAGCGCCGTGAGCAGGTCGGTCAGCTCGGTGAGGCGCCCGGCGGCGGCCGGCGGCAGTTCGACCTCCGCCAGATAGCCGCAGAGCGTCTCGAAGTCGACGCGCAGGGCGTCCAGCTGGGCGGAGGCGTCCGGGAAGTCCGGCAGGGCCGGCCGCTCCGGCGGGGCGACGAGGGCGCCCGCGCCGTACAGTCCCGCGACGACGACCGGCCAGTACGGCCCGGCCACCCCGGCGACGTCAGCCCCACCCCCACCAGCCCGCACGCGCTCCCCGCGATGTTCTTGCGGGACTCCAACCATCTACTGATAGCCACGGATCTCCTCGAAGGCGCCGTCCAGCGAGCCCTGCTGGGCGTCGAAGAGGCGGCCGCCGGTCAGGTCGGCGATGTGGTCCAGTTCGGACCGGTCGGAGTCGCCGAAGAGGATGGGGAAGACGGGGATCTGGCGTGCGGTGCCGTCGAGCCGCTGGTAGAAGTCGTCGAACTCGCCGGCGTCCGCCCCGGCCGTGTTCTCGCCGTCCGTCATCAGCACGATCGAGGTGAACGTGTCCTCGTCGGCGCCGAGTTCGCCGTACGCCTTCTCCAGCGAGGTGTAGATGGCGGTGTCGCCGTCGGCCTCGAGGCCCGCGGTGTCCTTCTTGATCGCGTCGAGCCCGGTCCGCGGGTCGGCGGGGTCCACCACATGGGTCCGTACGCTCTTCACGTCCGACCCGAACGGCATCAGTGTCACCTCCTCGCGCTCCCGGAAGTCGCCGGTGAGGCCGGTGAGCGCCGCCTTCAGGCCGTCCAGGCGCTCGCCCTCCATGGAGCCCGAGGTGTCCAGGACGTACACGGTCCGCGAGGGGCGGCGCAGTTCGTTCTCGTACGAGTCGAGCAGCCCGTCGGCCACCGAACGGGAGCCGGGGAAGGGCAGTTCGCGCCGCCGGGTGGTGTCGAGTCCGGCCGCGGGCGCGACCCCGGCGACGACCGGGCGGCGGTGGGTGCGCTCGGTGATCTCGCGCTGGATCTCCGGGCTGCGCAGGGCCTCGGCCAGGCGCCGCACGGTGTCACGGTCCGTGGCGTCGGCCGAGGCGAGCGTGGAGAGCGGGTAGTCGGCGGTGACGACACCGTCGCGGGGGCGGATCACGGTCAGGCCCGGGATGCCCTTGAGGACGGACTCGTAGTTGAGGAGCGCGTCGACGTTGCCGCGCCGCTGGTAGGCCGTCGCCAGCCAGCCCGACGAGCCGGACGTCAGCTTCTGGCCCCGGAAGAACTCCTTCAACCGGGGCGTGGCCTTCGCGATGTCCGCGTCCGTGAGCGCGGACTGGGCGCCGGAGAGGGCCGAGGCGACCGAGATCAGCGTCGAGAAGCCGGAGTTGGAGCGGGACGGGTCCGTCATGCCGTAGGTCAGCTTGCCGTCCGCGACGGCCTTCTCGACCTGGGACCAGGTCACGTCGTCGGACTTCCAGCCCAGCTCGCGCAAGGTGGCGGGCTTGACGCCGAGGGCGACCGGGCTGGCCATGACGGTGGTCTCGGACACCACCTTCCGGGCCGCCTCGGGACGCAGGCGCAGATAGTCGTTGGAAGACAGCCACACCGCGTCGAACCGCCCGTCCGCCTTGCCCTTCGCGAGCCGGTCCACGGCGTCCAGGGTGCCCGCGTAGGACAGCTCCACGGGGACGCCGAGGTCCGCCCCGACCCGTTCGAGGACCGGCTCCATGTCACTCAGTTCGCTGGAGGCGAGGACGTGCAGCGCGTTCGGATCCGAACCCTTCGCTTCCTCCTCCCCGGTGGTGCAGCCGGCGAGCAGGGCGACGGCGGCGAGGGCGCAGGTCAGTGCTCGTCTCATCCGAGGCCCCCTTCCAGCGCGCCCTGGGACCGGCTGCGCTCCAAGTAGGCCGAGGCGTGCTGGAGTTCGGACGTCAGCGACTCCACGGTCGACGCCATCACCTCGGTGGCCTGCACCTTGTAGGTGTCGATGGCGTCGAGGGTGCGGTAGATCTGCTGGAAGGCGCTGCGCAGCGTCTCCGCGCCCACGGCCGGGTCGGCGGCGATCCGCTGGATCTCCCCGCTCTGCGTGGCGAGCATCTCGGCGTTGCCCCGGATGAGGTCCTCGGTCGTCCCGCGCAACGCGTTCACCTGCTCGACGACCTTCTTCTGGTGGTCGAGCGCGGAGGCCAGCATCACGGAGATCCGCAGCGCCGACACGGTCGTGGTCGCGGCCCGGTCGACGCCCTTGATCAGCTCCTCGTTGTTGCGGCGTACGACGTCCATGGCGAGGTAGCCCTGCGCGCACACCGCGAGCTGGGTCAGCAGGTCCTGGTGCTTCTGCCGGACCGGGAAGAGCACGTCGGCCCGCAGACCGTCGGCCTGCTGCGGGTCGGCGACCCCGGCGATGTGCTGCTCGACGGCCGTGTCCAGGGCCTCGGTCAGCACGACGTACTCCTGGAGCCTGCCCATGGTCTCCCACAGCCGCACCCGCTCGGTCTGCAACGCGGCGTTGTCCCGCCGCAGTTCGTCCTGACCGCCGCGCAGGGCGCCCACGATCCGGTTCAGCGTGCCTTGCGCGGAGGCGTACTTGGCGACGTGGTCCCGCACCTTGTTGCCACCCGGCAGCCGGGACAGGAACTTCCGCCCCTTGGCGACGGCGAGGTCACGCGGATCGAGGTCCTCCACCACCCGCCGCAACTCCACCAGCGACCCGGCGACCTGGGCCTGCGCGTCCCCGCCCTTGTCGGGCAGGCTGCGCACGGTCCGCTCCAGCATCCGGTTGGACTGTGCGGCGGCGCTGCGCATGTCCCCGGCCCCCAGCCCGGTGATCTCGCCGACCTTCCCCGCGAACTCGGGGGAGCGGGCGTCGAGCGCCGCGAGCCCGGCCACATAGTCGGCGGCCTTCTGCGCCATGCCGGTACGAACGGAGTCGTCGACGGGCACCAGCCCACCGGCCCGCTCCCGCGGAACGGCGGCGACGGCCTCGGGCGGAGTGAGTACGAAGTCGTTGTCGATGTAGGTCACTTGTCGTCCCCCGTAGCGCGGCGGGCCAGCTCGTGCAGCACCGCGGAGGTGGGCACGGGAGCCTGGCGGACGCCGGTCAGTTCCTGCTTGAGATGCGCGCCGGCCGAGCCGAACGCGGTGGCCGCCCCCTGCGGCCGGAACCCGTGCCGGACCAGGAGCTTGCGCAACTCCGGGTCACTGGAGAGGAGTTCGGCGAGCGCCCGCCCGTTCTCCGTGAGCGGTACGACGGTGTGGTCGCTGTTGACCGTGGTGTCCGGGTAGAGGACGACCAGGTCACCTGGCTGCTGCCCGCCCGCCAGGAGCGAGGCGACCTGCGACTCGTACACCAGGACCAGCGGGTTGCCGACCCCGCTGACGAAGTCCCGGAAGGAGGCGTCGGTGCTGGTCTGCTGGGTGCCCTGGACGCTGACGAGCTTCTTCAGCAGCGGCGCGGTGCGCGCGACGTCGGCAGCGCTCGCGACCACCTTGCCGCCGTTGGCGACGTAGGAGGTGGCGGCGAGATAGAGGGCGCCGGAGTTGGAGGACTCCGGGTCGGTGCTGGAGATGTAGAGCGTGCCGCTCAACTCCCCGTACTTCCCGGCCCACTTGAGCTGCTGCCAGGTCCGCCCGGCACGGGCCGCGTCGAGATACGCGCCCATGTCCAGGGTGCCGCGGCTCTTGCCGTCCAGCGTGGCCAGCCCGTTGCCCGCGAGCACCTCGGCGGCGCTTCGGTGCGCCACGACGACGAGGGGCGAGTAGAAGGGGCGGGGGAGGGTCCCCCGTACCTTGTACTTCTCGGCGAGCTCGACGGCCGGCGCCTGACTGGAGGGAAGGGCGAAGTCGTACCCCTTGAGGTCCAGCCCTTCCATGGCCCAGGACCCGGAGGTCTCGGCCTTCACGGTGTAGCCCTTGGCGGCGAGGGCCTTCACCACATCGGGATCGGCGAAGAACTCCGCCTTCTCCGACCCGATCACACCTTGCACGGTCTTCGTTGCCGTGCCGTTGTCCCCGGATTCCCGGCCCGCTACGACGGCTACCACCACACCACCGACGAGCAGGACCGCGAGGACGATTCCGATGATTCGTCTCACGGGGGGAGGGTGCTCGCGGAACGAAACATTCCCCGCCGGAAAGCATGAACGGACGGTGACCTACCGGCCCCGGTGCTGCAACGCCGCTGAAGGGGCGCGGGGAACTGCGCGACAAGCCACGACGAACCGGCACCCGCAAACCGGCATGAACCCCTACGGCGAGTAGCACATCAGTGGCGCCCGGTCCGCGCGTCGCTGCGGGTGCACGCGGACCGGGGCCGTTCGTGGCGTCGGCCGAAGTGTCAGCCGACGCTGCTCAACGCGTGGGCATCCATCCGCTCGGCGGCAAGAATGGCCACCGCCGTGTCCGCACGCGACGCCGCGACCACCAGCGCCCGCCCCGCGAGGGCATGCGCCCGCTCATGCAGAGCCGCGACGTCACCAGCGCCGGAGGCGACCGCGCGGACCGGCGTACCGCCACCCCGCAGCCGTGTCACCTGCTCGGCGAGCCGCTCCGCGGCGGTGTCCAGGTCGGTGGACGGCTCCAGCGCACGCAGCTCGTCCGTCACCGCGAGAAGCGCGGACAGGTGCCCCGCGAGCTGGATGTCCAGCTCTTCCTCACGGCTGCGGTGCGGGAAGTCCGTGGGGGCGTCGGCCATCGTGCTGTGGACCGACTTGGTGCGGATCGGTTCGTACATGAGAGGGCCTCCGTCACTGTCAGGAAGCCATCCTAGCTTAGATTCTGTCTAAAGTTGAGCCGGTCGTAGATCTGGTTACGGCTGGCTGTAGCCGTCCAGGAAGTTCCCGATCCGCGTCACCGCGTCCCGCAGATCACGCGCGGTCGGCAAGGTCACCACGCGGAAGTGGTCCGGTTCGCTCCAGTTGAAGCCGGTCCCCTGGACGACCATGATCTTCTCGCGCCGCAGCAGGTCCAGGACCAGCTGCCGGTCGTCCTTGATCTTGAAGACGTTGGGGTCGAGGCGCGGGAAGAGATACAGCGCGCCCTTGGGCTTCACGCAGGTCACGCCCGGGATCTGTGTCAGCAGCTCGTACGCCGCGTCCCGCTGCTCCCGCAGCCGGCCGCCGGGCAGCACCAGGTCCTCGATGGTCTGCCGTCCGCTGAGCGCGGCCACGACCCCGTGCTGCCCCGGCATGTTCGCGCACAGCCGCATGTTGGCGAGGATGGTCAGGCCCTCGATGTAGGAGTCGGCGTGTGCGCGCGGGCCGGAGATGGCCATCCAGCCCACCCGGTACCCGGCGACCCGGTACGCCTTCGACATGCCGTTGAAGGTGAGGGTCAGCAGGTCGGGGGCGACGGACGCGGTCGGGACGTGGACCGCGTCGTCGTAGAGGATCTTGTCGTAGATCTCGTCGGAGCAGACCAGCAGGTTGTGGCGGCGCGCGATGTCCGTCAGCCCGCGGATCATGGTCTCGTCGTACACCGCACCCGTCGGATTGTTCGGGTTGATGATGACGATCGCCTTGGTGCGGTCGGTGACCTTGCGCTCCACGTCCGCGAGGTCCGGCATCCAGTCGGACTGCTCGTCGCACCGGTAGTGCACGGCCGTACCGCCGGACAGGGACACGGCGGCGGTCCACAGGGGATAGTCGGGGGACGGCACGAGCACCTCGTCGCCGTCGTCCAGCAGCGCCTGCATCGCCATCACGATCAGCTCGGAGACGCCGTTGCCGATGAAGACGTGCTCGACGTCGGTCTCGATGCCGAGGGTCTGGTTGTGCATCACCACGGCCCGGCGCGCGGCGAGCAGCCCCTTGGCGTCGCCGTAGCCGTGGGCCGACGACACGTTCCGCAGGATGTCCTCGAGGATCTCCGGCGGGCAGTCGAACCCGAAGGCGGCCGGGTTGCCGGTGTTGAGCTTGAGGATGCGGTGACCCGCCGCCTCGAGCCGCATGGCCTCCTCGAGAACCGGGCCCCGGATCTCGTAACAGACGTTGGCGAGCTTGGTCGACTGGATCACCTGCATGTCAGGGAGCTTACGGCCCGGTAACGACCCTTGGGCGGTGTTTCCCATCACGTGAGACGCGTGGTTTGGGGCGTTATCGCCGGTGGGTGTCCCTGGAACCTCCCGCGTCCCTACAATGCGCGGCCATGTCCAGGCCACCTCACCCCGAGAACGGCATCGGCGCGGCCGGAGCGCCCCAGGGTGCGCCGAACGTGTACCACCCGCAGCCCGGGCCACCCCCCTCCTACGACGCCTACGCCGACCCGGCCATCGCGCACGGCTGGCAGAACGCGTACGACGAGACGGCCGAGCTGCCGTCGATGGCCCTAGGGGCTCCGGGGCTCCCGGAGGCTCCGCGGCTTCCGGTTGGCGCCGGCCCCCGCTCCCGTCGTAAGCCCAAGACCGCTCCCTGGCGCTCGCGGCGCGCGGCCGTCGCCGCCGGGGCCGTCGGCGCGGTGTCGGTGGTGGCGATCATCGCCGGGCTCTCGCTGTCCGGGTCGTCCGACGGCCCGGAGGGCAAGGGCGCGTCTACGGGTTCGGCGGCGCCGGAGGTGTCGACGGAACCCGCCTCGGGCACGGCCGGCAAGACCGAGGACCATGGGCCGGGTTCCGCCGCGCCGGTCTCCTCGGCCCCGCCCGCGGCCCCGTCGCCCACGACGTCGGACACGGCCGAGCCCTCAGCCGGCGCCACCACGACCGCTCCCGCCCCCACCCCCTCGGCCACGCCGACCGCGACCCGGTCCGATACGGGCTCCGACTCCGGTGCCGGTTCCGACAGCAAGCCCGGCAAAGGCCGGGGCAGCACCAAACGACCCAGGTAGCAGATGCATGAAGTCCCCAACTCTGGGCAGCAGTGCGCCTGTTGACAGGGGACGCATAGGGAAACCCCCATCGCTCGAGAGAACTCCTTGCCCGGCTGCCCCCCACGCGATGAGAATGCGCATGACAACTTGGCGGGTGGCCGGAGATTCTCCGGTCACCCTCGTCGCAATGAGGGGACCCCCACATGAAGAAGCCTCTCGGTGCCGTAGTGATCGCCCTGGCCTTGGCCGGGGTCGGCGCGGCACCCGCGGTCGCGGCCCCGGACACCACGAGCGCGGTGGACACCAGCACCGCCGTCTCCACGGCCTGGGACACGGTCACGTCCGCCTCGGCGAGCCTGAACCGGGCGCTCGCACCCCAGGTCAAGGCCGTCAGCTTCGCCGGTACCGTCTCGCTCAGCAACTGTTCCGGGTCCGTCATCCGCTTCCCCAACTCCGAGGCGGACGACCCCGCGCTGGTCATGTCCAACGGGCACTGCCTGGAGACCGGCTTCCCGGCGGCCGGCGAGGTCATCGTCGACCAGGCCTCGACCCGCAGCTTCGGGCTTCTCAACTCCGCCGGCACCCGGGTCGGCACGCTCCGCGCCAACAAGATCGCCTACGCGACGATGACCGACACCGACGTGTCGATCTACCAGCTCACGCGCACCTACGCGTCCATCAAGAGCACCTACGGCATCGACGCCCTCACCCTGAACGACACCCACCCGGTCGCCGGCACCGCCATCACGGTCGTCTCCGGCTACTGGAAGCGCACGTACGCCTGCAACGTCGACGGCTTCGCCTACCGCCTCAAGGAAGGCGAGTGGACCTGGAAGGACTCGGTCCGCTACACCTCCGCCTGCCAGACCATCGGCGGCACCTCGGGCTCGCCCGTCATCGACAACGCCACCGGCAAGGTCGTCGCCGTCAACAACACCGGCAACGAGGACGGCGGCCGCTGCACCGACAACAACCCCTGCGAGGTCGACGCGAGCGGCAACGTCACCGTCCGCGAGGGCATCAACTACGCCCAGGAGACCTACCAGATCCCG
Organism: Streptomyces sp. NPDC057280; assembly: GCF_042668605.1. NCBI lineage: Bacteria > Bacillati > Actinomycetota > Actinomycetes > Kitasatosporales > Streptomycetaceae > Streptomyces > Streptomyces sp. NPDC057280. Next base: position 649,174 of record NZ_JBHUYR010000003.1, read on the forward strand.
GCCTGCTTCGGCCTGGACAACAAGCTGGACCTGAGCAAGAGCGGCTGCACGCTGCCCAAGCCGTAGCCCTCATGAGGCGGTTCGCCGGACGGAGCGTCCCGCAAGGACGTCCGTCCGGCGGCCGTCCTCGATCACGAAACGGCCGTCGACCAGGACGTGCGGGATACCGGTCGGGAGGACGCGCGGCTCGGCGAAGGTCGAGCCCGCGGCCACCGTCGCCGGGTCGAAGAGGACGAGGTCGGCCTTGTAGCCCTCGCGGACCAGGCCGCGGTCGGGCAGGCGGAGCCGGGCCGCCGGGCGGCCGGTCAGATGCGCGACGCACTCCTCCAGGGACAGCACCCCCAACTCCCGTACGTAATGGCCGAGGTAGTGCGGGAACGTGCCGTACGCCCGCGGATGCGGCTTCGCGCCCTGAAGGATGCCGTCCGAGCCGCCGGTGTGGACGCGGTGGCGCATGATCTGCCGGACGTTCTCCTCGTGGCCCACGTGCTGGATGATCGACGGGGCCAGCCGGTCGGCGAGCAGCAGCCGGCGGGCGGTCGCCCAGCCGTCGACGCGGCGGCCGACGTGGTCCGCCAGGGCGGGGTCGCCGACCCCCGAGATCTCGATCGTCTCCCACTCGACCGGCACCCCGTGGCAGCCGTCCGAGCCGACGACCTCCAGGTGGTGCCGGATGCGCTCGGCGGTGTCGTCGTCCGCGAGCCGCCTGAGGATCTCCTGCGGACCGCCCTCGCTCGCCCAACTCGGCAGCAGGGCGGCGAGAGTCGTACTGCCCGGTGTGTAGGGGTACGTGTCGAGGCTGATGTCGGCGCCGTCCGCGAGGGCCTTGTCCAGCAGCGCGATCAGCTCCGGCGCCCGGCCCTTGTTCACGCCGAAGTTCATGGTGGCGTGGGCGAGATGGAGCGCACAGCCCGCCTCCCGGGTCAGGGCCACCATCTCCTCGTACGCCTCCAGCGCGCCCGCCCCGTAGGAGCGGTGGTGCGGGCAGTAGTAGCCGCCGTACGACGCCACCACCCGGCACAGCTCGGTGAGTTCGGCGTCCTTGGCGTACATGCCGGGCGTGTAGGTGAGCCCGGACGACATGCCGACCGCGCCCTGCTCCATGCCCTCGGCGACCAGCTGCCGCATCCGGTCCAGCTCGGCCGGGGTCGCCTCGCGGTCCTCCCAGCCGACGGCGAGCATCCGGACGGTCCCCTGGGGGATCAGATACGCCGCGTTGACGGCGATGCCCCGGTCGAGGCGGTCCAGATACTCGCCGACCGTCCGCCAGTCGAAGTCGATGTCGTCGCCGTACCCGTTCCACCCGGTGATCGCGCGGCGCACCTCGGCGAGCGTGCGGTCGTCGACCGGGGCGTACGACAGCCCGTCCTGGCCCAGGACTTCGAGGGTGACGCCCTGCGCGGCCTTGGCGCTGTGGTCGGGGTCGCGCAGCAGGGCGAGGTCGCTGTGGGCGTGCATGTCGACGAAGCCGGGGGAGAGGACGAGCCCCTCGGCATCCAACTCCCGCCGTGCAGTGGGGCGTTGGCACCCGGCGTCGGCGGCCTCCTTGACGATCGAGACGATCCGGCCGCCGTCGACCACCACATCGGCGCGGTACGAGGATTCACCGCTGCCGTCGACGACGTCCGCGTCCCGGATGACGAGCTCTTCCATGGCGGGCCCTTCAGAAGGAGGTACGGAGGTACTCGACTCGGAAATGGACAGGGATGTACCTGACTCAGAAATAGGTACGGATGTACCCGACTCAGAAATAGGTACGGATGTACTCGACGACCGTGCCGTCCGCCTCGGCCACCGGGATCAGCTGCCACTTGTCGAAGGACGTGCATGGGTGGGAGAGGCCCAGTCCCACCCAGTCGCCGACCTCCAGGTCCGCCTCCGGGCCGGTGCGCAGCCAGGCGTGCTGGTCGGACAGCCCGGTGACCTCGATGCCGGTCGCCGGACGCTCCGCCCCGTCCCGGCGTACCACCTGGGCGGACGGCAGGCCCAGGTCGTAGGCCGCGTCGCGCTTGCCCGCGTTGGCGAAGGCCTGCTCGGCGGAGGGCCGGGAGACGATCTGCGCCCAGAGCCGGAACGCCGGCTCCAGGGCGCCCTCCTCCGGGACCCGGTTGAAGGGAGTGATCTTCCGGTAGTGCCCGTCGTCGTGCGAGACATAGGCGCCTGAGCGCAGCAACTTCAGTACGGGGAGCGACAGTCCGGGGAGGTCGGCGAAGACGTCGGCGACCGCGTCGAACCAGGCGCTGCCGCCCGCGCTGACCACGATCTCGTCGAGGCCGGCGAAACGTCCCCCCTTGTCGAAGTCGATGGCGAGCCCGACGAGCCGCCGCAGCCAGGCGTGCACCCGCTCGGGGTCGGCCTGCGGCACCTCCCCCTCGTACCCGGCGACACCGACCAGCCGCAGCGTCTCCGTGCCGGCCACGGCATCGGCGACCGCCGCGCACTCGGCCTCGGTGCGGACGCCGGTACGCGCCCCCTCACCGGCGGCGAGTTCGACGACGACGTCCACCGGCCGGGCGGTCCCCCGCAGCGCGCGGTCCATCAGTTCGACGCCGCGCACGGAGTCGACGTAACAGATGATCCGGAAGGCGGGGTCCGACGCCAGCTCACCGGCGATCCAGCGGAGCGCGGCGGCGTCGGTCAGCTCGTTGGCGAGGAAGACCCGCTGGACGCCGTACGCCCGGGCGACGCGGACCTGGTGCGGGACGGCGAGGGTGATGCCCCAGGCGCCGTGCTCGATCTGGCGCCGGAAGAGCTGCGGCGCCATGGACGTCTTGCCGTGCGGGGCGAAGGCGAGGCCGTGCCGGTCGGCGTACGTCTCCATGAGCCGGAGGTTGTGCTCGAGGCGCTCGGCGGAGAGGGCCAGCACCGGGGTGGTGAAGCCGTCGGTGAAGAGATTGCGGCGCTGGGCGGCGAGCTCGCCGACGGTGAGGCCGTCGGCGTCCGGGGGGAGGCCCTTGAAGCGGTGGTCGACGCGTTCCTCCGCGAGGCGGGCGAGGGCTTCGGAACCGGTGTCACGAGACACGGGGCCTCCCTGATCAGGTCGGTTGCACTCTGTGCAACGTGCATTGCGTATGTCGCTCAACGCTGTCTAACATCCAGGCCAACGCCGGGTCAATGGAGCCGCCCGGGCCCGAGACGACGAGGAGCCACGACCATCGTGAACGCCCCGGACGTCGTGGACGTCGTCGCGCTCGGCGAGTCCATGGTCACGTTCCTGCCCACCCGACCGGGCCGCCTCGCCGACGTGCCGTCCTTCGACCGGGCGATCGGCGGCGCGGAGTCCAACGTGGCGTGTGTCCTCGCCGCGGCGGGGCATTCGGCGCGGTGGGTCAGCCGGGTGGGGGCCGACGGCTTCGGGGATCACCTGGTCGGGACGATCGGCTCGTACGGCGTGGATGTCAGCGGCGTACGCCGGGACGCGCTGCGGCCGACGGGGGTGTACTTCCGTACGGCGGGGGAGCGCGGGACGTCCGCGCACGAGGTCGCCTACTACCGGGCGGGATCGGCGGCGTCGGCGATGACGGTGGACGACGTGGAGGTGGGCGCGGGCCGGATCCTGCACCTGTCCGGGATCACGGCGGCACTGTCCGAGGGCTGCCTGGAGCTGATGCGCTCCCTGACGGCGCGGGGCGAGGGGCGCCCCTTGGTGTCCTTCGACGTGAACCATCGTTCGGGGTTGTGGCGTGACGCCGATGGGCCTCGGGTGCTGCTGGAGCTGGCGCGGGGGGCGGATGTGGTGTTCGTGGGGGAGGACGAGGCGGAGGAGGCGTGGGGGGTCGGCGGCGGGCCGGACGAGATCCGGGAGCTGCTGCCGGAGCCGGCGGTGCTGGTGGTGAAGCAAGGAGGGGCGGGGGCAACCGCTTTCGTGTCGCCTGCGGGTGTGTGGGGGCTGGTCGCGCAGTTCCCCGCGCCCCTGGATCCGCTTGCCTCCCGCACCTTCGAACCCGCCCCCACCGTCGACATCGTCTCCACCACCGGCGCCGGAGACGCCTTCGCCGCCGGGTTCCTGTCCGGCACCCTCAGGGACCTCCCCGTACGGGAGCGGCTGAGGCACGGCCACCTCTGGGCCGCCGCCGCCCTCACCGCCCCCGGTGACCTCGCCGCACCCCCTTCCCGCGCACACGCCGACCGCCTCGTCGCCCTCGACGACCAGGCGTGGGAGAGACTTCGACTCGGCCCCGGCTGGACGCAAGCCGCGCAGGCCCCGGAGGAGGTACGCACCCCATGAGTCAGACCGTCGACCGCGCGCTCAGCATCCTGCCGCTGCTCGCCGAGGGCCCCGCCGATCTCGGCCAGGTCGCCGACCGCCTCGGCGTCCACAAGTCCACGGCCCTCCGCCTCCTGCGTACGCTCCACGAACACGGCATGGTCTACCGCCAGTCCGACCAGCGCTACCGCCTCGGCGCCCGCCTCATCGCCCTCGCCCAGGAGGCGATGGAGAACCTCGACATCCGCGAGATCGCCCACCCCCACCTCGTACGCCTGGGCGAACAGGTCGGCCACACCGTCCACCTCGCCGTGTACGAGGAGGGGGACGTCCTCTACATCGACAAGGTGGACAGCCGCTACCCGGTGCGGATGTACTCCCGGATCGGGAAGCCCGTCGCGATCACCGTCGCCGCCGTCGCGAAGCTGCTGCTCGCCGACCTTTCGGAGGCCGAGCGCCGCGCCCTCGCCGACAAGCTCGACTACCCCCTGTACACGGCCCGTTCGACCCCCAACGCCGCCGCCTTCCTGAAGGAGTTGGAGCGGGTGCGCGAACAGGGCTGGGCCACCGACCTCGGTGGCCACGAGGAGTCCATCAACTGCATCGCCGCGCCGATCCGCGGCGCCGACGGCCGTGTCGTCGCCGCGATGTCGGTCTCCGCGCCGAACGTCGTCGTCACCGCCGACGAACTCCTCACCCTGCTCCCGCTGGTCCGCCGTACGGCGGAGACGATCAGCGGCGAGTACTCCGGCAGAACCCCCGTCAAGGAAGTCACCCCATGACCGAGAAGATCGCCCTCACCCCCAAGACCCACACCACCCCGCCCGCGAAGTTCTCGCACGGGGTGCGCAAGGGCAACATCCTCCAGGTCGCCGGGCAGGTCGGGTTCCTGCCGGCGGTGGCGGGGCAGGCCCCGACGCCCGCCGGGCCGACCCTGCGTGAGCAGACCCTCCAGACCCTCGCCAACGTCAAGGCGATCCTGGAGGAGGGCGGCGCCTCCTGGGACGACGTGATGATGATCCGCGTCTATCTCACGGACGTCGACCACTTCGCCGAGATGAACGGCATCTACAACACCTACTTCGAGGAGCAGGGGCTCACCCAGCCGCCTGCCGCCCGTACGACCGTCTATGTCGGTCTCCCCGCCGGTCTCCTGATCGAGATCGACGCGCTCGCCGTCCTCGGCTGACGCTTCCTCAACTCCCGCACACCGTAAGCCGCCGGCCTGGCCTCCCACGGGGGGCCATGCCGCGATTCGCCCTGCCCGAAAGCTGTATGCACTTACGCAGAGGACCCCCATGTCCCTTCCGCTCGCCGCGACCGCCCCCGCCGAGGCCCCGCCCCACACCGGTGGCCTGCTCCTCCTCGTCGACGGCACCGCCGGTCTGCTGACCGTCGCCGCCCTCGGCATCGCCCTGCTCCTCTTCCTCATCATCAAGGTCAGGATCCAGCCCTTCGTGGCGCTGCTGGCCGTCTCCATAGCCGTCGGCCTGCTCGCCGGCCTGTCGGTCACCGAACTCTTCGGCACCGTCCAGCGCTCCGACGCCGTGTCCACCATCGAGTCCGGCATGGGCGGCATCCTCGGCCATGTCGCGATCATCATCGGCCTCGGCACGATGCTCGGCGCGATCCTCGAAGTCAGCGGCGGAGCCGAGGTGCTGGCGTCCCGGTTGCTGAACCTCTTCGGGGAGAAGCGGGCGCCCCTCGCCATGGGCCTCACCGGCCTCATCTTCGGCATCCCGGTCTTCTTCGACGTCGGCATCTTCGTGCTCGCGCCGATCGTCTACGCGGCCGCCAAGCGCAGCGGCAAGTCCATCCTGCTGTACTGCCTCCCGCTGCTCGCGGGCCTGTCGATGACCCATGCCTTCCTGCCCCCGCACCCGGGTCCGGTGGCCGCGGCCGGCCTGCTCCACGTGGACCTCGGCTGGGTCATCCTCATGGGCGTCGTCTGCGGCATCCCGGCGGTGCTGGCCGCGTGGGCGTTCTCGGCGTGGGTCGGCCGCCGCATCTTCGTGGCCGTACCGCAGGACATGGTCGAGGCGGCGGCGGAGGCGCGGCTGGCGGTGATCGAGGAGCAGCGCGCGCAGGGTGTCGTACCGCGGGAGGACCCCGTCCCGCTCGGCACGGTGCTCGGCATCATCGGCACCCCGCTGGTCCTGATCCTCGCCGCGACCTTCTCCTCGATCGCCCTCGACCCGTCCACCGGGCGCTCGGTGATCGAGTTCTTCGGCAGCCCCTTCGTCGCCCTGACGATCGCCCTGCTCCTCGCCTACTGGCTCCTCGGCATCCGCCGCGGCTGGTCGCGCAAGTCCCTGGAGACGGTGTCGACTTCATCGCTCAAGCCGGTAGGCAACATCCTCCTCGTGGTCGGCGCGGGCGGGGTCTTCGGCGCCGTCCTGAAGGCCAGCGGCGTCGCCCAGGCCCTGTCCGACACCTTCAACGACGTCGGCCTCCCGGTCATCGTCCTCGCCTATCTGATCTCGGTGGTCCTGCGGGTCGCCCAGGGCTCGGCCACGGTCGCCATCGTGACGACGGCCGGCATCGTGGCCCCGCTCCTCGCCGAGGGCGACCACTCCCAGGCCTTCGTCGCCCTCGTCATCATGGCCATCTCGGCCGGCTCCATCTTCGCCTCGCACGTCAACGACGGAGGCTTCTGGATGGTCGCCAAGTACTTCGGCATCAGCGAACGGGACACCTTGAAGACGTGGACCGTGCTGGAGACGGTGCTGTCGGTGGTCGGGTTCCTGGTGGCGGCCGCCCTGAGCCTCTTCGTGTCGTAACTCCCTTGCCTGCGGCCTGACTTCGCCCCGGACGCGACCCGTTCGCGACCGGGGCGTGCGCTGGAATGGTTGTACGGAGCGGGCTTGTGAGGGCCGCGACGGCGGTGCGATGCTGATCGTCATGCCGCCGTCGCCTCACGTGCCCGACCACGGAGCGGTTCTCGCGGAGGTGCGGAAGGTGCGGCGGGCCGGAGTCGTCAGGCTGCGCGCGCTCGACGTACCGGCACTCGCCGGGGCCGCCCGTGAACTCCCGCGGGGAGACGGCGAGTCGCCAGGGGGGCCGGTGGAGAAGGTGTTGCGGCTCGCCGTCTCCAGGATGGGCGGCGGCACCCTGCAGACCGCCGCCGAGTACAGCCTCGGCCTCGCCCAGGGCACCCGCGACTGGCCGGCCGCCGACCGGCGCCGGCGGGCCGCCCAGGTGTACGGGGTGAGCGTCGAGCGGTTCCGCAAGCACCACGAGCTCATGGTCCTCGGGCAGGTCGCCGAACAGGTCGTCCAGCTCGTCGCCCAGGGGGTGCCCCCGAGCGGAGCGCCCGTACCGCCGTACGACCCGTCGCCCGACCGCATGCCCGCCGCCCACCGCACCCTGCGCTTGCGCGTCGACCGCCGTACCGTCCCCGTCAGCCTGCACGTCCACTCCGTCGACCTGCTGCGCGACATCGACGTGGTCGTCTCGCCGACGAACATCTACTTCGCGCTGCCCGCGCCCTACAAGTCGTCCGTCTCCGCCACCCTGCGCCGCGCGGGCGCGCACCGGGACCCCGTCGGGGGACTCGTCGACGACAGGATCGACGACGAGTTACGGGGCTGGACCGCCCGGCACGGGGCTCCCGGCCGGGCGGCACAGCCCGGGACGGTCGCGGTCACCTCGGCGGGCGCGCTGGCCGCCCAGGGCATCCGGCGGATCTACCACGTCGCCGTGGCCGTGCCCCGCCCCGAGACCAACGACTACGACGTCCAGCCCGCCGACATCACCCGAGGCGTCGCCCGCGTCTTCGCGCTGCTCGCCGAGGAAGCCGGCGCCCACGACCCGCCCCTGCGGTCCGTCTGCCTGCCCCTGCTCGGCGCCGGGCGCGGCGGCCTCACCCCGCTGGAGAGCTTCGGCGCGCTGTGGGCCGCCGTCGAGGCCGAACTCGCCCGCGGCGCCGACTGGGAGATCCACTTCGTCGTACGCCGGCACGCCCGCGCCGACCTGCTGGAACGCCTGCTGGCCCCCCATGTCCCCGCGGAGGACGACCGATGAGCGCGCCCGACGATCCGTACGTCGTCCTCGCCGCCGCCGCGGCCCGCTGGGACCGGGTCGCCGGACGCCTCGGAACCGAGGAACGGGAGCGGCTGACCGGCCTGGTCGCCGTGGTCCGCGACCCCGAACGCGACGAGCGGCTGCGGTACGCCGCCGCCCGGCAGGCCGCCGACCTGCTGGCGGAGTGGCTGCCGGACGAGTTCGGGGCGGAGACCGGGGCGCGGTTCACGGGGACGCCGGCGACCGGGGGCGGCCGGCCGACCGTGCAGGGCTTCGCCGCCGAGGATCTCGCCGTCCTGCTCATCGACGGGCACCGCATGGTCGGCCCCGTCCTCGGGCCGGTGCGCGAACGGCTGCTCGCCGAGCCCGCGTTGGACGCCGAGACGCTCCTCCAGCGTGGCGGCGCCCCCTTCGCTCCCGAGCTGATCCGGCTGCCCGGCGTGGGCGGACGGCTGCGCCTGCCGCGGTTCCAGTTCTCCGAGGACACCCTGCCCTGGCTGGTCGTCCTGGAGGTCAACGCCCTGCTGGCCGCCGACCGCGATCCGTGGGGCGCCGCCGACTGGTGGCTGTCCGCCAACGCCTGGCTCGGCACCAGCCCGGCGAGCCTGCTGGGCACCGGCCGTGACCGTCAACTGGTCGATACCGCAAGGTTCCTGATGGAGAGTGGGGAATGACTCCGAGAACGGAAGACGGCCTGCCGGATGGGAAGTGACTGACCGTGCCCAACTACCGGCCGCCCGAAGCCCTGATCGGGACCCCCGGCAAGGTCACGCTCACCCGCGGCACCCCGCTGTACCGCATCCACGGCTCCCACCGCCCCGCCGCCGGCTTCAACCCGAAGCCCTCCCACTGCCTCTACGGCGGCGGCCGCTTCGACGCCACCTCCTGCGACGCCTACGGCTATCTCTACGCCGGTCTCGGCCCCACGGCCGCCGTCTGCGAGACCCTGCTGCGCTCCCTGCCCTTCGACCCGGCCGGCGGCCCCCGCCTGCTGCCGCGCCGCGCGGTCGAGGGCCGCCGCCTGAGCACCCTGCGCCTCGCCGCCGACCTGACCGTCCTGCCGCTGGTCAGCGCCCAGGACCTGGCCGCCGTCCACCAGGACACCTGGCTGGTGCACACCGAGGCCCACGAGTACCCGTACACCCGCGACTGGGCCCACTGGATCCGCAGCCGCACCGAACCCTGGGCGCAGGGCCTGCTCTGGGCGTCGAAGCGGGAACCGGCCGACCGCACGGTGGTCCTGTTCGGCGACCGCAGCCCGTCCGGCGCCCTGCGCACCGAGGAGGAGGACACCGTGGACTTCGACACGCCCGACGGCCAGGAGTGGCTCAACTCCGTACTCCAGCCGTACTACGTCCAGTTGGCGCCCTAGGCGCCCTAGGGGACGACGGTCCGGACGGTGACCGTGCGGGTGGTCCAGCGGCCCGGGGGGTCCTGGGTGGCCGGGCCGAGGTCGCGGCCGTCGGAGGGGGCGCCGAAGCGCAGTATCTCCTCGTCCGCGCCGGACGCCCACGGGCTCCACGCCGGCATCCGGAACGGCACGGTGTTCAACTCGCCCTCCGCCACGATCAGTTTGAGCCAGTCCCGCACCTCCGCACCGGACGCGACGGCCCTGGACGCCGGCAGCGTCAGCCGCACCGGCCCCCCGTCCAGGGCGTGCCCGGTCCGTCCCGGCCCGATGAAGTGGCCCGGGAACAGCGCCGGATCACTGGCGTAGCTGTCGGTCAGGTCCAGCAGCACACACCAAAGGGGTCGCTGCGAACGGTTGGTGAGCCGGATGGACACCGACGGCGGTTCCCTGTCCGGCCCGTACGCGCACACGATCTCCCCGCGCCCGTCCGGCACGAGCGGCTCCCCGCCGCCCCAGGGGGAGATCTCCACCCGCACCTGGTTGTCCAGGACCGAAGGGCGGGAGGTGAGGTCCCGCAGCCGGTGCCAGCGGGTCAGGTGCGCGAGACAGCCGACGAGGCCCTTGACGTCGTACGACGCTGCCGCCCCGGCGGCCGAACCGTCCCGCTCGGCCGACCTCGCGCCGAGCCACAGCGGTTCCACGAACCGCGTCCCGTCCCGCCCCAGCACCTCCACCGCACCACCGTCCGGCACCAGCCGGAAGTGCAGATCGCCGAACTCCTCGGGACCGTCGACGACTTGGAGCAGCGGACTGGCGTACGAGGCGACGGCCGCCCGGAGCCGTTCGTCCGCCCCCTCGACGCTCACCGTCGCGGGCGGCGTCGACAGGGCGGTCGGCGCGACCGGGTACACCCGCTCCGGTTCCGGCACCCAGCCCACCGGCTGCACCAGCGCCCGCTCGGCCCGCACCACGAGAGCCCGCACCGCCCGGGCCCGCTCGACGGGCCCGTCCCCGACCACCGCGAACTCCGTGCCCCCGGCATCCGGCCCGCCCCGCAGCCCGTGCACCGTCCCGCAGTCCACCTCCCACCCCTCAGGCCCGCACCGCAGCAGATGGTCACCGGCGGCGCCTTCCGCCACCGCACCCGCGAGGAACGGCAGATCGGCGGCCGCGGCCGTCTCCGGGAACAGCACCGGCTGCTGCCGGCCCCCCGACCGCCGTACCCGCGCGTCCGCCGCCGCCAGCAACTGCCGGTAGGTGACGTCAGGGCCCGCCGCCCGCGCCGCGCCCAGCAGGGCGTGCGTGAAGATGCCCTGGCGGCGCCCGTCGAACCAGCCCTCGTAGGACAGCTGGTCGAGCCGGCTCGCGGCGAGCAGCAGATGGCGGGCGGCTCCCCGCGGGGGTGCGCAGTCGCGGGCGACCGGCCACTCCGGGCGGGCCGGCGCGTGCCGCGCGGTGAGGTCGGCCGGGACGCGGTCCTCGCGGGTCGCGCCGCCCGAGAAGCAGCAGTCGAGGACCGCCACGACATGGGCGCCGCGCCCCGCCACCTTGTCCAGCAGCGCCCCCAGCCGCTTGTCGGACAGCGGACCGTCCACGCAGACCAGCGCCTGGCTCCGGCCCGTCGCCTCGACGAGCAACTCCGTTCCGGTGGCGACCCGTTCACTGCCGTGCCCCGAGAACCAGAACAACGCCGTGTCGCCGGGCCCGGCCGCCCCGAGGAAGCCCCTGACCCCCTCCTCGACGGCCGCGACCGTCGCCTCCCCGTCCAGCACGGCCCGTACCGCGACGGCGTCCCCGCCCCGCTCCTCCAGCAACTCCCGTGCCGCCCGGACGTCGTTGACGCAGCCGGACAGCGGTGTGGCGATGTGCGGCGGGTAGGCGTTGACGCCCGCCATGAACGCGTAGATCGTCCCCATGGCCGGAAAGTCTGGCAGGCGGGTCCTTGACCAGTCAGTCGAAGGCTTTCTCCGCCTCCAACTCAGCGACCCGCGCCAGCAGTTCGTCCCGGGCGATGGCGTCCGCCCGGGTCGACGGCACCGTACAGGCGTACGCGCCCGCGACCGCCCCGTACCGCGCACAGCGCAGCGGGTCCGCACCCTCCAGCCGGCCGAGCAGGAACGCGGCGGCGAACGCGTCGCCCGCACCGTTGGAGTCCACCACCGCAGCCGGTGGTTCGACGGCGGGTACATGGGTCAGCTCGCCGTCGGCCAGCAGATACGCCCCCTCCGCCCCGGCGGTCGCGACCACGATCCCCGCCCGACCGCGCGCGGCGACGTCCCTCATGGTGGCCTCCGGGTCGGCCAGCGCGGCCGTGGACAGGAAGACCAGGTCGGCGGCGAGGGCGAAGGCCTCGTGGTACGGGTTCTCGCCGTCCCAGTTGTGCAGGTCCGTCGAGACCGTCACCCCGCACTCGCGCAGCACCGGCAGCGCGTGCGCGCACGGGTGGGTGATCACCACGTGCGCGTGCCGGGCGGCGTCGGCCAGGGTGCGCAGGGTGTCCTCGGGGAACCGGTCGGTGTCCTGGCCGCGCGTGATGTCGTACAGGGAGAGCCGGCGCCCGTCCGGGCCGACCAGGTTGACCGCCCGCTTGGTTCCCGAGGCCGAGCGCACCTCGGTGAACGGGATGCCCCGGTCCCGGTGCAACGCCCGCACCAGATCGCCCTCGTGGTCGTCGCCGACGACGTCGAGGTGATGGGCGCGCAGCCCGAGCGCGTGCACGCCGAGCGCGACGAAGTCCCCGCTCTGTCCGGCGCGGCTGACGATGCCCGGCTCGATCATGTAGCTGTCGGCGTAGGGGAGCGGCAGTTCGGGGACGTGGACGACGGTGTCCACGCCGGCGCCGCCCAGGACGAGGACGTCGGTCTCGGGGCTCATGGGAGCCGAGTCAACAGCGGCGTTTCCCGACGAGCAACAGCTTGCAGAAAATTTCTGCAAGGGCTTCTCCCGCCGCTTCCGCCCCCGGGGCCCCATGACACAGGTTCGTCCGCCATACTTCCGACCGTGGAGCAGCGCATAGGTTCGAGCAGCAAGCCCCTGGAAGGCGCCGGATTCGACCCGGCCTTCATCCCCGGGCTGACCGCACCCGTGTCCGGCGAGCCCGAGGACGCCGAGCCGGCGGACGCCGAGGAGCCCCTCGCGCAGGAGGAGGCCGCCTCCGGGGAAACGGAGACGGCCGAAGCGGAGGAGACCGAGGAGGAAGCGGCGGCCGAGGGCCCCGTCTTCGAGGCCTCCGACCGCCGCGCGAAGATCGTCGCCGACGCGAAGGGCGTCCGCCTCAGCCTCGACGAGGAGCGGTGCGAGTTCGGCTGGGACGAGATCGGCGCGGTCGAGACGGAGTCACCCCGCTTCGGCAAGCGCTTCACGATCACGGTCCACACCCCTGACCGCCGCTGGTACCCGATCGAGATCGAGGCGGCGGCCAGGGCGGACTTCAAGAAGTGGGAAGAGCAGCTGGACGCTGTCCTCGACGCCTACTTCGAGGAATCCGACTAACTGCAGTACTGGGCCGCCTTGCCGATGGACCGGTACATGCAGTCGGCGTTCTCCAGCAGCTGCAGCACGGCGTCCCGGTTCCGGGCGGTCTCCCGCGCGATCACCTCGTCGGGAGGGTAGAACCCACCCTGGGAACTGGACGTCGGATACATCTCGAAGGTGTACGCGAAGATCTTCTGGTTGCCCCACAGCCAGTCGTCGATGGACCCGTCGGTGATGTACAGGTCGCTCGACTGTTCGGGCGTGTAGCCGTTGCTCGCGGCCATCTTCTGCCCGACCGTGGCGAAGGCGTTCCGGTCGTCGGCCGTCATGCCCGTCGTCGTGTCGGCCGTCGTGTACCCGAAGGGCCACAACACCAGCTCGCTGTACGTGTGGAAGTCGATCCCGGCCTTGATCTGCTGGACCCCGCCGACCACCCGGCTGCGCACGAAATTCGCGACGACCTTCACCTCGGGAGCCGACTCGGCGGCCGATCCGCGGTACGTCTCGGAGGACGTCGACCCGGACGAGCCGCCGCAGCAGCCCCACCGGTAGTTCCAGTTGCGGTTGAGGTCCGTACCGACGTACGAGGACCCGGAGTTGGGCTGCCGGTTCTTCCGCCAGGAGCGGTACGAGCCGGTGGCGACGTCGTACTCGCCGCCGTCGGGGTTGAGGTCCGGCACGATCCAGATCTCCCGGCTGTTGACCAGGCTCGTCACGCGTGAGTCGGTGCCGTAGCCGGAGGTCAGCTGGTCGAGCAGGTAGAGCGCCATCTCGACGGTGAGATGCTCGCGCGCGTGCTGGTGGTGGGTGAACAGCACCTCGGGCTCGGACTCGTCCGTCGCCACGTTGTCGCTGATCTTCAGGGCGACGATGTTCCGCCCCTGGTAGGACGTGCCGATCACACGCTGGCTCACGATGTCCGGGTGGGCCGCGACGACGGAGTTGATCTCGTTCGTCATCTCCGCGTAGTTGTGATAGCGCGAGTCGGCCGACGGGAAGTCGTAGAGCCGCAGCTCGTCCTCGGCCAGCCGGTCCGGGGCGGAGCCCAATGCCTCGACCTGGTAGCCGAGTCGGCGCAGCTGCTTGATCTGGTCGGCCCGCCCGGAGACCACGACGGTCTCCTCGTCGGCCTCGTCCACCGTGACGCCGGTCTGCTGGATGGCCGTACGGGTCAGCGGGGTGGTGTGCTGGTGGATCTCGTACTGCCGGATGTCGTCCTTGCTGGGCGCCGCCTTGCCGACGCTGTCGGCGGACGCGTCCATCGAGGTCAGGGGCGCGGCGAGCGCCAGGGCGAGCAGGGCGGCGAACGCGGCGGTGCGTCTGCCGCCCCGGGCGCCTGCGCCTCGTGTCCGAAGTCGCATGAAGTCTCCTTGTGGGAGTGGGGAGTGGCGATTCAGTGCGACGTACGTGGTGCGGGTGTGCGGCTCATCGTCGACGCATGGCATGAGCAGGTCAAGAGCGCATCAAGGCGCACTGGCGTGAATCGAATCCTCGTGGCGAACGCTCGCATCGGCTGTTCGAACTCCTGTGTGTAGGTAGTGAATCGGGTAGTCCTCCCCGTGTGCGGGGAGGCCCGGGCGGACATCCTGATGCCATGCTGCGTCCCCGGTACGCCTCGTACCCTCAGCCCCCGCTGGGGGCAGGCCATCTGAGTGTCGAGTACGAGCCCCGTCCCACCGCGGTCCGCGAGGCCCGTGCCCTGGTCCGGCGGCAGTTGGAGGGCTGGGGGCTCGCCGACCGGGACGACGGCACCGATCTCACCGACACCGCCGAACTGCTGGTGAGCGAGCTGGTCACCAACGCCCTGCTGCGCTCCGCCGGCAGCCGCCTCCGCCTCACCCTCACCGCCGCGCACGGCGTCCTGCGCTGCGAGGTCTCCGACGTCGGCCCCCGCGTGCCCCGGGTCCTGGCGGCCGGCTCCGCCACGAGCGGGCGGGGGATGTTCCTGGTCGACGCGCTCGCCCTGCGCTGGGGCTGCCGCCAGGACGGGACGGGCAAGACCGTGTGGTTCGAACTCGGCACCTGCGGGGCGGACGGCTGCGGTCCGCGCCGGCCGTAGGCCCTCTTGTCAGCACCGGCTCTTTGCGGTTTGTTGACCTTCATGGCTGACACCACGGGAAACCCCACCGCCACCCAGGTATCGACCACTCCCACACCGCGCAAGTCCAGTTGGAAGTACATCGGCCCCGGCATCGTCGTCGCGGCCACCGGTGTCGGCGCGGGCGACCTGGTCGCCACCCTCATCGCCGGCAGCAACTTCGGCTACACCCTGCTGTGGGCCGCCGTGATCGGCTGCCTGGTCAAGATCTCCCTCGCCGAGGCCGCGGGCCGCTGGCACCTGTCCACCGGCCGCACCCTCTTCGACGGCTGGGCGAGCCTGGGCCGTTGGACCACCTGGTTCTTCGTCGTCTACGTCGTGATCTGGGGCTTCGTGTACGGGGCGGCGGCGATGTCGTCGAGCGCGCTGCCGCTGCAGGCCCTGTTCCCCGACGTGATGGACCTCAAGTGGTGGGCGGTCGCCTGCGGCCTGGTCGGTCTGGTCTTCGTCTGGTTCAACAAGTACGAGGTCTTCGAGAAGGTCATGACGGTCCTGGTGGGCGTCATGTTCGTGGTGACGGTCTATCTGGCGATCCGGGTCACCCCGAACCTCCCCGACGCCCTCGCCGGCCTCCTGCCCGTCCTGCCCGACGAGAAGGACTCGGTCCTCAACACCCTCGGCCTGATCGGCGGCGTCGGCGGCACCATCACACTGGCCGCGTACGGCTACTGGGTCAACGCCAAGGGCTGGACCGACACCGGCTGGATGAAGGTCATGCGGCTCGACAACCGCGTCGCCTACGCCACCACCGGCATCTTCGTCATCGCGATGCTCTTCGTCGGCGCGGAACTGCTGCACTCGGCGAACGTGGCCATCGCGAGCGGCGACAAGGGCCTCATCCAGCTCAGCGACATCCTGGAGAAGGAGTACGGCTCGGCGACCGCCAAGTTCTTCCTGATCGGCTTCTTCGCCACGTCCTTCACCTCCCTCATCGGCGTCTGGCACGGCGTGAGCCTGATGTTCGCCGACTTCGTCGCCCGCCGGCGCACGGCACAGGCGGCGAAGGGCGAGGAGGTCGCCTCCGGCGCACGCGAACGCTCCTGGCCCTTCCGCGCGTACCTGCTGTGGCTGACCTTCCCGCCCATCGTCCTGCTCTTCCAGGGCCAGCCCTTCCGCCTGATCATCCTCTACGGCGTCCTGGGCGCGGCGTTCCTCCCCTTCCTCGCCGGCACCCTGATCTGGCTCCTCAACTCCTCCCGCACCCCCGCCGAATGGCGCAACGGCCTGCTCAGCAACGTGATGCTGGTGGTCGCCGGGCTGCTGTTCCTGGTGCTGTGCGTGAAGCAGATCTGGGATCAGCCCTGGTCGGAGTTCTTCTGACCGCTCTTCTGACCGTAGAGGTCCTTCCGGCTCGGCCCCCACGCCGAGCTGAGCGCGATCTCCTTGAGCTGGTCCTTGGTCAGGGCGGGCGTGTCACGGCCGGGCGCGTCGTGCGGTCCGCCCGAGTTGTAGGCGCTGATCACCACCCGCAGCCCGTTGATCCGCACGGTGTCGACGGTCCACCTGACCGTGCCCGCCACGTCCTTGTCCCCGGCGTCCTCGCGGGTGACGAGCATCGTGCCGTCGCCGACGTCCTCGGCGCCCTCGAAGATGCTGTCCGAGAGCAGGTCCCCCATGTCCGGCTGCACGTTGATCTCGACGAGGCTCTTGCCCTTGCCGTCGTCGACGACCACATAGCCGTACCCGTCCCCGTCCTTGCTGCGCGAGACCACCTGCATCCCGTCGGGCAGCAGACCGGCGAGCGTCTTGGCCGCGTCGGTGACGGGAGCGGACGGCGTCGGCTCCTGAGAGGGCGGCGCGGGAATCGCGTCGATCGCCTTGAGCCAGGCCGGCGCGGTCGCCAGCTCCTTCAACCCGGCGTTGTCCAGCGGCGGTTCGGTGCGGGTGACCGGCGAGCCCTTCTCGGCCGCGGCGTTCCACTCACTCACCGAGACATGCTGTCCCTTGGCGGTCACCAGGTCGGCGTACCACCACTTGGTGGGCTCCCGCTTGTCGGGGTACTCGTACCCCTGGACGATCTTCAGTACCGAGCCGTCGTCGAGCCGGCTGGACTTGCAGTCGTCGTAGGGGGCCAACAGCTTGTCCGGGCACTGGGCCAGCTGGCGGGCCTCGTCGCCGCCCACCTCGACCCGGTTCAGGTTCACCGAGACGGCCGACGCCCCGTCCCCGTCGTCCCACACGAGGGCCGCGTACGGTCCCGCCTTGTCTCCCGTGCCGGCGCCGTGCTCCTCGCTGAACTTGCCGTGCCCCAGCCGCTCCTTGAGGGTGTCGATCAGTTCCTGGCCGGAGACGGCGGGGAGGGTCGCTGTGCCGCTCGGATCGGCGGCGACCGACGACTGGTCCCGGCCGGGGCCGCCCCCACCGGGCAGCAGCAGCGCACCGCCCACTCCGACCAGCGCGAGCGAGGCCGCGCCGCCCACCACGGCGGCCCGGCGCCGCAGCCGCAGCCGCCGCCCACGGGCCAGCCCGGCCGTCGTGAGCGCGCTGAGGTTCGGTTCGAATCCGCCGCCGGCGGCACGCAGTTCGGCGGCGACGCGGCCCTCGAAGGGATCGCTGTGCTGGTCAACGGGCATGGCAAACCACCGTTTCCGCGAGGTCTGAGTGAAGTGAGGTCGTAGGGAAGGAGCTTGGGTTAGAAGCGGGCGTACTCGCCGAGGTCCTCGCCGAGCAGCTCCCGAAGCCGGGCGAGGGCCCGCGTGCAGCGGGTGCGCACCGCGGCCGAGCTGGCGTGCATCGCGTCGGCGGTCTCCTCGATCGAGCGGTCCTCCCAGTAACGCAGGACGACCACGGCCCGGTCCTTGGCGGGCAGCCGGGCCAGCGCCTCCAGCAGCGTCAGCCGCAGCGGTACGTCGCGCTGGTCGGCGACGGCCCGGTCGGGAAAGGTGTCGGTGGCCCGCTCCCTGCTGCTGCGCCGCCGCTGATGGGCGAGGAAGGAGCGGGTGAGCACGGTCTGCGCGTACCCGGCGGGGTTGCCGACCCGGCTCACCCGGTGCCACGCGATGTAGAGCCGGCCCAGGGTCTCCTGGACGAGATCCTCGGCGAGATGCGTGTCACCGGCGGTGAGCAGACACGCGGAGCGGTACAGGTGCCCCGCGCGCGCCGCTGCGAACTCCGCGTACTGGTCCGCAAGGACCTGTCTCATGTGTTCCCCCTGCTCGTGGGTGCCCGGCGTGCACCGTCCTCACTTGTACTGATGCGGTGGGCCCGGGGAAATGTTTCACGGCCCCAGGTAGGTTGCGTCACGGAAGTTGTACGACTGTCGCACGAGGTAACTCACCGGGGGACCGATGACCCAGCCACCGCCCTACGGCCCGCCACCCGGAGGCTTCGGCCCCCCGCCCCCGCAATACGCCCCGCAGTACCCGCCGCAGTACGCGCCCCAGCCGGCGGCGGCCCCCGCCGGCCCGGAGTTCATGGCCGTGGACCGCCACAACTCCGTGGTCGTCGACATGTCCGGCGTCGCCTTCGAAATACGCGACGCGGAGGCCGAGTTCAGCTGGCCCGAGATCCACACGGTCCACTACAAGGCCACCCCGAACGGCAAGGCCCTGGTCGTCGCGGTGGTCCTGCACAACGGCCAGTTCTACGAGTGCCAGGTCGAGGCCAAACCCAAGGACCGCCTGCGTGAGTGGTTCGCGGGCCTCCAGGCGATCCTCGGCTACTACAAGCCGATGCGCTGACCCGTACGACACCTTCGCGAACCCCGGAAACACGAAAGGCAAGAAGGTGCGGACACCTCTTGCCATATTCAATGTATAGCGCACCGGGGGCCTTGCGGCAAGGCCCCCCTCGTACCGCAGAATCGTCGGCCTGAAGCCGTCACCTGCGGAAATGAGGAAGTCGCGGATGCGTGTTGTGCTGCTGACGTACGGGTCGCGCGGAGACGTGGAGCCGATGGCGGGCCTCGCCGAGGCGCTGCGGGAGCTCGGCGCGCAGGTGCGGGTCTGCGCGCCGCCCGACTTCGAGGAGCTGCTGGCCGGCGTCGGCGTCCCGCTGGTGCCGGTCGGGCCGTCGGTGCGGGCGTTGGCGACGGACGCCGTGACCGGGACACCGGCGAAGCTGCCCCCGACCATGGCCGAGCGGGCCGCCGGACTGTTCGACTCGGTGTACGGCGCCGT
This sequence comes from Streptomyces sp. NPDC057280, assembly GCF_042668605.1. NCBI lineage: Bacteria > Bacillati > Actinomycetota > Actinomycetes > Kitasatosporales > Streptomycetaceae > Streptomyces > Streptomyces sp. NPDC057280. The sequence continues at coordinate 668,445 of NZ_JBHUYR010000003.1, forward strand.
CGCCCCGGTCGCCGCCGGGAGCGACCTGGTGTGGCGACGGGCCTGCTCCCGGCCGCCGCCGGCGCGCGGGCGGCGGCGGAGAAGGCGGGCGTCCCGTACGCTTTCGTCTCCTGCTTCCCGTCCTACCTGCCCTCCCCGCACCACCCGCCGCTCGCCTTCCCGGGCCACCCGCTCCCGGCGGACGTCACGGACAACCGGGTGCTGTGGGACCAGAACGCCGAGATCCTGAACGAGCTGTTCGGCGGCGCGGTCAACGCCCGCCGCGCGGCGCTCGGCCTGCCCCCGGTGCCGGACTTCCGCGACCACGTCCTCACCGACCGCCCGCTGCTCGCGGCCGACCCGGCCCTGAGCCCCTGGCAGCAGCCGGCCGACCTCGACGTCGTCCAGACCGGCGCCTGGATCCGCCCCGACGTCCGGCCCCTCCCCGAGGACCTGGAGAAGTTCCTGGCGGCGGGCGCCCCGCCGGTCTACGTCGGCTTCGGCAGCATGCCACTGCGGGACGCGGCCGATGTCTCCCGGGCGGCCGTGGCGGCGGTCCGGGCACAGGGGCACCGGGTGCTGCTCGGGCGCGGCTGGGCCGACCTGGCGCTGATCGACGGCGCGGACGACTGCCTCGTCGTCAGCGAGGTCAACCAGCAGGAGCTGTTCCGCCGGGTGGCCGCGGTCGTGCACCACGGTGGCGCCGGCACCACCACGACCGCCGCCCGGGCCGGGGCGCCCCAGGTGATCGTGGCCCAGATGGCCGACCAGCCCTACTGGGCCGGCCGGATCGCCGAGCTGGGCGTCGGCGCGGCCCACGACGGCCCGACACCGACGTACGCCTCCCTGGCGGCCGCGCTCACCGTCGCCCTGGCCCCCGAGACCCGCGAACGGGCGCGGTCCCTGGCGGCCGAGGTCCGCACGGACGGGGCGACGACGGCGGCGAAGCTGCTGTTCGAAGGCGTCGCCGCGTAGGGTCGCCGGGCGCCACCGCGCCGGGTCGGGAGCCTCTGGCGCCCACGTCATGTCGTAATTCATCCAGAGAAAGCCATATTCGGCCTCGCATCGGAGCTGATCACGTGAACCCCCAGGGAACCGCCACCACGGCGTTCGCCCTCCCCGACCGTCTCTCCGCCAAGGCCGACCCCGCCCTGATCGCCGGTGACGAGCGGCACTTCGCGGCGATCGCGGCGAGCCTGGCGGAGTCGATCGCCGAGCTGTCCGCCCGCCTCGACGCCGAGCTCAAGGCGCCCGGCGGCGCGGGCCGGGCCGCGATGGACCGGGACGCGGAGATCCACCGTCTGACCGCCCGGCTGCGCACCCTGCGCCGCTTCGGCCTCGACCTGTGCCTCGGCCGCATGGTCACCGCCGACGACCCCGAGCCGCTCTACGTCGGCCGTCTCGGCCTCACCGACAGCGAGGGGCGCCGACTCCTGATCGACTGGCGTTCCCCGGCCGCCGAGCCCTTCTTCGCCGCCACCCACGCCCACCCGATGGGCCTGACCAGCCGCCGCCGCTACCGCTGGACCGACGGCCGGATCAGCGACTACTGGGACGAGGTGTTCACCGCCGACGGACTGGAGCGGCAGGTCGCCCTCGACGACCAGTCCGCCTTCATCGCCAGCCTCGGCAGCAACCGCTCCGACCGGATGCGGGACGTCCTCGCCACCATCCAGTCCGACCAGGACGCCATCATCCGCGCGGGCTCGCGCGGCGCGCTCGTCGTCGACGGCGGCCCCGGCACCGGCAAGACGGTCGTCGCCCTGCACCGCACCGCCCACCTCCTCTACTCCGACCCCCGCCTCGGCCACCGCAGGGGCGGCGTCCTCTTCGTCGGCCCGCACCGCCCCTACCTCTCCTACGTCGCCGACGTCCTCCCCAGCCTCGGCGAGGAGGGTGTGCAGACCTGCATCCTGCGCGACCTGGTCGAGGAGGGCGCCGAGGCGGGCCTGGAACCCGACCCTGAGGTGGCCCGCCTGAAGTCCTCGGCGGACCTGGTGAAGGCGATCGAGAAGGCCGTACGGTTCTACGAGGAACCGCCCACCGAGGGCATGACGGTGACGGTCGACCACACCGACCTGCGCCTGACCGCCGCCGACTGGGCCGAGGCCTTCGACGCCCCGGAACCGGGCACCCCGCACAACGAGGCCCGTGGCCAGATCTGGGACAAGCTGGTTTCGATCCTGGAGGAGAAGTACGAGGGCCGCGACGACGTCCCGCCGCAGCTGTTCCGCAGGGTCCTGCGCCAGAACAAGGAACTGGTGGGCGCCCTCAACAGCGCCTGGCCCCTGCTGGAGGCGACGGACCTGGTGGGCGACCTGTGGACTGTCCCCGCCTATCTGCGCCTGTGCGCCCCGTGGCTCACCCGCGACGAGGTCCGGACCCTGCAACGCGCGAACCCGACGGCCTGGACCGTCTCCGACCTCCCCCTCCTCGACGCGGCCCGGCAGCGCCTCGGCGACCCGAAGGCGGACGGCCGCAAACGCCGGCAGGAAGCCGCCCTCGCCGCCCAGCGCGAGCAGATGGCGCAGGTCGTCGAGAACCTGATCGCGGCCGACCCGGACGGCGAGGGCCTGATGACCCAGCTGCGCCGCGCCGACTTCCAGCGCAACCTGGTCGACGAGTCCGAACTCGCCGTCGCCGAACCGGACCTCCTCGCAGGCCCGTTCGCGCACATCGTCGTGGACGAGGCCCAGGAACTCACCGACGCCGAATGGCAGATGCTCCTGCTGCGCTGCCCGTCCCGCAGCTTCACCATCGTCGGCGACCGTGCCCAGGCCCGCCACGGCTTCACCGAGACCTGGCAGGAGCGTCTGCGCCGGGTCGGCCTGACCAGCATCACCATGGCGTCCCTGAGCATCAACTACCGCACCCCGGAGGAGGTGATGACGGAGGCCGAGCCGGTCATCCGCGCCGCCCTCCCGGACGCCAACGTCCCCACCTCCATCCGCAGCAGCGGCATCCCGGTCCTGCACGGCCCGGTCGCGGACCTCCCGTCGATCCTCGACACCTGGCTCGCCGACCACCCCGCCGAGGGCATCGCCTGCGTCATCGGTGACACGACCTTCGAGCCCACGGCCCGCGTCCGCTCCCTGACTCCGGAACTGTCCAAGGGCCTGGAGTTCGACCTCGTGATCCTGGTCGACCCGGAGAACTTCGGCACGGGGATCGAGGGCGCGGTGGACCACTACGTGGCGATGACACGCGCGACCGAACGGCTGGTTGTTCTGTCCAGCCCCTGACAATGTGGTGCATGACGTCGACCACTCAGGAGCCCCTCATGCCCGTCGTCCGCGCCCGCAAGCGTCCGGTGACCGTGCGCGCGCTGCTCTGGACGGGCCGGGAAGAGGACCTGCCCGCCGTCCGTGCCTTCCTCGGCGACGACTTCGTCGCCTCGGAAGAGCGGGACGGCGGGCGGGTCCTGCGCATCCGCACCATGGAGCGGGGCTCGGCGCCGGACGAGATCCCGCCCGGCTGGATGCTGATCGAGGGAGTGCGCGGCGAGCACTACGCCTGTGAGCCGGAGATCTTCGCCGAGACCTACGAGCTGCTCGGCGCCGACGGCGACTGAGCGGTCCGGCCGGCTACGGCAGCCCGTGCACGTGCGGCCCCACCGCGTTCGACCAGGCGTTCCCGGCCGAGGCGTCCCAGTTCGTCGACCAGGTCATCGCGCCCCGCAGGTCGGGATAGGTCTTCGACGGCTTGAAGGAACCGCACCCCGTGCCCTTGGTCAGGCAGTCCAGGGCGTTGTTCACCACGGTCGGTGACACGTACCCGCTGCCCGCGCCGCTCGTCGAGGCCGGCAGGCCCAACCCCACCTGGGACGGGGCGAGTCCGCCCTCCAGCTGGATGCAGGCCAGCGCGGTGAGGAAGTCCACCGAGCCCTGCGAGTACACCTTGCCGTCACAGCCCAGCATCGAACCGCTGTTGTAGTACTGCATGTTGACGACGGTGAGGATGTCCTTGATGTTGAGCGCGGTCTGGAAGTAGCCGTTGGACGTCGACTGCATGTCGATGGTCTGCGGCGCCATCGTGATGATCAGCGACGAGCCCGCCTTCGAGGACAGCGACCGCAACGCCTGGGTCATGTAGGTGGCGTTGATGCCGTTCTCCAGGTCGATGTCGACGCCGTCGAAGCCGTACGTCTGCATCAGGGAGTAGACGGAGTTGGCGAAGTTCGTCGCGGAGGTCGGGTCGTTGATCGACACCGTGCCGTTCTGGCCGCCGACCGAGATGATCACCTTCTTCCCGGCCGCCTTCTTCGCCGCGATGTCCGCCTTGAACTGGTCGACGGTGTAACCGCCGAGACCGGCCGAGTCGAGGTTGAAGGTCACCGCGCCCGGCGTCGTCGTCGCGTCCGCGAAGGCCACGGCGATGATGTCGTACTGGGACTGGACGGCGGAGATCCGCTGCACGGTGGCGCCGTTGTTGAAGTTCTGCCAGTAGCCGGTGACCGCGTGCTTCGGGAGCGCCGGGCCGGTCGGGGTCGCCGTCGTCGTCCCCGTCACGGTCGCCGACTTCGGGGACTCACCCGCCGAGTTCGTCGCCGTGACCTGGAAGGAGTACGAGGTGGAGGCCGCGAGGCCCGTCACCGTGGCCGACGTGCCCGTCACCGCCGTCACCTTGGTGCCGTTCCGGTAGACGTTGTAGCCCGTGGCGCCGGAGACCGTGTTCCAGGTCAGCGACACCGACGAGGACGACGTACCGGAGACCGCCAGGCCGGCCGGTGCGGCCGGGACCGTCGGCGTCGGGTCGGTGCCGCCGCCTCCGTCGGGGCCGTAGACCGAGAGGTCGTCGGCGTAGTAGGCGGCCTGGCCGTACCAGCCGTGGGTGTAGACCGTGACCGAGGTCGTGGAGGAACCCGTGGTGAAGGTGGTCGACAGCTGCTTCCAGGACGTGGAGTCGGGGGTCCAGGTGGACACGTCCGTCGTGCCGGTGCCGGTGACACCCAGGTAGGAGTAGCCGCCCTGGACCCACGCGCTCAGCGTGTACGTCGAGTTGGGCTTCACGGCGACGGACTGGATGCACTTGGCGTTGTCCTGGCCCGCCGGGGTCGCCTTCAGGGCGGCGGCGCCCGAGTGGACCGGCGAGGAGACGGTCGCCCCGCTGCTCGCCGTGCAGGTCCAGTTGGTCAGGCCGGACTCGAATCCGGCGTTCTTGGCGTTGTTGACGTCGGCCGCGGAGGCCTGTCCCGCGCCCGCGAGGGAGAGGGAGAAGGCGACGAGGGCGGCGGTGACGGCTCCGGACCAGAGCCGGGTCGATCGTCTCTGTGGGGACATGACAATAAGCTGGTCCAGACCAATCCATCTGTCAATAGGTCCAGACCAAAGTGCCTGCCGTGACGGACCGTCCGGCATGGGCCCCTGGGCCCACCCGGCGGCCCTGGCCAGGGCCCCAGGGCCGAAATGCGTCGGGCAAGATGCTCAACCTGCCCCGATTTGACGCACCTTGTGTAACGGCAGTTCCTCGCCAGCTACACAAACGCTGTTCTCCGGTCACAACCGCGTGGTTAGAGTGCTTGCGTAGTCACGCAGTGAAATCGACTGGGTGGGTCGGGTGACGCCGGTCGGGCCGGCGAGGCATGGGAACGGGGAGCTGCGCGTGCCAACTGCCATTGCCGTGACCGGTGCCGACATGGCACTGCCGCCGCTGGACGAACGGACCGTGCCCGCGGTCGTCCTGAAGGACCTCGACCGGCAGCCGCTGGACCAGGCGCTGGCGGCGCTGCAACAGCTGATCGACCAGTGCGGGCATGTGATCGTCGTGTGCTCGCGGGTGGTCGCACCCGGTGTCGAGCGGCGGCTGCACACCATCCGCTCCCTGCTGGAAAGCGACCGGATCGCGTTCTTCCGTCCCGATCTGCCACCCCTCGGACTGGCCGTCCTGGCGCGCCAGTTGCGCCAGCTCGCCTCCTGCGACCTCAGCCCCGGCGTCCTCGCCTCCGCCGGCCGGCTGCTCACCCACTACATCCACGCCGGTGCCGTCCTCGGCTCCGTCACCAAGCTCGACCGCGTCCCCGTCGGGCTGAAGTCCCACGCCAAGTCCTGGGTGCCCGGCAGCCAGTTCGGCGTGATCGCCCACCCCGAGCCGCAACTCGTCCGCATCGGCCCCGAAGCGTCCCTGTCGGGGCCCGAGTTCGCCACCTCGATGCTGGTCGCCAAGGGCCAGCTCCAGACCGACTGGGTCGCCAACACCCTGGCGCCCGCCTGGAACGTCCAGGGACTGCGGGAGGCCCCGCTGCCCGCCGAGTCCGCCGCCTGGTGGGGTACGGCCAAGCTGGTCGAGTTCTGCACCTTCCTGCCCGACCTCTCGGTCCTCTACCAACTGGTGACATCCGTCCGGCAGTCCAGCTGCCACTGGTGCGGCATCGACGTCATCGGCGACCGCTGCGTCTTCTGCTCCGCCACCTCACCCGTCAACGAGAACCAACTCACCGCCGGGTGAGCCCTGCCGACCCACATCCCCCAATGAGGTTGTCCGGTTCATGAACTCCCGTCAGCGCCGCGGCGTCATACTCCTGATCCTGTCGGTCGTCTGCGCCCTGGCGGCCTTCGCCGGTGTGCTGTCCGTCATCGACGACGTGAAGTCCAAGGTCGGCCCCGAGGTCACCGCGTACGAGGTCAAGGCCGAGATCCAGCCCTACACGGCACTGAGCAGGGCCCAGTTCGAGAAGATCTCGATGCCCGAGCGCTGGCTGTCGGCCAACGCCGTCACCGATCTCCGCGACATCGAGGGCAAGATCGCGGTGACCAAGCTGGAGAAGGGCTCCCTGCTGCAGAGCGACATGATCGTGGCGCAGCCGGCACTGCAGCCCGGCCAGCAGGAGGTCGCCATCATGATCGACGCGGCGACCGGCGTCGCCGGCAAGATCACACCGGGCTCCACGGTCAACGTGTACGCCACCTTCGAGGGCGAGCGGAACGGCAGCTCCGCCCAGCCCGCCCAGTCGAAGATCATCGTCACGAACGCGAAAGTCCTCGACGTCGGCAAACTGACCTCGCTCGACCCCGACGAGAGCAACCGGGACCAGCGCTCCAAGGAGGCCGTCCCGATCACCTTCGCCCTCTCCACCCTCGACGCCCAGCGCCTCACCTACGCCGAGTCGTTCGCCGAGCGGGTCCGGCTCGCCCTGGTGGCCCCCGGCGGCGACCGGCCGGTCCCCGACCAGGACCGCACGTACGAACTCGCGAAGGACAAGTGAGAGCCGTATGCCCACGAGGATCCTGCCGGCCGTAGGCGACGCGGACGCCGTCCGCTCCATCACCACCCTCCTCAGCCAGCTCCCGGACGCCGAACCGGTCGCCCCGGTCGTCGACTCCACGCAGCTCGTCGACACCCTGGCCCGCCTCGCCGCCGAGTCCGTCGACGAACTCCCCGAGGTCGTCGTCGTCCACGAACGCATCGGCCCCGTCCCCGCGCTGGAGCTCATCCGCGAAGTCGCCCTGCGCTTCCCCGCGGTGGGCGTCATCCTCGTCACCTCCGACGCGAGCCCCGGCCTGTTCCAGGCGGCCATGGACTACGGCGCCCGCGGCCTCGTCGCTCTCCCGCTCCACTACGACGAGCTGGCCAGCCGCGTGCAGGCCGTCGCCGCCTGGTCGGTGGGGGTACGACGTCATCTCGGCGCCGGGGCCGACGTGTTCACCGGCGTCGGCGGCACCGTGGTCACCGTCAGCGGCGCGAAGGGCGGGGTGGGCGCGACCCTCACCGCCATCCAACTCGCCCTGGCCGCCCAGGCGTCAGGCCGCAGCACCGTGCTGGTCGACATGGACCTCCAGACCGGTGACATCGCCTCCTTCCTGGACGTGCAGTTCCGCCGGTCGGTCGTGGACCTCGCGGCTATCACGGACATCTCCCCGAGGGTTCTCGCGGACGCCGTCTACCGCCACGACACCGGCGTCGCCCTGCTCCTCGCCCCCGGCGACGGCGAACGCGGCGAGGAGGTCACCGACCGCGCCGCCCGCCAGATCGTCAGCGCCCTGCGCTCCCGCTACGAGGTCGTCGTCGTCGACTGCGGCGCGCAACTCGGCGGCGCGGGCGCGGCGGCGGTGGAGATGGCGGACGCCGCCCTGCTGGTCACCACGCCGGACGTGGTCGCGGTACGCGGCGCCAAGCGGGCCGTCCGCATGTGGGACCGGCTCCAGATCCGCAAGGCCGAGGAGACGACCGTCGTCGTCAACCGGCACACCCGCGGTACGGAGATCCAGCCCCACCTGATCCAGCGGATCACCGGCACCCCCGTCGCCGGGACCGCGATCCCCGCCAACTTCAGGGAACTCCAGGGAGTGGTGGACGCGGGCCGCGTGCACGAGCTGGACAACAAGAGCACGGTCAAGCAGGCGATGTGGGCCCTGGCCGGGGAGCTGGGGCTGGTCAAAGCACGGGAGGCGGCCGGTGCGCACAAGGGCGGCGGGCGCGGCGACCGGGGCGCGGTGAGCTTCCGCAGGCGCAGGGAGCTCGGGCCGTGAGGCGGCGCCGGCACGGAGGTCCCGGGCGGGGCTCGCGGGACTCCGGTCAGGTCACCATCGAGTTCCTCGGGATGACACCGCTGATCATCGCCACGCTGGTGCTGGTGTGGCAGTTCGTGCTGGTGGGCTACACGTTCACGCTGGCCGGGCATGCCGCGGACGAGGCGGTACGGGCGGGGACGGCATCGGAAGGCCAGGCGGACTGCGAGGAGGCGGGCCTGAAGGACCTGCCGGGCGCGTGGCAGGGGGACGCCCAGGTGAAGTGCTGGGGGGACGGCGACTACGTCAGGGTCAACGTCCGCCTGAAGGTGCCCGTGCTCTTCCCCGGCGCGATCGGCTTCCCGTTCACCGTCGAGGGCCACGCGGGGGCCGTGCAGGAGGAGAAGGACTGAGATGTCGTACGACGGGAAAGTCCTCGGCGGTCGCGCGGCCCGGCGTGACCGGGGCCAGGTCGCCATCGAGTACCTGGGTTTCATCCCGATCCTGCTCCTCGTCGCCCTCGCCGGCGTCCAGGTCGGGCTCATCGCCTACGCCGCCCAGCAGGCCGGCACGGCGGCCAGGGCGGGGGCGCGGGCTGCCTCTCTGGAGCGCAGCGCACAGGAAGGCTGCGCGAACGCGGTGAGCGACTGGCTGTCCGTGTCCTGTTCGGAGGCCGGGGGCGACGACACGGTGACCGTCACCGCCACCGTCGACATCCCCCTCCTCGTCTGGGACTTCGGTAACGCGACCAAGACTGCCACCATGCCGCTCGACCACTGAACGAGGTACGACCATGAGCCTGCGCGCACGCATCAGCACCCCCGAGGAGAACGGCGCCCGGGGCGAGGACGGCCACCTCGTCTCGTCGTACCGCGCCAAGCTCCTGGAGGAGATCGACCTCGCGGAGATGAGTTCGCTGGCGGCGGCCGAGCGCCGGGCCCGGCTGGAGCGGGTGCTCGGGCACATCATCAGCCGCGAGGGCCCGGTCCTGTCGACGGTCGAGCGCTCGCAGCTGATCCGAAGGGTCGTCGACGAGGCGCTCGGGCTCGGCATCCTGGAACCCCTGCTTGAAGACGCGTCGATCACCGAGATCATGGTCAACGGCCCCGACGCGATCTTCGTCGAACGCGGCGGCCGGGTCGAGCAGTTGCCGCTCCGCTTCCCCTCCCACGACCAGCTGATGCAGACGATCGAGCGGATCGTGTCGACGGTCAACCGCCGGGTGGACGAGTCGAATCCGATGGTGGACGCCCGTCTCCCGTCGGGCGAGCGCGTGAACGTGATCATCCCGCCCCTGTCCCTGACGGGCGCGACCCTGACCATCCGCCGCTTCCCCCGCTCCTTCACGCTCCACGAGATGATCGGCTTCGGCTCGCTCGACGAGCACATGCTGTATCTGCTGGCGGGCTTGGTGCGGGCGAAGTTCAACATCATCGTCTCGGGCGCGACGGGCACCGGAAAGACCACGCTCCTGAACGCCCTCTCCGGCCTCATCCCCGACCACGAACGCATCATCACCATCGAGGACTCGGCCGAACTCCAGCTCCAGCAGGCCCACGTCATCCGGCTGGAGTCCCGCCCCCCGAACGTCGAGGGCAAGGGCCAGATCACCATCCGTGACCTGGTCCGCAACTCCCTCCGGATGCGCCCCGACCGGATCGTCGTGGGTGAGGTCCGGGGCGGCGAGTCCCTCGACATGCTCCAGGCGATGTCGACGGGCCACGACGGCTCCCTCGCCACCGTCCACGCCAACAGCACCGAGGACGCCCTGATGCGGCTCAAGACCCTCGCCTCGATGTCCGAGGTCGGCGTCCCCTTCGAGGCGCTGCACGACCAGATCAACAGCGCGGTCGACGTCATCATCCAGCTGACCCGCTTCCCGGACGGCGCCCGCAGGATCACCGAGATCGCCGTGCTGGACAGCCACGGCGGCGAACCGTACCGCCTGGCCACGGTGGCCCGCTTCGACGCCGAGCCGATGGCGGCGGACGGCCGCGTCTACGGCACCTTCGCCTACGCCCCGCTGCCGCGCCCCACGGCGAACCGCCTCTACATGGCGGGCCAGCCGATCCCGCAGGCCTTCGGCGTGGCCCAGTCCGTGGCCGAGCTGACGACCCGAGAGACCAGGTAGGTGGACTGGCTGATGGAACTGCACACCCTGGTCCAGCTGGCGACCGGCCTCACCCTGCTCACCTGCGGCCTCGCGGTGGCGGGCCTGCACGCGTACGCGATGGGCAAGGCCCAGCGCCAGGCCCTCATCGACCGCCTCTCGGCGACCGGCCAGGTGGAGGCGGGCCTGCGCAGGCGCCGCTTCCCGAAACTGGACCGGCGGCTGCGCCGCACGAGGTTCGGCAGGAAGCTGGAGCTGCGCCTCGCGGCCACCGGCCTGGACATCACGCCGGGTGAGTTCTTCGTCTACATGATGTCGAGCGCGGCCGGCCTGTTCCTGGTCGGCCAGGCGTCCCTGGCTCCTTTCTTCGGCCCGCTCGCGGGCTTGCTGGGCATCTGGGCGGCCCTCCAGTTCCTCAACTGGCAGCGCCAGAAGCGCATCGAGAAGTTCATCAACCAACTCCCGGAACTCTCCCGGATCCTGGCGAACGCCACCCAGGCGGGCCTGGCCCTGCGCACGGCCATCGGCATGGCGGCGGAGGAGCTGGAGGCCCCGGCGGGGGAGGAGCTGGGCAAGGTGGCGAACCAGCTGGCACTGGGCGCGTCGCTGGACGACGCGTTGGGGGAGATGGCGGAGCGGCTGCCGTCGCGCGAACTGGTGGTCCTGGTGACGACCCTGGTCCTCTCCAACCGGGCAGGCGGCCAAGTGGTCGGCGCCCTGCGCAACTTGACGGAGACGCTGGAGGAGCGCAAGGAGACCCGGCGTGAGGTCCGCACCCAGCTCTCCCAGGTCAACATGACGTCGTACGCGGTCCCGGTGCTCGGCATCGGCTCCCTGTTCCTGATGAACGGCGTGAAGGACGGCGCCCTGGACCGCATGACCGGCTCCCCGATCGGCCAGGGCGTGGTGATCGTGGCGTTCGCGATGTACGCGGTGGGCTTCATCCTGATCCGCCGCATGTCCCGTATCGACGTGTGAAAGCAGGTGTGACATGGCGATCGGACTGGCACTGCTGATGGGACTGTCCGTCTGGGGCATCTTCGCGGGCATCCGCATGTACCGGGCGGACGCGAAGCTGCCGAGCGACCTGATGCTGGCCCTGGAGGTCGGCGCCACGCGCACCGGCGCGGTGGACTCGGTGATCGACCGGCTGGGGATGCGGTACGCACCGGCGGTACTGCGCCTGATGGGCCCGAAGCAGGTCGCGAAGTACCGGCGCAAGATCGACCTGGCGGGCAACCCCGGCGGCCTGACGATCGACCGCTACGCGGCCCGCCGGGCGGTGTACGGCTTCCTGGGCGGCTTCGGTGGCCTGCTGTGCGTCATGCGGGGCAGCTGGCTGCTGGCCCTCCTCCTCTTCGCGTTCGGCGCTTTCTGGACCGAGGTCGGCATCTGGTCGGCGATCCGCGTCCGCAAGGACGTCATCGAGCGCACCCTGCCGGACTTCCTGGACGTCCTGGCGGTCGTGGTCAGCGCGGGCCTGGGCTTCCGCCAGGCGCTGGACCGGGTGGCGACGAAGTACGAGGGCCCGTGGGCCGACGAACTCCGCATCACGCTGCGCCAGATGGACCTGGGCATGAGCCGCAGGCAGGCCTTCGCGGAGCTGCGTCGCCGCAACGACTCCGAACAGGTGGCGATGTTCGTGACGGCGCTCCAGCAGGGCGAGGAGTTGGGCGCCCCGATCGTCGACACCCTCATCGCCCTCGCCAAGGACATGCGCCGCACGGATGCGCAGAACGCCCGCCGCAAGGCCGCTCGCGCGGTGCCCAAGGCGACGATGATGATCACCACGTTCATGGTCCCGGCGACGATGCTGCTCCTGGGGGCCGGCTTGATCCTGGGCTCGGGGACGGACTTCGGTTCGATCACGGGGAAGTAGGAGTGGGAGGCCGGGATGGCGATCACGCGGGCGAGGGCGGATGGGGCCAGGGGGCTACGGCGGCGCCCGAAAACGGCGGGGGAGGAGGCGCCGGGGTCGGGGGCCCATGCGACTGTGCGGTCAACCGCCGATGGCGCTGAGCCCCCACAGGGGCCACCCGCAGCCGGCGACGAAAGCTGCACGGGTGGTGCGGGCGGGAACCCTAAAAATCCGGCCGAAGGCCGGATGCCGATGCCCACCCACGACCCCGCACCCACCATCCCCCTCCAGGCCAACGCACTCCAAGCCATGTGCCGCCAAGTCTTCGGCTTCCGCCTGGCCATGATCGCGCTCGCCGCCCCCGCCGCCCTCCTCAACGCCGCCCCCGGCCTGGGCGCGCGCCTGGTCGCCGCAGCCGTACTCGTCACCTTCATGGGCTCGTACGTCCTCTTCAGGGACTGGGAACGCTTCGGCCCACTCCTCCTCCGCCACCCCATCCTCCTGGCCGCGGACACCCTCTTCGGCGCGCTCCTCCTCATCTCGGCCGGCCCCGACACCACCCTCGCCTACGTCAGCGTCTGCACCCCCCTCCTCGCAGGCCTGGTCTACGGCTGGCGAGGCGCAGGCTGCTTCGCCTCCCTCCAGGGCCTGATCCTCGTCACGGTCTACGCCGCCTCGAAGGACCTGCACCCCACGGTCGCCGAGGCATTGCTCCTCCCAGGCCTCTGCGTGGTCACGGGCGCCATGGGCGTGACCCTGCGCAACCTCCTCCTCCGCTTCGGCGCAGCCACCCAGGCCCTGACCGCGGCCCAGGCCCGCCTGGCGGCAACAGAAGCGGTCGCCACGGAACGAGCCCGCCTGGCCAGGGAGATGCACGACTCGGTGGCGAAGACCCTGCACGGCGTGGCCCTGGCGGCAGAAGGCCTGGCGTCCTCGGCGGGCGCGGCGAACACGGACCCGGCCCTGCTGAGGAACCAGGCCGACCTGGTGGCCCGCTCGGCTCGCAGGGCAGCCGCGGAATCCCGAGAACTCCTGTCAGACCTCCGCCGCCAGGCAACCCGGGACCAAGACACGGACGTCATGTCCGAACTAGCCGCCAGAACAATCGACTTCAGCACCCGCACCGGCCTGACAGCCGCTTACCACCCCACAGGCGAACAGACCACCCCCGTCCCCCCGCTCCCACCCACCGTGGCCCGCAACGTCCTCACCATCGCCACCGAGGCCATGGAGAACGCCCACCGCCACGCGTCCCCGACCCAGGTGGACGTGAGCGCGGGGGTGCACGGCGACCTCCTGCGCATCACGGTCTACGACGACGGCCGCGGCCTCCCCGAGAACACCACCCTCGAACAACTCCGCAGAGCGGGCCACTTCGGCTTGGTGGGCATGGTCGAGCGAGCAGCGTCCATGGGCGCCCGTATCCGCATCGGCCGAGGAGACCACCCCAAGGGCACGGAGGTCCGCCTGGAACTCCCGCTGGCCACGATCCGAGAGGAGGCCGCATGACACCCGACCAGCGTCTACGGGTCCTGGTGGCGGACGACAACCCGGTGGTCCGCGCGGGCCTCACCGCTCTCCTCTCCGGCCGCGAGGACATCACGGTCGTGGCGGAGGCGACGAACGGCCGCGAGGCCTGGGAGGCAGCCCGCAGCCACCGCCCCGACGTGATCCTCCTGGACGTCCGGATGCCCGGGATGGACGGCATCTCTGCCCTCCCGCACCTGGTGCCGATCGCTTCGGTGCTGATGCTGACGTACAGCAGCGAGTCGGAGATCGTCCACGAGGCCCTCCGCCGAGGCGCCGGCGGCTACTTGGTGCACGGCGAGTTCACGGCGGACCAACTGGTGGCGGCCGTACGGGACATCGGCTCGGGCAGCGCTCATTTCACCGCGTCGGCGGCGGGCGCCGTAATGGCCGGACTGCGAAGCTCGAAGCCTGCCCCCCTGCCGGAGAACCTGGGCCTGGCGAGTGCAACTGCATACGATACAGAGATCTCAACCCCCAACTCACAAGGGACTTTCGCCAACCCTCTTTCGCGATTGCAACCACCTGTGGCACAGTCTCGGTATCAACTCAGCGCGAGGGAGGCGGAGATCATGGAACTCATCGCGTCCGGCATGAACAACCAGCAGATCGCCGCCACGTGCTTCATCAGCGAGAAGACGGTCAAGAACCACATCAACCGCATCTTCGCCAAACTCCACAGCACCAGCCGCTCCGAGGCCGCCGCCAAGTGGCTTGGAACGGCCCCGGATTCCCACGGAGGCCCCCGGTGAGCGCGATTTGGGCCCGGATTTGGGCCCTGGGACCCTCTGGCAAGAAGGGCGCCACCTCGTACGTTGCCCGCACCACGGACAACGGAGGGCAACGCCATGAGCAACTGGATCAACACCACGGTCTCGTACCTCAAGGCCCGCGTCGAGCGGAACGACAAGGGGCAGACGGCCGTGGAGTACTTGGGCATCATCGCGGTGGTTGTCGCAATTATCCTGATTCTCCTCGGTACGGACTTCGGCGGGCAGATTGCCGATGCGATCACCGCCAAGATCGGCGAAATCACGGGCTGATGCGCGGGCGCGCTCGCGGAGACGCAGGGCAGGCTTTCCCCATCTACATCACCGTGGTGGGTGGCCTGCTCTTTCTCGCGTTCGCGTACCTTGCGGTCGGCCAGGCCGCGGCGAACAAGAACGGTGCCCAGACCGCCGCCGATGCGGCGGCCCTGGCGGCAGCCCAGGACCGACGGGACCAACTCGCGGACCAATGGGTGACGGATGTCCTCGACCCGACGAAGTGGCAGGACATCTTCGACGGCAACGCGGAGGGACTCGACCCGTCTTGCGGGCGTGCGGACCAACTGGCGGCACAGAACGACGCCGTGGTGCTGACCTGCGCCCCCGAGGGGCTACTGGCCTACACGGTCGAGGTGCGGACCAACAAGTCAGTGGGGGAGTCCGTCATCCCGGGCACGGAGGACAAGCAGTCCAAGGCGTCCGCCACCGCCGAGATCGAGTCCCTGTGCACGTTCGAACCTCCAGCCGAGGACGCAGCGGACGACGTACTGCCACGCCTCACCTGCAAGGACGGCGAGAACTGGGACCTGGACCCGGAGGATCTGGGCGACCTGCCGAAGCCTGAGGACCTCTTCGACGTCCACCTGGCCGACTGACAAGCGAACGACGAGTGACGAAGGAAGCAGACGCATGAGCAGCATTCGGTTCACTGCGCAGGCCCGCAGAGGGGTGGTCGCGCTGGCGCTCGCGGCCGGACTGGCCGTGGGTGTGGCCGGCTGCGGCGGAGGTGGTGACGACGACAAGAAGCCGGAGACGACGGCGTCTGCTCCCCAGAAGGACGGTTCCGCCCCGAGCCCCCAGGAAGGCCAGTCGGACGACGTCCAGGCCGAGTTGAAGGGTTCGAGCGGACTGCTCCTGCAGATCACGTCCGCTGAACGTGATGCCGGTGGATTCGTCACAGTGAACGGCACGCTCAAGAACGACAGTGGCAAGGCGGTCACGGTGCCGAGTGCGTTGCGCGGCGACGAGACCGAGATCATCGCGCACGACAGATCACTCGGCGGAGCCACCCTCGTCGACTCCAAGGAGAAGAAGCGCTACTACGTCCTGCGTGACACCGAGGGCCGCCCGCTGACGACGACCGGCCTCTCGATCCTCAAGGCGGGCGAGGAACTGCCGGTCTTCATGCAATTCCCCTCCCCACCCGAATCCACCACAGACGTCACCCTCCAACTCCCCACCTTCTCCAGCGCCACGATCAAGATCTCCGGGTGAGGCAGGCGATGACCCTCCCCACCCCCCGCGTGGCCTGGGCCGCGGCCGCGGTCCTGATCGTCACGAACGTCTACGGCATCACGACCGCGCACGCCGACGAGACCCCCAGCGTCCCCCCAGGCACCGAAGCCACGGCCACCGCCCCCGTGAAGGTCGACCCCAACGACCCCGACCTCAAGCTCCCCGAGGGCGCCACGCTCGCCGAGCCGAAGGTCCTCGACATCAAGCAGGTGGTGGAGGACGAGGGCGGCGAGGAACGCCGTGAGGACACCAACGTCGACATCAAGTTCGCCCTTCAGGCCGAGGTGCTGTTCAGCAAGGACAGCTCGAAGCTGAGCGACGACTCCAAGGCCCGTATCGCGGCGATCGCGGACGAGATCAAGAAGCAGCACGCGACCCGCATCAGGGTCTTCGGCTTCACGGACAACCTGGGTTCGTCGGCGCACGGCGACGTCCTCTCCCGCCAGCGCGCGAACGCCGTGCAGGACGTCCTCGACGACGAACTGAACGACGCGAACATCACGTACGAGGTACGCGGTTACGGCGAGCAGTACCCGATCGCCGACAACTCGACCGAGACGGGCCGAAAGAAGAACCGTAGGGTGGAGGTCTCCTTCCAGCGCGCGGAGGGGTGACGGTGACCGTACTCATGGCGGCTGGAACCACCCCCTGACCATGCTCGGCAGCGCCCTGGGCACGTGAAGGAGCTGTGACCTGCCGTGAGCACCCATAGGCCGAGGGTCGACTACCCGCAACTGAACGGATTTGAAGGAGTGGGGATCGATCGATGTGGTGAGCGGGGCGCCCCGCATCGTCTCGTCGTGAGCGCGGCGCGCGGCGTTGCTCAGGCGCCCGACGGCTTGATCTCCCCGGCGAAGACGATGATCTGGTCGATGAGGCTCCGGCGCAGATGGACGACGTCCGTGCCTGCCAGCCGAGGCCCCCCGTCCGGAGTGGTGAAGACCCACTCGTATCGCGCCCACTCATCAGGCATGTCCACCGCCGAACAGCGCACCATAGTGCCGGCCCCCGCGGGATGCCGCCGGATGTCCAGCACGAACCGCTCGACCGCCTCGATCCCCTCGCTCCGCCCCAACGGCCCCCAGAAGACCACGTCCGAGGTCAGAGCCTGGGACAGCAACGACGTCACATACGCGTCGTCCGAGGCGTTGAAGGCGGAGATGAACGTGTCGATCGCGGACCGCGCCGTCTCTTCCTGCATGAACCAGTAATACCAGCCGGGGTACGGAGCTTGAGCACGGTCACCTGGCGAACGTGAACTTCTCGGTCGCGGCGAGGTCGGTGTTCCAGTAGGTGACCTGAGGAGTGGAGGTGACGGCGGGATCCCCGACGTTGAGGAAGTCGGTCCCGTCCGGGAACTCGACGGCGAGTTGTGCGACGCCCGCCTCGACGAGCTCGCTGTCCACGAAGCCGACCGTCATCGACTTCACGGCGGTCGTCTTCTCGTCCGCCCGCCACAGCAACAGCCCCGCGTACCCCTTCCCACCCGGCGCGATGGTCGCGAGCTTCTTCGGCTTGGACTCCATCGGACCGATCTGCTCCACGGCACCGTCACCGAAGGACACGTACGGGTACAGGTACAGCGTGCACTTCGAGTCGCTGATGTTGGTGGCGGTGAGGAGGAGATGCCGGGCCTCGTCGTGCGGATAGACCTTCGAGACGACGGAGACGTCGGAATCGGTGCAGGGCCGGGCTTCCTCACCGGTGGACTCACCGGTGTTCTCGTCGTCGGCGCCGGGAGTGACGGTGCTGGGCGCGCTCGGAGTGCTGCTGGATGCATCGGACGCACCGGAGGCGCTGGGCGAGCTGGACGGCGTAGCGCCGGCCGCCGCGTCATCCGTACCCCCGCCCGGCTCGCACGCCGTGGTGGCCAGCAGCGCGGCGACGACCGCGGCGCCGAGGGTGTACGTCCTGAGTCTGATACGGGCAGCGCCCATGGTGTTCCCCCGAATGATGTGAACTGAACTGAACTGACTGAACTGACTGAACTGGACTGGACCTGTCTGGACTGGACTGGCGCTCTGAATTCTGCACAGCGGAGGGCACCGGTCCAGACACCCTCCGCGATCGTTACGGATCAAGGACATGGACGGGACACTTCCGTTTCGCCAGGTCAGCGGCACGAAACGGCTCAAGCGGCGGCCAACTCACACCACACGTACTTCCCACTCCGCCCGTCCCTCGACAGCGGCTGCCACCCCCACAGATCGGCACAGGCCCGGACCAGCACCAGCCCCCGCCCCTCCTCCGCAAGACCCAACTCGCCAACCGGCTCCGGGGGTTGGGGGTCGGCATCCCAGGCCCCGATCCGCAACACACCCGCCGACCAACGCACCCTCAGCGCAGCGGGCCCCTTGGTGTGCCGTACGGCATTGGAGACCAGCTCGGCGGCCAGGAGCTCGGCGACGTCGACGAGGCGGATCAGACCGTGCATGGTGAGGATGAGGCGGAGGGTGCGGCGGCTGACGGTGACGGAGCGGAGGTCGTTCGGGATGTAGAGCGTGTACTCCCAGGGTTCGGGCATGGGTGAACTCCGTTCGAAGTGGGGGGTGTTGGCGCGGTGGCGATGCCGCAGCCGTCGTGGCAGGGCGGAGCGGTGCACTTCCGCAGCGTGTGCGTTGCGTCACTGACGGTAGGGGGTACATGTAACTTCCGGCAAGCTGATCCCGTAATCTGGCCCCGAACGGGCCTCACCGGCAGGCGTGTTGAGTCGAGGAGCGGCGGATGGTCCCGAGGCGTGAACCAACTGCGCGTCAGATGCGTCTGGCGGTGGAACTGCGCAGGCTCCGTGAGGCCGCCGGGCTCACAGCGATCGAGGCGGCGGCGCTGCTCGGGGTGAACAGGGTCCAGATCAGCCAGATCGAGTCCGGCATGAAGGGCGTGAGCGAGCAACGCCTGCATCGCCTCGCGTCCCATTACGCCTGTACGGACAAGGAGTTCATCAACGCGCTGGTCGCCATGGCCACGGACCGAACGCGCGGATGGTGGGAGGAGTGCCGGGGGCTGCTGCCCACGTCATTCCTGGATCTCGCGGAGCTGGAGCACCACGCCACTTTCCTGCACGAGGTGGCGATTCTGTACGTCCCGGGCTTGGTCCAGACGGAGGATTACGCCCGGGCTGTCTTCTCCTCCAGGGTCCCCGAACTCGCGGCTGATGAGCTGGAGTTGCGACTGCGCCATCGAATGCGACGCCAGCAGATCACCACCCCCTACAAGTTGGTGATCCACGAATGTGCCTTGCGTATCAGGGTCGGCGACCGTGCCGTTGCCAGGGCGCAACTCTCCAAACTGGTGGAGGCCTCCGAGGCCGACAACATCACGGTGCGCGTCATCCCGTTCGACCTGGACGGCTTCGGCAGCGCAGCCAGCGCCATGACGTATGTCGGCGGCCCCCTTTCCAAGCTGGACACTGTGGTGCGCGACGTACCTCACGGCCTGGCCTTCGTCGACTCCGAAGCCCAACTCGAAGCCTTTCGAACGCGCTTCCGTAAGGTGGAAGCTGTGTCACTCGACCCCGAGCGGTCGCGTGACTTCATCCACCGGCTGGCGAAAGACCTGTGAGGCACCCATGGACAACTGGCGGAAGTCGTCCTACTCAGGCCCCGACGATGGCAACGCCTGCGTGGAAATCGCCACCACCCCCACCCGCGTAGCAGTCCGCGACTCCAAAACCCCCACCCGAGCCATGCTCACCTTCCCCACCCCCACCTTCACCCTCTTCATGGAAGCCCTGGCTCACGAAAACACGCTGGCGCAGCCCCGCATCGCCGTGTGAGGCTCCGCCCATGGGCAACTCCAAGGCGTATCCGGTCCTCCGTACCACCGACGCGGCTACGGCATACACGCAGGCCAAACGCCTCGTAGGGCTGCTGGAGGAGATCGGGGACGAGGTGTGGCTCATGGTGGAGCTGCACACGGTCGCGGAGGTACGCCGGATGGCGGAGGTACTTCCGCAGGGCCCGTACGACTACCTGGAGGCTCGCAGGGACCCGGCGACCGGCGACTACCTCCGCTTCGAGGCGGATGTGACGACGGCGGACCTTGTGACGCTGGAGGAAGCGCTGCCCCTGAACATCTCGGAGGAATTCCCGCGAGGGGATGTGGAGGACCGCTTCGTAGCGGCCCTCGGCGCAGGCATGGCGGCCATCGAGTGGCGCGGCAGATGGCCGGAGGACGAGGAGGCGGAGTGCCACGGGACGCCGAGGTACGACGGCGTCCAGGTCGTCTTCCACGGTGAGCATGCCCAGTGGGACAACTGGACCGACCACCACACCGTCTTCGTCCACACGGACAAGTGGGGCGACCTGCCGAGGGCCCGCAAGCTGGCGGCGTACCTCGGCAGTGAGGTGGTGGGGAGGCGCAGCCGGGTTGGTGAACGCCGGGGGCGAGGGCAGCGCGCACCAGGCAATGCCGCCGCCTACGCAGCGGCATCGGCTCCAGCGACGAACTCCACCTGCACACCACGCCGCAGCCCCCACCCCGCCATGGCACCGGCCTCGGCTTCCACGACATGCCGGGCCCGCACCCGAGGCAACCCCAACCGCCCGGGTTGCATGGTCCGTACGGCGATGACGACGAGCTCACGATCGAGGTAGGCGACATCGATGGGCATCCGCATCCGAAAGGTGTGCACGCTGTTGGCCGGCGACAGCAGCAGGGCCCCCTCAACAGCGTCGCGCCCCAACAACCCTTTGGTACGGGCCCGATAGGAGGCAGCGATCTCCAACGGAACGGAAACGCTCCCCGCCTCCCCCCGCACCACCAACGACCCCCGCCCATCCCGCAACCGCCGCCCCATGCCCGGGCCCCTCTCTCCAAACCCTGCAACTGACGTGCCCTGGATAGCGTCGCTTCACCCAAGAGAACACACACATCCCAGGGGGCCGAAGTGAACTGCCACCCCAAGAGCAGACCAGAGAGGCAGGGGCGCAAGCGACCTCGCCACTTCCTCCTTTGCTCATTCATAAGTGGAACAACCAGTTCGCCGCACGTTACGCAACCGTGACCGCTCAATCGAGGCTGGGTGCAGCCAATTTGGCCCCTTTCGCACCACTGGGTGGGCCGTTTCACCCTGGTGTCACCCCACCCCGCTGGATAGCGTTGGTTCGCTCAAGAGAAGCCTCGCCTCACCAGGAGCCGATCGTGAATCGCCGCCCCACCCTGATCGCAGCGCTCACGCTGACCGCCGCAGCGGCCCTGACGCTGTCCGCGTGCGGGAGCGATGACAGCTCCAAGAAGGACAACGACAAGATCGCGGGAGCCGACACCGGCGGCGACAAGTCGGCGTCACCGAGCCCCAGCGAGTCGGACACGTCCGGCCGGCCGAAGATCACGTTCCCGTCCGACGCCAAGAACGTCTTCGAGTACGAGAAGACCGGCAACGCGGCGAAGGACGCGGCTCTCGCCGACAGCACGCTGAGTGTCAACTCCGTGGACGAAGCGATCTTCGAAGCGAGCACGGGCACGAAGGCGCTCGGCTTCTACAACACGGGGAAGGCGCTGGAGTCGTCGATCACCTACGTGTTGGGGTACATCAACAAGAACCACACGTGGGTCGGAGAGACCCGGTACTTCGATTACAAGGTGACTCTCTCCGGGGGCAACGGAGCGTACGTCACCTACTGCTCCGACGAGAGCAAGTCCTTCATCAAGGACAAGAAGACTGGAAAGGTCAAGAACACGCCCACGACGGCGGACAGCTACGTGCTCTACAACACCAAGCTGACCAAGAACGCCGCAGGCGTGTGGCAGACCGCTAATGTCGCTTCGGATCGGGGGAGCAAGGCGTGCCAGCCGTAGCAAAGACCGCAAAGCTCGCGACTCTTCTAGCGCTTGTCTGCGTCACCACAATCGGAGCTCCTGCCGCATATGCGGGCGGGCGAGGAGAGGACGGCAATCGAACCGACACGGGGCAGAACGCCAACCTCGACGACAAAGGCAATCTCACCGTAACCGCCGGAGGCGTCGTCTTCGACCGTTCCAAGAACGGCAGCGGCACCTCCACCGGCGCCCTGACATCGAGCACCAACTGGTCCCCACCCCCTTGCTGGTACGCCCCGAAGTACACCCCGGAACAGCTCCAGAAGACCCTGGAGCCGATCTGGGAAGCCGAGTCGACCGGCTACGAGTGGGACGCCGCGCAGCGGAAGAAGTACAACGCGGACGACAAGGAAAAGGGCTTCAACAAGGACAAGACCGGCAAGGGCTATTGGTGGGACTCCTACGTCGACAAGAGCTACCCGCCCGGCTGGGACTCCTGCGACAAGGGACCTTTCTGGGTGGACACGGGCGACGCCCCGCCCGCCGAGTACGAGAACGCCGTCACCCCCGAGATCCTCGCTGAACTCGCCTACAACGAGATCCGCGTCCCCGGCACCAAGGTCACCCTGGCCCCCGCAGAGGCGACCAAGGTCAACCTCCCGACCTGGGCCTGGCTCAACGGCGCCGACTTCAAGCCGGTCTCGGTCACGGCCTCCGTCCCGGTGCTCGATCTCCAGGCGACCGCGACCGCGGAGCCGGTCTCACTGAAGATCGAACCCGGCACCGCCGATGCCGTGACGTACCCGGCATCCGGCGTCTGCGAGATCAACAACGGTCACATCGGCGAGCCGTACGCCAAGGGCAAGGCCGGCGAGACACCGGCCTGCGGAGTGAAGTACCTGCGTTCCTCCGGCGACGGCACGTACCCTCTCCGGGCCACGGTCACCTGGAAGATCACCTGGACCGGCACCGACGGCGCGGGCGGCGACCTGCCCGACGGCAACTTCGGCGCGACGCAGGATGTCGTCGTACAGGAGATCCAAGCCGTCAACCGCTGACGATCACGAGGTCCCACGGTCGGGCGATCACTCCCCTCGGGAGAGTGATCGCCCGACTTGTTGTGCAGGCGGCGTGGATAAAGTCCGTCACTCGCACACAGGGCGAGAGCTGGGAGCGGGCGGATGGCAGGACGGCTCGCCGTTGACGGCGAC
The DNA here is from genome assembly GCF_042668605.1 of Streptomyces sp. NPDC057280. Classification (NCBI taxonomy): domain Bacteria; kingdom Bacillati; phylum Actinomycetota; class Actinomycetes; order Kitasatosporales; family Streptomycetaceae; genus Streptomyces; species Streptomyces sp. NPDC057280. Next base: position 691,616 of record NZ_JBHUYR010000003.1, read on the forward strand.
GAACTCTCCGACTTCATGCGGAAGCTGAGGAAGTCGACGACTTCGCTCGCGGGGGTTCGCAAGGCGTTGTCGGACGCCGGTGTACGGGGCCTCGGTACGGACGATCTCGACTCCGCGTGTGAGGACTTCCAGGACGACTGGAAGTACGGCGCTGAGGAGATCGGCAAGCAGACGGAGGACCTCGCCGAGATCATCGGCAAGAGCAGGGACAGCTATCGCGAGGTGGACAAGGCGCTGGAGGCGGCACTGGAGAAGGCCGCCCGGAAAGCGAAGCACGGGGGCGGGAAATGACCCTCACGCCCGGTGTCGAGGGAACTCGCTCGACCGACCCCCGCTACCGCCGGCACGACGGCGACCTCAAAAAGCCCCAGGGCCTGCAAACGACTTCTCCCGTCGCGAACCCGCACTACCCGCATCTGGGCTTCAACCCGGTGCCGGGCGACACGGAGACCGTCCGCGGGCTGCACAAGAAGCTCAACGATTGCGCCAAGACGCTCGAGAGCGCGCACGACTTGGTGACCAAGCTGCTCGACGGCAGCTACTGGGAGGGCGACGCGGCGGTCGCCTTCCGTGAACAACTCGATGGCGGACCACTGCCGTTGAACCTGAAGAACGCCGCCCATTCGATCCGCAAGGCAGCCAAGCAGCTCGTCCGCTGGGAAGGTGAACTCGACGACTACCAGCGGCGTGCCAGGAAGCTCGAAGAGGACGCGAAGGACGCCCGAGCGGCGGTCGACCGGGCGGAAGGACGGGCGACGGAAGCGGCGGACGACCCCCACCTGAAGGGGAAAGGAGCCGACAGCGATGCCGCACACAAGACGCTGACCCATGCCAACAGCGACGTGAAAGAAACCCAGGCGGAACTCGACAAAGTCATCGGCAGGGCGAAGAAGCTCGCCGAGGAACACGAGAGCACGGCCAGGCGTCGCGCGGGCAAGATCCGGGACGCGACGAAGAAGCTGGTCCCCCACGAACCGGGTTTCTTCGACGAGGCCCTCGACTGGCTGAGCGACAACTTGCCGGACATCCTGAGCTTCGTGGCGGGGGCGATCGCGGTGGGGGCGCTGCTGCTCTCGGGCCCACTGGGGTGGAGCCTGGCGACGATGGCGGCGCTCATGCTCGCGTCGTCGGCGATCAGCTTGACGGCTTTCACCTTGAGGATCTCGGACCCGGAGGTGCGTGCTTCGCTCTGGGAGGGGTTCACCAAGGGTGAGTTCGACGCCGACTTCTGGAGCAACGGGGTGTCGGTGGGCGCTGATCTCGCCGGGGCGCTGCCTGGACTGGGAGCCGCGCTCAAGGGAAGCGTCGAGGCGACACAGGCAATTCGAGCGGGTAGCGAGAGCTTGGGTTTCTGGCAGAAGGCGGCGGCCTACGGCTCGAAGACAGTCGACGAGGCCAAGACGATCAACAGTCTGGACAACCCGATGATCGCCCGCGCCGTACGCAGTTGCAGCAATCCGGAGAAGGCAGCCCGAGCCGTCGCGGCGACGTCCGGGCTGACCGGTGTGGGCACAGGCGGCTTCGGCTTGTACGACAAAGCGGTGGACGCGGACGCCAGCAAAGTGAAGGACGGAACCGTCGCAGGCATCGACGGCTCACGTCTCATCCTCGACAACGCCGGAATCTTCAGGTTGATCAGTCATGTCTTCTGAGGTTCTGGAGAACGGACGAAGGCCCATGAGCCCCGCTGACCATCCCACTGCGTGGGATCACCCACCCACCCGTCGCGCCTGGGCAGCGCATATGGCCATGAACGTCATCGGCCTTGTCGGTTGGATCGGCGGTTGGATTGCGCTGCTCGGCCTCTCGCTCCAGACTCCCGGCTGGGCGGTCTGGGTCTGCATGCCGTACTTCATCTACGGGGCATACCGAGCCGTAACCCAATTCCGCTACTTCGGACCGGCGCTGTGGATGCTACGTATCCTGCGCACGTACCCGTGGCAGGTCACGTCCGATGTCCGACACGGGCTGACCAAGCGGCCGGAGGTACTCGGCCGCCAGTACGGCTGGTTCGAACTTCCCAATCCCGCCCGCGCGGACCATCGGCTGCCGCTCGTCTTCGCCGAACACTTCCGCACCGGGTGGTGGAGCCGCCGTATGGCGCCGCGTGCCAAGCCGCACCTGAAGGCCGAGATCGGAACGGTCTGGTTCGCAGGCGATCCGCGCTTCGTGGGGCTGATCGCTGCGCCCGCTTCGAAGAGCACGGCTCCTCGCAGACTTCACATCCTCGAGCAGAAGACCGACGTACGCAGCGGCCAACGCTTCGCTGACTGGGGCGCCACGCCCGCGGACATCGAGCGCGGCCGACAAGCCGGCGTGACACCGGCCCATCCCTGAACTCTGCGGAGAGCCTTCCTGTGACCGCCCCTGCGATCCTTCTGCACGAGTCCCTCAACGACCCCCTCGCGGAGCTCTGGTTCGCCGAACCCGTCGGCTTCACTGCCTTGCCTCTCGATGCCCTGCTCCCGGCTCCGGATTCCGCGGCCGTAGACGGCTTGCGGGCAGCCACTGCTCCTCTGCTGGACTCGGCACCTGACGACCTTGCTCGCCAACAGTTCATCGCCCACATTGCGACGGGGCAGCGGATGCTGGCCGCGCTTCGCGACGTGGGGATGGTCCACTGCGCAATCGGCCTGCACCGTGATGACGTGCAGGAGGCGGACGTAGGCGGCCGCCTCCTCCTGCTCTCTTTCTTCACCATCTCCTGGTGCGAGTCGAACGTTGCCCCGCGTGGCGTCACCGCGGCCCGGGCGGTCACGTCTGCCGAGGGACACACCGATGTCGAGTTCCTCGAGCTGCCCTGTGGGCCAGCGGCTTTGAGCGAGAGGATGGTGCGACCGTCGGATGCGGCGGGCTTGGTACCGCAGTCGCTTCTGCAGATCCATGCGCATGTGCCGCATCCTGACTGCCGCCGCCTGGCCGTGCTGACCCTGAGCACTACGGCTGTCGCCCGTCGCAGTGAGTACCGCGTCATCCTCAGACAGATCGCGGAGACGGTGCGCTTCGAGCGGCCGGTGGAATTCGAGGAGGCGGGGGCCGGTGCGTAAAGAAGTTGTCCACTCTCCGGTCTATGGGTAGGAAGGTCACCATGACCGCACTCGGCGCAGTCTTCCGCCCCCAGCTACCCCCCGAGCGCCTCCGCGACATCGCCCGCCTCGCCGACGCGTCCGCTCTCGATGAGCTCTGGCTCTGGGAGGACTGCTTCAGAGAAGGTGGGATTTCCACGGCCGCCGCCGCGCTCGCCTGGACCGAGCGGGTCAAGGTCGGGGTCGGGTTGCTTCCCGTGCCGTTGCGGAACGTTGCCATCACCGCCATGGAAGTCGCCTCGCTGCACCGCATGTTCCCCGGGCGGGCCGTCGTCGGGATCGGGCATGGGGTGCAGGACTGGATGGGGCAGGTCGGGGCGCGGGTCGAGTCGCCGGTGACGCTGCTGCGGGAGCATCTCGTCGCGCTGCGGGCGTTGTTGAGAGGAGAGCGCGTCAGTACCGAGGGGCGCTACGTCCGTCTCGACGACGTCGGCCTCGACTGGCCGCCCGCCACCCCCGTACCCGTCCTCGCCGGCGCCACCGGCCCCCGTACCCTCCGCCTCACCGGCGAAGCCGCCGACGGGACCATCCTCACCGCCTCCACCACCGCCGACGGAGTACGACGGGCACGGCAACTCATCGACGAGGGGCGGGAGGCTGCGCTGCGCAGCGGGGCCCACCTCACCGAGTCCCACCGTGTCGTCGTCTACCTCCTCACCGCCACCGGGCCCGACGCCGCCCGGCGTCTGCGCGCTGAACTCGGCGACGAAGGGCTCCAGGACGTGCCCGACCTCGGTGTCGCAGGCGACGCCGGTGCCGTCGCCAAGGCCGTGCAGCGGCTCGCGGAGGCCGGCGCCGACGCCGTCATCCTCCAGCCGACCGGCGACGAACCCGACCCGGAGGGTTTCGTACGGTTCGCCGCCGAGGAAGTCCGGCCCCTCGTGCCGTGACATGCGGTGAGGGGTTTCGTCGTCAGTCAACCTCGGAGAGGCCCTCGCCTCGAGCGCGACGCCGATGTTCTACGCCCTCGTCACCCGCACGGCCGGACCGTCACCCCCGCGGATGATCCCCCGTAGCCCCGTCGATCAACTCCCGCACCACATCCATATGTCCCGCATGCCGAGCCGTCTCCTCGATCATGTGGACCAGGACCCAGCGCAGGGACACCTCGTGGTCACGCCACGACGGGCGGCCCAGCCCCTCCAGGGGGAGCCGCGTGATCACCGCATCCGACGCGGCTCTCGCGCGGCCGTAGAACTCGACGATCTGTGCCGTCGTCTCGCCCTGGTCGGCCCGCATGTCCTCCTCCTTGTACGGGTCGAACCAGAACTCCTCGACCTCGCCGCCGAACGTCTCCGCGAACCAGCCGTACTCCACCGACGCCAGGTGCTTGACCAGGCCCAGCAGGCTTGTCCCCGAAGGGGTCATCGGGCAGCGCAGCTGCTCGTCGTCCAGCCCCTCCAGCTTCCACAGCACCGCGTCCCGATGCCGGTCCAGGCTCGCCCGCAGCGTGTCCTTCTCGCTGCCGCGGTACGGCATACCGGCCGCCGTGTCCTCCATGTCCCCTGCGTCCCCTGTGACCTCAGCATTCGTCATGCCGGAAAATTAGCAGCGCCCACTGACATCACCCTGGGACGATCAACCGCATGCCCGACAACCATCGAACTCCCCCCTCCGACTCCACCTTCGAAGACCTCGTCGCCGAAGGCGCCGCCGTCCCCACCGCCGGCTGGGACTTCTCCTGGTTCGAGGGGCGGGCCACCGAGGCGCGGCCCTCGTGGGGATACGCCACCGCCATGGCCGCCCGGCTCGCCGGCGCGACCGCCGCCCTCGACATCCAGACCGGGGGAGGAGAGGTGCTCGACTTCGCCCTCTCCCATGTCGAGCCGAAGGCCCCCGTCCTCGCCGTCGCCACCGAAGGCTGGCCGCCGAACGTCGCCAAGGCCACCGCCCTGCTCCGCCCCCGCGGGGTCGCCGTCGTCGCCGCCCCCGAGGACGCGCCGCTGCCGTTCGCCGACGAGGCCTTCGACCTGGTCACCAGCCGGCATCCGGTGAGCCCCAACTGGCCGGAGATCGCGCGCGTACTGCGGCCCGGCGGGACCTATTTCGCCCAACACGTGGGCGCCCGTAGCGTGTTCGAGCTGGTCGAGCACTTCCTCGGGCCTCGCCCGGACGAGCAGAGCGGCGCCGCCCGCCACCCCGAGCGGGAGCGCGCCGGTGCCGAGGCCGCAGGTCTGGAGATCGTCGACCTGCGCTCCGAACGGCTCCGGATGGAGTTCTACGACATCGCCGCCGTCGTCCACTTCCTGCGCAAGGTGGTGTGGATGGTCCCGGACTTCACCGTCGAGAAGTACGAGCCCCAGCTCCGGTCCCTGCACGAGCGCATCGAGACCGAGGGGCCCTTCGTCGCCCACAGCACCCGCCATCTCTTCGACGCGCGCAAGCCCCAGCCCGCCTGACGCCGAGCGCCGAGTGCCTTGCGGGTCGCCCCCGGACGCAGAAGTGGCCAAGAAGCGCCGGTCGAGTCGGCGTACGGCCCGGCCTCCCAGGATCGCAAATCGGGCAATCGGTGCATCCAAGGCTGATTCCCCCTTCACTTCCATGGGATTCACGGGTTTTCCACATCGTTATCACTGTCAGCTCGCTTCTCACCTTCTTCTCACGTAAGTTCAGACCAAGGTAATTCGCGCAAGCAAAGCTGCGCGGGGTGGCACCGCGCGGCGGAGGGGGCTGCGCGGTGCCCTGCCTTGCAGCTCGTGGCGTTGATCGGGTCCGTCAAGGGTGAGTGCGGGGGTGGGGTCACCCGCGTGGGGGATGCGAAGAGGGTGCGTCGGCGTGGCGCCGGAAGCGTTCTGGGGCCTCCGGATCTCACCGTGACTCACACGTTTGCCCTGGGATTCCGCTGTGTTCCGGCCATGAGTCCGCCGTGAATGGGGTGTTTCGCGGCCAGCGGGCCGTCGCCGCGCGACTCCGGAGAGTAGTTGTGGCATGCCGATGCACGCAGCATCACTTACGAAGGGTTATGGTGGAAACCCCCCCTCGGGCCGGTCCGTCTCCCCCCCACGGACCGGCCCGTTTTTTCATGTCTCGACTTCCTGCTGCGAGTGCCTCGGCGTCCTGGTGCGAGTGCCTCGGCGTTCTGGTGTGCGCCTCGACTTCCTCGCTGCCGCTGCCGCTGCCGCTGCCGCTGCCGCTGCCTCGGCTTCCTTCCTGCGACTGCCTGGGACGTCCCCGCCGCGAGCCCCGCCCCGCCCTCTGGTGTGTGCCTCGACTTCCTTGCTGCCGCTCCCGCTGCCTCGGCCCCCTCCCTGCGGCTGCCTCGCACGTCCCCGCCGCGAGCCCCGCCCCGCCCTCGTTCCGGCCCGCCGAAGCGACCGCCACCTCGCCCCTCCCGCCACGGTCCTGCCCCTCGCCGCACTCTCGCCCCCTTCCGCCGGCGCGACCACCGTTCTCACCCCTCCCGCCCTCACCCCTCCCGCCGACGCGCCCGCCGCTCCCCCTTCCCCGCCCCGCCTCCTCTCGCCCCCGCCCACCCCTCCGCCCACCCCCGCATTCGACCCGCGCTCCAGCGTCCCTCCACCATCCCGGTAGGCTTCCGCCCGCGGGGACCGTATCTGTACGGAGGGGCTGACAATCACGTGAACCTGCGCGACAAGCTGCGCGGCCTGCTGGTCAGGCTCTACGCACGCCGGGTGGAAGGCCACCTGGACCACGCTCAGGTGCCCAAGCACATCGGCGTCATCATGGACGGCAACCGCCGCTGGGCGAAGGCCTCCGGCTCCAGTACCGTGCACGGCCACCGGGCGGGCGCCGAGAAGATCGAGGAGTTCCTCGGCTGGTGCTCCGAGACGGACGTCGAAGTCGTCACGCTGTGGCTGCTGTCGACGGACAACTTCGACCGGGCGCAGGAGGAACTCGGGCCGCTGCTCGGCATCATCGAGGACGTCGTCCGCACGCTCGCGGCGGACGGACGCTGGCGGGTGCACCACGTCGGGACCCCCGACCTGCTGCCCTCCCCGATGCAGGTGGCGCTGAAGGAGGCCGAGGAGGCCACGGCCCACGTCGACGGGATACTCGTCAACGTCGCCATCGGCTACGGCGGCCGCCAGGAGATCGTCGACGCGATGCGCTCGATGATGCTGGACGCCGCCGACAAGGGCACCTCGCTGGAGGAGCTCGCCGAGTCCGTCACCATCGACGCGATCGGCCGGCACCTCTACACCGGCGACCAGCCCGACCCCGACCTCGTCATCCGCACCAGCGGCGAACAGCGCCTGTCCGGATTCATGCTGTGGCAGACGGCCCACTCCGAGTACTACTTCTGTGAGGTCTTCTGGCCGGCCTTCCGCAAGGTCGACTTCCTGCGCGCCCTGCGCGACTACGCGGCCCGCCATCGACGTTACGGCGGCTGAGGCCGCGCCGTATCCGTGGGCGCACGACGGCCCCCTGAAGGCGTCACGGGTACCCCCTTTGGTGCGGAAGTAACAAGGAGTTCACCAGCGCGCCGTCATATGCGCTGGCATGGCACCGCATGTTCGAGGGCATAAGCCAGACAGGTCGATGCCCGAACCACGGGTGTCGGATCCTCAGCGGGCGGCACGGGGCCGTCCGCCCGGGAGGCCCTTTGCACCAGCCCGATCGTGCGGTTGCCGCACGGACGAACAGGCGGAGGGCCGGTTCCCGGCCCGTGCAAGCGGGCCGTCGACCGGTCCAGCTCCACTCCGTCGCTCCCCGACCTCATCCGAGGGGGTACGTCCTTCCGTGGTGACCAGCACAAAGCGCCGTATGCCTGACCGGCGCACCTATGTTCTCGACACCAGCGTTCTGCTGGCCGACCCGAACGCCCTGAGCCGCTTCGACGAGCACGAGGTCGTGCTCCCCATCGTCGTGGTGACGGAGTTGGAGGCCAAGCGGCACCATCCCGAACTCGGCTACTTCGCCCGGCAGGCCCTGCGCCTGCTCGACGAGTTCCGGGTCAGGCACGGTCGCCTCGACGCCCCCATCCCGATCGGGGAACTCGGCGGCACCGTCCGTGTCGAGCTCAACCACTCGGACCCCAGCGTTCTGCCGACCGGCTACCGCCTGGGGGACAACGACTCCCGTATCCTCGCGGTCGCCCGCAATCTGCAGGCCGAGGGGTTCGACGTCACCGTCGTGTCGAAGGACCTCCCGCTCAGGATCAAGGCGTCCTCGGTCGGTCTCCTCGCCGAGGAGTACCGCGCCGAACTCGCCATCACGGACTCCTCCGGCTGGACCGGAATGTCCGAACTGACCCTGCCGGGCGACCAGGTGGACATCCTCTTCGAGGAAGGGCACGTGTATGTGCCCGAGGCCGCCGAACTGCCGGTGCACACAGGGCTGACCCTGCACTCCGAGCGCGGCAAGGCGCTCGGCCGGGTCACCGCCGAGGGCAACATCCGGCTGGTGCGCGGCGACCGGGAGGCGTTCGGCATCAAGGGGAGGAGTGCGGAGCAGCGGATCGCGCTCGATCTGCTCCTCGACCCGGACGTCGGGATCGTGTCCATGGGCGGCCGGGCCGGCACCGGCAAGTCGGCGCTCGCGCTCTGCGCGGGCCTGGAGGCGGTGTTGGAGCGCCGCCAGCACCAGAAGGTCATGGTCTTCCGTCCGCTGTACGCGGTCGGCGGGCAGGAGCTCGGTTATCTGCCGGGTTCCGAGGCCGAGAAGATGAGCCCCTGGGCGCAGGCGGTCTTCGACACGCTGTCCGCGGTCACCAGCCGCGAGGTCATCGAGGAGGTCACCGCGCGCGGGATGCTCGAGGTCCTGCCGCTCACCCACATCCGCGGGCGCTCGCTGCACGACGCGTTCGTGATCGTGGACGAGGCCCAGTCGCTGGAACGGAATGTGCTTCTCACCGTTCTGTCCCGGATCGGCGCCAACTCACGGGTGGTTCTCACCCATGACGTGGCCCAGCGGGACAACCTGCGAGTGGGGCGGTACGACGGTGTCGTCGCCGTCGTGGAGAAGCTGAAGGGGCACCCGCTCTTCGCCCACGTCACGCTGACGCGGTCCGAGAGGTCCCAGATTGCCGCCCTTGTGACCGAAATGCTGGAGGACGGCCAAATCTGAGGTAGTACCCGCCAGTTGGCGCCGTCCGGAAAGGCCAAGAGCCTAGCCGGGCGGCGCCTTCGCGTGTGGTGGTTTCTCGGAATCCCCAGGGACAAACGGGATGTGAGCTTTCACACGCAACTCAGAATTGCCACTCGGCGTCCGGTTACGGCAGAGTCTCACTCCTGTCAGGCCCCGCATACGACACACCTGTACCGCCAGCGGTACGGCACCACAGCAACACCAGCTTCAACTCCATAGTCGACGTCGTATGCCGCCCGAGCACCACGCGGCGCCTCCCGCACGGGAGTTGCCCACCGGGCCCGTACCTCCCGTGACCCAGCAGTGGGGAGGTCAGCGTCAGGGGCAAGATTGCGTCCGCCAGGGTCACCGAAGCGGACGACGCTGGAAGGAAACCGTGTGAGTCCGATTTCGGTCCGGGGATTCGCAGTGGCCTCTGCCACCGCGGTCACCGCTGTCGGAAGCGTCGTAGGCGTTGCCTCGGGCAGCACCGCGCAGACGAACGACGCCGAGGCGACAGCAGCCGAGACGACGCTCCTCGCGGACATACCCGCGGGCCAGCAGGCCCAGGTGCAGACCGCGTCGCTGACGCAGCAGGCCAATGTCCAGGCCATTCAGGCGGACGCGAGCGCCAAGAAGGACGCCGAGGAATCGGCCCGCAAGGCTGCTGCCAAGTCGGCGATCGAGAAGAAGGAAGCCGCCGAGAAGGCGGCGAAGGAAGCCAAGGAGCGCGCCGAGGCCAAGACGGCCGCGTCCCGGTCCGCGTCCAGCTTCCCGGTGCAGAGCTCCTACTCGGTCGCGCAGATCCAGGCGATGGCGCGCCAGATGGTGCCGAGCGGCCAGTTCCAGTGCTTCAGCAACATCGTGGACCACGAGTCCGGCTGGAACTACCGCGCTGTCAACGCCTCCTCCGGTGCCTACGGTCTCTTCCAGGCGCTGCCGGGTTCCAAGATGTCGTCGGTCGGCGCCGACTGGCAGACCAACCCGGCCACCCAGATCAAGTGGGGCCTCAACTACATGGACAGCCGCTACGGCAGCCCGTGCGAGGCGTGGTCCTTCTGGCAGGCGAACCACTGGTACTAGGCGCTCCGCCCCCAGGGCGTGCGCTCAACCCCGCGAAGCCTCTCACCGTCCTTTCGGTGAGGGGCTTTCGCCGTTCTCCGGCGACGCCTGTACGGTCGGAGCCGACGACTCCGGGGGGAGTGGTGGGGACAAGCGGGGGAAGAGGACGGATCATGTCGCGAGTGCCACGGTGGCTCGGTCGGGTGGGTGCCGGACTGAGTGAGATGGGTGAGCGGTTGGACGAGCGCCGCGCGGAGGTCGAGCGCGAGGAGGCCGAGGCCGACGCGCCGCCGTCGCCATCCCAGGATGTCCCGGAGGACCGCCCCCAGCCCCTCGCCGAGCACGTGACCGTCGTACCGCAGCGCCCGGACCCCGCGCAGGCCGTGCCGTGGGGCGTGCGGGTCGCCGCCGAGGCCGGGTGGCGGCTGCTGGTGCTCGCGGGCACCGTCTGGGTGCTGATGCGGGTCATCAGCGCCGTCCAGCTCGTCGTCCTCGCCTTCACGGTGGCCCTGCTCATCACGGCGCTGCTCCAGCCGACCGTGGCCCGGCTGAAGCGGTACGGCGTGCCGCGCGGCCTGGCCACCGCGCTCACCGCGATCTTCGGCTTCGTCGTCCTCGGGCTGCTCGGCTGGTTCGTGACCTGGCAGGTCATGGAGAACATCGACGATCTCTCCGACCAGATCCAGAACGGCATCGACGATCTGCGCGACTGGCTGCTGAAGAGCCCCTTCCACGTCACCGAGAAGCAGATCAACCAGATCTCCAAGAACCTCGCGGACGCGGTCGGCGCCAACACCGACCAGATCACCTCGGCGGGCCTGGAGGGCGTCCAGGTCGTGGTGGAGGCGCTGACCGGCATCCTGCTGACGTTCTTCTCCACCCTGTTCCTGCTGTACGACGGCCGGCGCATCTGGGAGTGGACGCTGAAGCTGGTCCCGGCGGCGGCGCGGCCGGGTGTCGCGGGCGCGGGTCCCCGGGCCTGGCGGACGCTGACGGCCTATGTGCGCGGCACGGTGATAGTGGCCCTGATCGACGCCATCTTCATCGGTCTCGGCATCTACTTCCTCGACGTGCCCATGGCCGTGCCGCTCGCCGTCTTCATCTTCCTGTTCGCCTTCATCCCGCTCGTCGGCGCGGTGGTGTCGGGCGCGCTGGCGGTGGTCGTGGCGCTGGTGACGCAGGGCGTGTTCACGGCGGTGATGACGCTGGCGGTGGTGCTCGCGGTGCAGCAGATCGAGGGCCACATCCTGCAGCCGTTCATCCTGGGCCGCGCGGTGCGGGTGCACCCGCTGGCGGTGGTGCTGTCGGTCGCGGCGGGCGGCATGGTGGCCGGGATCGGCGGCGCGGTCGTCGCGGTGCCGCTGGTCGCGGTGACCAACACGGTGGTCGGCTATCTGCGGGCGTACGCACACGAGACGGCGACGCCGGCGCCACCCGCCCCCGCGGTGGCCCGGAACGCCGAAGGTCTGGGGGCAGCGCCCCCGGACCCGGGTGAAGGGGAAGCGGCCGCTACTCGGCCAGAACCGCCTCAGCCTCCAGCGTCACACTGACCGCCTGGACCACCGACGCGATCTTGAACGCCTCCTGGACGACCTCGCGCTCCAGGCCCGCCTTGCGCAGGACCTGCTCGTGGGAGTCCAGGCACATGCCGCAGCCGTTGATCGCGGACACCGCGAAGGACCACAGTTCGAAGTCGACCTTGTCGACGCCCGGGTTGCCGATGACGTTCATCCGCAGACCGGCGCGCAGGTTGCCGTACTCGTGGTCGGAGAGCAGGTGGCGGGTGCGGTAGAAGACGTTGTTCATCGCCATCACCGCGGCCGCCGCCTTGGCCGCCTGGTACGCCTCGGGCGACAGGTTCGCCTCGGCCTCCGGCGCCAGCTCGCGCAGCACGATCGGGGAGCGGGAGGCGATCGCGGTCGCCAGCACCGTGCCCCACAGCTGCTGGGCCGGGAGGTCCGAATTGCCGATGACCGAGCCGAGGTTGAGCTTCAGGTCCTTGGCGTAGTCCGGTATGCGGGACTTGAGGGAGTCGAGGGACATCTCAGGTCACTCCCCGGCGAGCAGCTTGCCCGCGTCCAGGGTCTCGTCGCCCTTGGTCCAGTTGCACGGGCAGAGCTCGTCCGTCTGGAGCGCGTCGAGGACCCGCAGGACCTCCTTGGGGTTACGGCCGACCGAGCCCGCGGTCACCATGGAGAACTGGATCTCGTTGTTCTGGTCCACGATGAACACCGCGCGCTTGGCGAAGCCGTCCTCGCCCTCGATGCCCAGGTCGCGCATCAGCTCGCGCTTGGTGTCGGCCAGCATCGGGAAGGGCAGGTCGCGCAGGTCGTCGTGGTCCTTGCGCCAGGCGTGGTGGACGTACTCGGAGTCGCCGGAGAAGCCGAGGATCTGCGCGTCGCGGTCGGCGAACTCCTCGTTCAGCTTGCCGAAGGCGGCGATCTCCGTCGGGCACACGAACGTGAAGTCGGCGGGCCATGCGAACACGACCTTCCACTTGCCCTCGTAGGACTTGTGGCTGATCGTCTCGAACTCCTTGCCCTTCTCCAGCGAGACGCAGGCGGTCAGTTCGAACGCGGGGAACTTGTCACCGACAGTGAGCACAAACTCTCCTTGCAGCGAGGAAAGAGCCCTCTCGTGAAGGGCCTTTCCCGTGGGTTGGACGGGAGTGATGTTTCCACAAGGTGCATTGATTGCGGAAATCGCTACACTTGGGCGTGTTGATCGAGAGGAGCTATCAGTGACCGTGAGTAGCGTCGGGGCCAAGAGGCGTCAGCCGAGCCTCGCCCAGCTGCGGGCCTTCGCCGCCGTCGCCGAGCACCTCCACTTCCGGGACGCCGCCGCCGCGATCGGCATGAGCCAACCCGCCCTGTCCGGTGCCGTGTCGGCGCTGGAGGAGACCCTCGGGGTCACACTGCTGGAGCGCACCACCCGCAAGGTGCTCCTCTCGCCCGCCGGCGAGCGGCTCGCCGTACGGGCCAAGGCGGTGCTGGAGGAGGTCGGGGCGCTCATGGAGGAGGCCGAGGCGGTACGAGCCCCCTTCACCGGCGTCCTGCGGCTCGGTGTCATCCCCACCGTCGCGCCGTATCTCCTGCCCACCGTCCTCAAGCTCGTCCACGACCGCTATCCGCACCTCGACCTCCAGGTCCACGAGGAGCAGACCACCAGCCTCGTCGACGGCCTCCTCACCGGCCGCCTCGACCTGCTGCTGCTCGCCGTCCCGCTCGGGGTGCCCGGGGTCGTCGAACTCCCGCTCTTCGACGAGGACTTCGTGCTCGTCACGCCCCTCGGTCATCCGCTCGGCGGGCGCGCGGGCATTCCGCGCGAGGCGCTCAAGGAGCTCAACCTGCTCCTCCTCGACGAGGGGCACTGCCTGCGCGACCAGGCGCTCGACATCTGCCGCGAGGCCGGACGCGCCGACGCCCCCGTCACCACCACGGCCGCCGGGCTCGCCACGCTCGTCCAACTCGTCGCCGGCGGGCTCGGGGTGACCCTGCTGCCGCGGACCGCCGTCAGGGTCGAGACCTCCCGCAGCGACCAGCTCCTGACCGGCTCCTTCGCCGAGCCCGCCCCGGCCCGCCGGGTCGCCCTCGCCATGCGCACGGGCGCGGCCCGCGGCGCGGAGTACCGCGAACTGGCCGGCGCCCTGCGGCAAGCGCTGCGGCCACTGCCCGTCCGGGTGCTCGACCGACCGGAGAATCTCGCCTGAGAATCGTTCAAATGACCGCCGAACAAAGAGGATTGTGCGGCGCCGGATTTCAATTTCCGTCAGGTGGAGGCAGGTAGGAAACCTCCCCCCGACATATGCCCTACGGCTGATACACCTACCCCCCTCAGTGCTACGCGCCAGGCGTATGTACGAAATTGCCAGGGGGAGTGATGGCGGGCATGCGGTACTCCCTTGACCGCGTCGGCTACGACCTTCTGGCACACGCCCTGCACCGGTGCGGGCGCGAGGAGTTCAGCGGTCAGCTGCGGGTGGCGGGGGCGCCCGGCGGCACCCTTCATCTGCGGGCCGGGCTGGTCGTGGGCGCCGAGAGCCCCGGAGCGCCCGGCCCGGAGACGCTCCTGCTGCGCTCCGGGCGGGTCAGCGGTGAGCAATGGGCCGACGTCGTACGGGAGTCGGGCGGCGAGCGCTGGCCCGCGACCGGGCTGATCGCCCGCGGCCACACCGGAGCCGCCCAGCTCAGGGTCGTCTGCGTGATGGCGCTGTACGACGCGGCCTTCGCGATCGTCGCAGGCAGGGTGCACGGCTGTGAACGCGTCGCCGAGGCCGAGCCGTTCGCCACCGTCGCCGTGGGGGAGACCTGCGTACGGCTGCTCCAGGACGCCACCCGCCGGCTCGCCGCCCTCGCGACCCTGCCGTACCCGCTGCGCCCCGACCATGAGCGCCCGGTCCCCGCCCCCGGCGTGGACCCCGGCCCGCTCAGCCCCCTGCAACGCGCCCTCATCGACCAGGCCGACGGCCGCAGCACCGCCCGTGACCTGGCCTTCCGCACCGGACGCGGGGTCTACACGGTGACCGTCGAGATGGCCCGGATGCTCGCCGACGGGCTGCTGGAGTGCCCGGAGGCACCCGTCCCCATCCCGGTCCGCCCGCCCCCCGACGGCCAGGGCGTCCGGCAGCGGAAACCGGAGCCGGCCGCGCCGAGAGCCGCCGCGCCGCCCGGCAGCGCCGTACCGCCCGCCGTGCCCGACGAACTGCCCCGCAGACGTCCCGGTGCCAGCGGTATCGCCGAAGCACTTGCCCCGGAGAGGACCGGAGCGAGCTGGAAAGGGTTTTTCCGCCTGCGAAACGGAGCCCCGAAATGAAGAAGCCGATCAGATGTGAACAGGAATAGGGGAGTTGATTGCATGGATCGCGAAGCACTGGCCCTGGAAATGCGGGGACTGCGGGAACAGGTGACCGGTATCACCGACACCGCGGTCGCCGCGGCCGACGGGCTGCTCATCGCGGCCGACACCGCCGACTCGATCGACCCGGACGGCCTCGCCGCCCTTGCCGCCGCCGGTCTCGGCCTCGCGCGCCGCACCGTCGGCGCGACCGACCGCGGCACCCTGCGCCGCACGGTGACCTACGGCAGCCACGGCTGTGCCGCCTTCTACGCCGTCGGCGACACCGCGCTCATGGTCGTGATCGGTGACGAGGGCATGGACGTGGACAGGCTGCACCGGGCCACTCAGCCGGCCCTGGACCGTATCGACACGATCCTGAGCGCGCCCGCCGAGAAGGCGGCGGAAGGAGTCTGAAGGGATGGCGACGAAGCGTATGACCCCCGGTTTCTCCGACCAGGTGATGGGCCTGGTCAAGTCTCTCCGCACCGACGCCCCGGACTGTGTCGCGGCGGGCGTGGTCGACATGTCCACGGGCATGCTGCTGTCGTACGAGACGGTCGACAACCACCCGCCCGAGGTCCTGGACCTGCTGGCGGGCGCGACCCTCGACCTGTTCCAGGGCCGCACGGTCGTGATGATCGAGGACGTCTTCAAGGAGCGGCGCGGGATCAGCAGCGACAACCACTTCTTCCAGGAGATCCTCGTCAACAGCGAGAACCTCACCCACCTGTTCGTGCGGCTGACCGAACAGCAGGACGTGGTGGCCGTGGTGGTGTGCCGTAAGTCGGTGAATGTGGGCATGCTGTTCGCCCAGGTCAGGCGGGTGGTGCGGGAGTACAGCCTCTGAACGCGCGAAAGGGGCCCTCCCGTTCGGAAGGGCCCCTTGCCTCGCCTCACTCCGTGCGCAGACCGTCCGGCCGCATCAGCCGCAGCAGCGGCGGCAGGCTGAGCAGGGTGACGGCGAGGACGACCCCCGCGCCCGCACCCGTCATCTGCAGCACGCTTCCCCAGTCCACGGACACCGGGGTGTCCGTCATCTTCAGCAGGACCACGCCGAGCGTCAGCCCCACCGTCGCGGCCAGCACCAGCCCGAGGCCGATCGGGATCGCCGTCTGCCACAGTACCGACAGGCTCAGCGTGGAGCGCCGGGTGCCGAAGGCGATCAGCGACGACAGCAGCTTCTTGCGTTCCCGCAGCTGCTCCAGCTGGGAGACCAGCAGGCTCGCGCCGATCAGCAGCAGCACACAGGTGGCGCCGATGAACAGGCCGCCGCGGATGGCGGCGTAGTTCTTGTCGCGCACGCTGGAGACGAACTCGATGGGTTCGTTGTACGGGTCGAGGACCGCCCCCGTGTTGCGGACGTGCTCCAGGGCGTCCGGCACGGCGTCGTCGAGCCGCAGATACAGCTCGCCGGTGAGCAGCCGGTCGGCTCCGGCGGGCAGCGCCGAGGGCGTCAGCAGGAAGCCCGCGCGGCCGACCCGCTCCGCGTCGGCGGTGCCCTGAACGGTGATGAGACGGTCCGGGACGGTCCAGGCGACCGGTTTCGTCGTCTCGTCGTCGTCGGAGTCGTCGAACCAGAGCTTGCTGCCGCTCTTGACCATTTTCTTCGTGTCGTAGGCGTAGTCGCCGGCCTGCAGGACGAACACGTCGCCGTCCCGGCAGGAGGGCAGCTTCGCCATCTTGCGCAGCGAGGCGCAGGTGCCGACGGACACCGGGGCGAAGTTCTGCGGGTCGGTACGGGTGTTGCCGAGGTACCCCTCGGAGATGTCGTAGACGTAGTCGACGCCCCGGGTCGCCGCGTACTTCTCCTTGGCCGTGGACACCGGGCTCCCCGCGGGCACGTCCACGGCGATCTGGGCGCCGGCGACCTTCTCCGTCTTCTGCTCCGTGTACTGGCCGTCGACCCCCGCGAACAGCATCTGCAGGGCGATCGCGCCGGCCACCGCCACCGCGATGCCGTTGACCATGCGGGCCGCCGTACCACTGCTCAACTGGAGCCTGCGCACAGCCAGTTGCCAGGCCACCGGGCCCACGCCGAGCCGGGCGACCACGGCCTCGACGACCCACGGCAGCAGCGCGGTGACGCCGACCAGCAGCAGCATGACGCCGCCGATGGTGAGGTACTGGTTGAAGTTCCCGTTCTCACGGCCCTGGCCGATCATCGGGTAGAGCATCGCGAGCCCGCCCAGCGGCAGCAGCAGCCGCCACCACAGCCTGCGGCGTGAGGGCTTCGCCGTACGCACCACACCGAGCGGCTCGATGACGACCCCGCGCAGCGCGAACTGCGTGACCAGCACGGCGGCCGCGGGCACCGCGAACGCGACCAGCAGGGCCAGCAACGGGGAGGGGTTGAGATAGCTCGGGAAGAAGCTGTAGTCGAACACCTCGACCGAGCCCGCGATCTGACGGCCGATCAGGAAGAACCCGGCCCCCAGGACCAGCCCGACCAGGGCCCCGGCCATCGCCTCGCCCGCGGCGACCCGCCGGGTCATCCGGGCGTCGGAGCCGACCAGCCGGAGCGCGGCGAGCCGCCGGTCGCGCCGCTCGCCGCCGAACCGCACGGCCGCCGCGATGAACACGGCGACGGGCGTCAGCAGCACCGCGAAGACGACCAGGATCAGCAGGATCAGCACCGGGTCCAGGGGATCCGAGGGCTGCTGCGGGGCGCCGAACCGCTTGATGCGGTCCACGCTGCCGCCGTCGATCTTCGGTGCGAGGTTCTCGGCGCCCCGGTAGAAGGCGAGTTCGGCCGAGCCGATCAGCCCGCTCTCCCCGATGGTCCCGACGATCCGGTCCGGCAGCCGCTCCCGCAGCAGCCTCCCGTCGTCGGATTCCAGGAGCTTCTTCAGCGCCGGCGAGACCACCATCTCGCCCGGTGCGGGGAAGGCCGAGACGCCCGGCGGCAGCGGTGCCTCGGGCCCCTCGGGCTCCAGCTCCCGGCCCCGCACGTTCTTGTCGTGGTAGGTCGTGGTGATGGCCCCGACCACGAGGGTGTCGTCCGCCTTCTTCAGCCTGGTCGCGCTGAACGACATGTCGGAGCGCGCCGTCTCCCGCGCGTCACGCGTCGCCATGGCGTTCGGGATCGCGGTCGTCAGCAGCAGCAGCGCCACCCCGAGCCCGACCCCGACGGCGGTCAGCAGGACCCGGGTCCAGCCCTCGCGCCCGCCGGCGAACGCGAATCTGACCCCCATCCCGAGGTCGCGTGCCCACTGCCTCATACGGCCCGCTCCATGTCCCGGGACTTGCCGTCGCGTACGACGATCTCGCGGTCGGAGTAGGCCGCCACCCGCGCCTCGTGGGTGACGAGGACGACGGCCGCGTTGGTGGACCGCGCGGCCTCCGTGAGCAGTTCCATCACCCGCTCGCCGTTGAGCGAGTCGAGCGCGCCGGTCGGTTCGTCGGCGAACAGCACCCGCGGGTTGGTCACCAACGCCCGGGCGACGGCGACGCGTTGGCCCTGGCCGCCGGAGACCTCACCGGGCCGCTTCTTCCTCAGGTCGTCGACCTCGAGCCGTTCCATCCAGCCGAGCGCGGTCTTCTCGGCCTCCTTGCGGGAGGTGCCGTTCAGCCGCAGCGGCAGGGCGACGTTCTCCACGCACGTCAACTCGGGGACGAGCTGGCCGAACTGGAAGACGAACCCGAACTCCGAGCGCCGCAGAGCGCTGCGCTGGGCGTCGTTCATCGTCGCCATCTCGTGCCCGTTGTACAGGATCGAGCCCGAGTCGGGCGTCACGATCCCGGCGAGACAGTGCAGCAGCGTCGACTTGCCGGACCCGGAGGGGCCCATCACGGCGACGACCTCACCGGGGTGGATGGAGAACTCGGCGCCGTCGAGCGCCACGGTCGGGCCGTACGCCTTGTGCAGGCCGTCGGCCACGAGCAGGGAACCGGCAGGAGTCACTGGGCCACCACCTGGGCGAGCTTGTCGAGGCGCGCGGCGGTCAGCTCCAGCCAGCGCAGGTCGGCTTCGAGATGGAACAGGGCGTGGTCGCAGATGAGCTGGTCCGCGAGATCGCCCTTGCGCTTGCGGTCGGTGAGGATCCGCATCATCCGCAGATGCTCCGAACGCTGGGAGTCGAGGATGTCGGCCGCGTTACGGTGCGTGAGCAGCGCGAGGACGACCTTGGTGTAGAGCGTCGACTGCAGATAGGGCTCGGGCTTCTCGGGCGTGGCGAGCCACCGCTGTACGTCGGTGACGCCGGCCTCGGTGATCGCGTACCGCTTGCGCTCGGGGCCGCCGCCGGGCTCGATGCCGTCGACCTCGACGAGGCCGTTCTTCAGCAGCCGCGACATCGTCGAGTAGACCTGGCCGTAGTGCAGCGGCCGGTCGTGACCGAACTTCTCGTCGAAGGCCCGCTTCAGGTCGTAGCCGTGGCGGGGCCCGGACTCCAGGAGTCCCAGGAGGGTGTGACCGATGGACATGGGGAGGACTGTACACACGGCGTATACCCGGTGTGTATACGCGGAGTGTGTAGATGGCTGCGCGAGGTATGAAGGGGCAGGTGGGAGCCGATTGTCACGGTTCTGCTACTGCGTCGGCGGGCGTCCCCGGCGCGGGATCGGCTTGGCCTCGCCCGGCAGCCGGCCGGCGTCCGCGAGGGCCTTGCGCAGCAGGAACTCGATCTGCGCGTTCGCCGACCTGAGCTCGTCCCCGGCCCACCGGGCCAGCGCCTCGTACACCGACGGGTCCAGCCGCAGCAGCACCTGCTTGCGCTGCTGCGGCCGCCGCGCCTTCGGCGTGGACTCCTCCTGGGGATCCGTCACTGGTAGAGCGTCCCGGTGTTGAGGACGGGCTGGGCCGCGCGGTCCCCGCACAGCACCACCATCAGGTTGGAGACCATGGCCGCCTTCCGTTCGTCGTCCAGTTCGACGATGTCCTGCTCGCTGATCCGGGCGAGCGCCGCCTCCACCATGCCCACCGCGCCGTCCACGATCTGCCGCCGCGCCGCGACGATCGCGCCCGCCTGCTGCCGCTGGAGCATCGCCGAGGCGATCTCGGGAGCGTACGCGAGATGCGTGAAGCGGGACTCGATGATCTCCACACCGGCCGCCTCCACGCGCGCGTGGAGTTCGAGGGCGAGCTTCTCGGTGATCTCCTCGGCGTTGCCGCGCAGCGAGAGGCCGCCCTCCTCGTGGGCGTCGTAGGGGTACTCGATGGCGATGTGCCGCACGGCCGCCTCGGTCTGCGTCGACACGAACTCGATGTAGTCGTCCACCTCGAAGGTGGCCTGCGCGGTGTCCTCGACCCGCCACACCACGACCGCGGCGAGCTCGATCGGGTTGCCGTAGGCGTCGTTGACCTTCAGGACCGCCGTCTCGTGGTTGCGGACCCGGGTGGAGATCTTGGTGCGCGAGGTGAAGGGGTTCACCCAGCGCAGACCGTCCTGCCGGATCGTCCCCCGGTAGCGCCCGAAGAGCTGCACGACCCGCGCCTCGCCCGGCGCCACCGTGTTCAGCCCGCACATGGCGAGGAAGGCGGCGAGAGCGATCAGGATGCCGCCGACGATGAGCGCCGCCTTCCCGCCGGTCGCCGGCACCGCCGTGGCGCCCGCGATCATTCCGGCGCCGGCGAACAGCCCCAGCAGGCCGAGGAGCAGGGCGAGCCCGCCGCCGATGCTGTGCGCGGTGAACTCCCGCACGCGCGGGGCGGGCATCTCGGGTACGTCGGCCGTGGTCGTGTCGTGCGTGGTCATGGGTTCCCCCGGTTCCTCTGGCTGTCTAGCTTGGGTCTATCTAAGTGATATCACTTTTCTCGCCGAGGGCAACCCTTCACGCGCTTCGCACGTCGGTTCCATAGGGACGGGTGCTGATTGTCACGTCCGCAAAAGACCGGATCGGCAGCCCTTTGCCGTATGCCCCGGTGTTAGTTTTCTGAGCTGACCTGAGCGGCGAACCTGTGTGACAGACGTGCACACATGAACGAAGCGGAGCGGAACGGACCCATGGGACGAGCGGAAGAAAGACGAGCGCGGCAGCGCGGTGGTCGACGTGCCGCGCCCAAGCGCCGTTCGTCACGGGCGGTCGCGAGCGGCAGCGTCGGCGCCGAGAAGAGCCTCATACGCAGGCTGTTCACCTGGAAGAAGATCCTGGGCACGTTCCTCGGCTTCTGCCTCCTCGGCATCGGCGCCTTCATCGTGCTGTACATGATGGTGGAGGTCCCCGAGGGGAACGCCGACGCCCAGCTCCAGAGCAACACCATCAAGTACAGCAACGGCGACGTCCTGGTCCGGGACGGCAAGGTGAACCGCGAGAACGTGGAGCTCGCCAAGATCCCCAAGAAGGTCCAGCTCACGTTCGTCGCCGCCGAGAACAAGACCTTCTACCAGGACTCCGGCGTCGACCTGAAGGGCACCGCCCGCGGTCTGCTCAACACGCTGTCCGGCAAGGGCAAGCAGGGTGGTTCGACGATCACCCAGCAGTACGTCAAGAACTACTACCTGACCCCGGACCAGACGGTCACCCGCAAGCTCAGGGAGCTGGTGATCTCGCTCAAGGTGGACCGCCAGAAGTCCAAGGACGAGATCCTCGAGGGCTACATCAACACCAGCTACTACGGCCGCGGCGCCAGCGGCATCCAGGCCGCCGCCCAGGCCTACTACCGCGTCGACGCCGACAAGCTCACCGTCGAGCAGGGCGCGTATCTCGCCGCGCTGCTCCAGGCGCCGAGCCAGTACGACTGGGCGGTCGCCTCGGACACCGGCAAGAGGCTGGTCAAGGCACGCTGGAACTACGTCCTCGACAACATGGTCGAGGAGGGCTGGCTGGACGCCGGTGAGCGCGCCGAGATGAAGTTCCCGTACCCGAAGAAGCAGCGGGCCGAGGCCGGGCTCAAGGGGCAGAAGGGCTACTTCGTCAAGCTCGCCAAGCAGCAGCTCGTCGCGCAGCTGATGAGCCAGGACGGTCTCACCGAGGACGAGGCGCAGGCGCAGGTAGACAAGGGTGGCTGGACCATCACCCTGAACATCGACAAGAAGAAGCAGGCCCAGCTGGAGAAGGCCGTCAAGGCCCAGCTGACCGACAAGCTCGACCCGAAGAAGCGCAAGGTCGACAAGGACATCCAGGCCGGCGCGGTCTCCGTCGACCCCAAGACGGGGAAGATCGTCGCCCTCTACGGCGGCGTGGACTACATCAAGCACGACTACAACAACGCCAACCGCGAGGACTACCAGCCCGCGTCGACGTTCAAGCCGGTCATCCTGGCCGCCGCCCTGGAGGAGGGCGCCAAGACCCAGGACGGCAAGGAGATCGGCGCGAGCACGGTCTACGACGGCACGAGCAAGCGGCCCGTCAAGGGCAGCGACATCGCCTTCGCCCCGGAGAACGAGGACGACACCGACTACGGCGACGTCACCGTCCAGACGGCGATGAACAAGTCCATCAACTCCGTCTTCGCGCAGATGGGCGTCGACGTCGGTATGGACAAGGTCCTGGACACCGCCGACAAGCTCGGCATGGACACCGGCGACCTGAAGCCACTGCCCGCCTACACCCTCGGCACCATGGGCGCGAGCCCGATCCAGATGGCCTCCGTCTACGCCACCCTCGACAACCACGGCAAGAAGGTCACCCCGACCATCATCAAGTCGGCCGAGCGCAACGGCAGCGAGGTCAAGATGCCGGACCCGATCGGCGAGCAGGTCATCAGCCGCGAGACCGCGGACACGGTGACCTCGGTGCTGACCGGCGTGGTCGACGACGGTACGGCCAAGACGTCCGTCCGGGACAACCCGCTGCGCGACGGCCAGGAGGTCGCGGGCAAGACGGGTACGTCCGACGACAACAAGTCGGCCTGGTTCACCGGCTACACCCCCGACCTGGTCACCTCGGTCGGCCTGTTCGGCGAGAACCACGCCAAGCCGGGACAGGCCAAGATGTACGGCGCCGGCGGCTTCGACCGCGTCAACGGCGGTGGCTTCCCGGCGCAGATCTGGGCGGCGTACATGTTCGGCGTGACGTCCACGTCCGCCGAGTTCGACCTGGACACCGACCAGGGCGCGGCGGTCGAGCCGTCCTGGACGCCGTCGCCCACCCAGTCGGCGACGCAGACGCCGACCGAGGAGCCGACGACGCAGGAGCCGACGACGGAGCCCCCGACGCAGACTCCTACGCAGACGCCCACCCAGACGCCGACGCAGACGCCCACGCAGACTCCGACCCAGACGCCGACGACGAGACCGCCGACGGACGGCCTTCCGGAGGATCCGGTGGATCCGGCGGACGGACAGTAAGCACAGAGAGAGGGCGCCCGGTTTTCACCGGGCGCCCTCTCTCCGCGTCCACGGGCTCTAGCCGCTCGCTGTGTCCACGGGCCCTAGCCGCCTCGGTTCAGCTCGAACCAGACGACCTTCCCGGTGCTCAGCCGGGTCGCCCCCCACCGCCGTGCCAGCCGGTTGACGAGGTACAGGCCGCGTCCGCCCTCGTCCGTGGCCCGGGCCTGCCGCAGTCGCGGCAACTGGGGCACGTCGTCGCCGACCTCGCAACGCAGCACATCGGTCCGCAGCAACCGCAGTGTCACCGGTCGCGAGGTGTAGCGCACCGCGTTGGTGACGACCTCGCTGACCAGCAGCTCCACCGAGTCGCTCATCTCCTCCAGGCCCCAGCGCGACAAGGCCCGCCGGGCCAGTCGCCGGGCCCGGCCCGGTGCCGCGTCCTCCGGCTCCAGGAACCAGTACGCCACGTCGCTGGGCGCGATCCCGTCGAAGCGGGCGGCGAGCAGCGCGATGTCGTCGTCCCGGTCGCCGGGGCCGAGCATGTCGAGCACCTCGTCGCAGAGGGCCTCAAGGGGCGGCGGATGATCAGGGCCGGTCAACTGGGCGGTCGCGGCGAGCTTCTCGCGCAGCTGCTCTATGCCGGTCCACACGTCCCGCAGCCGGGACTCGACGAGCCCGTCCGTGTAGAGAAGCAGGGTCGCCCCGGCCGGGGCGTCCAGCTCCACGGCCTCGAAGTCGACGCCGCCGACACCGATCGGGGCGCCCGGGGGCACCCGCAGCACCTCGGCCCGGCCACCGAGGTGGAGCAGGACCGGCGGCGGATGGCCGGCGTTGGCGATGGTGATCCGGTGCGAGACCGGGTCGTAGACGGCGTACAGGCAGGTCGCCATCCGGTCCGTGCCGAGCCGCTGAGCCTGCTCGTCGAGGTGGTGGAGCACCTCCTGCGGGGGCAGGTCGAGCCCGGCCAGCGTCTGGGCGGTGGTGCGCAGCTGGCCCATGATCGCGGCCGAGGTCATGGAGTGACCCATCACATCGCCGACGACCAGCGCGACGCGGCTGCCCGGCAGCGGGATGGCGTCGTACCAGTCGCCGCCCACGCGCGCGGTCTCGGCGGCCGGCAGATAGCGGGAGGCCAGCCGGACGCCGGTGGGGCGCGGGAGGGTCTCCGGCAGCATCGTGCGCTGGAGTTCGTCGGCGATGTAGGCCTCACGGCCGTACAGCACCGCCTTGTCGATGCCCAGGGCGCTGTGCGTGGCGAGCTGGGCGGCGACCAGGAGGTCGTCCGGCTCGAACGCGATGCGGTCCGGGCGGCGCAGGAACAGCGCGGCGCCGATGACCCGGCGCCGGCCGCGCAGCGGGGCGAGGATCGCCCGCTGGCCTGCGGGCACGATCAACTCGCCGCCCTCGCCGAGCAGTTCGGGCAGCGCGGCGCGGGCCGCGGGAGAGTCCGTGAACACCGGGCGGACGCCCCGCAGCACCTCGGCGAGCGCACCCCCGGTCCGCACCTCGCACAGCTCGGCGGTGACGGCGGACAGCTCGGTCAGCTCCGTCGGCTCCGGCTGGAGCGCGGGCGAGACGAAACCGCCCTCGGTGTCCCGCTCCTCCGGGATGCGGTCCGTGCGGCGCAGCCGCAGCACCAGCGGGCCGGTGGGCCGCTCGTCGCCGACCGGCAGCGGGTCGCGCAGATAGACGAGGATCGCGTCGGAGAACGTCGGCACGGTCGCCCGGCACAGCCCCATCACGATCTCGTCGAGGTCGATGCCGCGGGCGATCCGCCGGGTCGCCGCGCCCACGAAGCGCAGCCGGTCCCCGTCCCGTCGCATCGGCGTGGGCCGGCCGGGCGGCAGGCCCTGGCCGGTACGCCGCTCACTGGACGCGGAGTCGCCTCCGGTCTGGGCCGGGATCACGTCGGGCAGCTCGGACACGGGCCTCGGCCGGTGGGTGTCGGGCTCGGCGGCGACCGTGGGCTGGGAGTGCTCGGGGTCACTGCCGGGCGGCGGTGTGGTCATGTCGGATCCGGGAGCGGGCGTCTCGCCGGCCCGGGCTTGTACCGGTAAGGCGCTGTGCGGGGGCGTGGAGGCACGCAGGAGCGCCCCGCGAGGGTCCGCGGGGTCGGCGCCCGTCTGGGGGCGCTCGAACGAGGTGGGCTGCTCCGTCACGCGTGTCGATTCCGTCCGTTGGGGGCTGCGCGCCGTGCGTGCAGTTCGTCCCGCAGAAATGCCGATACCCGGATTACCTGCCCCAGGAACGGAATTCCCGCGTGGTCAGAGGCAGTTCCTGTGCCACGGCCGGACCGTCCGACCGCGCCCGTGTTGCCCTCGTACCCCTCGATCACGTCCTGCCGCCCCTCGGTGACGAATGGTCAAGCTCAGTGCGCGCTCCGGTAGTTGCCGCCGCGCGCTCTTGCGGAGGACGATCCTACGTTTGTTGCCCGGGGGCGCATCAAGGGTCTCATGAGGACACGTGCGCGGGCGTACGGTCCCAGTCTTCCGGGAGCAACGGTACGGCCCAGGACGGATCCGGGCGCCAGTGCTGCCAGCCGTCCGAGAACGGCCGGCCCCAGGCGCGGATCACCTCCACCGCGGACCGGCCCGCCGCCAGCACCTGTTCGGCCTGTCCGGCGTCCATCAGGCCGTCCCGCTGGGCCTGCGCGAACTCGTCCTCGTCGCGCCAGTGCCAACTGCGGTCCGGGTGCACGGAGATGTCCAGGAAGTGGTCCTCGGAGTCCACCCCGCCGTCCCAACGCGTCAGCGGCGTCTCGAGATTCACGTACCAGTTCTTGAACTGCCAGCCCGGCTCCCAGAACAGCCACACCGACCAGGGCTCGCCGGGCCGCGCCAGCTTCAGCACGCCCGTGCCGAACCAGCGGTCGCGCTGGACGGCACGGGGCTTGGTGTATCGCGTCTCCAGCGGCTCCGCGTGCACGGGCGTGCCGTCGGCGAGCACCGGCTTCACGCACTCGGTGCCCGGCGCCATCCACACGGCGAGCAGCTCGCGGTCGTCCCGCACGACGGTCACAGGGCGTGCGATGTGGAAGCGCTCGCCGCCGTTCTCCCGGTAGCGCCACAGGATCTGACTCCCGGGCTCCCAGAAGGACGCCGCCGTACCCGCTTCCGCCGCTCTCACCGCTCCACCCTCTGCCATGCACAGATATTAGGTGCCATGGGCATACGACGCTGCGGCACGCGTCACGGTTCTCCTGGGCGGCGAGTGTTGTTACGGATGCGTCATCCGCAGGACATCCAGTGCCTCGTCGAGCTGTTCGAGGGTGAGATTCCCCCGCTCCACGTACCCGCCCTCCAGGACGACTTGACGAATGGTCTTGCGGTCCGCGAGCGCCTTCTTGGCGACCTTGGCGGCCTCCTCGTACCCGATGTACTTGTTGAGCGGGGTGACGACGGAGGGTGACGACTCGGCGTACTCGCGCGCGCGATCGCGGTGCGCGACGATCCCGTCGACGGTCCGGTCGGCGAGCAGCCGGGAGACGTTGGCGAGCAGCCTGATCGATTCGAGCACGTTCTTCGCGATGACCGGCAGCATCACGTTGAGCTCGAAGTTCCCGGCGGCGCCGGCCGTGGCGACGGTGGCGTCGTTGCCGATGACCTGGGCGGAGACCATGAGCACGGCCTCCGGGATGACGGGGTTGACCTTGCCCGGCATGATCGAGGACCCCGGCTGGAGATCGGGGAGCGAGATCTCGGCGAGCCCGGTCCGCGGCCCCGAGGCCATCCACCGCAGGTCGTTGGCGATCTTCGTCAGCCCGACGGCGATGGTCCGCAGCTGCCCGCTGGTCTCGACGATCCCGTCCCGCGCGCCCTGCGCCTCGAAGTGGTCGCGGGCCTCGGTCAGCGGCAGCCCGGTGACGTGGGCGACCTCCTCGATGACGGCGGCGGAGAAGCCGGGCGGCGTGTTGATGCCGGTCCCGACGGCGGTGCCCCCGAGGGGCAGCTCGGCGAGCCGGGGGAGGGACGCGTAGAGCCGCTCCACGCCGTACCGCACCTGGGCGGCGTACCCGCCGAACTCCTGCCCCAGGGTCACCGGCGTGGCGTCCATGAGGTGGGTCCGCCCGGACTTCACGACGTCGGCGAACTCCTCGGCCTTGCGTGAGAGGGACCCGGCGAGATGCTCCAGGGCGGGGATGAGATCACGGGTGACGGCGGCGGTGGCGGCGATGTGGATGGAGGAGGGGAACACGTCGTTCGACGACTGCGAGGCGTTGACGTGGTCGTTGGGATGCACGTCCCGACCCAGCCGCTCCGTGGCGAGCGTGGCGATGACCTCGTTGGTGTTCATGTTGGACGAGGTCCCGGACCCGGTCTGGAACACGTCGATGGGGAAGTGCTCGTCCCAGTCCCCGCGGGCGACCTCCTCGGCCGCCTCCTGGATCGCCTCGGCGACGTCCTTGTCGAGCACTCCCAGCCGCCCGTTGACCTTGGCGGCGGCCCCCTTGATCCGCGCGAGGGCCTCGATGTGCGCCCGCTCGATCCGCTGCCCGGAGATGGGAAAGTTCTCGACGGCCCGCTGCGTCTGCGCCCGCCACTTGGCGTCGACGGGGACGCGGACCTCGCCCATGGAGTCGTGCTCGATGCGGTATTCGCTCATGACGGGTACAGCGTGGGAGAGCGGGCGGTTGTTCCGCCCAGGGCGTTCGTCGCCACCCCTTGATGGGGCCGCAGGCCCCATCAAGGGCGCGGGGAACTGCGCGACCAGCCCCCACCGAACCCGCAGCCGAAGCAGCCGGGGTCCAAGGGGCGGAGCCCCTTCAGGATGGGACGGGTAGGGGCGGCGGGGGCGAGGAAAGCCCGCCGCCGCACCCGAAGAACTACGCCAGCCCGGGGCCCCGTACCGGAATCGTCGTGAACGTAGGCGCCGGGGCCGGGTCCTGGAAGAAGTCGTTGCCCTTGTCGTCGACCACGATGAACGCCGGGAAGTCCTCGACCTCGATCTTCCAGACCGCCTCCATGCCGAGCTCCTCGTACTCGACGACCTCGACCTTCTTGATGCAGTCCTGGGCGAGGCGGGCGGCGGGGCCGCCGATGGAGCCGAGGTAGAAGCCGCCGTGGGTGTCGCAGGCCTTGGTGACCTGGGCGGACCGGTTGCCCTTGGCCAGCATGACCTTCGAGCCGCCCGCCGCCTGGAACTGCTCGACGTAGGAGTCCATGCGGCCGGCCGTCGTCGGGCCGAAGGAGCCGGAGGCGTAGCCCTCGGGGGTCTTCGCCGGGCCCGCGTAGTACACCGGGTGGTCCTTCAGGTACTGCGGCATCTCCTCACCCGCGTCGAGCCGCTCCTTGATCTTGGCGTGCGCGATGTCACGGGCCACGACCAGCGGGCCGGAGAGGGAGAGGCGGGTCTTGACCGGGTACTTCGTCAGCTCGGCGAGGATCGCCTCCATCGGCTGGTTGAGGTCGATCTTGACGACGTCACCGGCCTCGTCGAGGTGCTCGTCGGTCGTCTCCGGCAGGAACCGCGCCGGGTCCGTCTCCAGCTGCTCCAGGAAGACACCCTCGGCCGTGATCTTCGCGACCGCCTGACGGTCGGCGGAGCAGGAGACGGCGATGGCGACCGGGCAGGACGCGCCGTGCCGGGGGAGGCGGACCACCCGTACGTCGTGGCAGAAGTACTTGCCGCCGAACTGCGCGCCGATCCCGATCTTCTGCGTCAGCTCGAAGACCTTCTCCTCCAGCTCCTTGTCCCGGAAGCCGTGCCCCAGCTCCGAGCCCTCGGCCGGGATCTCGTCCAGGTAGTGCGCGGAGGCGTACTTCGCCGTCTTCAGCGCGTACTCGGCGCTCGTACCGCCGACCACGATCGCCAGGTGGTACGGCGGGCAGGCGGCCGTACCCAGCGAACGGATCTTCTCCTCCAGGAACTTCATCATGGAGGCCTCGTTCAGGACGGCCTTCGTCTCCTGGTAGAGGAAGGACTTGTTGGCGCTGCCGCCGCCCTTCGCCATGAACAGGAACTTGTAGGCGCCGCCGTCGGTGGCGTACAGCTCGATCTGCGCCGGGAGGTTCGAGCCCGTGTTCTTCTCGTCCCACATGGTCAGCGGGGCCATCTGCGAGTAGCGCAGGTTCAGGTTCTGGTAGGCGTCGTAGATGCCCTTCGACAGGGCCGCCTCGTCACCGCCCTCGGTGAGGACGTTCTGGCCGCGCTTGCCCATCACGATCGCCGTACCGGTGTCCTGGCACATCGGCAGGACGCCCGCCGCCGCGATGTTCGCGTTCTTCAGCAGGTCGAGGGCGACGAACTTGTCGTTGCCCGACGCCTCGGGGTCGTCGATGATCCGGCGCAGCTGGGCCAGGTGGGCCGGGCGCAGGTAGTGCTGGATGTCGTGGATCGCCTCTTCGGCGAGCTTGCGCAGCGCCTCCGGCTCGACCTTGAGGAACGTGCGCCCGTCGGCCTCGAAGGTGGAGACACCCTCGGAGGTCACCAGCCGGTAGGGGGTGGTGTCCTCTCCCATGGGGAGCAGATCGGTGTACGCGAACTCAGGCATCTCAGCCCATTCCTCACTTGGACGACGGCGGCCGGCCTCCGTTGGCAGGCCTCACCAGCCTAGAACCTGTCCAAGCCGGGAGGCTTGTGAGGTAAGGCTCAGTTCGCCGGCACCCGGTTTTCCACAGGCATACGGTTCTCCACAGGCCTAGTCGCGATCTATCGCGTTTGGGTACGCTGCTGCCGTGGACCTTCAGAAGCAGGACCTGCAGCAGCCGACTCCGCCCGTCGCCACCGACCTGCGCGCCTCCGACGCCGACCGCGACCGCGTCGCGGACATCCTGCGCGAGGCACTCGCCGAGGGCCGGCTCACGGCCGACGAGCACGCCGAGCGCGTCGAGGGGGTGCTCGCCGCGAAGACCGTGGGTGAGCTGGACGTCTTCATCCAGGACCTGCCGGCCGCGCACACCCGCCGGGAGACGGCGACGACGTACGCCGTGGCCCCGAACCGCCCGACCGCGGGCGCCGTCCCGGTCGACCCCGACGAGAACGTGGTCGCGGTGTTCAGCACCGCCGTCCGCAAGGGCCGCTGGCGCGCCGGCCGCCGTATCCACGCGTACGCGATCTTCGGCAGCGTCGAGATCGACCTCAGCGAGGCCCTCTTCGAGTACCAGCAGGTCGTGGTCAAGGCGATCTCGGTCTTCGGCAGCATCGAGGTCCGCGTCCCGGAGAACGTGTCGCTGCGCGGCACCGGCGGCGGCGTCCTCGGCAACTTCGAGGTGCACACCCTCGACGCGGCCGACCCCGAGGCCCCGGTGGTCTACGTGGACGGCTGGGCCGTCCTCGGCAACATCGAGGGAAGGCCCCGGCGCGGCAAGCTCGTCGCGGACATCCTCGATCGCGTCCAGCACAAGGTCGACAGGAGTTTGCGCAAGCACCTGGACCGTTGACGGTTGTGAATCCGTCACCGGATCCGACGCCGCCCGAAGCGAGTCGGCCCCCTCACAGCCCACTCACAGTCCTGCGCGGCACCACCCGGAATCCAGCGGTTCGGAACTCAGTGCATAGGCACGCGTACAACGGGTAGGCCTTGCTGCATCGTCTCTCGCTCGCGAAGCCGTCGTCAGGAGTAGACCGTGCTGCAACCGCCGCATTCGTCCCTGCAGGTAGCTGTTGTTCCGGCTCAGCGGGTGCCAGTGCGAGACAGGGACCAAGACGCACCATGGCACACCGAGGCGGTGTGCCGCCGCGACGAGGCCGGCCTGTTCTTCGCCCCCTCCAAAGAACCCACCGCGGCGCGCCTCTCCCGCGAAGAAGCCGCGAAGCGGGTCTGCGCCCGCTGTCCCGTCATGGTCGAGTGCCGCGAGCACGCCCTCCTGCAACCCGAGCCCTACGGCGTCTGGGGCGGCCTGACCGCCGCGGAACGCCGCGTGGTCCTGGCCCGGCGCCGCCGCCGCGACATGGAACTGAAGAAGGCGGCCAGGACGACGGACCGCATAGCGCAGGCAGGTTAGGCAGTAACGACAAGGGGCGCCCCCACCGCACCGGGGGCGCCCTCTGCTGTCACCGGGCCCTGCAACGCCCTTCACGGGCGCGGGGCTGTGTCAATGTGCGGCTCCGCCGCGTGGGCGCGACCAACCACAACGAACCCGCAGCCGCCGACGCACAGGCCCCCCGGGCTCCTAGGCGCCCCCCACCTACTTCGCCCGATCAAAGTCAATCGCGCTATAGGCCCGCAGCTTGCTCAACCGGTGCTCGGAGTCGATCCTGCGCACCGTCCCCGACTTCGACCGCATCACGATCGAGTCGGTCGTCGCGGTCTCCGACCGGTACCGCACACCCCGCAGCAGCTCCCCGTCCGTGATCCCGGTGGCGACGAAGAACACGTTGTCCCCGGCGACCAGGTCGTCCGTCATCAGCACCCGGTCGAGATCGTGCCCGGCGTCGATCGCCCGCGCCCGCTCCTCGTCGTCCTTCGGCCACAACTTGCCCTGGATCGTGCCCCCGAGGCACTTCACGGCGCAGGCCGAGATGATCCCCTCGGGCGTGCCGCCGATGCCGAGCAGCATGTCGACGCCGGTGCCCTCGCGCAACGCGTAGATGGAGCCCGCCACGTCACCGTCGGAGATCAGCTTGATCCGCGCGCCGGCCTCCCGGATCTCCTTGATGATCCCCTCGTGCCGCGGCCGGTCGAGGATGACGACCGTCACGTCCTCCGGCGTGGACCGCTTCGCCTTGGCGACCCTCCGGATGTTCACGGACACCGGCGCGTTGATGTCGACGAAGTCGGCGGCCTCGGGTCCGGTGACCAGCTTGTCCATGTAGAACACGGCGGACGGGTCGAACATCGACCCCCGGTCGGCCGCGGCCAGCACGGCGATCGCGTTCGGCATGCCCTTGGCCGTCAGCGTCGTACCGTCGATCGGGTCGACGGCGATGTCGCACTCGGGACCGGTGCCGTCACCGACCCGCTCCCCGTTGAAGAGCATCGGCGCCTCGTCCTTCTCGCCCTCGCCGATGACGACCACGCCGTTCATCGACACGGTGGAGACGAGGGTCCGCATGGCGCGCACCGCGGCACCGTCGGCGCCGTTCTTGTCGCCGCGCCCGACCCAGCGGCCCGCGGCCATCGCGGCGGCTTCGGTCACCCGGACGAGTTCCAGGGCGAGGTTGCGGTCGGGGGCTTCACTGGGGACTTCGAGTTCGGACGGCAGATGATGATGCTCGGTCATCGAGGCGCACCTTTCTGATACGACGACGGCCGGATGAGGGTTCGATCCTCGACTCTATCGTCAGTCCGACAAAATGAGCAGGGGACCCCACGGATGAGCGGGCCGGGCACCTGCGACGATAGGGGGCGTGGCAGGTTCGTATGGCAGAAGCGGCAAGCAGAAGACGGTCCGGGACATGGTGCTCTCCCTGGGCCTGATCGGTCTCATGGCGGGGGTCATCTACCTGTTCATCCCGCACGACGACTCCGATCCCGAGGTGAAGCAGGTCGACTACCGCGTCGAACTGCTCACGGCGCGCCGCGCGGCCTCGTACCCGGTGCTCGCGCCCGAGGGCCTGTCCGCCGGCTGGAAGGCGACCTCCGTCCGGTACGACGGCGCCGACGCGGAGTCCTGGCACCTGGGCTTCTCCACTCCGGGCGGTGAGTACGCGCAGATCGAGCAGTCGGCGACGCAGAAGCCGGGGGCGTTCATCGACACCGCCAGCCAGGGCGGCGAGGAGACGGACACCACCTCGAAGATCGGCGGCCGCACCTGGACCCGCTACGACGGCGGCCGCTACGACGCGCTCGTCCACCAGGGCGACGGCGCGACGACCGTACTGGCCGGCACCGGCGGCTGGGACCAGCTGACGCAGCTGGCGAAGACGCTGAAGGCCAAGTGACCCGAAGCGCATGAGGAAGGCCCCCGGCTTCATGCCGGGGGCCTTCCTCATGTCCAGGTGGATCAGACCGTCGTGACGACGTCGTCGTAGGCGAGGCGCGGCGAGCGCGGGTACGCGGCGTTCTCGCCCGGCTTGCCGATGTTGACGACCATCAGCGGGGTGTGGTCGTCGTCGAGGAACTCCTTGCGGACGCCCTCGTGGTCGAAGCCGGTCATCGGGCCGGCGGCGAGACCGGCGGCGCGGACGCCGACGATGAAGTACGCGGCCTGGAGTGCGGCGTTCATGCGGGCGGCGGACTCACGGACCGGGCGCTCGCTGAAGAAGAGGTCCTTGGCCTGCGGGAAGGCCGGGAAGAGGGCCGGCAGCTCCTCGTGGAACTCGTTGTCCGCGGAGAGGATCGCGACCAGCGGGGCGGAGGCCGTCTTGGCCTGGTTGCCCTCGGCCATGTGCTGCACCAGGCGCTCGCGGGCCTCGGCGGAGCGGACCAGGGTGATGCGCAGCGGGGTCTGGTTGAAGGCGGTCGGGCCGAACTTGACCAGGTCGTAGATCGCCTGGACCTGCTCGTCCGTCACCGGCTCGTCGGTGAAGGCGTTCGCGGTGTGGGCCTCGCGGAACAGCAGGTCCTGAGCGGCGGGGTCAAGAACGAGAGACATGCGGTGAACCTTCTCGGGTGGTACGGCGGGTCCGGGGTGCCGGACCGGCTGACGCGAAGGACTCTACGCGATTTAGGTTGAACATTCAACGAAAAGCGGGGCGTGGTGATCCGCTTCACAGAGCCGCTTCGCAGAGCCGCTTCACCGATCCGCTTCACAGATCACACGCGAAACCGTCAGGCGTCGGAGTCCTCGGTGTCCTCGGCGTCCGCGTCGCCCCCGGAGCCGGCTTCCTCCTCCTCGGCCAGCGCCGCGTCGAGCCGCGCCCGTGCCCCCTCCAGCCACCGCCGGCACACCTTGGCCAGCTCCTCGCCCCGCTCCCAGAGCGCGAGGGACTCCTCCAGCGTCGTACCGCCCGCCTCCAGCCGTCGTACGACGTCGATCAGCTCGTCCCGCGCCTGCTCGTAGCCGAGCGCCTCATCCACCTTGCTGCTGGTCATGCGCCCACCCTAAGAGTCGACTCGGACACTGAACTCACCCTCGGACACCCGCGCCCGCAGCACCTCGCCGCCCGTGACCTCCTCGGGGTCGCGCACGACATGGCCGTCGGCCTTCTGCAACACCGCGTACCCGCGCTTCAGGGTCGCCGCGGGCGACAGCGCCACCACGCGCGCGTGCGTGTGCGTCAGCTCGGACTCGGCGCGGTCGAGGTGGTGCCCGAGGCAGCGCCGGGTCCGGTCGACCAGGGAGGCCACATGGTCGGCGCGCTCGTCGATCATGCGGTGCGGGTCCTCTATCGACGGCCGGGCCAGCGCGTGCGCCAGCCCGCGCTCCTCCCGCTCGATGAACCCCTCCACGCACCGCCGGGCGCGGTCCCGCAGCATCCGCACCCGCTCGAACTCCTCACCCACGTCCGGTACGACCTTCTTGGCGGCGTCGGTGGGCGTGGAGGCGCGCAGGTCGGCCACGTAGTCGAGGAGCGGGGTGTCCGGTTCGTGCCCGATCGCGGAGACGACCGGGGTACGGCAGCCGGCGACGGTCCTGACCAGCTGCTCGTCGGAGAACGGCAGCAGATCCTCGACGCTGCCCCCGCCCCGCGCGACGATGATCACGTCCACCGCGTCGATCTCGTCCAGCTCCTTGACCGCCTGCACGACCTGCGGCACCGCGTGCACCCCTTGCACGGGCACATTGCGCACCTCGAAGCGGACGGCGGGCCAGCGGTGCCGCGCGTTCTCCAGCACGTCCCGCTCGGCGGCCGACGCCCGCCCGCACACCAGCCCGATGAGCTGCGGCAGGAACGGCAGCGGCTTCTTCCGCTCGGCCGCGAACAGCCCCTCCGCGGCCAGCGCCTTCTTCAACTGCTCAAGACGCGCGAGCAGTTCACCGACGCCCACGGGCCTTATCTCGGCGGCCCGCAGCGACAGCTGCCCCCGCGGCGCGTACCACTCCGGCTTCGCCAGGACGACGACCCGCGCGCCCTCGCTCACCACGTCGGCGACCGCGTCGAACACCTGCCGGTAGCAGGTGACGCTCACCGAGATGTCGTACGACGGGTCGCGCAGCGTCAGGAAGACGACGCCGGCGCCGGGGCGGCGGGAGAGCTGGGTGATCTGGCCCTCCACCCACACGGCCCCGAGCCGGTCGATCCAGCCCCCGATGAGCCGCGACACCTCACCGACGGGGATGGGGGATTCCGCGGACGTGTTCACAGCCATGCCGGTGAGCGTAACCGCAGGCACCGACACCGAGGCGTGAGCCGCCGAGCCGGTGGCATGTCCCCGGGGCGGCGAGGGGGCCTCACCCGTCGGCGCCCACCCGACCTCGCTGCCCGACCAGCACCGCCACCCCCACCACGAACCACACCGCCCCCACGACCTGCGCCGCCCCCGACGCCTCCACGATCACCGCGATCGTGATCGCCGCGCCCGCCACCGGCATCGCCACATGCCGCCACCAGCTCACCGGGCCCCCGGCCCGCCGTACCGCGAACCAGCTCACCACGCTCGCGTGCAGCAGCGTGAACGCCGTCAGCGCGCCGATGTCGACCACCGACACCAGATGGTCCATGCCGTCGTCCCGGCGGGCCGCCCACACGGCCGCGACCAGCGTGATCACGGCCGCGCACAGCAGCGCCACCCGTGGCACGCCCGCGTCCGTCCTGGCCAGGGCCTTCGGCAGGCGCCGGTCCCGGCCCATCGCGAACAGCAGCCGCCCCGCCGCTGCCTGCCCCGCCAGCGCCGCGAAGGCCGCGCCGACGGCCTTGCTGACGGCCACCAGGTCGTGCAGCCAGGTCCCCACCGACACGTCGACGGCGTCGTAGAACGCGGACCCCTGCTTGCCCGGGTCGGCGGCCAGTTCGGCGGACGTGACCGGCTCAAGGAGCGCCACCAGATACGTCTGCGCCACGAACAGCACACCCGCCAAGGCCAGGCAGAACAGCACGGCCCGCGCCACCTTCTCCGAGCCGCCGGTGACCTCCTCGGCGAAGGACGCGATCGCGTCGAAGCCCAGGTAGGACAGGACCGCCACCGACACCGCCCCGATCACCGCCGTCAGCGCGAACGCCCCCTGCGTGCCGTCCCCCGACAGCGGCGACAGCCAGCCGCGTTCCGCGCCGTCGCGCGCGAGGACCACGACCGCGGAGACCACGAAGACCAGCAGCACCACGATCTCCATCGCCAGCACCAGGAACCCGACCCGGGCCGCGGCCCGTACGCCCCACAGGTTCAGCAGTGTCGTGACGACGACCGCGAGAGCCGTCCACACCCAGCGCGACACCTCCGGCACCAGCGCGTTCATCGCGATCCCGGAGAACAGGTACGCGACGGCCGGGATCAGCAGATAGTCCAGCATCGCCATCCACCCGGCGACGAACCCCGCGTCCTTGCCGAGCGCCACGCGCGCGTAGGCGTACACCGAGCCCGCGCGGGGGACGACCCGCACCATCTGCGCGTAGCTGAAAGCGGTGAACGCCATCGCCACCGTGGCCACGACATAGACGAGCGCGACCGCGCCGTGCGACTTGGCGTCGAGCGTGCCGAACACGCCGACGGGCGCCATGGGGGCGATGAAAAGCAGCCCGTAGACCACCAGGTCCCGGAAGCCGAGGCTGCGTCGCAGGTCGTGGCCCGTGCCGGGCGCCCGGTTCGCCGTGCCGGTCTCGGACATCGATGCCTCCGCCAGTCGCCTGTCGTCGCGCGTTTCCCGTCCTTCACACTTCCCGGCCAGTCTCGCCGCCCACGCGATCTTTGACCCGTCGAGCGCGGCCTTACGATGGGACGCATGACTGCTTCGCCTGGCCGCCGTGTCCTGCTCGCCGCCCCCCGGGGCTACTGCGCGGGCGTCGACCGCGCCGTGATCGCCGTCGAGAAAGCCCTGGAGCAGTACGGCGCTCCGGTGTACGTCCGGCACGAGATCGTCCACAACAAGTACGTCGTGCAGACCCTGGAGAAGAAGGGCGCCATCTTCGTCGAGCGCACGGAGGAGGTGCCGCCCGGGAACATCGTCATGTTCTCGGCGCACGGCGTCGCCCCCGTCGTCCACGAGGAGGCCGCGCGCGGCAAGCTCGCCACCATCGACGCCACCTGCCCGCTGGTCACCAAGGTCCACAAGGAAGCCGTCCGCTTCGCGAACGAGGACTACGACATCCTCCTGATCGGACACGAGGGCCACGAAGAGGTCATCGGTACGTCCGGCGAGGCCCCCGACCACATCCAGCTCGTCGACGGCCCCGCCGACGTGGCCAAGGTCGAGGTCCGCGACGAGTCGAAGGTGGTCTGGCTGTCCCAGACGACCCTGTCCGTCGACGAGACCATGGAGACCGTCGACGCGCTCAAGGAGAAGTTCCCGCAGCTCATCTCCCCGCCCAGCGACGACATCTGCTACGCCACGCAGAACCGTCAGCTCGCGGTGAAGCAGATGGGCGCCGAGGCCGAGCTGGTCATCGTGGTCGGCTCCCGCAACTCCTCCAACTCCAAGCGCCTGGTGGAGGTCGCCAAGCTGGCGGGCTCCCGCGAGGCCTACCTGGTCGACTTCGCGAGCGAGATCGACGAGGCCTGGCTGGAGGGCGTGACCACGGTCGGTGTCACCTCCGGCGCGTCCGTGCCCGAGGTGCTGGTCGAAGAGGTCCTGGAGTTCCTCGCCCAGCGCGGTTACGGCGACGTCGAGCTGGTGAAGGCGGCCGAGGAGTCCATCACCTTCTCGCTGCCCAAGGAGCTGCGCCGCGATCTGCGCGAGGAGGCCGCGGCCCTGGTCGCGGAGCGCAAGGGCACCTCCGGGGAGTGACCGTCAGTCGTCCGTCGTAACGTAGGGCCATGCAGATCTTCGGCGTGGACATCGGTGGATCCGGGATCAAGGGCGCCCCTGTGGACCTGGCGAGGGGCGACCTCGCCCAGGAGCGCCACAAGGTGCTGACCCCGCACCCGGCGACCCCGGACTCGGTGGCGGACGGGGTGAAGGAGGTCGTCGACCACTTCGGGTGGACGGGGCCGGTCGGGCTGACCTTCCCGGGCGTGGTCACCGGCGGCGCCACGATCCGTACGGCGGCCAATGTCGACAAGAGCTGGATCGACACCGACGCGCGGGCGCTGTTCAGCGAGCGGCTCGGCGGTCTGCCGGTGACGGTGGTCAACGACGCGGACGCGGCGGGCGTCGCCGAGATGGAGTTCGGCGCCGGCCACGGCCGCCACGGCACCGTCATCCTGCTGACCTTCGGCACCGGCATCGGCAGCGCGCTCTTCGTCGACGGCGTCCTCGTCCCCAACACCGAGCTGGGCCATCTCGAACTGCACGGCCACGACGCCGAGAAGCGTGCCTCCAGCAAGGCCAGGGAGGACGGCGAGCTGACCTGGGAGCACTGGGCCCGCCGGGTGCAGAAGTACCTCGCCCATGTCGAGATGCTCTTCTCGCCCGAGCTGTTCGTCATCGGCGGCGGCGTCAGCCGCAAGGCGGAGAAGTTCCTGCCGCACATCGAGGGCATCAAGGCGGAGATCGTCCCGGCGCAGCTGCAGAACAACGCGGGGATCGTGGGAGCGGCGATGCGGGCGGCGAAGCAGTAGCTCAGTAGGGGCGGCGGTTCGCGCGCCGCCGGCGGGCCATCAGGCTGGCTTTTCGTACGGTCACGATGAGGCCGGCGATCAGCGTTCCCCCGTACAGCCACCCGGCCTGGGTGGCGAGGGCGGTCACCAGGCCCATCAGGCGGCCCCCGACGCCTTCCCCGTCGGCGACCGGCACCAGGCCGGCCGCGAAGGCGATCGGCACCACCACGGGCGCGGTCGCGAGATCGCCCCGCCGGACCCAGACGGCCGTCAGCACGCACACCGGCAGGAACAGCACCCCGTACGCCGTCAGCGACGAGCCGAACAGCAGCCCGTCCAGCGCGCCGAGCGCGAGCATGGCCGCCCCGCAGAACAGTCCGCCGCCGAGGCCGGTGAGCCGGGGGTTGGGGAAGCGGCGGACCGCCTGGACCACGGGCGGGGCCGGACGTCGTACGGGCGCCGCCGCGGCAGGACGGCGCCCGCCGCGGGCCGCCTGCGGGGGCAGGGAAGGCCTCTCGCGGCGCGCTCGGATGTGCGGGGGTCGCGTCCTGTGTTGCTCCACTGGACCAACTTAGGTCGGTTTATGTGCAGAATCCCTCCTCAGACACGCCGAGGGGCGGACCTTGGCCAAGCGTTCGACTCGTCGCCGGGGCGGGGCCGTGCACGCCGTAGACTGGTGGATCGGCCCGCCAGGGCAGGCCTTGCCCCAGCCCTCGTCCACTCCTCTCCTCCTCACGTACGGGAAGTCGCAACGTGTCGCTCACGATCGGAATCGTCGGTCTGCCGAATGTCGGCAAGTCGACCCTGTTCAACGCCCTGACCAAGAACGACGTGCTCGCGGCCAACTACCCGTTCGCCACGATCGAGCCCAACGTGGGTGTCGTGGGCGTCCCGGACGCGCGTCTGACGAAGCTGGCCGAAATCTTCGGGTCCCAGCGCATCCTCCCGGCGACCGTCGACTTCGTGGATATCGCGGGCATCGTGCGCGGCGCGAGCGAGGGTGAGGGCCTCGGGAACAAGTTCCTGGCCAACATCCGCGAGTCCGACGCGATCTGCCAGGTCATCCGTGCCTTCAAGGACGAGAACGTCGTGCATGTCGACGGCAAGGTCTCGCCCAAGGACGACATCGAGACGATCAACACCGAGCTGATCCTCGCCGACCTCCAGACCATCGAGAAGGTCCTGCCGCGCCTGCAGAAGGAGTCGCGGATCAAGAAGGACGTCGCTCCGAAGGTCGCGGCGGTCGAGGCGGCCAAGGAGATCCTGGAGAAGGGCGACACCCTCTTCTCCCAGGGCCTGGTCCAGGGCAGCGAGCGCGCCGAGCTCCTGCACGACCTGCACCTGCTCACCACCAAGCCCTTCCTCTACGTCTTCAACGTCGACGAGGACGAGCTGACCGACGACGCCTTCAAGGACGAGCAGCGCGCCCTGGTCGCCCCCGCCGAGGCGATCTTCCTCAACGCCAAGCTGGAGGCGGACCTCGCCGAGCTCGACGAGGAGGACGCGCTGGAGCTCCTGGAGTCGGTCGGCGCCGAGGAGCCGGGCCTGGCCACCCTCGCCCGCGTCGGCTTCAACACCCTCGGCCTGCAGACCTACCTCACGGCCGGCCCCAAGGAATCCCGCGCCTGGACCATCAAGAAGGGCGCCACGGCCCCCGAGGCGGCCGGTGTGATCCACACCGACTTCCAGAAGGGCTTCATCAAGGCGGAGGTCATCTCCTTCGACGACCTCGTCGAGACCGGCTCGGTCGCCGAGGCCCGCGCCAAGGGCAAGGCGCGCATGGAGGGCAAGGAGTACGTCATGCAGGACGGCGACGTCGTGGAGTTCCGCTTCAACGTGTAGCGGCTGACGTATCACCACGTCGCTGATCTGGCAAACATGCAGGTCAGAGAGGGTCCGACTCTTCGGGGTCGGGCCCTTAGTTTTTTCCCGTGCTGGGATGGTGCTGGGATAGCTGACCCCTCGTCACCTGTCGTCATCCCTGGTCATCCGTACCGTGCTGGGATCGTGCTGGGGTGGGATGAGGGTGCCTGTGCTGGGATTCGGGCAGCGATCTGCCTGATATGAGGGTGGGTGGGAGGGGCTTCACCCACACGTCTTCTTCGCGCCCCTGGGCCGTGTGGATTCCGACCGTAGCACTTTTCCTACTCGTTTGACACAATCGGAGGTATGGCTGAGACGACGTACAGCATCGGGGAAGGCCCGGCGACGCGGGTGAGTCTGTCGCTGCCGGAGGGGACCGCGGAGGCGATCCGGGCAAGGGTGGGGAAGCGGGAGTTCTCCGCATTCATCACGGAGGCGGTCGAGCGTGAGCTGCGCGGGCAGGTCCTGGACGAGTACCTGGCGGACTACGAGAGCCGCAAGGGGCCGGTCTCCGAGCCGGCTCGTCAACGGGCGCGGCAGGTCTTCGACGAGGTGTTCGCCGAGGAGGCCGAGTGGCCCGCCGCAGGCTGAGTCACGAGGGGACGCTGGTCCTCGACAGCGAGGGACTCTCGAAGCTGCTCGCTGACGAAGAGCAGGTGGTGGCCCTGATCGCTGAGGCGCGGTCGCGCGGCATGGAGGTCGTGATCAGTGCGCTCACCATCATCGAGGCCGTCCACGCGC
This sequence comes from Streptomyces sp. NPDC057280, assembly GCF_042668605.1. Classification (NCBI taxonomy): domain Bacteria; kingdom Bacillati; phylum Actinomycetota; class Actinomycetes; order Kitasatosporales; family Streptomycetaceae; genus Streptomyces; species Streptomyces sp. NPDC057280. The sequence goes on from NZ_JBHUYR010000003.1 coordinate 732,895, forward strand.
GTACGAACAAGTCCCGCCTGAACTGGGTGCTTTCCGGGCTGCGGGTCGTCCCGGTCGGTGACGAGGAGGCGAGAGCTGCCTCGAAGTTGCTGATGAATGCCGGCTTGCACGGACACAAGTACGCGATCGACGCGGCCGTTGCCGAGGCCGCGCTGCGACAGCACCGCCCCGTGGTCATGCTGACTTCCGATATTGACGACATGGCCAAGCTGTGCGGCGATCGGGTCCGGCTCGTGGCGGTGTGATTTCCCCTTGTCCGCTTTCTGCCTTTCGGCGGTTGGTCAGTGAGTGGCGGTGGGGCTACCAGTATTCGGCGGATCACCGGTTTCGGTAACCGGCGATCCGCCGCTATGTTGCCGCTCTTCCGCCTCTTGGTGAAATTCCGTAGGTCGTGGGCGGAGCCAAGGCTCAATAGGAGTGGGGCCCGTAGGGGCTCCAGGGGCCGAGGAAGGGTTTGAGGTCGTCGCCGCTGGGCTTCGGTGGCGTCGGCAGTTTCGGCGCTGAGACCGATTCGGTGAGGTGTTGGAGATGCGTGTCCGCGAACGCCAGCCACGCCTCGATCTCGGTCCGCTCCTGCCCTGGCGGCAGTGATGTGGCGTGGTCGCGTACTGCTGTGATGTATTCGGTCAGGCGGCTGGCCTGATACCAGGCGTCTGCCTGTTCTCCGAGGTGTTTGACGCGGTAGGCGTGGGCGTAGGCGGCGCGGGCTTCGTGTATGGCGGCTTCCCAGCGCCTCTGCTGTGCCTCTCTGGCTTGCTGGTCTGCAAGGCGTTTACGTTCCGCGGCTTCGCCGCGGAGGCCGACCTCTTGCACGATCTCGGCGAGTTGTTCTTCCAGAGGCCGGTCGGGGAGGTCGGTCCATTCGCTGGCGCGGTGCGGGCTGCCGCCGCGGAGCATGAAACGCAGGCGGCTAGAGGGGGTGTAGTCGAAGCGGGGGATGCGCATCCATGAGTGCTTCTTGGCGTCGGCGAGTTCCTTGTCAGTGGGGACGTGTTCGCTGCGGTCTTGTTCTTGAAGGACGAGGAATCCGACACTCTCACCTTGCGCGGTAATGGTGAAGTGTGGTGGTGCCTTGCGGCGCCGATGGGGTGGGGGAGCGCCTTGTGTGGTTCCGAGCGCTGCCTTGTGGCCGAGTGCTTCGGTGGCCGTGATGAGGGTTTGGATGATGCGCAGGGCTCGGCCCTGGAGGGGTTTGGTCAGGCCCATGGGCTGCGGCTGCTTTTGGAGGGCGGCCACGACGGCATGGGGTTTGGTGAGTCTGGCCGGCACAGGGAGTGGGGTGAGTTCCGCGAGGCGCCAGGCAGGGATGTCGACCAGCTTGATCTCGTAGCCGCGGTGGGTGCGGTACCCGTACAGCTCCTGCGTGTGGGGGATCTTGCCGGACTTGCGGGCGGCGTTGACCCGAGACGCCCAATTCACCGCGCGCGGGCCGGATTCGATGGGCTTGATGAGACAGCCGTCGTTCGCAGCGGCCAGTTCATCGAGTAGTTGGTCCGCGTAGTTCGCAAGGGCCTTCGGCGCGGCTCTGGGGCGCGGCGGTGCCGGCTTTCGAGCGGGCCGTTCCGGCGGTCGGGTGCTCTGCTCCACGGGGCGGATGCCGCGGTCGATGAGATGCTGCCGCCCCTTCTCGGTGAGGTGGGCGCTCCATTGCCCGCGGCGCTTGGTGATCTTGATGAGCCCTCGGTTCTGCAGGGCCTGTCCGCTGGTCTTGTACGTGCTGTCCGGCCAGGCTCCTTCGGGACACCCCTGGCCCACCCAGTCGAGCACGGCCCGCTGCCGCTCGTTGAGAGTCTGGTCCATGTAGCCTCCCGCCGTTCCCTGGGTGCGCTGTCCCCGGCGACAATGCCCGCCGCCCCTGCGGGAATTCGCGGCCGCTGAGAGGACCCCTCGTTCGGATGAGAGGTACCGGAAGGCGCGCTAACGGCGAGAACAGTTCTTCTGGGACTGATGCGACCGTCTCCCACGCTGGGAAGACTTGATAGAGGACCCCGGGATCAGCGATCGGCCGACCAGTCTGTCGTCGTCGACAGTCGGCCAGCCTCGCACGGCCCACAGGCGGCCCGATCGAACCTCTCCCATGGGGCTCTGACCGTGTTTTTCCCATGGCCATGGCCGTGCGGCATCATCACCTGTCATGGATCCCGCCGTCACAGCCACGCTCATCACCACCCCCACCGCCATTTTGGCCGCCGCAGTGGCCTACGCCGCGGGGAGCGCCCAGGGGCGCGGGAGCGTGGACGCCGTCCGCCGCCAGCAACAGCGCGAGGTCTATGCCGCATTTCTCACCGCGGCCCGGCGGCACAAGGCGGACATTGCGGAGGCTCTCGCTCACGCCATGGAGATACACCTCGCGCGCGCTGCCGGCGAGCCGCTTAGCCCTGCAGAGGAGGAGCAGCGGCGCGAGGCGATCGCGGCCACCGCCCGAGCTAATCCCTTGGACGAACCAGCCGCCTTGGTGTTCCTTGAAGGACCTGACGAACTCGCCTATGCAGCCCTCCTCATCGATCAACACGCCAAATCGACGCGCATGCTCCTGGCAGCGACGCCGGAACATGCAGGCACCATGTCTCGAATCCATGGGCGGCCGATGACAGTTCACGACGAGTGTCGTCGGCTTGAGGGCGCCATCCACAGATTCACGCTCGAAGCCCAAGCGCACCTGAACGGCACCGCATTACGGCATCGTCGACACCAGAGGCGGTTGATGCGCCGCCTCTGGCCTGTCGAACCTTGACCGCGGCGATCACTGCGGCAGAAGGCCGGGTTTCTCCTGTCCGTCTCGGTTTCTGTATGTGCACCTGCGTTGCGGTTCCTCTGGTTCAGTTTCGGAGGGTCACTCGTGGTGTTCAGGTGGAATACGCCGAGGTCGATTCGATTGCCGCAGTAGCCGGCCAGTACGTTGCTGGCGGCTTGCCAGGTGTGGGTGCGGCTGGTGGAAGTCGCCGCGCCGCGGGTGAACGACAAACGCGTCGATGCCACCACCGGCGAGCGTAAGCGGATCTCCTCGAAGATTCTGCCGCTGAGTTGCCGCAAGTTGCCGAAGATCCCGGCGTCCTGCCGCTGCTTTATCTGCACGGCCTGCAGTTCGGAGACTTCGTGCCCGCGTTGGAGCAGTGCCTCGGTTGTCGTGGGGCGATGACCATGCTGCCTTGCAGACCCGCGACCTGTCGCCGGCCGACTACGTCTCCGTATGAGCCGATCCTGTGTGTTTCAAGGTCCGCCTGGGCCAGGCGGACCTTGCGTGCTGGTGCTGATGCGCCTGGACGGCTCCAAGGAGCTGATCGCGCTGGCCGAGGGCCTGCGCGAGTCGAGCGAGTCGTGGGCGGATGTGCTGCGGGACGTGCCCGCCCCGCGCAACCCCCGGCGGTAAGCGGCAGACCGACAGCGCCGTCAGCGGCCTCGGACCTGTTTGGCCACCCCAGTGGTGTTGTACCGGTACCGGGCCATCTCCTCGGTCACGCCGTAGTGCTCGGCGATCTGCGCTGGCCCCCACTGGCGGCGGACTGCGCCGAGCAGCAGGGGGCGGGGAAGCATGAGGGTTCCGCCGAAGGCGGTGGCTTGTTCTTCCTCGTCGGGGCGGCAGGTCCGAAAGGGCATGCCGTTGACTTCGCGGATCTCGGTGAGGTCATGCTTCAGGACGAGGTGGGAGAGCTCGTGGGCCACGTCGCTGGCCCTGCGACCCGCTGTTCGGAGCGGGTTGGTGACGACGATGTTCCTGCCGGAGACCTGGAAGGTCGCGGCGGAGAAGGCGTACGCCTGGACCCGTTCGAGTTCTTCGAGGCGGGTGCGGCTGACGAGCTTCTCGGCGCTGACGATCTTGACCTTGAGGTGGTCGGCGAGGTCGTCGACGTTCAGGGCATCGGTGTCGCTGAGGTGGAGTTCGCGTCGCAGTCGGAGGGCTTCTCGTTCGGCGTTGGCCTTGAAGCCTCGGGGGAGGGTCACAGTTCGCCTGCTTCGACGAGTCGTTCGAGTTCGGTGTTCATGTCGGTGAGCAGGTCGGCGAGCCGCTGGGGGACGCCAGGACGCAGCACCGAGGCAGCCCGGAGGTGGCAGGCAAGGGCGGGTACGGCGGGGACCGCCTCCTTCGCGAGGGCGTCGTAGAGGTCGCGCAGAACAGAGCTGATCTTGTTCGCCGCGTCGTCGGTGAGCCGGGGGTCTGCGTGGAGGTGGGTGATGGCCTGGTCGAGGGGCGAGATCTGGCGGGTGGCGGTCGGGGTGAAGAAGCGGCTCGGGGAGACGCCGAGCCAGGCGCAGAGGCGGGTGAAGGTGGCGAGGTCGGGCTGGGCGCCGGCTTCGACCCGGGTGAGGGTGCTGAAGCTGACGCCTGCTTCGGTGGCGGCCTGCCGGAGGGAGAGGGGGCCGCGGTGTTCCTTCAGGAGGCGTCCGAGTTCGGCGATGTCGAACTGTTCGACGGCGTCCGGTCCGGTCGTTTCGGGGTCCGGGAGGGGGAGCTGGCTCCGGTCGGGGCTCATACGGGCAGCGTAGCGCGCAGCAATGCGGCGATGAAGCTTGACTGCATCGGCCCGAGAGGATCACAGTGGACTCACTGACGCTTTGCTGAATCAGCAGGGTGCCCCCGAACCACCCTCGAACGACCCAGGAGATCGGTATGCCCCAGCCCCACGAGATCAAGATCACGGTGACCTCCGCGCTTGCCGAGCACCCGTACCAGCACGACTACGCCCCGCAGGTGACCGCCACGAGCGTCCTGTCCGACGCCCTCACCGCCTTCGGCTTCGCCAGCGACGGCACCACCCGCTACTACCTGTTCCATGACGGGCACGAGGTCCCGCCCGAGGCAACGGTGGGCGAGCTGTCTGGGCACGCCAAGGCCCTGCACCTGAAGCTGCGCACCGAGACCACCAACGGCTAGAGCCCGGTAGTCAGTCGTGGATCTCGAGAGCCGTCTGCGGCTGGCGGGCGACGTCCCGGCGGTCGAGGAGTTCCTCTCCTCGACCGCCGGCCGCCTCCACCACCGCGACCAGGACCCCGATGGCCTGTTCTGGGCCGAGGTGAAACCGAACAACGGTGAGCGCGCAGCGTTCATCGCCAGGATCGAGTGGACGGTCTACCCCGACCGGCCGCCCTCCCTCGTCTTCGTCGAGTCGATCGGCGCATCCGGAGTCGGAGCGCCCAGTGCCTGGCCGGAAGCGAATGGCTACCGCTACGGCTCCAACGACGTGTGCAAGCCGTTCACAGCCGAAGGCCAGAGGCTCCACCCCGAGTGGAGCAGCGGGCCGCACTCCTGGCGGCGCACCGGCAATCCCTTCCTGTACGTGGTGGAGAACGTGCAGGACGATATCGATCGCGTTGACGGGAGGCGTGCCGGATGACCACCGACACGAGGAAGCTGGTGCTGCCGGCTGGCGCGGTCGACCCGGTACTCCAGGAGATTCAGCGCCACGGGCTGGCCGACCAGGAGACCGGCGCGCTGCTGCTGACGGGGCAGTCGCACAAGCACGTGCTGGTCGTGGCGGTGGCCGGGGCGGCAGGGATCGTGCGGGGTCCGGGTCTGTTCACGGTGAGCGCGGTCGCGTACGACCGGCTGTTCACCTTCGCCGAGGAACGGTCCTACCGGGTGCGGGCGATGATCCACTCGCACCCCGAGGAGGCTTTCCTGTCGCGGACCGACCGCGCGTACTCGTTGCGGGTGCCGGGGTTCGTCAGCGCTGTCGTCCCGACCTATGCGGCGCCGCCCGCCGACCCGGAGTCGTGGGGGTGGTGGCGTTTCGAGCAGGACTGGGTGCCCTGCACCACTCCGGTTGTCGACCCGGCGCTTCCCCCGGTGCGCACGGTGGTGTTCGACGAGGAGGGTGTCCGTGAGTACTGACTACAGCCGCAGCGTCCGCCTGGGCGGCCTGGCCGCCGGCGTGGAAGAGACCACCGTGCGGGAGCGGATGGAGGGCATCCCCATCCACCTGACCGCGGACGGGCGCCTGCCCGCGGCCGCCGAGACTCTCGAAGTACTGGTGGCGGACCTACGACGGTGGCCGGTCCGGCTGAGTCTGGGCCCCGGCCGCGGACCGGGACGGCTCGAGGACGAACTCATCCGCAGGCTGGTGGAAACGGCGACCGGGATCGATCCGGACCGGCCGCTTGGCATCGGCGAGGCCCAGGGTAAGGCGCCGCTGCATCTGCACGTGGGAACCGCACCACCGCTGGGTACTGCGGTGGCCGGTGCGCCGGACGGGCACGGGGTCCGTCTGCGGCACACCGGTCATCCTTTCCCCCGGCTCAACGCGCCCGGCACCGGGCTGGGCGCGGTCCTCACTGCGGCGATGCTGGCCGGTGAGGCGTTCAAGGTCGTTGCCGGGCTGCCGGAGGGGAAGTTCCAGGTGACCCCGGTGGTGGACTTCTGCCCCGTCCTCCCCGGTGAGCAACCCGGGATCGTCGGCGCCCCGCTGCCTGCGCTGGAGCAGGTGCTGCTGGGCGGGGGCGGCGCGATCGGCACCGGCATCGCCCTGGTCCTGGACCTGCTGCAGGTCTCCGGCGAGTTGACCGTGGTGGACAGGGAGGTCTTCGAGAAACCGAACGTCACCTCGTACAGCATCGGTACCCTGGCCGACGCGGCTGCGGGCCTGCCGAAGGTGCGGTTGATCGACGCACGCCTACGGCGGATCGAGGTGACCCCGTTGCACGGGACGATCCAGGCTTCCATCGAGGCCGTCGATGCGGGCACCCTGCCGTGGCCCCGGATCGTCCTCGGCGGACTGGACAGCGTCGAGGCCCGGCACGACCTGCAGCGGCTGCAGGCCGATCTCACACTGGACGGCAGCACCGGTGGCCCGGTCGGCACCACTGTCGCCCTGCACGAGGCACTGCCCACCGGACCCTGCCTGCGCTGCTACTTCAAGGCCTACCAGACCGGGAAGAGCGCGGAGCAGCGACTGCATGAACTGACCGGGCTCCCGCTATCCCGAATCGCCCGCGGGCAGGAGCCGCTGACCGAACGGGACCTGGAAGGCCTGGACAATCAACAGCGGGAGCTGGTCGGGCAGTTCCTCGGACGGCCGGTGTGCGGGCTGATCAACTCGGCTGAGCTAACCGGTGGAACGGACGACGGGTTCCGTCCTTCGGCCGCGTTCGTGGCCCAGCAGGCCGCCTGCCTGGTCGTCGGCGCCTGGATCGCACGCAGCACGGGCCTGGTCAGCGGGCCTCCACGACGCATCGAGTACGACATCCGCTTCGGCCCCCGGCCCGACCAGATGATCGACCACCGGCTTCCCATCCCCGGGTGCGTGTGCCAGAAGGACGCTGCTCTGATCAACCTCATCCGAGAAGCCCGACGCATCCGCCGTTGACACCTCGCCGCTGCCGGTCGAAAGGCGTGGCGTAAGGACATGCCGTTTCTCTGTCCGGAGTTGACTGTGCCCGGAAGCTAGCGCGCAGCGAACGCCACGCCTTTGCACGGTTGCTCTGCGGGAGATACCCGGCATCAGAATGATGCGCGGCCTGCATCGGTGCGGCGGCTGATGTGTACTCTTGGCACCCCTGGATCTTCTCGTACTTTGTCGCACATCCCGTGCTGGGATGGTGCTGGGATGCGCCCGCATTTCCGCAGGTCAAAGCCTTGTGGTCGAGTTCCGCTTCAACGTGTGATCACCCGAAGGGGCCCGGCTCTCGAGAGCCGGGCCCCTTCGGCGTGCACGACAGGGGCGCCGTGTCCTGACATCGCCGGGCGTCTGCTCCATGAGAGCGACGGTGAGCATCCGTCGACCAGCTCGGTGTGGCGAGGCGCCTGTCGCCGGTGCTGGTTCCGGGCGCATTCCTTTTCATGTTCCGCTCTTCCGGAATCGGGGTGTCCGGAAAATGTCGCGCGCTTTCCCTGCCCTTTGTCCTCTAAATCGTTTCTTTAACTTCCCTTAGGCTGCTCTTTGTTGTGGGCAGGGGGCCGTTAAGGCGGTGTTGCGCTTTCTGTGAGCGGCCGGAAAACCGTTGAAGCGGCTGCGCGCACATGTGAGGCTAGGCTTACCGAGTCAGACCTGCGGAGATTTTGGGGGAGATTTCTATGGGCTCGCCTTTAGCGGTGTCGTCCGCGCTGCCGGAACAGAAGTCCGGGGAGGTGGGCCCGTGGGCGATCCTCGTCGTGGAGAGCGATGCGGCGAGCAGGGAGATGCTCGTGGCCGACCTGTCTCGCAGCGGGCAGGACGTCGTGGCCGTGGAAACCGGCCAGGAGGCACTGGACCGCGCCGGCGACCACGACCTCGTCCTGCTCGGTATGAAGCTGCGGGACCTGGACGGGCTGCATGTCTGCCGTCTGCTCCGGTCCGGCACCGACACACCCGTCATCTTCATCGGCGCCGCCGCCTCGGAACTGGACACCGTGCTGGCCCTGCGGGCCGGCGGCGACGACTATCTGGCGCGGCCGTACGGACTGCGCGAGCTCATGGCACGGATCGGCGCCGTCATGCGGCGCGCCTCCTCCTGCAGGCAGGCGCCGCCGCTGCTGGAAAGGGGGCGGCTCAGCATCGACGTGCAGAAGCGGGAAGTGAAATACGGCGGACGTTCTCCGCGGCTGACCCGCAAGGAATTCGAATTGCTTCTGCTGCTCGCCCGGAATCCCGGAAAGGTGATCTCACGCGAGGAGATCGTCAGCGCGGTGTGGGGGAGTTCCTGGTCCCAGCGCACCGTCGACACACATATCAGCAATCTTCGCTCAAAGCTGGGTGACCGTGGCCTGATCGTCTCGGTTCGGGGCGTCGGCTTCATGCTCGCCAAGGCCTGATTCCCGCACCGGCTGCCCCGTGCTGGTGCCGAAGTCCGCCCAGCCGTGGCGCAGCCGGTCGAAGACGGCCTTCAGGTCCTCCGGCGAGTGATCGCCGTACGTGGCGAGGAAGTTGGCCTCCAGCACGAAACGGGCGAGCGTCGTCGTCAGCAGGTCGCCCTCCGGGACCCCGGCCTCCTCGGCGAGGGTGGCTGCGAGGCTCGCCTCCCAGTGCCGCCGCACCCGGCCGGCGTACTCCAGCAACGCCGGTGTGGACTTGACCAGTTCGACGAAGTCCTCGCCGGACGGGCCGTCGGGTGCGGGCTGCGCCGCGGGCACCAGATGTGCCTCCAGTGCGTCCAGCATCGACGTCCCGGGCGCGCGGTCGCGGACCGCCGCCGTCAGCGCGCGTTCGTACTCGTCCTCGGCGTCGAAGACCAGCGCCTCCTTGCACGGGAAGTACGCGAACAGCGTGCTCACCGCCACTTCCGCGGCGTCCGCGATCTCCGCGACGGTCACGTTCTCGAATCCGCGCTCGCGGAACAGGGTGAACGCGGTGTCCGCCAGGCGCTTACGCGTCTGCGCCTTCTTCCGTTCTCGCAGTCCCGCCACTCCGGCACCCTCTCGCAACGACCGTCGTACTCGGCGCGGCATCAGGGGCGCCGATCCGCTGAGTGAGCGTACAGGGCCGGGCCGCGGTCTGTCTGTGATCGTCAGCGAGAAGAGGCTGGTCGGAGGCGCGCCTCGACGGCTGTAGCGGGTGTTTTGTCCCCATTTCCCGAGGCCCACCATGCCCGCGGCAGGGAGCCTCGACTTCCCCCTCGCATCCTCTCTGACCTGCAAAGACGCTGCCTTGTCGAGGCATATCCGCGAGTGAGTACGGAAGCTGAGCGCATCGGTATTGACACGTTCGCGAATGTCGTATCTACTTTGAACTCGTAGTTACTTCGAAAATTTGAGGGGAGCTCATGGAAGTCACCGCAACGCGTCGTTGGCTGGCCCTCGGCGCACTCGCACTCGCGATGCTGACCGTGGGGCTCGACATGACGGTGCTCAACATCGCCCTGCCCACGCTCGCCCGTGATCTGCACGCCGGCACCGCGGCGCTGCAGTGGTTCAGCACGGCGTACACGCTGACGCTGGCGGGCGTGATGCTGCCCGCCGGTGCGCTCGGGGACCGGTTCGGGCGGAAGAAGTTCGTGTTCGGGGCGCTGGTGCTGTTCGGCGGCGCCTCGGTCTGGTGCGCGTTCGCCTCGTCGTCGAGCGAGCTGATCATGGCGCGGGTGCTGCTCGGGGTCGCGGCCTCGGTGCTGATGTCCCTGTCGATGGGGATGATCCCGGTGCTCTTCCCGGACCCGGCGGAGCGCGGCCGCGCCACCACCGTGTGGATCACCGCGGTCACCCTCGGCATGCCGCTCGGCCCGATCGTCGGCGGACTGCTGCTGGACCACTTCTGGTGGGGCTCGGTGTTCCTGGTGAACATCCCGACGGTCATCATCGGGGCGTTCGCGGTGGGCCTGCTGGTGCCGGAGACGCGCAGCCAGACCCGCCGGCCCATCGACCCGGTCAGCGTGCTGCTCTCGGCGGCCGGGCTGGTCGGACTGACCTACGGCCTGATCCGCTTCGGCGACGAGGGCTGGGGCGACGGCATCGCCTGGGCGACCTTCGGCGCGGGCCTGCTGCTGATCATCGGCTTCGTCGCCTGGGAGCGCACCCGGGAGCACGCCCTCGCCGACCTCAGCCTCTTCGGCGACCGCGGATTCCGCATGGGGACATTCCTCCAGCTGATCAACGCCTTCGCGATGTTCGGGCTGTTCTTCACCATCCCGCTGTACTTCCAGTCGGTCCTCGGCGTCGACTCGCTCGGCAGCGGTCTGCGGATGCTGCCGATGATCGGCGGTCTGCTGGTGGCCTCCAACTTCCTGGAGGGCCTGAGCGACAAGATCGGTCTCAAGCTGACGCTGATGCTCGGCTTCGGGGCCCTCGCGCTCGGCATGGGGCTCGGTGCGATGACCGGCATCGACACCTCGTACGGCTATGTCGCCACCTGGATGGTCGTCGTCGGCCTCGGGATCGGCCTGGTACTGCCCACCTCCATGTCCCTGGCCGTGGGCGCGCTCACCCCCGAGCGGGCCGGCGCCGGATCGGCGCTGCTGTCGGCGCTGCGCCAGGCCGCCGGCACCACCGGTGTGGCCGTGCTCGGCACCGTGCTGTCCACCCGGTACCACTCCGAACTCGGCCCGCTCGACCGTGAGCCGATCTCCGACGGCGTCGGTTCAGGAGTGGCCGTCGCCGACAAACTCGGCGACCACTCGATGCTCCATGACGTCCAGACCGCGTTCCTCAGCGGCATGGACCTGCTGCTGGTCGTCTGTGCCGCCATCGCGGTCGTCGGCCTGCTGCTCTCGGCGGTCGCCACCAAGAGCCGCCCGGCGGAATCCGAGGCCAAGCTGCCCAAGTCGGAGACCGCGCCGGTCGCCTAGCGCAGCAGCGTCACCGAACCCACCGCAAACCGAGACTCTCCCACGAGGAAGTGATGCACATGCGCAGCATGGTTACCGTCTCGAAGATGGACCGGGACGCGATCCCCGAGGTGTCGAAGCTGTTCGCGGAGTTCGACAGCACGGAGATCCCGGGGCTGATCGGACTGCACCGCCGCCAGCTGTTCATTCACCACGGTGTGCAGGTCCACCTGTACGACTTCGTCGAGAAGTCCGACCAGGCCGCGCTGGAGAAGGTCAAGTCCGACCCGCGCATGGCCAGGCTCTCGGTCGACCTCCAGCCGTTCGTGACGCCGTACGAGCCCGAGACCTGGAACTCCCCGGCCGACTCCGCGGCTTCCTGCTTCTACGCCTGGGAGGCGGAGCCGGAGGGGAGGCCCGGGCCGACGGAGACCACCGTCACCCTCGCCCGGATGGAGGCCGACGCCATTCCCGAAGTCACCGGGATCTTCCGGGACTTCGACGCCACCGCGCAGCTGATGGGCATCCGCCGACGCCAGCTGTTCGTCTTCAAGGACCTGTGCATCCACATCCAGGACCACGCCGGCCGCGACGACGCGGACATCGCGCAGAAGGCCGCGACGGACATCTGGTTCGGCCATGTGCTCCGGGAACTGCCGCGCCTCGCCCCGCAGGAGCCGACGCCCGACGGACACGCGATCCGCTTCTACGGATGGGAGGCGTCCTGACGCACCACGCGAAGAGCCGCTGACAGCGGCGGCGACCGGGCCGGACCGGACGGCGATGTCGGCCCGGTCCGGCCGCACGACCACCCTCCGAGAAGCGCGGAGCACCGCAGAGAAACGCCGATTACGCGTGAGGCGACCGATGGCAGGACAGCAGAGCCGAACCGCCGAAGAGGCGGTGTGCGCCGGGCAGTTGAGCATCGAGCAGCGGTTGGGGGAGGCGCTCGCCGAGTACGCGCGGGACGTCGAGCCCCTGGACGAGGGTGTCCTCGGCATCCGCGCCGCATCGGCGGGCCCGGCCTGTCTGCACCTGGACGCGGAGCCGATCCTCCTCGGCTACCTGGTCCACCGGCTCGCTCCCGGTCTGCGCCTCGTCCGCGGCACGCCCGGCCGGCTCGAACTGCGCCGGCGCGACGGACACGGACGCCTGGTCTTCCCTCTCGATGCCGCCGCCGAGCACGTACTCGACGTGTGGAGGCGGGATCTCGCCACGGTCCACCCGAACCTCGTCCCCGTCCACTTCGCCGGCTCCTCCCACCCGGACGCCGCGGAGAGCCGGAAGCTGCGTCGACTGCTGCGTGACCTGCCCGTTGTCCCCTCCGCACATGATCACCCCGCGACCGTCCAGATCATGCGAGCCAGTCTGAATGTGGAGTCGTAAGAATTAAAGAGCAACTCTGATTCCGATGTGACTTCGACTCGTGTACGCTGGCTGTGCCCGGGCCCGGTACCGCTGGGGACGTTCGTTTTTCGATGTCCGCAGAACGTCAAGGAAAATTAACGAACCCCTGTGGTTTCGTGAAGGAATCGATCCGTGGTGAAGCCACTCACATGGCTACGGTTGTGCTTGCGTGACCAAGGGGGAAGCTGGAGGGTGGAATCGTGGACGCGAGATGGTCAAAAGCTGAAATAGGTGAACTTCTCGATCGCTATGTCCTCGGGCTCGACTACGACAAACTCGATGACGAGTGGACCGCCGAGCTGTTCTCCGACGACGTGGTCATCGAATTCCCGATCAGTCGGCACACCGGCATCGAAGGACTCGCCGAATACCACCGGCGAGCATTGGCCATGTGGGCCGGAACGCACCATCTGAACACGCCGTCGGTCGTGAGCGTCTCCGGGGACCGGGCGACGCTCCGCGCCAACATGACGTCCGTGCATGTGCACCACGAGCGGGAAGGCGAGATACGACCGCACTATGTGTCGGGCACCTGTGTCACCGGCGACGCGGTGCGCACCGAGCGGGGCTGGCGCCTTTCCCGTCTTTCGTTCGACCTGATATGGAAGACCGGCAACCCGCCGGACTGAGTTGGGTGGGCATTTATGCGATCAGCACAAGTGAAAGCGAGTTCTCGACCAGAGATACTCGAAACCCACGACACCGAGCACCGCACCGCGGCCCGAGCGACCTTCGGCGCCCGAGCCGGTGCGGCGACCTCATCGCCGGCGCCCGTCCGGAACCTCGCGGACACCTGGCGGATCCTGGTCGTCGAAGGCAGCAGGGCCGACCGCGCGACCCTCACCGAGGCACTCGAGCGCCACGGCCATCATGTCGACGCCGTCGACTCCGGCGCCGAGGCGCTCGCCTGGTTCGACACCGCCGACCTCGTCCTGCTCGACCTCGACCTGCCCGACCTGGACGGCCTCGAGGTCTGCCGCGAGATCCGGGTGGCCGGCGACATCCCCGTCATCACCGTCACCTCACGCGCCTCCGAACTCGACTGTGTACTGGCGTTGCAGGCCGGCGCCGACGACTACGTCATCAAGCCCTACGGCATCCGTGAGCTCATGGCCCGGCTGGACGCCGTGATGCGCCGCGCGCGCCGCACCCCGCACACCGCCCCGGACGCCGACGGCGGAGCGGTGCTGGAACACGGACCGCTGCGGATCGACAGCGACTCGCGCGAGGTCGAGATGGGCGGCCGGCCGGTGCCGGTCACGCGCAAGGAGTTCGATCTGCTCGCCCTGCTGGCCAGCGCCCCGGGGCAGGTGATCTCGCGGGAGTCCATCATGCGCAAGGTGTGGGGCGAGTCCTGGTCGCGCCGCACGGTCGACACCCATGTCAGCAGTCTGCGCAGCAAACTCGGCGGACCGGAATGGATCGTCACCGTCCGCGGGGTCGGTTTCAAACTCCGCAGCATGCGCTGACAGTACATTGCCGTCGAATTGACGTTCGCTGAACCCGTGCATGTAATTTCCCTCGTTATCGTCGGACCGCAGGAAGCGGAAACTCCGAACGAGGGGTGACATGACGAACATCGATATCGACGAGACCAGTGAACTCGTCAGCTTTCCCATTCAGCGCACGTGCCCTTTCGCCATTCCGCCGGTCTACACGAAATTCCGGGAGGAGGCGCCGGTCAGCCAGGTGGTCCTCCCGGACGGCGGAAAGGCCTGGCTGGTCACCAAGTACGAAGACGTGCGGGCCGTGATGTCGAACCCCAGGCTCAGCTCGGACCGCCGTAAGAAGGACTTCCCGGTGGTGGTCCCCGGGCAGAACGCGGCCCTCGCCAAGCACGCACCCTTCATGATCATCCTCGACGGCGCGGAGCACGCGGCGGCCCGGCGGCCCGTCATCAGCGAGTTCTCGGTCCGCCGCGTCGCCGCGATGAAGCCGCGCATCCAGGAGATCGTCGACCACTTCATCGACGAGATGCTGAAGCTGCCCCGGCCCGTCGACCTCAACCAGGTCTTCTCCCTGCCGGTGCCCTCACTGGTGGTCTCCGAGATCCTCGGCATGCCCTACGAGGGGCACGAGTACTTCATGGAGCTGGCCGAGGTCCTGCTCCGCCGCACCACAGACGAACAGGGCCGCATCGACATCTCCGTCCGGCTGCGCGCGTACATGGACAAGCTCGTCGAGGAGAAGATCGCCAACCCCGGCGACGACCTGCTCAGCCGCCAGATCGAGCTCCAGCGGCAGAACGGGGGCATCGACCGGCCCCAGCTCGCCAGCCTGTGCCTGCTGGTGCTGCTGGCCGGCCATGAGACCACCGCCAACATGATCAACCTCGGTGTCTTCTCGATGCTGACCAGGCCGGAACTGCTCGCCGAGATCAAGGCGGACCCGGCGAAGACCCCCAAGGCCGTCGACGAACTCCTGCGCTTCTACACGATCCCGGACTTCGGCGCGCACCGGCTGGCGATGGACGACGTCGAGATCGGCGGCGTCCTCATACGCAAGGGCGAGGCCGTCATCGCCTCCACCTTCGCCGCCAACCGCGACCCCGCCGTCTTCGACGACCCGGAGGAGCTGGACTTCTCCCGCGACTCCCGGCACCACGTGGCCTTCGGCTACGGCCCCCACCAGTGCCTGGGCCAGAACCTCGGCCGCGTCGAGCTCCAGGTCGTCTTCGACACGCTGTTCCGCAGGCTGCCGGACCTCCGGCTCGCCGTGCCCGCCGAGGAGCTGAACTTCAAGAGCGACGCCCTCGTCTACGGCCTCTACGAACTGCCCGTGACCTGGTGAAGGAGAGCGCCATGCGACTGGAGAAGGACCACGACCGCTGCATCGGCGCGGGGCAGTGCGTACGGACCGATCCGAGGCTCTTCGACCAGGACGACGACGGGCTGGTCAAGGTCCTGATCGAGCGGCCGCGGGGCGCCGACGAGGCCGCCGCCCACAAGGCGGTCTTCATCTGCCCCGCCAAAGCCCTGTCCATCGCCCAGGACTGACCCCTCGGCCCCCCACGGAAGAAGCCGCGCCGGTTCCCCTGCCCTCGGCACAGGGACCGGCGCGGCTTGCGTACGACGGTCAGTGCTCGTGCATGCCGTGGTCGTCGCCCGTCGTCCACACGGGCTCGATCCCGATCCGGGACAGCAGCCAGCTCCCGTCCTCGCGCACGGCGGTGAAGGTGTAACGGGCGCCCAGGTCGAAGTGCTTGCCCGGGCCGCCCGGGCTCACATGCACGGCGGTGACGTTCGCGTGCACGGTCGCGCGGTCGCCGTGCAGTTCGGGGAGCACGTTCGCCACGGTGTGCAGGGTGGTCGCCCACACCAGGTCGTCCCGGAGCATGCCGGCCAGTGCCGCTCGGCCCTCGATCCGGATGTCCGGCAGCAGCTCCATGGTCACGTCCGGGACGAGCAGCGCGGACAGCGCCTCGTGGTCGCGGAGATCGACGGCACGCGCGAAACGGGCCACCAGAGTCTGGAGTCGAAAGAAGTCCTCGATATCTGTCATGGCTGTGATGCTGCGCACCGAAAGACGCCCGCGCCACTTTCCTGAAATCTTCTGACGAACCTCTGACAAGACCTGAACTTGCCCGTATTGAAACCTGTATTGCGCCTCGGAAGACTCGAACTCATCAACGGCTTCCCGTTATGGAGAAGGACATATGCACAGCAGTGTCATAGTGGCCCGGATCAAACCCGGAAGCGCTGAACAGATTGCCGCGGACTTCGCGAAATCCGACGCCGAACCGTCCGGCACGCGAAATCTCCTGCGCCGCCAGCTCTTCGAGTACAAGGGCGTCTACGTCCAGATGCAGGACCACGCCGAGCCCCAGGAACCGGCCCTCACCGCCTCGGAGGCGCTCGCGACCTGCTTCTACGAGTGGCACGGACAGCCGGTCGCCCACCCGCACCGGATGCACAGCACCATGATCGTGGCCCGGCTCGACGAGGCCGACCTCGACACCGTCGCGAAGCTGTTCGCCGACTTCGACACCGGCACCGAGCTGCCGCACACCATGGGCACCCGGCGCCGTCGGCTGTTCGCCTGCGAGGGCCTGTACTTCCACATCCAGGACTTCGAGTCCGCCGACGGCGGCCGGCTGATCGAACAGGCCAAGCTGGACCCGCGGTTCGTACAGATCCAGCAGGACCTCCTGCCGTACATCACCGTCTTCGACCCCTCGACCTGGCGCTCCCCCTCCGACGCCATGGCCACGCGCTTCTACAGCTGGCAGGCCGCCGTATGAGCGGGCGTCGCGTGGTCGTCACCGGGATGGAGGTGCTGGCGCCCGGCGGGGTGGGCACCGAAGCCTTCTGGTCCCTGCTCAGCGAGGGCCGCACCGCCACCCGCGGCATCACCTTCTTCGACCCGGCGCAGTTCCGCTCCCGGGTGGCCGCCGAGATCGACTTCGACCCCTACGCCCACGGCCTCACCCCGCACGAGGTGCGGCGCATGGACCGGGCCGCCCAGTTCGCCGTAGTCGCCGCGCGCGGAGCCGTCGCCGACAGCGGGCTCGACACCGAGGCGCTGGACCCGTACCGGATCGGCGTCACCATCGGCAGCGCGGTCGGCGGCACCATGAGCCTCGACGACGACTACCGCGCCGTCAGCGACGGCGGCCGGCTCGACCTGGTCGACCACACCTACGCCGACCCGTTCTTCTACAACCACTTCGTGCCCAGCTCCTTCGCCGCCGAGGTCGCCCGCGCCGTGGGGGCGCAGGGGCCGAGCAGCGTGGTGTCGGCCGGGTGCACCTCCGGGCTCGACTCGGTCGGGTACGCCGTCGAACTCATCCGGGAGGGCACCGCGGACGTCATGGTCGCCGGCGCCACCGACGCGCCGATCTCGCCGATCACGATGGCCTGCTTCGACGCCATCAAGGCGACCACACCCCGCCACGACGACCCCGAGCACGCCTCCCGCCCCTTCGACGGCACCCGCAACGGGTTCGTCCTCGGTGAGGGCGCGGCGGTGTTCGTCCTGGAGGAGCTGGAGAGCGCGCGCCGACGTGGCGCCCGTGTCCACGCCGAGATCGCCGGATACGCCACCCGCAGCAACGCGTACCACATGACGGGCCTGCGCCCCGACGGCGCCGAGATGTCCGAGGCGATCACCGTCGCGCTGGACGAGGCCCGCATGAACCCCACGGCGATCGACTACATCAACGCGCACGGCTCCGGCACCAAGCAGAACGACAGGCACGAGACCGCCGCCTTCAAACGCAGCCTCGGCGACCACGCGTACCGCACCCCCGTCAGCTCCATCAAGTCGATGGTCGGGCACTCGCTGGGCGCGATCGGCTCCATCGAGATCGCCGCGTCCGTCCTCGCGATCCGCCACAACGTCGTACCGCCGACCGCGAACCTGCACACGCCCGACCCCGAGTGCGACCTCGACTACGTGCCCCTGACCGCCCGCGACCAGCTCGTCGACACGGTCCTCACCGTGGGCAGCGGCTTCGGCGGGTTCCAGAGCGCGATGGTGCTGACCCGACCCGAAAGGACGGCGGCATGACGGCCTCCGTGGTGGTGACCGGCCTGGGGATCACCGCCCCCAACGGACTCGGCACGAAGGACTACTGGAGCGCGACCCGCGTCGGCAAGAGCGGCATCGGCCCGCTCACCCGCTTCGACGCGGCACCGTACCCGGCCAAGCTCGCCGGCGAGATCGACGGCTTCACGCCCGAGGAACACCTCCCCAGCCGGCTCATGCCGCAGACCGACCAGGTCACCCGGCTCTCCCTGGTCGCCGCGGACTGGGCGCTCGCGGACGCCGGGGTACGCCCCGCCGATCTGCCGGCCTTCGACATGGGCGTCATCACCGCGAGCTCCGCGGGCGGCTTCGAGTTCAGCCAGCACGAGCTGAAGAGCCTGTGGAGCAAGGGCGGCGAGTACGTCAGCGCCTATCAGTCCTTCGCCTGGTTCTACGCCGTCAACACCGGCCAGATCTCCATCCGCAACGGCATGAAGGGCCCCAGCGGCGTCGTCGTCACCGACCAGGCCGGCGGCCTCGACGCGGTGGCGCAGGCCCGGCGGCAGATCCGCAAGGGCACCTCGCTGGTGGTCGCGGGAGCCGTCGACGCCCTGCTGTGCTCCTGGGGCTGGGTCGGACTGCACACCAGCGGCCGGCTCAGCACGGCCGACGATCCCGGCCGCGCCTATCTGCCCTTCGACGAGCGGGCCGCCGGTCATGTCCCGGGCGAGGGCGGCGCGTTGCTCATCCTGGAGGCGGCCGACGCCGCCCGCGCCCGCGGGGCCCGGGTGTACGGCGAGATCGCCGGGTACGCCGCCACCTTCGACGGCCGCGAACCCGGCCTGCGCAAGGCGATCGAACTGGCGCTGGCCGACGCCGACTTGGCGCCGTCCGACCTGGACGTCGTCTTCGCCGACGCCGCCGCCGACCCCGAACTCGACCGGATCGAGGCCGAGGCGCTGGTGGAGGTGTTCGGCCGGCGGGGCGTCCCCGTCACGGCCCCGAAGACGATGACGGGCCGCCTCTACGCAGGCGCCGCCGCCCTGGACCTCGCCACCGCCTTCCTCGCGCTGCGGGAGGGGCTGATCCCGCCGACCGTCCACACCGACCCCGCCGACCGCCACGGCCTCGACCTCGTCGGTGCCCAGGCCCGTCCCGCAGCACTGCGCACGGCCCTCGTCCTGGCCCGCGGCCACGGCGGCTTCAACTCGGCGATGGTCGTCCGCTCCTGAGCCCCCTCGGAAGCCCTCAGCACCCTTCACGATCATTTGGAGAAACCTGATGTCCCAGCCCACGTTCACCCTCGACGACCTCAAGCGCATCCTCCTCGAAGGCTCCGGCGCCCCCGAGGGCGGCGGCCTCGACGGAGACGCCCAGGACGTCCTCGACACCGAGTTCAGCGACATCGGCTACGACTCGCTCGCCCTGCTGGAGACCGCCAGCCGCATCGAGCGGGAGTACGGCATCGACCTCGACGAGTCCGTCATCGGCGACGCCACCACACCGCGCGCCTTCATCGACGCCGTCGGTGACCACCTCGTCGCACCGGCCGCCTGAAGGGAACGCGAAGAGATGACCGACACGACACAGCAGGAGCGGCGCGTCGCCCTCGTGACCGGCGCGACCAGCGGGATCGGCCTGGCCGTGGCCCGGCTGCTGGCCGGACAGGGCCACCGCGTCTTCATCGGCTCACGCACCGAGGACAAGGTGCTCACCACGGTCAAGCGACTCCAGGAAGAAGGCCTGGAGGTGGACGGCGCGGTCCTCGACGTCCGCTCGGTGGACTCGGTACGCGGCTACGTCCGCGCCGCCGTCGACCGGTTCGGGACGGTCGACGTGCTCGTCAACAACGCGGGCATCAGCGGCGGCGGAGTGACTGCCGACATCACCGACGACCTGTGGGACGACATCGTCGACACCAACCTCAACAGCGTCTTCCGGCTGACCCGGGAGGTCCTCACCACCGGCGGCATGCGGGACAAGAGCCGCGGCCGCGTCATCAACATCGCCTCCACCGCGGGCAAGCAGGGCGTGGTCCTCGGGGCGCCGTACTCCGCCTCCAAGCACGGCGTCGTCGGCTTCACCAAGGCGCTCGGCAACGAACTCGCCCCCACCGGCATCACCGTCAACGCCGTCTGCCCCGGCTATGTCGAGACGCCGATGGCCGAGCGCGTACGGCAGAACTACGCCCGGCTGTCCGGCGCGTCCGAGGCCGCCATCCTGGAGAAGTTCCAGGCCAAGATCCCCCTCGGCCGCTACTCGACGCCCGAGGAAGTGGCCGGTCTGGTCGGCTATCTGGCCTCCGACCTGGCGGCGTCCATCACCTCCCAGGCCCTGAACGTCTGCGGCGGCCTCGGCAACTTCTGACCGCGCAACGCCCGTTCCCACCCGAGGAGCCCCATGCCGTCCCAACTGCACACGTCCCAGCACGAGATCAAGATCGCGGCGCCCGCCGAGGAGGTCTACCGTCTGCTGGCCCAGGCGGAGAACTGGCCCCAGCTGTTCCCGCCGAACATCCACGTCGACCGACTGGAAGGCGACGAGCGCGAGGAGCGCATCCGCATCTGGGCGACCGCCGGCGACACCGTCAAGAACTGGACCTCGCACCGCACCCTGGACCCCGCGGGGCTGCGCATCACCTTCCGGCAGGAGGTCAGCGCACCCCCCGTCGCGGCCATGGGCGGCAGCTGGCAGATCGAGGACCTGCCCTCCGGCGAGGCCCTGGTCCGCCTCGGCCACGACTTCCGGGCCGTCGAGGAGGCCGACCTGGCCTGGGTCAACGAGGTCGTGGACCGCAACTCCCGGGCCGAACTGGAGTCCTTGAAGGGGCTCGCCGAGTCGAAGGCCGCAACCGACGAACTGACCTGTTCCTTCGAGGACACGGTCCACATCAAGGGGGCCGCGGGCGACGTCTACGACTTCATCCACGACGCCCACCTGTGGACCGAGCGCCTGCCGCACGTCGTCACGGTCCGCCTCGATCAGCCGGAACCCGGGCTGCAGAGCCTGGAGATGGACACGCTGTCCAAGGACGGCTCCACGCACACCACGAAGTCTTACCGCGTGGGACTGGCCCCCGACCGCATCGTCTACAAGCAGACCACCCTGCCCGCGCTGATCACCCTGCACACCGGCCGCTGGTCCTTCACCCTGGCCGGCGACGGGGTCGACGCGTCCTCGCAGCACACCTTCACCGTCAACCCGGCCGCGATCGAGCGAGTGCTGGGGGCGGAGTCGACGGCGCAGGACGCGATCGAGTACGTCCGCACGGCCCTGAGCACCAACAGCAGGGCGACGCTGACCCTCGCGAAGGCGTACGCGGAAGGCCTGGCCGGGACGGCGGGATCCGGCGGGATCCCGGGGGCTTCCGGGTCCGGCGGGGAAGGCCGGCCATGACCACGGCGGCCCCCGCCCCACCGCCCCCGGCGCCGGTGGCCGACCGGAGGCTCATCACCCTGGACGCGGACGGCATCCCGCTGTCCGCCCGGCTCGCCCTGCCCACGCACGTCCCGCCCAGGGCGACCGTGGTCGCCCTGCACGGGGCCGGGATGAGCGCGGCGTACTTCGACGGCCCGGCCCACCCGGAGACCTCGCTGCTGGCCCTCGCGGCGGAACTCGGCTTCGCCGCGGTCGCCGTCGACCGCCCGGGCTACGGCGCTTCGGCCGGCCGACTCCCGCACGGCCAAGGGGTGGCCGACCAGGCCGCCACCCTGTCCGCGGCACTGCGCGGCCTGCCGGCGTACGGCGCGACCGGCGCCGGGATCTTCCTGGTGGGCCACTCCTTCGGCAGCAAACCGGCGTTGCGGATGGCGGCGGACGGCACGGTGCCGGGGCTGCTCGGGCTGGACGTCTCCGGCTGCGGCGACGAGTACCTGGTCCCGCCCACCGCGCCGGGCACACGTGCCGGGAGCTGGAAGCTCAACTGGGGTCCCCTGCGGCTGTATCCGCCGGGGACGTTCCAGGCCGGCCTCGCGGTCGTCGCGCCGCCGCCGGAGCGCGAGCTGGCGGACGCCGCCCGGTGGCCCGAGGAGTTCGCCGCGCTGGCCGGACGGGTCCGCGTCCCCGTCCGGTTCACGTTCGCCGAGCACGAGGCCTGGTGGCGCCGGGACGCCTCGGCTCTCGCCCGGCTGCGGAACCGGCTCGACGCGGCCCCCCGGGTCCGGATCGACCACCAGCCCGACGCCGGGCACAACATCAGCCTGGGGTGGGCGGCACGGTCGTACCACCTGCGGGCACTGGGCTTCGCCGAGGAGTGCCTGCGCCGGCGGACGGGCGGGGAGGGACGGCGACCATGACAGTGCACCTGCCCCCGCCCTCCCTCGCCGACCTCGAACACCCCCTGGTGGGCGCGCTGAGCATCTTCGCCCCCGGCATCGCGGCCACCTCAGCGGGCGAGGCGGAGAGGGACCCGGACCCGAGGCCCCCCGCACCGGTGAGAGCCAGTGCCCCTGGGCCCCACGTCCCGGCGTTCGTACGACGCCCCGACCGCCCGAGGGCCGCATGACCACGCCGACCACCCTCGTCCTCGCCTACGACCTCCGGACCCCGGGCGCCGAGGCGGCCGCCCGGGCGGTGCTGCCCCGGCTCTCCGGGGACGACCGGGAACGGATCGCCCGCCTGCGCCGGCCCGACGACCGCACCCGCTCGGTGCTGGCGCGCTGGCTCGCTCTCCAGGGCGCCGCCCGTCTCCTCGGCACCTCGTGGACCGGCCTCCGGCTCACCCGCGACCCCCGGGGCCGGCCCCGTGTCGTGGGGCGGCCGCGGCTGGCGCTGAGCATTGCGCACAGCGGGCGGTACGCGATGGCCGCCGTGGCCTGCGGCGGACGGGTCGGCGTCGACGTGGAGGAGATCTCCCGTGTGGCCGCCCTGCCCGACAGCGCCTACCTCACCCCGGCCGAGATCTCCGCCCTCCCTCCGGCGCCGCACGGCACCGAGTCCAGGGCGGCGCTCTGGACGCTGAAGGAGGCCGCGACGAAGCTCACCGGCGAGGGCCTGCGGGCGGGCATGCGGCGCGTCGGCTTCCGCCGCCGGGAGGGGACGCGGTGGCCGGCGGTCGCGCAGACCTCGTACACCCCCGGCGTGTTCACCGCGCACCGGCTCCCCGGCGGCTATGTCTGCGCGGTGGGGCTGGACAGCGGACCGGAGACAGAGCAGCAGACAGAGAGGAGCGTGTACGTCATGCAGGTGACGCTGACGGTCCAGGAGCGCAGCACCCCGAACCCCGCCGGCACGCCCACCGCGGAGGACGATGCCGCCGTGGCGCCGGAACGCCCCGGACAGGACGAGGAAGAGACCGAACCCCACATCTGGCTGAGCGTCAACTGAGCGGCTGCCCCTGCCGCCCCGCCACCTCCCGGCACGCCTCCGCATACCCCCGTACCAGCGCCCCCGGAGCCTGCTCCCGCCGCCACGCCAGCACATACCGGCTCGGCGACACCCCGCGCACCGGCCGCGTCACCACCCCGCCCAGCGTGATCAGCGGCGCGTTGCCCGCGGCCACCAGGCAGACGCCGAGGCCCGCGACCAGGGCCTCGTACGTCTCCTCCGTGCCGGCGACCTCCGCGCCGACGCGGGGCGGGCGGCCGGCGCGGGAGTCCAGGGCGAGCCAGTGGTCGCGCAGCGCACCGGCGCTCTCGGGCAGGGCGAGGAACGGCTCGTCGGCGAGATCGGCGAAGTCGATCTCCGCGCGGGCCGCCAGCGGATGGCTCTCCGGCAGGGCGACGAGCCGCGCCTCCTCGGCGACCACGGTCCACGCGTACCGCTCGGGGTCCGGCAGCGGCAGCCAGACGAAGGCCACGTCGACGTCCCCGTCGGCCAGCCCCGCGGTCGGATCCTCCCAGCTCACCTGGCGCAGCCGCACCGTCGCCTCCGGATGGGCGGCGGTGAAGCGGGAGCGGATCGCCGGCAGCAGCCCCCCGCGCCCGGGGCTGGTGCTCATCCCCACGGTGAGGGTGCTGCGCCCCTCCGCCCGGACCGCGTCCAGCGCGGCCGCCCCCGCCGCCCAGTCGTCCACCACCCGCCGGGCGTACGGCAGCAGCGCCTCGCCCGCCCCGGTGAGCGCCACGCCGTGCCGGTCGCGCCGGAACAGTTCGACACCCAACTGCCGCTCAAGAGCCCGTACTTGTTTGCTCAACGCGGGCTGGGACACGTACAGCCGCTCGGCGGCCCGGGTGAAGTGCAGTTCCTCGGCCACCGTGAGGAAGTAGCGCAGGTCCCGGAGATGCACGTCGGTCGTCATAGCCATCGGTTATCACCACGGGTCTTGGACGGGCAACCAGCCGCGCCCGCAAGCTGGTTCACAGAAGGATCAACCGAGTGTGAGCGAGCAGGAGCAGTCATGAACAAGGTGTGGCTCATCACCGGCGCGAGCAGCGGCTTCGGGCGGGCCATCGCGGAGGCGGCCCTCGCCGACGGTGACGTGGTCGTGGGCGCGGCCCGCCGCCCCGAGGCGCTGGACGACCTGGTCGCCGCGCACCCCGACCAGGTGGAGGCGCTGCGCCTGGACGTCGCCGACACGGCCGCGGCCGAGGCGGCGGTACGGGACGTGGTGGCCCGGCACGGCCGGATCGACGTCCTGGTCAACAACGCGGGCCGTACGCATGTCGGCGCCTTCGAGGAGACCGGCGAGGACGAGCTGCGGGCACTGTTCGACGTGCATGTCTTCGGGCCGGCGGCGCTGGTGCGCGCGGTACTGCCCTCGATGCGTGAGCGTCGCTCCGGCGCGATCGTCCAGATGAGCAGCATGGGCGGCCAGATGTCCTTCGCGGGCTTCTCGGCGTACAGCGGTACGAAGTTCGCGCTGGAGGGCATGTCCGAGGCGCTGGCGGACGAGGTCGCGGAGTTCGGCATCAAGGTGCTGATCGTCGAGCCGGGGGCCTTCCGGACCGGGCTGTTCGAGAAGGACCGGGCGGGCGTCAGCACGGACAGCGGCGTCTACTCCAAGGTCAGCACCACCCGCGGCTTCGTCTCCGGCGGCGACGGCACCCAGCCCGGCGACCCGGCCAAGGCCGCCGCGGTCATCCTGGCCGCCCTCCGGGCCGAGAACACCCCCCTCCGCCTCCCTCTCGGCGACGACGGCGTCACGGCGGTCCTGGGCCACCTCGACCAGGTCAGGGAGGGCATCACGCCCTGGGAGAAGGACGCGCGGGCGACGGCGTTCGACGACTGAGAAGTACGACTGAGGAGTTCCGGTACGTCAGTACAGGTCGTCCTCGCGGAAGGGCGCCGGGTCGGTGACCCAGCCCGCCGCGAGGGCGAGCCGCGACGCGCGATGGACGGCGAGGAACCCGAAGGGGCGGTCGAAGGTGGCGTAGACCCGCTTCGACTCGTGCTCCGGCTCGGGCTCCCAGCTCAGCCACACCATGTCCATCGCGGTCACGGCGGCCGCCCGGAACCCCTCACCGCTGAACGTCGCCGCCACCGACTGCCGCCCGGCCGCGAGTCCGAGCGGCGCCGCACTGATGCCGGGGAAGTGCCCGGGGGAGCCGTCGGCCGCCGTCGCCAGCCCGAACAACTCCCGGTCCGCCAGCAGGTCGTGGTCGGCAGTGAGGGTGAACTCGGGGGTGTTGAGCGTGAGGCTGGGCGGCTCCGGCCGTTCGGTACGGACCGTCTCGACCCTGAGCCCGGGCCCCGCCGCCCCGAACGGCAGCCGGCCGCCGGGTACGGCCGTCAGCGCCCCGCCCAGCACGTCCACCCCGGCGCCGAGCACCTGCCCGGGCGTCAACCGCTCCTCCCCGAGCAGCAGATGGACGTCGATCCCGTCGGTGCCGCGCACCCGGACCTCCGTCACGGCACCCGCGGGCGTCCGCGCCACCGCCACGTCGTCCAGACCGGACGTCGTACGCGACAACCCGGCCCGGTCCTGGTCCCGCCACGGCATGAGGTCACCCTTGAACGGCGCCTCCCACTCCGTCCGCAACGCCAGCGCGCAGGCCGGCACGAGCGAGGAGTCGGGCCGCAACGCCACCGGCATCCGCTGGACCGCCCCGGACGTCCGCCGGGCTGCCCAGGCGTCCAGGGCCGCCTGATCGGCCTCCAGGTCGCCGGTGAGGACGCCGTGCGTGTCGGTGGGCAGCCCCGCCGCCCACGCCTCCCGCAGCTCCAGCGTCCGCTTCGTCCACAGCCCGACGGCGCAGTCCAGACCGGCCATGGCGCCCAGCGTCGCCAGCAACTCCCGTGCCGCCGCCCCGGCTTGCTCCGCCGGCACCCCGACGGCCTCGGCCAGCTCCTTCCGGGCCGCCCCGGCCGCCCCGTCGGCGAGCAGGGCGAGCAACGGCCAGACGCCCGCGGCCGAGTAGACGGTGCCGCCGTCGACTGCGGTCGCCCAGTGGGCGGTCAGCCTGTTGACCTGGTCGATCACCAGTCCTCCTCCTCCGAATCCTCCGGGTCCTCCGTGTACTCCGCCGGTTCCGTGACCCAGCCGGCCGACAGCACCAGCCGCGTATGCCGGTGCACGGCGAGGAAGCCGAAGGGGCGGTCGAAGCGGGCGTCGACCCTGGTGGTGATCCAGCTGAGCTGCGCGGGGCCGCCCGCGGCCGCGCCGAACGCGGTCACCGCAGCGGCGCGGAAACCCAGGGCGGTGAACCGCGCCATGGCGGTCTGCTTGGCCGACTCGACGGCCAGCGGGGTCGTGGCGGTGATGCCGGGGAAGTGGCCCCGGCCCGTTTCCATGGCGGAGGTGAGACCGAAGACCCTGTGCAGCTCCAGGAGGTCGTGCAGGGCGCGGACGTCGAAGCCCACCGTCGCCACGTTCAGCGTCGGCGGTTCGGGCCACGCGGAGCGCTTCCTCACCACGCTCAGCCCCGGTCCGACCTCCCCGTAGGGCAGCTGCGGCCCCGGCAGGACGGCCACCCTCCGCGCGAGGATGTCCACCCCGGCCCCCAGTACCCGCCCCGGCGCCATCCCCTCCTCGCCGAGCAGCAGATGCACGTCGATCGCGTTGTCGCCGTACACCTTCACCTCGGTGACGTGCCCGGCCGCGGTGTCCGCGACGCCGACCCGGTCGAGCAGGGCGCTGCGGCGGTACAGCCCGGCCAGCTGCCGGTCCGCCCACGGTCCCGTCTCCGGCCACATCGGCCAGTCCTCGAACGGCCGCAACCACTCCGTCCGCAACGCCGACGCACTGGCGAGCACCATCTCGGTGTCCCGCGTCACCCGCACGGGCATCCCTTCGATGAGCCCACCCGTCCGCTTCGCCGCCCACGCGTCCAGCGCCGCCCCGTCTTCGGCCTCGTCCCCCGTCAGCACCCCGTGCGCCTCCGCCGGCAGCCCCGCCTCCCACCGCTCCCGCAGCTCCAGCGTCCGCTTCGTCCACAGCCCGAGGGCCGAGTCCAGGCCGCGCATCCGCCCCATGGCGGTCAGCAACTCCCGCGCGGCGGGCGCCGATCGATCCGCCGGCACCCCGACGGCCTCGGCCAGCTCCGCCCGGGCGGCCCCGTCCGCCCCGTCCGCCAGAAAGGCCAGCAGCGGCCAGACGCCGGCCGCCGAGAAGACCGTCCCGCCCTCCGAAGCCCCCGCCCAGCGCGTGGTCAGCCCGTTCACCGCCCGAATCGTGGCGTTCGTTACCACCGTTCCGCCCCCGCTCACCCTGCGCTTACCATGCGCCCAGTCGTACGACAGTTCGCCACCCCAGTCCGAACCAGGAGCACGGTACCCGTGTCCATACCTCCGCCTCCCGGCCCCCACCAGCCCCAGGGGCCCTACCCGCAGGGCCCTTTCACCCCGCCAGGGCCCTGGGGCTACGGCTACGGCGGATACGCGCGGCCCGTGCCCGTCAACGGCGTCGCCATCGCCGCCCTGGTGCTCGGCGTCCTCTGCTTCCTGCCGGGCGTCGGGCTGGTCCTGGGGCTGATCGCGCTCGCGCAGATCAAGAAGAGGGGCGAACGCGGCAGGGGCATGGCGATCGCCGGGTCCGTGCTGTCCGTCGTCGGGCTCGTGCTGTGGACGGTGTCGCTGTCGACGGGGGTGGTGTCCGACGCCGTGGACGGCTTCAGGGACGCCGCGCGCGGCGAGGGCACCGCCTACGCGCTCGCCAAGGGCGACTGCTTCGACTCGGGCACCGGTTCCCTCCAGGGCGACGCCTACGACGTCGACGAGGTGCCCTGCACCGGCGCCCACCACGGCGAGGTGTTCGCCGTCGTCACCCTGCCGTCGGGCTCCTTCCCCGGCGACGACGAGGTCACCGACGTGGCCGACGACAAGTGCTACGCGCTCCAGGAGGACTACGCGATGGACGCGTGGGCCGTACCGGACACCGTGGACGTCTACTACCTGGTGCCGTCCAAGGAGAGCTGGACCTTCGGCGACCGCGAGATCACCTGCGTCTTCGGCAACGTCGACGAGAAGAAGAGCCTGACGGGATCGCTGCGCAACGACGCCACGACCCTCGACAAGGACCAGATCGCCTTCCTGAAGTCGGCCAACGCGCTGGACCGGGTGCTGTTCGAGGAGCCCGAGGACTACGCCGAGGACGACCTGCCGGCGAACCGGAGGTGGGCGGGCGACGTCGGCACCGCCCTCGGTGAGCAGGCCGAGGCGCTCCGCGCCCGCTCCTGGCCCGCCGGCAGCGGGAAGGCCGTCGCCGACCTCGCCTCCGACCTGGAGGCCGCGCGCAAGGAGTGGGCCAAGGCCGCTGCCGCGAAGGACGTCGAGGCGTACTACGAGCACTACGACGCCGGGTACGAGTACATCGACGGTGAGACCACCGTCACCGCACGCGAGGCTCTGGGCCTGGCCACCACGGTGCCGTCGTACGACAAGGACTACGACGGCGGGGCCGGCGACTGGGACGCGGGCGAGCTCGATGTGTGATCCCCGCTATAGCGGGGAGAAAGTGCCTGCGTAAAGCCCACCGACGCCACATGTCACTACATCGAGTGATTCTCTGGCCTTTGCTTGCATGGCTCAACCCACGGTTGCCACGCTGTTGCTGTCTGTACAACCTGATGGGAGCGGCCAGTGACTTTCGGTGAGCAGCCGGCGTATCTGCGTGTCGCGGGTGATCTCCGCAAGAAGATCGTCGACGGTTCGCTGCCACCGCACACCCGGCTGCCCTCCCAGGCCAGAATCCGCGAGGAGTACGGCGTCTCCGACACCGTCGCCCTGGAGGCCCGCAAGGTGCTGATGGCCGAGGGCCTGGTCGAGGGCCGCTCCGGCTCCGGGACGTACGTCCGTGAGCGGCCGGTGCCCCGCAGGGTCGCCCGCTCCGGCTTCCGTCCGGACGGCGGGGCCACCCCCTTCCGCCAGGAGCAGGCGGACGCCGACGCGCGCGGCACCTGGGAGTCCAGCAGCCGCCAGGCCGAGGCCAGCGTCGCCGTCGCCGAGCGGCTCGCGATCCGCCCCGGCGACCGCGTGATGTGCACCAAGTACGTCTACCGGGACAACGGCGAGCCGATGATGCTCTCCACCTCCTGGGAGCCCCTCGCGGTCACCGGCCGCACCCCCGTGATGCTCCCCGAGGAGGGCCCGCTCGGCGGCATGGGCGTCGTCGAGCGCATGGCGGCCATCGACGTGATCGTGGACAACGTCACCGAGGAGGTCGGCGCCCGCCCCGGCCTCGCCGAAGAACTCCTCGCTCTGGGCGGCGTCCCCGGCCATGTCGTCGTGGTCGTCCACCGCACGTTCTACGCCTCCGGCCGCCCCGTGGAGACGGCCGACGTGGTCATCCCGGCCGACCGCTACCGAGTCGCGTACCACCTTCCGGTGAAGTAGCGCACACCTTTACGGCTGTTGCCCCGGACGCCGGGTCAACGGCCGCCCTCTCGAACGGCGTTGGATTCTGGCCGTTCTCGCAGGTGACCCCCTGCGCGCGGATACGCCTCTGACCGGACGCATCGACGCCCGCGCACGGCGCGTTCGCCTCCGCACGCCCCCCTCGTTCTGGCCGGTTGCGTACCTCTTTGTGAAAAGGCGTATTCGCTGCGTAAAGGTTAGGCGTAGGCTCGGGCATATGCGGATTGCGGTTTCCTTAGCGGGCGGGGCGTTGTCGGGAAGGAGCAGTGGGGGGCGATGAACGACAGCACGATCACTCTTCCCTGGCTCGTCATAAGGCAGGACGACAACGGCAACCGCTACCGCGTGGGCCGCTACGCCACCCGCGCGGAGGCCCAGAAGATCGCCGACAGCCTCGACGACCGCGGCCACAAGCAGCTGTACTGGGTCGAACGCATCGGCCAGAACGGCGACGCCACCCGCAACTGAGCCGGGACCGGCCTCCCGTAGGCTCCCCCGCATGACCGAACGCACCGTGGTGGTGGGAGCCGCCCTCCTCGACGCCGACCGCCTCCTGGCCGCCCGCCGCAGCGCCCCACCCGAGTTGGCGGGCCGCTGGGAACTCCCGGGCGGCAAGGTGGAACCGGGGGAGACCCCGGAGGCCGCCCTGGTGCGGGAACTCCGCGAGGAGCTGGGGGTGGAGACGGAGGCTGTGGAGCGGGTGCCGGGGGAGTGGCCCTTGAAGCCCCCGTACGTGCTCCAGGTCTGGACAGCCCGCCTGCTCCCGGGCTCACCGGATCCCAAGCCCCTGCAGGACCACGACGAACTCCGCTGGCTGAGCCGGGACGAGCTGTGGGACGTGCCGTGGCTGGACCAGGACGTCCCGGCGGTCCAGGAAGTGGCGTCCAGGTCGCTTGCCTAGGGGCGCGGGGAGCTGCGCGCCCGGCCCCCCACGCACCCGCACCCGCACACCCACCGCACCCCCGAGTTCCTGGGCGCACGGCATACCCCCGTTCGCACCACAACGCGCCCCACCCCACGGTAATCCCCACCGGATAAGGGGTATGTGCCCATTAACCCCACGAAACCGGACATGGGTGTGGCCTGGGAAGTGATCGGCGTGATCGACACCGAAGGCGACTGCGCCGAGTGGTCGTTCCCCGCGGACCCCGGCGCCGTGCGCGCCGCCCGCGGAGCCGTCCGCGGACGCCTGCGCGACTGGGGCCTCGAGAGCATGGCCGATCTCGCCGCCCTGCTGGTGAGCGAGCTGGTCACCAACTCGCTGCGGCACGCCACCGGCCCGATCGGCGTCCGCCTCGTCCGTCCCACCGGCCTCGACGCCGTCCTGCTGGTGGAGGTCTCCGACCCGCTCCCGGACCCGCCCCGCGAGCGCGTCGCGCTGCCGGAGGACGAGAGCGGCCGGGGTCTTCAGCTGGTCGCCCATTCCTCGCGCCGCTGGGGTACCCGCCCCGGCGCGGCCGGGAAGACGGTGTGGTTCGAGCTCGCGGTGCCCCGGTGAACGTGGCGGTGACCGCGGCGGCGCACCGGGGGCGTACGCGCTGTACGCGTGCGCCCGCACTGTCCACCGGCTGGTTCAGGCCACTGACGGGTGTCGGAGCGGGTGATTCGACTGCGTGTTGGCTGGTTAGAAGACTGGAAGTGTTGTCGCGGTGCGGTCCAAAAAACGCTGGGACCGTGCTGTGATCGTGAACACCGTGTTGTGCGGCGCCGTAGTGCTGGATACTGCGGGCAGCCGTTGCCGGTGACCGGTGCCGGGCGCGGTGAGCTGGAGGGGACGGTTCGCGTGAGCGAGATACCAGCGAAGGCCACGGAGTCCGAGGACCCGTCGGGCGGCGCGAGGTCACAGGCCGCATATGAGGCCGTGGCCCCACAGGGTGACGCCATGTGGCAGAGCAGTCCGCCCGGCTCGATCTACGACTACATCAAGGTCGCGTCCTTCTCCATCGGCCCCGACGGTCTCGTCGACCAGTGGAGCCTGCGCGCCGAGCAGGTCTTCGGGATCTCCGCGGAGCAGGCGGTCGGCATGGATCCCATCGAGGCGTTCATCGACCCGGACCGGCGGGAGATCGGCCAGCGCAAGATGGCCGAGATCCTCGACGGCCGCGAGTGGACCGGCGTCGTCCCCTTCCGCGCCCCGGACGGCGAGGACGGCACCCCCGGCACGGAGGGCCTCGCCGAGGTCTATGTCATGCCGACGCGGACCGAGGACGGCGCCAAGGCCGCCGTCTGCATCGTCGTCGACGTCCGCACCCTGCGCAGCATCGAGACCGACCTCGCCGCCTCGCAGTCGATTTTCGGTCAATCCCCGTTCGGCTTCCTGCTGATCGACCCCGACCTGCGGGTCCGTCGCGCCAACCAGCGCTTCGCCACCGTGTTCGGCGGGACTCCGGACGAGCACCGGGGCAAGGGAGTCCACGACTACCTGCCGCGCCCCGAGGCCGAGCGGGTGGCGGCCACCCTGCGCCGGGTCCTGGACACCGGCGACTCCATCACGGACATGCACGTCACGGGCTTCGTGCCGGGCTCCGAGGACCGCCGGCACTGGTCGGTCAACCTCTATCGCGTGCACAGCGGCTCCGGGCGCCCCATCGGCATCGCCTGGCTCGCCATCGACATCACCGCCCGTCGGCAGGCCGCCCGGGAAGCCGCCGCCGCGCGGCGCAATCTCGCCCTCCTCAACGAGGCCGGTGCCCGCATCGGCAACTCCCTCGACCTGGAGACCACCGCCCGCGAACTCCTCGACGTCGTCGTCCCCGGCTTCTGCGACCTGGCGACCGTCGACCTCTACCAGGGCCTCCTGGCCGGCGACGAGACCCCGCCCGGGCTCGCCGACGGCAGCGCCGAACTGCGCCGGGTCGCCTTCGCCAGCGCCGTCTCCGACGCCCCCTTCGCCGGCTCGGGCCCGCCCATAGCGGTCGGCGCCGTCCACCACTACCCCTTCAACTCGCCCTGCGCGGACGCCCTGCGCACCGCCCGGCCGCAGTACATCCCGGCCGAGGACGGCGGCCTCGTGCAGTCCACGCTCGCCGTGCCGATGGTCGCCCACGACACCGTCGTAGGCCTGGCGCAGTTCGCGCGGACCAAGGGCAGCGAGCCGTTCGGGGACCGGGACCGGGAGCTGGCCGTCGAGCTGGCGGCGCGGGCCGCGGTCTGTATCGACAACGCGCGACTGTACCGGCGGGAGCACGAGCGGGCGCTGATGCTGCAGCGGTCCCTGCTGCCGCCGGGCGACCCGGTCGCCTCCGGCCTCGACATCGCCTGCCGCTACCGGCCCGGCAACTCCTCCTCCGACCGGCCCAGCGAGGTCGGCGGCGACTGGTTCGACGTCATCGAACTGCCCGGGCACCGTACGGCGTTGGTGGTCGGGGACGTCATGGGACGCGGGCTGCGCGCGGCCGTGGCGATGGGCGAACTCCGGTCCGCGGTCCGCACCCTGGCCCTGCTCGACCTCGAACCGGCGGAAGTGCTCAGCGCGTTGGACGAGATCGCCCGCGGGCTGGGCGCGCCCGGCGGCGTCCAGCAGGCCACCCGGGCCGCCCGCCGGCCCCGCGAGGCCGACCTGTCCGAGGTCTACCTGGCGACGTGCGTGTACGCCGTCTACGACTCCGTCACCCGCCGCTGCACCTTCGCCAACGCCGGCCATCTGCCGCCCGTCCTCGTCGAACCCGGCGAGGCGGCGCTGATGCTGGACGTCCCGCCGGGCATGCCGCTCGGCGTCGGCGGGGAGCCCTTCGAGGAGGTCGAGGTCGACCTTCCCGAGGGTGCTCTGCTCGCGCTCTACACGGATGGACTGGTCGAAAGCCGCGATCACCCCCTCGACGAGGGCCTCCAGGCCTTCGTGGGCGCCCTGACCGACCCCAGCCGCCCGCTGGAGGACGTCTGCGACCACGTCCTCAACACCCTCGACACCCACCACGGCGAGGACGACATCGCCCTGCTGATGGCCCGCGTCCAGGGCCTGCCCACCGACTCCGTCGGCGACTGGACCCTGCCGCGCGAGCCGCGCAGCGTGGGCCGGGCCCGGGAGTACGCGCGCGGGCAGCTGCTCAGCTGGGACCTGGAACCGCTGGTCGACACCACGGAACTGCTGGTCAGCGAGCTGGTGACCAACGCCCTGCGGTACGGCGAGGGCGAGATCCGGCTGCGGCTGCTCCTCGACCGCACCCTGGTCTGCGAGGTCTGGGACTCCGGCCTGGTCCAGCCGCGCCGCCGCCGCGCCCGCGACACCGACGAGGGCGGCCGGGGCCTGCAACTCGTCGGCCTGCTCAGCGCGGCCTGGGGCTCACGCCGCACGCCGCGCGGGAAGACGGTGTGGTTCGAACTGCCGCTGCCGGACGGCGAGACGGGCCTGACAGACCCGGCGGAGGCGTTGCTGAGCCTGTTCTAGGCGCCTGTCAGACGCGGCGCCCCCGGCCGTGCGGGCCACCGAAGCTCGCCGCCGCGCCGCCGTCCAGCAGGATGCCGCCGAGCACCGCCCCGGCGACCCCGCTCTCGTGCTCGGCGGCCCCGGCGACGGGGTTGCCGTGCATCCGAACGTCCTGCTCGGCGAGGTCACGGGCGGCCACGGCGAGCGCGTCGGCGGCCACCGGGTCCACCGGGAGCAGCCGTACCGCCTCCGCCAGCCGGGTGCGGGCCGTGGCGCCCACCGCGCCCCGGTGCGTCGCGACGAAGTCGTCCGCGCCCGCCACGGCGGCCCTCCCCACCAGCACCGCGGCGGCCCCCAGCACCCCGGCCGTGGGCTCCGCGGCGAGCGGCGCGACCGCCCGCACGATCCGGCGCAGCGCGTCGAGCGGGTCGTACGGAGCCCCGCTCGTCACCTCGTCCCGGACGAAGGCCAGGACGTTGTCGGCGTGCACGATCCGCGCCCGCAGCTCGCCGACGGGCACCTGCGCCCGTGCCGACCGCTGCGCCCGCGCGATCTCCGCCTCCGCGCCGGTCAGCGCGGCCGGCACCAGGGCCGCGGCCGCGGAGAGGTCCGTGCCGAGGCGTTCGACGGCGTGCAGGAAGACGGCGGCCTGGGCGACCGCGCCCTCCGCGGCGCGCAGATGCAGGGCGGCCCGGTCGTGGGCGGCGAGGTCGCCGGCCTGGCGGGCCTGGTTGAGGCGGAGGGTGGCGAAGACGAGCCGGTCCTTGGCCTGCTCCCCGTATCCGGTGACCTCGGCGACGGCTGCGGGGCCGTACCGGGCGGTCAGGTCGGCGAGCAGCGCGTCGACGGCCCGGGTGCGGCCGGTGAGCGCCCGGAACCGGGTCTCGGCCAGCCCCAGCGCCTCACCCGCCCCCTGCTCCAGGCCGCGCAGCTGGTCCACGCCGGCCGCGGCCTCGTCCAGTTGCCGCCCGGCCTCCTCGCAGCGGCCCACGATCCCGGCGAGCGCGTGCCGCCGGGCGGTGGCCTCGTCCGGTACGCCGTCGTCGTACTGCTGCCGCATCCGGAAAGCGGCCCGCAGCTCGGTCTCCGCGCCCCGCAGGGCGAGCACCGAAGACGCCACCGCGTTCCCCCCGTACCGGGCCTCGACGAAGGCCAGCTCCTCACGGCTGGTGCGGACACTGTCGTCGGCGGCCACCAGCAACACCCGGGCCTGCTCGTCCAGTTCGGCGAGGGGCGGCGACGCGGCCGGCGGGGCGGGGACGCCGCCGGGGGTGGTCCGGGTCCGGGCGCGCCGGGTCCGCCGTACGTAGGCGTAGCCGGCCACCGCCGCCGCGGCAGCCACGACCACCAGCGGCAGCACCAGATCGGCGGCCGACGACTCGTCCTTCTCCTGCGCGGCGGACGGTGCCGCTGCCTGCGCGCGGCCGTCCGCCACGGGAGCGCGGTGCTCGATCGTCATCCCCGGCAGCACCAGCCACAGCACGCCGATGAGCACACCCAGCAGGGTGTGCGCGACCCGCACGGATATGTGCGAGGTCGCCCGCCGCGGCCGGCCCCGTATCAAGGATGACGTCACATTTCGGAGCGTATGAGCAGGAATGCGGGGGCGCGACCCGGAGGAGGACGGCCGGGCAGGTGGGCCGGGCGCGCTGGAATTCGGCTGCGCCGGGTGGGGCCGGGTGCCAGGATCGGGCGGATGAGCGCCACCCGCCGGCCCCTCGGCCCCGCCGACCTCGCCCCTCTCGCCCGCGCCGCCGTCGGGGGCGGACGTGCCCTCGTCGACGCCACCCGGCTGCGCGGCGGCAGCAAGAAGGGCGTCTACCGGCTCGGCTTCGACGACGGCTTCAGCGCGATCGCGTACGTGTGGTCGCCGGACGAGGACTACTGGGACGCGGGCCCCTCCGACCTCCGCGACCCGTTCTCCCACGGCACCGGCCTCGACCTCTTCACCGCCGCACACGACCGCCTGGCCGCCGCCGGCGTCCGCACGCCCCGTCTGCTGCACGTCGACGCCGACGCCCGGCAGGCGGTCGTCGAGGACCTCCCCGGAGGCAGTCTGGAAGCGGCCCTGCCCCGCGACCCGGCCCTCCTGGACCGGCTGGCGAACCTCCTCGACACCCTGCACAGCCACACGGGCCCCCGCTTCGGCAAGGTCGCCCTCGTCGACAACGGCGGCACCTCGTACGGGACGTCCTGCGAACAGCGGGTCCTGGAAGGCGCCCTGCGCGACATCGAGGAGGTCGCCGGGCGGGAGCCGCGCGCCGCCGAAGTGCGGGAGCAACTGGTCGAGCGGGTGCGGGAGTCGGCGGCACGGGTCCGGCCGCGCGAGCGCCACACCCTCATCCACGGTGAACTCGGGCCCGACCACGTCCTGTTGACCCCGGACGGCGAGCTCGCCCTCATCGACATCGAAGGGCTGCTCTATTTCGACGTGGAGTGGGAGCACGTCTTCCTGGAGATCCGGTTCGGGGACGGCTACGGGGCCCTCCGCGTCCCGGGCCTCGACGAGGACCGGCTGGCGCTCTACCGGCTCGCCATGCGGCTGTCCCTGGTCGCCGGGCCGTTGCGGCTGCTGGACGGAGACTTTCCCTTTACGGAATTCATGCGCGGTATTGCCGAGCACAACCTGGTGCACATCCTCGACCTGCTGCGACGATGATCGACGTGCACGAGATGTTGGTGGTCGCGGCCGTCGTGGTGCTGACGGCCGGACTGGTGATCGGGCTTGCAGCCGTCATCACCGGATGGCTGCTGCCGGGGTCCGGGCGCGCCAAGGTGACCCGGCCCCGGATGTGGGGGTACGGCACACTGATCGGGCAGGCCGGGATCGGCACCTTCCTGTTCGTCGGACCGCTCCACGGGCCGAGCATGGAGCACGTCCCTTACGCGATGGCCGGCATGGCGGTGTTCGCCTTCGGGCTCCACGTGCAGCGGCTCGCTATGAGGGCCTCCTCCTGATCTTCGACCCCAGCCACACCAGCGGGTCGTACTTGCGGTCCGCCGCGCGCTCCTTCAGGGGGATCAGCGCGTTGTCCGTGATCTTGATGCCCTCGGGGCAGACCTCCGTGCAGCACTTGGTGATGTTGCAGTAGCCGAGGCCGTGCTCGTCCTGGGCGGTGGTCTTGCGGTCCAGGCCCGACTCCTCCGCCGCGTCCAGCGGGTGCATGTCCAGCTCGGCCACCCGCATCAGGAAGCGCGGGCCGGCGAACGCCCGCTTGTTCTCCTCGTGGTCGCGGACCACATGGCAGGTGTCCTGGCACAGGAAGCACTCGATGCACTTGCGGAACTCCTGCGAGCGGTCCACGTCCTCCTGCATCATCCGGTACTCGCCGGGCCCCAGGTCCGCGGGCGGCACGAACGCCGGGACCTCGCGCGCCTTCTCGTAGTTGAAGCCGACGTCGGTCACCAGGTCGCGGACCACGGGAAAGGCCCGCAGCGGGGTGACGGTGATCGTCTCCTCGCGGGTGAACACCGACATGCGGGTCATGCACATCAGCCGGGGCCGCCCGTTGACCTCCGCCGAGCACGAACCGCACTTGCCCGCCTTGCAGTTCCAGCGGACGGCGAGATCGGGGGCCTGGGTGGCCTGGAGGCGGTGGATGATGTCGAGGACCACCTCACCGTCGTTGACCTCGACCGTGAAGTCCTCCAGGCCGCCGCCCCGCACATCACCGCGCCACACCTTGAACTGGGCCTTGTAGCTGCTCACTCGTACAGCTCCTCTTCGGCGAGGTACTTGACCAGCTCCTCCTTGTCGAAGAGGGCGAGCAGGTCGGCGCGGACGGGGTCGGTGGTCTCCCGGGTCAGGGCGATCTGGCCGCGGACCGGGTCGGTGGCCGCCAGCCCGCCCGTGGGGTCGGTCAGCCGGCACAGCAGGTTGATGTTGCGCCACGTGCGTTCCATCGCCGGGTGGTCCTCGCGGGTGTGGCCGCCGCGCGACTCGGTGCGCTCCAGCGCCGCCCGCGCCACGCACTCGCTGACCAGCAGCATGTTGCGCAGGTCGAGCGCGAGGTGCCAGCCAGGGTTGAACTGGCGGTGGCCCTCGACTCCGGCGCGCCGGGCCCGTACCCGCAGCTCCGCCAGCTTCTCCAGCGCCTGCGCCATCTCGGCCTCGCGGCGGATGATGCCGACGAGGTCGTTCATGGTCTGCTGGAGCTCCTGGTGGAGGGTGTACGGGTTCTCCGGCGGTCGGCCGTCCTCCTCGCCCGGCGCCGGGCCCTCCGCGGAGAACGGTCGCAGCGCCTCCGCCGCCGCCGAGTCGACCTGGTCGTCGTCCACCGCGGGGCGTTCGAAGGCGAGGGAGGCCGCGTACTCGGCGGCGTGCAGGCCCGCCCTGCGGCCGAACACCAGCAGGTCGGACAGGGAGTTGCCGCCGAGCCGGTTGGAGCCGTGCATGCCGCCGGCGACCTCACCGGCCGCGTACAGCCCCGGTACCCCGCGGGCCGCCGCGGTGTCCGAGTCGACCGCGATGCCGCCCATCACGTAGTGACAGGTCGGCCCGACCTCCATCGCCTCCGCGGTGATGTCGACGTCCGCCAGCTCCTTGAACTGGTGGTACATGGACGGCAGCCGGCGCTTGATGACGTCCGCCGGCATGCGCGTGGACACGTCCAGGAACACGCCGCCGTGCGGGGAGCCGCGGCCCGCCTTCACCTCGGAGTTGATGGCGCGGGCCACCTCGTCGCGGGGGAGCAGCTCGGGCGGACGCCGGTTGTGGTCCGGGTCCTCGTACCAGCGGTCGCCCTCTTCCTCCGACTCGGCGTACTTCTCCTTGAAGACGTCCGGGATGTAGTCGAACATGAACCGCTTGCCCTCGGAGTTGCGCAGCACCCCGCCGTCGCCGCGCACCGACTCGGTGACGAGGATGCCCTTCACCGACGGCGGCCAGACCATGCCCGTCGGGTGGAACTGCACGAACTCCATGTTCAGCAGCGGCGCGCCCGCGAGCAGGGCCAGCGCGTGGCCGTCGCCGGTGTACTCCCACGAGTTCGACGTCACCTTGAAGGACTTGCCGATGCCGCCGGTCGCGATGACGACGGAAGGCGCCTCCAGGACGAAGAAGCGGCCGGACTCGCGCTCGTAGGCGAAGACGCCACTCACGCGCGAGCCGTCCTTCAGGACACGGGTGACCGTGCACTCCTGGAAGACCTTGAGCCGGGACTCGTAGTCGCCGGTCTCCTTCTTGTCCTGCTGCTGGAGCGAGACGATCTTCTGCTGGAGGGTGCGGATCAGCTCAAGGCCTGTGCGGTCGCCGACGTGCGCGAGGCGCGGATACTCGTGGCCGCCGAAGTTGCGCTGGGAGATCCGGCCGTCCTTCGTACGGTCGAACAGCGCGCCCCAGGTCTCCAGCTCCCACACCCGCTGCGGGGCCTCCTGGGCGTGCAGCTCGGCCATCCGCCACTGGTTGAGGAACTTCCCGCCGCGCATGGTGTCGCGGAAGTGCACCTGCCAGCTGTCGTGCTCGTTGGCGTTCGCCATCGCCGCCGCGATGCCGCCCTCGGCCATCACCGTGTGCGCCTTGCCGAACAGCGACTTGCAGATGACTGCCGTACGGGCGCCGCGCTCGCGCGCCTCGATGGCGGCGCGGAGGCCGGCGCCCCCGGCACCGACCACGACGACGTCCCACTCCTGGCGGTCGACCACGGACATCAGAACAACCTCGGATCGTCGAAGGCGCCGGAGGCGACCAGGTAGACGTAGAAGTCGGCGAGCGCCACGCTCACCAACGACGCCCAGGCCAGCAGCATGTGACGGGCGTTCAGCTTCCCGACCCACTGCCAGGCCTTGTAGCGCACGGGATGCTGGGAGAAATGCTTGAGCTGCCCGCCGACGATGTGCCGGCAGGAGTGGCAGGAGAGGGTGTACGCCCAGATCAGGACGATGTTGACCAGGAACACCAGGGTGCCGAGACCCATGTGGCCCCACTCGTAGTGCTCGTCGCGGAACGAGAGAACGGTGTCGTAGGTCAGGATCCCGGCGACGACGACCGCGGCGTAGAAGAAGTACCGGTGGATGTTCTGCAGGATCAGCGGGAAGCGGGTCTCACCGGTGTACTTCTTGTGCGGCTCGGCCACCGCGCAGGCCGGCGGGGACGCCCAGAAGCCCCGGTAGTAGGCCTTGCGGTAGTAGTAGCAGGTCAGGCGGAAGCCGAGCGGGAAGATCAGGATGAGGATCGCGGGGGAGATGCCCCACCAGCCGCCGAAGATCTCCCAGTTGGGCCCGGAGCGCATCGTCTCGCACCGCTCGGCCAGACAGGGCGAGTAGAAAGGCGAGACGTACGGCGCCGCGTAGTAGTCCGTGTCCGCGAAGGCCCGCCAGGTCGAGTAGACGACGAAGGCCAGCAGCCCGGCGGTGGTGACCGCGGGCGCCAGCCACCAGCGGTCGGTCCGCAGATGAGGGGCGGCGATCGCGGCGCGCGTACCGGACCGTACGCCGCCGCTGTTCGGATGAGGTTCCGTACCAGTGGCCAATTCATGACTCCGGTCGGGTTCAGGGGGCGTGGCGGTCGCGGGCGCCGAGACCCTCGTCGTCCGAGTCCGTCCACAGGGTGTTGTCGTACGGGGTGTCGGGGATGGAGACGAGATCGGGCCGCTTCGCCTGGGCGAGCGCGGGATCGGCGTCCCTGAGCAGGGCGAGGCTCTCGCGCAGGCGCTCGGTGTCGACGCGGACGCGGCGCATCTCCAGGCCACCGCTGCCGAGTTGCTGCTCCAGGCGCTTCACATACCGGTGCAGTTCGTCGAGGCAGCGCTGGGCTGACGCCAGTTCGTCGTGCAGGGCCATGACGTGACCTCACTTAGGGCGGCAACGTTCATGTGCGCCTGCGAGTGTTGCGCGTCACACCGGCCCATGTGAAGGGACGTGCATGGATTGGCGGATCGTGAGCCTCCGTGCGCGCCCCCTGTATGCCGTCCATTGCGCCGCACGGGTGGGCTTCCGGGCCGCCCCCGCCGTGTCGCCACCGCCTGCCGAACCCTTTCCTCTTCAGTGGCCGCATACATCTGATCAGCTCCATATACCGCCAAACGTGATCGAAACCAGGCGGCGCACCCCCCCGGAGGTAGACGGCATGTCCCACGACGGCGTCGGGCTGCGCGCGGTGATGCGCTCGGCCGGTTTCCTCACCGCGGGCGCCCTCGCGGTGTCCGTGCTCACCGGGTGCAGCTCGGAGGACCCGGCCGGCAAGCCGCTCGCGGCGTCGGACATCGGATTCGCCGACCGCTCCCTGGTCGCCGACGGCGGCACCCTGCGCTGGGCCGTGGACTCCGTGCCGGACACCCTCAACACCTTCCAGTCGGACGCCGACGCCACCACCACCCGCGTCGCCCAGGCCGTCCTGCCGGCCATGTACCGGCTCGACGCGAACGGCCGCCCGCAGCTCGACGCCGACTATCTGGAGAAGGCCGAGGTCGTCGAGACCGAGCCCCGCCAGGTCGTGCTGTACAAGCTGAACCAGCAGGCCGTCTGGAGCGACGGCCGGCAGATCGGCGCCGCCGACTTCGCCGCCCAGTGGCGCGCCCTGTCCGGCAAGGACACCGCCTACTGGACGGCCCGCAACGCCGGCTACGACCGCATCGAGAAGATCGAGCGCGGCAAGAACGACCTCGAGGTCAAGGTCACCTTCGCGCGGCCGTACGCCGACTGGAAGTCGCTGTTCTCCCCGCTGTACCCCAAGGACGTCATGGGCACCCCGGACGCCTTCAACGACAGCGCCCGCAAGAAGCTCAAGGTCACCGCCGGTCCCTTCGCGGTGGAGAAGGTCGACCGCAAGGACGACGAGGTCACCCTCGCCCGCAACCCGCGCTGGTGGGGCCACCCCGCCAAGCTCAACGAGATCGTGCTGCGCGCCGTACCCCGCGACAAGCGGGCCGCCGCGCTCGCCTCCGGTGAACTGGACCTGGCCGAGATCGACCCCGAGTCGGTCAAGCGGATCACCGTGGCGGCGAAGGGCACGCCGAGCGCCACCCCGCTGATGGGCCCCGGCAGCAACCTCACCGCCGCCGACTCCCTGCGCTCCTGGGCCGTCGCCAAGGGCACCGACGAGGAGGCCGCCGACGAGGAGATCAGCGCCCGCGAGAAGCAGCGCAGGGAGATCTCCGCGTACGCCCGCGAGCAGCAGGCCCTGCGCGGCTTCGAGGTGCGCCGCTCCCTGGAGCCCGCCTACACCCAGCTCGCCCTCAACGGCGCCGAGGGTCCGCTCGCCGACGAGCGGGTCCGCCGTGCCGTGGCCCGCGCCATCGACCGCGAGGCGCTCGCCTCGGCCGTGCTCACCCCGCTCGGTCTGCCCGCCGAGCCGGTCGGCAGCCACCTCGCCCTCGCCGGGCAGGCCGCCTACGCCGACAACAGCGGCGCCCTCGGCGGCCAGGACACCGCCGAGGCGCAGGCTCTCCTCGCGGACGCCGGCTGGGTGCCGGGCGGCCCGTTGAAGAAGGAGAAGAAGAAGGGCGAGAAGGCCGCCGGCGCCAAGGGCGAGAAGGCTTCCTCGGGTTCCTCCGCGGGCTCCTCCTCGGACGAAGAGGGGTCCGAGGACGGGACGTACATCGTCGGCGAGGACGACAAGGCGCCGCGCGAGGCCGAGCGGGAGAAGAAGCAGGATCCCAAGAAGCACCAGGAGCGCGGGGACGGCTCCCAGCACCTCGCCCAGGACGGCAAGCAGTACACCAACAAGCTCAAGGGCGGTGCTCCCGGCGCCTACGCCCCCCGGGGCACCGCCGCGCCGGCGGGCGCCGCGGCCGGGGCGCTCGCCAAGGACGGCAAGCCGCTCACGCTCCGCTTCGTGCTGCCGTCCGGGCCCGGCTCGCAGACCCTGCGCACGGTGGCCGACCGGATCTCCGGCATGCTCCAGAAGGTCGGCATCCGCACCGAGATCACCAAGGTCGCGGACGAGAGCTACTTCAAGGACCACATCGCGTCCGGCCAGTTCGACCTCGCCCTCTACTCCTGGCCCGCGTCCGCCTTCCCGGCCACCGACGCCCGGCCCATCTACGCCAAGCCGGTCCCGGCCGCCGACGGCTCCCTGAACGTCGAGCAGAACTACACCCGGGTCGGCACCGACCAGGTGGACCAGCTCTTCGACCAGGCCGTCTCCACGCTGGACGAGGACGAGAGCCGGGGCCTGATCCGCAAGGCCGACTCCCGGATCTGGGCCGCCGCCGGCTCGATCCCGCTCTACCAGCGGCCCCAGTTGACGGCCGCGCGCAAGAGCATCGCCAACGCCGGCGCCTTCGGCTTCCAGACCCCGGTGTACGAGGACATGGGCTTCCTGCGGAAGGGCGCCTCGAACCCCTCGGCGAGCCCCACAGAGAAGTAGGTACACCTGCGCGGAGCCCGCACCGGGCGACAGCGGCCGGGAGGCCGCCGCCCGGCGCTGCCCGACCGGTTCCAGGGCTGCTCAGAAGGCCTGAGTCCGCCCCCGGAGGCCGCCCGTGTCAATCCCACGTACCATGGGGTGAGGCCGTGGCATGTACAGCCCGGCAGGGTCCGCGTCACACAGA
Source organism: Streptomyces sp. NPDC057280 (assembly GCF_042668605.1). NCBI lineage: Bacteria > Bacillati > Actinomycetota > Actinomycetes > Kitasatosporales > Streptomycetaceae > Streptomyces > Streptomyces sp. NPDC057280. Next base: position 776,521 of record NZ_JBHUYR010000003.1, read on the forward strand.
CGTACGCGCAGGCCCCTTCCACACCACTCCGGGAGTACGCCGCACTATGGCCACGCGCCACGACATCCGCAATGTCGCCATCGTCGCCCACGTCGACCACGGCAAGACCACCATCGTCGACGGCATGCTGAAGCAGGCCGGCGCCTTCGCCGCGCACCAGCTCGAGGGCGTCGACGACCGCATGATGGACTCGAACGACCTGGAGCGTGAGAAGGGCATCACGATCCTCGCCAAGAACACGGCGGTGAAGTACCACCCCAAGGACGGTGGCGAGCCGATCACGATCAACATCATCGACACCCCGGGCCACGCCGACTTCGGTGGCGAGGTCGAGCGCGGTCTGTCGATGGTCGACGGTGTCGTCCTGCTCGTCGACGCCTCCGAGGGCCCGCTGCCGCAGACCCGCTTCGTGCTGCGCAAGGCGCTCCAGCAGCGCCTGCCCGTCATCCTGTGCATCAACAAGACGGACCGCCCCGACTCCCGCATCGACGAGGTCGTCAACGAGACGTACGACCTCTTCCTCGACCTGGACGCGGACGAGGAGCAGATCGAGTTCCCGATCGTCTACGCCTGCGGCCGTGACGGCATCGCCTCGCTGACCAAGCCGGAGAACGGCACGGTCCCGGCCGACTCCAACAGCCTGGAGCCGTTCTTCTCGACGATCCTGGAGCACATCCCGGCTCCGACCTACGACGAGGACGCCCCGCTCCAGGCGCACGTCACCAACCTGGACGCCGACAACTTCCTCGGCCGTATCGCGCTGCTCCGCGTCGAGCAGGGCGAGCTGCGCAAGGGCCAGACGGTCGCGTGGATCAAGCGTGACGGCTCCATCAGCAACGTCCGCATCTCCGAGCTGCTGATGACCGAGGCGCTCACCCGCAAGCCCGCCGAGGTGGCCGGCCCCGGTGACATCTGTGCCGTCGCCGGTATCTCCGACATCATGATCGGCGAGACCCTCGCGGACACCGAGAACCCGATCCCGCTGCCGCTGATCACGGTCGACGAGCCCGCGATCTCCATGACCATCGGCACCAACACCTCGCCGCTGGTGGGCCGCGGCGGTACCGGCAAGGGCGCCGACGCGAAGTCGGCCGTCAAGGACCGCAAGGTCACCGCCCGCCAGGTCAAGGACCGCCTGGACCGCGAGCTGATCGGTAACGTCTCGCTGCGCGTCCTGGAGACGGACCGTCCGGACGCCTGGGAGGTCCAGGGCCGTGGCGAGCTGGCGCTCGCCATCCTGGTCGAGACCATGCGCCGGGAAGGCTTCGAGCTGACCATCGGCAAGCCGCAGGTCGTCACCAAGGAGGTCGACGGCAAGACGTACGAGCCCGTCGAGCGCATGACGATCGACGTGCCCGAGGAGCACATGGGCGCCGTCACGCAGCTCATGGGTGTCCGCAAGGGCCGCATGGACAACATGTCCAACCACGGCTCCGGCTGGGTGCGCATGGAGTTCGTCGTCCCGTCCCGCGGTCTCATCGGCTTCCGGACCGAGTTCCTGACCCAGACCCGCGGTACGGGCATCGGGCACTCCATCCACGAGGGCTTCGAGCCCTGGTTCGGCACCCTCCAGACCCGTAACAACGGCTCCCTGGTCGCCGACCGCGCCGGTGCCGTCACCGCGTTCGCGATGACGAACCTCCAGGAGCGCGGCGTGCTGTTCGTCGAGCCGGGCACCGAGGTGTACGAGGGGATGATCGTCGGCGAGAACTCGCGCTCCGACGACATGGACGTCAACATCACCAAGGAGAAGAAGCTCACGAACATGCGGTCCTCGACCGCTGACGTGTCCGAGTCGATCGTCCCGCCGCGCAAGCTGTCGCTGGAGCAGTCGCTGGAGTTCTGCCGCGACGACGAGTGCGTGGAGGTCACCCCGGAGGCGGTTCGCATCCGCAAGGTGAACCTGGACGCCCGCGAGCGCGCCCGCGCCGCGAGCCGCGCCAAGCACGGCTGACCGACAGTCGGTTCCTGAGCCCGGGCACCCCCATCTTGGGGGTGCCCGGGCTTTTTGCAACTGATTTTCAGTCGGTTTGCTGTGGAGGGCCGGTGAAGGATGTCCGTAATGCGGAGATCCTCGCCCGATACCCATGTAACAAGTCCGTTTCGCGGCCTTCTTACGCCAGACAGTTTGTCCAGATTTTGGAAGATGTACGGGCCAGCTGTGACTGAATTGAGATTTAAGAACAGTGGTCGGTCCATGGCTCATGGCAGATAGTTAGCCGCGTAGCGCTCGGGTCAATGGGTCTCGCGCCGTGGGGACGGCGCCGACTCACGAGCACCAGGGGGTGCCTGACCCTCCGTCAGGGGTGTCGGAGGAAAGGCATGTACCCCCTCCTGTTGGTGAACACGTGGAGTCATGAGGAGGAGTCCCATGCGCGGTGTCACAAGCACCAAATGGGTCACAGCGTCCGCAAGTTGCGTCAACTCCGCGCCGGCGTGCGGCGATCGGCTCTGAGGAGCTCCGCTTCCGCCCCTACGCGCGTCAGGCTGCGGCTTCTTCCGCAGACCGTGACACGCCGCTGACGCTTCTTCATGATCCGATCCGCGATCGCACACCCTCGTGCCGGTCGCCGGTTCGGCACACCCACACCTGTGAAATGGGCGAACTGTGACCAGTCCTATCGACATCGAAGGCGGCGGGACCTCGGTCGTCGTCGACGGCGACCAGCAGCCGAAGAGCAAGCCCGAGGAGGCCAAGCAGCTCGAAGGCCGCTCTCCCGGGCAGTTGATGTGGATCCGCTTCAAGCGCGACCGCACCGGAGTGGTCTCGGCCTACGTCGTGATCTTCTTCTTCGTGGTCGGCCTCGCGGCCCCCCTGATCGCGAAGCTCTACGGTAAGGACCCGTACACGGTGTTCGCCGACGAACGCCCCGAGCTCTTCGACAGCGCGGGTGTGCCCCTGCAGCCCAACGGCGGTATCAGCGGCGAGTTCTGGTTCGGCCTGGAGCCCGGCAACGGCTACGACGTCTTCACCAAGCTGCTGTACGGCATCCGCAACTCCCTGATGATCTCGCTCGCCGTCACCGTCGCGACCGTGCTGACGGGCATCGTCCTGGGGGTCGCGGCCGGCTATCTCGGCGGCAAGCCCGACCAGTTGATCAGCCGCGTCATCGACTTCCTCCTCGCCTTCCCGGCCCAGCTGTTCTTCATCGCGAGCATGCCGGTCGTGGTCTCGCTGTTCGTCAGCCCGCGCGACGAGACCCCGGTCTACGTCCGGGTCGTCGCCCTCATCGCCGTGCAGTGGGTGCTGGGCTGGATGAGCCTCGCCCGCATCCTGCGCGGCACCACACTCGCCCTGCGAGAACGGGAGTTCATCGAGGCCGCCAAGGTCAGCGGGGCGTCTCCGGTACGGATCATCCGCAAGGAGATCCTGCCCAACGTGGTCACCCCGATCCTGGTGCAGTCGACCTACATGCTGCCCAACTTCGTGACCGCGGAGGCCGGTCTGAGCTTCCTCGGGGTCGGGATCGTCGAACCGACGCCGGACTGGGGGCAGATGTTCTCCAAGGCGTCGACCGAACTCGTGATGCAGAACGACATCACCTACATGTTCTTCCCGGGCATCTCGATGATCATCTTCATCGTGGCGTTCAACCTGCTCGGGGACTCGGTCAGGGACGCCTTCGATCCCAAGACGGCGCGCTGACCGCCAAGTTGTGGGCGTCTCCGCCCGACAGAGACCGACGGCTCCCACCGGGCCCGGTTCGCACTTCAATTCGCAACGGTGACACAAGATGGGTGGAATCTGAGTGATGGGTAAGGGTGGACGCCACGCGTACGCCGCGCTCTCACTGCTGGCGGCGGGGGCTCTCGTGCTCACCGGCTGCAGCGAGGGTGGCAGCAAAGGCAGCGACAACGACAAGCAGGACAAGGAGAACGCGCAGCGTCAGCAGGCCGGCATTTCCTTCGGCGACGCCAAGGACTCCACGGGCCCGGCCGCCGAGGTCCCCGGCGCCAAGGCCGGCGGCACCGTCACGGTGCTCCAGCGCGACAGCTTCGCGCACCTCGACCCGGGCCAGATCTACGTCTCCGACGAGATGGCGCTCTCGCAGCTGATCCACCGCGGTCTGACCGCGTACAAGGCGACCAGCGACGACGGCAAGAAGCACGAGGTCGTCGGCGACCTGGCCACCGACAGCGGTACCACCACCGACGGCGGCAAGACCTGGAAGTACACGCTCAAGGACGGGATCAAGTGGGCCGACGGCTCCACGATCACCGCCAAGGACGTGCGCCAGACCTTCGAGCGGCTCTTCGCCCCGTTCATCTCCAACGGCCCGACCTACATCCAGCAGTGGATGGCGAACACCCCGGGCACCGAGTACCGCAAGCTCCTCCCGGACGGCCCCTACAAGGGCAAGCACCTCCCGGACAGCGTCCTGGAGACGCCCGATGACAAGACGATCGTCTTCAAGTTCAAGACGGCCAAGCCCGACCTGCCGTACGCGCTCGCCATGGCGGGCTACTCCATCGTGTCCGCCGAGAAGGACACGAAGGTCAAGTACGACAAGTCCCCGATGACCTCCGGTCCTTACAAGATCTCGGAGTTCAAGTCCGGCAAGACGATGACCCTGGTCAAGAACACCAACTGGGACCCGAAGACCGACGCGGTCCGGCACCAGTACGTCGACCAGTTCAACATCGAGTTCAACAAGCAGTTCGAGGACTCCACCAAGGCCATCCTCGACGACAGCGGCACCAACGCGACGGCGATCAGCTTCAGCAACCAGGTCGACGCGGGCAACCTGACCAAGGTCCTCAACGACGCCGCGATGAAGAACCGCACGGTCTCCGGCTACCAGCCGTACGTGGGCCAGATGAACATCAACCTGTCCCAGCCGGAGATGCAGGACAAGACGGTCCGCGAGGCCATCGCCTACGCCCTGCCGATCACGCCGTTCGTCCGTGCCTTCGGCGGCACCGACGCGATGGAGGTCGCCGGCGGTCTGATCAGCCCGACCGTCTCGGGCTACGACCCCAAGTTCGACCCGTTCGGCAAGAAGGCCAAGCCCGCCGGTGACCCGGCCAAGGCCAAGGAACTGCTGAAGAAGGCCGGCAAGACCGGTCTGAAGCTCACCTTCGGCTACATCAACACCCCCGAGGGCCAGCAGTACTCCACCGCCATGGCGGCGGGCCTGGAGAAGGCCGGCTTCGACGTGCAGCGCCAGGAGATCCCGGCCGAGACCTACTACGACCAGGTCAGCAAGGTCAAGAACAACTACGACATCTTCCACACCGCGTGGGGTGCCGACTGGCCGAGCGCCTCGACCGTCATCCCGCCGCTGTACGACGGCCGCCAGATCCAGGACGGCTCCTCGAACTACTCGCACATCAACGACCCGAAGGTGAACGCCGACATCGACAAGGCGAACACCATCACCGACCCGATCAAGGCCGCCGAGGCCTGGAACAAGATCAACGAGTACATCGTGAAGGATGTCGTCTCCAACATCCCGACGGCGTACTACAAGCAGACCCAGATCGCCGGATCCAAGATCGGTGGCCTCGCGTACGACGACGTCATCGGCGGCGTCGACCCGCGCAGGCTCTTCGTGAAGTAACCCGTCCAAGCGGCGTCAGGTGCGCCCCGTCCCGTGACGGGGCGCACCGCGTCCGCCCAGGCTTCGCCCGAAAGCTGCCACTGAGATGCTGCGCTTCCTCCTCCGCCGGATCCTCGGCTCATTCGTGATCCTGGTCCTGCTGACCGTGGTCGCCTTCCTGCTCTTCTTCGGCATGCCCCGCGACCCGGCGCTGCTGATGTGCGGCAAGACCTGCACGCCCGACGCGCTGGCGAACATCCACCACACGCTAGGGCTCGACAAGTCGATCCCGGAACAGTTCTGGATCTTCCTGTCCGGGCTGGTCACCGGACGCAGCGACTTCGAGCAGGGCCCCTGCCCCGCCCCGTGCTTCGGGTACTCGTACCACACCAACGAGCAGGTCTGGTCGACCCTGATGGACCGGCTGCCGCTCACCCTCTCGCTCGCGGCCGGCGCCACCGTCGCCTTCCTGTTCGTCGGACTCGGCACCGGACTGCTCGCCGCCTGGAAGCGCGGCACCTTCGTGGACAAGTCGTTCACCGCCGGGTCCATGGTGCTCAGTTCGATGCAGATCTACTTCCTGGGCCCGCTGGCGCTGGCGATCCTCGTCTACCAGACCCACATCTTCGACGAGCCGGACTACACCCCGATCACCGACAACCCCGCCGCCTGGTTCACCGGGCTGATCATCCCGTGGGCCGTGCTCTCCACGATCTTCGCCGCGCAGTACACCCGTATGGCACGCTCCTCGATGATCGAGCAGCTCCAGGAGGAACACGTCCGCACCGCCCGCGCCAAGGGCATGAGCGGCCGCTACGTCTTCTTCCGCTACGCCTGGCGTGGTTCGCTGATCCCCATCATCACCATCCTCGGCATCGACCTCAGCTCGCTGCTCGGCGGCGCGATCATCACCGAGTACACCTTCGGACTGCCCGGCCTCGGACGGCTCGCGGTGGAGTCGGTGCAGTTCAGCGATCTGCCGCTGCTGCTCGGCGTGATGCTGTTCTCGGCCGCCGTGATCCTGCTGTGCAACATCGTCGTCGACGCCTGCTACGCCTTCATCGACCCGCGCGTGCGGCTGTCCTAGGAGCTCTGTCGTGACCACTCTGACCAAGGAGGCCGGGGCGCCCGTCCCGTCCGACGCGGGCGCCTTCCTCTCGGTGCGCGACCTGCACGTCAGCTTCCGCACCGAGGACGGCATGGTCCGCGCCGTCGACGGACTCTCCTTCGACCTGGAGCGCGGCAAGACCCTCGGCATCGTCGGCGAGTCCGGTTCAGGAAAGTCCGTGACCAACCTGACGATCCTCGGGCTGCACAACCCGAAGTTCACCACCGTCGAGGGCGAGATCCTCCTGGAAGGCCAGGAGCTGACCACCGCCCGGGAGTCCGAGCTGGAGAAGCTGCGCGGCAACAAGGTCGCCATGATCTTCCAGGACCCGCTCACCGCGCTGTCCCCGTACTACACGGTGGGCCGGCAGATCGCCGAGCCGTTCATGAAGCACACCGGCGCCTCCAAGAAGGCCGCCTGGGACCGCGCGGTGGAGATGCTCGGCAAGGTCGGCATCCCCAACCCCAAGGAACGCGCGAAGGACTACCCGCACCAGTTCTCCGGCGGTATGCGCCAGCGCGCGATGATCGCGATGGCCCTGGTCTGCGACCCGGACCTGCTGATCGCCGACGAGCCGACCACCGCGCTCGACGTGACGGTGCAGGCCCAGATCCTCGACCTCCTGAAGGACCTCCAGCAGGAGTTCGGCTCCGCGATCATCTTCATCACCCACGACCTCGGCGTCATCGCCGACATGGCCGACGACATCATGGTGATGTACGCGGGCGGCGCGATCGAGCGAGGCACGACGAACGAGGTCCTGCGCGCTCCCCAACACCCCTACACCTGGGGTCTGTTGAACTCGATGCCGCGCCTCGACTCGGACCTCGCGGCCCCCCTGGCCCCCATCCCGGGCGCCCCGCCCTCGCTGCTCAACCCCCCGTCCGGCTGCCGGTTCCACCCGCGCTGCACCTTCCAGGACCGGGTCGGCGGTACCCGCTGCACCGACGAACGCCCCTTGCTGGCCCCGGACCGCGCCTCCGCCTGCCATCTCACGGCGGACCAGAAGCGGACCATCTTCATCGAGGAGATCAAGCCCAGCCTGGGCTGATCGAAGAGACCAAGCCCAGCCCGGGCCCGTCGTAGTCCCAGTCCTAGGAGGACACGTCATGAAAGAGGACCTCGTCCTCCCGGCCCCGCGCGAGGCGGCCGCCGACTCGTCCGGTGACCCGCTGCTGGTCGTCGAAGGGCTCACCAAGCACTTCCCGGTCAAGGGCGGCTTCCCGATCCGGCGCACGGTCGGCGCGGTGCAGGCCGTCGACGGCATCGACCTGACCGTCCATGTCGGCGAGAGCTTCGGCCTGGTCGGCGAGTCCGGCTGCGGCAAGTCGACGACCGGCCGCCTGATCACCCGGCTGCTGGAGCCGACGGCAGGGAAGATCTCGTACCGCGGCAAGGACATCACCCATGCCAGCCGCAAGGAGCTGGCGCCGATCCGCTCCGAGATCCAGATGATCTTCCAGGACCCGTACTCGTCGCTGAACCCGCGGCAGACGGTCGGCAAGATCATCTCGGGTCCGATGGAGATCAACGGCATCGAGCCGACGGGCGGCCGGGAGGCGCGCGTCCGTGAGCTGCTGGAGATCGTCGGTCTCAACCCCGAGCACTACAACCGCTTCCCGCACGAGTTCTCCGGCGGTCAGCGGCAACGTATCGGCGTAGCACGTGCGCTGGCCCTGGAACCGAAGCTGATCGTGGCGGACGAGCCGGTCTCGGCCCTCGACGTCTCCATCCAGGCGCAGGTCGTGAACCTGCTCCGGAAGGTCCAGGACGAGCTGGGCATCGCGTTCCTGTTCATCGCCCACGACCTGGCTGTCGTACGGCACTTCTCGCAGCGCGTCGCGGTCATGTACCTCGGCAAGGTGATCGAGGTCGGCGACCGCGAGTCCATCTACACCCGCCCCCGTCACCCCTACACCCACGCCCTGCTGTCCGCGGTCCCCGAGGTGAACCTCACGGAGGAGACGGAGACGGGCGGGCGGGAGCGGATCAGGCTGGCCGGTGACGTCCCGTCGCCGATCTCGCCGCCGTCCGGCTGCCGGTTCCGGACGCGGTGCTGGAAGGCGCAGGACAAGTGCGCCACGGAGGAGCCGCCGTTGATCCGGATCTCCGGCAACCGCGAGGGCCATCTGACGGCCTGCCACTTCCCTGAGGACCCGACGATCGAGGCACGGGACGAGGACATCGTGCTGGACCCGGCGCTGGCGGCGCTGGAGGAGGAGTTGAACGACGACTAGCCGGTGAAAGGCCGGTGAAAGACCGCGGAAAGATCCCTGTCCGAGGCTGGACGGCAGAAGCGGGACGGCCGTCACCGGCGGCCGCCCGCGGCATCCGATCCATCGGAAAGGGAGAGCACCGTGGAGCACACCACGCACGCCGAGACCTTCGGTGACCAGGGCACGCTCGGCAACTCCGAGGCCCCGCAGCAGCCCGAGTTCATCGAGGTCCGGCTCCTGGACAAGATCGAGACGATCCAGAACAAGCAGATCGACAGCTGACAACGGCAGACCCCGGCGGCGGACCGGCTCCGCCGCCGGGGTCGTTTCCCGAGGAGACGCCCGTGCAGCTGCCACGGATCAAGGCGGAGCACGCCCCGCACCGCTTCGACGACGGAACACTCCGGCTCGGCGGCGGGGTCTACGGAGTCGCGGCGGAGATCGCCGATCCGCACGGCTGGGTCTGGGACGCGCTCACCCTGCTCGACGGCGCCACACCGCCGGACCGCATCGAGCGCGCCCTCGCGGACAGCCATCCCGCGCTGGGCCCCGAAGGCGCCCGCAGGCTGCTCGCCGAACTGCTCGACACCGGCTACGTCGAGGACGCCGCCGCCCCTCCTCCGGACGGCCTCACCGACCGCGAACGCGAGCGTTACAGCCGGAACCACACCTACTTCCGGTACGTCGACCTGCGCCCCGGCGTCGACGCCTGGTCCTCCCAACTGCGCCTCAAGCAGGCCCGCGTGACCGTGCTGGGCGTGGGCGGCGCGGGCAGCCACGCCGCGTGGGCGCTGGCCGCCGCCGGGGTGGGCGAGCTGCACCTCGTGGACCCCGACGTGGTCGAGGAGTCCAACCTCAGTCGGCAGGTGCTCTACACCGAGGCCGACCTCGGCCGCCCCAAGGCGGAGACGGCGGCCCGCCGCCTCGCGGCCATGAACTCGGCCGGCCGCTACACCCACGAGAGCCGCCGCGCCGACACCGAGGCCGCGCTCACCGACCTCGCACGGCACCGGGACGTCTTCGTGCTGTGCGCGGACGAGCCCCGCGGCGACCTCATCCGGAAGATGACGAACCGGGTCTGCGCGACCCTGGGCGTGCCGTGGGTGTCCGCCGGCTACAGCGGCCCCCTGGCGACGGTCGGGGTGTACGCACCCGACGGCCCCTGCTTCGAGTGCGTCGGCGCCGGCGAGGAGGCCAAGCTCAAACCCGGGTGGACCCCGCACCTGGGGACCGCCGGAGCGCTGGCCCCCGCCGCCGGGATCTCCGGACAGCTCATCGCCCACGAGGTCATCGCCCTGCTCACCGGCATCGGCGCCACCCCGCCCGGCTATGTGCGCGGGGTGAACCTGATCGCACCCGACCAGCACGTCTTCGTACGGCACCCGGCCCGGCCCGACTGCCCGGTGTGCGGGCCGTGACGGCCGCCGCGCCGCCGGAGCCGGACCCCACCGTCGTCCTGCACCCGCTGGAGATGCGGCAGGACCGGGACGAGTGGATCGTCGGCCGGCAGGGCAACGACCAGGTCATCGCACTGCCCGAGATCGGCGTCGCCGCGCTCCGGCTGCTCGCCGAGGGACGCACCGTGGGCCAGACCCGCGGCACACTGCGCCAGGACACCGGCCGTGACCTCGACGTCGGGGCGTTCGCCGAGTCGCTGGCCGCCGCCGGTCTGGTCGCCGCGATCGGGACCCGGCGCTTCGAGACGGCGCCGGTCCCGGTCTCGCTGCCCCGGCTGCGGCAACACCACGTCCGCTGGGTCCTCTCTCCCGCTCTGCACGCCGCCGTCCTCGCCGTCCCCGTCGCCGGACTCGTGGCCGTCGTGCTGCGCGGACGCTCCCTGCCCACCTGGGACGACCTGGTGTGGGCGCGCCTCGGCACCGTCAACCTCCTCGTGCAGTCGCTCGCCGCCTGGTGTCTGATCGGCCTGCACGAACTGGCGCACCTGGTGACCGCGCGGGCCGCCGGGGTCGCCGGGCGGGTGCGGCTGGGCACCCGGCTGCAATTCCTGGTGGCCCAGACCGAGGTGTCCGGGATCTGGCTCAAGGGCCGGCGGGCGCGGCTCACCGTGTATCTGTCCGGGCTCGCCGTGGACGCCGCCGTCTGGGGCGGCTGTCTGCTCGCCCTCGCGGCCGGCGCCGACTCGCCCCTGCTGCCGGTCGTCGCGATGACCCTGGTCACCTCCTTCGCCAACCAGTGCCTGGTCTTCATGCGCACCGACCTGTACTTCGTCGCCCAGGACCTGACCGGGTGCCGCAACCTCTACGGCGACGCCGGCGCCTGGCTCCGCCACCTCGGGGCCCGGCTCCTGCGCCGGGCGAGCCGCGATCCGCTGGCCGGGCGGCGACCCGGTGAACGGCGGATGCTCAAGGCGTACGCGGCGGGCGCGGTGGCGGGCTCGATCGCCTGTGTCTTCGTCGGGCTGCGGCTGCTGCTGGACGTCACCTGGCCGCTCCTGGCCCGCTCCGGCCACCGACTGCTGACCGGCACCGACCCGCTGCTGAGGCTCGACGCCCTGGTCACGGTGCTGCTTCTGACGGGGCTCCAGGTGCTGTGGGCGCGGTTGTGGTGGCGGCGGCACGGGCCGCGGGTGCGGGGAGTGCTGCGCAACGCATGGACGTGGGCGGGACGCCGTACGGGCTGAGGCGGAGCGGGAGAGAAGGGAAGGGGGAAGGAAACAGAAGGGAAATGCTGTGCAATTCCTGTGTCTCGGGCGGGCGTTGCTTGGCCGAGAGCCCTGGATTACGTTCTGTGAATGCTCACCCCCCGGCTTTGCTTTCGAGTGCTCGGCCCGCTGGAAGTCGAGATCGATGGGCAGCCCGCCGCGCTCACCGGACGGCAGCGCGCGCTGTGCACCGCGCTCCTGCTCCACGCCGACCATGTGGTCTCCGTCGACCGCCTGATCGACCTTCTCTGGGACAGCCGTCCACCCGGAGCGGGCGCCGCGCGCGTGCGCGCCCTCGTCGCCGAGGTCCGCCGGGTCCTCGGCCCGCACGGCCCCAGCCTGCTGACCACGCGTCGGCCCGGCTACGTCATGCACGCCCGCCCCGGCGAACTCGACCTGCTCACCTTCGAGCAACTGGTCGAGGACGGTTCACGCGCCGCGGCGAACGGCGACTGGGACACCGTGCGCCACCACGCCGAGCAGGCCCTCGGCCTGTGGCGGGGCGAGCCGTTGTCCGACCTGCCGGAGACGGCCGGCAGCGAGGCGGAACGGCGACGGCTCGGCGAACTGCACGTCGTCGCCCGGGAGAGCGCGGCCGAGGCGGACCTCGAGACCGGCCGGCACCGGCAGGCCGTCGCCGAGCTCCTCCGCCTCACCACCGCCCACCCCCTGCGCGAACGCCCGCACGCCCTGCTGATGCGTGCGCTCCAGGCGGACGGGCGGCCCGCCGAGGCGCTCCAGGTGTACGCGGAGCTGCGCCGCCGCATGGTCGACGAACTCGCCCTGGAACCCTCGGACGACCTGCGCACCCTGCACCGGCGGCTGCTCGCCGGCGGCACCGCGGCCACCGTGCCGCCCGCGCGCCGCCCGCCCGCCACCCGCCCCGCACCCGTCCCCCCGGCGCGGCCCGGGTCCGAGCGCCGGGTGCCCCGCCAACTCCCGCCCCCGCCCCGGCGCTTCGTCGGCCGCGACGCCGAACTGCGGGGCCTGGACGCCGCTCTGCGCACCGCCGAACCGCTCGCTCTCCTCGTCGGCCCGGCCGGCGTCGGCAAGAGCGCGCTGGCCCTGCACTGGGCCCACCGGGTCGCCGACCGGTTCCCCGACGGACAGCTGTTCCTGGACCTGCGGGGCTTCGACGACGCCGAACCCATGGGCCCCGAGGAAGCACTGCCCCTGCTGCTGCAGGGCCTGGGCTGTGGCCCCCGGGACATCCCGCTCGGCACCGAGGCGCAGACCGCCCTGTACCGGACCCTGCTGGCGGACCGTCGGGTCCTCGTCGTCCTGGACGACGCGGCGGACCCCGCGACGGTACGGCTGCTGCGGCCCGCGTCCACCGGGTCCCTGACCCTGGTGACCAGCCGCGACAAGCTCAGCGGACTGGTCACCCTCGACGGCGCGTACCGGGTGGCGTGCGACGTCCTGGACCGCACCGGCGCCCTGGAGCTGATCGGCGCCGTGGTCGGCGCCGAGGCCGTCGACGCCGATCCGGCGGCCGCCGCCGAGCTGGTCGAGCTCTGCGACCGCCTGCCGCTGGCCCTGTGCGTGGCCGGTTCATGGATCGGCGGCAGCCCCGGCGGCATCCGGACCTACGTCCGCGACCTCGCCGACCGCGGACGGCTCGCCCGGCTGCATGTCGAGGGCGAGGAGAGCATCGCCGTACGCGCCGCCCTCGACATGTCGTACGGCGCCCTCCCCGACGCCGCCCGGCGCGTCTTCCGGCGGCTGGGCCTGCTGCCCGGCACCGGTCGCTCGCTCCGTGCGGCCGCCGCGGCCGCGCACACCGACGAGGCCGCGACGGCCGACCTGCTGCGGCTGGCCCAGCGGGTGCACCTGCTGCACGACGCCGGTCACGGCCGTACCGCCTGGCACGACCTCGTCCACGAGTACGCCCGCGACCGCACCGCCGCCGAGGACACCGCCGCCGAACGCGCGGCGGCCGTCGAGCGGCTCCTCGACCACTATGTGCAGAGCGTCGTCAACGCGGCCAGGACGGCGGGCCTGTACCTCATGCGGGACCGCCCCGACGCCCTCGACGGCTCGCTGCCGCGGGAGTTCCGCACCACGGAGGAGGCGTACGACTGGTTCGACGCCGAGTGGGACGACATCGCGGCGGCCATCGGCCATGCCGCCGAGCACGGGCCCGCCCGGTTCGCGTGGGGGCTGGTCGACGCCTTGCAGGACCTGTTCCACCACCGGCGCCCGCTCGCCGACTGGATGCGCCTGGCGCTGCTGGCCCGGGCGGCCGCCGAACGCGACGGGGACCTGCGCGGCCAGGTCGCGATGCATGTGTCGGTGGGCCACGCCCGCTGGCGCAACGGGGACCTGCGCGGTGCCCTGGCCGAGTACGAGCAGGCGGAGGAACGGGCGCGCAAGGCCGACTGGACCCACGGCGAGGCCGTGGCGCTCCAGGGCGCGGCCGTCACCCTGAAACTGCTCGGCGAACCCCTGCGGGCCCTGCCCCGCTACCGGCGCGCCCTCGCCCTGTACCGCACCCTGGGAGAGGTCAGGAGCGAGGAGGTCATGCTGATCAACATGGCCTCGCTGAACCTGGCCCTGGGCCGTACCGACGCGGCCGAGGAGGCGGCCGGCGCCGCGCTCGCCCTGATCGGCGCCACCGCGGACCACCACCGGGCGCTGGCCCTGGTCAACCTCGCCCTGGCCCGGCAGAAGCAGGCCCGGTTCGCCGAGGCGGAGGCCGCGCTGCGCACCTGCTTCCTCGTCTGCCGCGACTCCGGGTCCACCTACGCCGAGGCGGTCGCCCTGGAGACCCTGGGCCGGGTACGGGCCGACGCGGGCCAGGACGAACGCGCGCTGCCGGCCTACGAGGACGCGCTCGCCATCTCGCTGCGGGCGGAGAACCGCAACTGCCAGGTCGACTCCCTGGTGGGACTTGCGGCACTGAAGCTGCGGGCCGGCCGGGCGGACGAGGCGGCCGGCCACCTGGACGCCGCGTTCGAGATCGCCGAACGGACCGGACATCGCACGGGCCATATAGAGATCCTGGTGGAACGCGCCGCCGTCGCCCGCGCGACCGGCCTCCCGGGTGTGGCCCTGGACCACCTGGACAGCGCCGCCCGCCTGGCCGTGGACGGCAGCCCGCTCACGCTTCCCCGGGTCCAGGTGGCCGCCGCGGTGATCCGGCTGGAGAACGGCGACCCGGCCGGCGCCCTGGACGCGGCGGAGGAGGCGGTCGCGCGGGCCCGGGACTCCGGCCAGCGCCTGATCGAGGCCCGAGCCGCACTGGCCCTGGCCGCCGCGCACGAGGCCCAGGGCGCCTCGGGGCCGGCCGCGGCGGCGCGGACGCGGGCTACCGCCCTCTTCGACACGATCGGCACCCCGGAACACGCCCGTGCGGCGCTGCACGGACCACCCCCCGAGGGCGTACGACCGCGACCCGCGGCCCCGCACCGAGAGCTGCCGTTGGACGCGGAGTCCCGGCTCGACCTGTACCTCACCGAACACTTCACCGAGCCCGGCGACGACGGTTGAGACGGGGGCGGCCCCGGCGGGGGGATGTCAGCGAGGTGCCGCCGTGTGGGCGGCCACCGGGACGAGATCCGGGTCCCGGGCCAGGATCCGCTCGCGCAGGGCGACCAGTTCGGGACCCGGCTCGCACCCCAGCAGATCGACCATCCGCAGGCGCAGCAGGTCGAAGCAGTCCAGTGCGTCCACCTGCCGGCCGGCCCGATGGAGGGCGAGCATGAGCAGACCGGTGACCTTCTCGTCGAAGGGGTGCATGTCCGCCAGCCGGCTCAACCGCCGCAGGCACTCCTCGACCCGCCCGGTCCGCAGCCCGAGTTCGGCGCTGCCGACCAGCGCCTCCCGGTGCTCGCGCCGCAACGCCACCCGGGCCGTCTCCGCCCAGGGCGTGCGCACATCGGAGAGCGGCTCGCCGCTCCACAGTTCGAGCGCCTGGGTGTACAGGTCGAGGGCGCGTTCGACGCCCCCGTCCCTGGCACTGAGCCGGGCCTCCCGTACGAGGGTGCGGAACCGCACGGTGTCCACGCTCTGCTCGTCGACGACGAGGACGTATCCGCCGCGCCTGCGGGACAGCTCGGCCTCGTCGGCCGGGGCCCCGCCCACTCCACCGAGCGCCTTGCGCAGCCGCGTGGCCTGGATGTAGAGCGCCTCGCGCGGATGCTGGGGCAGCCGCTCGGGCCACACGCGCTCCGCCAGGACCTCGTCGGCCACGAAGGTGCCCGGGGTCCAGGCCAGGGCGGCCAGCAGAAGTTTCGTGCCGTGTGCGAGCGGCACCTTTTCGCCGGTGCGGACGCGTGCCTCCACGCATCCGAGCAGCTGTATGTCCATGGTGCCCCCGTATCCGGAACCACTGAGAGCACCACTGTGCCGGGCGGCTGTTCGGCTCCCGCACGGATTCCGCACGGCGGCCGGGCGGGAGCGCCGCCACCCAGGGCGTCAGCGGCGTCCGGCGACGGTGACGATCTCGGGGCTCGCGGCGCTGACCGGCCCCCGCCCCCAGTCCCCGTACTGCTCCACGACCGTCAGACCGGCCTCGGCCAGGAAGCGCCCGATGCCGTACGGGTCGAGGAGCCGGAGCGTGGTGGTGCTGATCTGGGGGTGGTCCCAGCGGACGCCCTCGTAGGTCTCGGTGAAGGTGACCCGGTCGCCGGCGACGGGACAGGAGACCTCCCGCCACATCCACGCGACCGACCCCTCGGCGTCGGCGCCCTCGCGGATGTGCTCGGGGCCCCAGCCCTCCCACACCCGGGCGGCCGGATTCACCGTGTCGAACACGAACCGCCCCCCGGCACGCAACGCGTCCCGGACGGCGTGCAGAGCCTGTCGTACGTCGTCGTCGGTGACGAGAGCCTGGAAGGCGTGCCCGGTCATCACGACGAGGTCGAACTCCCCGCGCCAGAAGTGCGAACGCAGGTCCCCGAGCACCCACTCCACATGCGGTTCCCGCCGCCGCGCCTGTACGAGCATGGCGGCGGCCGGATCGACCCCCACGAGCCGCCCGCGGTGCCCCACGGCCCGCGCCCGGGCGAGCAGCCGCCCGGTGCCGCAGCCGACGTCGAGGACGGCGCCGGCGTCCCGGACGAGGCGCGCGTAGAAGTCGTCGCCCGGGCCCCATGGGTGCAGGGAGTCGTACAGCGCGGCGAGCGAGAGATCCGCGAACGAGCGATCGACCATCGCGGCAGTGTCCCACAGGCTACTGAACGACGTGACAGGATCAGGCCTCTACGACCCTGAGGGAGCGGCCAGTTGTTGCACCACGTCGAGCTGTGGGTACCGGACCTCGGACGGGCGGTGACGTCCTGGGGCTGGCTGCTGGAGCGGCTGGGCTGGGAGCCGTACCAGGACTGGCCGGCGGGCCGCAGCTGGCGGACGGGGGAGACGTACGTCGTCCTGGAGCAGTCCCCGGCGCTGACGGGCGGCCACCACGACCGCATGCGCCCCGGGCTGAACCACCTGGCGTTCCATGTGCCGGGCCGCACGGAGCTGGACGCGCTGGTGACGGAGGCGCCGCGGCACGGCTGGACGCTGCTCTTCCCGGACCGGCATCCGTACGCGGGCGGGGCGGAACACTACGCGGCCTATCTGGAGGACGGGGACGGGTTCGAGGTCGAGCTGGTGGCCCGCTGAGGCATTCGACAAAGCATTCGACAGCGGGATCCCGGCCGGGAATCATGCTTCCCGATGACAAGAACCGACACCCCCGCCGCCTGGGACGAACGCACCCAGCTCACCACCTTCCTCGACTACGCCCGGGCCACCGCCGTGGCCAAGTGCGAGGACGTCTCCGCGGAGAACGCGGTCAGGTCCCCGCTCCCGGGCTCCCCGCTCATGACCCTGGCCGGCCTGGTCAACCACCTGCGCTGGGTCGAGTACTGGTGGTTCCAGGTCGTCTTCCTCGGCGAGGAGGAGAACGGCCCCTGGACCGAGGAGGACCCCGACCGCGAGATGCGCATCGCCGTCGACATGCCGCTGGCGGACGTCCTGCGCGACTACGAGGAGGCGTCGGCCCGCTACCGCGACCTGGTCGCGGCGAACGACCTCGACACCCGGGCACAACGCCCCATCCGCGACGGCCGCCACGTCGACCTCCGCTGGATCCTCCTCCACCTGATCGAGGAAACGGCCCGCCACAACGGGCACTTGGACATCGTGCGCGAGCTGGTGGACGGGAAGACCGGGGTGTGATTCCGGGGTAAGACGGGCTGGGTCAGTACTTGATGATCCAGGTCATCTTCTTGCGCCCGGGCTCGCTTCCGATGCCCGTCCTCTTTCCGCACTTGACCTTGCCGTCGACCACTTTGAGATAACCGCACTTTGCGGAAGCTATGGATGTCTTGGCGTTCGGCTTGAGGCTCGTCCAACCCCAGACCTGCGAGTCGCTGCAATTCCGCGCGAACAGCGCCTTTTCCTTGCCGGAATGGGCCATGCACCAGGAGGCGCGGTTGTACTCCGAGTAGAGCTTGCCGCCCCAGTTCCCCCACCACTGTTTTTTGGTGTTCTTGCACTTCGCCTGGGTGATCTTTTCGCCTTCCCAGTCCATCTGCAGGCACTTTCCGGTGGCCTGGTTGACGAGGTGGAAGGTGGTGCCGCCCGCCGCCGCTTGCGCGGGCGAGGTGGGAACCAGGGCTGAGAAGCCCAGTGCCAGTGCTCCTGCGGAAAGGCCCAGCCGCTTCATGTTTTTCGTGCTCTTCACAGTGATTGGCCCGTTTCTTTTCGGTGCGTGGTCAGCGCGCCACGGTGATCATTCTGCTGGCGTGAAGCCGCTGGCGAAAGGTAGTTGAGGAAAAGCTGAGGGTAAGAAGAGGAGTTCGAAGTAAGTGCTGGTGTGAATGAATGAAGGCCCGCACCCTGGGGAGGGCGCGGGCCTTCTGTTCCCCTGGAAGCGGACGTTCGCGGGCTCGGGTCAATGGGCCTTGAAAGTCCGGTCCCGGTAGGGGGCGGCTGACGGTAAAGGGGTGTGTCAGGCCGCCGCCTGGGGGTCCTTGGAGAGACGGGGCGCCGGAACGGTTCCCTCCGTCTCCGGGTAGTGGCACGCCGTCAGGTGGCCCGGCTTGTTGCCCTCGACCTGGACCAGCGGCGGTGCCTCGGTCGCGCACTTCTCCGTCGCCTTCCAGCAGCGGGTGCGGAAGCGGCAGCCCGACGGCGGGTTCAGCGGGGACGGCACGTCGCCCTGGAGGCGGATGCGCTCACGCGCCGGCGTCTCGTCCACCGTCGCCTCGGGAACCGCCGACAGCAGCGCCTTGGTGTAGGGGTGACGCGGGTTGCCGTACAGGTCGTCACGGTCGGCGATCTCGACGATCTTGCCGAGGTACATGACCGCCACGCGCTGCGAGAAGTGCCGTACCACCGCCAGGTCGTGGGCGATGAAGACGAACGC
This sequence comes from Streptomyces sp. NPDC057280, assembly GCF_042668605.1. Classification (NCBI taxonomy): domain Bacteria; kingdom Bacillati; phylum Actinomycetota; class Actinomycetes; order Kitasatosporales; family Streptomycetaceae; genus Streptomyces; species Streptomyces sp. NPDC057280. Next base: position 795,404 of record NZ_JBHUYR010000003.1, read on the forward strand.
GATGCCCAGTTCCTGCTGGACCTTCTGGAGCAGGTTCACCACCTGCGCCTGGATGGAGACGTCGAGGGCCGAGACCGGCTCGTCCGCGACGATCAGCTTCGGCTCCAGGGCCAGCGCACGTGCTACGCCGATGCGCTGCCGCTGGCCGCCCGAGAACTCGTGCGGGAAGCGGTTGTAGTGCTCCGGGTTCAGGCCGACGATCTCCAGGAGCTCGCGGACCCGCTTCTCGCGGCCGCCCTCCGGGTTGATGTCGTTGATCTCCATCGGACCCGAGATGATCTTGCCGACCGTCTGACGGGGGTTCAGGGACGCGTACGGGTCCTGGAAGATCATCTGGATCTCGGAACGGACCGGCGCCAGCTCCTTGCGGCCCGCGTGCGTGATGTCCTGCCCGCGGTAGGAGATCTTGCCGCCGGTGGGCTCCAGGAGGCGCGTGATCAGGCGGCCGGTCGTCGACTTGCCGCAGCCGGACTCGCCGACCAGGCCGAGGGCCTCGCCCTCGTTCACCTGGAAGTCGAGGCCGTCGACGGCCTGCACCGCGCCGACCGTGCGCCGGATCGGGAAACCGCCCTTGACCGGGAAGTGCTTCGTCAGGCCGGTGACGTCCAGGAGGGGGTTCGTGTTGCTCATGATGGTGAAATCCCGTCTCAGTTACGTCAGTGCCGGGTCGCGGCGAGGTCGGCGAAGAATTCCTGGCGCTGGTCCAGCGTGAGGTGGCAGGCGGAACCCCGGCCGGCCTCGACCTTCAGCAGCGGGCGCTCGGTGGAGCACAGTCCGCCCGGGACCTTCTCGGCGAAGGCGCAGCGCGGGTGGAAGCGGCAGCCGGAGGGCGGGTTCAGCAGCGACGGCGGCGAGCCGGGGATCGGCGACAGCGGTACGTCGACCGGGCCGTCCAGGCTCGGCATCGAGCTGAGCAGACCGACCGTGTAGGGGTGCTGCGGCGTGCGCAGCACCTCCTCCTTCGTACCCCGCTCCACACACCGGCCGCCGTACATCACCAGCACGTCGTCCGCGATGTCGGCGATGACACCGAGGTCGTGGGTGATGAAGATGATCGCGGTGCCGAACTCCTGCTGGAGGTCCTTGAGCAGGTCCATGATCTGGGCCTGCACCGTCACGTCGAGCGCCGTGGTCGGCTCGTCGGCGATCAGCAGCTCGGGGTCGCAGACCAGCGCCATGGCGATCATCGCGCGCTGGCGCATACCGCCCGAGAACTGGTGCGGGTAGTCGTCCACCCGCATGTCCGGCTGCGGGATGCCGACGCGCCGCAGCATCTCGATCGCCCGCTTCCGGGCCTCCGACTTCGAGGCGCCGGTGTGCTTGCGGTACGTCTCACCGATCTGCTTGCCGATGGTGTGGTACGGCGACAGCGAGGCCAGGGCGTCCTGGAAGATCATCGCCATCTTGTTGCCGCGCAGCTTCTCCAGCTCGGACTCGCGAGCCGTGGTCAGCTCCTTGCCGTCGAGCAGGATCTCGCCGTCGATGGCGGTGCGGTGCCGGTCGTGCAGGCCCAGGATCGTCAGGTTGGTGACCGACTTGCCGGAGCCGGACTCGCCCACGATGCCGAGGGTCTTGCCCTTTTCGAGGTCGAAGGTCAGCCCGTCGACGGCCTTGACGATGCCGTCCTCGGTGGAGAAGTGGACTTTCAGGTCCCTGACGGAGAGGAAGGCCTGCTGATCGGTGCTCGTCACGGGGACGCTCCTGGGGGTCATGCCGGGGGGTAGCTGGAGGGGGACCGGATCAGGCGAGCCGGATACGCGGGTCGATGAGGGCGTAGACGGCGTCCACGATGATGTTGGCGAAGACGATGCCGGCCGCCGCGATCATGGTGACGCCGAGCAGCATGGGCAGGTCGCTGTTGTCCACCGAGCGGACGGCGAGCGCTCCGAGACCCTGGATGCTGAACGTCTGCTCGGTGATGATCGCGCCGCCGATCAGGGTGCCGAGGTCGATGCCGAAGATGGTCACGATCGGGCCCATCGCGCCACGCCAGGCGAAGCGGAAGAAGACCGAGGAGCGGGACAGGCCCTTCGCCCGCGCCGTCCGCACGTAGTCCTCGCTGAGCTGTTCCACCAGCTGCGAGCGGGTCATACGCGTGTAGTTGGCCGTGAAGATGATCGACAGCACCAGCCACGGCAGCAGCAGGCCCGAGAACCAGGCGCCGGGGTTGTCGCTGAACGGCGTGTACGACGGCTGGTCCAGGAGGTGCAGCTGGGTCACGAAGAAGAACATCGCGATGTAGCCGACGAAGTAGATCTGCATCGACGAGCCGATGAGCGAGAAGGAGCTCGCGGCCTTGTCGAGGAACTTGCCCTGCTTGACCGCGGCCAGCATGCCGGTGCCGACACCGATGAGCAGGAAGAAGAAGGCGCCGCCGATGGCGAGCGAGATGGTGGTGGGCATCCGCTCCATGATCGTGTCGTACACGTTCACGTTGTTGCTGAACGAGTAGCCGAAGCAGGGCGCGTCACAGTGTCCGATGCCCACGTAGTCCCGGCCCACGAAGATGGCCTGGAGCCAGTGCCAGTACTGCACCGGCATGGGGTCGGCGATCCCGAGGTTCTGCCGCACCTGTGCCAGCAGGGAGTCGGGGCAGACCTTGCCGCACGCCATACGCGCCGGGTCGCGCGGGATGGCGTAGAAGAGGAAGAAGGTGACGGCGCTGATGATCAGCAGAATCACGAGTGCGCCGAGCACTCGGCGGACCAGGAAACGGAACATGGGGTGAGACTTTCCGGACGGGGCGCCGTCGCCGGGGTGTGGGGAGCGGGCTAGGACGGGGCCGGGGCGGCGGTCGGTCGGACCGCCGCCCCGGGAAAGCGTCAGGCCTTGGCGAAGACCTTGCCGATGGCGACGCAGGTGTCACCGGCGTTGTAGACCATGCCGCCGACCTTGGAACCGTAGAAGTAGTTACGGATCGGGTTGTAGTCGGGCACGCAGGCCGCGAGCTGCATGATCTGCTTGTCGATCGCGCCCCAGGCCGCGTTGGCCTTGTCCGCGTCGGTGATGGCGGTGGCCGCGGCGATCGCCTTGTTGACGCTGGTGTCGTTCAGCTGCGACCAGTTGACGCCACCGTCAGCGATCTGGCTGCCGTCCCAGCAGGGCTGGATGACGGCGTAACCGGCCGGCCAGTCCGGGCCCCAGCCCGCGGCGAACAGGTCGAAGCCGTTGTCCAGCTGACCGATCTCGGAGTAGAAGGTGGTCTTGTCGACCTGCTTGGTCACCACGTTGAAGCCCGCCTTGGTGAGGGCGTTCTTGATGGTGACGGCTTCCTTGACGGCCCTGTCGGACTGCTGGAAGGCGATGACCAGCTTCTGGCCCTCCTTGCCGGCTTCCTTCAGCAGCGCCTTGGCCTTCTCCGGGTCACCGGTCGGCTTGGTCTTCTTGCCGTACAGGTCGAAGTCCTCGTGCCCCGGGGTCAGCGGGGAGATGATCGTGGTCGCGGTCGCGGTGACCTGCGAGCCACCACGCTGCTGCTTCAGCTGCTGCGCCGGCCACGCGTAGTTGATCGCCTGACGGACCTTGACGTCCTTGATGCGCGTCATGTTGATCGGGAAGTAGTACGTGGTCGTGTCGACCTGCGTCAGCACCCGCGACTTGAGCGTGGCGTCGCCCATCACCTTGGTGATGCGCTCGGGGGCGACCTCGTTCAGCAGGGACAGCGCGTACTGGTCGTTGCCCGTGTCGGCGATGTAGCGGTCCGTGGAGGCCAGGGACTGGAAGCCGAACTGCATGACGACCTTGTCCGGGTAGCCGTTGCGGCACGGGTCGAGGCTGGCGTCCCAGTGCTCGTTGCGCACGAGGGTGAGGGACTTGTCGATGCTGCGGGACTCGATCTTGTACGGGCCGCAGGAGAACGGACGCTGGTCGTACTTCTTCTTCGTGTCCTTGGCCTTGGGCACGATCGAGTAGCCGCGCATGGCGAGCATGAACGGGAAGTCGGCGTGCGCCTCCTTCAGACGGAAGGTGACGGTGTTGCCGTCCGTCTCGATGGAGTCCAGGTGCTTGCCCTCGTAGGGACCCTTGTACTTGTCGGCGCCGGCGAGCCAGTTCTGCGGGTAGCGGGGGCCCTCGGTGACGAAGTCGGCGAAGAGACGCTCGAAGGTGTGGCGGACGTCGTCGATCGAGACGGTCGAGCCGTCCTCCCACTTCACGCCGTCCTTCAGCGTGAAGGACCAGGTCTTGCCGCCGTCCTTGACGGTGCCCGCGTCCGTGGCGAGGTCGCCGACCAGGGTGGTGTTGCCCTTGGAGTCGACGCGGTAGCCCGTCAGACCACGCAGGAACAGAACCGAACCGGCACCCGTGTACGACGAGTAGATCTGCGCCGGGTCCAGGTGGTCGTAGTCGATCTGGTCGAGGGTGTAGATCGTGCCGCCCTTGCGAGCGCCCGGCATCTCCGGGGCGGGGCCCTTGGAGTCGGCGGCGGTGCCGACGTCGATCTTGGCGGCCTTGCCCTTCTCGACCGAGGGAGCCTTGCTGCTGCCGGTGCCGCCGGCGTTGCCGCTGCTGCAAGCGCTCAGAACGGTGGAGGCACCCGCCGCCACACCGGTGGCGATCAGGAAGTTTCTGCGGGAAAAGGACATGGCCTACCTGCCTGGTTGAGATGAATGAGAGAGAGGTGCTGCCAGCAGCCGGACGACGATGACCGGGCCGGGGGACTCAGCGCTTGGACTTCGGGTCGAGTGCGTCGCGCACCGAATCGCCGAGAAGGTTGAACGCCAGGACGAAGATGATCATCGAGACGCCCGGGAAGATCATGAAGGTGATGTCGTCCGTGTAGAACTGCGCACCACGCTGAATCATCACGCCCCAGTCCGGGGTCGGGTCCTGGATGCCGACGCCGAGGAAGGCCAGGCCGGCCTCAGCGGTCACGAACGCCGGGAGGGCGAGCGTGGACTGGATGAGGATCGGCGTCCACAGGTTGGGGAGCAGTTCCTTGAAGATGATCCGCGTCGGGGAGGCACCGGTCACCTTGGCCGCTTCGACGAACTCGCGCTCGCGCAGGGCCAGCACCTGACCGCGCAGCAGTCGCGCGATGGAGGCCCAGCCGAAGGCCGTCAGGAGCACGACCAGGCAGACGCCGCGTCCCCAGGCCGGGATCTCCTCGTCGGCAGCCCAGAAGATGCCGTACACGACGGGGGTGAAGGCGATGAAGAAGAGCGTGGACGGGAACGACAGCACGATGTCGATGATCCGGCTGACCAGGTAGTCCGTCTTGCCGCCCAGGTAGCCGGCGGAGACGCCGATGACCACGCCGATGACCGTGACCAGGAGCGTGGTGATCGTGGCGATCATCAGCGAGGTCCGGATGCCGTAGAGCAGGAAGGTGAAGACGTCGCGGCCCATGGACGGCTCGATGCCGAACCAGAAGTTGCCGTCGATGCCGCCGTTGGGCTTGACGGGGTAGCCCGCGTCGTTGAGCAGGGTCCCGACCGGGGCGTCCTGTCCGTACTGGTCGTACGGGTTCTTCCCGTACAGCTTGGCTATGAGCGGAGCGGCGACGGCGATCGCGAAGAAGAAGATCACGATGTACGCCGATATGACGCCCGTACGGTCGCGCTTGAACCGGCGCCAGGCAAGCTGCCCGGGAGAGCGGCTCTCGTTGGCCTTCGGAGAGGGAGAAGTGATCGACTTCTCGGCACTCTCTTCGGTCACCTCAAGCGGGGCAGCCGCCGATGGAGTTGGGGGGGTCATGGTGCTCCTGGCCCAAGGGAGGGTCTGATGACTCCGCAGGGCACTCCCCTACGGGCTACGCCGGACTTTTTCAACGCAATTCATTCAAGGTCAATAAATTCTCGGTCGACTTGGGTTTCTCTTTACTTTCTTTGCCTCACTTTGACCATTCTGATGCTACGCGTGTAGCGCCTCGTGATCGATCCGTGTTTTACATCGGACCAACTGCCCCAATCGGGCAATGAGTTCGATATGCGGACGGCAGCGTGTCGAAATCCGTACATAGGAGGGTCGCAATCCAACGGTTCTGCATCGGATGGTGAAGATCCATTGCGTCCTACACGCAAGATCCACTGCGGCAGAGATCGGACGTTCCCCGGAGGCACCCGGGAGGTCTCCACCCGTTCCCCTAAAGGGCTCAATACGTGTGCGGTTTGCCTGATTTACGTCGATATTTGCCGGTAACGGATCAGCGATGCCAATCAGGAGGCACTCCATGCGTGGAGCCACGCACGCCAAGTGGGCCGCATGCGCGGCGGCGGTAGCCCTCGCGGCGACGGCCTGCGGAGGTGGGGACAGCGACAGCGGCGGGAGTGGCAGTGGCGACGGCAGCGCGACACTCAGCGCCTCCTGGGGCGACCCGCAGAACCCGCTGGAGCCGGCCAACACCAACGAGGTGCAGGGCGGCAAGGTGCTCGACATGATCTTCCGGTCCCTGAAGAGGTACAACCCGGAGACCGGCAAGGCCGAGGACATGCTCGCCGAGAAGATCGACACGAGCGACTCGCAGAACTTCACCGTCACGGTCAAGGACGGCTGGACCTTCTCCAACGGCGAGAAGGTCACCGCCAAGTCGTTCGTCGACGCCTGGAACTACGGGGCCAGCCTCAAGAACAACCAGAAGAACGCGTACTTCTTCGGGTACATCGACGGCTACGACAAGGTCCACCCCGAGGACGGCGGCAAGCAGACCGCGCAGACGCTCTCCGGGCTGAAGGTCACCGGCGACCTGACCTTCACGGTCAAGCTCAACCAGAAGTTCTCCACCTTCCCGGACACCCTCGGCTACCCGGCGTACGCCCCGCTCCCGCAGGCCTTCTTCACCGACCACGACGCCTGGCTGAAGAAGCCGGTCGGCAACGGCCCGTACACCATCGAGTCGTACACCAAGGGCTCCCAGATGGCCCTGAAGAAGTGGGACGGCTACCACGGGCCCGACAAGGCGCAGAACGGCGGCGTGACCCTCAAGGTCTACACCGACAACAACACCGCCTACACCGACCTCATGGCCGGCAACCTCGACCTCGTCGACGACGTCCCCGCCGCCCAGCTCAAGAACGTCCAGGCCGACCTCGGCGACCGCTACCTCAACACCCCGGCCGGCATCATCCAGACCCTCGCCTTCCCGTTCTACGACAAGAACTGGGACAAGCCCGGGATGGAGAAGGTCCGCACGGGCTTGTCCCGGGCCATCGACCGGGACCAGATCACCAAGACCATCTTCAACGACACCCGCACCCCCGCCACCGACTGGACCTCCCCGGTCCTCGGCGAGGCCGGCGGCTTCAAGGAAGGCCTCTGCGGCGACGCCTGCGAATACGACCCCGCGGCGGCCAAGAAGCTCATCGAGGAGGGCGGCGGTCTCCCCGGCGGCCAGGTCAAGATCACGTACAACGCGGACACCGGCTCCCACAAGCAGTGGGTCGACGCGGTCTGCAACTCCATCAACAACGCGCTCGACAACGACAAGGCCTGCGTCGGCAACCCGGTCGGCACCTTCGCCGACTACCGCAACCAGATCACCGAGAAGAAGATGAGCGGCCCCTTCCGGGCCGGCTGGCAGATGGACTACCCGCTCATCCAGAACTTCCTCCAGCCGCTGTACTACACCAACGCCTCCTCCAACGACGGCAAGTGGTCCAACAAGGACTTCGACAAGCTCGTCGACGAGGCCAACGCCGAGACCGACACCGCCAAGGCCGTCTCGAAGTTCCAGGACGCCGAGAAGGTGCTGCGGGACAACATGGGCGCGATCCCGCTCTGGTACCAGAACGGCAGCGCGGGCTACTCGGAGCGGCTGTCCAACGTCAAGCTGAACCCGTTCAGCGTCCCGGTCTACAACGAGATCAAGGTCAGCTGACCCGCCATGGGACGCTACGTCGTCCGGCGTCTGCTCCAGATGATCCCGGTGTTCATCGGCGCCACGCTCCTGATCTTCCTCATGGTCAACGTCATGGGCGACCCGATCGCGGGCCTGTGCGGCGACCGGCAGTGCGACCCCGCCACGGCCGCGCAGCTGAAGAAGGAGTTCGGCCTCGATAAACCGGTCTGGCAGCAGTACCTGACCTACATGGGGAACGTCTTCACCGGCGACTTCGGCACCGCGTTCAACGGCCAGAAGGTCACCGAGCTGATGTCGACGGCGTTCCCCGTGACGATCCGCCTGACGATCGTCGCGATCCTGTTCGAGATCGTCATCGGCATCACGCTGGGTGTCGTCACGGGCCTGCGCCGCGGCAAGCCCGTCGACACCTCGGTCCTGATGCTGACCCTCGTCGTGATCTCGATCCCGACCTTCGTCACGGGTCTGCTGCTCCAGCTCCTGCTCGGCGTCGAGTGGGGCTGGATCAAACCGTCGGTGTCCACGGAGGCCACGTTCAGCGAGCTGATCGTGCCGGGACTGGTGCTGGCGTCGGTGTCGCTGGCGTACGTGACCCGGCTGACCCGTACGTCGATCGCGGAGAACAGGCGGAGCGACTACGTCCGCACGGCGGTGGCGAAGGGCCTGCCCCGCCGCCGGGTCATCACCCGCCACCTCCTGCGCAACTCCCTGATCCCCGTCGTCACCTTCATCGGCACCGACATCGGTGCCCTGATGGGCGGCGCGATCGTCACCGAGCGGATCTTCAACATCCACGGCGTCGGATACCAGCTCTACCAGGGCATCCTGCGCCAGAACACCCAGACGGTGGTCGGCTTCGTCACCGTCCTGGTGCTGGTCTTCCTGGTCGCCAACCTGCTCGTCGACCTCCTGTACGCCGTACTCGACCCGAGGATCCGCTATGCCTGAACCCCAGGAGCCCGAGGGCGCGATCGCCGGGACCGGCATGGGGGGTGCCATGGACCTCGCGGTCAGCGAGGCGAACACCCTGGAGAAGGGCCCCGGCCCGGCGGGCGGCCCCCAGGGCAAACCCCGCTCGCTCTGGTCCGACGCCTGGCGCGACCTGCGCCGCAACCCCGTCTTCATCATCTCGGGCCTGGTGATCCTCTTCCTGGTGGTGATCTCCCTCTGGCCCTCCCTCATCGCGTCGGGCAACCCCCTCAAGTGCGACCTGGCCAAAGCGCAGGAGGGCTCGCAACCGGGCCACCCCTTCGGCTTCGACGGCCAGGGCTGCGACGTCTACACCCGTACCGTCTACGGCGCCCGTACGTCCGTCACGGTCGGCGTCTGCGCCACGCTCGGGGTCGCGATCCTGGGCTCGGTCCTCGGCGGCCTCGCCGGCTTCTTCGGCGGCTTCTGGGACTCGATCCTGTCCCGGATCACGGACGTGTTCTTCGCGATCCCGGTGGTCCTGGGCGGCCTGGTCCTGCTCTCGGTCGTCACCAGCAACACGGTGTGGCCGGTCATCGGCTTCATGGTGCTGCTGGGCTGGCCGCAGATCTCCCGCATCGCGCGAGGCTCGGTCATCACGGCCAAACAGAACGACTACGTGCACGCGGCGAAGGCCCTGGGCGCCTCGAACTCCCGCCAGCTGCTCCGCCACATCGCCCCCAACGCGGTGGCCCCGGTGATCGTGGTCGCGACCATCGCCCTCGGCACGTACATCGCCCTGGAGGCGACGCTCTCCTACCTCGGCGTGGGCCTGAAGCCCCCCACCGTCAGCTGGGGCATCGACATCTCCGCGGCCTCCGCCTACATCCGCCAGGCCCCCCACATGCTCCTCTGGCCCGCCGGCGCCCTGGCCCTCACGGTCCTGGCCTTCATCATGCTCGGCGACGCGGTCCGCGACGCCCTCGACCCGAAGCTGAGGTGACGGAGTGAGGGTGCCGGAAGGTGCGGCGGAGCCGCAGGCAGTCGTGAGAGCGCAGGTGGGAGGCGGCTCGCCCGCTCTCCTCGGCCGGCCCGGCTTCGCCGCCGGGCCGGTCACCGCATCGGCGTCCGCGGTCCGCGAGGACCTCGTCCGCGACGCCTCAGGAGTAGGGGTGCGGGAGGGCCGGAGGGCGCGGAAAACCGGCGACACACCCGCCGCCCCCGGCCCGCCGGGCGCCTCCGCCCCCGGCCGGGCACCTTGTCGGTGGCCGCGGCCCGCCAGGACCTTGTCCACGCGTACATCGTGCGCGACGACCTCGCACGCGAGGCCTCCCGAGGCGACGCCGAGAGGGGCGGGCCTGCGTGCGCCCTCGCGCTGCCGCGCGGGTCTCGGTGCGGGGGACGCACCTCCGGCTGCCACCGGGGCCTGTCTCCGCAGCGCGGATTGCCCCCGTACCCCGACGACGACCGTACCGGCGGCGCGGTGCGCCTGCCCCCGACCCGAAGCTGAGGTGAGTCGTGCTCCTGGAAGTGCGTGATCTGCACGTGGAGTTCAAGACCCGGGACGGGGTCGCCAAGGCCGTCAACGGGGTCGACTACGCGGTCGACGCGGGGGAGACCCTCGCCGTGCTGGGGGAGTCCGGGTCCGGGAAGTCCGTCACCGCTCAGGCGATCATGGGCATCCTCGACATGCCGCCGGGGCGGATCGCGGGCGGTGAGATCCTCTTCCAGGGCAAGGACCTGCTGAAGCTCAAGGAGGAGGAGCGGCGGAAGGTCCGCGGCGCCGAGATGGCGATGATCTTCCAGGATGCCCTGTCGTCCCTCAACCCCGTGCTGAGCGTGGGCGATCAGCTCGGTGAGATGTTCGTGGTCCACCGCGGCCTGTCGAAGAAGGACGCGCGGGCCAAGGCCGTCGAGCTGATGGACCGGGTGCGCATCCCGGCCGCGAAGGAACGGGTCAAGCAGTACCCGCACCAGTTCTCCGGCGGCATGCGCCAACGCATCATGATCGCGATGGCGCTGGCCCTGGAGCCGGCCCTGATCATCGCCGACGAACCCACCACCGCCCTCGACGTCACCGTCCAGGCCCAGGTGATGGACCTGCTCGCGGAGTTGCAGCGCGAGTACAACATGGGGCTCATCCTCATCACCCACGACCTCGGCGTGGTCGCCGACGTCGCCGACCGGATCGCGGTGATGTACGCGGGCCGCATCGTCGAGCAGGCCCCGGTGCACGACATCTACAAGGCGCCGGCGCATCCGTACACGCGCGGTCTGCTGGACTCCATCCCCCGTCTGGATCAGAAGGGCCAGGAGCTGTACGCGATCAAGGGACTGCCGCCCAACCTGATGGCCATCCCGCCGGGTTGCGCGTTCAACCCCCGCTGCCCGATGGCCCAGGACGTGTGCAGGACGGACGAACCTCCGCTGTACGAGGTGTCGCAGGACCGTACGAGCGCCTGCCACTTCTGGAGGGAGTGCCTCAATGGTTGAGTCGATCATTGAAGTGACCGGACTGGTCAAGCACTACCCGTTGACCCAGGGCATCCTGTTCAAGAAGCAGGTCGGTGCGGTCAAGGCCGTTGACGGTGTGGACTTCACGCTCGACAAAGGGGAGACCCTCGGGATCGTCGGGGAGTCCGGCTGCGGCAAGTCGACTGTTGCCAAGATGCTCGTCAATCTTGAGCAGCCGACCGCCGGGTCGATCAAGTACAAGGGCGAGGACATCACCAAGCTGTCCGGCAAGGCCCTCAAGTCCGTCCGCCGCAACATCCAGATGGTGTTCCAGGACCCGTACACCTCGCTCAACCCCCGCATGACGGTCGGCGACATCATCGGTGAGCCCTACGACATCCATCCCGAGGTGGCTCCCAAGGGCGACCGCAGACGGAAGGTCCAGGACCTCCTGGACGTGGTCGGTCTCAACCCCGAGTACATCAACCGCTATCCGCACCAGTTCTCCGGCGGCCAGCGCCAACGCATCGGCATCGCCCGCGGGTTGGCCCTGCGCCCGGAGGTGATCGTCGCCGACGAGCCGGTCTCCGCGCTCGACGTCTCCGTCCAGGCCCAGGTCATCAACCTGATGGACCGTCTCCAGAACGAGTTCGACCTCTCCTACGTCTTCATCGCCCACGACCTGTCGATCGTCCGCCACATCTCCGACCGGGTGGGGGTGATGTACCTGGGGCGGATCGTGGAGATCGGCCGGGACGAGGAGATCTACGACCACCCCACCCACCCCTACACCCAGGCCCTGCTCTCCGCGGTCCCGGTCCCCGACCCGGAGGCCCGCGAGCACCGCGAGCGCATCATCCTGGCCGGCGACGTCCCCTCCCCGACCAACATCCCCTCCGGCTGCCGCTTCCGCACCCGCTGCTGGAAGGCCCAGGAGCGCTGCGCCCTGGAGGTCCCGGCCCTCGCGGTCCCGAGCGAGTTCCGCTTCACCTCCGGTCCCGCGGCCCATGACTCCGCCTGCCATTTCGCGGAGGAGATGCAGGTGGTGCCCGCCGAGGAGCACCCCGCGACGCCGCCGGATGATCTTGCAAATGGCCGGGAATAACCACACAAATGGTTACCAACCGCGTTAACACGCAGGCAACTTGGCCGACCCGATCCCGATATACGGACGCGTCAGTCTGAACAACGTACGGCCGTGCGGGTGCCGTAAACGGGCCGGGATGCGCCATGTCGTCCCGGCCCGTTGCCGTACCCGGACCGCTACCGCAGCCCCAGCGACCGCTTCAGGAAGTCCACCTGGAGCAGCAGCAGGTTCTCCGCGACCTGTTCCTGCGGGGTCATGTGCGTCACGCCCGACAGGGGGAGCACCTCGTGCGGGCGGCCCGCCGAGAGGAGGGCCGAGGACAGGCGCAGGGCGTGGGCGAAGACCACGTTGTCGTCGGCGGTGCCGTGCACGATCATCAGCGGGCGGTGCGGCTCGGCGGGGGAGGACAGGCCCTCGTCCGTCACCAGGGAGCTCTTCGCGTACGCCTCCGGTGAGGTCCGCGGGTCGCCCAGGTACCGCTCCGTGTAGTGGGTGTCGTAGAGCCGCCAGTCCGTGACCGGTGCGCCGGCGATGCCCGCGTGGAAGACGTCGGGCCGGCGCAGGACCGCGAGCCCCGCCAGCCAGCCGCCGTACGACCAGCCGCGGATCGCCACCCGGTCCAGGTCCAGCGGGTACCGCTCCGCCAGCTCCCGCAACGCCTCCACCTGGTCGTCCAGGGACACCGTGAAGTCACCGCGGATCGCCTTCTCCCAGGCCGGCGAGCGGCCCGGCGTGCCCCGGCCGTCCGCGACCACGACCGCGAAACCCTGGTCGGCGAACCACTGGCTGGTGAGGTGCGCGTTGTGGGCCGCGAGGACGCGCGGGCCGTGCGGTCCCCCGTAGGGATCGAGCAAAACCGGAAGACGACCATCCCCTTGGTGGTCCTGAGGCAACAGCACGGCGCACGGGATACGCCGTGCGCCCCCCTCGGTCAGCGTCACGCGCGGGGACATACCGGGATCTTCGGCGTACGAGGTGATCGTCGCCGTCTGCTTCCCGTCCCGCAGCACCTGCGCCACCGACCCGGCCCGCCCCGGCGTCGCCGAGACCAGCACGGTCACGCTCCCGGACCGTACCGCCGAGTGCACCCCCGGCTCCTGCGAGACCCGCTCCACGCCGAGCTCGTTGACCCGGTACACATGCACCTCGCCGGTCTCCGGCTCCGCCGCCCGCTCCCCGGCCGAGGCCGAGACCAGGACGTCGTCGTCGGACACGTCCAGCACCGCACGGACATGCAACTGCGGCCCGGTCAGCGGCCGTTCGCCCACCGCGAGGACCCGCGCGCCGCCCTCGTCCGCGATCCGCACGAGCCGCCCGGACGGGCTCCAGCAGGGCACCCCCGGGAAAAGATCAAGCCAAACTGGATCTTCGTCCGCGTGCACCATCCGGGTCGCCCCGGACTCGGTGTCCACGGCCAGGAACAGCTGACTGCGCTGGTCACGCGCCTGGACCAGCAGCAGCGGCGCACCCGCCGCTGACCAGTGCACATGCGCCAGATACGGGTAACGGGCACGGTCCCACGTCACCTCCGTGCGCGCCCCGTCGAGGCCCATGACGTACAGCCGTACGTCCGCGTTCTCCGTCCCCGCCGCCGGGTAGGGGACGTGCTGTGGATCACGTTCCGGATGGGCCGGGTCGGAGATCCACCAGCGCCGTACCGGCGTGTCGTCCGCGCGCGCCACCAGCAGCCGGTCCGACTCCGGCGACCACCAGAACCCCCGTGACCGGCCCATCTCCTCGGCCGCGATGAACTCGGCGAGACCGTAGGTGATGTGCTCCGACTCCGGCTCCGCCAGCGCCCGGTCGCCCTCGCCCGCGGCCCCGACGACCCGCAGGGCGCCCTGGGCGACGTACGCCACGAGCCGGCCGTCGGGGGAGGGGCGAGGGTCGATCACCGGGCCCGGGACCCGGAGTTCGGTCGCCGTCCCGGCTCGCAGCTCCGCCGCGAACAACCGCCCTGACAAGGCAAAAGACGCCAACTCCACCGCCGAGTCGGTGGCGTAGCCGACGATCCCGGCCCCGCCCTCACGGCTGCGCTCACGGCGCGCCCGCTCCTCCGGCGACAGATCCTCCGTGGCCCCGCCGAGCAGGGCGCGCGGGTCGGCCGCCACGCGCTCCCCGCCGTCCGCCGGGTCGAGCACCCACAGCGAACTCGCCCGGTCCGTACCGGAGGACGAGCGCAGGAACACGACACGGGAACCGTCGGGAGCCACGGTGAACGCGCGCGGCGCGCCGAGGGTGAAGCGCTGGGTGCGGGCGTGCCGGCGAGGGAAGGAGTCGGGGGTCGTCGTCATGCCCCGACCATATTGGCCATACGCCCCCTTGTGCGTCCGTGCGCCGACCGATGCGCGAGTACGGATAGTTATGATCACTAGCGCATAGTGGGTATGAACCCGCTGGCTGTCGTATGGATTTATCTGCCCCCCTGGTCCGAACCCCCCGCGCTCTTGGGATCTTTGGAGGTGAGCCGCCGTGGCACTCTCGATTTCGGCGGTGGTGCTGCTGGCGATCATCGTCTTCCTGCTGATCAGGAAGTCCGGACTGAAGGCCGGACACGCGATCGTCTGCATGTTGCTCGGCTTCTACCTGGCCTCCTCGACCATGGCGCCGACTATCAGCGAGCTGACGACGAACATCGCGGGGATGATCGGCAGCATCAAGTTCTGACCCTTCCCGGGGCAGGTCCCAGCTCGCCTTTAGGGTGGTCCCATGACGGAACCACCCGCCCGGCGCCTGCTCCTGGTGCACGCGCACCCGGACGACGAGTCGATCAACAACGGCGCGACGATGGCCCGCTATGCGGCCGAGGGTGCCCGGGTGACCCTGGTCACCTGCACGCTCGGTGAGCACGGCGAGGTCATTCCCCCGGAGCTCCGGCACCTCTCCGGTAGCGCCCTGGGCGAGTACCGCCTCGGCGAGCTCGCCGCCGCGATGCGCGTACTCGGCGTCGAGGACTTCCGTCTCCTCGGCGGCGAGGGCCGCTACCGCGACTCCGGGATGATGGGCCTCGCCGACAACGACGACCCCGCCTGCTTCTGGCAGGCCGACGTCGACGAGGCCGCCGCGCATCTCGTGCGGGTGATCCTGGAGGTACGTCCGCACGTCCTCGTCACCTACGACGAGAACGGCGGCTACGGCCACCCCGACCACATCCAGGCCCACCGCGTCGCCATGCGCGCCGCGGACCTGGCGGCCGAAGCGGGCTGGACCATCCCCAAGATCTACTGGAACCGCGTCCCGCGCACGGTCGGCGAACAGGCCTTCGCCCGTCTCCACGACGACCTGCCCGGCCTGCCCTTCACCAAGGAGGGCGTCCTGGACGACGTCCCGGGTGTCGTGGACGACGAGCGGGTGACGACCGAGATCGACGGCACCGCTCACGCCTCCGCCAAGGCCGCCGCGATGGCCGCGCACGCCACCCAGATCACGGTCGCCGCACCGTACTTCGCGCTCTCCAACGATCTCGCCCAGCCCCTCTTCACCACCGAGTACTACGAGTTGGTGCGAGGGGATCGGGTACCCGGGGACCGGGAGACCAATCTCTTCGCCGGCACCGGGGACATCTCATGAACGACCGCGGACCCATGCTCGCCCAGCCCCTCAAGGCCCCCTCCGCCGGACGAGCCCTCCTCTACCTGGGCCTCTTCGTGCTCGGCGCGGTCGTCGGCGCCGCCGGATCGCTCGTGCAGTCCGGCTGGTTCCCCGGCGGCCTGCTGCTCGCACTCGCGGGCGAGGCCGGGCTCTGCCTCGGCGGGGCGCGCGCCGCCGACGGCCGGGGCGGCGCCGTCGCACCGGCGGCCGGCTGGGTGCTCGCCGTCATCCTGCTCACCGCCAGCCGCCCCGAAGGCGACTTCCTCTTCGGCGCGGGAGCCGGCTCCTACCTCTTCCTGCTCGGCGGTATGGCCACGGCTGTGATCTGCGCCACGCTCGGCCTCGGGCGGCAACCGGACGGCGACGCCGTCCGACTTCGCAAGTGACGTACCACTTCGCCGCGACAGGGACGTGCGAGTCCGGTGTGGGTTTCCCCAGCGGTCGTGGGATACGCGCCAGAAGTGGCCAGTATGGTGGTGCGCGCCGCCGAGCCGCCCGAAGCACTGAGGTCGACACGGGCGGTGGAGCCAACCGGGAGAACCTGCCTTGAGTCGTGAAACTGACACTCCGTCCTCCGGGCCCAACGGGCGCGGCGGAGCCGCCTACCCTTCGGGCACGCCGCCCTACGGGACCCCCATGGCTTCCGACGACGGTACGGAAGCGGGCCGTTCGGCCGCGCAGTCCGATGAGCGCAAGACCGAGACCACGCTGACGACCCGGATCCGGATCAACATCCCCGGATCGCGGCCGATCCCGCCGGTCGTCGTACGGACGCCCGTCGCGGACGCCGAGGGCACCGCGGGTGACACCACGGCCGAGACCCCGGCGCCGAGCGCGCCCGCGTCCCACGGCACGGCCGGCAACGGCATGGCCGAGGCTCCCGCCGAGCCGGCTCCGTCCGCCGAGGAGAAGACCAGCGACTGGTTCGCCCCGCGCAAGTCCGGCCCCGCCAAGGGCGGTCAGAGCGGCGGCGGGACCAACGGGGCCGGTCTGCCCGGAGGTTCGGCGCCCGTGCCGAACGGTTCCGGTGCCGCGCCGGGTGCTCCGGCCGGTGGCGGTCCCGGGGCTTCCGGTGGCGCTCCGGGCGGTGCTTCCGGTGGTACGCGGCCCGGTGCCGGGCGTCCCGGTGGCGTGGTCGGTTCCATGAGCGTGCCCGGCGGCTCCCGTTCCGGTTCCACCAACGGCGCGGGCCTGCCCGGCGCGACCGGCGGCCCCGTCGCGCCCGGCCACGGCGGCGGCACGGGTTCCTTCGACGTGACCGAGGCGCTGGCGGCGGGCCCGCTGGGCGGCGGTGCACGCCCCGGCGCCGAGCCGCGCCGCGACGACCTGCCGTACTTCTCGGACAACGACGGCGCGCAGAACGGCCAGGGCCCCCAGAGCGGCCAGAACGGCCAGGCGGGACAGAACGGTTACGGCGGCCAGGCCGGCCTCCCCGGCGGCCACGACGACTTCAACAGCTCCACCGGCTCGCACCGCTTCACGCCCGCCAACGACTTCAACGGGCCCAACGACTTCAGCGGAACGGCCGGTTACGGCGGCCCGCAGGGCCCCGCGGGCCCGACCACCGGCCCGGTCACCGGCGACGGCCCGGTCGTACCGCCGGTCGGCGGCCCGCAGGGCGGCCCGGGTGGACCGGGTGGACCGGGTGGACCGGGCACGCTCGGCGGCCCCGGCGGCACAGGTGGTCCTGCCGGTCCCGGTGCTCCCGGCGGTCCGGCAGGCCCCGGCGGTCACCGCCGCGCGGGCGGTCCTGGCGCCCCGAGCGGTCCCGGCGGCCCCGGTATGCCCAACGCCTCCGCCGGCCTCGCCGGCCCCGGTGTCGGCGCGCCCCCCGGAACCGGCGGCCCCGGCGGTCCCGGTGTCGGCCCCCACGGCGGCCCGCAGACCGCCCCCGGCCGTGGCCCCGGCGGCGGCCTGAGTGACGACACCGCGATCCTCACCCCGCAGAAGCCGGCTCCCGAACCGGGCAGCCCCGGCTACGGCACCCCGCCGGACAACGTCTCCGGGCACACCGTCACCAGCGGCATCCCGGTCGTGCCGCCCACCGCCCAGAACGCCCCGTTCGGGCCCGGCGCCGGCACCGATGGACCGCTGCCGCACACGCCCCCGAAGCTGCCCGAGCCGGTCGCGCAGAACGTCCCGGCGTCGTCGTCGAAGAAGAAGGCGAAGAAGAAGGGCCGCAGCAAGCTGACCCTGCTCGCCGTGGGCGTGGTCGTCATCGCGGGCGGCGCGTACGGCGTGGGCCTGCTGATGAACCACTCCGACGTCCCCAAGGGCACCACGGTCCTCGGCGTCGACATCGGCGGCGGCACCCGCGACGACGCGGTCAAGAAGCTCGACGCGGCCTTCGACAAGAAGGTGAACCAGCCGCTGAAGCTGTCGGTGGACGGCAAGGCGGTCCAGCTCCAGCCCGACCAGGCCGGCCTTCAGTTCGACATGCAGGCCACCGTCAGCAAGGCCGCGACCAGCGACTACAACCCGGTCTCGGTGATCGGCTCGCTCTTCGGCGGCCGGCGGGTGATCGAGCCGGAGATGCCGGTCGACGAGGAGAAACTGACCGCGGCCCTGGAGGACGCCTCCGGCAGCTCCGGTTCGGCGACCGACGGCACGATCAAGTTCAAGAACGGCAAGGCCGTCGCCGTCTACGGCAAGCCCGGCAAGGGCATCGACGTCGCCAAGTCCATGGCGGCGGTGGAGCAGGCGTACCGCACCCAGGTGGAGAACGGCTCGGCGGGCGCGATCACGCTGCCGACCACCACCAAGGAGCCGACGATCTCGAACGCCGAGGTCGACGACGTGATGAAGTCGATCGCGGAGCCCGCGATGGCCAAGACCGTCCGGGTGCAGACCGACCCGGCACACTTCATCGACTTCGGTCAGCGGTCGTTGCCGGACATCCTGAGCTTCAAGGCGGTCGACGGCAAGCTGGTCGACTACTACGACCTCAAGGCGCTCAAGGCGGCGTACGGCACCACCTTCGTCGGCGTGCAGATCAACGGCGCGAGCGGCAAGCGGGACGTCCTGCCCGAGGACGTCGCCTCGGCCCTCCGCAAGGCCCTGCGCGGCAAGACCCCGGCGGAGCGCATCGTCACGATCGACACCGACCCGAGCTAGCCGCACCAGGCTCTGACCAGGGGCATCCGGCACCCGCCGGGTGCCCCTGGTCGTCGTATGACATCTGTCATCCGGCAGTCAGGACCGCCGACACTGCCGGACGAGGGCCCCCGAAGGCCACCCTGGATCACATGACGACGACAGCGGTCGCATTCGACCAGGTGAGCAAGGCGTACGGCGAGGTCCGGGCCGTCGACGGTCTGACACTGAGCCTCCATCCCGGACAGACCGTGGCCCTGCTGGGCCCCAACGGCGCCGGCAAGTCGACCACGCTCGACCTGCTGCTCGGGCTCAAGCAGCCGGACAGCGGCAGCGTCCGGCTCTTCGGCACGAGCCCGCGTGAGGCGATCGTCGCCGGGCGGGTCGGCGCGATGCTGCAGAGCGGCGGGCTGATGGACGAGGTGACCGTCGCCGAGATCGTCGGGCTGGCCTGCGACCTGCATCCGAAGCCGTACAAGGCGAACGACGTCCTCGCCCGGGCCGGCATCACCCAGATCGCCGACCGCAAGGTCAACAAGCTCTCCGGCGGCCAGGCCCAGCGCGTCCGCTTCGCGCTCGCGACCGCGGGCGACAGCGACCTGATCGTCCTGGACGAGCCGACCACCGGCATGGACGTCACCACCCGCCAGGCCTTCTGGGCCACCATGCGCGAACAGGCCGACCAGGGGCGGACGGTCCTCTTCGCCACCCACTACCTCGAAGAGGCCGACGCCGTCGCCGACCGCGTGCTCGTGCTGTACCGGGGCCGGTTGCTGGCCGACGGAACGGCCGCCGAGATCAAGGCGAAGGCGGGGGCGCGGCGGATCTCCTTCGACCTGGACGCGCCGATCGATCCCGACGCGCTCCGCGAGCTGCCCTTCCTCGCCCACCTGAGTGTCTCCGGCTCCACCGTCCGCATCCAGTCCTCCGACGCCGACGCCACCGTCCACGCCGTGTACGGCCTCGGCCTCTACCCCCGCAACCTGGAGGTCGCCGGGCTCGGCCTGGAGCAGGCCTTCGTCGCCATCACCGAGGCCGAGGAGGCCCGTACCTCATGAACAGCCTGATCAAGCTGGAGCTCAACCGCGCCCTGCGCAACCGCAAGTTCCTGTTCTTCTCGGTCCTCTACCCGTCCCTGCTCTTCCTGCTCATCGCGGGCAGCGCAGACGGCACGGACCAGGTCGACGGCACGGGCCTGACCCTGCCGACCTACATGATGGTCTCCATGGCCTCCTTCGGGGCCCTGACGGCCGTGCTGATGGGCAACAGCGAGCGCATCGCCAAGGAACGGGAGAGCGGCTGGGTACGGCAGCTGCGGCTGACCACGCTGCCCGGCCGCGGCTATGTCCTTGCGAAGACCGCGAGCGCGGCCGTGGTCAGCCTGCCCTCCATAGTCGTCGTCTTCGTCGTCGCCGCGGCCGTGAAGGACGTACGCCTGGACGCCTGGCAGTGGCTCGCGCTCACCGGCGCGATCTGGGCCGGCAGCCTCGTCTTCGCCGCGCTCGGCGTGGCCATCGGGTACCTGGCGAGCGGGGACGCGGTCCGGCCGATCACGATGATCACCTACTTCGGGCTGTCCATCCTCGGCGGCCTGTGGATGCCGACGACGGCCTTCCCGGCCTGGCTCCAGGACATCGCCAAGTGGGTGCCCACGCACGCGTACGCTGCCCTCGGGCAGGCGATCGAGCAGAGCCAGGCCCCGCATGCCAAGGACATCGCCGTCCTCGCCGTCTTCTTCGCCCTGTTCGCGGGCGGCGCGGCCTGGCTGTACCGGAAGGACACGCTGAAGGCGTGAGTGTGATGACGGACGATCTGCGGCCCGACGAGGAAGCGCGGGCGGAACGGCTGATCCAGATCGGCCAGCCGCCCCGCAATCGGAGTGAGGCGATCCGGAAGCTGGTGTGGGTCCTGCCCTGGCTGGTCTTCCTGGCCTCCCCGGTGCAGGACCTGAACTCCGGTGACCACACCACCGCGGTCACGGCTGCCGGCTGGACGGGCCTCGTGGCCTTCGTCGGGCTCTATCTGACCCTGGTCTTCCGCACCATGGGCCGCCGGACCTTCCGCGGCGGGATCATCAACGTCCTGGCCGCCGCCCTCTGGGTGCTCGGACTCGCTCTGGCCTTCGGCTTCGGCAGCGAATGGCTCGGCCTGTTCGTGTACGTCTCGGTCACCTGCGGGGTGGCCTTCCCGCTGCGGACCGCCTACTGGACGATCCCGCTCACCGCCGCCGCGATGATGCTGGCGGGCTGGCACGCCCACGATCTCGACGAGGCCTGGGGACTCTTCCTCGTCGTGCTCCTGGTCGGCTACTCCATGACCGGCATCCGGCAACTCGTCTCCACCACCGTGGAGTTGCGCAAGGCCCGCGCCACCGTCGCCCAGCTCGCCGCCAACGAGGAACGCCTGCGTCTCGCCCGCGACCTGCACGATCTCCTCGGTCACTCCCTCTCCCTGATCACGCTGAAGAGCGAACTGGCCGGCCGGATGCTCCCGGACCACCCCGACAAGGCGGCCCAGCAGGTCGCCGACATCGAACAGGTCAGCCGCCAGGCCCTGGTGGACGTCCGCGAGGCGGTCTCCGGCTACCGCAGGCCCCGGCTGTCCGAGGAACTCGCGGGTGCCCAGGTCGCGTTGACGGCCGCCGCGGTCATCGCCGACGTACCCGCCGAACCCGACCTCACCGGCGTGCCCGAGGACAGCGAGAGCGCCCTCGCCTGGGCCCTGCGCGAGGCGGTCACCAACGTCGTACGGCACAGCGGCGCGACCCGCTGCACGATCGAGGTCCTGCACCGCCAGACCCTCGACGGCCCGGTCCTGGAACTCGCCGTCGAGGACAACGGCTCGGGCGGCTCCGGCAAGGGCCCCGGCAACGGCCTCACCGGCCTGACCGAGCGCCTGGGGAAGGCGGGCGGCACCCTGGAGGCGGGCCGCACCAAGCACGGTTTCCGGCTGCTCGCCCGGGTGCCCGCCGGCGCGGTGACGCCCGTAGGATCCGGGGCATGAGCCACACGATCAAGGTCCTCCTCGCCGAGGACCAGTCGATGGTCCGCGAGGCCCTCGCCGCCCTCCTGGGCCTGGAGGACGACATCGAGGTGGTCGCCCAAGTCGCCCGGGGCGACGAGGTGTTGGCCGCGGCACGGACCCACGGCGTCGACGTGGCTCTCCTGGACATCGAGATGCCCGGCATGACCGGCATCGAGGCGGCGGCTCAGGTCCACACGGCCCTGCCGGACGTGAAGCTGGTTGTCCTGACCACCTTCGGCCGCCCCGGCTACCTCCGCAGCGCCATGGAGGCGGGCGCCGACGCGTTCCTGGTCAAGGACGCCCCGGCCGCCCAACTGGCGGAGGCGGTACGCAAGGTACTGGCGGGCGAGCGGGTCATCGACCCGACCCTGGCGGCAGCGGCCCTGGCGGAGGGCGCGAACCCGCTGACGGACCGGGAGCGCGAGGTCCTGCGGGCGGCGGAGGACGGTTCCACGAACGCGGAGTTGGCAGCGAAGCTGCATCTGTCACAGGGCACGGTCCGCAACTATCTCTCGACGGCAATCCAGAAACTGGCGGTAAGGAACAGGGCAGAGGCAGCGCGCCTGGCGAGGGAGAAGGGCTGGCTGTAGTCGGCCTGTCTTTCAGGGGCGCGGGGAACTGCGCGACCAGCCACAGCGAACGCGCACAAGCCCACCGGCAAAAGCCCCTACGGCGATGTCAGTTGAGCCTGGCCCGAGCCGCCCGAGCCTGCCGCCGCAGGCGATCCGCAGCGGACTCGTCCACCGCCGCCACCACCTCCGCGTACCCCTCCAACTCCGCGGCCCCTTCGACGAAGTCACCCCGCTCCACCAGCAACTGCGCCCGCTCGTACCGCAACCGAGCCGGATGAGAAGGCAACAACAGCGACAACTCCACAGCCCACAGCGCCACATCCGACCGCTCCGGCCGAGCCGCCGCCCAGGCCCGCACGTTGTTGAGAATCCGCAGCACCACATCCAGCGGATCGGCCGGCGCCAACATGGACGGATCAAGAGAAGCCCCCGTGGCCCCCGCGACCAACAACTCCGCGTCGGCCCCGGCGAGCACCCGCCCCCCGTCGAACGGATCGGCCAGCACCTGCTCCTCCGCGGCCCCGAACCCCACCACGAAGTGCCCCGGAAGAGCGACCCCGTACACCGGCGCCCCGGCCCGCCGGGCCACCTCCATCCACACCACGGACAGCAGGATCGGCAAGCCCCGCCGCCGCCGAAGCACCTCGTGCAGCAACGACGACTCCAGCCGCTGATAGTCCCCGGCGGAGCCGCGGAACCCGCACCGCTCCCCGAGCAGCTCCCGCAGGGCGACCGCCCACGACCGCGGCCCACCGGGCCGGAACGGCAGCCGCCCGGCCAGTTCGTCCAGTGCGATCTGGGCCGCGTCGATGCCCGCCTCGTCGAGGCCGCCGTCCGCCTCGGCGCCCAGGAGCAGACACAGCGCGGACAGGTCGGGCCGTTCGGAGCGGGCCTCTTCGGCGAACCGCCGGCGCAGTTCGGCGGAGCGTTCCGGGGGTGGGGGATGCGGCAGACGCATAGCTGGCTCGTGCCCTCTCACAGCGATCGGTACCGGCCGCTCACCGGTCACTCTCCCCGGCGGCCGGTTCCCGGTAGTGGTGGTACGCGTGATGCGCCCCGAAGCCCATCCCGGCGTACAGCGCCCGCGCCCCCGCGTTCTCCGCCTCGACCTGGAGCCAGGCCGCCGACGCGCCCTCCTCGAGCGCCCGTCGGGCCAGCGCGGCCATCACCTCGGTGGCCAGCCCCCGCCGCCGCTGCTCGGGATCGACCTCGACGGCGGCGAAGGACGCCCACCGCCCGTCCACCACACACCGCCCGATGGCGGCGGGCACGCCACCGCTTCCCGGCACCTGCGCGAACCACACCGAGGGCCCGCTCGACAGCACCTTCAGCGCCACCTCGCTCACCCCCTTGCGCTGGTAGCGCGCGAGCCACGCCTCGTCCACGTCCCGGGACAGCTCCACCGCGACACCCCCGGCGCCCCCGGCCCGGTCGGCGAGCGGTGCCAGCGCCCCGATCCACAGCTCGGCCGTCACCTCACGGACCCACCCGCGCCGCTCCAGCTCCGCGCACAGCAGCTCCTGCGTGCCCTCGGCGCCGGTCGCGGTCTGCACGTACGCGGGCAGCCCGCGAGCGCCGTACCAGCGGCGTACGGCCTCCAGCGCGTCGTCCAGCGGCATGCCGGGGTCGCCGATCGGCAGCACGGAGTTGGCTCGCCGGGTGAAGCCGGACGCGGCCCGCAGCTCCCACTCGCCGAGCCGCTCGCTCTCCACCGGCCGCCACGCGCGCGTGCAGACATGGGCGAGTTCCGCGTACGAGGCGGACGGCCCCCGGCGGCGGGCCGGGGCGCCCGGCACCACCTTGCCCGCCACCAGCGAGGATTCCGCGATGCGGACAGTCTCGCCGTCCTTGCGTGTGATCCGAAGCACACCGGTGTCCCATGATGCGAGAACACCCACCGTGTCGGTGAACTTCTCACCCGGAACCGCAGGATCGTTCATGCGGCGTACGGAGACCCGTTTACCCACGTCAGCTGCGGTGATACGGACCTCAAGGCGCCCCGTCGCAGAGATTTCCACAGGTCAGTTCACCCCTCCTGTTCGGATCATGCCCAAGAACGGAGATACTAGGGGCGGGCATCGACGACGCCGCGCTCCCGCGCGCCAGGCGGCGGAGCCTATGGAGGCCCGCCAGCGCCCTATCGAGGAGGAACGACAGCGTGACCTACGTCATCGCGCAGCCTTGTGTCGACGTCAAGGACAAGGCGTGCATCGAGGAGTGCCCGGTCGACTGCATCTACGAGGGCTCCCGGTCCTTGTACATCCACCCGGACGAATGCGTCGACTGTGGTGCCTGTGAGCCGGTCTGCCCGGTCGAGGCGATCTTCTACGAGGACGACACTCCGGAGGAGTGGAAGGACTACTACAAGGCGAACGTCGAGTTCTTCGACGAGCTCGGCTCCCCCGGCGGCGCCAGCAAGCTGGGTCTGATCGAGCGGGACCACCCCTTCATCGCCGCGCTGCCGCCCCAGGCGTAAGCGCACCAGCGGCCCGCAGCTTCGTGCCGCCTCGGTCCCGTACGGCCAGATCACCTCTGATCGCCGTACGGGACCGAGGCGTTTGCCGTACGTACCAGAAAGTGAGCCAGTCCCCGTGTCCGCAGTCTCCGACCGCCTCCCCACCTTCCCCTGGGACAAGCTGGAGCCGTACAAGAAGACGGCCGCAGCGCACCCGGACGGCATCGTCGACCTCTCCGTCGGCACCCCGGTCGACCCGGTCCCCGAGCTGATCCAGAAGGCCCTGATCGACGCGGCGGACTCCCCGGGCTACCCGACGGTCTGGGGCACCCCGGCCCTGCGCGACGCGATCACCGGCTGGCTGGAGCGCCGCCTGGGCGCCCGTGACGTCACCCACCGGCACGTCCTGCCGATCGTCGGCTCCAAGGAACTGGTCGCCTGGCTGCCCACCCAGCTGGGCCTCGGCCCCGGCGACAAGGTCGCGTACCCACGGCTGGCCTACCCGACGTACGAGGTGGGCGCCCGTCTCGCCCGCGCCGAGTACGAGGTCTACGACGACCCGACCGAACTGGACCCCGAGGGCCTGAAGCTGCTCTGGCTCAACTCCCCGTCGAACCCGACCGGCAAGGTCCTGTCGAAGGCGGAGCTGACCCGGATCGTCGCCTGGGCCCGTGAGCACGGCGTGCTGCTCTTCTCCGACGAGTGCTATCTGGAGCTGGGCTGGGAGGCCGACCCGGTCTCGGTCCTGCACCCGGACGTCAACGGCGGCTCCTACGACGGCATCGTGGCCGTCCACTCTCTCTCCAAGCGTTCCAACCTGGCCGGCTACCGCGCGGCCTTCCTGGCCGGCGACCCGGCCGTCCTCGGCCCCCTGCTGGAGATCCGCAAGCACGGCGGCATGATGACGTCGGCCCCGACGCAGGCGGCGGTCGTCGCGGCGCTCGGCGACGACGTCCACGTCCAGGAGCAGCGGGAGCGGTACGCGGCCCGCCGAGAGGCTTTGCGCGAGGCGCTGGTGAAGCACGGCTTCCGCATCGAGCACAGCGAGGCCAGCCTCTACCTCTGGGCCACCCGCGACGAGTCCTGCTGGGACACCGTCGCCCACCTGGCCGAGCTGGGCATCCTCGTGGCGCCGGGCGACTTCTACGGGGAGGCGGGCGCGACGTACGTCCGTGTGGCGTTCACGGCGACCGATGAACGGGTGCGGGCGGCGGTCGAGCGTCTGTAGCCGGCGGGACGACGCGAAGGGGCCCGGGGGAGAACCCCGGGCCCCTTCGCGTTTCAGGCCGTTCAGCCGAGCGGCAGCGACTTCACCGGCAGCGAGTCGGCCGCGGGCAGCCCGCCCTTGGTGAGGGAGTCCGTCGGCAGCCCGCCCTTCGTCGCGGTGGACGTGGTGTCACCGAGGATGTCCCCGGCGGAGCCCGCCGCGTCACCGGCCGTCTGCTGCGCGGCCGGGGCCGCCTTCTTCGCGACCTTGCCGCCGGTCTTGCCCGCCGTCGGCACCGCCTTCTTGACCGCGTTGCCGCCGGTGTTGCCCGCGATCTTGGTGACGCTCTGCGTCGCGCCGTCGACGTTGTTGCCGACGCTCGCCGCGTCCAGGGCGGTCAGACCGCCCAGGTTCGGGGTGGCGGGGAGCTCGGCGGGCGCCGCACTGGCGGAGCCGGCCGCACCGACCCCGGCTGCCGCTCCCGCAGCGACGAGCAGCGCGGCACGGGCGATCCTGCGGGTCAGGGGGAGGGACATGATGCTCCTTTGACGGGAGAGAACGAGGAAGTGTGCACCCGCTCCCGGCAGTTGATCACCGGGCTCGGACGCAGTGACTACCGCTCGAAGCCCGCGAAGGTTGCGGACGGCCAACGTAAAGAGTTGGCAATGCGTCGCATTATCGGCTGCGGATAAAAACGGGCAAAAGGCGCCCGATCCGAAAGTCCGCCGAATCCTTACAGCCCTGTGTTCTCAAGGGATTTCCCGGATACGAGAGTGAGGTGACGAAAACCTGCGCACACCCGCGTCCGAGTCGGGCCCCCGTAACCCCTGCGAGTGACGGCCCGTACTACTGAGCAGTCACGATCCGCACGGACCCGGCGGCCTTCTCCGCCCCGCCCGCACCCGTGCTCTGCACGGCCCGCCACTCGCTCTGGGTGTTCCCCGCGGTCCACCGCCGCCCGGCGTAGGTGACGCTCTGGATGTGCAGGGCGGAGGCGTTGGCCACCGCCCAGTGCGCGAGCTGCCAGCCCCGCTGCCGCACCGTGCGCTTGGCGGGGTCGTGGCCGGTGACCGGCACGATCAGCGTCCGCTCCCCGGCCGTGTCCCCGGTGGCGGCGGACGACGACTTCGTACCCTTCGCCACGTCCTCGGCGGTCGTGTCGAGCGCGTCCCGCCCGAAGTCCTTCACCAGCGCGTCCCGCACCCCGTCCGGACCCGCGGCCTGCGTGGCGGCCTGCCGCCCGTCGCAGGTCAGCGTCGCCGGAGAGGTCCCGGTGAGCGCGGCGGCGAGCAGCACCGCGTCCGGCTCGTGCTTGGCGTACGCCTCCGGGTAGCCGCTGCGCTGCACCCGCTGGGCGGCCTCCGTGAGCGGCATCTTCGTGTAACCGGAGACCTTGACCAGATGCTCGTAGAACTTCCCCGCCGCGTACGCCGGGTCCATGATCTGCCGCTCCGTGCCCCAGCCCTGCGACGGCCGCTGCTGGAACAGGCCGAGCGAGTCCCGGTCGCCGTGGGTGATGTTGCGCAGCCCCGACTCCTGGATCGAGGTCGCCAGCGCGATCGCCACCGCCCGCTCGGGCAGCCCGCGCCCGGTGCCGACGGCCGTGATGGTCGCCGCGTTCACCGCCTGCTCCGGCGTGAACTCGTACTCCGCCCCGTCGCCCTTGCCCGAGACGACCTTGCAGCCGGGCGCGTCCGCGCCTCCGGTGACGTACTGCACCACGAGATAGCCCGCGACGGCACACAGGACCACGAGGGCCGCCCCGAAACGCAGGAGGCGGCCACGACGACGGCGTCGGGGAGTGGGTGACGGCTGTGGCATCCGTACAAAATACTGGAGGGGCCTGTGGTGCCCGAGCCGGGTGTGGACGACGGCCGCGAGGGCCCGGGCGCTAGGGTCAAGGCCATGGCCGATACCCCGCTTGACCTCACGCTGGACGCTGCGGAGCTGACCGCGCAGCTCGTCGACTTCCCCTCGGTGAGCGGCACCGAGAAGCCCCTCGCGGACGCCATCGAGACCGCGCTGCGCGCCCTGCCGCACCTCACGGTCGACCGGTACGGCAACAACGTGGTGGCCCGCACGAACCTGGGCCGCGCGGAGCGGGTCATCCTCGCCGGCCACATCGACACCGTCCCCATCGCCGACAACGTCCCCTCCCGCCTCGACGAGGACGGCTACCTCTGGGGCTGCGGCACCTGCGACATGAAGTCCGGCGTCGCCGTCCAGCTGCGCATCGCGGCGACCGTCCCGGCCCCCAACCGCGACCTCACCTTCGTCTTCTACGACAACGAAGAGGTCGCCGCCCACCTCAACGGTCTGGGACATGTCGCCGAGGCCCATCCCGAGTGGCTGGCGGGCGACTTCGCGGTGCTCCTCGAACCCACCGACGGCCAGGTGGAGGGCGGCTGCCAGGGCACGCTCAGGGTGCTGCTCAAGTTCAAGGGGGAGCGGGCGCACTCCGCGCGCGCGTGGATGGGCTCCAACGCGATCCACGCCTCCGCGCGCGTGCTGGCCAAGCTGGCCGCGTACGAGCCGCGCCGGCCGGTCGTGGACGGCCTGCGCTACCACGAGGGCCTCAACGCCGTCGGCATCGAGGGCGGCGTGGCCACCAACGTCATCCCGGACGCCTGCACGGTCACCGTCAACTTCCGTTACGCGCCCGACCGCAGCGAGGAGGAGGCCGAGGCCTTCGTCCGCGACTACTTCGCCGACTGCGGCGTGGACGAGTTCGTCGTCGACGACCACACCGGCGGAGCCCGGCCGGGCCTGAACGACCCGTCCGCGGCCGCCTTCGTGCAGGCCGTGGGCGGCGAGGTCCACCCCAAGTACGGCTGGACGGACGTGTCCCGCTTCAGCCGCCTGGGCATCCCGGCCGTCAACTACAGCCCCGGCAACCCGCTGCTCGCCCACAAGGTCGACGAGCGGGTGAAGGCGTCACTGATCCCGGTCGCGGAGGAGCGGCTGCGGGCCTGGCTGACGGCATGAGGCGGCAAGGCCGCCGCCGGCGGACACGCACACGTCCCCCCTCCGTAACCCGCGTAGATCTACGCTGAAGCGGAACTACCCGCTAATGGAGGGAGCGCACATGGCTACCGGCAACCCCGAGGGGAAGAAGCAGCCACCGTCGGAGCAGCGCCTGGGACCCGTCCTCCGAAGGCGTGGACAGGTGACGGCCAGCACCACCGACCAGCGGCTCCTGGACGCGGGCGGCCCCTCCGACTGGGTCCACACCGACCCCTGGCGGGTCCTGCGCATCCAGTCGGAGTTCATCGAGGGCTTCGGCACGCTCGCCGAACTCCCGCCCGCGATCAGCGTGTTCGGCTCGGCGCGGACACCGGCGGACTCCCCGGAGTACGCGGCGGGCGTGCAGCTCGGTCGAGGCCTGGTCGAGGCCGGGTTCGCGGTGATCACGGGCGGCGGTCCAGGGGCGATGGAGGCGGCCAACAAGGGCGCCTGCGAGGCGAACGGCATCTCGGTGGGCCTCGGCATCGAGCTGCCCTTCGAGCAGGGCCTCAACCCGTACGTCGACATCGGCCTGAACTTCCGGTACTTCTTCGTCCGCAAGATGATGTTCGTGAAGTACGCGCAGGGCTTCGTGGTCCTGCCCGGCGGCCTCGGCACGCTCGACGAACTCTTCGAGGCCCTCACCCTCGTGCAGACCCAGAAGGTCACCCGCTTCCCGATCGTCCTGTTCGGCAGCGCCTACTGGGGCGGCCTGGTGGACTGGCTGAAGAACACCCTGATCGCCCAGGGCAAGGCCTCCGAGAAGGACCTGCTCCTGTTCCACGTCACGGACGACGTGGACGAGGCGGTGGCGCTGGTGTCGAAGGAGGCGGGCCGCTAGGGCCCGTCCGGCGGATCAGGCGAGTCCCCGGCGGGCGACCGCCGGGGGCCGGTGGCCCGCGATCGACGCCACCATGTCCAGCACCTGACGGGTCTCGGCGACCTCGTGCACGCGGTAGACCTGTGCCCCGAGCCACGCCGAGACCGCCGTCGTCGCGAGCGTCCCGACGACGCGCTCCTTCACCGGCTTGTCCAGGGTCTCGCCGACGAAGTCCTTGTTCGACAGGGACACCAGCACCGGCCACCCCGTCCCGA
Source organism: Streptomyces sp. NPDC057280 (assembly GCF_042668605.1). NCBI lineage: Bacteria > Bacillati > Actinomycetota > Actinomycetes > Kitasatosporales > Streptomycetaceae > Streptomyces > Streptomyces sp. NPDC057280. The sequence goes on from NZ_JBHUYR010000003.1 coordinate 825,689, forward strand.
CCATTTCTCCCAGCCGCCGTGTCGCTTCGAGACTGTGCCGCGTGTTCTTCCCGAAGTCGTGCCCCGGGTCGATCAGCACCGACTCCCGGGGCACCCCCAGCGCCACGGCCCGCTCGGCCAGCCCCACGGTCACCCGCAGAATGTCGGCCATGACGTCGTCGTACGTCACCCGGTGCGGCCGCGTACGAGGCTCGGCCCCGCCCGCGTGCGTGCACACCAGCCCCACCCCGTACCGCGCGGCCACCTCCGCGAGTCCCGGATCGACCCCGCCCCACGCGTCGTTCAGCAGATCCGCCCCCGCCTCGCACACGGCCGCACCGACCGACGCCCGCCAGGTGTCCACGCTGATGACGACGTCGGGGAACCGCCGCCGCACCTCCGCCACGAACCCGACCGTCCGCCGCGCCTCCTCCTCGGCGGACACCTCTTCGCCCGGCCCGGCCTTGACCCCGCCGATGTCGATGATCGCGGCACCCTCGGCCACCGCCTGCTCCACGCGCGCGAGGGCCGGCTCGTCACGGAACGTCGCGCCCTGGTCGTAGAAGGAGTCCGGGGTCCGGTTCACGATCGCCATGATCACCGGCTCGTGCGGCTCGAATTCCCGCGTGCCCAGCCTGAGCATCCCCTGTGACCTCTCCTAGTACGTCCTGGCAAGTCGCCGGCCGGCGGCCGCCTGCGACCCTAACTGTCAGACTCGCATGGCACGATCGGACTCTGACACATTCGACTCCGACACAGAGTCCGATACGGAGTCCGACACTTTCACCGAGCGTGGGGGCCCACAGCGATGGTTATGTTCTTGTTCCTCGTCGTCGCGCTCGCCGTCGTGGTCGCCGCGGTGACGCTCGCCGTGGTGGGCGGCGGCGAGACGGGCCCCCTCCCGGAGGCCGCTCCGGAGCGCCTCCAGGACCCCCTGCCGTACGACCGCCCGGTCCACCGCGCCGACGTGGAGGCCCTCCGCTTCCCGCTCGCCGCGCGCGGCTACCGCATGGCCGACGTGGACGACGCCCTCGGCCGCCTCGGCGCCGAGCTCGCCGAGCGCGACGCGCGCATCGCCGACCTGGAGTCGGCCCTGGCCGGCGCCCAGGCCGCCGCCCACGGCACGCGCACCTCGCACGTCTCCATGGAGAAGCCCGCCCAGGAGGACCAGTGAGCGACGGAACCGCCCTGGCCGGCCCGGACGGCCGGCTGCGCTGCCCCTGGGGCGTGTCCACCGAGGACTACATCGCCTACCACGACGAGGAGTGGGGCCGCCCGGTCCACGGCGACGACGCCCTCTACGAGCGCCTCTGCCTGGAGGCCTTCCAGTCCGGCCTCTCCTGGATCACGATCCTGCGCCGCCGGGAGGGCTTCCGCGCGGCCTTCGCGGGGTTCGAGATCGCCAAGGTGGCGACGTTCACGGACGCCGACCGCGACCGCCTCCTCCTGGACGAGGGCATCATCCGCAACCGCGCCAAGATCGACGCGACCCTCGCCAACGCGCGCGTACTGGCCGACTGGGCTCCGGGCGAGCTCGACGAGTTCATCTGGTCGCACGCCCCGAAAACGCCGGGCCCGGCTCCCCGAACGGTGGGAGACGTCCCGGCGATCACTCCGGAGTCGACGGCGTTGTCGAAGGCCCTGAAGAAGAAGGGCCTGCGCTTCGTGGGACCGACGACGGCGTACGCCCTGATGCAGGCGTGCGGGCTGGTGAACGACCACCTGGCCGACTGCTCGGCCAGGCGGAGCTGAGCGCTCAGCGCCCCAGGTACTTGGGCGTCTCCTTGTTCACGAACGCCCGCACAGCGATCGCATGGTCCTCCGACGCCCCCGCCCGCGTCTGCAGCTCGTCCTCCTTCTCCAGCGTCTCCGCCAGAGAGTGCGAGAACCCGTAGGCGACGGACTCCTTGATCGCCGCGTACGCCACCGTCGGCCCCTCGGCCAGCGCGCGGGCCACCTTCTCGGCCTCGGCGTGCAGCTCAGCCGCAGGGACGAGACGGTTGGCGATGCCCAGCTCGTACGCCTCCTGGGCCTTGATCGTCCGCGGGAAGAGCAGCAGGTCGGCGGCGCGCCCGGGGCCCACCACCCGCGGCAGGGTCCACGAGATCCCGGAGTCCGCCGTCAGCGCGACCCCCGCGAACGAGGTGTTGAACCCGGCCGTGTCCGCGACCACCCGGTAGTCCGCCGCGAGCGCCAGCCCGAACCCGGCCCCGGCCGCGACCCCGTTCACCCCGGCCACCACCGGCTTGGGCATCTCCGTCAGGGCACGCACGACCGGGTTGTAGTGCTCCTTGACCGTGCTCATGACGGAGGTCGAGCCCTCCGCGAGCAGCCCGATGTGCTCCTTGAGGTCCTGACCCACACAGAACGCCCGCTCCCCGGCGGAGGTCAGCAGCACGGCCCGCACGGCGTCGTCACCGGCCGCGGCCCGGACCGCGTCCCGCAGCGCGACCTTGGTCGCGATGTTCAGGGCGTTCATCGCCTCGGGCCGGTTGATGGTGATCGTCGCGAGTCCGTCGCCCACCTCGTAGAGCACGGTGTCGGCCATGTGCGTCCCCTCCTGCGTCCTTGCGGGTTACTTGCGGGTTCAGTAGGACAGCATGGCGGAGATCACCGCTCAGGGACCGGAACGGACGTGTGACCTGCGTCAAAGAATCCGCGGCCGAATTCTGTCGCCGAACATGCGCACGGCCGCGCAGTATCGCAGTCACATCGCCGAATTGAGTGGTTTTGCTCGCGCGCGTTGCCCAAGCGATGCCGACTGATGTTGGTCATCGGGTCCTGAGATGCGGGATAATGGCTTGGAAGCAATGTGTTCGATGCCGGTGTCGCGTGCCCACGCACGACACGCGTGCCCTCCCAGGGCCGTCGGCTTAGACGATGAGCTGGTTTCAGGAAGGGGAACGAGCATGGCGGCCATGAAGCCGCGGACGGGCGATGGCCCGCTCGAGGTGACCAAGGAGGGGCGGGGCATCGTCATGCGCGTTCCGCTCGAAGGCGGCGGTCGGCTCGTCGTCGAGCTGACCCCTGACGAGGCCGATGCGCTCGGCGACGCCCTCAAGAAGGTCGTCGGCTGACGCGGGACGCGACCATACCCTTTCGGTGACCCCGGCATCCCATACGGTGCCGGGGTCGCTGTTTGTTCAGCCGGGGCCCGGCCCTACCGCTTGACCGCGCACAGCAGTCCGTCACCCACCGGCAGCAACGACGGCACCAGTTCCGGGCTCTCCCGCACCGCGCGCAGCAGCTCGCGCAGCCGCAGCACCTCGGTCGGCTGCGGACCCGAGTCCACCGTCCGGCCGTGCGCGAAGACCCCCTCGAACACCACGAGGCCCCCCGGTCGCAGCAGGCGCAACGATTCAGCGAGGTAGTCCATGACCTCCTGGCGGTCGCCGTCGCAGAAGACGAGGTCGTAGCCGGCGTCGGCGAGCCGGGGCAGGACGTCGAGCGCGCGGCCGGGGATGAAGCGGGCCCGGTTGCTGGCGAAGCCGGAGGCCCGGAAGGCCTGACGGGCGAACTGCTGGTGCTCCGGCTCGGGGTCGACGGTCGTCAGGACGCCGTCCGGCCGCATGCCGTGCAGCAGATGGATGCCGGAGACTCCCGTACCGGTGCCGATCTCGGCGACCGCCTTGGCGTCCACCGAGGCCGCCAGCAACCGCAGTGCCGCACCCGCGCCGGGCGACACCGAGCGCAGCCCTGCCTCACGGGCCCGGTCGCGGGCCCAGTGCAGCGCTTCGTCCTCGGCGACATAGGCGTCGGCGAACGCCCAGCTCGTCTGCCGGTTGGCGGTAATGACCCTCTCCTGTCCCCGTGGTTGCCTGGGCGTGACTGTATCCGTTGGGGGCGGGAACCTGCTGATGGGACCGGGCGTTTAGAGGGGTGGAGACGCACCCGGGGGGACACAGTTGGATCACGATGAGGAGCAGGGGCTCGGACAGGGCCCCGAGCGGGCGGTGACGCAGCCGTACGAGCGGTATCAGCCCAGATCAAACTCTCGTAAAACCGCTTATCCGGAGCTAACGGGCGAGGTGGCTATGGTAGGGGCTCCACTGGACACCACCAGAGCCGACAGGGGAGGTGCGGCTGCGCCTGTGGATCGCGGAGGAGTGCTGCGGCGCTTCCTCGGATCGGCGGGTAGGCCGAAATCCGTGAACGACACCGCTGCTGACCCCAGCCACGACGAGTACAGCCAGACCGCGACCTTCTCCACCGACGCGGACGGGCAGGCGTGGACTCCTCCGACGTGGGAGGAGATCGTCAGCACGCACAGCGGCCGGGTCTACCGGCTCGCCTACCGCCTGACGGGCAACCAGCACGACGCGGAGGACCTCACCCAGGAGGTCTTCGTCCGCGTCTTCCGCTCCTTGTCGACCTACACGCCCGGCACCTTCGAGGGCTGGCTGCACCGCATCACCACCAACCTCTTCCTGGACATGGTGCGCCGCAAGCAGCGCATCCGCTTCGACGCCCTCGGCGAGGACGCGGCCGAGCGCCTGCCCAGCCGCGAGCCCTCACCCCAGCAGGTCTTCAACGACGCCCACTTCGACGCGGACGTCCAGCAGGCCCTCGACACCCTGGCGCCCGAGTTCCGCGCCGCGGTCGTCCTGTGCGACATCGAAGGACTGTCGTACGAGGAGATCGCCGCGACCCTCGGCGTCAAGCTCGGCACCGTCCGGTCACGTATCCACCGTGGCCGTTCCCAGCTGCGCAAGGCCCTCGCGCACCGCTCTCCGGAGGCCCGCAAGGAGCGCCGCTCCTTCGTGCCCCGCGTCGCCGCACTGGGGGGAGGGGGCGCGACCGCGTGAGTGGATCACGGCCCAACCCCGCCAAAGGGCATCTCGCGGAGCAGCATCTGGGAGACCGACTCGCCGCGCTTGTGGACGGCGAGCTCGGTCATGAGACGCGCGAGCGCGTCCTCGCCCACCTGGCCACCTGCGCCAAGTGCAAGGCCGAGGCCGACGCCCAGCGCCGACTGAAGAACGTCTTCGCGGAGGCGGCCCCGCCACCCCCGTCCGAGAGCTTCCTGGCGCGCCTGCAGGGGCTGCCCGCGGGAGGTGGCACGGACGACGGCGGTGGCTCGCCGTTCGGGGGAGGGTTCCCCGACGGGTTCGCCGACGGCTTCGCAGAACGACCCGGAACCGCCGGGGTCTTCGGCGTGAAGCGCGGTGAGCGCTTCGAGTTCGACTACGTCCCGGCCCGTCAGCACGGCTCGGTCCTCCCGGCCGGCCTGGACCGCGGCGGCTTCCGCATCCACGACGTCAGCCGGCACGACGCCGACCGGACGGCGTCGCGCGGCATGCGGTTCGCGTTCGTCGCCGCCGGTGCGGTGTCGCTGGCCGCGATCGCGCTGGGCGGTGTCACGACCGGCGTCCCGGCCGACACCGACGCGCGCGGTGGCGCGGGCGGCAGCAATGTGACCCCGGCCCGCTCCCAGGGCACCGGGGCGGCCACGCCGGACAGCCAGCGCCGCCGTGCGGTGGGCCCGCTGCTCGCCGCCGGTCAGTCCCGGATCGACGACACCGGGTCCGCCCCGACCGAGGCCTCCGCCCCGCTCGCACCCGGCGTACCGGCCCAGCCGGTCTCGCGCACGCTGACGACACCCGTCGTGGCCGGCGCGGCCGCCATGTCCCCGCTGATACGTCCGCTCAGCACCACTCCCCAGCTGACGCTGACCTCGTGGTCCACCGCCACGGACCTCACCCCGCCCGCCCTTCTCGCCGCACCCGTCCCCGACGCGACCTCTTCTCCTTCCACCTTCTCCGGCCCCACCGGCTGACCGGCGTCTGCGCGTCGGCCGGTGAACCTGGTTGAATCCAGTAAGAGCCGTGCCGTGTCCTGTCCGGCAGCTCAGGCCGTGTCGCCGAGGCGCTGTGCCTGAGAGGTGTGGGTGAGTGGGGTCCGCCGTGCCGGACGGGCCCCGGCTGTGGGGAGAGCATGAACGAGGGGAAGCCCACGAAGGCGAAGTGGTGGAGCCGTGGGAGCGGCGGCGACGCGGCCGCCTCGCCCGAAGGTGACTACGAGTTGAGGCGACCTCAGGACGCCGCACCCGTGGACGACTCCGAGCGCGGTCTCCCCGCAGGGGACTTCGAGCTGCGCTCACCGCAGGAAGCACCGGACGCGCCGGATCTGCACGAGCCGCCGAGCGACGGCGCCTCCGTGGTCTCCCACGCCTCCGACGCCTCCGGCGATTTCGAGCTGGACCGCCCCACCGAGGTGCCGGCAACAGACGCCGCAGACACCGCCGCCGCTGACGCGCACCCTGCGCCGGCCCCCGCGGCCGTGGCCGAGCGCCCGAGGCCCCTGCACGACCCCGACCCCTACAGCACCCCGCCCTACGGCGAACCCGGCCCCTGGGCCCCCGCCCCACCGGTCCAGCACCCGGCGACGACCCCGTCCCACGGAACTCCCGCCGTGCCCGCGCCGCCCACGCCCGCCGCCCCTGCCCCACCCCACAGCACCCTCCCGGCCCCGGCGCCCACCCAGCCGCACGGCACCCCCGCGCCGAGCGCGCCCCACGGCCCCACTCCGGGCCCGGCGTCGGCGTCGGCCTCGCACCACAGCGCCACCCCAGCCCCGGTCCCCTCTGTCACCCCGCCTCCCGCCAACCCGTGGCAGAACTACGACCCCTGGGCCGCCACCCCCACCCCCACCCCCGTCCAGCTCCACCTCCAGACCCCCTTCCAGCAGAACGGCGCCGCCGTCCCCTCCAAGGAGCAGCGGCGTAAGCGGGCGAGGAAGGTGCTCGTCGGGGCCGCCGTGCTGCTGGCGCTCGTGTCAGGGGGCGTCGGCGGGGCCGTGGGGGCGTATCTGGAGCGCAACGGCGGCATGGGGGACGTAGAGCTGCCGCAGGCCGCGGCGGAGCCTGCTGGGCGGGCTCCGGACAGCGTGGCCGGGATCGCCGCGCGGGCGCTGCCCAGCGTGGTCACGCTGCATGTGACCGGCTCCGAGGAATCCGGCACGGGCACCGGCTTCGTGCTCGACGACCGGGGTCACATCCTCACCAACAACCACGTCGTCGAACCCGCCGGCGGCGACGGCGAGATATCGGTGACCTTCCACAGCGGGGACACCGCCAAGGCCACCGTCGTCGGCCGGGACAGCGGCTACGACCTCGCCGTGGTCAAGGTCAGCGGCGTCAGCGGGCTCACCCCCCTGACACTCGGCAACTCCGACAACGTCCAGGTCGGCGATCCGGTGGTCGCCATCGGCGCTCCCTACGACCTGGAGGGCACCGTCACCTCCGGCATCATCAGCGCCAAGGAGCGGCCCATCACGGCCGGCGGTGAGAGCGGCGACGGCAGCGACGTGTCCTACGTCGACGCGTTGCAGACCGACGCGCCCATCAACCCCGGCAACTCCGGCGGACCGCTGCTCGACTCCAGGGCCCGGGTGATCGGCATCAACTCCGCCATCCGCTCCGCCGACAGCGGCTCCGACGAGAGCGGCGGCCAGGCCGGCTCCATCGGTCTCGGATTCGCCATCCCGGTCAACCAGGCCAAGCGCGTCGCCGAGGAACTGATCAACACGGGCAAGGCCACCCACCCGGTGATCGGCGTCACGCTCGACATGGACTACTCCGGCGACGGAGCCCGCGTCGGCACCAAGGGCAACGACGGCGGCGCCGCGGTCAACGCGGGCGGCCCCGGCGACAAGGCCGGCATCGAGGCGGGCGACGTCATCACCGAGGTCGACGGCCAGCGCGTCCACTCCGGCGAGGAACTCATCGTCAAGACCCGCGCCCACCGCCCGGGCGACCGGCTGGAGCTCACCGTGGAGCGCGGCGGCAAGGAGCTGACCATCTCCCTGGTCCTCGGCTCCTCGGACGGCGACTGACAGAAACCTCATAGTGGCGCCCGGAAACCCCGTCCCACATGGCAAACAACCCACAAAACCGCTCATGCGCGTGCACTCGGGGGGCTCGGGACAGTACCGGTCGTACCGGATCGCCGGGTACCGTGGACCCGGCCCGGACATCGCAAGGAGCTTCAGGTGTTCAATGACATAGGACCGCTCGAGCTGGTGACGCTCGTTGTCCTCGCCGTGCTCGTCTTCGGTCCGGACAAGCTCCCGAAGCTCATCCAGGACGTCACGCGGACCATTCGCAAGATCCGCGAGTTCTCGGAGAGCGCCAAGCAGGACATCCGCTCCGAGCTCGGTCCCGAGTTCAAGGACTTCGAGTTCGAGGACCTGAACCCCAAGACGTTCATCCGCAAGCAGCTGGACAACGACGAACTGGGGCTCAAGGAGATCCGCAACGGCTTCGACCTGAAGAAGGAGATGGCCGAGGTCACGGACGCGGTCCACGGCCGCGACTCGGAGTCCTCCGCGGGTTCCTCCGGCGGCCGGGTCGACATGACCAAGAAGCCCGACGACGACGGCAAGGACGACCGCCCGGTCTTCGACGCGGACGCCACCTGAGCGACGTACCGACCCACGGGAGCCGCACGTCAGCGACGTGCGGCTCTGTCGTGCGTGACGCGTTTCATACGTCATCGGGGCCCCGCCCGGCCTGAACCGGACCCCCGGACGCCCCGCGCACCCGGCGGTTTCGCTGCTGGTCCCGGTGGGGTGGCTATGCTGCCGAGTTGTTGTGCGGACCGGACGAGTCGCCCGAAGGGGGGCGGGGTGTCCCGGTCCGACGAGGAACGAGGAGGCGTCCGGGCACATGGAGACGACGAGTCAGGCAGTCGCGCAGGCGCCGGCCACGGAGGGCGGACAACAGGTCCCCTCCGCCCGGCGCACGGTCGACGGCTACCTGCAGGCGCCCTTCCCGTGGTACGGCCTCGACGAGGCCTTCACGGGGCCGCGGTGGCTGATGCAGGTCGGAACGGCGGCCGACGGTGCCGTCGAGCACGGTTCGATCGGGCACGGTGACGAGCCCTCCGTACGCAACGAGGCCTCGGAGGACAAGGAGAAGTTCGCGGTGGTGGTCACCGTCGCGGCCAATCCGTCCCGCAGGAGCGCCGACGGCACGGGTCTGATGGAGGCCACGTCGGTCTCCTCGGCGGCGTGGCTCGCGGGCGTGGGGCTGCTGTCCTTCACCTGGCCCGGCTCGATGGACCACTCCCTGCGCGACGACTGGCTGGACCAGCAGACCGAGACGGCGTGGGCGCTGGCCGACGACCTCGACGGCTCCGACTGGTCGACGCTGTCGCTCCCCGTGGACGGCGTGCCCACGCCCTTCCACTACCGGGAGTCCGAGTTCGGCTGGGTGCTCGCCGGCTCGACCCCGGAGGGCGTGCACGTGGGAGCGTACGGAAGAGGCATGAGCGCGTACGGGCTCGGCTTCGCCATGATCAAGGACATCGGCGCGTACGCATAGGCACGGCGATACGACGATGGGGGCGCCGTCCGCAGCGGACGGCGCCCCCATCGTCGTACGAGGTCCTAGAACTTGTTCCTCGGGGTGATGCCCAGGGACAGGCCCGCCAGGCCGCGCTGGCGGCCGCCGAGCTTGCCCGCGATGTCGCGCAGGGCCTTGCCGGCCGGGGAGTCCGGGTCGCTCAGGACGACCGGCTTGCCCTCGTCGCCGCCCTCGCGCAGGCGGACGTCGATCGGGATGGCGCCGAGGACCGGGACCGTGGCCCCCGTGGTGCGGGTCAGGCCGTCGGCGACCGTCTGGCCGCCGCCGGTGCCGAACACGTCGACCATCTCGTCGCAGTGCGGGCACGGCAGGCCCGACATGTTCTCGACCACGCCGACGATCTTCTGGTGGGTCTGGACGGCGATGGAGCCGGCCCGCTCGGCGACCTCGGCCGCGGCCTGCTGCGGGGTCGTCACGACCAGGATCTCGGCGTTCGGGACCAGCTGGGCCACGGAGATCGCGATGTCACCGGTGCCCGGCGGGAGGTCGAGGAGCAGGACGTCCAGGTCGCCCCAGTACACGTCCGCGAGGAACTGCTGGAGCGCGCGGTGCAGCATCGGGCCGCGCCACACGACCGGGGCGTTGCCCGGGGTGAACATGCCGATGGAGATGACCTTCACGCCGTTCGCCGACGGCGGCATGATCATGTTCTCGACCTGGGTGGGACGCCCGTCGGCGCCCAGCATGCGCGGTACGGAGTGGCCGTAGATGTCGGCGTCGACGACACCGACCTTCAGGCCGTCGGCCGCCATCGCCGCCGCCAGGTTCACCGTCACCGAGGACTTGCCGACGCCGCCCTTGCCGGAGGCGACCGCGTACACGCGGGTGAGCGAGCCGGGCTTGGCGAAGGGGACCTCGCGCTCGGTCTGGCCGCCGCGCAGGGCCGTCGCCAGCTCCTTGCGCTGCTCGTCGCTCATCACGTCGAGCGTGACGTCGACGCGCGTGACGCCGTCGACGGCCGCGACCGCGTCCGTCACGCGCTGCGTGATCGTCTCGCGCATCGGGCAGCCGGAGACCGTCAGGTACACCGCGACCGCGACCGCCCCGTCCGCGCCGATGTCGACCGACTTGACCATCCCGAGTTCCGTGATGGGGCGGTTGATCTCGGGGTCGTTCACCGTCGCCAGTGCCTCGCGCACCGCGTCTTCGCTAGCCATAAGGACGATGGTACGGCTGAACGCCGGGGCCCTGGACAGCCCTAGCGGTCGTCTGCGTCACGTCCCGCTGACCGTTCTGCCGGGAATACACCGTGCCCGTCCCGTCTCTCCTCCAGCTCCTTCACCAGGTCCTGGAGCTCGGAGCGGATCCAGTCGCGGGTCGCGACCTCGCCGAGGCCGATGCGCAGGGCGGCGATCTCCCGGGTCAGGTACTCGGTGTCGGCGATGGACCGCTCGTTCTGCTTGCGGTCCTGTTCGAGGTTGACGCGGTCGCGGTCGTCCTGACGGTTCTGCGCGAGCAGGATGAGAGGCGCCGCATAGGAAGCCTGTAGCGACAGCATCAGGGTGAGGAAGATGAAGGGGTAGTTGTCGAAGCGCAGGTCGCCGGGGGCGAACACGTTCCACAGCACCCACGCGATGATGACGACCGTCATCCAGACGATGAACCGGCCCGTGCCGAGGAAGCGCGCGATGCGCTCCGACAGCCGCCCGAAGGCCTCCGGGTCCCACTCGGGCAGCAGCCGCCGCCGCGGCGGCCGGGGCTGGTCCAGCCGGGTGCGCGGGCGGGTGGTGGCGGTGGCGCCGCTGGGGGTGCGCTCGCGGGCGCTGTCGCGCTCAGGAGCCATGAGCGGCCACCCCGCCCTCTTCGGCCTCGTCGAGATGGAACTCCGTCTCCCGCCAGTCCTCGGGGAGCATGTGGTCCAGTACGTCGTCCACGGTGACCGCCCCCAGCAGCGACCCCGCCTCGTCCACCACGGGCGCCGCGACCATGTCGTACGTCGCGAAGAACCCGGCGACGACCGGCAGCGCCGCGTCCGGGTCCAGGGGCTGGAGGTCGTCGTCGATAATCGCGCTGACCAGCGTGTACGGCGGGTCCCGCAGCAGCCGCTGGAAGTGGACGGTGCCCAGGTACTTGCCGGTCGGCGTCTCGTCGGGCGGACGGCAGACGTAGACCTGGGCGGCGAGCGCGGGGGAGAGGTCGGGGTTGCGCACGCGCGCGAGGGCGTCGGCGACGGTGGCGTCGGGCCGCAGCACGATCGGCTCGGTCGTCATCAGACCGCCCGCGGTGTGCTCCTCGTACGACATCAGGCGCCGCATGTCGGCCGCGTCGGCGGGCTGCATCAGGCTCAGCAGCCGCTCCTGGTCCTCCGTCGGCAGCTCGCCGAGCAGGTCGGCCGCGTCGTCCGGGTCCATGGCCTCCAGCACGTCGGCCGCCCGCTCCTCCTTGAGCTTGCCGAGGATCTCGATCTGGTCGTCCTCCGGCAGCTCTTCGAGCACGTCGGCCAGCCGGTCGTCGTCGAGGGCGGCGGCGACCTCGGCGCGCCGCTTGGGGGAGAGGTGGTGCAGGACGTTGGCGAGGTCGGCGGGGCGCAGCTGCTCGAAGGTGGCCAGCAGGCTCTCGGCGCCCTGCCCGTGCTCCTCCAGGGAGAAGCCGGTGACCGCGGACCACTCGACGGTCAGCGACTCGCCCTTGCGCCGGAACGCGCCGCCCTTGCCGCCCTTGCGGACGAACACCTTGTCGATCTCCCAGTCCCGGCGGGCCGGCAGCTGCTGCACGGACACGTCCAGGACGGTCACCTCCTCGCCCGTCTCGACGAGGGTGACGCGCCGGTCGAGGAGCTCGCCGAAGACCAGGCGCTCGGTGGGCCGCTGCTCGAAACGGCGGACGTTGAGCACGCCGGTGGTGATGACCTGGCCGGACTCGATGCTGGTCACCCGGGTCATGGGCAGGAAGATGCGGCGCCGCGTGGACAGTTCCACGACCAGGCCGAGCACGCGCGGCGGCCTGCGGCCCACGCGCAGCATGACGACGAGGTCGCGCACCCGGCCGACCTGGTCGCCGTTGGGGTCGAACACGGCGACGCCGGAGAGGTGCGAGACGAAGATCCTGGGGGCGCCCCCTGCCATCGCCGTGCCTCCTTTCCCTGTGAAGTGATCCGTCTGCCCCGGTGAAGTGTTCCGTGGGAATTGTCCGTCAAGTGGGCTTCAGGCTAGCCCGTCCCGATGAGGGGCGCCCTGGTGGGCGGTGCGGACGGACTGGCTCCGCTCGGTCCGCCGGGCCCCGGTACCCTGCGGTACGCCGCTTGATGGCCCCTCGTCGGAAAGGCGCCCCACCTGTGACTGCGATTCCCCAGGTCCGTACCCGCCGGACGGGACTCAGGGGCGCGATGTGCGCCCTGGTCGTGACGGGCACGGTCCTGACGGGGTGCGGCAGTGACGACCCCGACGCGGGCACCAACGGGGTCGGCAAGCTGCCGGCCGAGCAGATCCAGACGAAGACCAAGGCCGCCGCCGAGTCCGCGGACACGGTACGTCTCTCCGGAACCGTGGTTACCAGCGGGCGCACTTACAAACTCGACATGCAGCTGAAGGCGGACGGCGGCACCGGGTCGGTCACCGCCGAGGGCGCCACCTTCAGGCTGCTGCGGATCGGGGAGAAGCTCTTCCTCAAGGCCGACGCCGGGTTCTGGAGCCATGAGGACGGCGAGGGCGACGACAAGGGCTCCGACACGGCCGCCGCCGACAAGCTCGACGGCAAGTTCGTGAAGGTGCCTCAGGGCGACCCGTCGTACAGGAAGTTCAGCGGCTTCACCGACAAGGACGTCCTGCTGTCGAGCCTGCTGACGCTCCACGGCGACCTCGCGACCGACGGCCACCACGAGCAGTCGGGCACCCGCACGATCCGCATCACGGGCGACGACGGCGCCGGCGGCACGCTGGACGTGTCCCTGGAGGGCAAGCCGTACCCGCTCCGCCTGGAACGCGCGGGCGGCGCCGGCACACTGACCTTCTCCGGCTGGGGCAAGCCCTTCGAGCTGGCGGCGCCGGCGAAGGACGAGACGGTGGACTACGGCAAGCAGCTGCCGACGTCCTGACCCGGTTACTTCCGGCGGCGCCGCTTCAGCAGCAGCTTCGGCAGACCCGCCGGGATCGGCTGCCGGGTCGTCGCGGACGTCGGCACCGGCGGCCCGGCCAGGTCGCCGTCGGGCAGCGGCGCGGTCGCCCCGGTCGGTTCCAGGCGCAGCACCCGGCACTCCCGCGCCCAGCGCTCCGGCATCGCCTCCCCGTCGGGCGCGTTGAGCCGCTTGCCCTTGAGTTCGGCGACGGCCGCCTCCCAGGCCTGCGAACCCGACGGCAGCTCCACGACCTTCGCCGTCCAGGAGACCAGCCGCCCGCCCTTGTCCTTGCTGCGGACCGTGACCTCGGCCGCACCGCCGTCCGTCAGCCCCGGCAGCGGCTGCTCGCCCGGCCCGTCGCCGACCAGGCACGCGGCACCCTCGTGCCACACGTGCCACAGCGCCCGGGCGGGGCCCTCGGGACCCCTGACCCAGATGAGGCCGGACTTCTTCGTGGCCTCCTCGACGAGGGCCTGGTCGAGCAGCTCGCTAGTCATGGGGGCAGCCTATCCAGGCGCCCTCAGAGCCAGCCGTTGCGCTTCAGGGTGCGGTGGATGCCGAGGCAGATCACGCCGGTGATCATCATGATCACGGGGTAGCCGTACTTCCAGTGCGTCTCGGGCATGTAGTCGAAGTTCATGCCGTACACGCCGCACACCATCGTCGGTACGGCGATGATGGCCGCCCACGAGGTGATCTTCCGCATGTCCTCGTTCTGCGCGACGGACGCCTGCGCGAGGTTGGCCTGGAGGATCGAGTTGAGGAGCTCGTCGAAGCCGATGACCTGCTCCTGCACGCGGGCGAGGTGGTCGGCGACGTCCCGGAAGTACTTCTGGATGTCGGGGTCGATCAGCCGCATCGGCCGCTCGCTCAGCAGCTGCATGGGCCGCAGCAGCGGCGACACCGCCCGCTTGAACTCCAGCACCTCACGCTTGAGCTGGTAGATCCGGCCGGCGTCCGAACCGCGCGGGGAGCCCTTGCGGCCCGGCGAGAAGACGTCCGTCTCGACCTCGTCGATGTCGTCCTGCACGGCGTCGGCGACCGCGATGTAGCCGTCGACGACATGGTCGGCGATCGCGTGCAGCACCGCCGAGGGGCCCTTGGCGAGCAGCTCCGGGTCGTCCTGGAGGCGGTGGCGCAGCGCCCGGAGCGAGCCCTGGCCGCCGTGCCGGACGGTGATGAAGAAGTCCCGTCCGGTGAAGCACATGACCTCGCCGGTCTCGACGACCTCGCTGTTGGCGGTGAGGCGGTCGTGTTCGACGTAGTGGATGGTCTTGAAGACGGTGAACAAGGAGTCGTCGTAGCGCTCCAGCTTCGGCCGCTGGTGCGCCTGGACGGCGTCCTCGACGGCCAGCGGGTGCAGCCCGAACTCGCTCGCGATACCCGCGAATTCGGCCTGGGTCGGCTCGTGCAGACCGATCCAGACGAAGCCGCCGTCGCGGCGCACCTGACGCATCGCCTCGTGCGGCGTCAGCGGCAGGGGTGTCTCGACGCGGGCGCCGTCGCGGTAGACGGCGCAGTCGACGACGGCCGAGGGGGTGCCGGGGTCGCGGGTGGTGTCGTACGCCCCGCTGTCCATGCGCACGCCCTTGCGGAGCGAGGGACGGGACGGGCGGACGACGGCGCGCAGGTCGCGGATCATCGACATGGCAGGCTCCTTCGCGACAGGCAACGAAAGGCCGCTTCAACGGGTGGAACTGCCCGGAATGAGGACGTCCTGACTGCGGATGTTTGGCACGTCCACAAAGCGGGGAGCACCGCACCATTGCGGGGGCAGGCTTCGTTGCTGATACAGATGCTGATTCGAATCAGACAGATCAGGCAGATCGAGACGAAGTGCTCTTCCGATGAAGACGCGAGCGTGAAAGAGAGGCGGCGGTCAGCCGGAATCCGGATCAGCTACATCAGCGGGCGGAAGAGCGAGTGGTACTGCACGGGTGACTTCGATCCATGACAGCCCCACCTCCTCCGGCCGGTCCCTCGTAAGGGACGTCCATTCCCCGTAGGGGAGTTCCCCCGTGGGGGATTTTCATGGCGTCGGGACTCGATCGCGACTCCCCCAGTGCCTGAACGGCCTGGGTGGTACCCCCATCTGCGTGCTGCCCCGAACGACCGGGCAAGAGTATCAGCCGCCTGAAGTGTCAAGGCGCTGCTTTGCCCGGTACTGACGAGTTCTATGCTCGCGGCATGGCTGATGTTCTTCCTCTGGTCGAGGCCCGGTTGCGTACCGCGCTGGGCGAGCCGGACGCCCGCGCGGCGGTCACCTTCCTGGGCACGGACCGCATCGAGGTGCTCCGCTTCCACGAGGGCGACATCGTCCGCTACGCCACGCTCGGCATGTCCGCGGCACCGATGGGCGACCCCACCGCGATGCTCGCCGACCCGGTCAAGGGCCCCCGCGCCGAGCTGTTCCTGTCGGTCCGCGCGGGCCTCGCCGACACCGACAAGGTGCTCCGCGCGCTCGCCGTCCTCGCCGCGTCGCCGCAGGTGGAGGGGGTGATCGTGGCCCCCGGTGCGTCCCTCGACGTGGGTGGACCGCTGTGGCCCGGCGCCCCCTTCACCTCGGTCCTGGTGGCCGAGCCGGGCGGCCTGGTCGAGGACCTGGAGCTGGACGAGCCCATGGACCCGGTCCAGTTCCTGCCCCTGCTGCCGATGACCCCGAACGAGGCCGCCTGGAAGCGCGTGCACGGCGCCCAGGCCCTCCAGGAGCGCTGGCTGACGAACGGGACGGACCTCAGGGACCCGTCCCGGAAGTCCGTCCCGCTGGAGTGAGCCGCGCGTGAGGAAGCTCACCAAGTGGTGGCCGGAAAGCGTCAGTTGACGAAGACCGCCACACCGTCCTCTGTGGCGTGCTTCGACTCCAGCTCTTCCGCCTCATGAGTCAGCGCGTTCCGCCGTACGACGACCACGGCGGCGCCCACGAGCGCGGTGACCGCCGCCACCACGAACGGGATGTGGAGGTCGGTCCACTCCTCGATCCGCGGTGCGAAGTAGGGCGCCGCGGCGGCCGCGAACCAGCGCACGAAGTTGTAGCCGGCGCTGGCGACCGGACGCGGGGCGTCCGACACGCCCAGGGCCAACTCGGTGTAGACGGTGTTGTTCACGCCGATGAACGCACCGGACAGGATCGTGCAGACGACCGCGGTGGTGTGACTGCCGTAGCCGAGGACCAGCACGTCCGCCGCGAGCAGCACCAGCGAGCCGCCGAGCACCTTCAGCGAACCGAACCGCGCCTGCAGCCGCGGGGCCACGATCACCGAGAAGACGGCGAGCAGCACACCCCAGGCGAAGAACACGGCACCCGACTTGTACGGCGTCATGTCCAGCACGAACGGGGTGAAGGCCAGCACGGTGAAGAACGTGTAGTTGTAGAAGAACGCCGAGGCGGCGGCGGAGGCGAGGCCCCCGTGGCCGAGCGCCTTGAGCGGGTCGAGCAGCGAGGTCTTCGCGGCCGGCCGGGGCTGCTCCTTCAGGAACACCGCGATGCACAGGAAGCCGACCGCCATCAGGAAGGCCGTGCCGAAGAACGGGTAGCGCCAGCTGGCGTCCCCGAGCAGCGCGCCCAGCAGCGGGCCGCAGGCCATGCCGAGGCCGAGCGCGGACTCGTACAGCAGGATCGCCGCGGCGCTTCCTCCGGCCGCCGCGCCGACGATCACCGCGAGCGCCGTCGAGACGAACAGGGCGTTGCCGAGCCCCCAGCCCGCCCGGAACCCGACGAGTTCGGCGACCGAGCCCGATGTCCCGGCGAGACCCGCGAAGACGACCACGAACGCGAGGCCGAGCAGCAGCGTCCTGCGGCCGCCGATCCGGCTGGAGACCCAGCCGGTGACCAGCATCGCGAACGCGGTGATCAGGAAGTACGAGGTGAAGAGCAGCGAGACCTGGCCGGCGGTGGCGTCGAGGCCCTGGGCGATGGACGGCAGGATCGGGTCGACGAGCCCGATGCCCATGAAGGCGACGACGGAGGCGCCGGCCGTGGCCCAGACCGCCTTGGGCTGTCGCAGGAGGCTGCTCGCTCCCGCGTCGAGGGCGTCCATGGTTTCTCTCTTTCCGGTGGGAACGGCTGTCGAGATGGTTGCTATATGCACATAGTAAGTTAGGGCGGCTAATTAATGCAAGCTACATCTACCTGCGTCCGGTGAACCATTCCGTCCGGACGGGTGATCGTCCTTGACGTGACGGGGCAGGGGTAGGACCGTGGGGCCCTATGAGGGGCGAACCCAGTTGCCCGAAGTGTGGTGGCCGGGTCAGGGCTCCCGGACTCTTCGCCGATTCGTGGCAGTGCGACGTGCACGGGACCGTGCACCCGCTGCAGCCCGTGCTCCCGCCCAGCGTCGAGGCCCTCGGCGTCGTGGTGCATCGCACGCAGGTGCCGGTGTGGATGCCGTGGCCGCTGCCGGTCGGCTGGCTCTTCACGGGCGTCGGCAGTGCCGGTGACGACCGCAGTGGCGGACGTGCGACGGCTGTGGCCTGCTCGGGGCCCGGACCGCTCGGCGGTTTCGGCGAGCTGATCCTCGTCGCCGAGGAGCTCGGCGTCGGCCTCGGCGCGCGCTACGCGGGCATCGACGGGCCGGACCCGGGGCCGTACATGAGTGTCGAGAAGCCGGCCCAGGCCAAGGTGCTCGCGGCCGGCCGGCCGACCCCGCTGTGGCATGTCTCCGGTACGCCGGACGACCGGGCCGTGTTCGCGGGCGAGGCGCTCGGGCTGTGGCTGTGGGCGGTCGTGTGGCCCGAGCAGTCGGGGTTGCTGATGTACGACGAACTGGTGCTGACGGATCTGCGGGACGCGGGGGCCGAGGTGGAGCTGGTTCCCTGCGGGGCGTTGTCGCCGCGCTTGCTCAAGCCGTAGCACCCACTGAGGTACCGGGAGTGCTTGAGGGGCGGCTGCGGGTTCGTCGGGGCTGGTCGCGCAGTTCCCCGCGCCCCTGAGGTGCGCCTATGTAAAGGTCACTCACAGGGTTCGGGTGTGACATCGGGCCTCAAAACCCGGTTATCCTTGAGCGTCCCCGTCCGTACCCTCACCGCCTGGAGTCCGCGTCGTGCGTATCGATCTGCACACCCACTCCACCGCGTCCGACGGTACGGACACCCCGGCCGAGCTGGTGCGCAACGCTGCCGCCGCCGGGCTGGACGTCGTCGCCCTGACCGATCACGACACCACGCGCGGCCACGCCGAGGCCGTCGCCGCGCTGCCCGAGGGGCTCACGCTCGTCACCGGGGCCGAGTTGTCCTGTCGTATCGACGGCGTCTCCATGCACCTGCTGGCCTACCTCTTCGACCCCGCGGAGCCGGAACTGCTCGCCGAGCGCGAGCTGGTGCGGGACGACCGGGTGCCGCGGGCGCGCGGGATGGTCGCGAAGCTCCAGGCGCTGGGCGTGCCCGTGACCTGGGAGCAGGTCGCGCGGATCGCGGGCGACGGCTCGGTCGGCCGCCCGCATGTCGCGACCGCGCTCGTCGAGCTCGGTGTCGTACCGACCGTCAGCGACGCCTTCACCGAGGACTGGCTGGCCGACGGCGGCCGGGCCTACGTGGAGAAGCACGAGACCGACCCCTTCGAGGCGATCCGGCTGGTCAAGGCCGCCGGTGGGGTCACCGTCTTCGCCCACCCCGGCGCCCACAAGCGCGGCCGTACCGTCCCGGAGGCCGCCATCGTGAAGATGGCCACGGCCGGGCTCGACGGCATCGAGGTCGACCACATGGACCACGACCCGGAGACCCGGGACCGGCTGCGCGGGCTCGCCGCCGACCTGGGGCTGCTCGTCACCGGATCCTCGGACTACCACGGCAGCCGCAAGACGGTGGCCCTCGGCGAGTTCCGGACCGACCCCGAGGTGTACGGGGAGATCACCCGGCGGGCGACGGGCGCGTTCCCGGTGCCGGGGACCGGCGGGGCCTGAGGGATCGCCCTGACTTTCGCCTGATCCACCTTTCTTTCTTCTCGCAAGGCTCACCTGTGTTCGACGCTGCCGTTTTCGGCTCTCTCTTCCTCACCCTGTTCGTCATCATGGATCCCCCCGGGATCACCCCGATCTTCCTCGCCCTGACCGCCGGCCGGCCCGGCAAGGTGCAGAAGCGGATGGCCTTCCAGGCCGTCTGCGTGGCGGGCGGGGTGATCGCGGTCTTCGGTCTCCTCGGCCACCAGATCCTGAACTACCTGCACGTCTCCGTGCCCGCCCTGATGATCGCGGGCGGACTGCTGCTCCTGCTGATCGCGCTGGACCTGCTCACCGGCAAGACCGACGAGCCCAAGCAGACCAAGGACGTCAACGTCGCCCTGGTGCCGCTGGGCATGCCGCTGCTGGCCGGGCCGGGGGCGATCGTGTCCGTGATCCTGGCCGTGCAGAAGGCCGACAGTGTGGCCACGCAGGTGTCGGTGTGGGCGGCGATCCTCGCCATCCACGTCGTGCTGTGGCTGGTCATGCGGTACTCGCTGCTGATCATCCGGGTCATCAAGGACGGCGGGGTCGTCCTGGTGACCCGGCTCGCGGGGATGATGCTGTCGGCGATCGCCGTGCAGCAGATCATCAACGGGGTCACGCAGGTGATCCGGGGGAGCTGAGCCCGTACGGCTTCCCGGGAAGCACAGAGCCCCCGCACGACATCGTTGCCGTGCGGGGGCTCTGAAGCTGGTTGTTATGAGGCCGAGGTGTCGGCCGGGCGAATCCAGAGGCGCTGTCCGATGGCGGCGGCCTGCTGAACGATCCGGTTGACGGAGGCGGCGTCCACGACGGTGCTGTCCACGGGGGTACCGTCGACATCGTCGAGTCGCATGATTTCGAAGCGCATGGGCTTCTCCCTTCGTCTGGTCATCCTCCTGAGGAGAACAGCTGCGTACGTCTGTATCCAACGGGCTGCGTGTTACAAACATTCCCTACGCTAAAGAAATTTTTCGAACGACTAACTACTGACCGGTAAGTGGTCTGTATGAGACTGACCGGGACCGGTTGTGTTCGCAGCGTGACCGCCGGGACAATGGTGGCGATGAACGACGACCTCCAGGCGCTGGGCGCCCGCATCGACCGCACGAACGAGCTGCTGCAGCGCATGCTCGCCGAGGTGGCGAAGACGCCCTCGACCCACGCGATCTTCGTCGACGCGGGGTATCTCTACGCGGCCGCGGGGCGCCTGGTCGCCGGGACGGAGGACCGCCGCTCCTTCGAGATCGACACCGAGGGACTCATCGAGGCGCTCATCGACCGGGCCCGTACGATCTTCGCGGACAGCAGACTGCTCCGGGTCTACTGGTACGACGGGGCCAGGCGCCGCATCCACACCGCCGAGCAGCAGTCGATCGCCGAACTCCCGGACGTCAAGGTGCGGTTGGGCAACCTCAACGCCAACAACCAGCAGAAGGGCGTCGACTCACTGATCCGCTCCGACCTGGAGTCCCTCGCCCGGCACCGCGCGATCAGCGACGCGGCCCTGCTCGGCGGCGACGAGGACCTGGTGTCGGCGGTGGAGGCGGCGCAGGGCTACGGCGCCCGCGTCCACCTCTGGGGCATCGAGGCCCCCGAGGGCCGCAACCAGGCCGAGCCGCTGCTCTGGGAGGTCGACAGCCAGCGCGTCTTCGACCTGGACTTCTTCAAGCCGTACGTCGCCCGCCGCACGTCCGCCGCGTACGAGGCCTCGGTCAACCGGCCCGCCCGCGAGGACGTCCGCTTCGTCGGCGCCCAGATCGCGGCGAAGTGGCTGGCGGCACGGGGTCGGGACGCCCTGGTGGAGCTGCTGCCGGGCCACCCCTACCTGCCCGGGGCGGTCGACCAGGATCTGCTGGTGGAGGCGGAGGGGATGCTCCAGTACTCCCTGCGCGGCCAGGCGGACCTGAGGCGGGCGCTGCGGGACGGGTTCTGGGAGCACTTGCAGACGCAGTACTAGTCGCCGGGGACGGTGTCCCAGAAGTCGGCGAAGGCGCGGGCCGTTTCGAGGGGGCGGTCGGTGTTGGGGGAGTGCTCGGCACCGGCGATGACCGTGCGGTGCGCGTGGAGCCGGACGGCCATGTCGTCGACGAGGGGCACCGGCCAGGTGTCGTCGTGCGCCCCCGACAGCACATGGAACGGCAGCGCCACGGCGGCCAGTTCGCCGACCCGGTCCGGCTCGGTGCACAACTGGCGGCCGGTGGCGATGAGTTGGGCGGGCTTGTTGCCGAGCCAGCGCCGGCGCAGATCGTCCCGGTCGTCGAGCCCCTCGTCGAGCTCGCCGGTGTCGGTCTCCTCGGGCGGCTCCATGGCCTGGATCGCGTCCCACACCTTCGCCATGCTCATCACGGCCAGCGCGTCCCGGAGCAGCTTGACGCGCTGCTGCTGGGAGCCGGAGATCTGGGCGGGGCCCGAGGACATGAGGGTCAGGGAGCGGAAGGGCGTGGGGTCGAGGAGCACGGCTGCCCGCGCGATCTGCCCGCCGAGCGAGTGCCCCACGAGATGCACGGGTGCCCCGACGGCAGCCGCCTGAGCGAGCACGTCCTTCGCCAACTCGTCCTGCGCGTAAGCGGATTCGTCGGTATCCGGCCCACCCGACTGGTACTGGCCGCGTCCGTCCACGGCGACCGTACGGTACCCGCGCGCCGCGAGCGGCTCGTGCAGCGGGTTGAAGTCCTCCTTGCTGCCGGTGAACCCGGGCAGCAGCAGGGCGGTTCCGCGCGGCGTGACGCCGTCCGCCACCGGAGCGTCGACCACGGCGAACTCACCGCGTGACGTGCGCAGCGAGTAGGCGCGGGCGCCGGGGGGCGGAGCGAAGGTGGGGGGACGGCTCATGTCTCGAGGCTATCCGGAGGGGGTTCAGGGCGCGGCGTGAGGTGGACCACCTGGGCTCGGGGAGCGTGCGCCCGGCCGACGGCCTCAGGGGCGGGGCTGTGGTGAGGTGCGGCTGTCGCCGCGGCCCCACAAAACACCGGCGGCCCGGCCCACCTGTCGGTGGACCGGGCCGCCGGCGACCAACGCGTGCTCAGCCTTCCGAGGCGGCCGCAGCCTTACGCGTACGCCGCACCCTCGGCTTGGCCTCCGCATCCTCGGCGGCCTGGGCCGGGATCTCGGCGGAGGCAGCGGCCTTACGGGTCCGACGCGGCTTCGCCTCGGTCGGCTCCGCGGCGGCGGCCGTCTTACGGGTCCGGCGCGGCTTGGCCTCAGTCGCCTCGGCCGTCTCGACGGGGGCAGCGGCGACCTTGCGGGTACGCCGCACCGTGGCCTTGGCCTCCGTGCCCTCGGCCGTGTCGACCGCGGCCTCGGCGGCAGCGGCGGCGGCCGTCTTGCGCGTACGACGCGGCTTCGCCTCCGCCTCCTCCGCGGCCTGGGCCGGGATCTCGGCAGCGGCGGCGGTCTTCCGCGTACGCGGCTTGGCCTCAGTGGCCTCGGCGGTGTCGACGGCGGCTTCCGCAGCCGCGGCGGTCTTGCGGGTCCGACGCGGCTTGGCTACGGCTTCGGCGGCCTCGGCCGTGTCCACTGCGGCAGCGGCGGTCTTCCGCGTACGACGCGGCTTGGCCTCGGCGGCCACGGCCGTGTCGACGGCGGCTTCAGCGGCTGCGGCGGTCTTGCGAGTCCGGCGCGGCTTGGCCTCGGCGGCCTCGGCGGTGGTCTCCGCTGCGGCGGCGGTCTTCCGCGTGCGGCGTACCGCCGGCTTGGCCTCCGTGCCCTCGGCGGTGTCGACCGCGGTCTCGGCGGCCGGCGTGGCCTTACGGGTGCGGCGGCGCGGCGCGGCGGCCGGTGCCTCGGGCTCGGCGGTGACCGCCGGGGCGGCCTCGACGACCTCGACGGTCTCGGCGGTCACCGGCTCCGCGGCCTTACGGGTGCGACGCCGACGCGGCTTCGTCTCCGTGGCCTCGACCGTCTCCACGGCGGCCTCCGCGGCCTCCGACGGCGTGGCCTCGGGCGTCGCGGTCACGGTCGGCGCCTGCTCCGGCGCGGCACCGTTGCGGGTGCGGCGACGGCGGCGCGGAGTGCGGCTCGCGGGGACCTCCTCGGCCACCGCGCTGTCCGCGGAAGGCGCGGTCGCCTCGGCGGCGGGCGCCGACGTGCCGTCCAGCGCGGTACCGCCGCGCGTACGGCGGCGACGACGCGGCGTACGGGACGAACGCTCGCCGTCGGCGGGACGGGACTCGTCCCGACCGCCGCGACCGCCACGGCCGCCTCGCTCACTCCGGTCGCCGCGACCACGGCCACCACGACCGCCGGTCTCGCCGAGGTCCTCGAGCTCCTCCGCGTCGAGGCCCGCGCGGGTGCGCTCGGCACGCGGCAGGACACCCTTGGTGCCCGCGGGGATGTTCATCTCCTCGTAGAAGTGCGGGGAGCTGGAGTACGTCTCCGGCGGGTCGTTGAAGTTGAGCTCCAGCGCCTTGTTGATCAGCTGCCAGCGCGGGATGTCGTCCCAGTCGACGAGCGTGATCGCGATGCCCTTGGCACCCGCGCGGCCGGTGCGGCCGACCCGGTGCAGGTACGTCTTCTCGTCCTCGGGGGACTGGTAGTTGATGACGTGCGTGACGCCCTCGACGTCGATGCCGCGCGCGGCGACGTCGGTGCAGACGAGGACGTCCACCTTGCCGTTGCGGAAGGCGCGCAGCGCCTGCTCGCGGGCGCCCTGGCCGAGGTCGCCGTGGACCGCGCCGGAGGCGAAGCCGCGCTGCTTGAGCTGGTCGGCGAGGTCGGCGGCGGTGCGCTTCGTACGGCAGAAGATCATCGCGAGGCCGCGGCCCTCGGACTGCAGGATGCGCGCGACCATCTCGGGCTTGTCCATGTTGTGCGCGCGGTACACGTGCTGCGAGATGTTCGCGACCGTCACGCCCTCGTCGTCCGGCGCGGTGGCGCGGATGTGCGTGGGCCGCGACATGTAGCGGCGGGCGAGACCGATGACCGCGCCCGGCATGGTCGCCGAGAACAGCATGGTCTGGCGGCGGGCCGGCAGCATGTCGATGATCTTCTCGACGTCGGGCAGGAAGCCCAGGTCGAGCATCTCGTCGGCCTCGTCGAGGACGAGCGCCTTGATGTGCTTGAGGTTGAGCTTCTTCTGGCCCGCGAGGTCCAGAAGCCGGCCGGGGGTGCCGACGATGACGTCGACGCCCTTCTTGAGGGCCTCGACCTGGGGCTCGTAGGCGCGGCCGCCGTAGATGGCGAGGACGCGCACGTTACGGACCTTGCCCGCGGTCAGCAGGTCGTTCGTCACCTGGGTGCACAGCTCGCGCGTGGGGACGACGACGAGGGCCTGCGGGGCGTCGGTGAGCGCTTCGGGAGCGGCGCGGCCGGCCTCGACGTCGGCGGGGACGGTGACGCACTCGAGGAGCGGCAGGCCGAAGCCCAGCGTCTTGCCGGTGCCGGTCTTGGCCTGGCCGATGACGTCCGTGCCGGAAAGGGCGACGGGGAGTGTCATCTCCTGGATGGGGAAGGGGTTGATGATGCCGACGGCCTCGAGGGCCTCGGCGGTCTCGGGAAGGATTCCGAGATCTCTGAACGTCGTAGTCAGGGTGCTGCCTCTTCTGTGTACGCGGTGCGAGGCGAGCTCGGGGGTCTCTTAAAGACCGTGCTGGGGACGTCGACTGCCTTACGGACCAGCCGTAATGGCACGGGACCTCTGCCGACGCTCTAGCGCTCGAACCGCTGAGGGTCCCTCCGGATGCCGTACGCACAGTGCCGTACGGGCGAGGAGAGCTGTCAGGTCGGAGCCGATCGGGCCACCGACCGGGCATCCTCATACGCGCGGCCCGTCGAATACGGCGTCGTCATAGACGCACATACTCAGCAGGCGCATTACCACCATACCCCGGAAACGCGCACATGCGATGGCCGATTTGGTCACGTAGTCGTCGTCACACTGATTGACCAGGGACTTCCGAGGGTCGGAGAGCGGACTATTGTGCGCTTCATGACGACGCCTGACAACACCTCTGACGCACCCGCCGAGCACACCGGAGTGGCCGCCCAGGACTGGGCCCAGGCCTCCGCGGAGCCCCAGTACCGGGCCGCGGTCGTCGACCTCCTCGGCGCCCTCGCCTACGGCGAACTCGCGGCGTTCGAGCGGCTCGCCGAGGACGCCAAGCTGGCGCCGACCCTGGCGGACAAGGCGGAGCTGGCGAAGATGGCGTCGGCGGAGTTCCACCACTACGAGAAGCTGCGCGACCGGCTGACCGAGATCGGCGCCGAGCCGACGGAGGCCATGGAGCCGTTCGTCGCCGCGCTCGACGGCTTCCACCGGCAGACGGCGCCGTCGGACTGGCTGGAGGGGCTCGTCAAGGCGTACGTCGGCGACTCCATCGCCAGCGACTTCTACCGCGAGGTCGCGGCGCGGCTGGACTCGGACACGCGTGAGCTGGTGCTCGCCGTCCTCGACGACACCGGGCACGCCGGGTTCGCCGTCGAGAAGGTGCGGGCCGCGATCGACGCCGATCCGCGCGTGGGCGGGCGTCTCGCTCTGTGGGCGCGGCGTCTCATGGGTGAGGCGCTGTCGCAGTCGCAGCGGGTGGTCGCCGACCGGGACGCGCTGTCGACGATGCTCGTCGGCGGAGTTGCCGACGGGTTCGATCTCGCCGAGGTGGGGCGGATGTTCTCGCGGATCACCGAGGCGCACACGAAGCGGATGGCCGCGCTGGGCTTGGCGGCGTAGCGCTCTGTGGGGGGCGGCTCGGGTGGTTGCGCGGCTGCGGCCCGGCGGGGGCTGGTCGCGCAGTTCCCCGCGCCCCTCTAGGGCGTTGCGCTGAGCGGCGTCGGAACGCTACGCCGCTACTGATCGGCGGCGGAGTCTGCGCGCCGGGCGGAGCAGGAGGGACACCGACGCGATCGAGACCACCGTCGCGCCGATCAGGGTCAGCAGGACATTGCCCGCGCCCAGGGCGCTGTGGGTGATGAAGGCGCCGAAGAGGGCGCCGGCCACTCCCGTCGCGAGGACCAGGGAGCGGGCGGGCAGGCGGTGGGCCAGGCGGTGCGCGGCGGCGACCGCCAGAACCAGACCGAGCAGAGCGGAACCGAGCGCTTCCAGCAAGATCATTGGGGTCCCTCCCACACGGCCACGCTGCGTATCACGGTCGTAGCCCGTCATACCCGTGACCTGCGGAATGCAATCCTCCTCTGTGCGTGACTTGTGCTCCATATGTGGAGAAAAAAATCTTGCGGACAGCGGACAGCGGGTGTGTGCATGAGGAAGGGCCCGGCGACGTGAAGTCGCCGGGCCCTTCCTCATGCGTCTGCCTACAGCGCGCCGAAGCCCACCTTGCGCGGGGCCGGCTCGCCGAGCTCCACGTAGGCCAGGCGGTCGGCCGGGACCAGGACCTTGCGGCCGTGCTCGTCCGTGAGGCTCAGCAGCTGCGTCTTTCCGGCGAGTGCCTCGGCCACCACGCGCTCGACCTCCTCGGCACTCTGACCGCTCTCCAGAACGATCTCGCGGGGCGCGTGCTGCACGCCGATCTTGACCTCCACGGCTATGTCCCTCCGACGGTCAGTGAAGTGCGCGACCTTCCGCGCCGTACCCAGCACACATTAGCCCGGTGAGGGGACGTACACGCTCCGCGCAAGAACGCCAGGAGCGAACAGCGGGCGGGAACAAATGTCCCCGGGCGGATCAGTGGTGCTCGGTGCCGTGCAGCGGGAAACCGGCGATGCCTCGCCAGGCGAGCGAGGTCAGCAGCTGGACCGCCTGCTCGCGCGGGACGCTGCGGTCGCTGTGCAGCCACGCGCGGGCCACGACCTGGGCGAGGCCGCCCAGGCCCGAGGCCAGCAGCATCGACTCCGCGCGCGAGAGGCCGGTGTCCTCGGCGATGACGTCGGTGATCGCCTCGGCGCACTCGTTCGTGACCTTGTCGACGCGCTCGCGGACCGCGGGCTCGTTCGTCAGGTCCGACTCGAAGACCAGGCGGAAGGCGCCGCCGTCGTCCTCGACGTACGCGAAGTAGGCGTCCATGGTCGCCCGTACGCGCTGCTTGTTGTCGGTCGTCGACGCCAGCGCCTGCCGTACCGAACCGATCAGCGCCTCGCAGTGCTGGTCCAGCAGCGCGAGATAGAGGTCGAGCTTGCCCGGGAAGTGCTGGTAGAGCACCGGCTTGCTGACGCCGGCGCGCTCGGCGATGTCGTCCATCGCGGCCGAGTGGTAGCCCTGCGCCACGAAGACTTCCTGTGCGGCGCCCAGCAGCTGATTCCGTCGGGCACGGCGCGGCAGGCGCGTGCCTCGCGGGCGTGCCGCCTCTGTCTGCTCGATGGCTGTCACGCCGCCTCCCATAAGTCGTCCACTTGCGGTGTGCGCCGCGCCCGCCATCGTACTTTTCGGTAACCCTGGTGTGCGCGGTGCGAGCGCAGAATTTCACGTACCGGACGATGGCGAAAGCCGTGCAAAGGTTTCAAACAGGGATCGGGCGGGCAGCGCACGCACCTTTCCTGCTCACCGGCGGCCCGCGGGCGCGTCAGCGGTAGTCGTCCTCGTCGGTCCGGACGACCCGGGCCTGTTCGATGAGGTCGGCCTCGTTCGCCCGCGCGGGGTCCACGCCGGTCAGCGGATCGTCGCGGTCGGTGGTGACGTCCGTCTGCTGTTCGGCGGCGTCGTCCTCCGGGGCCTCGACGTCGAGCTCGACGGGCTCGCCGTTCTCGAAGGTGTCGGGGTCGCTGGGGTCGTAGGCCATGGTGGGCTCCCTTCCTAGAACGTCCCTGGGTCAGCAGGGGGCCACATGCGGGTGCCCTGCGTACGAGCCTAGGAGACACCCGATTCGGGCGCTATGCGATGCGCGCATGCTCTGTGCGTGCTCTGTTGATGCTCCACGGGTGTTCCCTGGGTGCTTTTCCCGGGGGTGGGATGGGATACGAGTGCCCCCTTGTGACGGCGAACACATGAACCAGTGCGTGATCGTCTCGTAACATTGCCGCATGTCTTCGACCGAGCTGCCGCTTGTGCCGGCCACCAATGTTCTTCCGAAGGTGGCGGCCGTCAGGGTCGCGGAAGGCGAGCGGCTGCGGTCGGTCGGACTGCCGGGGATCACATTGACGGTGCGGTCGAGGCCGCCCGCGCGTGAGGGACTGCCGCCCGCGCTGTACGTCCACGGCCTCGGCGGTTCCTCGCAGAACTGGTCGGCGCTGATGCAGGAGCTGGAGGCCGTGGTCGACGGTGAGGCCGTCGACCTGCCCGGCTTCGGGGACTCACCGCCGCCGGACGACGGCGACTACTCGATCACCGCACACGCGCGTGCGGTGATCCGCTATCTCGACGCCTCCGGCCGTGGGCCGGTGCACCTGTTCGGCAACTCCCTCGGCGGCGCGGTCTCGACCCGGGTCGCCGCGGTCCGCCCGGACCTCGTCCGTACGCTCACGCTGGTCTCGCCGGCGCTCCCGGAGATCCGCGTGCAGCGGACCGCGGTGCCCACGGCGCTGATGGCCCTGCCCGGCATGACGAGGCTCTTCGCGCGACTCAGCCGGGACTGGACGGCCGAGCAGCGCGTCCGCGGGGTCACGGCGCTCTGTTACGGCGATCCCACGCGCGTGTCGCCGGAAGGCTTCCGGCACGCCGTCGAGGAGATGGAGCGGCGGCAGCAACTGCCGTATTTCTGGGACGCGATGACGCGTTCCGCGCGGGGGATCGTCAACGCGTACACACTGGGCGGGCAGCACGCGCTGTGGCGCCAGGCCGAGCGGGTCCTCGCGCCCACGCTCCTCGTCTACGGCGGCCGCGACCAGCTCGTCGGCTACCGCATGGCCCGGAAGGCGGCGCGCGCCTTCCGCGACTCCCGACTCCTCAGCCTGCCGGACGCGGGGCATGTGGCGATGATGGAGTACCCGGAGACGGTGGCCCGGGCGTTCGGTGAACTCCTCGCGAGTCGGGGAGAGTTGGGAGCGGTGGGGGGCTCGGCTGTGGTGCCGGGTTCGGGCGGTGGCTCCGAGGGGGCTGTTGTTGTGTCGGGCTCGGGCAGTGGCTCCGAGGGGGCTCATGTCGTGTCGGGTGACGGCTCCGGTGATGGCGCTGTCGAGTCTTCGAGTGCGGGGAGCTGAGGCGCGAAGTGGGACGCCACAGCCGCCGCGGGCCCGCACCCAAGGGTGACTCCGCGGACGCAGCCGCAAGGCGAGGCGGTCAGGGGGACGCGGGTTCCCCGGGGCCGCAGGGACAGACTGCGCCGGCTCAACAGGGTCCTGCGGCCGGTCGGCGGCAGGGGATGCCGGCGCCGGGCGGGCCCGCCGTGTACGGGGATCCGGTCTACCGGGTCGCGCAGGGGGCACGGCCGCCGGAGGGGACGCCTGCACGCGGGGTTCCGCGGCTTCCCGACGGGACTCCGGCCCGTGGTGTGCCGCGGCTTCCGGAGGGGACTCCCGCTCACGGTGTGCCCCGGTTCCCCGCCGCGGGCACTCCCGCGCACGGCACCCCCCGCGTGCGAGGCGGGCACCCGGAGCAGTGGGAATCCGGGGGCGGTTGGGGTGAGTCGGGGGCGCACGCCGTGAGCGCCGGGCCTCGCGTCACCCTGCCCCGACAGCGGCAGGCTCCTCCCGGTGGGCCTCGGCAGCCCGGCGGCCCCCGGCAGGCCTATCTCGATGCCTTCGGGGACGAGGACGTCGATCTGTTCTCGACACGTACCGATCAGGACCCCGCCCTCTCGCGCCGTACGGCTCGTCCCTCCGCGGCCCCGGACCCGTACGCCTCCGTCAGCGACTGGCAGACCGTCCCGGAACCGCGTACCGACGACGAGGACGCGGCGCCCACCGGCGCAGCCGTGCGCGCCAAGAGGAGCAAGGGGCGGACGTTCACCGGGATCGCGGCCGCCGCCGTCACCACCGTGCTGGCCGTCGTGGTCGCCGGTCAGGTCGCCGACCGGCGGGACGACCCCGACGTGCGGTCGCAGTCGGCCACCGACCACGCGCGGGACACCCGCGACTCGGCCTCGCGCGGGGACGGGCGGCCGACGCCGTCGTCGGCTCCGCGCCTGGCGACGCTGACGTACGCGCAGAAGATGGGCAAGAAGTACCCGCTCGCCGCGGGGCTGGCCGGACCGGGGAAGTTCGACGCGGTCAAGGGCGTCGCCAAGGCGCCCGGCAGCGGGCAGAAGTACACCTACCGGGTCGATGTCGAGCAGGGGCTGGGGCTTGACGCGGGGCTGTTCGCCGAGGCGGTGCAGAAGACGCTCAACGACGACCGGAGCTGGGCTCACCACGGTGCCCGCACCTTCGAGCGCATCTACTCCGGCAAGCCCGACTTCGTGATCACGCTGGCCAGTCCGGGGACGACCGCGAAGTGGTGCGCCAAGTCCGGTCTGGACACCACCGTGGACAACGTGTCCTGCGATTCGGCCGCCACCGAGCGCGTGATGATCAACGCGTACCGGTGGGCCCAGGGGTCGAAGACCTACGGCGACCAGATCCACGCCTACCGGCAGATGCTGATCAATCACGAGGTCGGCCACCGACTCGGCAACCACCACGTGACCTGCGACAAGGACGGCGAGCTCGCCCCGGTCATGCAGCAGCAGACCAAGTTCCTGGACCACGACGGGATCCACTGCCTGCCCAACCCCTGGCCGTATCCCGGGAGTTGACGGACGTCCCACAGGCCGCTTTGACATGCGCAGAAAAGTCGTACTAATTTTCTGCGCATGTCGTCCCCTCACGCCTCCGTCCGCGCCGCCATCGAGCTGGCGCTCATCGGCGTGACCGCGTTGTGCGTGGCCGACATTCACTGTCGCTGACGTCCGCCCTCTGGCGTTCGCGTCGCGATCTCCTTCTCCTCCCGTGAGCTGTCGCTCGCGGATTTTCGACGGCCTGACGCCCGGGCAGACGTCTGTTCACTTTCGTCTCACCCCTCGTCCAACCGTCTCGTCATTCGAGACGTGGCGAATCATCTTCCGAGAGGTCGTCTCCGATGCGTCAACCGTCCGTCATCGCGCGCCGCGTGGCCGCGGCATCCGTAAGCCTGGTTCTGGCAGCGGGCGCCGCCGCCTGCGGCCCCGAGGACAACGATGCCAAGAGCTCCGGTGGCGACTCCACGCCCCACAAGGGCGGCACCCTCACGGTCCTGAACTCCGAGCCGCAGACCGACTTCGACCCGGCCCGGCTGTACACCTCCGGCGGCGGCAACGTGCCTTCGCTCGTCTTCCGTACGCTCACCACCCGCAACCGCGAGAGCGGCGCGGCCGGCGCCAAGGTCGTCCCCGACCTCGCCACCGACACCGGACGCCCCAACAAGGACGCGACCGTGTGGACGTACACCCTGAAGACGGGCCTCAAGTACGAGGACGGCACCGCGATCACCTCGGCCGACATCAAGTACGGCATCGAGCGCTCCTTCGCGCCCGAGCTGTCCGGCGGGGCGCCCTATCTGCGGGACTGGCTGGTCGGCGCGGCCGACTACCAGGGGCCGTACAAGGACAAGGGCGGGCTCGACGCGATCGAGACGCCGGACGACCGGACCATCGTCTTTCATCTGAACAAGCCCGAGGGCGAGTTCCCCTTCCTGGCCACGCAGACGCAGTTCGCGCCCGTGCCGAAGGCCAAGGACACCGGCACGAAGTACGAGGAGCACCCGGTCTCGTCCGGCCCCTACAAGGTCGTCAAGAACGAGAACGACGGCGAGACCGTCCTCCTGGAGCGCAACACGCACTGGTCCGCCTCGACGGACGCCGAGCGCAAGGCGTACCCGGACAAGATCGACGTCAGGTCCGGGCTCGACGCCTCGGTGATCAACCAGCGGCTGTCCGCGTCCCAGGGGGCGGACGCGGCGGCGGTCACCACGGACACCAACCTCGGCCCCGCCGAACTCGCCAAGGTCACCGGCGACAAGGAACTCGCCGCGCGCGTCGGCACCGGCCACTTCGGCTACACGAACTACATAGCGTTCAACCCGACCGTCAAGCCGTTCAACAACATCAAGGTGCGGCAGGCGATCTCGTACGCCGTCGACCGTTCGTCGGTCGTGAACGCCGCCGGCGGGTCCTCGCTCGCCGAGGCCGCCACCACCTTCCTGCCCAACCAGAAGTCCTTCGGGTACGAGCCCTACGACCTGTTCCCGGCCGGAACGACCGGCAACGCGGCCAAGGCCAAGGAGCTGCTGAAGGAGGCCGGTTACCCGAACGGGCTCACCGTCACGCTGACCCACAACAACGCCCAGAACTTCAAGACCAGCCCCGAGATCGCGACCGCGATCCAGGACGCGCTCAAGAAGGCCGGCATCACGGTCAAGCTCCAGGGGCTGGAGGACAACAACTACTCGGACACCGTCCACAGCGTGAAGACCGAGCCGGGCTTCTTCCTCTCCGCGTGGGGTGCCGACTGGCCCTCCGGCGGTCCCTTCCTCGCCCCGATCTTCGACGGCCGCCAGATCGTCAAGGACGGCGCGAACTTCAACTCGGGCCTGCTCAATGACAAGTCGGTCAATGCCGAGATTGACGCGATCAACAAGTTGACCGATCTTGACGCTGCCGCCAAGAGGTGGGGTGCACTGGACAAGAAGATCGGTGAGCAGGCGCTGACCGTGCCGCTGTTCCACCCGGTCTACAAGCGGCTGGTCGGCAAGGACATCAAGAACGTCGTGATCAGCGACTGGACCGGTGTGCTGGACATCTCGCAGGTCGCGGTCAAGTAACCCGATGAGCGAGGCACTTGTCGCCGTCGAGACCCCCGGGACAGTCGTCCCGGGGGTCTCGGGGGCTCGTCAGTTCTGGCGGCGGCTGCGGGCGCAGCGGGCCGCCGTGGTCGCGGCGGGCGTCGTCGCGCTGCTCGTCCTGGTCGCCGTCGCGGCGCCGCTGCTCACCGCGCTGGAGGGCCAGGACCCGAACACGTACCACTCGTCCCTGGTGGACTCCGCGCGCGGCGGCGTGCCGATCGGCTCGCTCGGCGGCATCAGCGGGGACCACTGGCTCGGCGTCGAACCGCAGACGGGCCGCGACCTGTTCGCCCGGCTGGTGTACGGCGCCCGGGTCTCGCTGGGGGTCGCGCTGGCCGCCACGGTCGTCCAGGTGTTGATCGGCGTTGTGGTGGGTGTATCGGCCGCACTGGGCAACCGATGGGTTGATCAACTGTTGAGCAGGTTCACGGACGTCATCGTCGCCCTGCCGCTCATGATCATGTCGTTGGCACTGCTCGCGATCGTCCCGTCGAGTTTCCCGCGGCCCGTACTGGTCGCGGGGGTCATCGGATTGATCGGGTGGGGCACCATCGCCAAGATCGTGCGCGCCCAGACCCTCACCCTCAAGCAACTCGACTACGTGGCCGCGGCCCGGCTCAGCGGCTGGGGCACCTGGCGCATCGCCCGCCGCGAACTGCTGCCCGGCATCGCCGCGCCGATCATCACCTACGCCGCGCTGCTGGTGCCGTCCAACATCTCGGCCGAGGCCGCCCTGTCCTTCCTCGGCGTCGGCGTGAAGCCGCCGACGCCGTCCTGGGGACAGATGCTCACCGCCGCCGACGTCTGGTACCAGGCCGCCCCGCAGTACCTGCTGCTGCCCGCCGGCGCGCTCTTCGTCACCGTCCTCGCCCTGACCGTCCTCGGCGACGGCGTACGCACCGCGCTGGACCCGCGCGCGGCGTCCCGGCTGCGCGTCGGCACGGGCCGCAAGAGGGAGGCCAAGGCATGACGGGCTTCCTCCTGCGCCGAGCTCTCGGCGCCGTCGTCACCCTGTTCGCCATCTCGGTGCTCGTCTACGTCGTCTTCTACGTCACCCCCGGCAACGTCGCCCAGATCACCTGCGGCCCGCGCTGCTCGCCCGAACAGGTGCACCAGGTCTCCCAGCAGCTCCGGCTCGACGACCCCCTGTACGTGCGCTACTGGCACTTCCTGGAGGGCCTCGTCGTCGGCCAGGACTACTCGACCGGCACCTCCGTGGAGCACTGCTCGGCACCCTGCCTCGGGCTGTCGTACCAGAGCGACCAGCAGGTCACCCAGCTGATCCTGAACAAGCTGCCGGTCAGCCTGTCGCTGGTGTTCGGCGCGATGGTGCTGTGGCTGATCCTCGGCGTCGGCACCGGCGTCCTGTCCGCCTGGCGGCGGGGCCGGCTCAGCGAGCGGCTGCTGACCGGCGTCACGCTCGCGGGCGTGGCCACGCCGGTCTTCGTCATCGGCCTGGTGCTGATGATCGTCGTGTGCGGCCAGCTCCAACTGCTGCCGTTCCCGCAGTACGTGAAGTTCACCGACGACCCCGAGCAGTGGGCGTGGAACCTGCTGCTGCCCTGGCTGTCGCTCGCGCTCATCGAGTCCGCCACGTTCGCCCGCCTCACGCGCGCGTCGATGCTGGAGACGCTCGCCGAGGACCACATCCGCACCTTCCGCGCGTACGGCGTGGGGGAGCGGTCGGTGATCGGGCGGCACGCGCTGCGCGGCGCGTTGGCGCCGGTCATCGCGCTCAACGCCAACAACTTCGGCAGCGCGGTCGGCGGCGCGGTGCTCACCGAGACGCTGTTCGGCCTGCCCGGCATCGGACAGGAACTGGTCCATGCCGTCAATGTGGTCGACCTTCCGGTCGTGGTCGGCATGGTCCTGGTCATCGGATTCTTCGTGGTCCTCGCCAACGCCGTCGCGGACGTGCTGTACGCGGTGGCCGACCGACGGGTGGTGCTCGCATGAGCCTCGTGGACGTCCAGGACCTCACGGTCGAGTTCGGCTCCCTCCGGGCCGTCGACGGGCTCTCCTTCCGGCTGGAGCAGGGCGGCGCCCTCGCCCTGGTCGGCGAGTCCGGCTCCGGCAAGTCCACGGTGGCCTCGGCCCTGCTGGGGCTGCACCGGGGGACGGGCGCGCGGGTCGGCGGCTCGGTCGAGGTCGCCGGCATCGACGTGGAGCAGGCCTCGGACGAGGAGTTGCGGCGGCTGCGCGGCGGGAAGGCCGCGATGGTCTTCCAGGACCCGCTGTCGTCCCTCGACCCGTACTACGCGATCGGCGACCAGATCGCCGAGGTGTACCGCGTGCACACGCGTGTGTCGCGACGAGCCGCACGCGCGCGTGCGGTGGAGGTGCTGGATCGAGTGGGAATTCCGGACGCGGCACGGCGGTCCCGTTCGCGCCCGCACGAGTTCAGCGGCGGCATGCGCCAGCGCGCGCTGATCGCCATGGCGCTCGCCTGCGAACCGGCCCTGCTGATCGCCGACGAGCCCACCACCGCGCTCGACGTCACCGTCCAGGCCCAGATCCTCGACCTGCTGCACACGCTGCGCGAGGAGACCGGCATGGGGCTGCTCCTCGTCACGCACGACGTGGGCGTGGCGGCCGAGAGCGTCGACGAGGTGCTGGTCATGCGGCACGGCCGGGCGGTCGAGCACGGGCCGGTCGGCACGGTCCTCGGGGCGCCGGGGGAGACGTACACGCGCGACCTGCTCGCGGCGGTCCCGCGCGTGGACGCGCGCAGGGCGGCCGTCGGTGTGGCCGGTGAGGGCGGTGAGGTCGTCCTGGAGGCCTCGGACCTGCGGCGCGAGTTCGGGCGCGGCAAGAAGGCCTTCACGGCTGTCGACGGCGTCTCGCTGACCGTCCGGCGGGGCGAGACCCTCGGCGTCGTCGGGGAGAGCGGCAGCGGCAAGACGACGCTCGGCCGGATGCTGGTCGGGCTGCTGGAGCCGACGGCCGGGGAGATCAAGCCCGGCGGCGGAGTCCGCCCCGACGTCCAGATGGTCTTCCAGGACCCCGTCTCCTCCCTCAACCCCCGCCGCAGTGTGGGCGAGTCCATAGCCGACCCGCTCCGCGCGCGGGGCGAGCGCGACGAGACGCGCATCAGGGGGCGCGTGACGGAACTGCTGGAGCGCGTGGGGCTCGAAGGGGCGCACTACGACCGCTACCCGCACGAGTTCAGCGGCGGACAGCGCCAGCGCGTGGGCATCGCCCGGGCGCTCGCCGCCGACCCGCGCGTGATCATCTGCGACGAGCCCGTCTCCGCGCTCGACGTCACCACGCAGGCCCAAGTGGTCGCCCTGCTCGGCGAGTTGCAGCGCGAACTCGGACTCGCCCTCGTCTTCGTCGCGCACGACCTGGCCGTCGTACGCCAGGTCAGCGACCGGGTCGCGGTGATGCGGAACGGCCGGATCGTCGAGTCCGGCCCGGCCGACGAGGTGTACGACAACCCCCAGGACCCGTACACCCGGCAGCTCCTGGCCGCCGTACCGGCACTCGACCCCGAGGTGGCCGCCCGGCGCAGAGCCGCCCGTCGGGAACTGGCCGCCGCCTGACGTAACGTAACTGCTTGATCTCTTAGCGCGAGCGAACGCGACCCGCACGGGAAAGTTACGAGCGTTCACCCCTTTTGGTGGTGCGACGGACAACCGTCCGTCGCACCACCGCCTTGTCCGCATACGTTCGTCCCGCTGCGAGCCGCCGGGTCAACGGCGGCTCCCCATACGGGAGATCGGGGGTGTACTCGTGCGCATCGGACTGCTTACGGAGGGTGGCTATCCGTATGTGAGCGGTGACGCCAGGCTGTGGTGCGACCGGCTCGTGCGCGGGCTCGATCAACACGAGTTCGACATCTACGCGCTCAGCCGCAGCCGGCGGCAGGAGGACGAGGGCTGGGTCACCCTGCCGCCGCAGGTCAGCCGCGTACGGACGGCCCCGCTGTGGACCGTGGAGGACGACGGGATCGTCCACGGGCGCCGCGCGCGCCGACGGTTCGCCGAGCACTACGGCGAGTTGGCGGCCGTTCTGTGCGCGGGCCCCTCCGAAGAGGCGCCGACCGCTGAGGCGGACCGTTTCGGCAGCGCGCTGTACGGCCTCGCCGAACTCGCCCGTGACGAGGGCGGCCTGAGCGGGGCGCTCCGCTCCGAGACCGCCGTACGCGCCCTGGAACGCGCCTGTCGTACGCCGGGCGCCCCGCGCGCGGCCCGCGCGGCGCGCGTCCCCGATCTGCTCGCCGTCGCCGCACATCTGGAGCGCGCCCTGCGCCCCCTGACCCTCGACTGGTACGAGGACGACGCTCTCGGCTCGGTCGACCTCTGCCACGCCGCCTCGGGCGGCCCGGCGGCGCTCCCCGGCCTGCTCGCCCGTCACTTCTCCGGCGTACCCCTGCTGGTGACCGAGTACGGCGTCCAGCTGCGCACCCACCACCTGTCCGCCGCCGACGCCTCTCCGCCGGTACGCGCCCTGCTCGCCGCCTTCCACGGCAGGCTCGCCGCGGAGGTCTACGCCCGGGCCGCCGTCATCACCCCCGGCAACGCGCACGCCCGCCGCTGGCAGGAACGCTGCGGCGCCGACCGCGACAAGATCCGTACCGTCTACCCCGGCATGGACGCCACCCGCTTCGCGGAGGTCGGCGAGTCCCCCGAGGGCGCGGACCCGGACACCCTCGCCTGGGTCGGCCGCGTGGAACCGACGAAGGACCTCATCTCCCTCCTCCACGCCTTCGCGGAGATCCGCAAGGAGGAGCCCAAGACCCGGCTGCGGATCATCGGAGTCCCCGCGGGCAGCGAGGGCGCGGCCTACCTCGGCCACTGCAAGGCGCTCGCCGCGCAGCTCTTCCCCGACGAGGCGGACGGGCTGCACGCCGTCGGCGACAACCCGGTGTCCTTCGAGGAGATCGGGGGCCCGGACATCCCGAGCCCGGCCGAGGCGTACGCGTCCGGCGCGGTGACCGTGCTGTCGAGCGTGGTCGAGGGCTTTCCGATCAGCCTGGTCGAGTCCATGTTCTGCGCCCGCGCGACGGTGTCCACGGACGTCGGCGCGGTGGTCGAGGTGATCGGCGGCACCGGACTCGTCGTACCGCCGCGCAATCCGCGGGCGCTCGCGGAGGCGTGCGTGGCGCTGCTGCGCGACCCGGAGCGCCGTGCGCGCCTGGGCGCCGCCGCACGCGCCCGTGCCCTCGAGCTGTTCACCGTCGAACAGAACATCACGGCATTTCACGGCATTTACCTGGAGATCGTCTCGCGCCACCCGGTCCGCCGGGTCGTCCTCGACGACTCCACGGGAGAACCCCGCCCGTTCGCCGTCCCCGCCGAGGCCCACATGCCGGGCCGCTGGACCGGCGCCGGCGCCCGCGTGGTGGCCCGCGGCGGCCCCGGCTGGGCGGCGGGCCCGCCGGTACGCGCCAACACACCGCTGTCCGCGACGGAGGCGGCGCGATGAGCGAACTGGACGAACGGGACCGGCCGGGCACCCCGAGCAGCCCCGGGGCGTGGGACGCGCGGTCGGAAGAGTGGCTGACGGACGGGGACCGCACGGCGACCGAGGCCGACGTCGAGGCCGACGCCGAAGCGCGGCCGCCCGCCCGCCCGGCACCCACGGCCGCCCACCGCACCCCGACGACCGCCACCCCGCCTCGCGGTGCGCAGACCGCCCCCACCCCACGCCGAACGGCCGCGGACCCGGTCAAGGCCCTGATGCACCGTCACCGCGAGCTGTGCGAGCGAGCCGTCGACCCCCTGGAGATCGCGGCGGGCCTGGAGGCCCACGGTGTCACCGACCGCACCGCGACCCGCTTCCGCCACCGGGACGTCTTCTCCCTCGCCGAGGAGATGTACGCCCGCGCCTCCCGGGACGGCGAGTCCCCGACGCCGACCGCACCACCGGAGTCGCCCCGCACGCGCGCCGACTGGGCGCTCCTCACGCTCCTCCCGGGCGCACTGTGCGCGGCGACACTCACCGGCATCCACCTCACCCAGGGCCGGCCCCGCCTTCTCACGGCGGCCGTCGGTACCCTCGCCGTGGCCCTGGCCTTACGCGCGGCACTGACCAGAGGCCCCCTGAGCACCACCCACCCCACCCACCCCCGATCCCGCGGCCTCACCTGCTGGCTGATCACGTACGCCCTCCTGGGCGACGGCCTGCTCCGACAAGCCATCGCCGGCGGCCCCGACACCCTCCCGACCGGCACCACGGACGCCACCTGGCCCACGGCGGTCGCCCCCGCCCTGGCCCTCGCCCTCTCTCTGGCACCCGCGGCCTGGAGCGCCCACCTCCTCACCACCCGGGCCCGCCGCAAACTGACGGCGAGCCGAGGCCTGGAGGACTTCGCCGCAGCCGTACACCCGCTCCTCCTGGGCGCGTTCGCCCTCTACCTGTCCACGCTGGCGGCCCTGCTGGCCCTGGCCGCGACGGCCCTGGACGAACCGGCCCCGTACGCCCAGACGATGACCCTCGGCGCCCTGCTCTACCTCTCCCGCCTCCTCACGACCCACGGCTTCACCCATGCCCCCGCCCTGGTCCTCACGGCCACCGTCACGACCGAAGCAGCAGCCCTGGCCACGACCTTCGCGTCCCGCCTCCCCGGCTGCGCCTTCCTGGGCACCCCGGTGACCACCCTCGTGGACACCTGGGGCCCCGGCGCCGTCCCGGCCCTCGCCTGCGGCGCCGCGGCGGCAACCCTCCTCCTCCACGCCACCCGCAGACTCACACGAGCCTCGGCCCACGCCACGACGGACCTCCGGTGGTGAGCCGCACGCGCACCCCCGCGGAGCCGCAGCGCGCGCGGACGCGCCGGAGACACACCGCCACAGCGCTGCACTCGCGCACGGCGGTAAGGCGGACGTGCCTGGGGCTTCCCACCACGGCGCCGCCCCCGGCGACGGCGGTGAGGCGGACGTGCCTGGGGCTTCCCGCCACGGCGCCGCACCCGGCGACGGCGGTGAGGGGACGTGTCGGGGGGTGTCCGCCCGCAGCGGTTGGCGCGTCAACACGGGCGCCCTCCATTGCTGACCGATTCCGCGCCGTTCCGAGGACGGACACCCCCCGGCGCGGCCCCGCCCCACAACGAACAACCACCGCACAACACGAGCCCACGGGACCCGGCACCGCACAACGCGCGCTGACGCGTCCCGGCACCGCACAACCCGGCACCGCACAACACGAGCCGACGCGATCCGGCACCGCACAACAAGAGCCCAAGCGGACCGTCACACGGCCCCGCACCCCACAACGCACCCCGCACCGCACCGCACCCCGCACCCCCCGCCTCCCATCCACCCACCCAAGCCCCCGGAAGGCACCCCCGCCCCCCACCGGAGCCCGGAGGCCCCCCTCGCTGAAGGAGAGCACCAGATGATCACCTCCCGACCCGACCACGAGGCCCCGGGAGCTGCACGATGAGGGTCCTGCTGATCGGAGCCAACGGCTACCTCGGCCGCTTCGTGGCCGACCGCCTCCTCGCCGACCCCGCCGTCCAGCTCACCGCACTCGGCCGCGGCGACGACGCGGACGTCCGCTTCGACCTGGCGTCCGGCAGCCCCGGCGCGCTCACCCGCTTCCTCGACGCGGTCCACCCCGGCGTCGTCGTCAACTGCGCCGGCGCCACCAGGGGCGGCGCCCGCGAACTCACCCGCCACAACACGGTCGCCGTGGCCACCGTCTGCGAGGCGCTGCGCCGCAGCGGCTGCGGCGCGCGGCTCGTCCAGATCGGCTGCGGCGCGGAGTACGGCCCCAGCCAGCCCGGCAGCTCCACCGCCGAGGACGCCGTCCCCCGCCCCGGCGGCCCCTACGGCGTCAGCAAACTCGCCGCCACGGAACTCGTCCTCGGCTCCGGCCTGGACGCGGTGGTCCTCCGTGTCTTCTCACCGGCAGGCCCCGGCACCCCCGCCGGCTCTCCCCTCGGCCGCCTCGCCGAGGCCATGCGCCGCGCGATGCAGTCCGGGGACGGCGAGCTGAAGCTCGGCGGCCTCGGCGCCCAGCGCGACTTCATCGACGTCCGGGACGTCGCCCGCGCCGTGCACGCCGCGAGCCTGTCCGCCGCGCAGGGCGTCATCAACATCGGCTCCGGCCGTGCCGTCCGCCTCCGCGACGCCGCCGCGATCCTCGCGCGCGTGGCCGGCTACGGCGGTGCCCTCCACGAACTCGACGGCCCGCCCGGTCCGCCCCTGCGGGCCACCATCGGCCACCCCCGCTCCGAACCGGACCACGCGGCCCCGGTCGCCTACCCGTACCCCGACGGCTGCGGCAGCTGGCAGCAGGCCGACGTCCGCACCGCCCGCGACCGCCTCGGCTGGCGCCCCCGTATCAACCTCGAAGAGTCCCTGGCGGACATCTGGATGGAGGCGGCATGCCGCATCTGACCAGTACTCACACCACCACCCACGCCACCGGCCTCCAGACCGGCTTAGGCATCCCGGGCTTCGCCCACCCCCTCGTCGCCCCCGCCGAGTGGGCCGAACTCACCCGCCCCCGCACCGCGCCGCTGCACTGGGTCGTCCTCAACGTCGCCGACGGCCCGGGCAGCCGCCCCGACCCGCACTGTCTGGAGGCGGCCGGGCGGCTGCGCAACGCGGGCCTCCGCGTGCTCGGCCACATCGACGCCACGTACGGAGCCCGGTCGTTCGGCGAGATGGTCTCCGACGCGCAGCGCTACCTCGACTGGTACAAGGTTGACGGCTTCCTCCTGGACCGCTGCCCGACCGAACGCACCGCGCTCCCGGAGATCCGCCGCACGGTCACCACGCTCCGCGCGATCCGCGACGACGCCCACGTCGTCCTCGGCCACGGCACCCACCCCTACCCGGGCTATGCCGAGAGCGCGGACCAACTCGTCACCTTCTCCGGCCCGTGGAGCGACTACCGCTGGTCGCAGGTGGCGGAGTGGACCGCCGACTATCCGCCCGACCGCTTCTGCCACTTCGTGCACGGCGTGCCGGGGCCGCATCTCGACGAGGCCCTGCGCATCGCCCGCTGGCAGGGCGCCGCCACGATCTACTTCACCGACCGCACGGACCGGGGCGGCCGCACCGACCCCTGGGAGACGATGCCCGGCTACTGGGACGAAATCGTCTCGCGGATCGGGACGGGTGTCTCGGAATGAAAAAGGCCATGGCAGTGTTACGGGGAGAACAACCGTAATGATTGACCGACCAACGGAGTCCCCGTGTCGCTGCCACCCCTGGTCGAGCCCGCTGCCGAGCTCACCGTAGACGAGGTCCGCAGGTACTCCCGCCACCTGATCATCCCCGACGTCGGGATGGACGGGCAGAAGCGGCTGAAGAACGCCAAGGTGCTCTGTGTGGGCGCCGGCGGCCTGGGCTCGCCGGCGCTGATGTACCTGGCCGCGGCGGGCGTCGGCACGCTCGGCATCGTGGAGTTCGACGAGGTCGACGAGTCGAACCTGCAGCGGCAGATCATCCACAGCCAGGCCGACATCGGCCGCTCCAAGGCCGAGTCCGCGCGCGACTCCGTCCTCGGCATCAACCCGTACGTGAACGTGATCCTTCACGAAGAGCG
The DNA here is from genome assembly GCF_042668605.1 of Streptomyces sp. NPDC057280. Lineage (NCBI taxonomy): Bacteria > Bacillati > Actinomycetota > Actinomycetes > Kitasatosporales > Streptomycetaceae > Streptomyces > Streptomyces sp. NPDC057280. The sequence goes on from NZ_JBHUYR010000003.1 coordinate 868,123, forward strand.
GCTCGAGGCCGAGAACGTGATGGACATCTTCAGCCAGTACGACCTGATCGTCGACGGCACGGACAACTTCGCGACCCGCTACCTGGTCAACGACGCCTGCGTGCTGCTGAACAAGCCGTACGTGTGGGGCTCGATCTACCGCTTCGACGGCCAGGCCTCGGTCTTCTGGTCCGAGCACGGACCCTGCTACCGCTGCCTCTACCCGGAACCCCCGCCGCCGGGCATGGTCCCCTCCTGCGCCGAGGGCGGCGTGCTGGGCGTGCTGTGCGCGTCCATCGGCTCCATCCAGGTCACCGAGGCCATCAAGGTCCTCACCGGCACCGGTGAGCCCCTCGTCGGCCGCCTGATGATCTACGACGCCCTGGAGATGCAGTACCGCCAGGTCAAGGTCCGCAAGGACCCCAACTGCGCGGTCTGCGGCGAGAACCCGACCGTCACCGAGCTCATCGACTACGAGGCCTTCTGCGGCGTCGTCTCCGAGGAGGCCCAGGAGGCGGCCGCCGGCTCGACGATCACTCCCAAGCAGCTCAAGGAGTGGATCGACGACGGCGAGAACATCGAGATCATCGACGTCCGCGAGATCAACGAGTACGAGATCGTCTCGATCCCCGGCGCCAAGCTCATCCCGAAGAACGAGTTCCTCATGGGCACCGCTCTGGAGGGTCTCCCGCAGGACAAGAAGATCGTCCTGCACTGCAAGACGGGTGTCCGCAGTGCGGAAGTACTCGCCGTGCTGAAGTCCGCGGGCTTCGCGGACGCCGTGCACGTCGGCGGCGGCGTGATCGGCTGGGTCAACCAGATCGAGCCGCACAAGCCGGTTTACTGATCACTGCTCTCGCTGACCAGCGAGACCGAAGAAGCCCACGGCTCTGACCAGTTCGGATGCCGTGGGCTTCTGTCGTTGTTGGTCGGCATCGGACCTCGGGCAGCCCAAAGACGGCCCGCGTGACGCGCCCATCTGTGCAGCCACAACTGGCCAGCGGCGGGCCGTAACCTGCGGCTGCATCGTTGATCAACGTCCTGACCTGCTGCTCTGTTGGTAGCTGTCGACGTTGGTCACCATTGAGCGCCCTTCCACGGCCCGAGGGCGGCCCGGGAGGGCGCTCGGTGTGGCACGGCTGTCAGAGGTCGATCTGACCCGGGGTTAGATCAGGGGGTACCAAAGTGAGCTGGGGACCGCTTGAAGCGTGCCCTGATCGTGAGTCACGTCCCTGCCGAAGAATAGGGGGCTCCTAGTCTGTGGGTCCGGTGGCGTTAGGTACCAGGCCCGATAGAATTGCCGAAAGACGCCAATGTTTGGATTGGTGGAACTTGGTTGAGCGGTCACTGTTCCAAGCAAAGTTGTTTCAACCGATTTCCCAGGTTCGTTGACGATGCCGAGCGCGACTTGACCTCCGGGCGAATACCCGCTCCCTATTATTGTGAAGTCCGTGCTCAGCTGAGTGCGCACCTTCTCGTAGGAGAGGGAAAGGTTTAGTGGCTTCTTATTTGCTTCGCGTAGGTCGGGATGCATGCCGCCGTATCCGTTGTGGGTGTCCCATGCCACTTCGAACTCGCGCCCGGCATCATCTAGGAAGATGCCGCGAAACTTGATCCCCTGATTTGTGGGGGCGCTGGTCACAGTTTGGATCTCGTCAGGTAGATCGACGCCTCTAGCCTCAAAGAACGAGCGGCCACCTTGGCGTGCTTCACGAATGAGCCCCTCGTCGTCGCGCAGCTGATCAAGCAAAGCCAGGAGCTTCTCGTTGCGACCAAGTGACAGCAGGATGTTGTGGATCCTCAGCTCGTTGTTGAGATTTCGAAGCTCATCCTTGATGGAGTCAACGCGATGCACATGCTGGCGAAGGTCATTCTCGAGCTGTCGGCGCTTTTCGTCCTGAGACGGCATCTGACTCACAGCCTTCCTTATGTCATGGCGAATGGGTTGCGTAACCCGGATCTTTCTGTAGTGTGCGCAGGGCCTAGCCGCGGAGGTGCTCACCCATGATTGGAAGTAGCACACCGAGCGGCTGTATAACGGCCTCAATCCCCCAAACTCCTCTCTCAAGAGTGACTCCGATTGGGTTATTTCGCCACTCCGGTGCGCTCGTCTTGCTTTCGGCAAGGCGCAGGCCGGTCAAACGAGGTCGGCGGAGTTTTAGTGGCCGAGTCAAGAGGCTGTGGCTGTCGCCGATGAAGTGTCAGACGTCGGTGTCGGCGGCCCCGTCGAGCAGGCCCAAGGCGTGATTGTGGAACCGGCATTCGGCATCGCGGCACAGGGCGTTGAAGAAGGCTCGTTGTCGGCGTGGTCGAAGGCCCGTTCCAGGGCGGGAAGATCCCGGTGCACATGTCGCGGAGCCGGTTGAGCGTGCGGACGCGGTCGGCGAATCAGGTTGGTGCGGGGCGGTCAACAGGACTAGATCGGATGCCAGTTGGGCGGGGACGTGGATGGAGGGGAAGTCTCACCCCATGCGGGCGGTGTCGACGATCACGTAGGCGTCCCGGGCGTCGGTCTTGGCTTCGCCGCGGTAGACGCCGGACATCCAGTTGATCGTTCGGCCGGGAATGCAGACGGCCTGTTGGCCGTGGGTGGCGAGTTAAGGTCGGCAGCAGCGCGGACGTGGTGCCGGCGCTGTCAACGCCCAGTGCGCCTTGTCGGATAGGACGAGGGACCCGCCGAGAGCGGTCAGAGTCGTGTGCTCGTCGTTGGGGACCTTCTTGCTCCAGATCGTTGCCCCGGTTTCGTCACCGCGGCGAGCCAGTGATGGGCTTTACCGGCGAGATCCCGACCCAGAGGTGGGCCAGCTGCTCGGCCATGTGCGTTCTCCTCGGTTCAGCCAGCAAGCCGTTCGGCCCGAGGAACACCCCGCCGTCAGCTCCGTAAACAGCGATCGATACGCAGATCTGAATCAGCGGCTAGAGCGTCCCGAAGAGCGGGGCGGCCACTCCACCGGAGCCACCGGGGGGCAGCGACTCTAGAGCCACACCCCTCCTCAGGACCGCCAACCAACGTACGGAGCGGCTTTGGGCTGGGGTTTCGCTCTGCGGACCTATACGCACCTGATGCCCAGCAGCGAGAAGCGGACCAGGGAAGCCGTGGACCGAGCCTTCGGGGACGGCCCCGAGAACGATGACGGCCCCACGACGGCCCAGGAGGCGTAACGAGATAGGGAACAAGCAGTTCAGGCAGGTTCCCGCCTGACTAGCCGGTCTACTGACCGAAGGTCTCCCCTACGGCGGGGGCCGTTCGCACCACGGGTGCGTGCGGCCCCGCCGTCGTCATGAGCAGACCTTGCCGTCCTTCGGCACCGTGCCCTTGAGCAGATACGCGTTCACGGTCGCGTCGACGCAGTCGCTCCCGCTGCCGTACGCCCCGTGTCCCTCGCCCTTCCAGGTGAGGACCACCCCGACGTCCTTGCCCAGTTCGTCCGCCATCTTCCGCGCGCCCTCGTAGGGCGTGGCCGGGTCGCCGGTGTTGCCGACCACGAGGACCGGCGCCGCGCCGGGCGCGCTCACCTCGGGGGTGTCCCCCTGCCCGGCCACCGGCCAGTCGTGGCACCAGCCGGCCGTGTCCCAGCCCAGGAACGCCCCGAAGACGGGCGAGAGCTTCTCGAACCTCGGCAGCAGCTTCTTCGTCTCGGCAGCGGTCGGCCGCTGCTTGTCGTCCAAGCACGATATGACCCGCTGGGAGTGGGTGGTCGTGCCGTAGTGGCCCGAGGTGTCCCGCTCGTTGTAGTCGTCGGCGAGCGTCAGCAGCTCCGAGCCGTCACCGTCCTCCGCTGCCTTCAACGCGCTGGTCAGGGTCGGCCAGCTGGCCTTGCTGTACAGCGGCAGCACGATGCCCGTGACCGCGAGCGTCTGGGTCAGCTTGCGCGAGGTCCCGGTCGGCAGCGGGTTCGCGTCGAGGTCCTTCAGCAGCGCGGCGATCTTCCGCGTGCCCTGCTCGGGGTCCTGGCCGGTCGACTTGAGGTAGTCGTCCAGCGCGCGCTGGAAGCCCCGGGTCTGGTTCTCGGCGTGGCCGATCGTGTCGGCGCTGGGGTCGACGACCGCGTCGAGGATCAGCCGCCCCACGTTCTTCGGGAACAGATGGGCGTAGACGCCGCCGAGTTCGGTGCCGTACGAGATGCCGAAGTAGTGCATCTTCCGGTCGCCCAGCACCTGGCGCATCAGGTCCATGTCGCGAGCCGTGTCGGTGGTGGAGACGTGTGCCATCAGCTCGCCGGCCGCCCTCTGGCAGCCCTTGCCGAAGGCGGTGGCGTCCTGGAAGTAGACCGCTTCCTCGGCCGCGGTGTCGGGTGTGGCGTCGATCGACTCGGCGGACTCGATGTCCTTGTCGCTGCGGCAGCGTACGCCCTCGCTGCCGCCGACCCCGCGCGGATCCCAGCTCACCAGGTCGTACTGCTCGCGCAGCGCGGACACCGTCGCGCCGTACAGCGGCATCATCGAGACGCCGGAGCCGCCCGGGCCGCCGAAGTTGAACAGCAGGGAGCCGATCCGGTCGCCGCCGCGGGCCTTGGCGCGGATCAGCGCGAGGCCGATGGTCTTCCCCGCTGGCTTCGCCCAGTCCAATGGCACCTTGAGCGTCGCGCACCGCCATTCGCTGCTCGGCGCGGGGGAGTCGGAGGTGCCCTTGCAGCCTTCCCAGTCGAGCTTCTGAGAGGTCAGGGAGGAGGGCAGCGCTGCGGCGGCCGCGGTGTCGGAGGGGCTCGCCGACGGTGTGGCCGCGCCGGTCCCCCCGTCGCCCTTCCCGTCGTCGGTCGAGCCGCCGCTACAGCCCCCCACCAGCAGTGCCGCGGCGGCGGCCAGAGCCGTCCACCGTACGAAACGCGTCATCGCGGTCCCCCCATGCAGGCCGTCCGCACCGTGCCGCGGATGGCGGTCATGCCATGGTAGGCGGATCACACGACGCCCGCCGAGGCCTGTGGATAACGTTCTGACCTGCAGTTTTCGCGAGATGCGAGGGTCAGGGCAGGCGAGGTGCGAGCGTCAGGAACACACGGTCCCCGCCGCCGGCACCTTCCCGTCCAGCAGATAGCCGTTCACCGCGCCCTGCACGCACTTGTTCTTGCTGTCGTACGCGCCGTGCCCCTGGCCCTTGTACGTCAGCTCGACGCCGACGCCCGCGCCCAGCGCCTCCACCATCCGCCGCGCCCCGGCGTACGGCGTGGCCGGGTCGCCGGTGTTGCCGACGACGAGGATCGGCGCCGAACCGGCCGCGCTCACGTCGGGGTGGTCCGCGGCGCCCGCCACGGCCCAGTCGGCGCAGCTGATCATCGCCCAGGCCATGGCGTCGCCGAAGATCGGGGAGGCGGACCGGAACTCGGGGAGCTTCCGCTCGACGTAGTCCTCGGTGTACCGGGCCTTGTCATCGGCGCAGTTGATGGCGATGTTCGCCGCGGTGACGTTGCTGTACGTGCCGTCCTCGTTGCGCCCGTTCATGGAGTCGGCCAGGAACATCAGGATCCTGCCGTCCCCGTCGTAGGCCTGGTCCAGGCCCTCGGTGAGGTACTCCCAGAAGTCCTGCGAGTACAGAGACTGCACGATGCCGCTGGTCGCCGCGGTCTCGGTCAGCTTGCGCAGGCCGACACCGGAGATCGGCGTGCGGTCGAGGTCCTTCAGCAGCTTGGCGATCCGGTTCTCGACGTCCTGGACGCTGTCACCGATCGGGCAGTCCTCGGTCTTCGACACACAGTCCTCGGCGAAGTTGTCGAGCGCGAGCTGGAAGCCCTTCGCCTGCCCGAGCGAGCCCTGCTCGGAGTCCTCGGTCGGGTCGACGACCGCGTCGAAGACGGCCCGGCCCACCTTCTTCGGGAACAAGTGGGCGTACACACCGCCGAGTTCGGTGCCGTAGGAGATGCCGAAGTAGTGCAGCTTGTCGTCCCCCAGGACCTGGCGCATCAGGTCCATGTCGCGGGCCGCGTCCGTGGTGCGCACATGCGGCAGCATCTTCTTGGAGTTGTCCTCGCAGGCCGCGTTGAACTCCTTGGTGTTGTCCAGGAGCTTGGTGCGCTCGGTCGCGTCGTCGGGGGTGACGTCCTGCTGGAAGTACGCGTCGAGCTGGAGGTCGTCGAGGCACTCCACGGGGGCGCTGCGGCCCACCCCGCGCGGGTCGAAGCTCACCAGGTCGTAACGGGTGCGCAGTTTCGCGTAGTCCTCGCCGAAGGCGGGCAGTGTGGTCACGCCGGAGCCGCCGGGGCCGCCGAAGTTGAAGATCAGGGAGCCGATCCGTCGGCTCTCGTCGCCGCTCGCCTTGGCCCGGATCAGCGCCAGATCGATCGTGTCGCCCTTGGGCTCGGCCCAGTCCCGTGGGGCCTTGAGGGTGGCGCACTGCCATTCGGCGCCGTTGGGCAGAGGTGACGGGGCGTCACCGCCGCCCTCCGCCGTGGACGGGGCCGGGCAGTCCTTCCAGCTCAGCTTCTGAGCCGTCAGGTCCTGATCCTTGGAGTCGTCACCGCAGCCCGCCAGCAGGGTGGACAGCAGGACGGCGGAGGCGGTCAGGGCTGCGGCCCGCAGGCGGGGAGGGTTCGGCATGGTCCCATCCTGCGGTCGGGCCGGGCGGCCCGCTCGGGGCACGGGCCGTACGAGGTACGCGCGCGTGCCCCTCGTACGGGACACGCGCGCGCGCCTACAGCGCTCCCTTGCGGGACAGGTGGTTGAAGGCCAGCCAGCCCGGCAGCACCGGCAGCCACAGCGTCAGCAACCGATACAGGAGGACGGCGGGTGCGGCGACCTCGCTGGGCAGGCCCACGGCGATCAGACCGACCGTCAGGGTCGCCTCCACCGCGCCCACGCCGCCCGGCGTCGGAGCCGCGGAACCGAGCGCGTTTCCGGCGAGGAAGACGACGGCGACGCTGGCGATGCTGATCGAGGAGCCCTCGGTGCCGAAGGCCCGGATCGAGGCGTCCAGGCACATCACGAAGCAGGCGGTCAGCAGGAGCATGCCGCCGATGCCGGTGAAGAGCTTCTGCGGCCGCTGCAGCACGTCGAGCATGCGCGGCACGACGCCCGCGAAGAGCGAGCGCACGCGCGTGACGACGAACTTCCGCAGGAACGGCACCGAGGTGACGACAAGGACGAGCACCGCCACCGTCAGCAGACCCGCGATGACCGTCCGGGACGGCGACAGCGACGGCGTCTTCTCGGTGCCGGTCAGATAGCCGAAGGACAGCAGCATCAGGATGTGGCAGCCGAGCCCGAAGAGCTGCGAGGCGCCGACACTGGCCACCGCCAGGCCGGGCCGCACGCCCGCGCGTTGCAGAAAGCGCGTGTTGAGGGCGACGCCGCCCACCGCGGCCGGCGCGACGATCTTCACGAAGGACCCGGCGACCTGGGCGCCCACCGTCCGCAGGAACGGCACCCGCTCCGGCACGAACCCCAGCAGCGACATCGCCGCCGCGAAGTAACTGGCCGCCGAGAACAGCACGGCCGCGGCCACCCAGCCCCACTCCGCGTTCTGGATGAGCGGGCCGAACTCGATGTGGGTGAGCTGTGTCAGCAGGAAGTACGCGCCGATGGCACCGGCGATGAAGCTGATGAGCGTGCGCGGCCGCACTCGCTCCAGACGGGCCGGCTCGACGGGCGCCTGCGGCCTGATCAGCAGCACCTGTTGGCGGATCAGCGTGAGCAGGTCGTCCTCGCGGGCCTCTTCCAGGGCCTCGTCGATGGCTCGCTTCTCGGCCCGCGCCTCCGCCCTTACGGCCTTCTTGTCGGGCTTGTCGAGGACCGGCTTGGCGTCCTCGTGGGCCTCGTCGAGCTTGGCCTGCTTGGCCAGCCGGGAGGCCTCCAGGATCGCTTCGCGCTCGCGCTGGGCGCGTTCCCGGGCCAGGGTGCGCAGTGTCGCGCGCGTGGAGCGGCTGAGCGCGATGGGCTGGAGCATCGGCAGACAGTCGGCGACGGCGTCCGGCCCGAGCACGTTCACCGCGGCCGTCACCGCGCGTTCGGCGCCCACGCGCAGGCCGAGCGTCACCAGCAGCTGGGAGATGTCCATGCGCAGCAGCAGGTCCCCGGCGGCGATCTCGCCGACGCGCAGGTCGGTGAGGATCACCGTGCCGGAACGATCCACCAGAATCGCGTCGCCCACCAGCCTGCGGTGCGCGATCCGCCGGGACTGCAGGGCGCGCACCTGGTGCCAGGTGTCCCGCAGCAGGTCGTCGGTGATCTCCTCGTCCGCCAGCGAGTCCAGGGTGCGCCCGCCGGTGTGCTCGTAGACGAGCATCACGGCGTCGGGGCCGAGCTCGGAGGTGGCGATCAGCTTGGGGGCGTTGGCGCCGGCGGCGATCGCCGCGTAGGCGAGCAGTGCCTCCTGCTCCAGGGCTTGGCGCAGGGAAGGCAGGCTGCTGCGGGTGGCGAAGCCGCGCAGTGTCAGATTGCGCCACGCGCGGTAGAAGAATCCCTGGGCCTGCTGCTCCCGGTCGACCACCGTGACGTCCAGCGGCGGGCCGTCCTCCAGCGTGACGAAGTAGCGCCGGCCGCGGTCACCGGTCTCCGGTGTCTCCGCGGTCTCCTCGCGGGCCGCGCTGACCGGGTGGAAGCCGACGTGCCGCAGGCCCGCCATCAGCGTGCGCCCGGTGGGCCGGACGTTGGGCGAGCCGACCGCGTACAGCGTGCCGTAGGCGACGGTCCAGCCGATCAGCACCGTCAGGATGATCGAGAACGGCGTCGTGTAGCCGGTGACGAGCATGGAGAAGGCGTCGAGCATCAGCACGATCCACAGCACCGCGCGCCACCGCGGCCGCCGCGACATGCCGACCGCCGTCATGTACGCGATGACGGGCGCGAGATAGCCGTGCACCGGGTCGGTGAGGGCGTGGATGTCGCCGGGGGAGGGCTGGGTCAGCGCCTCCTGGATCGAGTCTGGGGCGGCCTTGGCGACCCAGAGGTCGGTGGCGAGTGTCACACCGTGGGCGAGGACCGCCGCGAGCACGCCGTCGGCGATGCGCAGTCCGTCGCGTTTGATCAGCCGTTCGATCGCGAAGGCGACCGGCACCAGCAGGATCGCGATGCTGGAGGCCAGCCCGGCGATCTTGATGAGCAGGTCGGGCGCCTGTCCGGTGCCCTTGTTGATGTCCTGTTCGAGGCCCGAGGTCGTGCCGTGCGCGAACGCGGCGATCGCCAGCAGCACGGCGATCGCGAGCACACCCACCAGCAGCCGCATGAGGTCCGAGGGACGGTGCACGCGCGCGGGGAGGAGGGGTTCGTCACCCTCGACCTCGTCGGTGTGGACCTCGTCGTCGAAACCGTCGCCGGTCGCGGACGCGTCGTCCGCGTCATCGGTGCCCGGACGCGACGAAGCGTCAGAGGTGCTCTCCGCGCCCTCCGGGTGCACACCCTGTTGCTTCATCGTCTCTTCTTGATCTCGTATCACCGGTCACCGCCCGCACGATGGTGGCATGCTCCACCGACACACGGGGGCATCAGGGTGCAAACGCGGGGCGCACAGTCTGCCGGAAGCGCCGCTCCAGGGCGAGGGTCACCCGCGGTGGTCAGCGCGTCACATTGTCGGTGGGGTGGGGCAGGATGGGGCGGATGAGTGACGAGAGCCTGCCGCAGGACGTCCCGCCGGACGCGCTGCCGGAGTACGCCGAGCGGGTCCTGGAGGTCGCCGAACTGATCCCGCCCGGGCGCGTCATGACGTACGGCGACGTCGCGGAGTGGCTGGAGGAGGGCGGCCCGCGCCAGGTCGGCCGCGTGATGGCGCTCTACGGAGGAGCCGTCCCGTGGTGGCGTGTCGTCCGCTCGGACGGCGTGCTGCTGCCCGGCCACGAGCTGCGGGCCCTCGGTCACTACCGGGACGAGGGCACGCCCCTGAGGACGGCGAGCAGGGCCGCCGAGGGCCACCTGCCGCGCCTGGACATGAAACGGGCGCGATGGGACGGCGGCGAACGCGCGGAGGGTCACACCTGACAGCTTCCGCCATCGGACGGGCCCAGGGGGAGCCTGTGATCCGTACGGGGGAACGGGGGCACGTCCGTGGCATGACGTACGTTCGTGGGGCGAGGGACGTACGTGTCGCGAGTGCCGCGAGTGCCCCGAGGGAAGAAGCGGAAGCCCTGCTTCCGATCCGTTCGTCGGCGTAGCGTCGGCTGCACGCGCCCCGCTCACCCCGCGATCACCGCCCTGCACGCACGGCGGACAGCCAACCAGCACACCCACCAGGACCGGCGAACCACGTGAGCTCCTCTTCCTCCACCAGGCGCCTGGCGCACCCCCAGGTGCGCCAGGGGAACCGTGGCGCTTACCGACTGGTGCGTACCCCGCCGGCCCGAGTGGATCCCCCTCCTCTGGACGCCGCACAGCGCTCCGTGGTTGAGCACAAGGGTGGTCCGCTGCTCGTCCTCGCAGGTCCGGGCACCGGCAAGACCACCACCCTCGTGGAGTCCGTGGCCGCGAGGATCGCCCGTGGCGGTGACCCCGCGCGCGTGCTGGTGCTGACGTTCAGCCGCAAGGCGGCCGTCGAGCTGCGCGACCGCATGGCGCTGCGCATAGGGGCCGCCCGAGCGCCGCAGGCGACCACGTTCCACTCGTTCTGCTACGCCCTGGTCCGCGCCCACCAGGACAGCGACCTGTTCGTGGAGCCGCTGCGGCTGCTGTCCGGCCCCGAGCAGGACGTGGCCGTACGCGAACTCCTGGCGGGCCAGCCCGACCTGGAGCGCCTCGGCCTCGCGCACGTGCGCTGGCCCGACGAACTGCGCGCCTGTCTGACCACCCGCGGCTTCGCCGACGAGGTCCGCGCGGTCCTCGCCCGCAGCCGTGAGCTGGGCCTGGACCCGGGCGCCCTGGACGCCTTCGCCCGCCGCATCGGCCGCCCCGACTGGCGGGCCGCCGCGGCCTTCCTCGCCGAGTACCTCGACGTCCTCGACCTCCAGGGCGTCCTCGACTACGCCGAACTCGTCCACCGCGCGGTGCTCCTCGCCCACAGCCCCGAGGTCGCCGGGCGGCTCGCCGCCCAGTACGACGCCGTGTACGTCGACGAGTACCAGGACACCGACCCGGCCCAGGTGCGGCTCCTGCACGCCCTTGCCGGCGGCGGCCGCACCCTGGTCGCCCTCGGCGACCCCGACCAGTCGATCTACGCCTTCCGGGGCGCCGACGTGAACGGCATCCTGGACTTCCCGCACGCCTTCCCGCGCGCGGACGGCCGCCCGGCGCCCGTCGAGGTGCTGCGCACCTCCCGCCGCTCCGGCGCCGGCCTGCTGGCCGCCACCCGTCTGCTGACCCAGCGCATGCCGCTGACCCGGCTGCCCGCCGAGAAGGTCCGCGCCCACCGCGACCTCGCCCCGGTCCGGGAGGGCGGCCGCGTCGAGGTCTTCACGTACCCGACGCCGGGCACGGAGCTGGACAACATCGCCGACATCCTGCGCCGGGCGCACCTGGAGGACGGCGTGCCCTGGGGCGAGATGGCCGTCCTGGTACGCGCCGGGTCGCGCACGATCCCCACGGTGCGCCGGGCGCTCACGGCGGCCGGGGTGCCGCTGGACATCGACGGCGACGACCTGCCCCTGCGCCACGAACCGGCGGTCGCACCCCTGCTGACCGCACTGCGGGCGGTGGCCACGGCGGAGGCGGCGGAGGCATCGGCAGGGCCGGGAGGGGAGCCCGCGTCGGACGAGCCCTCGCCGGAGGCCGAGCCACGGGACGCCGCGCCTCAGGAGGCCGCCCCCGAGCAGCCCGCCCCCTGCTGGCTCGACACCGAGACCGCCCTCGCCCTCCTCACCTCCCCGCTCGCCGGCATGGACGCCGCCGACCTGCGCCGTCTCGGTCGTGCCCTGCGCGACGAGGAGCGCGCCGCCGGCAACCCCCTTCCGCCGCCCTCCGACGAGCTGCTCGCGCGGGCGCTGGCGGAGCCGGAGCGGCTGGCCGTGCAGGACCCCGCCTACGCGCGCGGTGCCCAGCGGCTGGGCGCGCTGCTGCGCAAGGCCCGGGAGCGCCTCGCGGGCGGCGGCAGCGCCGAGGAGGCGCTGTGGGACCTGTGGAACGGCACCCCCTGGCCCAGCCGCCTGGAGCGGGCCGCCCGGCGCGGCGGCGCGGCCGGCCGCAACGCCGACCGCGACCTGGACGCCGTGTGCGCGCTGTTCGCCACCGCCGCCCGCGCGGAGGAGCGCAGCGGGGGCCGGGGCGCGCTGAACTTCCTGGAGGAGATCGACGCCGAGGACATCGCCGCCGACACCCTCACGCGGCGTGCCGTACGTCCCGACGCCGTCCGCCTGATGACCGCGCACCGCTCCAAGGGCCTGGAGTGGCGTCTGGTCGTCGTCGCGGGCGTCCAGGAGGGCCTGTGGCCCGACCTGCGGCGCCGCGGCTCCCTCCTGGAGGCTGACCGCATCGGCCGCGACGGCCTCGCCGAACCACTCACCCCGGGCGCGCTGCTGGCGGAGGAGCGCCGACTGTTCTACGTCGCCGCCACACGCGCGCGTGAGCGCCTCGTCGTCACCGCGGTGAAGGCCCCGGCCGACGACGGCGACCAGCCCTCCCGCTTCCTGACCGAGCTCGGCGTCGAACCCAAGGACGTCACCGGCCGCCCGCGCCGCCCCCTGTCGGTCGCCGCGCTCGTCGCCGAACTCCGCGCGACGACCGTCGACCCGCGCGCGTCGGACGCCCTCAGGGAGGCCGCCGCCCGCCGCCTGGCCCGGCTCGCCGCCCTCACCGACGAGGACGGCCGCCCGCTCGTCCCCTCCGCCCACCCCTACCGCTGGTGGGGCATGTTCGAGCCGACCGAGTCCAAGGTGCCGCTGCGCAACCGCGACCAGCCCGTCGTGCTCTCCGGCAGCGCCCTCGACCAGCTCGCCAACACCTGCGCCCTGCAATGGTTCCTGGGCCGCGAGGTGAAGGCCGACGCGCCCGCGACCGTCGCCCAGGGCTTCGGCAACGTCGTGCATGTCCTCGCCGACGAGGTCGCCTCCGGACACACCCCGGCCGATCTCGCCGTCCTCATGGAGCGCCTCGACTCCGTGTGGAACGCCCTCGCCTTCGACGCGCCCTGGAAGTCGGCGCAGGAGAAGGAGAACGCGCGCGTGGCGCTCGAACGCTTCCTCAAATGGCACGTCATGGACCGCACCGGCCGCACCCCGGTCGCCAGCGAGCACGACTTCGACGTCACCCTCGAAGCCGGCGACTACGAGGTGCGCATCCGCGGCCAGATGGACCGCGTCGAGGCGGACGGCGAGGGCCGCGCCTATGTCGTCGACTTCAAGACCGGCAAACAGGCGCCGACTGCGCGTGAGGTGGAGCACCACCCGCAGCTGGCCGTCTACCAGCTCGCCGTCCGCGAAGGCGCCGTGGACGAGGCCTTCGACGGCGTACGCCCCGAGCCGGGCGGGGCCGAACTCGTCCAGCTGCGCCAGGGCGCCGCCAAGCGGGACGGCGGCGAGACGCTGCCCAAGGTGCAGGCACAGGACCCCATCGAAGGCGCGGCAGGGGAGTGGGTCGGCGACCTGCTCGCCACGGCGGCCGGCAAGGTCCTCGACGAGCGGTTCACCCCGACGGCCGGCCAGCACTGCACCCACTGCGCCTTCCGGGCGTCGTGCAGCGCGCGGCCCGAGGGCCGGCACGTGGTGGAGTGAGTCAGCACCCCGCCTGTGACCAGTCGCACCACGCGTGCTGACCTGCGCTTCTTCCGAACCGAGAGGCGATTCGTCCTCGACTGTCAGTGGCCGCCGCTAGCCTCTGCGACATGCCCGCCCGTATCACCGATCCCGATCAGCTCAAGGAGCTCCTCGGCATCCCGTTCACCCCGGAGCAGACGGCCTGCATCACCGCGCCGCCCGCCCCGCAGGTGATCGTGGCCGGTGCCGGCTCGGGCAAGACGACGGTGATGGCGGCCCGCGTGGTGTGGCTGGTCGGCACCGGCCAGGTCGCCCCCGAACAGGTCCTCGGCCTCACGTTCACCAACAAGGCCGCCGGTGAACTCGCCGAGCGCGTCCGCAAGGCGCTCGTCAAGGCGGGCGTCACCGATCCCGACGTCATCGACCCGGACAACCCGCCGGGCGAGCCGGTGATCTCGACGTACCACGCCTTCGCAGGCCGCCTCCTGACCGATCACGGCCTGCGCATCGGGCTCGAACCGACCTCCCGGCTCCTCGCCGACGCGACCCGCTACCAGCTCGCCGCGCGTGTGCTGCGCGAAGCCCCCGGCCCCTACCCGGCGCTGACCCGCTCCTTCCCGGACCTCGTCGGCGACCTCCTCACCCTCGACGCCGAGCTCGCCGAGCACCTCGTACGGCCGGAGGCCCTGCGGGCGTACGACGCCGAGCTGCTGCTCGCCCTCCAGGGCGCCAAGCTCACCAACGCCGACCTGCGCAAAGTCCCCGAAGCGGCCGCGGCCCGCCGCGAACTGGCCGAACTGGTGGTCCGCTACCGGGCCGCGAAACGCGAGCGGGACCTGCTCGACTTCGGCGACCAGATCGCCCTGTCCGCCGAACTCGCCCAGATCCCCGACGTGGGGCGCGTGCTGCGCGACGAGTTCCGGGTCGTGCTGCTCGACGAGTACCAGGACACCTCGGTCGCCCAGCGCATCCTCCTGGCGGGCCTGTTCGGCGGCGGCACCGGCCACCCCGTGACCGCGGTCGGTGACCCCTGCCAGGCGATCTACGGATGGCGCGGCGCCTCCGTCGCCAACCTCGACGACTTCCCCGAGCACTTCGCCCACGCCGACGGCCGCCCCGCCACCCGCCAGGCGCTCAGCGAGAACCGCCGCAGCGGCGGCCGCCTCCTCGACCTCGCCAACGGCCTCGCCGAGCCCCTGCGCGCCATGCACGCGGGCGTGGAGGCCCTCCGCCCGGCCCCCGGCGCGGAACGCGACGGCATGGTGCGCTGCGCCCTGCTGCGCACCCACGCCGAGGAGATCGACTGGATCGCCGACTCCCTCGCCCACCTCGTGAACACCGGCAAGGCGCCCGGCGAGATCGCCGTCCTGTGCCGCACGGCGACCGACTTCGCCGAGATCCAGGGCGCGTTGGTCGCGAGGGACGTGCCGGTGGAGGTGGTGGGCCTCTCGGGCCTGCTGCACCTGCCCGAGGTCGCCGACCTCGTCGCCGTCTGCGAAGTGCTCCAGGACCCCGGCGCCAACGCCTCCCTGGTCCGCCTGCTGACCGGCCCGCGCTGGCGCATCGGCCCGCGCGACCTCGCCCTCCTCGGGCGCCGCGCCCGCCTGCTCGTGTCCCACGCGCGCGTGGACGCCGGCGACGACCGGGACCGGCGGCTCGCGGAGGCCGTCGAGGGGGTCGACCCGTCCGAGGTGATATCGCTCGCGGACGCTCTGGACACGTTCCTCGAGCTGCCGTTCGACACCGAGCACGAGGACGACGGGCTGCCGTTCTCGCCGGACGCGCGCGTGCGGTTCGCCCGGCTCGCCACCGAACTGCGCGACCTGCGCCGCTCGCTCGCGGACCCGCTGATGGACGTCCTGCACCGCGTCCTCGCCGTCACCGGCCTGGAAGTCGAGCTGTCGGCGTCCCCGCACGCCCTGGCCGCCCGCCGCCGGGAGACCCTCTCCAACTTCCTCGACGTGGCCGCCTCCTTCGCCGCGGGCGACGGCGAGGCCACCCTGCTCGCCTTCCTGGGCTTCCTGCGCACCGCCGCCCAGTACGAGAAGGGCCTCGACAACGCCCTCCCCGGAGGCGAGAACACCGTCAAGGTGCTCACCGCGCACAAGTCCAAGGGCCTGGAATGGGACGTCGTCGCCGTCCCCGGCCTGGTCACCGGTACCTTCCCCAGCACCCAGGGCCGCGAGAAGTGGACCGCCCAGGGCAAGGTGCTGCCCCACGACCTGCGCGGCGACGCCGCCACCCTGCCCGACGTCGAGACCTGGGACTCGCGCGGCCTGAAGGCCTTCCACGAGGCCATGAAGGACCACCAGCACACCGAGGAGCTCCGCCTCGGCTACGTCACCTTCACCCGCCCCCGCTCCCTCCTCCTCGGCTCCGGCCACTGGTGGGGCCCGGCCCAGAAGAAGCCCCGTGGCCCGTCCGACTTCCTCCAGGCACTCCGCGAGCACTGCGAGGCCGGATTCGGCGAGATCGAGGCATGGGCCGACGAGCCCGCCGAGGACGAGGAGAACCCGGCCCTGAGCCAGGCCACAGTCGACCAGGTGTGGCCGCTGCCCCTGGACGACACGTCCCTGGCCCGCCGTCGCGCCGCCGCCGAGACGGTCCTCGCCCACCTGGAGCGCCTCGCCTCCCGCGCGGACGGGCACGCACCCGACCCGGACGAGTACGAGGACCCGGACTGGCCGCCACCGCCCGAGGACGACGACGTCCCCTACGAAGAGGACCCCGCGGCGGCGGACGCCCCGGACGACTGGGACTCCTGGACCACGGACCGCCCCTCGGTCCCGCACCAGGCGACGGCCCCGGAACCCCGGGCCGAGGCCCCGCGGGCGCTCCCGCATCCCGCGCCTTCGGAGCCTGAGAGGCACTCCGCCCCGGAACCGCCCTTCCCGGAGGACCCGTTCACCCCGGAAGAGGCCCGCACGCTCGCCTCCTGGGACCGCGACCTCGACGCCCTGACCGGCGAGCTCCTGCGCGCGCGGGAGGCCGTCACCGACGTACCCCTGCCCGCGTCGCTCACCGTCTCGCAGCTCCTGCGGCTGGCGGAGGACCCGGACGGGTTCGCGCAGGAACTCGCGCGCCCCATGCCGCGCCCCCCGCAACCGGCCGCGCGCCGGGGCACCCGGTTCCACGCCTGGGTGGAAGCCCGCTTCGAGGAGCTGACGCTGCCCCTGCTGGGACCGGAGGAACTGCCGGGCGGCGACGAGACCGACATCGACGACGAACGCGACCTGGAAGCCCTCAAGGACGCGTTCGAACGCACCGAGTACGCCCACCGCTCCCCGTACCGCGTGGAGGCCCCGTTCCAGCTGGCCATCGCCGGACGCGTGGTGCGCGGCCGGATCGACGCCGTCTACAAGGCGGACGACGGCGGCCGGACGACGTACGAGATCGTCGACTGGAAGACCGGCCGCGACCGCACCGGCGACCCCCTCCAGCTCGCCCTGTACCGGCTCGCCTGGGCCGAGCAGCAGGACGTGCCCCTGGAGTCGGTCACGGCCGCGTTCGTATACATCCGCAGTGGCGAAGTCGTACGGCTCGACGAGCTTCCCGCGCGGGAAACGCTCGAGCGACTGCTGCTGGACGAGCCCTCCGCGCCAGCAAACTGTGAGGAACCGCCCACCGATGATGTCGGTGCGGGCCGATAGGCTCGTGACCATGAGCCATCCCGTTGACAGCGTCGTCAGCGCCGTCCGTGCGTACATCGAGCAGCACCGCGCCGTCTTCCTCGACGACCTCGCCGAGTGGCTGCGCATCCCTTCCGTGTCGGCCCAGCCCGACCACGCCCCGGACGTGCGCCGCAGCGCCGACTGGCTCGCCGCCAAGCTGACCGAGACCGGCTTCCCGACCGCCGAGGTCTGGGAGACCGAGGGCGCCCCCGCCGTCTTCGCGGAGTGGCCGTCCGACGTCCCCGGAGCACCCACGGTCCTCGTCTACGGCCACCACGACGTGCAGCCGGCCGCCCTGGCCGACGGCTGGCACAGCGACCCCTTCGAGCCCGTCGTCCGCGACAACCGCCTCTACGCGCGCGGGGCCGCCGACGACAAGGGCCAGGTGTTCTTCCACACACTCGGCGTCCGTGCCCACCTCGCCGCCACCGGCCGCACGACCCCCGCGGTCCACCTCAAGCTGCTGATCGAGGGCGAGGAGGAGTCCGGCTCCCCGCACTTCCGCGCCCTCGTCGAGGAGCGCGCGGACCGGCTCGCCGCCGACGCCGTGATCGTCTCCGACACCGGCATGTGGTCCGAGGACACCCCCACGGTCTGCACCGGCATGCGCGGCCTCGCCGAGTGCGAGATCCAGCTGTACGGCCCCGACCAGGACATCCACTCCGGCTCCTTCGGCGGCGCCGTGCCCAACCCGGCGACCGCCGCCGCCCGTCTGGTCGCCGCCCTCCACGACGAGCACGCACGCGTGGCCGTCCCCGGCTTCTACGACGGCATCGTCGAACTCACCGACCGCGAGCGCGCCCTCTTCGCCGAGCTGCCCTTCGACGAGGAGCAGTGGCTGCGCACCGCCAAGTCGTACGCCACCCACGGCGAGGCCGGGCACACCACGCTGGAGCGCATCTGGGCCCGCCCCACCGCCGAGGTCAACGGCATCGGCGGCGGCTACCAGGGCGCCGGCAGCAAGACGGTCATCCCGTCCTCCGCCCTGGTGAAGCTGTCCTTCCGGCTCGTCGCCGGACAGGAGCCGGACCACATCGAGAAGATCGTCCGCGCGTGGGCGGTCCAGCAGGTTCCCGCCGGAATCCGGTGCGAGATCACGTTCAGCGCGGGCACCCGCCCGTGTCTGACCCCGCTCGACCACCCGGCCCTGCAGTCCGTCGTCCGCGCCATGGGCCGCGCCTTCGGCAAACCGGTCCGCTTCACCCGCGAGGGAGGCTCCGGGCCGGCCGCCGACCTCCAGGAGGTCCTCGGCACGCCCGTGCTCTTCCTCGGCATCTCCGTCCCGTCCGACGGCTGGCACGCACCCGACGAGAAGGTAGAGCTGGACCTCCTCCTCAAGGGCGTCGAGACCACCGCGTACCTGTGGGGGGACCTGGCGGAGCACTGGCGCCATGTGCCCTGAACCCCGTCCGTCCCGCCGAACCGCCCGCCGAAACAATCCGTTCCACCGGGGGAGTTGGAAGCACCCGTGACCACCTGGACCGACCACACCGCCGACCGACCCATCTCGCTCACCGCCCCGAGCGGCATCGACCGGGCCGCCCACCACCGGCTCGACGAGGCCTGGCTCGCGGCGGCCTGGAGCCACCCCACGACCCGCTGCTTCGTGGTCTCCGGCGGTCAGGTCCTCATCGACGAGACGGCCGACGGCCGTACCGAACTCGTCATGACGCCCGCCTTCGAGGCCCCCCTCACCGAGGCCCACCGCTACTTCCTCGGCATCGACGAGGACGGCGTCCGCTACTTCGCCCTCCAGAAGGACGCCCTGCCCGGCCGGATCGACCAGTCCGCCCGCCCGGCGGGCCTGCGGGAGGCGGGCCTGCTGCTGTCGCCGCGCGAGGCGGGCCTCATGGTGCACGCGGTCGGCCTGGAGAACTGGCAGCGCACCCACCGCTTCTGCTCCCGCTGCGGCGAGCGCACCGTCATCGCCGCCGCCGGGCACATCCGCCGCTGCCAGGCCTGCGGCGCCGAGCACTACCCGCGCACCGACCCCGCCGTGATCATGGCCGTCACCGACGAGGACGACCGCATCCTGCTCGGCCGCCAGGTCCACTGGCCCGAGGGCCGCTTCTCGACGCTCGCCGGCTTCGTCGAACCCGGTGAGTCCATCGAGCAGGCCGTGCGCCGGGAGGTCTTCGAGGAGGCCGGCATCACCGTCGGCCAGGTCGAGTACGTCGCCAGCCAGCCGTGGCCGTTCCCGTCCAGCCTCATGCTGGGCTTCCTGGCCCGTGCCACCTCCACCGAGATCAACGTCGACGGCGACGAGATCGGCGAGGCCCGCTGGTTCTCCCGCGACGAACTGGGCGCCGCCTTCGACTCCGGCGAGGTGCTGCCGCCGTACGGCATCTCGATCGCGGCCCGCCTGATCGAGCTCTGGTACGGCAAGCCGCTGCCGACGCGCAGCGTCTGAGCATGAGAAAGGGGCCGCTCCCAACCGGGGGAGCGGCGCTTCACCTCATGCGTGCGCTCAGGCGGCGATCTTCTGCTTCACCTGGGCCAGCGACGGGTTCGTGAGCGTCGAACCGTCAGCGAACAGCACGGTCGGGACCGTCTGGTTTCCGCCATTCGCCTTCTCCACGAAAGCGGCGGACGCCGGGTCCTGCTCGATGTTGATCTCTGTGTACGCGATGCCTTCGCGGTCCAGCTGCTTCTTCAGCCGCTGGCAGTAACCGCACCACGTGGTGCTGTACATCGTCACAGTGCCCTGCATGTCTCGCGCGCTCCTCTGATGGCTCGGGGGAAGAGGTCGTCCAGTGGGGGAACGTACGCAACCGGGTCACCATTCCCACCCGGGGTATGCCCGCACGTGACGCCTGCCGCATTAGTACGACTGCGAGCCCCTGCCTGTGGACAACCGGCACAGCCGTCCCCGCCGACCTGGCAGCATGGCGGTGTGACAGCAGCAACGCACTCCACCCTCTTCCCGCAGGTACCGGACTCGGCCGACGCGGTGCTCGAAGGGCTCGACCCCGAGCAGCGCGAGGTGGCCACCGCCCTGCACGGCCCGGTGTGCGTGCTGGCCGGCGCCGGGACGGGCAAGACCCGCGCGATCACCCACCGCATCGCCTACGGAGTGCGGGCCGGCATCCTCCAGCCCTCCAGCGTGCTGGCCGTCACCTTCACCAACCGCGCCGCCGGAGAGATGCGCGGGCGGCTGCGCCAGCTCGGCGCCGCCGGGGTCCAGGCCCGCACGTTCCACTCGGCCGCCCTGCGCCAGCTCCAGTACTTCTGGCCGAAAGCCGTCGGCGGTTCCATGCCCCGGCTCATCGACCGCAAGATCCAGCTCGTCGCCGACGCGGCCGCCGCCTGCCGCATCCGCCTCGACCGCGGCGAGCTGCGGGACGTCACCGCGGAGATCGAGTGGTCCAAGGTCACCCAGACCGTCCCCGGTGACTACGCCCTCGCCGCCGCCAAGGCCGGCCGCGAGGCCCCCCGCAACCCCGCCGAGATCGCCCAGCTCTACGCCGCCTACGAGGACCTCAAGCGCGAGCGCGCCGTCATCGACTTCGAGGACGTCCTGCTGCTCACGGTCGCCGTCCTCCAGGACCGGCACGACATCGCCGACCAGGTCCGCGCCCAGTACCAGCACTTCGTCGTCGACGAGTACCAGGACGTCAGCCCCCTCCAGCAGCGGTTGCTGGAACTCTGGCTCGGCGACCGCGACAGCCTCTGCGTGGTCGGTGACGCCAGCCAGACGATCTACTCGTTCACAGGAGCAACTCCCGACCATCTGCTCGACTTCCGCACCCGCCACCCCGGCGCGACCGTCGTCAAGCTGGTCCGCGACTACCGCTCCACCCCCCAGGTCGTCCATCTCGCCAACGGCCTGCTCGCCCAGGCCAGCGGCCGAGCCGCCGACCACCGGCTGGAACTGATCTCGCAGCGCGCCCCCGGCCCCGAGCCCGTCTACACCGAGTACGCCGACGAGCCCGCCGAGGCCGAGGGGGCCGCCCGCCGCATCCGCGAGCTGCTGGCCGCGGGTGTCCAGGCCGCCGAGATCGCCGTGCTGTTCCGCACCAACGCCCAGTCCGAAACCTACGAACAGGCCCTCGCCGACGCCGGCGTCCCCTACCAGCTGCGCGGTGCCGAGAGGTTCTTCGACCGCCCTGAGGTGCGCAGAGCCATCGTCAACCTCCGCGGCGCGGCCCGCTTCGGCGGCAACGACGCGCGGCTGGACGACGCCCCCGACCTGCCCTCCCAGGTCCGTGCCGTCCTCTCCGGCGAAGGCTGGACGTCCGAGCCCCCCGCCGGCTCCGGCGCGGTCAGGGAGCGCTGGGAGTCGCTCGCCGCCCTGGTGAACCTGGCCCAGGACTTCACCGCCGCGAGACCCGACGCCACGCTCGCCGACCTCGTCGCCGAACTCGACGAGCGCGCGGGCGCCCAGCACGCCCCGACCGTCCAGGGCGTCACCCTCGCCTCCCTGCACTCGGCCAAGGGCCTGGAATGGGACGTCGTCTTCCTGGTCGGCGTGGCCGAGGGCATGATGCCGATCACCTACGCAAAGACCGACGAGCAGATCGAGGAGGAACGCCGCCTCCTCTATGTCGGGGTCACCCGCGCCCGCGAACACCTCCATGTCTCCTGGGCGCTCTCCCGGTCGCCCGGCGGCCGCCCCAACCGCCGCCCCAGCCGCTTCCTCGACGGGCTGCGCCCCGGCTCGGCCATGACGGCGGGACGGACCGCCAGTGCGGGCTCCGGAGGCGTCGAGCGAGGCTTCACGGGCGGCGCGGCAGCGGATGTCGTACCGCGCCGGACCCAGCGCACCCCCGCCCGCTGCCGGGTCTGCGGACGCACGCTCACCGACGCCGGCGAGATGAAGCTGATGCGCTGCGAGGACTGCCCTTCCGACATGGACGAAGGCCTCTACGAGCGGTTGCGCGAGTGGCGCGGGATCCAGGCGCGGCTCAGCGGACAGCCGGACTTCTGCGTCTTCACCGACCGCACCCTGATGGCCATCGCCGAGACGGAGCCGAGCAGTCCGGTTGAGCTGTCGCGTATTCCCGGCGTCCTCAAGCGCAAGCTCGACCGTTACGGAGCCGATGTTCTGGCCATCTGCGCAGGCCAGGAGCCCGGGGCGGAAGAAGTTGGGGACTGAGGCGAACTCGTCGAAAAAATAGTTTGCGCATGCCCCAGCAATCCCCATAGGTTCTTAGCCACGGGAACAGAGGCCTTCTCGGAGGCCCTGATTCCGTGCTGTACTTACATACCCGAAGGACTGGCTCACCCCAGTCCCCCGAGACGCCGAGAGGAGGCGAGTCCAGTGACCAGCATCAACGCCAGCTTCACCGCGAAAATGACCGATCGCTCGGTCGTCGCCTCCCTGTGCATGCTCGCCGTCTCGAACCAGGGCACCGGTCTGTCCGGCATTCGTGTCGCCGGCCCGGCGTCCTCCGTGTCTCTCGCGGGTCTCCCCGTTCGTGAGCGCAATGAGCGACCGACCAAGGCACTGGAAGCAGTAGAGGGACAGGCGCACGCCTATGCCTTTACGGCCGCCGGTGCCGGAAGCCGGAAGCAGGCAACGCAGCACCACCTGATGTGGGCCTTCCGTGGGCCAGAACCCTGGAGTGATCCAGCCTGATCGTCGATCAGGCCGGCGCCTTCAGGGCCGCGGAACCCCATCCGGGATCCGCGGCCCTTCTGTTTGTCCTCCAACGGGGATGACGGAGCGAAGGGGCCTCGGGACAAGAAAAGAACCCGGTACCAAGCCGACCACCGGTCCAACAGGGCCGGACCGACCAGACGAGGAAGACCAACCGTGCAACTCGAAGCGCACGCCCCGTCCGTACCGCCCTCAGAAGCGATCCCCAAGCCCGGCCTCACGGAGGACTCCACCTTGACCCCGCTCACCGCGCTCACCGCGCTCGACGACGCCATCGAGAACCTCGGCGTACCCGTCCCCTGCCGCTCCTACGACCCGGAGGTCTTCTTCGCCGAGTCGCCGGCCGACGTCGAGTACGCCAAGTCCCTCTGCCGCACCTGCCCGCTGATGGAGGCCTGCCTCGCCGGCGCCAAGGAGCGGCGTGAGCCCTGGGGCGTCTGGGGTGGCGAGCTGTTCGTCCAGGGTGTCGTCGTCGCCCGGAAGCGGCCCCGTGGTCGCCCGCGCAAGAACCCGGTCACAGCATGAACACCGCAGGAACGATCGACCGCCCCCTCACGCACGACCCCAAGAAGCAGGCCCCGATGAAGCCGTCCACCACCGAGCCCGCCGGCTCCGCGATTCCAGACTTCACCACCGTTGGCGCCACCGACTTGCGCCAGAACAGGACCCGAGAGATGCAACTCCAACCAGAAGCCCTGGCACGTGCGCATATGCACGAGCGACTGCACGCCGCGCAGCAGGAGCGTCGGGCCATGAGCCTGGCGGCCGCGCGCCGGATGCAGCGCAGGGCCGAGCGCGCCTCGATGCGTGCCCGCCGTGCGCTGGCCATCGCGGTCATGCAGTAACCATCACCACCTGAAGCGGTGGCCTCCCCCGACTCCGGGAGGCGAAAGCTCCCCGCGGGGGCCGGTCCGTCCGAACGGACCGGCCCCCGCGGCGCGTTGTGCCCGCGGTCCAAGAGGCACGGTGCGTTGTGCCCGGCGTTCCCACCGGCACGGCGATATCGTCGCCGCGTGACGAGTCATCCCGGCGGA
This sequence comes from Streptomyces sp. NPDC057280, assembly GCF_042668605.1. Classification (NCBI taxonomy): domain Bacteria; kingdom Bacillati; phylum Actinomycetota; class Actinomycetes; order Kitasatosporales; family Streptomycetaceae; genus Streptomyces; species Streptomyces sp. NPDC057280. The sequence goes on from NZ_JBHUYR010000003.1 coordinate 891,947, forward strand.
AGTGACCAGGGCGGCTCCGCCCAGGAGCCCGAGACCCTGGTGTGCGCCCGCTGCGGCACCACCGCCGAGGGCCCCCGGCCCACCTGGACCTGCTCCGTGGAGAACGGCGCACGCAGGTACTTCTGCGACACCTGCTCGCGGGAGAACCTCAGGGCGATCGAGGGGCGGCTGGACTCGGCCTGGTGGTAGCCCGGCCGGCGGTGGCCCCGCTCACGCCTCCGCCGCCGGCTCCTCGGCCGCGTCCTCCTCCGGCACGAATCCCGGCAGCCATGCCTCCAGCTCCTCGCGCAGCCGGACCGTCGCGCCCAGCTGACACAGCACACCGATCGTGCTGAGCGTCACACGGTGGATCAGCAGATACGCCGGCGGGAGGTTGAGCTGCTTGCCCAACTGGTAGGCGGGGGAGCGGATGTCGGCGATGCGGGCCGCCTGGCTGCGCATCCAGGCGCGGGTGAAGGTGAACTCGTCCACCAGGGCCGGCTCGATGATCGGCCGGAGGTAGTCGAGGACGGCGTCGGGGTCCAGGTCTATGGACTCCTTGACGAACCCCTCCGCGCGCAGCAGCTCGTAGACCGCCTCCGCCTCGTCGTCGAGCGTCATGCGCAGCGAGTCGCCGATGGGCGTGGGCAGACCGCCCGGCAGACGGTCGACGGTGCCGAAGTCCAGCACGCCCAGCCGCCAGTCCTCCTCGCCCCCCGGACCGCCGGGCAGCAGACGGAAGTTGCCCGGGTGCGGGTCGGCGTGGAGCAGGCCGGTGCGGGCCGGGCCGGAGAACAGGAACCGGGCCAGGAGCTGGCCGGCGCGGTCACGCTGCTCCTGGGTGCCGTCCGAGATGATCTCGGACAGGGGCACACCGTCGATCCACTCGGTGACCAGGACCTGGTAGCACTGGTGGACCACCGCCGGCACCACCACGTCCGGGTCGTCCGCGAACTCCTCGGCGTGCACCTGCTGGGCCTGTGCCTCCAGGCCGTAGTCCAGCTCCTCCGAGACCCGGTCCCTGAGCTCCGCGATCAGCGGCTTGATGTCCATGCCGGGAATCAGCGGGCCCAGCAGACGGGCGAAACGGCTCAGCTGGTTCAGATCGGACAGCAGGGCCTCGCCTGCGCCCGGATACTGCACCTTGACCGCGACCTCCCGGCCGTCGTGCCACACGCCCCGGTGCACCTGGCCGATCGACGCCGCCGCGGACGGCTTGTCCTCGAACTCCAGGAAGAACTCCTGCCAGTTCGCGCCGAGCCGCTCCTCGAGCACCCGGTGCACCGTGCGCGTCGGCATCGGAGGCGCGGCCTCCTGGAGCTTCGTCAGGGCCGCCCGGTAGGGACCGGCGACCTCCTCGGGCAGCGCCGACTCGAAGACGGACAGGGCCTGGCCGAACTTCATCGCGCCGCCCTTGAGCTCGCCGAGCACCTTGAACAGCTGCTCGGCGGTGCGCTGCTGAAGCTCACGGCCGACGATCTCCGCGGACTCCCCGACGATTCTCTTGCCGAGCCCCCAGGTCGCCCGGCCGGCGAAGCCGAGCGGGAGCGCGGCGAGCTTGGCGGTCCGGGTGACCGCCTTCCGGGGAAGATCAGACATGCGCCCTCCAGGTCCCAGCCGGCCGTGCCGCGGCTGCCTTGCGGCGTGACTCGTTCGACGGCCCTTGTTCCGCCATTGTCTCGTGCGACTCCCCGGCAATGGAGGTGAGTTCTCCCTTACCTTTCTCCGCGGCCCCGCACGGGCATGCCGGATGCGCCCAGACCGGCCGCGCATGCCAGTTGAGAGCGGGCAGCGAGACCTCCCACCGGGCACCGGCACTGGACGGCATCGTGCCGTCGAGGAAGGCGAGTGCGTGTGCCGCCCCCAGCCCGGCGACCGTCGTGGCCAGCGTCACGTCGCACGGCGGCACCCGGCGCACCCGCCGCGCACCCGACCGCCACTGGGCGACCAGCCGGGGCCAGGCCGGGTCCCGGTCGGTGCGCCACTCGTGGAGGCAGCCCGCGCAACTCGTCTCGCCGGGCAGGACGAGCGGGCCCACCACACCGGTTCCCTCCACGACGCCGGCGTACAAATGGGGCGTACCGGAGCCGACGAAGGTGTCGGCCGACGGCGGCGCGTGGACGGAGACGTCGTCGCGCGGGGCGAGGATCACCAGGGAGAAGCCCGGGTCGCCGTCCCCGGGCGGCGACTGCGGGCCGCGGCGCAGCGGGTTGTCCGGCGCGCAGTGACGTACGGCACGCCGGGCGGCCTCGTCCCTGCGGACGCCGACGGATTCCGCGGGCAGTCCGCCCGGTGCGACGTCCCACGGTTCGACATGGCCGCCGTCACGCACGTCGACCTCGCCGATGCCGGCGGCCGACAACAGGGAGGCCAGTACTGCGCCGACGCGTCCGGCGCCCCGCACCTGGACGCGCAGGGTGCGACGGGTGGCCAGCAGTTCCATCGCCTCGCCCGGTTCGGACGTGGTCAGGGACAGCGAGGCCAGGTCGGGGCGGAGCCGGTCGAGGAGTTTCTTCTTCCGCCGCAGGGTCTCGACGGCCGGGCTGCCGCCCCGCGCGTCGTCGAGGAGCCCGGCGCGGGACAGCTGCTCCAGCAGCCCGTCGACATGACTCTCCGGCAGGTCGAGCCGCCGTCCCTCCTCGCGCAGCAGCCCCGGGCCGCGGGTGCCGTTGAGCAGTTCGAGGAAGCTGCCCGTCGCCGTGTCCATCGGGCCCAGTGTCATCGCGTGCGCCGGAGTCATGCCGAACTGCACGGTGTTGAGGTCGCGCCAGCCGCGTCGCAGCGCGGGCTTCAGGAGCGGCACCAGCGGGATCCGCACGCGCGGGGGCCCCGCCTCCGGCACCGGTGGACCCGCCATCGTCGGCACCCCCGCCCCCTGCAACGCCGCACCCGGCGAACCGCTCGATACCGGAACCGACGAACCACCCGACGCCGTAACCGGCGAAGTCTTCGACCGCATGACAGGCCCCCGTAGCCCTCGTGGAACAACCCCGTACGCCGCCGCGAGCCCTCCCGGTGGCCGGGCGTGGATCCGGCGGCGAGTGCCAGCATGCCCGGACGCGACGGACCGTGCCGAAAGTTGTCCACAGGCGGGGCATATTCGTCGTACAAATCAAACGCATGGTGGGGGATCGGCAGCGAACCGTCCCGGAGTCGGGACTTCCGCCATGTACAGCGGGTAACGTCGGGGCGTGTCCGCCGACCCACTGCACCGTGCCGGAACACCACAGCGCAGCACGACGAGCCAGCCGCCGAGCGGCTCCGGGGCGACCGCGATCGAAGTGCGCAGGAGCGCCCGTCGACGCCGGACGGTCTCCGCGTACCGCGAGGGCGATCGCACCGTCGTGCTGATCCCTGCCCGGATGTCCGAGGCGGAGGAGCAACGCTGGGTGAGCGTCATGCTCGACAAACTCGCCGCCCAGGAGAGCAAGCGGGTGCTGGGTGACGACGAGCTGGCCGAGCGCGCCGAGCGGCTGTCGGCGCAGTACTTCGGCGGCCGCGCCCGGCCCAAGTCGGTGCGCTGGGTCACCAACCAGAACACGCGCTGGGGCTCGTGCACCCCCTCCGAGGGCAGCATCCGTCTCTCGCACCGGCTCCAGGGCATGCCCGAGTACGTCGTCGACTACGTCCTGCTCCACGAGCTGGCGCATCTGCTGGTGCCGGGCCACGGGCCGCGTTTCTGGCGGCTGCTGGAGGCGTACCCGCGGACCGAGCGGGCCCGGGGTTACCTCGAAGGGGTGGTGGCCGCCGAGCGGCTGCCGCATGTGCCGGGCGCGCGCGGAGAGTGAGCGACCGCGACCCTCGAGCGCTGCCGGGCGGGGATTGTGTACCGGGTCTGTACCGACTTGGTCCGCCCTCGGAGTTTGCCGTTAGCCTGGCGCGACGCACTCGCACTTGGATGGGGGACGGTCGTTACGCATGGCCAGGGAATTCCAACGCGGCCACAAGGCCAAGGTCAGTGACCTCACCGCGGGCACCGATCTGTACGTAGGCGTGCAGATCACCGGTCCCGGACTGAGCTTCGACATCAGCTGCTTCGGCCTCGACGCCGAGGAACGGCTCTCGGACGACCGGTACTTCGTCTTCTTCAACCAGCCGAAGTCCCCCGAGGAGTCCATTCAGCTCCTGGGCGCCCAGGCGGGCGACACGGAATCCTTCCGGGTCACCCTCGACCGGATCCCGGCGCGGATCCAGAAGCTGTCGTTCACCGCGACGATCGACGGCGCCGGGCAGATGTCGCAGATCGCCCCCGGCTACCTGCGGATCGTGGCGGGCGGCGAGGAGGTGGCCCGCTACTCCTTCAACGGCTCGGAGTTCTCCACCGAACGCGCCGTGATGCTGGGCGACCTCTACCTGAAGGACGTCTGGCGCTTCGCCGCCGTCGGACAGGGCTTCGACGGCGGTCTGGAAGCGCTGCTGAAGAACTTCGGCGGCGAGGTGCTGGAGGAGGAGGCCCCCGCGGCTCCCGCCCCGCAGCAGCCGCAGGCCGGTGCCACGCCCGGGTTCGCCCCGCCGCCCCAGGCCGCTGCCCCGCCCGCGTTCGGCGCCCCGGCACCCGCCCCGGCCCCCCAGCCCGCGCACGGCTTCGCGCCGCCGCCCGGAGCGACCCCGCCCCCGGCTCCCGCCCCGGCCCCGCAGCCGGCGCAGGGATACGCGCCCCCGCCCGGCGCCACCCCGCCCCCGGCGCCCGCGCCGAACGTGCACGCCCAGCCGACCATCGTCGCGCCGATGGCCCCGCCCGGCGGCGCCCCGGTGCCGCCCCCGGCTCCCGCCCCCGCGCCCTACGGCCAGCCCCAGCAGCCGTACGGCCAGGGCGCCCCCGGCCAGACCGCCCCCCTGCCCCCCGGCTACGGCGGCCAGCCCCAGGCCCCGATGGCCCCGCACGCCCCGGCCCCGCCGCCCGGCTACGGACAGCCGACCCCGCCTCCCGGCTACGGCCAGCAGCCCCCGTACGGCCAGGTCCCGGGCCAGCAGGCCCCCTACGGCGCACCTCAGGGCGCCCCGCAGGGCGCGCCCCACGCGCCCGGAGTCGCCGCCGCGCTCCAGCAGTTCAAGGAGACGCCGACCGGGCAGCGCTGGACGCAGCAGAACAAGAAGATGGTCCGCGTCGACCTCGGCATCGGCGGCCAGCCCGTGCTCGCCCGGCAGGGCAGCATGGTGCTCTATCAGGGCAAGGTCGACTTCAGCTACAAGGGCGCGGGCTTCGCCGGCCGGATCACGGGCAACGCGACCGGCCAGGAGATGCAGCTGATGCGCTGCACCGGCCAGGGCCAGGTGTTCCTCGCCGAGAACTCCACGATGCTCCACCCGATCGAACTCCAGGGCGACGGCATCTGCGTCTCCGCCGAGAACGTCCTCGCCTTCGACGAGGGCCTCCAGTACGAGGTCCGCCGCATCGAGGGCCACGGCATCCCCGGCGGCGCGCTGTTCACGATGCAGTTCACCGGCACCGGCACGATCGTCGTGAAGACCCACGGCACGCCCGTGGTCCTCCCGGTCACGCCGACGACGTTCGCCGACGCCAACGCCGTGGTCGCCTGGTCGTCCGCCGCCCAGGTGGTCGTCTCCAGCCAGGTGCGGATGCGCCGCAACGCCTACCCCGGCGACACCGGAGAGAGCGTCAACCTCCAATTCCGGGCCGCTCCCGGCAACTTCATCGTCGTCCAGCCGTACGAGATCTGAGGGAGCCCGTCATGAACCAGCCGCTCGCGGGCTACGCCCCCGCACCCGTCACCGCCCGCATGGAGAACCACGGCAACCACATGCTGAAGGTCGCCATGCAGACCGGCAACGACCTCTTCGCGCGCGTGGGCTCGATGGTCGCCTACGAGGGCTTCGTCCAGTACGAGCCCAACCCGCCCGCCGTCCGCCAGATCGCCAAGGACTGGCTGACCGGCGAGGGCGCGCCCCTGATGAAGTGCTCCGGCGACGGACTGCTCTACCTCGCCGACTACGGCGCCAACGTCGTCGTCATCAACCTCAACGGCGACGGCATCTCCGTCAACGCCACCAACCTGCTCGCCTTCGACGCGCACCTCCAGTGGGGCGTGGAGCGGGTCAAGGGGCTGGCCAAGTTCGCCGGCCAGGGCCTGTGGAACACCAAGATCTCCGGGCAGGGCTGGGTCGCGCTGACCTCCCGGGGCAAGCCGATCGTCGTCGACTGCGGCGGGGGCGAGGACGAGACGTACGTCGACCCGGACGCGCTCGTCGCCTGGTCGCCGAACCTCAAGGTCAAGGGCAAGCGCAGCTTCAAGGCCCAGTCGCTCATCGGCCGGGGCAGCGGCGAGGCCTACCAGATGGCCTTCTCCGGCCAGGGCATCGTCGTCGTCCAGCCCAGCGAGGACAGCACCGACCGTCTCCGGGTCCGGGGCTGAGGGGGAGCCAGAAACGCCATGCAGAGCCCGATTTTCGCCTACAACGACCAGCAGAGCCAGGACCGCTGGAGCCTGCAGAACAAGCAGATGCTCCGGGTCACCCTGGAGGGCCACGACGACATCCTCGCCCGCAAGGGCACGATGGTCGCCTACCAGGGGCTGATGGAGTTCGACGCCGAGTACCAGTCCAACCAGCAGGGACGCGCGCGTGCGCACACCGGCGAGGGCCTGGACCTCATGCGCTGCCACGGACAGGGCACGGTCTACCTCGCCAACCTCAAGCAGCACGTGCACCTGGTGGACGTGGAGCAGGACGGCCTCACCGTCGACAGCTCCTACGTCCTCGCCATGGACTCCTCGCTGCACCACGAGGTCATCGCCGTCGACAGCCTCTACGGCATCTCCGGCTCCGGGAAGTACCAGCTCAACATCACCGGCCGCGGCAAGGTCGCCCTCATGACCTCCGGCATGCCGCTGATGATGCAGGTCACCCCGGACAAGTACGTCAACTGCGACGCCGACGCGATCGTCGCCTGGTCGACCTCGCTGCGCGTCCAGATGCAGGCCCAGACACATTCCTCCGGCGTCTGGCGGCGCCGCGGCAACACCGGTGAGGGCTGGGAGCTCAGCTTCATGGGCAGCGGTTACGCGATCGTCCAGCCCAGCGAGCTACTGCCGCCGCAGAACGCCCAGATCGGGTCCGGCCTCGCCGCCCAGTACGGGATGGGACAGCAGGGGGTACGCGCTCAGAACCAGGGCAACGTCTGGAGCTGACCGCCCGGACACCATGTGTAAGGGGCGCCCGCCATTGCGGGCGCCCCTTACACATGCTCCGGCGTCACAGCCTTGCGCGCGTCCCTTCCAGCAGTCGTACGACCGACTCGTCCGCCACGTCCGCCACCTCGTCGTAGGCGAACCAGCGCAGGTCCAGGGACTCGTCGCTGATCACCTCCACGGTGCCGGCCGGGGCCAGTGCCGCGTACTGGACGTCGAAGTGCCAGTGGCAGGGCGCCGGGATGGGGTGCCGGTCCAGACCGACCGGGCCGCCCGGCAGCAGGGTCAGGCCCGCGATCCCGGACTCCTCGGTCGCCTCGCGCAGCGCCGCGGCGGCCACCGTCGCGTCCCCCGGCTCGCAGTGGCCGCCCATCTGGAGCCACATCCGCAACTTCTTGTGAAGGGTGAGCAGCACGCGCCCGCGTGACGGGTCGATCACCAGCGCGCTCGCCGTGATGTGCCCGTCCCCGCAGGACTTCCACATGCCGTCCGGGTGGGCCGACAGGTGGTCGAGGTACGTCTGGCGCAGGTCCTCCTGGTCCTCGTAGCCCTTCAGCACGAGGACCGCGTCGTCGTACAGGCTCACTCGGTGCCGTCGCCCTTGTCCTCGTCCTTCTTCTTCAGGTCGGGCTTCTCCGCGGCCTCGCCGAGCATCTTGTCCAGCTCGGAGAAGTCCAGCTGCTCGCGGTGCACGAAGCCGTCCGGGTCGTCCAGGTCCGAGGCGGTCGGCAGCATGTCCGGGTGGGCCCACAGGCCGTCCCGGCCGTCGACACCGCGCGCGTCCGTGAGCGAGGCCCACAGACGGGAGGCGTCCCGCAGCCGGCGCGGGCGCAGCTCCAGGCCGATCAGCGTGGCGAACGTCTGCTCGGCCGGGCCGCCCGAGGCGCGACGGCGGCGCAGCGTCTCGCGCAGCGCGTCCGCGGACGACAGGCGCGGCTTCGCGGCCGCGTGGACCACCGCGTCGACCCAGCCCTCCACGAGGGCCAGGGCCGTCTCCAGGCGGGCCAGGGCCGCCTTCTGCTCCGGGGTGTCCTCCGGCTGGAACATGCCCTGCTGCAACGCGTCCTGCAGCTGCTCGGGGTTCTGCGGGTCGAACTGGCCGACCACGTCCTCCAGCTTGGCGGTGTCGACCTTGATCCCGCGCGCGTAGCCGTCGACCGCGCCGAACAGATGCGAACGCAGCCACGGCACATGCGCGAACAGGCGCTGGTGGGCGGCCTCGCGCAGGGCGAGATACAGCCGCACCTCGTCCTTCGGCACGCCCAGGTCCTTGCCGAACGCCGCCACGTTCACCGGCAGCAGCGCGGCCTTGCCGGCCGGGCCGAGCGGCAGGCCGATGTCGGTCGAGCCGACGACCTCACCCGCGAGCACGCCGACGGCCTGCCCGATCTGCGTGCCGAACATGGCGCCGCCCATCGAGCGCATCATGCCGATCAGCGGGCCGGCCATGGCCTGCATCTCCTCCGGCAGGACGTCGCCCATGGCGTTGCCGACACGCTCGGCGACCGGGTCGACCAGCTCCTTCCACGCCGGCAGCGTCGCCTCGACCCACTCCGCGCGGGACCAGGCCACGGCGGAGCCCGCGCCGGACGGCAGGGACGTGGCGTCGTCGAGCCACAGGTCGGCCAGGCGGACGGCCTCCTGGACCGCGGTGCGCTCGGCGGGGCCGACGCTCGCGTCCTTGGTGCCGTCAGCGGTGCCCTGGGCGACCGTCTGGCGGGCGATCTGCTTGGCCATGTCCCAGTTCACCGGGCCGCCCTCGTACGAGAGCATCTGGCCCAGCTGCTGGAACGCGGCGCCCAGGTCGTTGGGGTTCAGGGAACCGAACATGGCAGCGAACGGGTTGTCGGCACCAGGGCCGCCGGGGCCACCGAAGCCACCGGCTCCGGGCAGCCCGCCGAAACCGAACGGGTTGGCCGGGCCCTGACCACCACCGCTCTGCTGGTCCTTCTTCTTGCCCTCGTCGCCGTCGTCCGGCTCCTCCGGCGGAAGGCCGAATCCGAATGGGGTGTCACTCACGGGATTCCTCGGCTGGTAAGGCCACCGGTGTCCCGGCGGCGCGACTGCCCGATAACACCACCCAGCGTAGACACCGCCGGCGGTTCGGGCCTCGGTGCTCCGCCGACTCGCGGCCTGCGGCAGGATGGATGCCACCTGGTACGTACGCGTCACTCGCGCTCGTACTGAAGACAACCGCTGGAGACGCCCGGTGAGTTCCCCTGATCCACAGGTTCGCGCAGCGCGAAACCAGTCAACCCATTCCGGTGTGCGCGGGCCCGTCGTCGCCGTGACCGGCGCCGCGGCCGGCATCGGCGCGCTGCTCACCGAGCGGCTCGCCGCCTCGGACGAGATCAAGCAGGTCATCGCCATCGACGAGCGGCGCGGCGAGTGCGCCGCGGCGCAGTGGCACATCCTCGACGTGCGGGACCCGGCGATCGCGGACAAGCTGCGGGGCGCGGACGTGGTCGTGCATCTGGCGCTGGATCTGGACCTGGAGACGGACGCGGCCGCGCGTACGGCGTACAACGTGCGGGGGACGCAGACCGTGCTGACCGCCGCCGCGGCGGCCGGGGTGCACCGGGTCGTGCTGTGCACGTCCGCCATGGTCTACGGGGCGCTGGACGACAACGAGCTGCCCCTGTCGGAGGACGCGGAGCTGCGGGCGACCGCGGAGGCGACCGGCGTCGGGGACCTGCTGGAGATCGAGCGGCTCGCGCGGAGGGCGCCTCGGGCGCACCCCGGCCTCAATGTCACCGTGGTGCGGCCCGCCGTGCTGGTGGGAGGCACCGACACCGCGCTGACCAGGTATTTCGAGTCGCCGCGGCTGCTTGTCGTGGCCGGGTCGCGGCCGGCCTGGCAGTTCTGTCATGTCGAGGATCTGTGCAGCGCTCTGGAGTACGCCGTCCTCGAGAAGGTCGAGGGGGAGCTCGCCGTCGGGTGTGACGGGTGGCTGGAGCAGGAGGAGGTCGAGGAGCTCAGCGGGATCCGGCGGATGGAGCTGCCCTCGGCGGTCGCGCTGGGGGCGGCGGCCCGGCTGCACCGGATCGGGCTGACGCCGTCCCCGGCCGGGGACCTCGCCTACACGATGTACCCGTGGGTGGTCAGCGGGAGCCGGCTGCACGACGCCGGGTGGCGGCCGCAGTGGACCAACGAGGAGGTCCTCGCGGAGCTGCTGGCGGAGGTCTCCGGTCGGCACACGGTGGCCGGGCGACGGCTGGGACGGAAGGACGCGACGGCCGCGGGTGCGGCTGGGGCGACGGTGGCTCTGCTGGGTGCAGCTGCGGTGGTGCGGAGGGCTCGGAAGGCGCGTCGGCGGATCTGAGCGAGGTGCCCGGGGTGGGGGCTGGGCGGGGTTTCGCTCGCCCGCGCTTGCGGGGTGCCGCTGCGCCCACCCGTGCCGCCCCAGCGGCACGACTGCCCGCAGCTACGTAGGAGAATCCAAGGTCCACGCGCGCGTACCTGGTGAAAGCTCTATTCCGTGTTGTCCGGTGCGTGAGGCACGATGGGGTCATGGGAACCACCTACGACCACCCCGGTGAGCAGGCCGCCGACGAGCCGATCAAGCTCATCGCCATCCGCGAGACCCCGCTCTCCCTGGACGAGGTCTTCAAGGCCGTCGGGGACGACGCGGCCGGGGGCACGGCGCTGTTCGTGGGGACCGTGCGCAATCACGACGGGGGAGCGGACGTCGATCAGCTCGGGTACTCGTGCCACCCCAGCGCCGAGGCCGAGATGCGGCGGATCGCCGAGAAGGTCGTCGCGGAGTACCCCGTGCGAGCGCTGGCGGCCGTGCATCGCGTGGGCGACCTCGCGGTCGGAGACCTCGCCGTCGTCGTCGCGGTCTCCTGTCCGCACCGCGGCGAGGCCTTCGAGGCCTGCCGGAAGCTGATCGACGACCTCAAGCACGAGGTGCCGATCTGGAAGCACCAGAAGTTCTCCGACGGGACCGAGGAGTGGGTCGGCGCCTGCTGACCTGCCGACGTCTCGCCCATCCCACCTGCCACTCCCTCCAGTTGCGTAACCGCCCCCCGCACGTGAGCGTTGTCAGTGCGGATGGTTAATCTGCTGATCAGTCAGTTGCGGTCGCTCATCTGGGGTTGGGAGGTCGGCATGGCGGCGCTCGCCTGGTTGCTGATTCCGCTTGTGGCTGCGATCGGTGCCGGTGTGTGGGGCAGCTGGGCCAACCGCACCCGCAAGGTACGCAGCGACGGGCCCGAGCTGGACGGGTATGCCCGGTTCCGCAGGGCCATGGAGAAGCAGCCCTGACGGGACGCTGACAGGGGCGTCCCGTACTGTCGTTCCATGCCACGCCGCACCGCGACGATGCTCGCCTCCACCCTGATGCTGATCGCGCTTCTCTGCGCGGGAGTCTTCATTCCGGTCCCGTACTCGGAGATGTCCCCGGGCCCGACGGTGAACACCCTGGGCGAGCACGACGGTGAGCCGGTGCTGCAGATCTCCGGACGCAAGACGTACGCCACGAGCGGGCACCTCAACATGACCACCGTCCGGGTCACCAGCGCCGACTACAAGATGAACCTCGTCGAGGCCGTCTACGGCTGGCTGGCGCACGACAACAAGGTCGTGCCGCACGACACCCTCTACCCGGACGGCAAGACCGAGGAGCAGTCCACCCAGGAGAACGCCGAGGAGTTCAGCCAGTCCCAGGAGAGCGCCAAGGTCGCCGCCCTGAAGGAGCTGGACATCCCGGTGAAGTCCTTCGTGATCGTCGCCACGGTCGCCAAGGACTCCCCGTCCGAGGGGGTCCTGCACGCCGGTGACGTCATCAAGGCCGTCGACGGAACCGCCGTCAAGCAGCCCACGGACGTCGCCGACCTGGTCACCAAGCACAAGCCCGGGGAGAAGGTCACCTTCACGATCGTGCCCGCCAAGGAGCAGGCCGCCGCGGAGAAGGAGAACAAGACGGCGACGGAGACCCAGGACGTGACCATCACGACCAAGGAGTCCCACGACGAGCTCCCGAAGCGCGCCATCGTCGGCATCACCGCCGGGACCGACCACACCTTCCCGTTCACCATCGACATCAAGCTCGCCGACGTCGGCGGCCCGAGCGCCGGTCTGATGTTCTCCCTCGGCATCTACGACAAGCTCACCCCGGGCAGCCTCACCGGCGGCAAGTTCGTGGCCGGCACCGGGACCATCGACGACGAGGGCAAGGTCGGCCCGATCGGCGGCATCGAGATGAAGACGGTCGGCGCCCGCGACAAGGGCGCGCAGTACTTCCTGACGCCCGCGGAGAACTGCGCCTCCGCCGCCAAGGACACCCCCAGCGGGCTCACCCTGGTGAAGGTGCACACCATCGAGGACGCCCTCGGCGCCCTGAAGGACATCCGCGCCGGAGACACCGCCGACCTCCCCAAGTGCACCACCAAGGGCTGACGGCACCGGCACGCGCGCGTACGTGAACGAGGGCGCCCCCGCGGCTGGGGGCGCCCTCGTCGTCGTACCGGAGGACCGGAGGACCGGACTACTGGAGTACCGGACTACTGGAGTACCGGAATACCGAGTACCGGAGGGCTTCAGTCCTCGAACGTCGCCGACAGGGCCTCCGCCAGGCCCGGTACCAGGGCGCCGCCGGTGAGGACCTCCGTCGGGGAGTCCTTCTCGCGCAGCCGCAGGGCCGAGTCGCGGGTGCCGTCGCGCAGGACCGCGACCGTCATCCGGACCTCCTGGCGGTCGGGGTGCTTCGCGACCCACTGGGTGAGCTTCTTGCCGCTGAGGTCCTCCGGGACCTGGGCCTCGGCGGACGGCGGCAGCATCAGGCGCTCCACCGTCAGGGCGCAGCCGGCCACCGCGTCGGGCCAGGCGATGGTGCCGAGGAACTCGTCGAGCGGCTTGCCCGCCGGGATCTCCTCCTGCTCGATCGGGGTGAGACCGGAGGACTCCTGCTCGTCCTCCAGGCCGAGCTGGGCCGCGAGGGCGGGTTCCTGGGCTCGCAGTCGCGCGGTGTCTACGAGGGCGAAGAGGCGAGCGGGCTGGTCCCAGCCGAGGCCGGAGACGTACTCGTCGATCTCGAGCACGGCCCGGGTCAGGGGGCTCGCTGCCATGGGGGTGTTGGACATGGTCACAATCCTGCCTCGTTCATGGCCGGAATCGGGAACCGAGTAAAGCGTGAGTAAGTTGCATAGGTGAGGGCCTACGATCACGTGGCCCATGGACGGCCCGTGAACTCGCGGGCCTGACGGACCAACAGCGAACTTCGAGGTGCGCACCTTGGCTTTCCAGATGCCGGACCGCGGCGGAGGCCCCACGGGGCCGCGGATGAGAGTGGGCCGCCCGTCCCGGCGTGTCCGGACCCTGCTCATGACGCTGGGCGTCCTTGCCGTCCTCGGCATGGCGTTCACCATGTTCGCGGGGTTCTGGACCGACTGGCTCTGGTATCGGTCGGTGAACTACTCGTCCGTGTTCACGACCACCCTGTGGACCAAGATCGGGCTGTTCTTCGTCTTCGGTCTGCTCATGGCCCTGGCGGTCGGGTTCAACATCTGGCTGGCGCACCGGCTGCGGCCGCCGCTGAGCGCCATGTCGATGGAGCAGCAGAACCTCGACCGCTACCGCATGGGCATCGCGCCGTACAAGAGGTGGCTGCTGCTGGGGATCACGGCCCTGGTCGGCCTCATCGCCGGCGCCTCGGCGTCCAGCCAGTGGCGGACCTGGCTGATGTGGGTCAACGGCGTGTCCTTCCACGAGAAGGACCCGCAGTTCAAGCTCGACATCTCCTTCTACACCTTCGACCTGCCCTGGTACCGGTTCCTGCTGGGCTTCGGCTTCGCCGCCGCGATCCTGTCCGTGATCGCCGCCGCCCTGACCCACTACCTGTACGGCGGGCTGCGGATCACCTCCCCGGGCGCGCGCGCCACGGCCGCCGCCACCGGGCACCTGTCGGTGCTGCTCGGCATCTTCGTCGCCCTGAAGGCGGTGGCCTACTGGCTGGACCGGTACGGCCTCGCGGTGAAGTCCAGCGACTTCAAGGCGACCGACAACTGGACCGGCCTGCGGTACGTCGACGCCAACGCCTATCTGCCGGCGAAGACGATCCTGTTCTGCATCGCCGTCATCTGCGCCCTGCTGTTCTTCGCCACCCTGTGGCGGCGCACCTGGCAGCTGCCGGTCATCGGCTTCGGCCTGATGGTGCTCTCCGCGATCCTCATCGGCGGCCTGTACCCGGCCATCGTCCAGAAGTTCCAGGTCCAGCCGAACGAGCAGGCCAAGGAAGCGCCGTACGTCACGAAGAACCTCAAGGCGACCCGTGAGGCCTACGGCATCGACGACGCCCAGGTCAACGAGTACGAGGGCACGTCGAAGACGCAGGACAAGACCAAGCTGCGCGACGACGTCGCCGACGCGGCCAGCATCCGTGTCATCGACCCGAACGTCGTCTCCCCGACGTTCCAGCAGCTCCAGCAGATCCGGAACTACTACGCGTTCCCGACCAATCTGGACGTCGACCGTTACAGCAAGGACGGCAAGGACCAGGACACGGTCATCGGTCTGCGTGAGCTGAACCTCAACGGCATTCCGAAGAACAACTGGATCAACGACCACTTCCGCTACACCCACGGCTACGGCGTGGTCGCCGCCAAGGGCACCGACGCCGACTCCGAGGGCCGCCCGGTCTTCACCGAGTCGAACCTGCCCTCTCAGGGCGACCTCGGCACGTACGAGCAGCGCGTGTACTACGGCGAGAAGACCACGGAGTACTCGATCGTCGGCGGTCCCCAGAAGGAGATCGACTACTCCGACGACAACGGCGAGAAGACCTTCAGCTACACCGGCAAGAGCGGGGTCAACCTCTCCAACCCGATCAACCGGGCCGCGTACGCGGTGGCGTTCAGCGAGCCGCAGATCCTCTACTCCGGCGCGATCGGCGAGGGCTCGCGGATCCTGTACAACCGCACGCCGAAGGAGCGCGTCGAGGCGGTCGCCCCCTGGCTGACCATCGACGGCGACGCCTACCCGGCGGTCGTCGACGGCAGGATCCAGTGGATCGTCGACGCGTACACGACGACGAACGGCTACCCGTACTCCTCGCGTACGACCCTCGGTGACACCACGGCCGACTCGCTGACCGCGACGAACAACTCGCGCGCGGTGGTGGCCCAGCAGAACCAGGTCAACTACATCCGCAACTCGGTGAAGGCGACCGTCGACGCGTACACCGGCCAGGTCAAGCTCTACCAGTGGGACACCGAGGACCCGGTCCTGAAGACCTGGATGAAGGCGTTCCCGGGCACGGTGAAGGACAAGAGCGAGATCTCGCAGTCGCTCATGGCCCATCTGCGCTACCCGCAGGACCTGTTCAAGGTCCAGCGCGAGCTGCTCAGCCGGTACCACGTGAAGGACGCGACGACGTTCCTGTCCGGCTCCGAGGTCTGGCAGGTGCCGGACGACCCGACCAACACCTCGGGCGACGCGGTGCCGCCGTACTACCTGAGCATGAAGATGCCCGACCAGAAGGCGCAGGCGTTCTCGCTCACGACGACGTTCACACCCAACGGCCGGGACAACCTCAGCGCGTTCATGGCGGTCGACGCGGAGGCGGGCACCAGCGACTACGGCAAGATCAGAATCCTGAAACTGCCGACGAACACCACCGTCCAGGGACCCAAACAGGTCCAGAGCCAGTTCAACTCCGAGCAGAACATCGCCGAGACCATCAGCCTCCTCAACAGAGGCGATTCCAAGGTGGAGTACGGAAACCTGCTGACGGTGCCGCTCGACGGAGGACTGCTCTACGTGGAGCCGGTCTACGTACGCGGTGGTGGACTGAAGTACCCGCTGCTGCGCAAGGTGTTGGTGACCTACGGAGGCAACACCGCCTTCGAGGACACCCTCGACCAGGCGCTCAACAAGGTCTTCGGAGCGGAGGGCAACACCACCCCACCGCCCGAGGACGACGGCGGGGGCACCACGAAGCCGCCCACCTCCGACAACCCGACGGTCCAACAGGCCCTGGACGACGCCCAGAAGGCCTTCGAGGACGGCCAGGAAGCCCTCAAGAAGGGCGACTGGGAGGCGTACGGCGTCGCGCAGAAGGACCTGGAGGACGCACTCCAGCGGGCCGAGGACGCGCAGTCCAAGGCGGACAAGACCACGCCGAAGCCCAGCGCGAGTCCGAGTTCCGGCCCGAGTTCCAAGCCGAGCTCCAGTCCGAGTCCGAGCAGCAGTCCCAGCGGCTGATCAGCAGCTGATCGAATGACCGTCCCCGCGCCGTGATACGGTTGCAAACAACGGCGCGGGGTGGAGCAGCTCGGTAGCTCGCTGGGCTCATAACCCAGAGGTCGCAGGTTCAAATCCTGTCCCCGCTACTGCAACGAAGGCCCGGATCCTGATCAAGGATCCGGGCCTTCGTGATGTGCGAACGGTCTACGAACGCGTGTGCCGGAGGAAGTGATGGACGTGCCGCCGTGGGGAGTTGGGGGAACTGTGTTTGACTTGTCTCTCTGTGGGCATGTCGACAAAACGCTGAAGTGACCTCACTGGCTGCGGTATACCAGGTGTACCCAGGTTGCAGGTGGTGCGACGATGGATGTTATGGGGGACAAGGCAACTCTGTACGAGACAGGGCGATTTGTGCAGCCCTCCGACCGTGACGAGGCGGTGGAGGGCGCCGAAGAGGCTGCTGAGGAAGTACGTCAGCGACTCGCCGCCGAAGCCGGCGACGTCGAGGCGATGAGCGTCCTCGGGGCCATGCTGCTGCGCCGCGGTGATCTCGACGGAGCCGAACCCCAACTGCGTGCCGCCACCGCCGCCGGTGACCGCGCCGCCGCCAACAACCTGGGTGTCCTTCTCCACCAGCGCGGTTACGCCGACGAAGCAGCCGGCTGGTGGCGGATCGCCGCCGTCGCCGGCTCCGCCGCGGCCGCGCACGCGCTCGGCCGCCACCACCGCGAGCGGGGCGACGAACCCGCCGCCGAGTACTGGCTCAGGCAGTCCGCCGAACAGGGCCACGCGCTGGGCGCGTACGCGCTCGCCGACCTGCTGGAGCACCGCGGGGACGCCGCGGCCGGCCAGTGGATGCGGGCCGCGGCCGAGCGGGGGCACCGCGAGGCGGCGTACCGGCTCGCGCGCGCGCTCGATCGACAGGCCGCCGACGAGGGGGACGACGGGGCCGACAACGGTGTCGCGCAGGCCGCGGAGGCCGAGCAGTGGTACCGGCAGGCCGCCGCGCGCGGACATCAGCGGGCCGCGCTCTACCTCGGCGCGATCCTGGAGAAGCGCGGCGAGCTCAAGGAGGCCGGGCGCTGGTACCTGACCTCCGCCAAGGACGGCGAGGCCCGGGCCGCCTGCGCGCTCGGGTTCCTGCTGCGCGACGCCGGGGACACCGAGAGCGCCGCCGTGTGGTGGCTGCGGGCCGCCCAGGACGGCGACGGCAACGCCGCCAACGCGCTGGGCGCGCTGCACGCCGAGCGGGGCGAGACCCAGACCGCCGAGCGCTGGTACCGGGCCGCGATGGACGCCGGGGACGTGAACGGCGCCTACAACCTCGGGCTGCTCTGCGCCGAGCAGGGGCGGACCGCGCAGGCCGAGCAGTGGTACCGGCGGGCCGCGTACGCCGGGCACCGCGAGGCGGCGAACGCGCTGGCGATCCTGCTGCTCCAGGTCGGGGACGCGACCGGCGCCGAGCCGTGGTTCTCCAAGGCGGCCGAGGCCGGGAGCGTGGACGCCGCGTTCAACCTCGGCATCCTCTTCGCCGGGCGGGGCGAGGAGGCGGTGGCGCTGCGGTGGTACGAGCGGGCCGCCGCCGCCGGGCACACCGAGGCCGCGCTCCAGGTCGGGATCGCGCGGCTGCGGGACGGGGACGAGCCGGAGGCCGAGCGGCATCTGCGCTGCGCCGCGGGCGGGGGCAGCGCGGAGGCGGCGTACCGGCTGGCGACCGTGCTGGACGCGCGGCGGCCCCCCGCGCCGGCGCACGAGCTGGGCGAGTCCGTGCATCTGACCAAGAGCGAGTGCGAGGAGTGGTACGAGCGGGCGGCCTCTCAGGGGCATCGGCGGGCTCAGGTGCGGGTGGGGATGCTCGCGGCGGCCCGGGGCGATGTCGTGGAGGCGGCTCGGTGGTACCGGGAGGCGGCGGAGGCCGGGTCTCGGAACGGCGCGTTCAATCTCGGGCTGCTGCTGGCTCGGGAGGGGAGCGAGCCCGAGGCCGCCGTGTGGTGGACGCGGGCCGCTGACGCGGGGCACGGGCGGGCGGCGTTGCGGTTGGCCCTGGTCTACGCGCGTCGGGGCGAGCTGGCGGAGGGGCAGCGGTGGGCTGATCGGGCCGTGTCGCTGGGGCCGGGGGAGGTTGCGGAGCGGGCGGCCAGATTGCGGGACGCCTTGCGGGAGGAACTGTCGGCTTGAGGGTGCGGCTGGGTGGGGGTTGCTGCAGGGGCCGTTTCGCTCGCCCGCGCGAGCGGGTGCCGCTGCGCCCACCCGTGCCGCCCCAGCGGCACGACGGCCCGCAGCTACGGCGGAGGGCGGGCGCCGCAGCTGGGGCCGCATGAGTATCGATTTGCCTCTGCTCTCATCCTTGACGTAATGTTCAGTTCACCGACGCGGGGTGGAGCAGCTCGGTAGCTCGCTGGGCTCATAACCCAGAGGTCGCAGGTTCAAATCCTGTCCCCGCTACTGAAGGCCGAGGGCCGGAATCCGAAAGGGTTCCGGCCCTCGGTGTGTTCATGGGGTGTGACCCACGGCTTCTTCGTACAGGGAGCGGTCCACCGCCCTCGACTCGGGCAGTGCTTCGCCCTCCGTCACCCCCTGGGCCCGGTACGCCGCCTGGAGACGGTCCGTCGTGCCCTTGCGGATCTCCCAGTCCATGCGCAGCGGCGGAGTGGACCGGAGGATCTTCCGGTCCGCCTTCAGGAGCTTCGCCAGGTACGTGACGAACGCCTCGTCGTGCTTGTAGTCCGTGGCGAAGTACGAGTTCACCGTGCGGATGTACGCCCGCAGCACCGCCACCCCGGCGTCCACGTCGTCCTGGAGCAGACTGCGGCCGTACAGCAGGCCGCCCAGCGGCTCACCGGCCGGCTGGCCGCCCAGGAAGGCGTAGCCCGGCTTGTCGTCGACCTCGCGCCACACCGGGTCGAGGAGCCAGGCGGAGTCCACGCCGCCGTTCTGGAGGGCGGTGAGGACGTCGGCGGAGCCGAGCTGCTGGTAGGTGATCTCGTCGAGGGCGCCGCCGTGCCGCTCCAGGGCCTTCTCCATGGGGTACGCGATGACGGAACCCTTGCCGATCATCGTGCCGAGCCTGCGGTCGGCCATCGACACGCTGTCCGCGGTCTCGCCGTCCTTCAGCCGCACCCACAGGCCGCTCTTGGACTCCGGGTCGGGTGAGAAGTTCCCCGCGACCCACTTGATGTCGAAGCCGCCCCGGATGCCGTTCATGACGGCCGCCTCCGGCGCCGCCCAGACCGCGTCGATGTCGCCCTTGGCGAGGAGGGGCAGCGCGTCCGGCGTGGGCAGGACCTTGAGGGTGACGTCCAGGCCCTCCTTCGTGAACTCGCCCTTGTCGAGGGCCACTTGCAGCGGCGCCACGTACTCAGCGCTCAGCGTCCCCGTCGCGATGGTCACCTTGCGGGGCTCGGCGAGAGGCCGCGCGGGCGGCGCGCCCTGCTGGCAGCGGGCGGGTTCCCGGGTCGGGGAGAGGTCGGCGGGGTCCGTCCACGCCGTGTCCCCGCAGCCCTCCACCGGGCGGATCGTGCGGTGGCCCGCGTTGGTCTTCGGCCGCGTGTCCGAGTCGTACGGCGACCCGCCGCAGGCGGATGCGGTCAGGAGTACGGCCGTCGCGGCGGCCAGCGCGCAGGTGTGCTTCCCCGTGGCTCTCACGACTGCCCCCGCCCTCGGTCACGTGGCGCCCAGGGGGTGAGCAACCGGCCCACCACCCGCACCAGTTCGGAGAAGACGACACCGAGCACGGCGACGCACACGATGCCCACGAACATCACGTCGTTCTGGAAGAGGGCCCGCGAATCGAAGATCAGATGGCCCAGGCCGTCCGTCGCCGCGATCTGCTCCGAGGCGACGATCACCAGGACCGCCACGCCCGCCGCGATCCGCGCGCCCACCAGGACAGCCGGGAGCGAGGCCGGGAGCAGGACATGGCGGAACATCTGCCAGGGCGAGGCGCCGAAGACCTGGCCGGCGTCGAGGTGGCCGGAGGGGATCGCCATGACCGCGGACATCGTCGAGATCCACACGAAGAAGAAGACGGTCGTCGCCACCAGGGCGACCTGCGGACCCTCACCGAGGCCGAACATGTTCAGGAAGACCGGGAGAAGGGCGAGTTTCGGGACCACGTACAGGGCGTCCAGGAGAGGTTCGAGGGCCGCCCGGACCAGGGAGAGGGAGCCCATCAGGAGGCCCAGCAGATAGCCCGCCGCCGTGCCCAGCGCGTAGCCGGCGAGGACGCGTCTCAGCGTGGCCCACACGTCCGGCCACAGAGCACCCGCCGCCGCCCGGTCCCAGCCGTCCGCGAAGATCGTGGACGGAGCCGGGTAGACGCGGGCGTCGATCCAGGCCCGGTCCGCGGCCAGTTGCCACAGCAGGACCAGGGCGAGGGGGACGGCCGCGGCGAGGGACAGCTCCACGGCCCTGCGGCGGCGGTGGGTTCGTACGGGATGGAGTTCCCGCGGGCCCGGGGCGCGGACGAGTACCGACTCCCGGTCGGGGGCGAGTGTCGTCATGCCGGTACCGCCTCCTTGCGCAGCAGGTCCCACAACTCGCTCTTCAGGGACGTGAATGCGGGGGTGTCGCGGATGTCGCCGGTGCGCGGGCGGGGGAACGGCGGGCGGTGCTCGGCGATGACGCGGCCCGGGCGGGCGGACATGACCAGGACCCGGTCGCCGAGGATGATCGCCTCCTCCAGGCTGTGCGTGATGAACAGGGTGGTCGTGCGCAGGGCTTGGGTGAGCTCCAGCAGCTCGTCCTGGAGGATCACCCGGAGTTGGGCGTCCAGCGCCGCGAACGGCTCGTCCATCAGCAGCAGTTCGGGTTCCACGGCCAGCGCCCTGGCGATCGCCACGCGTTGCCGCATGCCGCCCGACAGGGCGGCCGGGTAGGCGTCGGCGAAGTCGGCCAGGCCGAGGCGGGCCAGCCAGGAGTCGGCGCGGACGTTCGCCTCCCGGCGGGGGACCCGTTGGACGTCGAGGCCGAAGCGGACGTTGGCGCGGACCGTCTTCCAGTCGTAGATGCCGTAGTCCTGGAAGATCATGGCGGCCGGGCGGGGTGTGGCGGCGCGGATCTCCAGGGTGCCCGTGCTGGGGCGCAGCAGGCCGGCGGCGATCCGCAGCAGGGTCGACTTGCCGCAGCCCGAGGGGCCGACCAGGCAGACGAACTCGCCGGGGGCGACGGTGAGGTCCAGGGGACCGAGGGCGTCGACCGTGCGCGGCGGGCGGCCGAAGGTTCGGGTGAGGTCGGTGGCGTGGAGTTTCGGATGCGGATCGGCGACGGTGGGGTCTGGGTGCGGTTCTCCCACGGTTGCTCCTTGCGGAGTGTCCGGTACGAAGTGGGGGGGCGTCGCACGACGATATGACGGACCGTCAGATTCGGGAAGCCTGTAGGCAGCACAAAGCCCCGGTGCCACAGGGGCGCCGGGGCTTCGGACGGGCTTGCTTACGCCGCCGCGCAGTTGGGGCAGATGCCGCGGTACGTCACCTCGACGTCCGAGACCTGGAAGCCGAAGCGCTCGGAGTCGGGCAGGTCGGCCAGCGGGTTGCCGCTGGGGTGGACGTCCTTGATCGCGCCGCACCGGGCGCAGACCAGGTGGTGGTGCGGACGGTGCGCGTTGGGGTCATAGCGCTTGGCGCGCTTGTCGGTGGCGACCTCGAGGACCTCGCCGAGCGAGACCAGCTCGCCCAGCGTGTTGTAGACGGTGGCCCGGGAGATCTCGGGCAGCTTGGCGACGGCCCGGGAGTGGACCTCGTCGGCCGTCAGGTGGACGTGTTCGCCGTCGAGGACCTCGGCCACGACGCGCCGCTGCGCGGTCATCCGCCATCCACGTCCGCGCAGCCGTTCCAGTAGGTCACTCATACGCGAAAGCCTAACAGAAGGGGACCAGGTCGCGAATGGGTGTGATTTTAGACTTCGTCTAATCTGACTCAGCGGGACAGGGTCATCTGCTCTCGCGCAGGTGCCCAGCAGCGGATGATGTCGCGCACCGAGACGATGCCGGCGGGCTCGCCCCGGTCCAGGACGATGAGGTGGCGGAAGCCGCCGTGGGCCATCGCCCGCGCCGCCTCCTCCAGGGTCCAGGACGGCGCCGCGAAGACGACGTCGGTGGTGGTGTGCGCGTGGGTGGGCTCGGTGTCCGGGTTCTGGCCCAGGCCCACGGAGTTGAGGACGTCGCGTTCGGTGAGGATGCCGATGCCGGTGCCGTCGGGGTCGAGGACCACGGCCGCGCCGACGCGGCGGGCGGACATCAGGGCGGCTGCCTGGCGGAGGGTGTGGGTGGGGCCGATGGTGAGGACGACTGTGCTCATGGCGTCGCGGACGAGCATGGGTGCGGAGTCACCTCCTGAGGAACCATCGGATTTGTTCGATGGTTCACAAGTTCACAAATGAGGGTCCCCTCAGAGTCGCAGGTAAAGCGCGGGTCAACAAGGGGGCGCGTGCGGCCAATTGAGGGCGCACGCGCTCATCTGCGCTTTTCGGTGCGGCGGCGAGGAACGATCAGTACCGCTCGTTCAGATAACCCAGCAGCTCGTCGTGGAGCAGCCCGTTCGACGCGGCCGCGTTGCCGCTGTGCGGGCCAGGGCGGCCGTCCAGGCCGGTGAAGCTCCCGCCGGCCTCGGTGACGATGATCGCGTTGGCGGCCATGTCCCACAGGGAGAGCTCGGGCTCGGCGCAGATGTCGACGGCGCCCTCGGCGACCAGCATGTAGGGCCAGAAGTCGCCGTACGCGCGCGTGCGCCACACCTCGCGGGTCAGGTCCAGGAAGCCGTCCAGCCGGCCCTGCTCCTCCCAGCCGGTCAGCGAGGAGTACGCGAAGGAGGCGTCGGAGAGCTTGCCGACCTGGGAGACACGCAGCCGGGAGGCGGAGGAGAGGCTGCGGCCGGTGAAGGCGCCGTGGCCCTTCGCGGCCCACCAGCGGCGGCCCAGCGCGGGGGCGGAGACCACGCCGACCACCGGCTGGAAGCCGCCTTCGCCCGCCTCCATCAGGGAGATCAGGGTGGCCCAGACGGGGACGCCGCGGACGTAGTTCTTGGTGCCGTCGATCGGGTCGACGACCCAGCGGCGGGGGCCGGTGCCCTGGACCCCGTACTCCTCGCCCAGGATCGCGTCGCGCGGACGCGCGCGCTGCAACTGGGTGCGGATCAGGTCCTCCGCCGCCTTGTCCGCCTCGCTCACCGGGGTCATGTCCGGCTTCGTCTCGACCTTGAGGTCGAGGGCCTTGAAGCGGGCCATGGTGGCGGCGTCGGCCGCGTCCGCGAGGACGTGGGCGAAGCGGAGGTCGTCGAGGTAGTCCGGCATGTGACGAACGGTATCTGCCGGGGGTGGTACGGGGCTACAGGGGCCGGAGTGTGGACAGCCGGGTGGGCAGGTGACGGTGTGCGCGCCCCCCGGCGCGTCCGCGAACCCTTGACAGTGCCCCCACGCGCGTCAAATCTGGGCGCAGAGCCGCTCGCCCCTAGGAGGCGATGATGCCTGCAGCGAGGGAATCCCTTCTGGACGCCGCTTACACGGCGCTGGCGCGCCGGCCGTGGTCCGCCGTGCGGATGGTGGACGTCGCCGCGGCGGCCGGAGTGTCCCGGCAGACGCTGTACAACGAGTTCGGCAGCAAGGAAGGCCTGGCCCGCGCGCTCGTCAGAAGGGAGGCCGACGGCTACCTCGCCGGCGTCGAACGCGCCCTCGCCGCCCACACCGACCCCCGCGAGCGGCTGACCGCCACCGCCGAGTGGACGGCCGCCACAGCCCGTGAGAACGCGCTCGTACGGGCCATGCTCACCGGCTGCTGGAGCGAGCGGCTGCCCGCGCCGACGCTCACCGCGGTCCCGTCCTCCTCCGCGGTACCGGCACAGCGCCGCGCCGACGGCCCGCTGCCCTCACCCGGCGACTTCGTGGCGCTCGTGCGCGACCGTGCCGTCGCGGTGCTGGGCGGACCCGGAAAGGCCAAGCCGGACACCGCCGAGCTGGCCCGCTCCTGCGAACTCGCCGTACGGCTCGCCATCTCCTGCGTGTCTGCGCCACCGGGGGAGGGAGGCGTCACCGACCTGGTGCGCGCCGCGCTGTACCGGCAGCCGGTCTGAGAAGCCGTGATCAGTGCGCCGAGCCCGACAGCTGCAGGCCGATCACGCCGACGATGACGAAGCTGATCGAGACGAGCTTCAGCGTCGAGACCAGGTCGCCGAGGAAGATCATGCCGTAGATGGCGGTGCCCGCCGCGCCGATGCCCGTCCACACCGCGTACGCCGGGCCCACGTCGAGCTTCTTCAGGGACAGCGTCAGCAGACCGAAGCTGCCGAGGGCGAAGATGCAGAACGCGATCGTGGGCCAGAGCCGGGTGAAACCGTGGGAGAGCTTCAGACACACGGCGAATCCGGTCTCGAGCAACCCGGCCACCACCACCAGCAGCCACGCCATGTGCTGTCCTCCCGTAGGTCCGGCCGGTCCGGCTCGGTGCGATTATGCACTTACCGGACTCGTGGACTCACAAACAACGCGGAGGTCAGTCGCCTTCCTTCCGCTCACGCGTGGCCAGCAGCCGGCGCAGTGAGTAGAGGCGGGCGGGGTCCGCGTGGCCGTCCGCCACCCACTGGTCGAGCGCGCAGTCCGGCTCGTCATGACTGCACGCGCGCGGGCAGCCCTCGGTTCCCGGTTCCAGGTCGGGGAACGCGTGGATCACCCGGGACGGGTCCACATGGTGCAGGCCGAACGACCGGACGCCCGGGGTGTCGATGACCCAGCCGTCGTCGCCGTCCAGGGGCAGCGCCAGCGCCGAGGTCGTGGTGTGCCGGCCGCGGCCGGTCACCGCGTTGACGTGGCCCGTCAGACGGCGACGGTCCGCCGGCACCAGCGCGTTCACCAGGGTCGTCTTGCCGACGCCGGAGTGCCCGACGAACGCCGTGATCTTGCCGTCGAGCTGCTCGCGCACCCGGGCCGCCGCGTCGCCGTTCTCCAGCTCCTCGCGGCTGGTGACGACGTAGGGGATGTCGAGGTCGCCGTACAGCTCCAGCAGCTTGTCGGGCGGGGCGAGATCCGACTTCGTCAGGACCAGGAGCGGTTCCAGACCGCCGTCGTACGCCGCGACCAGGCAGCGGTCGATGAGCCGCGGGCGCGGCTCGGGGTCGGCGAGGGCGGTGACGATGGCCAGCTGGTCGGCGTTGGCGACGACCACCCGCTCGTACGGGTCGTCGTCGTCCGCCGTGCGGCGCAGCACCGAGCTGCGCGGCTCGATGCGCACGATCCGGGCCAGGGTGTCCTTCTGACCGGAGAGATCACCGACGATGGCGACCCGGTCACCTACGATCGCGGCCTTGCGGCCCAGTTCGCGGGCCTTCATCGCCATCACGATCCGGTCCTCGACCAGACAGGTCAGCCGGCCCCGGTCGACGGTGAGGACCATGCCCTCGACCGCTTCCTCGTGCTTGGGGCGGATGTTCGTACGCGGCCGGTTGCCCTTGCGGTTGGGGCGGGAGCGGATGTCGTCCTCGTCGGTGTGCTTGCCGTAGCGGCGCATGGCGGTGGTCCCTATGCCCCGAGCATCCCGGTCCACAACTCCGGGAAGTCCGGCAGCGTCTTGGCCGTCGTCGCCACGTTCTCGATCTGGACGCCCTCGACCGCGAGGCCGATGATCGCGCCGGCCGTCGCCATGCGGTGGTCCTCGTAGGTGTGGAAGGTGCCGCCGTGCAGGGTGCGCGGGCGGATGTGGAGGCCGTCGGCGGTCTCGGTGACGTCACCGCCGAGTTCGTTGATCTCCTTGGTGAGCGCGGCCAGCCGGTCCGTCTCGTGCAGGCGCAGATGCGCGACGCCGCGCAGGGTCGAGGGGGAGTCGGCCAGGGCGGCGACCGCCGCGATGCCCGGGGTCAGCTCGCCGACCTCGCTGAGGTCGACGTCGATGCCGTGAATCCCACCCGAACCGGTGAACACCAGCCCGTACTCGGTGAGTTCGCAGGAACCGCCCATCTCGGTGAAGATCTCCCGCAGCTTGTCACCGGGCTGCGTGGTGCGGGCCGGCCAGTCCGGGATCACCACCTTGCCACCGGTCACCAGGGCCGCCGCCAGGAACGGCTGGGCGTTGGAGAGGTCCGGCTCAATGGTCAGATCGCGGCCGAGCAGCGCGCCCGGCGTCACCCGCCAGACGTTCGGCTCCCCGCCCGACTCCGGGGTGTCCACCTGGGCACCGACCGCGCGCAGCATGTCGACGGTCATGCGGATGTGGGGGAGGGAGGGGAGGCTGGCGCCGATGTGGCGGACCTCGACGCCCTGGTTGAAGCGCGGGCCGGACAGCAGCAGCGCGCTCACGAACTGGGACGAGCTCGACGCGTCGATCTCCACCGGGCCGCCGTCCAGCGCGCCTGAGCCGTGGACCGTCAGCGGCAGCGCGCCACGGCCGTCGTCGTCGATCCGGGCGCCGAGGACACGGAGGGCGTCGATGACGCCGTTCAGGGGGCGCTCGTACGACCGGGGGTCGCCGTCGAAGCGGACGGGGCCGTCGGCGAGGGCGGCGACGGGGGGCAGGAAGCGCATGACGGTACCGGCGTTGCCGACGTTCACGGTGGCGGGGCCTCGGAGGCCGGCGGGGAGTACGCGCCAGGTCTCACCGGTACCGTCGGGGCCCACGCCCTCCTCGATGCCCACGCCCATTTCTCGGAGGGCGGCTGCCATGAGGAGGGTGTCGCGGGAGCGGAGGGGGCGGCGCAGCCAGCCGGGTTCTGAGGCGAGGGCCGCGAGGACCAGGGCGCGGTTGGTGACGGACTTCGACCCCGGGACATGGACTGTCGCGTCGACGGCTCCGCTCGCATAGGGGGCGGGCCAGAGGGCGGTTTCTGAGGGGTTCAAAGCCATGAGGTCCACTTTAGTGGGGGGCTGTGGTTCGGGTGCTGCGCCGTGGGGGCTGGTCGCGCAGTTCCCCGCGCCCCTGTGATGCGCCCCTTCGGGGCTGCATCACACCTCCAGTAGCCACCTGCCGCCGCCTATCAACGAACACAGACTCACCGCGTGGAACAGGAACAACCACAACCCCCCGGGTACATGCGTCAGCCGCGACAGCTGGTCCGCGTCCGAGTCGCCCGCGCCGCCCCTCGCTCGCTTCGCCTGCAACTCGAAAGCGGGACGGACCCCGCCCAGCAGCAGGAACCACACCACCGCGTACGCGAACGCCGCCTGCACCTGAGGGCCCGCCAGCCACGACACCACCACGAACGTGCCGCCCGTGAGGATCACCGTCAGGGCGCCGTACGCGTTGCGGATCATCACCAGCATCGCCACCAGGAGGGCGGTCGCCACCCACAGGAGGAGGGTGATGCGGCCCGCCGCGAGAAGGGCGGCGCCGCCGAGGCCCAGCAGCGGGGGAGCGGTGTAGCCGGCGGAGGCGGTGAGGATCATGCCGATGCCGTACGGCTTGCCCTTGCTGACGGTCAGGCCGCTGGTGTCGGAGTGCAGCCGTATGCCGGTCAGCGTGCGGCCCGTGAGCAGGGCTACCAGGCCGTGGCCGCCCTCGTGGGCGATGGTGATGGCGTTGCGGGAGATACGCCACAGGGCGTGCGGGACGACTATGGCGAGCGCCGCGACCAGGGTGGCCAGAACCACCCACAGATCGGGATCGGGCTGGGTGCCGACGAGCTCGTCCCAGAGAGAGGACGCGGTACTGGTGTCCATGTTCGGCGGTGGCTCCCTCTCCTCGTACGGAGTCTGGCAGTGTGGCACGTATGTGCGGACGGTATGCAGCAAGTCGTAGGCCCGAGGATCTCGCAGGAATCTTTGAGATCGAGCAGTGGGAACCCGAGGAGACTCTCGCCCCCGACTACAACGTGGCCCCGACCAAGGAGGTCTACGCCGTCCTCGACCGTCCTCTTAAGGACGCCGACGATCCGAAGCCGGTTCGGCAGTTGCGGAAGCTGAAGTGGGGACTGGTGCCGAGCTGGTCCAAGACCCCCGAGGGCGCCGCCCGGATGATCAACGCCCGGGCGGAGACCGTGCATGAGAAGCCGTCCTACAAGCGGGCCTTCTCCTCGCGCCGCTGCATCATCCCCGCCGACGGCTACTACGAGTGGGTCACCGCCGCCGCCGAGCGGGAGTTGGAGGTCGAGGGGAAGAAGAAGCGGCCGCGCAAGCAGCCGTACTTCGTGCTGCCGGCCGACGGGTCGGTGTTCGCGATGGCCGGGCTGTACGAGTTCTGGCGGGACAAGACCCTGCCCGACGACCATCCGCAGGCCTGGTGGGTGACCTGCTCGGTGATCACGACCGAGGCCGAGACGAGCCCGCTCGCGGTGGCGCCCGCCGAGGGGCCGCGCGCCCTCGCCGACATCCACCCGCGGATGCCGCTGATGCTGACGCCGGACCGCTGGGACTCCTGGCTGGACCCGTCCCGTACCGATGTCGAGGACCTGCGCTCCCTGCTCGCGCCGCCCCCGCCCGGCCTGATGCGCGCCTACCCCGTCTCCACCGCCGTCAGCAACGTCCGCAACAACGGGCCGGAGCTGCTGAAGGAGCTGGAGGGGCCCGAGGAGGGCACACTCTTCTGACGTGACCACCACTGAGATCGTCAGCACCGACGCCGGGGACGCCCGGATCACCTGGCACAGGGCCACGAAGAAGGCGCGGCTCGTGCTCGCCGTCAGCCACGGGGCGGGCGGTGGCATCGAGGCGCGGGACCTCCAGGCCCTCGCGCACACCCTTCCCGGCCACGGCGTGACCGTCGCTCTCGTCGAGCAGCCCTGGCGGGTGGCGGGCAAGAAGCTCGCCCCCGCGCCCAGGACCCTCGACATGGGCTGGCGCGGGATCTGGCCCGCGGTCGCGAAGCCGGGGCTCCCGGTCGTCTCCGGCGGACGCAGCGCCGGGGCCCGGGTCGCCTGTCGTACGGCCGTGGAGCTGGGCGCAGCCGCGGTGCTCGCCCTCAGCTTCCCGCTGCATCCGCCGGGCAAGCCGGAGAAGTCGCGTGCCGGGGAGCTGCTCGGGGCCGGGGTGCCCACACTCGTCGTACAAGGAGGGAACGACCCCTTCGGGAAGCCGGACGAGTTCCCGGCCGGTGGCAGTTACGAGCTGGTCGAGGTGCCGTACGGCGATCACGGGTTCGCCGTGCCGAAGCGGGCGGAGATCGGTCAGGACGAGGCCGTGACGGTCATCACGGACGCGGTCTTGAAGTGGGCCCAGTCACTCGGGTAAAGAGCCGGGAATGTTGGGCGGCGGACCTCTGTTGAGCCGGACAGAAGTGCTCACACGTCTGAGGAGAGGAAGTCCGCCGCATGGGTTCGACCTTCTGCCCGACCCGCAGCAGCCGCGCTGACCTGGACTGGACGGTGCTGCACGCGGGCAAGACCACGCCTATTCGAGGCGCGGCGGGCACGGGTAGTCGTCTATCCTCCGATTCTGGTGGCATCGGCTTCGGTGCTGCCCAGAAACTTGAGGAGGTGGGTCCGGTTCCCGGTACCGACGCAGGGACCGAACACGGCCAGGCGGAGCAGCCCGAGGGCCAGGGCACGAGCGTGGAGACCGGCAAGGAATCCACCGCCGAGCGCAGCGCGCGCTTCGAGCGGGACGCGCTCGAATTCCTCGACCAGATGTACTCGGCCGCCCTGCGTATGACGCGCAACCCGGCCGACGCCGAGGACCTGGTGCAGGAGACCTACGCCAAGGCGTACGCGTCCTTCCACCAGTTCCGCGAGGGCACCAACCTGAAGGCCTGGCTGTACCGGATCCTGACCAACACGTTCATCAACTCGTACCGCAAGAAGCAGCGTGAACCCCAGCGCTCCGCGGCCGAGGAGATCGAGGACTGGCAGCTGGCGCGTGCCGAGTCGCACATGTCGACGGGTCTGCGCTCCGCCGAGTCGCAGGCGCTGGACCACCTGCCCGACTCGGACGTGAAGGAAGCACTCCAGGCGATCCCCGAGGAATTCCGCATCGCCGTCTATCTGGCGGACGTTGAGGGCTTTGCCTACAAGGAGATCGCGGACATCATGGGGACACCCATCGGTACGGTGATGTCCCGGCTGCACCGGGGCCGCCGGCAACTGCGCGGCATGCTCGAGGACTACGCGCGTGAGCGCGGACTGGTCCCGGCCGGCGCCGGAGAGTCGGACGAAGCGAAAGGTTCGGGCTCATGAGCTGCGGAGAGCCGCACGAGACGGACTGCAGTGAGGTACTCGACCATCTCTACGAGTTCCTCGACAGCGAGATGCCGGACGTCGACCGCGACAAGTTCAAGCAGCACTTCACGGAGTGCTCGCCGTGCCTGGAGAAGTACGGGCTCGAAGAGGCCGTGAAGAAGCTCGTCAAGCGCTGCTGCGGCCATGACGACGTGCCCACCGACCTGCGCGCCAAGGTGCTCGGGCGGCTCGACCTGATCCGTACCGGACAGGCCGTGCCGGACCACGACGTCGCCGCCGCACCGTCCGCGCCGCAGGAATCCTGAACGCACGGTCGTCACTCGAACGTGCTAATCCGCGGGTCATAAGCCCGCGGACCTCCCCCTCACCGCCCTAGGCTCGCCTGCTGGAAGCGCGTGCCCGGGGAGGGGTGTATGGAGGCGGTACCCACACGGGCACGTGTGTACGTCGGCGGCGTGGCCCTCGCGGCCCTGTACTGCCTGCATCTGCTGCCGTCGGTACGCGCCCCGTGGTGGGTCATAGCCCTGCTCGCCGTCCTCTACGCCGGCGGCGAGCGGCTCTCCGGCTCGTTCTATCCCGTGCTGCTCGCCGGGGCCTTCCTGCTGCCGCCGCCCGCCGCCGCGCTCGTCGCGGTGCCGGGGGCGCTGCTGGCCCCGGTCGCACGCCGGCCCCGCCTTGTGCGGCGGATCTGGCGGGCCTCCCAACTCGCCGTCGCCGCCTGGGCCGCGTCCCGCGTGCACTGGGCGCTGGGCGGCCGTGACGCCGTCGTCGACTCCGACTTTCCCTACGCGCTCCTCCCGGCGGGGGCGGCGGTCGTCGTCTTCTGCCTGCTGCTGACCGTCCTGGACGGCGGCATCCTGGCGCTCGCAGAAGGCGTCCCGGCCCGTCTCGCCTGGCGGGGCCTGTTCGTACGATCCCTCGCGCCGATCGCCGTGCACGGGCTCGCCGGGCTCATGATGGCCGTCCTGTGGCGCAGCCCGTACGGGCCCGTCGCCGCGCTGCTCGTGCTGCTGCCGATGTGCGTGTCCTGGTGGGCGTTCGCGCAGTACCACCGGGAGCAGGCCGCCCACCAGGCCACCATCCGGGCGCTGGTCCAGGCCGTCGACATCAAGGACGAGTACACGCGCGGGCACAGCGAACGCGTCGGCCAGGCCTCGATGATGATCGCCCGCGAGCTCGGCATGGACGAGGGCCGCATCGAGGTCCTCCGCTTCGCCGGCATCCTGCACGACGTGGGCAAGCTGGGCGTCCCGACCCGGCTGCTGCGCAAGGACGGGCCGCTGACGCCCGAGGAACGCCGGGTCATCGAGCTCCACCCCGAGTACGGGCACGAGATGGTGCGGGGCATCTCCTTCCTGGGGGAGGCGCGGGCCGCCGTACTGCACCATCACGAACGGCTCGACGGCAGCGGGTACCCGTACGGGCTGGTCGGGGCGCAGATCCCCGAGTCGGCGCGGGTGGTGGCGGTCGCCGACGCCTTCGACGCGATGACGTCCACCCGGTCCTACAGCAGGGCCCGGCCCGTGGGCACCGCGCTGGAGGAGCTGGAGCGGTGTGCGGGGACGCAGTTCGACCCGCGGATGGTGACCGCCCTCGTCCGGGCGCTGGGGCGGCACGGCTGGCATCCCGCGGTGACCGCGGACGAGGCCACGCGGGTGCCGGGGCCGCGGCGTCCGGTGGGGAACCGGCCCGGGGTACGGCCATGACGCCGGGGCGCTCACCGGTTGTGCCGACCACGGTCCGGGGTACGGCCATGACCGCGCGGCGCCCACCCGTCCTGCTGACCCTCGTCCACGGCTGCGCCGCCCTCGTCGCCGCCGCCTCCCTCGCCGCCACCTTCTGGACCGGCCTGACGGATCGGGGCGTCGCGGTCGCCTTCGGAGTGCTCATCGCCGTCGGTGAGCTGACCCGGTGGACCGGCGCCCAGGTCAGGGAGGCGGCGCCGCTCGGGGCCGCGGGGGCGCTGTCGTACGCGCTGCTCGGAGCGGACGCCGGGCGGGCCACACAGCACGGGGTCGCCCAGGTCGTCGCCGTCGTCGTCGCGGCCGGGCTGCTGGGCAGCGTGCCGCACATCTGGCGGGGCGACGGACGGACACCGGACCATCTCGCGCGGCGCGTGCTCAGCACCGGCTTCGCCGCCGTCTGCTTCCAACCCCTCTACAACCAGGGCGTGTTCACCGCCTGGGGCGGACCGGCGTACGCGCTGCTGCTGCTCGCGCTGCTCGCCCTCACCGCGCTGTGCGACGCCGTGCTCGCCGCGGCCCTGCGGCACTCCCGCACCCGCTGGCCCTTCGGCCCGCTGCTCCGCGACGAGCTGCGGGCGCTGCTCGGCATCGGCTCCGCCGTCTGCGCGACCGGCGCCGTCATGGCCCTCGCGGTCGCCGTCGTCGGCCTCTGGGCGCTGCCGGTGTTCTGCGTGCCGCTGCTGCTCACCCAGCTGTCCTTCCGCCGCTACGCCGCCGTCCGGGCCACCTACCGGCAGACCATCGCCTCCCTCGCCCGCGCCACCGAGATCGCCGGATACACCCCCGCCGGGCACGCCCGCCGCGTCGCCGCCCTCAGCCGGGCCGTCGGCCGGGACCTGGGGCTGTCCGGGCGCGATCTCACCGTCCTGGAGTACGCCGCCCTGATGCACGACATCGGACAGCTCAGCCTCGTCGATCCGGTACCGGCCGGGGCCACCGCCCCGCTGCCCGCCGAGGAGCAGCGGCGCATCGCGCTGCTGGGCGGCGCCGTCGTACGCCAGACCGGGGTGGACGGGGCGGTCGCCGTGGTCGTGGAGCGGCAGGCCGACCCGTACCGGCAGCAGCCGGTCGCCGCCCGGATCGTACGGACGGTGAACGCGTACGAGGAGAAGGCGCGGGACGCCGGGCCCGGCGGGCCTCTCACCGCACTGGAGGAACTTCGCCTCGCGACCGCGGGGGAGCATGCGCCGGAGGTGGTGGAGGCGCTGGCCAGGGTACTGGCGCGAGACTGTCTGACCCTGCCCCGGGCTGGGTAACCCATGGGTAATGAGCGCCCTTCCAGCCGCACGTGGTTGGATGCGAAGGAGAGGGATTCCGGGGGCAGTGGCGAGGTCACTGAGGGCAACTGGCAGGCGGGAATCGTGAGGATCTTCGGCAAAGGACGGCACCGGCCCTCCGCCTCCTGGCGGCAGGCCACCGACCGCGCGTTCACGCTGATCGGCGACGGCCGGTACGAGGACGCGGGCGCGCTGCTGACGCGCGCCGCCGATCTGGAACCGTGGCTGTCCGAGTCCTGGTTCAATCTCGCCCTGCTGCACAAGTTCCGGCACGACTGGGAGCAGGCGCGGGCGGCGGGGCTGCGTGCCGTCGCCCTCCTCGACCGGGAGGCCGGCGCACCCGACTGGTGGAACGTCGGCATCGCGGCGACCGCGCTGCAGGACTGGCCGCTGGCCCGGCGGGCCTGGCAGGCGTACGGGCTGCGGGTGCCGGGCGGGGCGGCCGACTCCGGCGAGCCGGTCGGCATGGACCTCGGCAGTGCGGCCGTACGGCTGTCGCCGGAGGGGGAGGCGGAAGTGGTCTGGGGCCGCCGTCTCGACCCCGCGCGCATCGAGGTGCTGTCGATCCCGCTGCCGTCGTCCGGACGGCGCTGGGGCGAGGTCGTGCTCCACGACGGGGTGCCGCACGGGGAGCGGACCACCGCTGCCGGGCACTCCTATCCCGTCTTCGACGAGATCGAGCTGTGGGCGCCGTCGCCGGTGCCGACGTGGGTGGTGCTGCTGGAGGCGGCCACCGAGGCGGACCGGGACGCGCTGGAGCAGCTGGCGGCCGACGCCGGGTTCGCGGCGGAGGACTGGTCGTCGTCGGTGCGGCTGCTGTGCCGGATGTGCTCGGAGTCCCGGATGCCGTCCGACGAGGGCGACGGTGAGCATCTCGACCCGCACGACCACAGTGAGCCGGGGCATCCCGGGCCGCTGGGGCACCGGACGGACGGGCAGCTGTGGGTGCCGGAGCGGGAGTGTGGCGTCGCGGCGCCGGCTTCGCTGGTTCGGGGGCTGCTGGACGGGTGGGTCGCTGACAGCCCTGATTCCCGGGACTGGCGTGATCTGGAAGAGGTCTGCTGAAACCTCGCCGTACCCTGTATCAGCAACTTCACCTCTGTTTTGGTTTAGGAAGGCATACGTCGGTCATGGCGCAGCAGGACACCGATCAGCAGCACGCGGGCGTGCTTCCCGTGGACGACGAGGGTTTCGTCATCGACACCCAGGACGCCGAGGAGCGCGAGAACGGCTGGCGTGAGCGCGGCACCTCGCGGCCCATCACCGTCGTCGGGAACCCCGTCCTGCACAAGGAGTGCAAGGACGTCACCGAGTTCGGCGCCGAGCTGGACCAGCTGGTCGCGGACATGTTCGCCTCGCAGCGCACCGCCGAGGGCGTGGGCCTGGCCGCCAACCAGATCGGCGTCGATCTGAAGGTCTTCGTCTACGACTGCATGGACGACGAGGGCACCCGGCACGTCGGTGTCGTCTGCAACCCCAAGCTCGTCGACCTGCCCGCCGAGAAGCGCCGCCTGGACGACAGCAACGAGGGCTGCCTGTCGGTGCCGACCGCGTACGCACCGCTCGCGCGCCCCGACTACGCCGAGGTGACCGGGCAGGACGAGAAGGGCAACCCGATCAAGGTGCGCGGTACCGGGTACTTCGCTCGGTGTTTGCAGCACGAGACCGATCACCTGTACGGATACCTCTACATCGACCGGCTCTCCAAGCGCGAACGCAAGGACGCGCTGCGGCAGATGGCCGAGAACGAGCCCCGCTACCCCGTGGTCGCCAACGACTGAGACCCCTCGGGACACCACAAGTCCCGTACGCACGGCGTCTGTTCAGGAACCCCTTCCTTGACCAGGCGCCGTTCGTCTGTCCGTCGCACGTTCGATCGCTTGCGCTCCCTTACTGATCCAGAACCAGTCACACAAGGGGAGATTCTCGGCACTGTGGGGTAGTGAATGGTGCAAATCCGTTCCCAGATCGGTCAGTTGTGGTGCTGAATGGGAAGTGCGGGGATACGCAACGGCGCACGCCCGGTACAGCGGGAGGGGTGTGCGCAACTGGCGGCTGAGAGGGGTTAGTTCGTGCATGCTTTCTCACACGGCACCACATCGACACCGACAGCGGTCGCGGTTCCACCGTCGCTCTCTCTCCCGGTGATCGAGGCGGCGTTTCCCCGGCAACTCCACCCGTATTGGCCCCAGCTCCAGGAGAAGACACGCACCTGGCTGCTGGAAAAGCGGCTCATGCCGGCGGACAAGGTGGAGGAATATGCCGACGGCCTTTGCTACACGGACCTCATGGCGGGCTACTACCTGGGCGCCCCCGACGAGGTCCTCCAGGCGATAGCGGACTACAGCGCGTGGTTCTTCATCTGGGACGACCGGCACGACCGCGACATCGTCCACGGCCGGACCGAGGCCTGGCGGCAGCTCAGGCTCCGGCTGCACGCGGCCCTCGACTCCCCCGAGGACCATCTGCACCACCAGGATCCGCTGGTCGCCGGGTTCGCCGACAGCATGGTGCGGCTCTACTCGTTCCTGCCCCGCACCTGGAACGCCCGCTTCGCCGGGCACTTCCACGAGGTGATCGAGGCGTACGACCGCGAATTCCGCAACCGCACCGAAGGCGTGGTGCCGACCGTCGAGGAATATCTCGCACTGCGCCGCCTCACCTTCGCGCACTGGATCTGGACGGATCTCCTGGAACCGAGCGCCGGCCGGGAACTCCCGGACCGGGTGCGGGAACACCCGGCCTTTCGGCGGGCCGCACTGCTGAGCCAGGAATTCGCCGCCTGGTACAACGACCTCTGCTCGCTCCCCAAGGAAATAGCGGGCGACGAGGTCCACAATCTCGGGATAAGCCTCATCAAACACGAGGGGCTGAGTCTCGAACAAGCGGTCCGGGAAGTCAGGCGGCGGGTGGAGGAATGCATCGGCCAATTCCTCGTCGCGGAGAACGACGCCTTACGGTTCGCGGACTCGCTCGCCGACGGAACGATCCGTGGAAAAGAGTTGAGCCACACCGTGCGGGCCTGCGTCGGCAATATGCGCAATTGGTTCAGCACCGTCTACTGGTTCCACCACGAGTCCGGCCGCTACACGGTCGACAGCTGGGACGACCGGTCCACGCCCCCGTACGTCAACAACGAAGCGGCAGGTGAGAAATGACCGTCGAGTCCGTACGCCCCGAAGCACCGGCGACCCCGGAGTCCGCGCTGCGTGAAGCACCCCTCGCGGGGGGTGGCGTCCCACTCCTGGGGCACGGCCTGAAGCTGCTGCGCGACCCGCTGGCGTTCATGTCCCAGCTGCGCGACCACGGCGACGTCGTACGCCTGAAGCTGGGCCCCAAGGAGGTGTACGCGCCCACCACGCCGGACCTCACCGGAGCCCTCGCGCTCAACCCCGACTTCGTCATCGCCGGACCGCTGTGGGAGTCCCTGGAGGCCCTGCTCGGCAAGGAGGGCGTGGCCACCGCCAACGGCCCGCGGCACCGGCGTCAGCGGCGCACCATCCAGCCCGCCTTCCGGCTCGACGCGATCCCCGGGTACGGGCCGATCATAGAGGAGGAGGCGCACGCGCTCACCGAGCGCTGGCAGCCCGGCGAGACCATCGACTGCACCACCGAGTCCTTCCGGGTCGCCGTCCGCATCGCCGCCCGCTGTCTGCTGCGCGGCGACTTCATGGACGAACGCGCGGAGCGGCTCTGCGTCGCCCTCGCCACCGTCTTCCGCGGGATGTACCGGAGGATGGTCGTCCCTCTCGGGCCGCTCTACAACCTGCCTCTGCCGCCCAACCGGAAATTCAACGCGGCCCTGGCCGATTTGCATCTCCTCGTCGACGAGATCATCGCCGAGCGCCGCGCATCTGGTCAAAAGCCGGACGATTTGCTGACGGCATTGCTGGAGGCGAAGGACGACAATGGCGACCCCATCGGGGAACAGGAGATCCACGACCAGGTCGTCGCCATAGTCACCCCCGGAAGCGAAACGGTGGCGTCCACGATCATGTGGCTGCTCCAAGTCCTCGCGGAACATCCGGAACACGCGGACAGGGTGCGCGACGAGGTCGAATCCGTAACCGGCGGCCGTCCTGTCGCATTCGACGACGTCCGCTCGCTGCGGCACACCAACAATGTCGTCGTCGAGGCGATGCGTTTGCGTCCCGCGGTGTGGATATTGACGCGCCGCGCGGTCACCGACACGGAACTCGGTGGCTATCGCATTCCGGCCGGTGCGGACATCGTCTACAGCCCGTACGCGGTGCAGCGCGACCCGAAGTCGTACAAGGGCAGCCTGGAGTTCGACCCCGACCGCTGGCTTCCGGAACGGGTCAAGGAGGTGCCGAAATACGCCATGAGCCCCTTCAGCGTCGGCAACCGCAAGTGCCCGAGCGACCACTTCTCGATGGCGCAGCTGTCGCTGATCACGGCCGCGATCTCGGCGAAGTACCGCTTCGAGCAGGTGGCCGGGTCCGACGACGCGACCCGGGTGGGCATCACGCTCCGCCCGAACAAGCTGCTGCTGCGGCCGGTCCTGAGGTGATCAGGCGGCTGCTTCCGGGCCCCTGAACGTACGCCGGTAGGCGTTCGGGGTGGTCCCGAGCGCCCGTACGAACTGGTGGCGCAGTGCGGCCGCGGTGCCGAACCCCGTTCGGCCCGCGACCGCGTCCACCGTTTCGTCCGTCCCTTCCAGCAACCGCTGGGCGAGCAGCACGCGCTGCCGCAGGACCCAGCGGTAGGGCGTGGTGCCGGTCTCCTGCTGGAAGCGTCGGGCGAAGGTGCGCGGCGACATGTGTGCGCGCTCGGCGAGCTGCTCGACGGTGACCTCCTCGTCGAGATGCCGCTCCATCCAGACGAGGACCTCGCCGACGGTGTCGCAGGGGTCCTTCGGCACCGGCCGTTCGATGTACTGCGCCTGTCCGCCGTCCCGGTGCGGGGGTACGACCATCCGGCGGGCGATCTTGTTGGCGACCTCGGTGCCCTGTTCCTTCCGCACGATGTGCAGACAGGCGTCGATGCCGGCGGCGGTGCCGGCGGAGGTGATCACGGGGTCCTCGTCGACGTAGAGCACGTCGGGCTCGATGACCGCCCGGGGGCAGCGCAGGGCGAGCTCGCGGGCCTGCTTCCAGTGCACGCTGCACCGCCGCCCGTCGAG
Organism: Streptomyces sp. NPDC057280; assembly: GCF_042668605.1. NCBI lineage: Bacteria > Bacillati > Actinomycetota > Actinomycetes > Kitasatosporales > Streptomycetaceae > Streptomyces > Streptomyces sp. NPDC057280. The sequence goes on from NZ_JBHUYR010000003.1 coordinate 930,506, forward strand.
CAGCCCGGCGGCCCCGAGCACGAAGACCCCGGAACAGACGCTGAGGACGCGGGCGCCCCGGTCGGCGGCCCGGCGGAGGGCGTCGAGCAGCTCGGGCGGGTAGTCGCGCACGACATAGTCCGCGCCCGCCGGTACGGCGATGAGGTCGGCCTCCTCCAGCCGCTCCAGGCCGTAGGGCGTGGAGACGCTGAGTCCGCCGACATGGGTACCCAGCGTCGGCCCCTCGGCGGAGGCGACGGCGAAGTCGTAGGTCGGGAGTCCCTCGTCACTGCGATCGATGCCGAACACCTCGCAGACGACCCCGAGTTCGAAGGGGTGCACTCCGTCGAGCAGGACGGCGGCCACGTTCTTCAGCATGGTTCCAGTGTGCCTCAGGCATGGCAGTAATTCGAGGGTGTGCGGCAGTACTGCCACTGTTTGTAAGGAGTGTCCAGCGCGAGAGTGGTGTCATGACTACCGCACAGACACAGGGACTGATCGGAATGCTGTTCGTTCTCGGACTCCTCGTCCTGCTGGTCGCCCCCGCGGTGATCGGCATCGTCCGCGACCTGCGCGTCGACCGCGAGCTCAGGGAGGCCGAACAGGGCCGTCGCCCGAAGAGCGGCGACGCCCCGGCCGAGCCGCGGCGCCGCTACTTCACCACCACGGTGACCCACCACTCCTGAATCCCCTGGCAGGCGACCCGCCCGGACTCGGTGGCGCACAGCGGGCGGGACGAACTGAGCCGGACGTGGCCCTCGGAGGCCGCGCGGAACGAGGCGTTCGCGTCCCCGGGCAGCAGGACGAAGCCGCTGTTGACGGCTTCCAGCCCGCTTCCGTCGGCCTTCACGGGCCGCCAGGGACGGCTCTTCGTCCCGTCCAGCGCGACCCGGACGGTTCCGCCCACCGCGAGGCACACCGTGCGGCCGCTGTCCGAGGCGTGGAGCTCCGGCACGGCCGCGCAGTCGGACGGCGACACCGTCGCCCCGCTGTCGCCGCCGGAGCCGGTGCCGCATCCGGCCAGCAGCAGGGCCGCGAAGGCGAAGCCAGTGATACTACGACGCATGACGGATCCCTCCTCGCCTCTCTGACGTGCCGGAGGCGAGAAGGGATCCATGGCGTGGGGCTAGAAGTCCTCGTCCAGGTCGACCGTGCCCTCCACGGCGACCTGGTACGCGGACGGGCGGCGCTCGAAGAAGTTCGTCAGCTCCTGGACGCCCTGGAGCTCCATGAAGGAGAACGGGTTCTCCGAGCCGTACACCGGGGCGAAGCCCAGGCGGGTCAGGCGCTGGTCGGCGACGCACTCCAGGTACTGGCGCATCGAGTCGGTGTTCATGCCCGGCAGACCGTCACCGCACAGGTCGCGGCCGAACTGCAGCTCCGCCTCGACCGCCTCCCGCATCATGTCCGTGACCTGCTGCTGGAGCCGGTCGTCGAAGAGCTCCGGCTCCTCCTTGCGGACGGTGTCGACCACGTCGAACGCGAAGCTCATGTGCATGGTCTCGTCGCGGAACACCCAGTTGGTGCCGGTGGCGAGACCGTGCAGCAGACCCCGGCTGCGGAACCAGTAGACGTACGCGAAGGCACCGTAGAAGAACAGGCCCTCGATGCACGCGGCGAAGCAGATCAGGTTGAGCAGGAAGCGGCGCCGGTCGGCCTGCGACTCCAGGCGGTCCAGCTTCTCGACCTCGTTGATCCACTTGAAGCAGAACTCGGCCTTCTCCCGGATGGACGGGATGTTCTCCACCGCCGCGAACGCCGCCGCCCGGTCCTCCGGGTCGGGGAGGTAGGTGTCCAGCAGCGTCAAGTAGAACTGGACGTGGACCGCTTCCTCGAAGAGCTGCCTGGAGAGATACAGGCGCGCCTCGGGGGAGTTGATGTGCTTGTAGAGCGTCAGCACCAGGTTGTTCGCCACGATCGAGTCACCCGTCGCGAAGAACGCGACCAGCCGGCCGATCAGGTGCTGCTCCTCCGGGGACAGCTTCGCCAGGTCGGCGACGTCCGAGTGGAGGTCGACCTCCTCGACGGTCCAGGTGTTCTTGATCGCGTCCCGGTAGCGCTCGTAGAAGTCCGGGTAGCGCATGGGGCGGAGGGTCAGCTCGAAGCCCGGGTCGAGAAGGTTCTTGGCTTCGCTGGTCATTACTGGCAGGCCTCGCAGGACTCGGGGTTCTCAAGGGAGCAGGCGACGGCCTCGGGGTCGGCGGCCTGCTGTACGGGGACGGTGGCTTGTGCCGCGCGGGCGATCCTCGTCGCCGGGCGCGAGCGCAGGTAGTACGTCGTCTTCAGGCCCTGCTTCCAGGCGTACGCGTACATCGAGGAGAGCTTGCCGATGGTCGGCGTCTCCAGGAACAGGTTCAGCGACTGCGACTGGTCCAGGAACGGGGTACGGGCGGCGGCCATGTCGATCAGGCCGCGCTGCGGGATCTCCCACGCCGTGCGGTACAGGTCGCGGACGTCCTGCGGCACCCAGGTGAAGCCCTGCACCGAGCCGTTGGACTCGCGCAGCGCCTCCCGGGTCTGCGCGTCCCACACGCCGAGCTGCTTCAGCTCGGCCACCAGGTAGGAGTTGACCTGGAGGAACTCGCCGGACAGCGTCTCGCGCTTGAAGAGGTTGGAGACCTGCGGCTCGATGCACTCGTACACGCCCGCGATCGAGGCGATGGTGGCGGTGGGCGCGATGGCGAGGAGCAGGGAGTTGCGCAGGCCCGTGGTGGCCATCCGCGCGCGCAGCGCCGCCCAGCGCTCCGGCCAGGTGAGCTCCACGTCGTAGTGGTCGGGGTGCAGGACGCCCTGGGCGGTACGGGTCTTCTCCCACGCCGGGAGCGGACCGTTGCGCTCGGCGAGGTCGGTGGAGGCCTCGTACGCGGCGAGCATGATGCGCTCGGCGATCCGCGTGGAGAGGGCCTTGGCCTCCGGCGAGTCGAAGGGCAGCCGCAGCTTGAAGAAGACGTCCTGGAGCCCCATCGCGCCGAGGCCCACGGGACGCCATTTGGCGTTGGACCGGCCCGCCTGCTCGGTCGGGTAGAAGTTGATGTCCACCACGCGGTCGAGGAAGGTCACGGCGGTGCGGACGGTGGCGTCGAGGCGGTCCCAGTCCAGGTCGCCGGTCGCCGCGTCGACGAACGCGCCCAGGTTCACCGAACCCAGGTTGCAGACCGCCGTCTCGCCGTCGTCCGTGACCTCCAGGATCTCCGTGCAGAGGTTGGAGGAGTGGACGACATGGCCGGGCAGCGCCGTCTGGTTGGCGGTGCGGTTGGCGGCGTCCTTGAAGGTCATCCAGCCGTTGCCGGTCTGCGCGAGGGTACGCATCATGCGGCCGTACAGGTCACGGGCCGGGATCGTCTTCTTGGCGAGGCCGGCCGCCTCGGCCTTGCGGTACGCGGCGTCGAACTCCTCGCCCCACAGGTCCACCAGCTCGGGCACGTCGGCCGGGGAGAACAGCGACCACTCGGCGTCGGCGTTCACGCGGCGCATGAACTCGTCCGGGATCCAGTGCGCGAGGTTCAGGTTGTGCGTACGCCGGGCGTCCTCACCGGTGTTGTCGCGCAGCTCCAGGAACTCCTCGATGTCGGAGTGCCAGGTCTCCAGGTAGACGGCCGCGGCGCCCTTGCGCCGGCCGCCCTGGTTCACCGCGGCCACCGAGGCGTCCAGCGTCTTCAGGAACGGCACGATGCCGTTGGAGTGCCCGTTGGTGCCGCGGATCAGCGAACCGCGGCTGCGGATGCGGGAGTACGACAGGCCGATGCCGCCGGCGTGCTTGGAGAGGCGGGCGACCTGGTGGTAGCGGTCGTAGATGGAGTCCAGCTCGTCCAGCGGGGAGTCGAGGAGATAGCAGGACGACATCTGGGGGTGCCGGGTGCCGGAGTTGAACAGCGTGGGGGAGGACGGCAGGTAGTCGAGGCGGCTCATGAGCCCGTAGAGCGCGGCGACTTCGTCCAGGGCACGGGTCGTGTCGTCCTCGGCGAGGCCCGCCGCCACGCGCAGCATGAAGTGCTGGGGCGTCTCGATGACCTGGCGGGTGATCGGGTGCCGGAGGAGATAGCGGCTGTGGAGCGTACGCAGACCGAAGTAGCCGAAGCGGTCGTCGGCGGCCGGGTCGATCAGCGCGTCGAGCCGTGCGGCGTGCACCCGTACGAACTCCGCCGTGCGATCGGCTACCAGGCCCTCGCGGTGGCCGACCTCGACGGACTCGGTGAAGGACGTGACGCCCTGGGAGGCGGCCTCGGCGGCGATGCTGATGGTCAGCAGCCGGGCGGCCAGCCGGGAGTAGGCGGGGTCCTCGGAGATGAGTCCGGCGGCGGCCTCCGTCGCCAGCTCGCGCAGCTCCGCCTCGTCGGCCTTCGCGGACCGGCCGCGCAGCGCGGCGGCGGCGACCCGTCCGGGGTCGGCGTCGGGCAGGTCGGCGGTCAGCTCGGTCAGGGTCCGCAACAGGGCGGTACCGGGACCGTCGTTCTCCGCCTGGACCGCTGAAGCCGGATCGGCTGGCGCGATGGTCACGTGGGGGCTCTCCCTCGCTCGGCAGGGGCCTGGTGGAGGGCAGCAGGCAGCACGAGCGCACGGGGCGTCGCGTCCACCGGCCCACTCCGCGAGGCCCGGACGTCATGGCACCCGGGCCACGGCGGCCTGGGCACGCTGTCGGCAGGTCCTCGGACTGACTCCCGTACACACACAAGGCATGCACAAGTACACCGTTGCGGGACAGTTCCGGATTCGCACCGGATTCCCCTGCGGCGACAGCGAGCATGAGCATACATCTTGTGCCGGGTTCGAGTGGCACCCCTAGATGTTGTGTCGCGGCGACTTCAGAGCGTCAACTCATAGGTGAGAAGCGTGAACTCCTCGCCCGGGATCGGCTGCCAGTCGCGGTGGGGGGCGCGGACGAAGCCGAGGCGTTCGTAGATGCGGTGGGCCGCGCGCATGACGGGCTGGGTCGACAGGACCATGCCGCTGTCCCCGGCGGCCCTGGCGCGGTCGACGCAGGCCTGTACGAGGGCTTGTCCGGCGCCTCTGCCGCGGGCCTCCGGGGCCACGGCCAGCATGCGGATCTCCGATTCGCCGGGACGGGAGAGTTCGGCCATGGCGCCGCCGGTCGAGGGGACGTAGGTGACGGTGCCGAGGAGGACGCCGTCCTGGACGGCGACGAGGACCTCGGCTGCGGCCGCCCGTTTGCCGACGTCTCTCAGTTCACCGAGGTACCAGTCGCTCTCACCGAAGGCGAGGAGGCCGTCCTGGATGTAGGCCTGGGCGGTGATCTCGCCGAGTTCGTCGTATTCGGTGGGGTTCGCTGCCCGGATCTGTATGTCCATGCAGGTGAGTGTGCACGAAAGCGGGCCGCCGTTGCTCTTGATGTCGGCGGCCCGCTGCGGAGTTCGTCGTGGTTGCTCGCGCAGTTCCCCGCGCCCCTAGGGCGTCAGTGCGAGGCTCCTGCGGTCGCGGGCGGAAGTTCCACCTGGACACCGGGGTCTCCGGCGTCCGCCGTGTAGTCCTCCGGCCTGGTTTCGTCCACGCCCTCCGGGGCCTTCAGAGCCCTCAGGACGAACGTCAGGACCACCGTGACCACCACGTTCAGCACGAACGCCGTCAGGCCGATGTAGCCGATCTCGCCGATGCCGGGGATCTCCTTCGCGGAGCCGCCGAAGTGCTTCTGCGTCGGCGAGGCCACGCCGTACGCGGCGACCGTGCCGTAGATCATGCCGACCGCCCAGCCGGCGAGCAGCGCCCAGCGGTGGAACCAGCGGGTGAACAGGCCGCCGACCAGGGCCGGGAAGGTCTGGAGGATCCAGATGCCGCCCAGGAGCTGGAAGTTGATGGCGACCGTCTTGTCCATGGTCAGGACGAAGACCAGCGCGCCGACCTTCACCAGCAGGGACACCAGCTTGGAGACCTTGGTCTCCTGCTCCGCGGTCGCGTCCGGCTTGATGAAGTCCTTGTAGATGTTGCGGGTGAACAGGTTCGCCGCCGCGATGGACATGATCGCCGCGGGGACCAGCGCGCCGATGCCGATCGCCGCGAAGGCCACACCCGCGAACCACGCCGGGAACATGTTCTCGAACAGCTGCGGGATCGCCAACTGGCCGTTGGTGACCTTGACTCCGGCCGCGATCGCCATGAAGCCCAGCAGCGCCAGCAGACCCAGCATCAGCGAATACAGCGGCAGGATCGTGGTGTTGCGGCGGATCACCTCACGGCTCCTGGAGGAGAGCGTCGCGGTGATCGAGTGCGGGTACATGAAGAGCGCGAGCGCGGAGCCCAACGCCAGCGTGGCGTACGTCCACTGGCCCGGCTCGCCCGGCACCAGCGCACCGCGCGGCGCGCCCGTCGCCGGGTTGGTCTGGCTGTACGCCTCGCCCGCCTTGGCGAAGATCTCGTCGAAGCCGCCCAGCTTGATCGGGATGTAGATGATCGCCACCGCGATGACGATGTAGATCAGCGTGTCCTTCACGAACGCGATCAGCGCGGGGGCGCGCAGGCCGGACGAGTAGGTGTACGCGGCCAGCACACCGAAGGCGATGAGGAGCGGCAGGTCCTTCACGAACCAGTTGGTGTCCTCGCCGCCGCCGACACCCATGACGTCCAGGACCGCCTGGATGCCGACGAGTTGGAGGGCGATGTACGGCATCGTCGCGAGGATGCCGGTGACGGCGACCGCGAGCGACAGGCCCTTGGAGCCGAAGCGGCCGCGCACGAAGTCGGAGGTCGTCACATAGCCGTGCTTGTGCGAGACCGACCAGAGGCGGGGCAGGAAGGTGAAGATCAGCGGGTAGACGAGGATCGTGTACGGCACGGCGAAGAAGCCGGCCGCGCCCGCCGCGTAGATGGCCGCGGGGACGGCGACGAAGGTGTACGCCGTGTAGAGGTCGCCGCCGAGCAGGAACCAGGTGACCCAGGTGCCGAACGACCGTCCGCCCAGGCCCCATTCGTCGAGGCTGTGCTCGTTCTCGGCCTTGCGCCAGCGCGCGGCGAGGAAGCCCATGACCGTGACGGCCAGGAAGAAGAAGATGAAGACGCCGAGCGCGACGCCGTTCACGCCGTCGTTCACTTGGTACCTCCAGGACGGGCGCGCTGGTCACGCTGCCACAGCTTGTACGCGGTCATCGTCAGCGCGGTGGAGATCAGCACCCACAGCATCTGGTACCAGTAGAAGAACGGGATGCCGATGAAGGCCGGGTCGACCTTCGCGTACGACCCCACCCACAGCATCGCCACGAAGGGCGCGAAGAGGCAGAGGGCGATGACCACGCGGACCGGCGTCACCACCGGTGGTCTGGCCTCGGGCGAATCTGATGACATGCGGCGGCTCCGATCCCCTCATCACTGATCACCGTGTAACGCGCAGGCAATCTAGGTCACGGTGTGACAGGAGTGGAAGACCTCGTCCGCATATCGGTATGTCGATTCAGTGAAGGTCCGACATCGGTGTCAACAGCGGCTTCGACAGCGGCTTCGGCAGCGGGCTTCAACAGCAGCGGAAGCCCTGGCGCGGGTCCGCCTCCTGCCGGTCCGTCCGCATCCGCTCGAACTCCCGCCGGGTCGGTACGTCCGCCTGCGGGTGGTCCCGGCGGACGTGCGCGACATAGCGGTCGTAGGCCGACTCGTCGGTCAACTCCCGTACGTACCAGCGCACGTTCTCAAGGCCCCGCCGCAGTGCCGACCTCATGGCGCGTTTCCTCCTCTTTTTCCTCGCGGGTCGGGAACAGCCCGGCGGGGGCGACGATCCGGGACTCTACGTACGGCGCCTCGCTCAGCGTGGAGAGGGCCGGGCGTCGTACATGCCGAATACAGACCCTCAGCGCGTCGGCGATCACCACCACGATCAGCAGGGCGAGGACCGCGGTGAGGACGCCGTCGACCGTGGAGTTGGTGACCACGGTGTGCATGTCGTCCATGTTCTTGGCGGGCGGCAGGACCTCACCCCGGTCGATGGCGTCCTGGAAGACCGACCGCTGCTTGAAGAAGCCCACCTTGGGGTCGCCGGAGAACACCTTCTGCCAGCTCGCGGTCAGCGTGACCGTGGCATCCCAGGCGAGCGGGACGCCGGTGATCCAGGCCCACTTGAGGCGTCCGGACTTCACCAGCAGCGTGGTGCAGACGGCCAGCGCGACGGCGGCGAGCAGCTGGTTGGAGATGCCGAAGACCGGGAAGAGCTGGTTGATCCCGCCGAGGGGTTCGTGGACGCCCACCCAGAGGAAGTAGCCCCAAAGGCCGCACACGAGCGCGCTGGTGATGACGAGTCCTGGCTTCCAGCTGACGTTCTTGAAGGGCTTGATGACATTGCCCAGCATGTCCTGGAGCATGAACCGGCCCACGCGCGTACCGGCATCGAGCGCGGTCAGGATGAACAGCGCCTCGAACATGATCGCGAAGTGGTACCAGAAGGCGCGCAGGCTCCCGCCGGTGACCTTCGAGAAGATCTCCGAGACGCCGATGGCGAGCGTGGGCGCGCCGCCGGTGCGGGACAACAGGCTTGACTCCTCGACGCGTTCGGCGGCGCGGGCCAGGTCGTCCGGGGAGATGGAGTAGCCCCAGCCGGTCACCACCCGGGACGCCTCCTGCACGGTGGTGCCGATGGCTCCGGAAGGCGCGTTCATCGCGAAGTACAGCCCCGGGTCGATGATGCTGGCCGCGACCAGCGCCATCACGGCCACCGACGACTCCATCAGCATGGAGCCGTAGCCGATCATGCGGACCTGCGTCTCCTTCTGGATCATCTTGGGCGTGGTGCCGCTCGAGATGAGCGAGTGGAAGCCGGACAGCGCCCCGCAGGCGATGGTGATGAAGACGAAGGGGAACAACGACCCGGCGAAGACAGGGCCGTTGCCGCGCGAGGCGAAGTCCGTCACCGCGTCCATCTTCAGCGTGGGCAGCGCGATCACGACGCCCAGCGCCAGCAGGAGGATGGTGCCGATCTTCATGAAGGTGGAGAGGTAGTCGCGGGGTGCAAGGAGCATCCACACCGGCAGGATCGAGGCGATGAAGCCGTACGCCACCAGCCAGACGACCAGCGTCGAGGGCGCGAGCGTGAAGGTGTCGGCCCAGGACGACTCCGCCACCCAGCGCCCGGCGACCAGCGCGAGGAGCAGCAGGGCCACGCCGATGAGCGAGACCTCGCTGACCCGGCCGGGGCGCAGGACCCGCAGATAGAAGCCCATGAGCAGGGCGATCGGGATCGTCATCGCGATGGAGAAGGTGCCCCAGGGGGACTGGGCGAGGGCGTTGACGATGACCAGCGCCAGCACGCCGAGCAGGATGATCATGATGGCGAAGGCGGCGACGAGGGCCGCCGCGCCGCCGAACGGGCCGATCTCCTCGCGGGCCATCTGGCCGAGGGAGCGTCCGTCGCGGCGGGTGGAGAAGAACAGCACGACCATGTCCTGCACGGCCCCGGCGAAGACGACGCCCGCGATGATCCAGATCGTGCCGGGCAAGTAGCCCATCTGGGCGGCCAGGACCGGGCCGACGAGCGGTCCGGCGCCGGCGATCGCGGCGAAGTGGTGGCCGAGGAGGACCCGGCGGTCGGTGGGGTGGAAGTCGATGCCGTTGTTCAGGCGCTCGGCCGGGGTGGCCCTGGTCCGGTCGACCTTGAGGACCTTGTACGCGATGAACTTCGCGTAGAAGCGATAGGCGATGGCGTACGAGCCGAGGGCGGCGGCGACCATCCAGGCGGCGGAGACGTCCTCGCCGCGGGAGAGCGCGAGCACGGCCCAGCCGGTGGCTCCGACCAGCCCGACGAGGGTCCAGATGACGGTGGTTCGGACGTTCGCGGTACGCACTGGGCGGTCCTCCCGTCCATACGGAGACGGGAGGACCGTAGAGCAGGAGCGGCAGTTGCGCTACACCGCGTGCACTAGGCCGTGTCTTTCGGATCATCCCGGGACCGCGGGGCTTGGCACGCACATCTGCCGCGTTGTCGTCGGTTGCCGACGCTCCGCGTCGCCGCCCTCCTCCGCCTTGCAGCTGCACGCACCAAGCCCCGCTCACCGGCATCGATCAGGCACCGTCGCTCCGAGTCGGGCTGATCCGAAAGACACGGCCTAGTCGACCGGGCGCTTGAGCCGCGCCACGAACTTGTACCGGTCGCCCCGGTACACCGACCGCACCCACTCCACCGGCTCCCCGTCCTTGTCGAAGGAGTGGCGGGACAGCATCAGCATCGGCAGGCCGACGTCGGTGCCGAGCAGGCCGGCCTCGCGCGGGGTGGCCAGGGAGGTCTCGATGGTCTCCTCGGCCTCGGCGAGATGGACGTCGTAGACCTCGGCCAACGCCGTGTAGAGGGACGTGTACTTGACCAGGGAGCGGCGCAGGGCGGGGAAGCGCTTGGCCGACAGATGCGTGGTCTCGATGGCCATCGGCTCGCCGTTCGCCATGCGCAGCCGCTCGATGCGCAGCACCCGGCCGCCGGCCGTGATGTCGAGGAGCTCGGCGAGGCGGTCGTCGGCGGTGATGTAGCCGATGTCGAGGAGCTGCGAGGTGGGTTCGAGGCCCTGGGCGCGCATGTCCTCGGTGTAAGAGGTGAGTTGCAGCGCCTGCGAGACCTTGGGCTTGGCGACGAACGTGCCCTTGCCCTGGATGCGTTCGAGGCGGCCCTCGACGACGAGTTCCTGGAGGGCCTGGCGCACGGTGGTGCGCGAGGTGTCGAACTCGGCCGCGAGCGTGCGCTCGGGCGGTACGGGCGTGCCGGGTGCCTGGGTCTCGGTCATGTCGAGCAGGTGCTTCTTCAGGCGGTAGTACTTGGGCACGCGCGCGGTTCGGACGGTCGCCCCACCCTCGTTCTCCGCGCTGCTGACCTCGGTGCTCATGCCTCTGCCTTCCCGGCTCCGGATGCGGATCGCATCGTGATCCCCTCTGTATACCGTCGCCGACTGTTTTGGTCTAGTCCATAGCCTCAAGTGGTCTAGTGGAAGACAGTACTCCGGCAGCGCTGTTTTCGCTGGCTTCTTACTTAAAGGTTCCTGCATATGTAGGTCGGATAACGGCTGGTCAGAGGCGGTTCGGACACTCTTGACAGGCCCCGTGGTCTGGTCCAAGCTCCCGGTACTGGTCTACACCATTGGTCCAGGGCCCCAGCTTCGTGGGCGGGGGGTGTGGGCATCCTGAGGAGGATGGCGTGAAGCGCAAGCTGATTACCGCGATCGGTGTCGCGGCCATGTTGGTCTCCGTCGCGGCGTGTGGGGGCGACGACGGCGACAGTGGTGACAAGGCGGGGGCGGACGGTTACGCCGGCCAGACCCTCACCGTCTGGGTCATGGACGGCTCCTCGCCGGACCAGTGGCAGAAGGACGTGCAGGCCGCCTTCGAGAAGAAGACCAAGGCCAAGGTCAAGTTCGAGATCCAGCAGTGGAACGGCATCCAGCAGAAGCTGACCACCGCCCTGTCGGAGGAGAACCCGCCGGACGTCTTCGAGATCGGCAACACCCAGACCCCGGCCTACGCCAAGACCGGCGGCCTCGCCGACCTCGCCGACCTCAAGTCGTCGATCGGCGCCGACTGGACCGAGTCGCTGAACAAGTCCTCGATCTACGACGGCAAGCAGTACGCGGCACCCTGGTACTTCGCCAACCGCGTCGTCATCTACAACAAGAAGGTCTGGGCCGACGCCGGCATCAAGGACACCCCGAAGACCCGGGACGAGTTCTACGCCGACCTCAAGCAGATCGGCGAGAAGACCAAGGCCGAGCCGATCTACCTGCCCGGCCAGAACTGGTACCACTTCGTCGGTCTCACCATCGGTGAGGGCGCCGAGCTGGTGAAGAAGGACGGCGACAAGTACGTCTCCAACCTGGCCGACCCGAAGGTCGCCGCCGCCATGGAGACCTACAAGAAGTTCCAGGCGCTGTCCAAGGCCCCCAAGGACAAGGACGAGGCCACCCCGCAGCAGGCCGAGGTCTTCGCCAAGGGCAACGTCGGTGCCTTCATCGGCATGGGCTGGGAGGCCGGCACGGCCATCGCCGCCAACAAGAAGATCGAGTCGGACATCGGCTACTTCACCATCCCCGGTGCCACGGCCGACAAGCCCGAGGGCGTCTTCCTCGGCGGTTCCAACCTCGCGGTCGCCGCGGGCAGCAAGAAGCAGGCGCTCGCCAAGGAGTTCCTGAAGATCGCGCTGTCCGACAAGTACGAGGGCGAGCTGGCCAAGCTCAACGGCGTCATCCCGAACAAGGAGTCGCTGCAGAGCAACCTGACGGGCAACGCCGTCGCCGAGGCCGCCGCTCCGGCCGCCGCCGGTGGTGGCACCACGCCGCTGATCCCCGAGTGGGCCGCGGTCGAGAACGCCCCCAACCCGGTCAAGACGTACATGACCGCCGTCCTCAACGGCAAGTCGCCGGCCGAGGCCGCCAAGCAGGTCGAGAGCGAGTTCAACAAGCGCCTCGCCCAGCAGCAGTAAGGGCATCGGGGCGGGGGCCGGTCAACGGCCCTCGCCCCGCTCCGGTAGGTCGAGTAGAGAGACGCGAGCATGACCGTGCAGACCGAACGGCCGCCCTCCGGTCCGGTGGACGTGACGAAAGTGGACGAGCGGGGGCCCGGTGCGCAGCGGCCCGCCTCCCGCGCGGGCGCGCTCGCCCCGTACCTCCTGCTGCTGCCGGCCTGCGCGGCCACCGTGCTGCTGCTCGGTTGGCCGCTGCTGAAGGACCTCCTGCTGTCGTTCCAGAACCTCAACATGGGACAGCTGATCCAGCATGTCACCGAGTGGAACGGCATCGACAACTACAAGCAGGCCCTGACCGGCGAGGACTTCTGGCGCGTCACCGGCCGCTCGATCCTGTTCACGGCCGTCAACGTCGTCCTGACCATGCTCCTCGGCGCCCTGGTCGGCCTGCTCCTTGCCCGCCTCGGGCAGCGGATGCGGGTCACGCTGATGATCGGGCTCGTGCTGGCCTGGGCGATGCCCGTGGTCGCCGCGACCACCGTCTACCAGTGGCTCTTCGCCCAGCGCTTCGGCGTCGTCAACTGGGTCCTGGACAAGCTCGGCTGGCACTCCATGGCCGACTACAGCTGGACCAGCAGCCAGCTGTCGACGTTCTTCGTCGTGACCGTGCTGATCGTCTGGCAGTCGATCCCGTTCGTCGCCATCAACCTCTACGCCGCCACGACCACGATCCCCGGCGAGCTGTACGAGGCCGCGGCCCTGGACGGCGCGGGCGCCTGGAAGAGCTTCACGACCGTGACGCTGCCGTTCCTGCGCCCCTTCCTCTACGCCACGACCTTCCTGGAGGTCATCTGGATCTTCAAGGCGTTCGTGCAGGTCTTCACCATCAACGGCGGCGGACCCGACCGCCTCACCGAGATCCTGCCCGTCTACGCCTACATCGAGGGCGTCGGCAACCAGCACTACGGCATGGGCGCCGCGATCGCCGTCCTGACCATCCTGATCCTGCTGGTCATCACCGCGTACTACCTGCGGATCGTGCTCAAGCAAGAGGAGGACGAGCTGTGAAGCGCTCGCTGTTCAGCCGCATCTGGCCCAACGCCACGGCCGTCGTCCTGTTCGTCGGCTTCGTCTTCCCCGTGTACTGGATGTTCGCCACGGCCTTCAAGCCGACCGGTGACATCATCTCGGAGAACCCGGTCTGGTTCCCGACCCACATCACCCTCGAGCACTTCAGGACCGCCACGGGCGTCGACCACTTCTGGACCTACGTCACCAACTCGCTGATCGTCACGGTCTGCGCGGTCGTCCTGTCCCTCGCCGTCGCCCTGGCCGGCGCCTTCGCGCTCGCCCGGATGCGGTTCAAGGGCCGCCGGGGCTTCATCATCGGGTTCATGCTGGCCCAGATGGCGCCCTGGGAGGTCATGATCATCGCGATGTACATGATCGTGCGGGACGCCTCCATGCTGAACAGCCTGGTCCCGCTGACCGTCTTCTACATGATGATGATCCTGCCCTTCACGATCCTGACGCTGCGCGGCTTCGTCGCCGCGGTGCCCAAGGACCTGGAGGAGGCGGCGATGGTCGACGGCTGCACCCGCGCGCAGGCCTTCCGCAAGGTGATCCTGCCGCTGCTCGCCCCCGGTCTGATGTCCACCTCGCTCTTCGGCTTCATCACAGCCTGGAACGAGTTCCCGCTGGTCCTGGTCCTGAACAAGGAGGCGGAGGCCCAGACCCTGCCGCTGTGGCTGTCCAGCTTCCAGACCGCCTTCGGCAACGACTGGGGCGCGACCATGGCGGCGTCCTCCCTCTTCGCCGTCCCGATCCTGATCCTCTTCGTCTTCCTGCAGCGCAGGGCCGTCAATGGTCTGACGGCCGGCGCGGTGAAGGGATAACGCCACCCGATGACGACTTTCGCCAAGGGCACCGACACCCTCACGCGCGACGCGCTCACGGTCCTCCAGCCCGGCTTCACCGGCACCACCGCCCCCGACTGGCTGCTGCGCCGCCTGGGCGAGGGCCTGGCCTCGGTGGGCCTGTTCGGCCGCAACATCGCCTCGCCGGACCAACTCCGCGCCCTGACCGCCCAGTTGCGCGCCGAGCGCGACGACGTCCTGGTCGCGATCGACGAGGAGGGCGGCGACGTCACGCGCCTGGAGGTGCGGACGGGCTCGTCCTTCCCCGGCAACCACGCCCTGGGCGCGGTCGACGACGTCGACCTCACCCGCGAGGTCGCCTTCGAACTCGGCCGCCGCCTCGCCGCCTGCGGGGTCAACCTCAACTGGGCCCCGTCGGCCGACGTCAACTCCAACCCGTCGAACCCGGTGATCGGCGTCCGCTCCTTCGGCGCCGCCGCCGACCTGGTCGCCCGCCACACCGCCGCCTACGTCACCGGCCTCCAGTCGGCCGGCGTGGCCGCCTGCACCAAGCACTTCCCGGGCCACGGCGACACCGCGACCGACTCCCACCACGCCCTGCCCCGCATCGACGCGGACGCCTCGGTGCTGCCGGAGCGCGAACTCGCCCCGTTCCGGGCCGCGATCGCCGCCGGCAGCCGCGCGGTCATGAGCGCCCACATCCTGGTCCCGGCCCTGGACCCCGACCACCCGGCGACCCTCTCCCGCAAGATCCTGACCGACCTCCTGCGCGGCGAACTCGGCTACGACGGCCTCATCGTCACCGACGGCATGGAGATGCGGGCCATCGCCGCCACCTACGGCATCGAACGCGGCAGCGTCCTCGCCATCGCGGCCGGCGCCGACGCGATCTGCGTGGGCGGCGGCCTGGCCGACGACGAGACGGTACGCCGGCTGCGCGACGCCCTGGTCGGGGCGGTCCGCTCCGGCGACCTCCCCGAGGAACGCCTCGCGGACGCCGCCGACCGCGTCCGGGCGCTGGCCCGCTGGACGGCGGCGGCGTCAGCGGCGGACGCCTCGGCCACCGGCGACCCGGACGTCGGGCTGCGCGCCGCCCGCCGTGCCCTGACGCTCACCGGCGCCGACGGCTTCACCCCGCTCACCGAGGCGCCGTTCGTCGCCGCCTTCACCCCGGTCGCGAACATCGCGGTCGGCGACGAGACCCCGTGGGGCGTGGCCGCGGAACTCACCCGGCTCCTCCCCGGCACCGACACCGGCAGCTTCGTCGGGGACGGCGCCGGCATGGCCGCCCTGGCCGCGGCGGGCCGCCGCCGCATCGTCGCCGTGGTCCGCGACGAGCACCGCCACCCCTGGATGGGCTCGGCCCTCGACTCGGTCCTGCGTACCCGCCCGGACACGATCGTGGTCGAGATGGGCGTCCCCCAGGCCACGCCCCGAGGCACCCTCCACATCGCGACCCACGGCGCGGCCCGGGTCTGCGGACGGGCTGCGGCGGAGGTCATCGCGGGGGAGTAGGGGACTCCACGACGACCACAGGCGCCGGTTCCTGACAGGGAACCGGCGCCTGAAGCGTTGCCGCGAGGCCGTCAGATGCCCTGCCAGTCGGGCTTGTTGACGTACGTGTGCCGGAAGTAGTCCGCCAGCTTCAGCTTGGAGGCGGCGCCCTCGTCGACCACCACGGTGGCATGCGGGTGGAGCTGGAGAGCCGACGCCGGGCACACGGCCGCGACCGGCCCCTCCACCGTCGCCGCCACCGCGTCCGCCTTGCCCTCACCGGTGGCCAGCAGCACCAGGTGCCGGGCCTCCAGGATCGTCCCGATGCCCTGCGTGATCACGTGGTGCGGGACCTGCTCGATGTCCCCGTCGAAGAACCGCGCGTTGTCGACCCGCGTCTGCTCCGTCAGCGTCTTGATCCGGGTCCGGGAGGCGAGCGAGGAGCACGGCTCGTTGAACCCGATGTGCCCGTCGGTCCCGATCCCGAGCAACTGCAGATCCACTCCGCCGGCCGCCGCCAGCGCCGCGTCGTACGCCGCACAGGCGCCCGGGATGTCCTCGGCCGTCCCATCCGGGCCCATGAACGCGTCCATCCCGATCCC
Organism: Streptomyces sp. NPDC057280; assembly: GCF_042668605.1. NCBI lineage: Bacteria > Bacillati > Actinomycetota > Actinomycetes > Kitasatosporales > Streptomycetaceae > Streptomyces > Streptomyces sp. NPDC057280. The sequence continues at coordinate 946,822 of NZ_JBHUYR010000003.1, forward strand.
GAGCGGCTCCAGCACCTCACGGCGCAGCACCGAGCGGTACGACTCCGGATGCTCCGCCGGCAGTCCCACGTACTCGTCGAGCTGGGCGATCCGCGCCCGCGAGGCATCCACGGCACCGGACCGCACCTTGGCCGTCAGCGCCTGGTAGATGGGCAGCGGCGTCGAGCCGGTGGCCACCCCGAGCAGGGCATCGGGCTTGCGCCGCAGGAGCTGCGCCATGGCCTCGGCGATGAGCTCGCCACCCGCCTTGGCGTCCGGAACGATGACAACTTCCACGCTGGGCCTGCCGATCTGAGAGACGGTCTGTGAGAGGGCTCGACTGGACCCGAAAAGGGCCATGTGGTTTAGACCAATCTAACAGAATCGGGTCAACGGGCCCAAGGGGAGAAGGGGGGCGAAGCCGCCGGTGACGAGGGCGGACGCCGCCTCCCCACCAGTCCAGCGCCGACCGTGCGTCACACGGAGGACGGGCACCGTTCCGTCCCGGGGGGTGAAATGGGACTGCCGACGCAGTGCCCGTGTGCTGCAGACTCCTCGTGCACCCCCGTACCTCAGGCCCCGGGAGGCCCCCGCGATGACCGCCCCGACTCCACCCCAGGCTCCCCGGAACGACCTCCCCGGCCGGATCATGGCCCGCGAGATGACCGAGCAACCCGCCGTACTGCGCCGCATCCTGGAGCAGGGCGCCCCCGGCATCCGGCAGACCGCCCAGGAGATCGCCGCCCGCCGCCCCCGCTTCGTCCTGCTCACCGCCCGCGGCACCTCCGACAACGCCGCCCTCTACGCCAAGTACCTCCTGGAAATCCGCCTCGGCCTGCCCTGCGGCCTCACCTCCATGTCCACGACCACCGCGTACGGCGCCCGCCCCGACCTGACCGACGTCCTCGTCATCACCGTCAGCCAGTCCGGCGGCTCCCCGGACCTCGTGGCCTCGACCCGGGCCGCCCGCGAGGCCGGCGCGATCACCCTCGCCGTCACTAACAACCCCGACTCACCGCTGGCCGGCGTCTCCGAGTACCACCTCGACATCATGGCCGGACCGGAGAAGGCCCTCCCCGCCACCAAGACCTACACCGCCTCCCTCCTCGCGCTCTATCTCTTCGTCGAGGGACTGCGCGGCGGCGACGGCGCCCCCGCCAAGGCGCTGCCCGACCTCGCCGAGCAGCTCCTCGCCCGCCAGGACGAGGTCCGCGCCCTCGCCTCCCGCTACCGCTTCGCCGAGCGCATGGTCATCACCTCGCGCGGCTACGGCTACCCCACCGCCAAGGAGGCCGCCCTCAAGCTGATGGAGACCAGCTACATCCCCGCTCTCTCCTACTCCGGCGCCGACCTGCTGCACGGCCCCCTCGCCATGGTCGACAACGTTTCCCCGGTCATCGCGGTCGTCACCGACGGCAAGGGCGGCGAGGCACTCCAGCCCGTCCTCGACCGGCTCCGCGGACGCGGCGCCGACCTGGTCGTCATCGGACCCCGCCATCAGGTCGAGCAGGCCTCGGCCGGCTTCGTCCTGCCGACCGAGGGCGTCGCGGAGGAGCTCCAGCCCGTCCTGGAGATCATCCCCCTGCAACTGCTCGCCTACGAGGTCACCATCGCCCGCGGCCAGGACCCGGACGCGCCCCGCGCGCTGGCGAAGGTGACGGAGACGCGGTGAGCGCGGGCTGAGCGACGGCCGGGAGCGGGAGCCGTGCGTCGGGAGCCGTGAGGCAAGTGGGGCCTACGTCAGCGAACCTCCCGTCGCGTCCACCCAGCTCCCCGTGACCCACCGGCCCGCGTCCGAGGCCAGGAACGACACCACATCGGCCACGTCCGCGGTCTCGCCCACCCTTCCCAGCGCCGAGTACGCCGCAGCCTGCGCCCATGCCTTCTCGCTCGCGTGCAGCAGCTCATAGGTGTTGTCGGTCGCGATGATGCCCGGGGCCACCGAGTTCACCGTGATGTTCCGGGGGCCCAGCACCTTGGACAGGTCGCGGGAGAAGACGTCCAGTGCGCCCTTCGTCATCGCGTACGCCATGTTGTTCGGCATCAGGGCGGTCCGGGCCAGGCCCGAGGAGATGTTGATGACGCGGCCACCGTCCCGCAGGCGGGCCAGGCCGTGCCGGACCAGAAAGAACGGTGCCCTCACGTTCACGGCGAAGACACGGTCGTACTCCTCCTCGTCTATCTCCTCGATCGGGCGGGACACCCCTATCCCCGCGTTGTTCACCAGGATGTCCACCCCGTCCGCATGCCGGTCGAACTCCTCCCACAACGCCTCGGCGTCCCCGGGCGACCCCAGCTCCACCCCGATCGCGAACGCCGAGCCGCCGGCCTCCTCGATCGCGGCGACCGTCTCCTTCGCCGCCGCCTCGTTCCTGCCGTAGTGCACGGCCACCCGCGCCCCGTCCCGGCCAAGACGCTCGGCGATGCCCCGCCCGATGCCCCTGCTCGCCCCCGTCACGAGAGCCGTCCTGCCCGCAAGCACGCCCATGTCGACGCCCCCTTTCACATTTTCCTAGTGGTCGCTACAGAAAGACCGTACAACAGCCCGCCGACATTTCTCTAGCAGCCCCTATAGAATTCACTCCATGGAGCGCATCGAGGAGAAGAACCCGCAGGTCAAGCAGGTGAAACCGCGTGGCCGCCCCCGCTCCTTCGACCGCGCCACCGCCCTGGAGAAGGCGATCCTCGCCTTCTGGGAGCACGGCTACGAGGCCACTTCCGTCTCCGACCTCACCCGGGTCATGGGCATCGGAGCCCCGAGTCTGTACGCCGCGTTCGGCGACAAGCGGGCCCTGTTCGAGGAGGTCGTCGTCGAGTACGGCAGGCGCTACGGCTCCTTCGGTGAGCGGGCCCTCGCCGAGGAACCCACCGCCCGGGCCGCCGTCGCCCGGATGCTGCGGGAGGCGGCCCACGAGTACACCGCCCCGGGCCGCCCGCACGGCTGCCTCGTCATCCACGCGGCCACCAACTGCACCAGCGCCGAGGTGGAGGCGTCCCTGCGCGACCGGCGCAACGCCAACATCGCCGCCTTCGAGAGTCGTATCAGGGCCGACATCGCCGCGGGGGAGCTGCCGGCGGACACCGACGCCGCGGCCCTCGCCCGGCACGCGGGAGCGATGATCCAGGGCATGTCGCAACAGGCGCGGGACGGGGCGAGCCGGGAGGAGCTCGAGGCGCTCGCGGAAATTGCCATGGCCATCTGGCCCCGCACATGAACCCACACGGGTTAGGCTGCGTGGTGGATGCTAGGGCGTCCCACTAGTTCTCCAGCACGGGTCGAGGAGTTCGCGGGACCCTCGGAGAACTGACAACAACAAACAGCCTCCAACGCATGGACACACCGAGTGGTCTAGTCCACAATGCGTAAGGAGAGTTGACAACAGAACACGCGTACTTCCGCCCTCCCCGCACAGGAAGGCGGACCGAGGAACCGGTGCTCTCTGCCCTGACTGCCCCGGATCCTCATCCTTCGGCCGTCCGGGACCGCACACCCCGTGGCCGATATTGCTCCGGGCTGCGGTGCCGAGAGGGTTGAGGGTCCCTCTCAGGCGCCGCGGCCCGCGGGTGTTTTCAGAGCCCGTGTCCCAGCCAGGTCGGTTGATTTCCGGCCTGGTCCGTACCGCCAGGTACGCTCGCACACGTGCCCTCCATGAACGAACTGGTCCGCCAGCACACCGCCCTCGACGACTCCGACCTCGAGTGGCTCCATCTGCTGGTCTCGGAGTGGCAGCTGCTCTCCGACCTCTCCTTCGCCGACCTCGTCCTGTGGGTCCCCACGCGCGACGGCGCCCGCTATGTCTCGGTGGCCCAGATGCGGCCCAACACCGGCCCCACCTCCTACCAGGACGACATGGTCGGCCACCTCGTCCCGCGCGGCCGCCGCCCCCTCCTCGACGCCGCCCTCGACGAGGGCCGGATCGTGCGCGAGGGCGACCCGGAGTGGCGGGAGGAGGTCCCGGTGCGGGTCGAGTCGATCCCCGTACGACGGGACGGCCGCGTCCTCGGCGTCATCGCGCGCAACACCAACCTCCTCACCGTGCGCACCCCGAGCCGCCTCGAACTGACCTACCTGCAGAGCGCCTCGGACCTCGCCCAGATGATCGCGGCCGGCGCCTTCCCGTTCGCGAACCAGCAGATGGACATGGACGCCGCCCCGCGCGTGGGCGACGGCCTGATCCGGCTCGACGCGGACGGCATCGTCCAGTACGCCTCGCCGAACGCGCTGTCCGCGTACCACCGTCTCGGTCTCGCCTCCGATCTCGTCGGCCACCACCTCGGCAAGACCACCGCCGAACTCGCCCCGACCCGCGGCCCGGTGGACGAGGCGCTCGCCAAGGTCGCCAGCGGATGGGCGCCGCGCGAGTTCGAGATCGAGTCCGGCGACGGGGTCATCCAGTTCAGGGCCATTCCGCTCAAACCCAAGGGAACCCGCATCGGTTCCCTGGTCCTGCTCCGGGATGTCACCGAACTGCGGCGCCGTGAACGCGAGTTGATCACCAAGGACGCCACCATCCGGGAGATCCACCACCGGGTGAAGAACAACCTCCAGACGGTCGCCGCCCTCCTGCGCCTCCAGGCCCGCCGCATCGACTCCGACCGCGGCCGCGAGGCACTCGAAGAGGCCGTGCGCCGGGTCGGGTCGATCGCGATCGTGCACGAGACGCTGTCCCAGAACCTGGACGAGCGCGTGGAGTTCGACGAGATCGCCGACCGGGTCCTCGCGATGGTCGCCGAGATCTCACCGGGCAAGGTGACCGGCCGGCGCACCGGACGCTTCGGCATCCTCGACGCCGAGGTCGCCACGCCTCTGTCGATGGTGCTCACCGAGATTCTGCAGAACGCCCTGGAGCATGGCTTCCGCGAAGGGGACACCGGCACGGTCGAGGTCTCGGCGGTCCGCGGCGGTACGACGAAGGAGGCCCGCCTGCTCGTCACGGTCCAGGACGACGGGGTCGGCCTGCCCGAGGGATTCGACCCGCACACCGCGGGCAACCTCGGTCTGCAGATCGTACGGACGCTGGTGGAGGGGGAGTTGGGCGGCACGTTCGACATGGTCCCGGCTCCGGAGGGCGGCACCCGCGTCATACTCGACGTCCCGGTGCGCGCCAACAAGTGAGGCGCACCGCCGAGCGCGCCGAGTAAAGCGCACCGCCAACTAGACCCAAGAAGTAAGACCCGCCAAGTAAGACCCGCCAAGTAAGACCCAGCAAGTAAGTCTCAAGCGCCCCCTGTTCAGAAATCGAGCACAGCAAGAAGCCCCGGACCAGAAGTGGTCCGGGGCTCGAATGCTCGTTGCCAGCTTGTGCTGCGCACCGGGGGTACTGCGCGCTGCGGCTCGGGGGCGGGAGATGCGTACTCGCTGTACGCGCCGCCAAGCTCAGGCGGGGTGGGTGTGTCAGGCAGAAGCCTGACGGGCCCGGTTGCGGGCGGCGCGGCGCTTCATCGCACGACGCTCGTCCTCGCTGAGACCACCCCAGACACCGGAGTCCTGACCGGACTCGAGCGCCCACTGCAGACACTGATCCATAACGGGGCAGCGACGGCAGACGGCCTTGGCTTCCTCGATCTGCAGCAGCGCAGGACCGGTGTTGCCGATGGGGAAGAAGAGCTCGGGGTCTTCCTCGCGGCAAACGGCGTTGTGACGCCAGTCCATGGCTGCTACCTCTCCTTGGTATTACGTGCAAGTTGCTTGTGAATGTGAACGCTTTCACGAATCCCTCAACAAGTGAAGGGCCGACCGTCAGGTTTCCCTGGACGAGGTCCTGTGAGTTGAAGAGGGGTTCCGGTGATCTGTGGAGCCGGTGTTGCGGGCTGTCCCGATCGCCACGTAGAGACTCGCAAACCTCAGCGGCGGATACAACCCCTTCCGGAAAGTTTTTTTTGATTCCTCGGTGTCGACTAGGTCACAGCCGTACTTCCATGGGGTGGATGCTGGCCTAAACGTTCGAGTGAAAGGACTTCAGCCCTTTCTGCTCACACAATCACACGCAGTGCACGGCGTACGCCTGTGAACGTCACGCTCGTGCGCAGCCCGAGGTGGTCGCCGTCCATCTGAAGGGGCAGGGGCACCTTCGAATGCAAGGTGAACTGGTCCAGGTCGTGCAGGGACACCGCATGCTTGCCATGGGGTCCACGCTCAGGGGACGAAGTGAGCAACTGGGTGCCATACCGGGCAACCGAGGCCGTCGTCATACGGCTGAGGCCGAGTACGTCGAGTCCCTTATCGAACGACGCCTTAGGCGATGCGTACATCGGGTGATTGCCCAGGAACGTCCACGGAGACGTGTTCGAGACTATGGAGAGGACCAGATCGGTCACCGGCTCCGCGTCCGGGCGCTCCAGGGTGATCGTCCCGTGCCGGCGGTGGGCCTCGCCGAAGAACTGGCGCAGGGCCTGGCGGACGTAGAGCGCGTGCGTCGACTTTCTGCCGCGCTCGCGCTGCTGCTCGACCCGGCCGACGACGCCGGCGTCGAAGCCCAGGCCCGCGTTGAAGGTGAACCAGCGGCCCGGGACGGCCTCGTCCTCGGTGCCGGGGGTGCCGGAGGTCAGTCCGAGCCCGACCGTGCGTTCGCTGCCCTCGCGCAGGGCGTCCAGCAGGGCGCCGGTCGCCTCCACGGCGTCGTTGGGCAGGCCCAGGGCCCGGGCGAAGACGTTGGTGGAACCGCCGGGGACCACGGCGAGGCCGGGGAGGTGCTCCGGGTCCGGGCCGGCGTGCAGCAGGCCGTTCACCACCTCGTTGACCGTGCCGTCGCCGCCCAGGGCCACGACCAGGTCGATGTCCTCGCTCTCCGCCGCCTGCCGCCCGAGGTCGCGGGCGTGGCCGCGGTACTCGGTCGTGACCGCCTCGAGTTTCATCTCGCTCGCCAGCGCATGGATCAGGACATCGCGCGTACGTGCGCTTGTGGTGGTTGCCGCCGGATTGACCACGAGAAGTGCACGCATGAGTTGCAGCGTACCTACTGGGTGGTACCGGGCACAGGCCGAGGTAGGGATCACGTAAGACTTCGGGGCGTGAATCTTGCCACGGACGGGCCGGGCAACCCCGGCGAGCGGCTGTGCGTTGCCCCCGCCTGACCGGGGTGGCCGAAGGGGCGACGGATACCCTTCAGGGGTGACCAGTGAGCAGACGCCAGCCCCCGAGGAAACCGCCGGCCCGCGCCCGCGGCGCCTGACCTACGCCGCCGCCCTGGCCGCGCTGGAGGGGCTCGCCCTCGTCGCCGGCGGAGTGTGGATGCTCGTCGAGGGACTCGCGGGCGACCCGAACGACCGGCAGACCGCCGTCACCGGCGGCATCACGCTCGTCGTCCTCGCCCTGCTGCCGCTGCTCGCCGCGCGCGGGCTGCTCGCGCAGCGCAGCTGGAGCCGGGGGCCGGCCGTGATCACGCAGATCCTGGCACTGCCCGTGGCCTACAACCTGCTCCAGGCGGACAGTGTGGCGATCCCGGCGGGCATCGCCCTCGCGGTCGTCGCGGTGGCCGCGCTGGTCCTCCTCGTCAACCCGGCGACGACCCAGGCCCTCGGGATCAAGGGGCCGGGCCGCGCACAGGACGGGGAGCGCTAGGGCGGCCGTACGACGCCGTCATCCGCGTAGGTCTGAAACCGGACCGCCCGCGGAGCGAACCGTCACTCCTCCACGAGGAGCTTCTCCCGCAGCTGGGCCAGGGTGCGGGCCAGCAGGCGGGAGACGTGCATCTGGGAGATGCCGACCTCCTGCGCGATCTGCGACTGGGTCATGTTGCCGAAGAAGCGCAGCAGCAGGATCCGCTTCTCGCGCGGCGGCAGGTCCTCCAGGAGCGGCTTGAGGGACTCGCGGTACTCGACGCCCTCAAGGGCCTCGTCCTCGGCGCCGAGGGTGTCGGCGACCGCCGGGGACTCGTCGTCGGTGTCGGGGACGTCCAGGGACAGCGTGGAGTACGCGTTGGCGGACTCCAGGCCCTCCAGGACCTCCTCCTCCGAGATGGCCAGCTTCTCGGCCAGCTCGTGCACGGTCGGGGAGCGGCCGTGCTGCTGGGAGAGCTCGGCGGTGGCCGTCGTCAGGGCCAGGCGCAGCTCCTGCAGCCTGCGCGGGACGCGGACCGCCCAGCCCTTGTCGCGGAAGTGCCGCTTGATCTCGCCGACGACCGTCGGGGTCGCGTACGTCGAGAACTCGACGCCGCGCTCCGGGTCGAAGCGGTCGACCGACTTGATCAGGCCGATGGTGGCGACCTGGGTGAGGTCGTCGAGCGGCTCGCCGCGGTTGCGGAAGCGGCGCGCGAGGTGCTCGACGAGCGGCAGGTGCATGCGGACCAGCTTGTTGCGCAGCTCCGCGTACTCCGGGCTGCCGTCCTTCAGCTTGCGCAGCTCGATGAACATCGCGCGCGCTCCGCTGCGGTCCTGAGGGTCGTGCTGCGCGGCGTGTCCGCTCTGCCCGCTCTGCTCGCCCTGCTGATCGTCTCGCTCGTGCTCGCTCATCGTCCTGCCCGTCGCCCTTCCCCGAGCCGTCGTCTCCGCTCGGACAGGGGAGACCCCGATCCGTCCGTCCAGAGACGTGCTCCGCACGGCACCTTCCTCGTCCCGCTGCCCGTCCTCCAGGAAGCCGGCCCCGGCGGAGTCGTCCTCCGGATGCGGCCGGGCCTGTTCGGGGATGCCGGAGACACCGGCCGCATCGACAGCGCCGTCGATGGATTCCCCCGTGTGTCGGGACCCGCCTGTGCCCTCGGCCGGCAGCTCCCGTGTGCCGCGCTCTTCGTCACGCACCGGCCCGTCCCCTGTCCTCACGCCGGCCCGGGTCCCGCGCCGCGCTGTTTGTAGAGGCTGATCGAAACGGTTTTGTCCTCGTCCACGGCGGAGGAGACCTTGCCCGCGAGCGCGGACAGGACGGTCCAGGCGAAGGTGTCCCGCGAAGGGGCATGACCGTCCGTGGTCGGCGCCGAGACGGTGACCTCGAGTGAGTCGTCGACGAGGCGGAAGACGCAACTGAGCACCGAGCCGGGCACGGCCTGCTGGAGCAGGATCGCGCAGGCCTCGTCCACCGCGATGCGCAGGTCCTCGATCTCGTCGAGGGTGAAGTCCAAACGGGCCGCGAGTCCGGCAGTCGCCGTACGCAGCACCGACAGGTAGGCACCCGCAGCCGGCAGCCGGACTTCCACGAAGTCCTGGGTCGCGGGCTCGCCTGCGATCTGGGACACCCTCACCTCCAAGGTGGTACAAGCTTTTCGGGGCCGAGGGTCGCCCCCCGGGGTAACGCGAAGTGTGGTTCAGCGGTGACGCTATCGCGCTCTCAACTTTCCTGTCCCCGGGACCCCGACCCCTTGCCGTTACTCACAGTAAAACTGTGGACACGCTCCGTGTCTAGAGGTCTGCGGCTCCAATTGGGAAGAACGCGCGCCGGGTTGACGTACCCAGACGTCAGACCGTCGAACCGTCCGGAAACGGAGTCTGCTCCGGCCTGGTCGAGGGCCCGGACGCGGTTACACCAGGACGTGGTCCTCGAAGCACCAGCGCCAGTCCTCGCCCGGCTCGAATGTCCGCATGATCGGGTGCCCGGACTCCTTGTAGTGCGTGGTGGCGTGTCTGCCGGGCGACGAGTCGCAGCAGCCGACATGACCGCAGGTGAGGCAGAGCCGCAGTTGCACCGGGTGGGTACCGTCGCGCAGACACTCGGGACAGGTGTCGTCGAGCGGCGCGGGTTCCGGGTGCGGCAGCGCGTCGGCGTGCGTGCACTGTTTCATGATTGCCAGGTTACGACGGGTGTGCGGACGGCCGCGCGGAAAATCGACGGCGGGGCGGACGACGATGGACGAGGGCGGGCGAGGGCCATGGACGTGATGCCACTGCTGTTGCTGGTGGCGGGCAGTGCGGCGATTGCCGCGGCGGCCCGGCGCACCCCGGTGCCGGCGCCGCTGCTGCTGGTCGCCGCCGGGCTGGTGTTCTCGTACGTCCCGGGAGTCCCTGAATACACGCTCGACCCGGACGTCGTGCTGCCCCTGATCCTGCCGCCGCTGCTGCACACGGCGGCCACCGACAGCTCGTACCTCGACCTGAGGGCACAGATGCGACCGGTGGCGTTGCTGTCCGTCGGGTACGTGCTCTTCGCGACCCTCGTGGTCGGCTGGGCCGCCTACCGGATCGTGCCGGGCCTGTCGCTGACCGGGGCGCTCGTGCTGGGCGCGGTGGTGGCGCCGCCGGACGCGGTCGCGGCGACGGCGGTGGCCCGCCGGGTCGGTCTGCCCTCCCGGATCACCACGATCCTCCAGGGCGAGTCCCTGGTGAACGACGCGACCGCGATCACCGCCTACCGGGTCGCCCTCGCGGCGGCGGTGGGCGAGGGCGCGTCCTGGGCGGGCGGCATCGGCGAGTTCCTGCTCGCGGCGCTCGGCGGGGTGGCGGTCGGCCTGGTCCTGATGGTGCCGATCCACTGGCTGCGCACCCACCTCAAGGAGCCCCTCCTCCAGAACACCCTCTCGCTCCTGATCCCCTTCGTCGCGTACGCGGCCGCCGAGCAGTTCCACGCCTCCGGTGTCCTCGCGGTCGTCGTGGTGGCGCTCTTCCTCGGGCACCGCGCGTGGGAGGTCGACTTCGCGACGCGCCTCCAGGAGGACGCGGTGTGGAAAATGGTCGCCTTCGTCCTCGAATCCTCGGTGTTCGCGCTGATCGGACTCCAGTTGCCGGTCGTCCTCAAGGGCCTCGGGGAGTACGAGGGGGTCGACGCCGCCTGGTACGCGCTCGCCGTCTTCCTCGTGGTCGTCGCCTCCCGGTTCATCTGGGTCTATCCGGCGACGTTCCTCCCGCGTGTGCTGTCCGCGCGGATCAGGGAACGCGAGGAGAACCCCACCTGGAAGGGCCCGTTCGTGATCGCCTGGGCCGGCATGCGCGGGGTGGTCTCGCTGGCCATCGCCTTCTCCATCCCCGAGCAGCTGGACGGCGGCGAGCCCTTCCCCGGCCGCAACCTGATCCTCTTCCTCACCTTCACGACCGTCATCGGCACGCTCGTCGTCCAGGGCGTCACCCTGCCCCCGCTCATCCGCTTCCTCAAGCTCCCCGGCCGGGACGCCCAGGCCGAGACCCTCGCCGAGGCCAACGCCCAGGCGCAGGCCTCCCGGGCCGCCGAACGCCGTCTGGACGAGCTCCTGTCCGACGAACGCAACACCCTCCCGCCCCCGCTCGCCGACCGCCTCCGCACCGTCCTGGAGCGCCGCCGCAACGCCGTCTGGGAACGTCTCGGCGCGGTCAATCCGGTGACCGGTGAAACCGTCGACGACACCTACCGCCGGCTGTCCCGGGAGATGATCAGCGCCGAACGCGCGGTCTTCGTCAAGCTCAGGGACGGCCGCTACATCGACGACGAGATGCTGCGGACGCTGCTGCGACGGCTGGACCTGGAGGAAGCGGCGGCCTACCGCGAGGCGGAGTGAGGACTTCCGCGGGGGTCGTCCCGTGATCGGAGCTCCGGTGAGGACCGCGGTCATCCCGTGATCGGAGCTCCGGTGAGCACCCCTGTCATGCCGTGAACGGAGCCCCGGTGATCACCGCGGCCACCCGCGTCCCGGCCGGGAAGGCCCCTTCCTCGACCAGGGTGACAAGTCCGTACAGCAACTTGGCGACATAGAGACGTTCCACGGCCACCCCGTGCCGCTTCTCGAAGTCCTCGGCGAAGGTGTCGAGTTCGGGTGCCGTACGGGCGTAACCCCCGAAGTGGAAGCGGTCGTCGAGCGTCCAGTCGCCCTGCCGCGCGCCGAAGGCCGCCTCCTGGAGGGCTTGTATCCCGGCCGTCAGGAAGCCCCCTTTGAGCACCGGTATCCCCAACGCCCGCTGCCCCGGCCCCAGTCCCGCCGCCAGCCCCGCGAAGGTGCCCCCGGTGCCGCACGCCACCGCGACCACGTCCGCCCGGCCCCGCAGCTCCTCGCCGAGCGCCCGGCAGCCCCGTACCGCAAGGGCGTTGCTGCCGCCCTCCGGTACGACGTACGCGTCCTCCGCCCCCGCCGCCCGCAGGATCGCGCCGAGCACCGGCGGCTCGGCTTTGCGGCGGTACGTGGCTCGGTCGACGAAGCGCAGGCGCATGCCGTCGGCCACGCAGCGGGTCAGGGACGGGTTCAGGGGGCGGTCCGCGAGTTCCTCGCCGCGCACCACCCCCACCGTCGGGAGCCCCAGCAGGCGCCCGGCGGCGGCCGTGGCACGGAGGTGGTTGGAGTAGGCGCCGCCGAAGGTGAGGATCGGGCGGCCGCCCGCGGCGGCGAGGTTCGGGGCCAGTTTGCGCCACTTGTTGCCGACCAGGTCGGCGTGGATCAGGTCATCGCGCTTGAGGAACAGGCGGACGCCCCGGCGGGCGCAGCGGTCGTCCTCGATCTCCTGCAGCGGCGACGGGAGCCGGGGGCGCAGGGAGGCGAGGTCGGGGCCGGTCACGCCCCCATTGTCACTTGAGGCGGTCCCGGACGCGCTCCCGCATCGACGCCATGGTGAAGCCGCGCGGGTCCACCTTGCCCGGCTGCCACTCCAGGTGGCCGATCACCGACCGTTCCGTCCAGCCGTGACGGCGGCAGATCGCGGCGGCCACGCGCTCGATCGCCGCCAGCTGGGCCTCCGGCCAGGGGTCGTGACCGTCGCCGAGGTTCTCGCACTCGAAGCCGTAGAAGTGGCGGTTGCCGTCGGTGTTCGCCTCGTTGTCGTGCGGGAGGGCCTTCTCGGCGATCACCGCCCGCAGGACGTCGTCGTCGCCGAGGCCCGCGTGGTTGGCGCGGCCGTAACCGACCAGGTGGACGCGGCCGTCCTTGGTGATGACACCGTGGCAGAGCGGGCCCGGCAGGTCCTCGTAGCCGTCTCGGCAGAGCTCGACCGTGCGCGCGCTGCCCTTGGTGACCGTGTGGTGGATCATCACGCCGTGGACCGGCCCCCAGGGGCCCTTGTGATTGCGGTTGTGGTGTCTCCAGTCGCCGACCTCGACGACCGTGACGCCCTCGTCCTTCAGGGCGTCCAGGAAATCCGCCGCGGACATGGGTGGGGCCATGCCGCCTCCTTCGTGTGCGCGCCGACGGCCGCCTCTCGCGGCCGCCTCGTAACCGTGCTTGTACCGAAAGCCGACCCCCCGGACTACTCGTTCGTACGGCGTGCGAGCCGTTTCGGACAAAGGTGGGGCGGGCGGCCGGAAAGGCACGCGTGTACGAGGACGCCATCCATGCCCAGCAACCGAAAGATCCATTCCCGCTCTTTCGGGTAATAGCACGAGCACGCTCCGTGAGGAAGGCTTGCGCGTACAGATGCCCCGGCGCAGACCGGCGCCCGGGCATGTCTTGGGAGGGCGTTTCACATATGTCGGTAGGCGAAGAGGTCCGTTCGGAGCAGGGCCGTCCGCAGCAGAGTCTCGGCACGGCAGCCGCGCGGAACCTGGCCACCACGACCAAGTCCGCACCCCAGATGCAGGAGATCAGCTCGCGCTGGCTGCTGCGCACACTGCCATGGGTGAACGTCCAGGGTGGTACGTACCGCGTCAACCGCCGACTGACCTACGCCGTGGGGGACGGCCGGGTCACCTTCGTCAAGACGGGCGACCGCGTCGAGGTCATCCCGGCGGAGCTGGGCGAACTGCCGGCGCTGAGGTCCTACGAGGACGAGGAGGTGCTCACCGAACTCGCCCGCCGCTGCCAGCAGCGCGAGTTCGCGCCCGGTGACGTGCTCACCTCCTTCGGCAGCCAGGCCGACGAGGTCTATCTGCTGGCGCACGGCAAGGTGGAGAAGATCGGCACGGGTCCCTACGGCGACGACGCCGTCCTCGGAGTCCTCGCCGACGGCGCCTACTTCGGCGACCAGGCGCTGCTCGACCCCGACGCCATCTGGGAGTTCACCGCCCGCGCGGTCACCGCCTGCACGGTCCTCGTCCTGCCGCGCAACGACGTCGAGCAGGTGGCCGAGCGCACCGAGACCCTGCGCGACCACCTCCAGGCGCAGCGCTCGATCCCGGAGCAGAGCACCAACAAGTACGGTGAGAAGGAGATCGCGCTCGCGGCGGGCCACAGCGGCGAGCCGGACATCCCGCACACCTTCGTCGACTACGAGGCCCGGCCGCGCGAGTACGAACTGAGCGTCGCCCAGACCGTCCTGCGCATCCACTCCCGCGTCGCCGACCTCTACAACCAGCCGATGAACCAGACCGAGCACCAGCTCCGGCTGACCGTCGAGGCGCTGAAGGAGCGCCAGGAGCACGAGCTCGTCAACAACCGCGAGTTCGGACTGCTCCACAACTGCGAGTACGACCAGCGGCTCCAGCCGCACGACGGCGTGCCCAGCCCCGACGACCTGGACGAACTGCTCAGCCGCCGGCGCGGCACCAAGCTGCTGCTCGCCCATCCGCGCGCGATCTCCGCGATCGGCCGCGAGCTCAACAAGCGCGGACTGGTCCCCGAGACCATCGACGTGGGCGGCAACCGCATCCCGACCTGGCGCGGGGTGCCCATCTACCCGTGCAACAAGATCCCGGTCACCGAGGCCCGGACGACCTCGATCATCGCCATGCGTACCGGTGAGGCCGAGCAGGGCGTCATCGGGCTCCAGCAGACCGGCATCCCGGACGAGATCGAGCCGAGCCTGTCCGTCCGATTCATGGGCATCAACGAACAGGCGATCATCAAGTACCTCGTGACCGCCTACTACTCCGCGGCGGTCCTCGTGCCGGACGCGCTCGGCGTCCTGGAGAACGTCGAGATCGGCCGCTGGCGGTGACCCTTCGCGCCCCCCGATGCGCCGTGCACCCGCCCGCGAGGGCGGGAGCACCGTGGTGGGGCGCGCCCGGCGGCCGCGGCCGCGCCACCGTCCGCGGAGTCTGAGGTGACCCATGGATGCGTGCACGACGGCCACACGGCAGCACCCCTCCGAGGCGCCCGGAAGACGGCGGCCCATCGCCCACCGGCCCGCCCCGATCGACGGCCGCGAGGCCCGCGCGAACGGTTCGAGCGGCCGCCGCGGTGGAGCCGGTCCACAGCTTCAGCCTGACGTGGCCCTGGAGAGGCAGAGCCCGGAGAGGTCACCCTCCTCGACGACGTGACGGGGATATGCGGACGCGGCTGGGCAGAGGTGCAGACGGCCGACCGGATGGCCCGCGCGCCGGGGCACCTGGCCCGTGCGGCGCCCGAGCGGGAGGCGGCGGGAGCACTGCCGGCCTTCGCGGCGTACGTGACGCCCCGCGGTGGTTGAGCGCTGGGAGAACAGAGGGTCGACCCGAACGCGGGCGCAGTCGAGCCCGGATCTCAGACCCCGGAACCTCGGGGCCGCGCGGCTCCTGACCCCGCGCGGCCCCGAGGAGCTCCGGTCGGCGGGTCCCGCACATCCCCACGGCGTGCGGGCCCCGCCCCTTTGTTCCACCACCCCTTTGCCTACCGCCGCTCTTGCCTACCGCCCCTTTGCCTACCGCCCCTCTTGCCCATCGCCCTTTTGCGCGCCGCCCTCTCCACGCCACCCCTTCGATGCGCCACCCTTTCGATGCGCCGCCCCTTCGATGCGCCACCCTTTCGATGCGCCGCCCCTGCGACACCCCCTCACACCAGCCCCTATAGAGTCAACAGCCGGACGATCACGGCCAGTTGATGACAAGGGGCGGACCATGGGTGTGGCGATACGGGCGGCGGGCGCGAGCGACCGTGATCTGGTCGTACGGCTGTTGGACGTCGCCTTCCAGGACGACCCGGTCAGCCGTTGGATCTTCCCGGGCGACGAATACTTCCGCGCCGCGCACCACAAGCTCATGGCCGCCTTCACCGACATCGTGCTGGCCGACGGTCGCGTCGACCTCACCGAGGACGGCACGGCCTGCGCACTGTGGCTGCCGACGCCGGCCGAGGAGCACGCCGAGGGTGAGGGCGAGGACGGGAGCGACGGCCCCGCCCAGATGCGCGCGAGCATCGACCCCGCCAACGAGCGGATCGAGCTGGTCGCCCGGCTCACGGAGGACATCCACCCCGCCGGCCGCGCCCACGAGTACCTCTGGATGATCGGCGTCAGCCCCGACCGCCAGGGCGAGGGCCTGGGCACCGCCCTCATCGGCTCGGTCCTCGACCGCTGCGACCGCGAGGGTCTGCCCACCTATCTGGAGGCCAGCAGCGCCCGCAGCCGCGGCCTCTACGAACGCCTCGGCTTCACCCTCCTGGGCCGCCCGCTCGACCTCCCTGACGGCCCGCAGATGTGGCCCATGTGGCGCGAGCCCCGTAACTGACCCGGCCTACGACTGCGGCACCACCGTCGCCACGATCCGCTCCACCAGCCCCTCCGGCACCCCCACCCCCGGCAGCACCCCGTCCAGCACCCCCGGCAGCGTCAGGTGCTCCAGGATCAGCCCGAGCATCGCGAGATACAGCACGACGACCGTCTCGTCCCCGCCGGGCAGCCCGGCGTCCCGGTGGAACTCCATGCCCTGCTCCAGGTCGCCGCGCACCGACGTGGTGTACGACTCCCGGAGCTCGGGCCGGCGGGTGGCCTCCAGGCGCATCTCCAGCAGGGCCAGATAGCCGGTGCGGTCGGCGGTCGCGCGGGCGATCAGGTCGTGCATGAACGCCGTGACCAGCGCCCGGTCCTTCGGTCTCGTCAGCAGCCCGGCGAGCACCTCGGGGTCGGGTGCCAGCCGCACATGCAGCCGGGCGTCGATCTGCCGCAGCAGGTCGTCGCGCCCGGTGAAGTAGTTGGACGTGGTCCCCACCGGCACCCCGGCCTCGGCGTCCACCGCGCGGAACGTCAGCCCGCGCGCCCCCTCCCGCGCGAGCACCTCGACCCCGGCGTCGACCAGCGCCGCCCGCCGCTGCGGATTGACGGCCATGCGGAATCCCTTCTCCTACTTCTGGCCGCTCCCGGCCCATCCCGAAAACACTCTTGCAACCACTACAAGTGAAGTACTACAACTGACGTGGTTCAGGAAGCAGAACGCAGCCTACGAAAAGAGACCCGCTTGCGAAAGCTCACGTACTTCGTCGCCTGCTCGATCGACGGCTTCATCGGGGACGAGAGCGGTGACGCGTCGTTCATGTACCCGTTCGTGGACGAGGAGTTCATCGGGTTCCTCACCGCCGAGTACCCGGAGACCATGGCGTCCCACGGCCGCCGGGCCCTCGGCGTCCACGACCTGCCGCCCCGCCGGTTCGACACCGTCATCCAGGGCCGCGGCAGCTACGACGTCGGTCTGAAGGAGGGCTTCACCAGCCCGTACGACCATCTGCGCCAGTACGTCGCCTCCCGCACTCTGAGCGAGTCCCCCGACCCGCAGGTCGAGATCGTCTCCGACGATCTGCTCGGCAAGGTCCGCGAACTCAAGGCCGAGGACGGCGACTTGGGGATCTACCTGTGCGGCGGCGCCCAGCTCGCCGGCCAACTGCGCGACGAGATCGACGAACTCGTCATCAAGACCTACCCGGTCGCCCTCGGCACCGGCATGCCGATGTTCGCCGCCGGCTTCTCGGTCGCCGAGTTCGCCCTCGACGACGTCCGCGCCTTCGAGAACGGCGTCCTCGTGCGCACGTACAGCAGGAAGCGCTGACGCCCCGGCCGCCCTACGCTGAAGGCATGGACAGCGAAGAACACGCCTGTCCCGTCTGCGGACAGCCCGTCGAAACAGTCGTCAAGCGTCACAAGACGCTCGGCGCGTGGGTCCCGGTCTGGACGGCCGGCCCCTGTCACAACCCGAAGTGCGAGGCGTACGCCGAGCCCGGCGCCGAGCGCGAGAAGGGCCCTCCCGGGAAAACCGCCGGGAAACAGTCGTGAACGTGTGTCGAGAACCCCGGCCCGGCTCCGACGTCCCCTGTGAGAGCCGCCCGGCAGAGGCGGCCGGAACCGAAGGAGCGGACCGATGAAGTACCTGATGATGGTGCAGGGCACACAGCAGGACTACGAGGCCATGCGCGGCAAGACCACCGGGAACTCCCCGGCCTGGAGCGAGGACGAGATCCAGGCGATGTACGCGCACATGAGCGCGATCAACGACGACCTCGCCGAGACCGGCGAGCTCATCGACGCCCAGGGCCTCGCCGAGCCCGCCAAGATCCGTCACGTCACGCTGGGCGCGGACGGCAAGGCGGTCATCACCGACGGGCCGTACAGCGAGACCAAGGAGCTGATGGCCGGCTACTGGGTGCTGGACTGCCCCAGCCTGGAGCGGGTCACCGAGATCGCCGACCGCGTCACCCGCTGCCCGCAGCCCGCGGGCGCCCCCGTCTACCCGGTGGTGATCCGTCCCATCCTGGACGGCGCCGGCGACATCTGAGCATGAGCCGTACGACCGGGACGACCGCCACGACCGAGGACCTGCTGCGCCTGCACGCGCCGCAGGTCCTCGGCGCGCTGGTCAGGCGGTACGGCCATTTCGACGCCGCCGAGGACGCCGTACAGGAAGCACTGCTGGCCGCGGCCGGCCAGTGGCCCGCGGCCGGGGTGCCGGACAATCCGCGCGGCTGGCTGATCAGGGTGGCCTCGCGGCGGCTCGTGGACGCGCTGAGGGCGGAGGAAGCCCGGCGGGCCCGGGAGGAGAAGGCGGCGGCGCTCGGCGAACGTCTCGCCTCCGGGGCGGACCGGGCGCCGCGCGAGGACGACACCCTCGCCCTGCTCTTCCTCTGCTGCCACCCCGACCTGCCGCAGCCCGCGCAGATCGCCCTGACCCTGCGCGCGGTCGGCGGCCTGACCACGGCCGAGATCGCCCGCGCGTACCTCGTGCCCGAGGCGACGATGGCCAAGCGGATTAGCCGCGCCAAGCAGAAGGTGCGGGGTGTGTCCTTCGGGCGGCCGGACAACTGGGAGGCGCGGCTCCCGGCCGTCCTGCACACCCTCTACCTGATCTTCAACGAGGGCTACACGGCGACCTCGGGACCGGCCCTGCAACGCCGTGACCTCGCGGGCGAGGCGGTCCGCCTGACCCGCGCGGTCCACCGTGTCCTCCCCGGCACCGGCGAGGTGACCGGACTGCTCGCCCTGATGCTGCTCACCGACGCCCGCCGCGAGGCCCGTACCGGACCGGACGGCGACCTCGTGCCCCTCGACGAGCAGGACCGCGACCGCTGGGACAAGGCCGCGATCGAAGAGGGCGTCGCCCTGATCACCGCGGCCCTCGCCCACGGCCCCGCCGGCCCCTACCAACTGCGCGCGGCGATCGCCGCCGTCCACGACGAGGCACCCTCCGCGGAGGCCACCGACTGGCGGGAGATCCTCGGCCTCTACGACCTCCTGGTCCGCCTGGTCCCCGGCCCGGTCGAACGCCTCAACCGCGCGGTCGCCGTCGCCATGGTCCACGGCCCGGCGGCGGGCCTCGCCGAACTGGACGCCCTGGAGGACGACTTGGGCCACCGCCGGGACGCGGTGCGGGGACATCTCCTGGAGCGGGCGGGGTCCTTCGACGAGGCCCGCGCCGCCTACGAAGCGGCGGCCGCGCAGACCCTCAGCCTGCCCGAGCAGCGGTATCTGCGGAGGCGGGCGGCGCGGCTGAGGCCGTAGCGTGGCCCGTATGACCGACCACATCGTGCACCTCACCGAACGCCCCCTCTGGGCGGAAGCCCGCGCCCGGGGGACGTACGAGATGTCGACCCGCGGCAGGACCCTCCAGGAGGAGGGCTTCATCCACTGCTCGACCCGCGCCCAGCTGCCGGGCACGGCCGCGCGCTTCTTCGCGGACCTCGACGATCTGGTGGTCCTCGTCATCGACCCCGACCGCCTGGGCGTCCCCCTGAAGTGGGAGGCCCCGGCACCTGGCGCCGAGGAGTTCCCGCACATCTACGGGCCGCTCGCCGTGGACGCCGTGGTGGCTGTGGAGGAGTGGCAGGTCACCCCGCGCTAGGCAGTCCGCCGGTCTCCGGGTCGCGGCCCGTCAGGCAGTACGTGCCGCCCGCCGGGTCGCGCATGACCGTCCAGTGCGTGCCGTGGGCGACCGTCTCGGCGCCGAGTGCCTCGTGCCGTGCCCGGGTCGCCTCGATGTCGGCGCACGCCAGGTCCAGATGGGCGGAGGCGGCACGCTCCTCGCCGAGCCGCTGGAGCAGAATGCGGACCGGGAGACCGGGCGGCGGCACGAGCACATGGAACTCGGGGAGGGAGCCGGGCCGGGACCCCCAGTCGGCCAACAGGGCGCTCCAGAACGCGACTTCGGCGTCGTACGACGAGGGCGCGAGATCCAGGCAGACCTGGTCGAGGCGGCTGCCGTCGACGACGGGCGGGCGGACGGACTCGCCGTGCCAGGGCACCGCGCAGAACAACTGCCCGGCGGGGGACCGGAGTACGGCCCACCCCTCGTGCTCGGCGGCGATCGTCGCGCCCAGCCGCAGTGCCGACTCCACGAACTCCGGTACGTCGTCCACCGAGAAGTCGAGATGCACGCCACCGGGGCCCGCCTCGACGCCCTGGACCTTGACGCACGGGTCGGCGCCGGACGGCAGCAGGGTCACGAACTCGCCCCGGGGCGGGGACAGTCGCGTGTCCGTGACCGCCGTCCAGAACTCATGGGCCCGGTCGGCGCGTTCGGCGGGGCGGTCGACGAAGGCGTACGTCCAGCGGATGCTCATGCGGGCGATCGTAGGTCAGGGGGCCTGCATGAACCGCAGCATGTTCCCGGCGGGGTCCCGGAAGGCGCAGTCGCGCATCCCGTACGGCATGTCCGTGGGCTCCTGGAGCACCTCGGCGCCGGACGCCTGGACGCGGGCGAAGAGGGCGTCGCAGTCGGTGGTGCTGAAGT
The DNA here is from genome assembly GCF_042668605.1 of Streptomyces sp. NPDC057280. Classification (NCBI taxonomy): domain Bacteria; kingdom Bacillati; phylum Actinomycetota; class Actinomycetes; order Kitasatosporales; family Streptomycetaceae; genus Streptomyces; species Streptomyces sp. NPDC057280. The sequence goes on from NZ_JBHUYR010000003.1 coordinate 967,460, forward strand.
TGACCCCGCGCAGCACGCCCTTGGCCAGCAGTTGCTCCATCGCCTCCCGGTCGGCGGGGGAGAGGTCGGGGTTGGCGGCGGGCGGCTCCAGGACGATCGACACGTCCGGCTGGAGCGGCGAGCCGACGGTCGTCCAGCGCATCCCCTCGTACTTGACGTCGTTGCGGACCTCCAGGCCCAGGACGTCGCAGTAGAAGGCGATCGCCTTGTCGTGGTCGTCGACGGCGATGAAACAGGTGTGCAGTTTCAGGTCCATGGGGTCAACCTACGGTCGATACCGGCCTCACGCCCGCCTCGGCCGCGTGTACGCCCGCACCACGCACGGCGGGATCTCCGCGCTCTCCTCGTGCGAACGCGCCCGGTACGAGCTCGGGGACTCGCCCACCAGCTGGGTGAAGCGGGCGCTGAAGGAGCCGAGCGACGTACAGCCGACCGCCATGCAGACCTCGGTGACGGACAGGTCGCCCCGGCGCAGCAGCATCTTCGCGCGCTCCACGCGCCGGGTCATGAGATAGCCGTACGGCGTCTCCCCGTACGCCTCCTTGAAGCTGCGCTGGAAGTGGCCCGGGGACATCAGGGCCGTGCCCGCGAGGGCCGCCATGTCGAGCGGCTCGGTGTACTCGCGGTCCATACGGTCCCGGGCCTTGCGCAGCCGCACCAGATCCTCACGATTCACGTCGTCAGCATCGCACGGAAGCCCGCGTTCCTGGTGAGACCGGTGCTCACTTGAGGTACACGAGGCCGTCCGTCGTCACCGTAGGGCGGCCGCCGGTGGCGGCGACCACGACCTTGACGGTGTGCTTGGCACTGCTCGACCAGGTCTTCGTCCAGACCGCGTTCCGGTACATGGCCGTCGGCGACTTCAGGTCGACGGTCGCGACCTTCGTGCCGTCCACGTAGACGTACGCCTGCCCGGAGGTCGCGGCCCGCGAGACCACCCAGGCCACCGAACGGCCGGTGAACGTCCAGCTGAGCGAGGCGTTCCTGGTCTTGCCGGTGTACGCCTTGCCGCCCAGGTAGGTGTACGACGACTTGGCCGTCCAGGTCCCCGACCTGGTGGCCGAGGTCTCCTGGAGGATCACCGGGGTGTCGCTGACGGAGGCGGTGGCGGTGTTGCCGGCCTCGTCGTAGGCCTTGAGCGACCAGGTGGTGGCGGTACCGGGCCTGGCGCTCTGGACGCTGCTGGTCGTCCTGGGACCGTAGACCGCGGTGACCGGGGCGGTCAGCCTGACCTCCTTCAGCACGGACGCGTCCGTGGCCTTCCACTTCAGCGTGAGCGGGACGGCCGTGGTGCTCACCGTGCCGGTGCGCAGGGCGAGCTTCGGCTTCGTGGCGAAGGTGGGTGCGGTGGTCTCCGCGACCACAGTGGCCGCCGCGGAGGTGGTCGTCCGCCCGGACTGGTGGACGGCCCGTACGGCGACCTGGTGGCTGCCGACGCCGAGGCCGACCTTGGCGGAGCCAGCGGTCCCCGCGGCGGTGGCCGCCACTTCGCCGTCGACCAGCACCTCGTACCGCGAGACGAAGACGGCCGGGCTGGTGATCGACCAGTTCAGGGTGACGGAGGCCTTGGTGTACGCCGTCGCGCCGACCGTGCCCGAGCCGGTGACCGACTTCAGGGCGAGGCCGGTGACCGGGCCCGCCGCCCAGGAGCGGATCGTCGGCAGCTCGGCGTAGAAGGCGGTGCCCGGGCACTCGGTGTTGTAGGCGTCGCGGTGGCCGATGATCGTGGGGTACGTCAACTGCGTCCCCAGCGTCCACGACTTGCCGGCGTAGTTGGTGCCGTCCGCGCCCGCCGTCAGTGTGGTGGTGCCGTCCGGGTCGACCCCGTACTGGCCGAGCTTCCAGGCGGCGAGCCGGGCGACCGCGGTCGTCGCGGCCGTGCCGGGGGCCGCCTCCGTGTAGGTGCCGAGCATGGCGACGCCGGCGGTCTGGCTGTTGAAGCCGTAGGTGTGCGCGCCGAGCACCGGCCGGTCGACGCCGCCCTTGCGGCCCTCGTAGACGGTGCCGCACTTGTCCACGAGGAAGTTGTAGCCGATGTCCTTCCAGCCCTGCGACTTGACGTGGTACGTGTAGATGCCACGGATGAGTGCCGGGGCCTCGTCGCAGGTGTACGCGTTGGAGTTGACGGTGTGGTGCACCGTCACCGCCTTGACCTTCCCGCCCGGCAGATAGGCGGGCGCCTCCGGGCTGATCGACTCGTCGGCGCCCCAGCCGGCCCGCGAGGTGATCGGGGGCCGCGGGACGCTGGACGCCGGGGCGCTCGTCGACGCGGTGGGCGCCGTGGAGGCCGGGCCGGCGGCCGGGGTCGGGGTGGCCGGGCCCGGCGCGGGGGAGTCGGTTGCGGTGGCGCTCGCCGACGGTGTGGCCGTGACCGGCGTGGAGCCGTCGGCCGGGGTGGGGGCGGGCGACTCGGTGGCGTCCGTCGCGAAGGCGGCCGGCTCCACGGCGGAGACGGCGCTCGTGCCGGGGTCGACCATGTCGAGGCGCAGCCCCTTGGGCAGCTTGGCGGACGCCTTGCCGTACACCCGTACCTCGACGCCGTCCGAGGGGCCGAACCAGGCGGGCTCGGTGCCGCCGCGGGTGGCGCCCTGGTCGCCCGGTTCGTTGGTGGCGTCCAGCGTCAGCCAGTTCGACCAGGTGCCCGTCCTCGCGTCCCGCGCGCGGGCCACGATCTCCGCGCTCACGTGCGCGGACGGGTCGGACCAGGTGAGGCCGAGCAGACTGAAGTGCGCGGTGTCCCGCTTGCCGAGCCGGGCGGAGGTGCCGTCGGCGGCGACGGTCAGCGCGGCCGCGCGCGTGGTGCTCTTGACGGGCCGCGGCTTGCCGTCGTCCGCGGCGCTGTCCGACGGACTCCCGGTCGTGCCCTGGACGGCCAGGGTCCCGGTCACCGCCACCGCCGTCAGCGCGGCCGCCCCCCACCCACGACGTCTCATCGTGACCCGCCCACCTTCCGCAACAGACTTCCCAGAGGCATTCACCGATGTGAAGCCATGGGAAAGGTATGCGGAGGTAGACGGTCAAAAGGCCGTCAATCCGGAAGAACACGCCCGATACGCACAAACAGCGGCGCAGTGACCTGTATCACTGCGCCGCTGTACGGCAAGACGTGACGAAGGCTCAGGCCTTCTTGGTCTCCCAGAAGATCTTGTCGATCTGGGCGATGTAGTCCAGCGCCTTCTGGCCCGTCGCCGGGTCGGTGGACGCCTTGGCGGCCGAGAGCGCCTTCAGGGCGTCGTTGACCAGCTGGTGCAGCTCCGGGTACTTCTCGAAGTGCGGGGGCTTGAAGTAGTCGCTCCAGAGCACCGACACGTGGTGCTTCGCGAGCTCGGCGCGCTGCTCCTTGATGACGGTGGCGCGAGCCTGGAAGTGCGGGTCGTCGTTGCCGGCCATCTTTTCCTGGACGGCCTTCACCGACTCCGCCTCGATGCGGGCCTGGGCCGGGTCGTACACGCCGCAGGGCAGGTCGCAGTGGGCGCTGACCTTGACCTTGGGGGCAAACAGGCGGGAAAGCATGGAGCATTCCTTCCTCGTGATCGTCTTCTCAGGTGGGACATTACTCCCTGCGAGACGGGTTTTCGCGAGTGCCCCCATGGGCTTAGGACAAAAGTCCGGGGTCAAACTGAGACTGGTGGATGAACGTACCGGGGAGGTGCCGGGGATGCCGGAGCTGTCGCAGGAGACCGAACACGGAAGCGCGGTCCCGCCCTTGGGGTGGGTCGAGGTGACCGGACCGTCGATGGTGCCCACGCTCTACCACGGGGACCAGCTCCTCGTCCGCTACACGGCCCGGGTCCGGCCCGGCGACATCGTCGTCCTGCGCCATCCCCTGCAGCAGAACCTGCTCGTGGTGAAGCGGGCGGTGGAGCGGCGGCCGGGCGGCTGGTGGGTGCTGGCCGACAATCCCCTGGGCTCCACCACCGACAGCGAGGACTTCGGCGTCGTGCCCGACGAGCTGATCCTGGGCAAGGTCCGCTTCCGCTTCCGCCCGCCCGAGGCCGGTCAGCGCTCGCCGCTCGCGCTGGCCCGCTGGGTGCTGTCGGCGGCCAGGCCGGTCTTCCCGGACCGGTCGGCCTCCAGGCGCTTGCGGGCGCGGTAGGCGGCCACGTTGGCGCGGGTGGCGCAGCGGTCGGAGCAGTAGCGCCGGGAACGGTTCGTGGACGTGTCCAGGTAGGCGTTGCGGCAGGGCGCGGCCTCGCACAGGCCGAGGCGGTCCACGCCGTACTCCGTCAGGTGGAAGGCGAGGCCCATCGCGGCGATCGCCGCGTAGCCGGCCGTCACGTTGGACGGGTGGTCGGCCAGGTGCATGTGCCACAAGGGGCGGCCGTCGTCGTCGCGGTAGTCGTGCCCGGAGATCTGCGGGCTGACCGGGAACTCCAGCAGCAGCGCGTTGAGGAGGTTCACCGCCAGGGTCTCGTCGCCGCCGTCCGCGGCCTCGAAGACCGCGCGCAGGCGGCCCCGGACCGAGCGGAAGCGGGTGACGTCGGACTCGGTGGCCCGCCGGGCCGCCTCCTGGCTGGCGCCGAACAGCTCGCGGACGGCCTCGACCGAGGTCAGCGAGTCCTTGCCCCGGGCCGGGTCCTCGCTGTTGACGAGACGCACGGCGTAATCCGAGTAATAGGCCAGTTCCACTTGTAGTCCTTACGGAGGCGTTCTATGGTCGTGATGCGGTCGGTTGGTAATGGCTGATCGTGCTTCCAGGGTATTACGTGCATGCAGGAAGAGGGGGCTCTCATGACGACCCGTACCGAAACCGACTGGCAGGCCTGGCAGGAGAGCTGGGACCGGCAGCAGGAGTGGTACATGCCCGACCGTGAGGAACGCTTCCGCATCATGCTCGACATGGTCGAGGCCCTCCTCGGACCCCGGCCGCGCGTGCTCGACCTCGCCTGCGGCACGGGAAGTATCACGGCCCGGCTGCTCGCCCGGTTCCCGGAGGCAAGCAGCACCGGCGTCGACCTCGACCCGGCGCTCCTCGCCATCGCCGAGGGCACCTTCGCGGGCGACGACCGGGTCACCTTCGTGACCGCCGACCTCAAGGACCCGGACTGGCCCACGACACTGCCGTACGACTCCTACGACGCCGTCCTGACCGCCACGGCCCTGCACTGGCTGCACAGCGAACCCCTCGCGGCCCTCTACGGTCAGGTCGCCGAACTCGTCCGCGACGGTGGTGTCTTCATGAACGCGGACCACATGATCGACGAGACGACGCCCCGGATCAACGCGGCCGAGCGCGCCCAGCGCCACGCCCGCATGGATCAGGCCAAGGCCGACGGCGCCCTCGACTGGGCCGAGTGGTGGCAGGTCGCCGCGCAGGACCCCGTCCTCGCCGGCCCGACCGCCCGCCGCTTCGAGATCTACGGCGAGCACGCCGACGGCGACATGCCCTCCGCCGCCTGGCACGCGCGCGTGCTGCGCGAGAAGGGCTTCGCGGAGGCCCGCCCGGTGTGGTGCTCGCCGTCGGACACGCTGCTGCTGGCGGTCAAGTGACGGGGTGAGCGGTAGGCGAAAGGGGCGGTACGGGAATCCCGTACCGCCCCTTCCTCGTCGTACGACCGCTACAGAACCTTCGACAGGAACGCCTGCGTCCGCTCGTGCTGCGGGTTGGTCAGGACGTCGCGCGGGTTGCCGGACTCGACGACCACACCGCCGTCCATGAAGACCAGGCTGTCGCCGACCTCGCGGGCGAAGCCCATCTCGTGGGTGACGACGACCATCGTCATACCCGACTCGGCGAGGTCGCGCATGACGTCGAGGACGTCACCGACCAGCTCCGGGTCGAGGGCCGAGGTCGGCTCGTCGAACAGCATCAGCTTCGGGTCCATCGCCAGCGCGCGGGCGATGGCGACGCGCTGCTGCTGGCCGCCGGAGAGCTGCGAGGGGTAGTTCTTCGCCTTGTCGGCGAGACCCACGCGCTCCAGCAGCTCGCCCGCCCGCTCCCGGGCCTGGGACTTGCTCGCGCCCTTGACCTGGACCGGCGCCTCCATGACGTTCTCCAGCGCCGTCATGTGCGGGAACAGGTTGAACCGCTGGAACACCATGCCGATGTCCCGGCGCTGGAGGGCGACCTCGCTGTCCTTGAGCTCGTACAGCTTGTCGCCCTTCTGGCGGTAGCCGACCAGCTGGCCGTCGACGTACAGCCGGCCGGCGTTGATCTTCTCCAGGTGGTTGATGCACCGGAGGAAGGTCGACTTGCCGGAGCCGGAGGGGCCGATGAGGCAGAACACCTCACCCTGCTTGACCTCCAGGTCGATCCCCTTGAGGACTTCCACCGGGCCGAAGGACTTGTGCACGCCCTCGGACTTCACCATGGCGGTCAAGGCGTACCCCTTTCGCGGCTGAAGGCCATCATGTTGACCCTGATCTTCTGCCACGGCGTGGGCGGCAGGTTCCGGGACGAGCCGCGGGCGAAACGCCGCTCCAGATAGAACTGGAAGACGCTGAACACGCTGGTCATGACCAGGTACCAGATGCACGCCACGAACAGCATCTCCATGACGGCGTACGACGTGGAGCCGATCGTCGACGTGGCGCGCAGGAGTTCGTTGTAGGTGACCGCGTACACCAGCGACGACGTCTTGAGCATGTTGATGAACTCGTTGCCGGTCGGCGGCACGATCACCCGCATCGCCTGCGGGATCACGATCCGGCGCAGCGTCTTGGCGTGGCTCATGCCGAGCGCGTGCGAGGCCTCGGTCTGGCCCTCGTCGACGGCCAGCAGACCGGCGCGGCAGATCTCCGCCATGTACGCGGCCTCGTTCAGACCCAGGCCGAGGAGCGCGGCCATGAACGGGGTCATGACGTCGACCATCTCGTCCTTGTAGATCGGACCGAGATTCAGCATGGGGAAGATCAGCGCCAGGTTGAACCAGAGCAGGAGCTGGACGTAGACCGGGGTCCCGCGGAAGAACCAGATGTAGACCCAGGCCACCCAGCTCGTCACCGGGTTCTTGGAGAGCCGCATGACGGCCAGGATCACGCCCAGGACCACGCCCATGACCATCGCGAGGACGCTGATCAGCAGGGTGCGGCCGGCGCCCTTGAGGACCGTGTCGTCGAAGACGTAGTCGCCGACCGCGGACCACTGGATCTTGTCGGCCGTGGCGAAGGCGTTGACCAGCAGGCCGACGAGCGCCAGCACGACGACCGCGCTGACGTAACGGCCCCAGTGGCGGACCGGGACGGCCTTGATCGCCTCAGGGGCGACGGAGGTGGCGGAGGCGGTGGAGGCCTCCTTGGAGACCGGCGGCGTCGCGTCCGCCGGCTCCTTCTCGAACTTGTCAGTCACCGTGACTGCCCTTCAGTGGTGCTGAGGTCCGTCACTTGCCGCCGTTGATCACGGCCTTGTCGATGGCGCCGGACTGGGCGCCCCACTTGTCGAGGATCTTCTTGTACGTGCCGTCCTCGATGATCGCGTTGACGGCCGCCTCCAGCGCGGAGGTGAGCTCCTTGTTGTCCTTGTTCACGGCGATGCCGAACGGACCGGCGTCGACCTGCTCGCCGACGACCTCGAAGGCGTTGCCGCCGTCGGCCTTGCGGGCCAGGTCGACCGCGACCGGGTAGTCGTTGACACCGGCGACGGCGCCGCCCGACTTCACACGGGTCTGGGCCTCGGTGTCGTTCTCGAACGACTCGATGTCGATCGCCTTCTTGCCGTCCTTCTTACAGGTCTTGGACTGAGCCTGAAGGGCGGCCTCGTACGTCGTACCGCGCTGCACGGCGGCGGTCTGGCCGCACAGGTCCTCGATGGACTTGATGCCCTTCGGGTTGCCCTTGGCGACGTAGACGGCCGTGCCGGCCTTGAAGTAGTCCACGAAGTCGACACCGGGGCCGAGCTTCTTGCCCTTGTCGTCCAGGCCCTCCTGGCGCTGCTTGGTGTCCGTCATGGAGGACATGGCCAGGTCGTAGCGGCCCGAGTTCAGCGCGGTGATCAGGCCGTCGAAGGAACCGGAGGTGAAGTTGAACTTCACACCGAGCTTCTCGCCCAGGGCGTTGGCGATGTCGATGTCGACACCGACGATCTTGCCGCCCTCCTGGTACTCCATGGGCGCGTACTCGGCGTTGGTGCCGGCCTTGATGACGCCGGCCTTCTGGATGCCCGCGGGCAGCTTGTCGAAGAGCGGAGCCTTGCTGGAGGACGCGCTCTCCTTGGTGCCGCCGTCGCCGCTGTCGTTCGTCTGGTCACCGCAGCCGGCGAGAAGCAGGGCGCCTGCGACCGCGATCGAGCCGACCGCTGCGAGCCGGGAGCGAGCGGCGGTCGTACGACGGGTGGAGCTTGCGGTCATGGTGGGTTCCTCCGGCGGATGGGTGGAGTTGCCGATGGGGCGGGCTTCTGCCGATGGGGTCGGCAGGGGCCTTGGTTTCCTAGGTCGACGAGAGCACACGCCTTCGAGTGCCGCGACCTCGTGTGATTACGGCATCTTGCCATTCGGACTGCGCCATTCAGGGGCCCAGCCATGTCAAAATCGGATAACGGGTGACCCCCGAACCGCATCAGGGCGGACATCAAGTCCGCACCTCTTGCAGGAATCTCTCCTTCCGGCCGGAGGATCTTCGGCGCATCTCACGATGCGAGCGCCGACCTCCTGGCGTGTGCGACAGCTCGACCTGCTGTCAAGAGGGTGTCGAGGACGTGTCCCCATATTTGTTCATGATTCATGTCACCGATATGTGATGTGCGAGGTCCGTCATGTGACCTTGCACGTATTGGACTCGTCGCAGGTGCCGTCCGTCCGGTAAGAAGGTTCTTTACACCCCTCATCCGGGGCTCAGGGCGCGTGTGCGGCGCGCCCGTCGTGCACGGCCCGTACGCATCACCGACACAGGGCCGTACGCGGTGCCCGCCCACTTCTCAACCAGGAGTGGCCACCCTCAAACCATGAATATCTAAGGGGTAGAACCAGTGGCAGCGGAGATCGTCAATCCTCGCAGCGACAGCGATACGGGCCAGGACGGCGGGGCGGAGCCCCTCGATTCCTTCGACCCCGCGTTCGCGCTGCACCGCGGCGGCAAGATGGCAGTGCAGGCCACCGTGCCGATCCGCGACAAGGACGACCTGTCCCTCGCGTACACACCCGGCGTGGCGAAGGTGTGCAGCGCCATCGCCGAGCAGCCCGAGCTCGTCCACGACTACACGTGGAAGTCGTCCGTCGTCGCCGTCGTGACCGACGGCACGGCGGTCCTCGGACTCGGTGACATCGGGCCCGAGGCCTCCCTTCCGGTCATGGAAGGCAAGGCCATCCTCTTCAAGCAGTTCGGCGGCGTGGACGCGGTGCCGATCGCGCTGGACTGCACGGACGTCGACGAGATCGTCGAGACCGTGGTCCGCCTCGCTCCCTCTTTCGGCGGGGTCAACCTGGAGGACATCTCGGCGCCGCGGTGCTTCGAGATCGAGAAGCGCCTCCAGGAGCGCCTCGACATCCCGATCTTCCACGACGACCAGCACGGCACGGCCGTCGTGACGCTGGCCGCCCTGCGGAACGCGGCGCGGCTGAGCGGCCGGGAGATCGGCCAGCTCCGCGCGGTCATCTCCGGCGCCGGCGCGGCCGGTGTCGCGATCGCCAAGATGCTCGTCGAGGCGGGCATCGGGGACGTCGCCCTCGCCGACCGCAAGGGCGTCATCTCGACGGACCGCGCGGACCTCACGGACGTCAAGCGCGAGGTGGCCTCCTTCACCAACAAGGCGGGCCTGACCGGCTCCCTGGAGGACGCCCTCGCCGGCGCCGACGTGTTCATCGGCGTCTCCGGCGGCACGGTCGCGGAGGAGGCGGTGGCGTCCATGGCAGAGGGCGCGTTCGTCTTCGCCATGGCCAACCCGAACCCCGAGGTGCACCCGGACGTCGCCCACAAGTACGCGGCGGTTGTGGCCACGGGTCGCTCCGACTTCCCGAACCAGATCAACAACGTCCTCGCGTTCCCCGGCATCTTCGCCGGTGCGCTCCAGGTGCGGGCCTCCCGCATCACCGAGGGCATGAAGATCGCGGCGGCGGAGGCGCTGGCGTCGGTGGTCGGCGACGACCTCGCCGCCGACTACGTCATCCCGTCCCCGTTCGACGAGCGGGTCGCTCCGGCGGTCACGGCGGCGGTCGCCGCGGCGGCTCGCGCGGAGGGTGTGGCTCGCCGCTGAGGTGAGTGAGCGTGGGGTGGTCCCGTCCGGCTGTGTGCCGGGCGGGGCCGCTTTTTTACCCGGGGCCGGGGCCGTTCGGGTGATGGTCGGGGGCTGTGGCAAGAGGGTGTGTGTCACAGCGCCCTCCGGTTCCCCCCAGCCGTCCGGGAACCTATCGTCAAGGTCATGTTCGCTGCCTACGCCGCCCGCATCGACCGTGACCAGCCGCTCTCCGGACTCGAGTTGGGGGAGCGGCCGGCTCCCGAGGCCCGCTCCGGCTGGAGCGTGATCAAGGTCAAGGCCGCCTCCCTCAACCACCACGACCTCTGGTCCCTCAAGGGCGTCGGCATCACCGAAGACCTGCTGCCGATGATCCTCGGCTGTGACGCCGCCGGTGTCGACGAGGACGGCAACGAGGTCGTCCTGCACTCGGTGATCGGCCAGAGCGGCCACGGCGTCGGCCCCAAGGAGCCCCGCTCCATCCTGACCGAGCGCTACCAGGGCACCTTCGCCGAGCAGGTCGCCGTGCCGACCTGGAACGTGCTGCCCAAGCCCAAGGAGCTCTCCTTCGCGGAGGCGGCCTGTCTGCCCACGGCGTGGCTGACGGCATACCGCATGCTCTTCACCAACGCCGGTGTGCGGCCCGGCGATTCGGTCCTCGTCCAGGGCGCCGGCGGCGGGGTCGCCACGGCCGCGATCGTACTCGGTAAGGCCGCGGGGCTGCGCGTCTTCGCCACCAGCCGGGACGAGGCCAAGCGCAAGCGGGCGATCGAGCTGGGGGCCGTGGAGGCGGTGGAGTCCGGCGCGCGGCTGCCGCAGCGCGTGGACGCCGTCATCGAGACGGTCGGCGCGGCCACCTGGTCGCACTCGGTGAAGTCGCTGAAGCCGGGCGGCACGCTCGTCATCTCCGGTGCGACGAGCGGCGACCGGCCCTCGCATGCCGAGCTGACCCGGATCTTCTTCCTGGAGCTCAAGGTCGTGGGCTCGACGATGGGTACCAAGGACGAGCTGGAGGACCTGCTGTCCTTCTGCGCCGCCACCGGGGTCCGCCCGGTCATCGACGAGGAGCTCCCGCTGGACCGGGCCCGCGAGGGCTTCGAACGGCTGGCGTCGGGGGAGCAGTTCGGAAAGATCGTGCTGACGAACTCCTGAGCCGCGGTCGAGGGGCGGGTCCGTAGGCCGGGCCCGCCCTTTTCCATGCCCAGGTTGTCAACTTTGGTTGACGTCATGAGGGATGTCAACGTAAGTTGACACCATGACCGAAGCAACGGATCTCGCCGAACGGGCGGGCGACCGCGACCCCCGGGTCGGCCTGCGGGCCGTCGCCGCGCTGCGCCGGCTCCTTGAACAGCTGGAGTCGGTGCAGGTGCGCAGCGCGCGCAACCAGGGCTGGTCGTGGCAGGAGATCGCCGCGGAGCTCGGTGTGACCAGGCAGGCCGTGCACAAGAAGTACGGGAGGCATTGATGTTCGAGCGGTTCACGAAGGACGCCCGGGCCGTGGTGACGGGGGCGATCGAGCACGCGGAACAGCACGGGTCGGAGACCGTCGACGCCGAGCACCTGCTCCTCGCGCTGCTCGACCGGGAGGGCAGCCGGGCGTCGTTCGCGCTCGCCTCGGTCGGGGGTGCGGGGTGGCTGGAGTCGGTACGGGAGGCGCTGGGCGAGGCCCGTCGGCGCGGCGGGCTGTCCCAGGCCGACACCGACGCGCTGGCCGGACTCGGGATCGACGTGTCGGAGATCGTCGCCCGGGTCGAGGAGGCGCACGGCGTCGGCGCGATGTCCGGCGACCGCACGGGGGCGGGGCGGTGGTCCGGGTGGTCGGGACGCCGCCCGTTCAGCCGGAGCGCGAAGGACGTGCTCGTACGGGCGCTGCGCGTCGCCGTCGGCCACAAGGACCGCCACGTCGGCGACGAACACCTCCTGCTCGCCCTGACCACCGGCCCCGGAGTCCCCGCCGAGGTCCTCGCGGCGCACGGGATCACGTACGGGGCGCTGACCCGGGTGCTCTACGGAGGGGGAGAGGCGAAGGCGGGCTGAGGGAGCGCGGGGCCTTCGGACCGCCCGCGCCTGGAGGTGCCGTCGCCGGCCCCCCGGGAGGCGATACCGGCGGTCCCCGGGGAGGCGCTGTCGGCGGTCCCCGGGGAGGCGGTGTCGGCGGTCCCCGGGGAGGCGGTGTCGGCGGGCCCCGGGGAGGCGATACCGGCGGGCCCCGGGGAGGCGATGCCGACCGGGCTCAGTCCCTCCGGGTCCTCAGCAACGCCCCGATGTGAGCCGCCGCCGTCGACAAGTGGCGGCGGGCGTCCCGGAGTTGGTCCTGGGTGACGCCGTGGTCGCGGGCCGCGTCGCGGATGTCGTCGCGGAAACGGTCGAGGAGGCGGTCCAGGTCGCGGGCCGGGTCGCCGGTGCCCGTGTCGTGCGCCCAGGCCGGTTCGTAGTCCGCGGGGAAGTCCTCCGGGGTCTGGGAGTACTCGGGCGCCGACGCCGACTTCGCCGACTTCCGTCCCTGCCCGGCGTCACCGCCCCGCCCGAACCCGAAGTCCTTCCCGAACTCCTTGCCGAAGTCCTTCCCGAACTCGCCGAACTCCTTGGCCAGTTCGGTCAGCCCCTCACGCACCCCCGTCGGCCAGTCGCCCCGCGCGAAGTGGTCCTGCACCTGCTCCTGGACCCGCCGGGCGATCCGCTGCACCTCCTCCTGCGCCTGCTCCCGCGCCCGCTCCTGCGCCTCCTTGGCCTGCCGCCGGGCCCGCTGGGCCTCCTCACGGGCCCGCCTGCTCTCGTCCTTCGCGCGCCGGGCCTGCTCCTTCCACTCCTGCTTGACGCGGCGCATCTCCTCCTTGGCCGCGCGCCACGACTCCTTGTCCGCGTACTCCGCGAAGTCCCCGAGCGTGCCGTCCTGGCCTCGGCCGTCGGCGCCACCGCGGCGGGCCTCGGAGGCCGCAGCGCGCATCTCGCGCCGCAGATCACCCGCCGCGCCCCGCACATCGGCCCGGATCTCGGCGGCGAGCTCCGCGACCGACTCCCGGATCTCCAGCTCCAGGTCGGCGAGCTCACCGCTGCGGTCGGCCAGCTCGGCGCGGCCCGCGTCCGTGATGGCGTACACCTTGCGGCCGCCCTCGGTGGTGTGGGTGACCAGGCCCTCGGCCTCCAGCTTGGCCAGCCGGGGGTAGACGGTGCCGGCCGAGGGCGCGTAGAGCCCCTGGAAGCGCTCCTCCAGCAGCCGTATCACCTCGTAGCCGTGCCGCGGGGCCTCGTCGAGCAGCTTCAGCAGGTAGAGGCGCAGGCGGCCGTGGGCGAAGACGGGAGGCATGTCAGAGCACCTTCTTGTCGGTCGTGCCGTCGGCCGGGGTGGCATCGGGGGCTTCAGGGGCTTCAGGGGCGTCCGGGGCGTCCGCGGCGCCATCCGGGCCGGAAACGGAATTGTCCCCCGAGTCGCTCTTCGGCCGGTCCACCGGGTCGGGGGCGTCCGCCGGGTCGGCGTCCACCACGAGGTGCTCCCCACCGGGACCGGCGTGATCGTCCGTCCGGTCCTCCGTCACGCGCTCCACCCGGTGCTCCGCCTGCGCGTCGGCGGTGCCGCCGTCCTCCCAATCGCCGTCCTGCTCCTCGTCCTCCCGGGGCGGCCGGTGCAACAGGGCGATCGAGCCGGAGACGGTGGTAGCGCGCAGCTTGCCCGTGCCGGCGCCGAGGCGGCCGGTGACCTTGTGGGCACCCCACTGGCCGTGCACCCGGAGGCCGTCGAAGGCGTTGGAGATGGTGCCGCTGGCCGTGTTGGCCTCCACCTCGGCGTCGGCCGGCTGGGGCAGCCGGATCGCGATCTCGCCGGAGACGCTGGTCAGCCGGACGTCGGTGGGGCCGTTCGGATCGAGGTCCACGATCATCGAGCCGCTGACCGAGTCGGCCTTGACGGAGGAACCCGAGCCCTCGACGACGGTGAGGTCGCCGGAGACGGAGTTGAAGCGGAGATCGCCGGTGACGGCCTGGGCCTCCAGGTTCCCGGAGACGGTGTCGGCGCGGACCGGGCCGGAGAGCCCGACCAGGGTGGTGTCGCCGGTGACGCCCTTCACCGACGAGGCCCCGCGGATGCCCGAGACGACGGCCCCGGCGCCCACCACGCCCACCTCCACGCGCGTGTCGGCCGGCACGGCCAGGGAGACGACGGCACTGCGCCGCCAGCCCTTGCGGTCGAGCCACTTCAGGAAGCCCTTCCAGGGCAGGTCGTCGTAGGCGACGGTGAGGGTGCCGCCCTCCTGGTTCACGACCAGGGGCGGGCCCTCCAGCTCGGAGACCTCCAGGCGGGCGGAACCTTCGTCCGTGCCCACGACGTTCACCGTTCCGTTGACGATGCGCACATGCAGCTCGCGCACCGGCTCGTCGAACGACAGCTTCCCGGGCTCCGAGACGGACCACTCGGACATGGCACTGACCTCCCCGTGACAAAGACACACGACCCACGACACGGCACACGCGACACACACGGCATCACACCGCACACGCCATATCGCGTCTTCCGTCATTCACGATATATCGCGGTCACGGAAAGTCAAGACACCCGTTCTGGCGACCCTCGGCGCCCCAAAAATGCTCAAGTCACCCATATCGCCCTAGCGTGTGACCATGCCGACGGAACCCTCCGCTCCCGCCCATGCCTCCGGCGCCCTGCTCCTCTGCCGCGCGGAGCCCGAGGCCGTCGCCCCCGCGGCCCAGCTGCTCCGCGAGCGCACGCTGCTCACGCGCGCGGGCCGGGACTGGAGCGTCCTCGTCCCCGAGGGCACGCCCTGGCGTGATGCCGGCGAGCCCGTCGACCGTGTCCTGACGGGCTGGGCCACCGCCCTCGCCGTCGGCGCTCCCTGGCCCGTCCTCGCCCTGTGGTGGGACGCCGAACGCAGCGGCTACACCCTCGCCTCCGGCTTCCGCCGCCCCGTCGGCTACGTCTGGCTCGCGAACGGCACCCCGGCCGGCGAGGACGAGGCGATGCGCACCTTCGCCGCCCGGCTCGGCCTCGACCCGGTCCTGGACGTGCAGTCCCTGGACCAGCTGCCCGAACCGGACTCCGCCGCCGACGCCCGCGCCCGCCTGACCGGCCTGCTCGCGGTCCTCACCCGCGCGGGCCTCGCGCTCCCCGCCGGCCTCACCCCCGGCGAACCCGCGGACCGCCTCCGCGAGGCCGCCCGGGCCCGGCCGGACATCCGTCCCGTCGAGTGGGAGGGCCGGCAGGAGGCGGTCCGCGCCGAACTCGAGGTCGTGGCGGGCCGCCGCCTGGCCCCCTGGCTCCCCTGGTCCGGCGACCCCAGGGCCCGCGCCCTGGCCCTCGCCCAGGTCGCCACCGGCCTCCCGCTCACCGCCTTCGGCCTACGACGCCGCAGCGGCGGCTGGACCACGGCGGGGGCGCTGCTGCTCGCGCACGGGGTGCTGGGCCTGACGTACGACCTGACGCACCCCCGCGACTGAGCCCCCGCACCCAACGAAAAGCGGGGCACCCCCCCCAGGGGGTACCCCGCTCCTCGCGAAAGCCCTACGGCCCACGCGAAAGCCCACGGCCTGCGTGACAGCCCTACGACTTACTCGTCGTCCTCGTCGTCGTCCAACCGGGCCAGCCAGGTCGCCAGCCGCTCCACCGGCACCTCGAAGTCAGGATTGAGATCGACGAACGTCCGCAGCTGCTCGGCGAGCCACTCGAAGCTGACCTCCTCCTCGCCGCGCCGCTTCTCCAGTTCCTCGATGCCACGGTCCGTGAAGTACATGCCGTCAAGGATAAGTGCGCGAAAACGGCCGGGCCGCACCCCTCGGGAAGAGGAGCGCGGCCCGGTCGAGCACAGCGGGTGTTACGCCTCGAACACCTCACGCACCAGCTGCTCCTGCTCGGCCTGGTGCCGCTTCGCGGAACCGACTGCCGGGGACGAGGAGTGCGGGCGGGAGATGCGGCGCAGGCGCTCCCCGTGGGGGACGTCCGCGCCGACCGCCAGGTCGAGGTGGTCGATCAGGTTGAGCGCGATGAACGGCCAGGCACCCTGGTTCGCCGGCTCCTCCTGGGCCCACAGGTACTTCTCGGCGTTCGGGTACTTGGCGATCTCGGCCTGGAGCTCGGCACCCGGCAGCGGGTACAGGCGCTCGATCCGGATGATCGCGGTGTCCGTGATGCCGCGCTTGACCCGCTCGGCCTCCAGGTCGTAGTACAGCTTGCCCGCCACGAAGACGACCTTGCGGACCGCGGCCGGGTCCACCGACGCGTCGCCGATGACGGGGCGGAACTGACCCGACGTGAACTCCTCCGTCTTCGACGCGGCGGCCTTCAGGCGCAGCATCGACTTCGGGGTGAAGACCACCAGCGGCTTGTGGTGCGGGTTGTGCACCTGCCACCGCAGGAGGTGGAAGTAGTTCGACGGCAGGGTCGGCATCGCGACCGTCATGTTGTTCTGGGCGCAGAGCTGGAGGAAGCGCTCGACACGGGCCGAGGAGTGGTCCGGGCCCTGGCCCTCGTAGCCGTGCGGGAGGAGGAGGGTGACGCCGGAGGTCTGGCCCCACTTCTGCTCCGCGGCCGAGATGTACTCGTCGACCACCGTCTGCGCGCCGTTGACGAAGTCGCCGAACTGCGCCTCCCACATCACGAGCGCGTCGGGGCGGGCCAGCGAGTAGCCGTACTCGAAGCCCATGACCGCGTACTCGGAGAGCAGGGAGTTGTAGACGTTGTAGCGGGCCTGGTCCTCGGCGAGGTACTGGAGCGGGGTGTACTCCTCGCCCGTCTCGCGGTTGATGAGGACCGCGTGGCGCTGGCCGAAGGTGCCGCGCTGGGAGTCCTGGCCCGAAAGGCGGACCGGGGTGCCCTCCAGCAGCAGCGAGCCGACGGCGAGGGTCTCGCCCATGCCCCAGTCGATCGTCCCGTCCTCGACCATGGCCGCCCGGCGCTGCAGCTGCGGCAGCAGACGCGGGTGGACGTGGAAGGAGTCGGGGATGTTGACCTGGGACTCGGCGATCCGCTTCACGACCTCCGTGGAGATCGCGGTGTTCACGGCGACCGGGAACTCCGCCTGCGGGTCCGACACCGGGCCGGTGGCGGGCTGCGAGACGGCCTCGCGGACCTCGGTGAAGACCTTCTCCAGCTGGCCCTGGTAGTCCTGCAGCGCCTGCTCGGCCTCTTCCAGGGTGATGTCGCCGCGACCGATGAGGGACTCGGTGTAGAGCTTGCGCACCGAGCGCTTCTTGTCGATCAGGTCGTACATCAGCGGCTGCGTGAACGCCGGGTTGTCCGACTCGTTGTGACCGCGGCGGCGGTAGCAGATGAGGTCGATCACGACGTCCTTGTTGAACGCCTGGCGGAACTCGAAGGCCAGACGGGCAACCCGGACGACCGCCTCGGGGTCGTCGCCGTTCACGTGGAAGATCGGCGCCTCGATCATGCGGGCCACGTCCGTGGCGTACATCGAGGAGCGCGACGACTCGGGAGCCGCCGTGAAGCCGACCTGGTTGTTGATGACGATGTGGACGGTGCCGCCGGTGCGGTAACCCCGCAGCTGCGACATGTTCAGCGTCTCGGCCACCACGCCCTGGCCCGCGAAGGCCGCGTCACCGTGCAGGGCGACCGGCAGGACGGTGAAGTCCGTACCGCCCTTGTTGATGATGTCCTGCTTGGCGCGGGCGATGCCCTCGATGACCGGGTCGACCGTCTCCAGGTGGGACGGGTTGGCGGCCAGCGAGACCGTGATCTGCTCGCCGTCCAGGCCCGTGAAGGTGCCCTGGGCGCCCAGGTGGTACTTCACGTCGCCGGAGCCGTGCATCGACTTCGGGTCGAGGTTGCCCTCGAACTCGCGGAAGATCTGGGCGTACGACTTGCCGACGATGTTGGCGAGCACGTTCAGCCGGCCGCGGTGGGCCATGCCGATGACGACCTCGTCCAGGCGGGACTCGGCCGCGCTGTCGATGACCGCGTCAAGGAGCGGGATGACGGACTCGCCGCCCTCCAGGGAGAACCGCTTCTGGCCGACGTACTTCGTCTGCAGGAAGGTCTCGAAGGCCTCCGCCGCGTTCAGCCGGCGCAGGATGCGCAGCTGCTCCTCGCGCTCGGGCTTGGAGTGCGGGCGCTCGACGCGGTCCTGGATCCACTTGCGCTGCTTGGGGTCCTGGATGTGCATGAACTCGATGCCGGTGGTGCGGCAGTACGAGTCGCGCAGCACGCCGAGGATGTCGCGCAGCTTCATCATCGACTTGCCGGCGAAGCCGCCGACGGCGAACTCGCGCTCCAGGTCCCACAGGGTGAGGCCGTGCTCGGTGATGTCCAGGTCGGGGTGCTTGCGCTGGCGGTACTCCAGCGGGTCGGTGTCGGCCATGACATGGCCGCGGACCCGGTAGGAGTGGATCAGCTCGAAGACGCGGGCGGCCTTGGTGACGTCGTCGTCGTGCGAGGCGTCGATGTCCCGGAGCCAGCGGACCGGCTCGTAGGGGATGCGCAGCGCCTCGAAGATGTCGTCGTAGAAGCCGTTCTCGCCGAGCAGCAGGTTCGCGACGATCCGCAGGAACTCGCCGGAGGCGGCGCCCTGGATGACCCGGTGGTCGTAGGTCGACGTGAGCGTCATGACCTTCGAGATGCCGAGCTTGTTCAGGGTGTCCTGGGAGGTGCCCTGGAACTCCGCGGGGTAGTCCATGGAGCCGACGCCCATGATGACCGACTGGCCGGGCATGAGGCGCGGGACCGAGTGGACGGTGCCGAGACCGCCCGGGTTGGTCAGGGAGACCGTGACACCCGAGAAGTCGTCCATCGTCAGCTTGCCCTCACGGGCGCGGCGGACGATGTCCTCGTAGGCCTGCCAGAACTCGAAGAAGTTCAGCGTCTCGGCCTTCTTGATGCCCGCGACGACCAGCTGGCGGTCGCCGTTGGGCTTCACCAGGTCGATGGCGAGGCCGAAGTTGACGTGCTCCGGCTTGACCAGGGTCGGCTTGCCGTCCTTCTCCGTGAAGGAGTAGTTCATCGACGGCATGGCCTTGATGGCCTGCACCATCGCGTACCCGATGAGGTGGGTGAAGGAGATCTTCCCGCCCCGGGCGCGCTTCAGGTGGTTGTTGATCACGATGCGGTTGTCGAAGAGCAGCTTCACCGGGACCGCGCGCACGGACGTGGCCGTGGGCACCTCGATCGAGGCGTTCATGTTCTTCGCGACCGCGGCGGCGGGGCCGCGCAGCGTGACCAGCTCGGGGCCCTCCGCGGAGGCGGCGGCGGGCTCGGCCTTCGGCTTGGCCGCGGCGGGCTTCGCCGGAGCGGCGGCCGGAGCCGGGGCAGCGGCCGCCGGGGCAGCGGCGGCCGGAGCCGGCGCCGGGGCGGCCTTGGCGGGCGCCGGGGCGGCGGCAGCGGGCTGCGCGGCCGCGGGAGCCGGCGCGGGCACCGAGGGCGCCGCGGGGGCGGCAGGAGCCGCCGGAGCCGGGGCGGCGGGGGCCGGAGCAGCAGCCGCAGCCGGGGCGGCGGCCGCGCCCGGCTTGTAGTCGGCGAAGAAGTCCCACCAGGCTCGGTCTACCGAATTCGGGTCCTGGAGGTACTGCTGATAGATCTCGTCGACGAGCCACTCGTTCGGTCCGAACGCGGCCGCGGGGTTCTTGCCCGCTTGGTCTGCGTCGGTCGAGATGCTCGAGTTACTGGGGGACTGTGGCGACACGGCGGCAACCGCCCTCTTCCGCTTCACAAGGTGATGGACAGCGGGAATAAAGGCTACGCCTCCAAGACCCAGAAGGTCAGGCCGGGCCCGTTCATCGTCGTGTAAGTCACATCGAAAACCGTGTTTCGCCGCTGGAAATGGCGGGAAACAAGCGTGGTTCCGGTTCTCACGACGTCACTTGGGAAGGGGTGAGCACGGCCCCTGGACGCCGAAGGCGCGGGCCTGTGGCCGATCACACGTGTCCGTCAGCGCGGACTCCCGTGGATCTTGAAGCTCCGCTTCAAACTTTACGTCAACTTGGCAGAGAACGGAGTCCCGGGAGAGTGACAAGAATCCTGCAGCCCCGCTCGGATTCGGCCACTCCGATCCGGCCGCCGTGCAGATCCACCGCCCAGCGGGCGATCGCCAGTCCCAGGCCGGTGCCGCCGTCGCTGCCCGGACCGTGCGGCCGGGTGATGTTGCCGCGGTTGAACCGCTCGAAGACGCGGTGCCACTCCGAGCGCGGAATGCCGGGGCCCTCGTCGAGGACCTCCAGCTCGAGGGACTCGGGCAGCGAGCCCCGCCGCGCCTTCACCGTGACCCGGCCGTGCGGCGGGCTGTGCTTGACGGCGTTGTCGATGAGGTTCGCCACCACCTGGTGGATCCGCTCCGGGTCCGCGTGCGCGGTGAGCTCCGGCGGGGTCACGTCCAGGTGCAGATGCACGTCCGTGCGCGTGTGGCTGCCGGACCCGGTACTGATGCCCGCGCGCGCCGAGGCCACCATGTTGGCCTCCTTCAGCACGCCCGACAGATACGGCCACACCTCGAAACGGCGCTTCTTCAGCGGTACGACGCCGTTGTCGAGGCGGGAGAGGTCCAGCAGCGTCTCGACGAGGCGGCCGAGGCGTTCGGTCTGTTTGAGCGCCGTGCGCATCGTCTCGGGGTCGGCGGGCGAGACCCCGTCCACGATGTTCTCCAGCACCGCCCTGAGGCCCGCGATGGGCGTGCGGAGCTCATGGCTGACGTTCGCCACGAGTTCCTTGCGCTGCTGTTCCTGGGCCTCCAGGTCGTCGGCCATGCGGTTGATGGTCTCGGCGAGGTCGCCCAGCTCGTCCCGGCGGTTCTCACGGACCCGGCGGGTGTAGTCGCCGTGCGAGATGGACCGGGCGACCGCGTTCATCTCGTCCAGCGGGGCCGTGAGCGAGTGCGCCACGAACTGGGTGATCAGCAGGGTGGCGATCATCGAGAAGACCGTGATGAAACGGATCTCCGTCTTCGTCTGCACCGCGATCATCGACAGGCCCGTGGTGATCAGGACCGAGGCGACGACCAGCGCCCCCAGCTTGGTCTTGATCGAGAACGGGCGCACGCTGCCCCAGGACTCACCGGGAGCACCCTTGGCATCCCCGGGCCCCCGGGGGCCTCTCCGTCCGGCCGGACCCTCGCTCATGGCGTCGGCGTCTCCAGGGCGTACCCCACGCCGTGCACCGTGCGGATCCGCTCGGCGCCGATCTTCCGCCGCAGCGCCTTGATGTGGCTGTCGACCGTGCGGGTGCCGGAGGCGTCCGCCCAGTCCCACACCTCGGCCAGCAGCTGCTCCCGGGAGAGCACCGCGCGCGGGGTGTTCGCCAGGCACACCAGCAGGTCGAACTCGGTCGGCGTGAGGTGGACGTCCTCACTGCGCACCCGCACCCGGCGCTGCGCGTGGTCGATCTCCAGCTCGCCCAGGCGCAGGATGCCCGAGCGGGGCGTGGCGGCGGCCAGCGCCGCCCGCTCCACGCGCCGCAGCAGGACGTGCACCCGGGCCGCCAGCTCCCGCATGGAGAACGGCTTGGTCATGTAGTCGTCGGCGCCGACGCCGAGCCCGACCAGCATGTCGGTCTCGTCGTCCCGCGCGGTCAGCATCAGCACCGGCACCGGGCGGGCGGCCTGCACCCGGCGGCAGACCTCCAGGCCGTCGAAGCCGGGCAGCATGATGTCGAGGATCAGCAGATCGGGCTGCCAGGCCTCGGCCGTGTCGACCGCCGCAGGACCGTCGCCCGCGGTCTGCACGAGGAATCCCTCGGCGCGCAGCCGGGTCGCGATGGCCTCCACGATCGTCGGGTCGTCCTCGACCACCAGCACCCGGCGCTGTGCGCCCGGGGTGGCCGTAGCCGTGCCGTTGTGGGAGGTGTGTGTCTGCTCCATCGCCCGCCCCAAAAGTTGCTTTCCGGAATCAGTGGGGTGATTCCGCTCTCTGGCTTGCCTGCGCATGCTTGCGATTGACGCTTGAATGATCTGCGTCAGGTGAGCAGGGTACGGGGAGTCACCGCGCCAGGGCTATCCAGGTCGGACGCCGAGATGCACGACGTCCGGAACGCCCCGGGCAACCGGGATCTCTTCGGTACGCACCTGTTGGAACCCGGCATTCCATAGGGAACTTTCAAATTCCGGCGAGGGCTGCGCCGACCACACCGCCAGTACGCCGCCCGGCGTCAACGCCCTTGCGCAGCTGGCCAGTCCGGCCGGTGCGTACAGCCCGTCGTTGCCCTCGGTGACGGTCCAGCCGGGTCCGTTGTCGATGTCCAGGCACAGCGCGTCGTACGTGTCCGATGTCTCATGGACGTAAGTGACTAGATCCGTTTCCAGAATCTTTGCGCGTGCATCCGCCAGGGCCCGCGCGGAGAGTGCGGACAGCGGGCCGTCGCGGTGCCAGTCGACGATGGCCGGTTCCCGCTCCACGACCGTGATCCGGCCCCAGCGCGGATTCTCGGCCGCGTGCGCGAGCGAGAAGCCGACACCGAGCCCGCCGATCAGCACGCTCGGCGCGGGCCGGTCGTCCAGCGCGGCGAGCGCGGCGTCGACCAGCAGCCGCTCCGAGCGGCCGTCGGAGGTGTCCATCAGGAAACAGCCGTTGGCGATGATCTGCAGCAACTGACCGTGCCGGCGCAGCACGACCTCGCCGTGCGGGCCCTCGCGACGGTCCAGGACTTCAGGGGTGTCGTACGAGATGGGCATCGGGTCATTTTCGCAGTTCGGCGGTCTCTGTACAGGCAATTGAGGTGGCGGGGGCGCATCCGCCGCCTCTGGGGCGGTGGTTGAGAACTGTCTGTGAATCCGGGGCAGCGTGGCGCCGGTCACAGACAGCCGGTGGGTCGGGCGCGAATCGTGGGGTGAAACGGAAGGAGTGCCTCGCGGTGGAACGGACTGAGACGGCCGGTCTTCCGGATGCCGCCGAGCTGCTCGACGGCATCCCGAGTCAGCGGGCGGCGGCAGCGGCACCGGCACCTGGATCGACAGCGGCGCCCGTCGCTCGACCGGCTCCGGTGCGCCCCCGCCCCTGGCGCATCCTCCCCACCCCCACCGGGACCCCCTTCACCTTCGGGTACGCCGCCGTCCTCGCCGTCACCTCACTCGTCACCGAGTACGCCGACCCCGGCCTCGTGCACCGCCTGCTCCAGGCCTCCAGCACCGATGTGGACCACCTCGTGCGGACGCCGGCACTCGTGCTGCCGGCCAGCGCGCTGTGGATCGCGGGCGGGCTGCTCTCGCCGTACGCCGTCGGCTTCCTGCTCGTCCTGACCGCGCTGGAGCGGCGGATCGGCGGTGCGCGGACGGCGGTCGTCTTTCTGCTGGGGCACGTCCTGGCGACACTGGCGACCGAGGTGCCGGTGGGGCTCGCGGTGCTGGCCGGGCACCTGCCGGACAGCTCGCTGCACCGCCTCGACTACGGCATCAGCTTCGGCGTCGCCGCGAGCTTCGGGGCGCTGGCGGGGCTGCTCCGGCCGTGGCTGCGGTGGCCGCTGCTGGCGGGGTTCGGGTGGATGCTGGTCCAGGACCTGGTGGCGTTCAGCGATCCGCTGAGCGACTGGGGGCACCTGTTCTCGCTGGTGATCGGGGTGGCCTGCTGGCCGATGGTCAGGCGCTGGGCGGGAGTTGGTCCAGGAGCTCGGTGACGATGCCCTGCGGGGTGTGCCGGGCGAGGTTGCGGTACTGGGTGCGCTGGAGGAAGTCGGACAGGTCCAGCTTCTCCAGGCAGACGGGCACGAGGCGTACGTCCCCTTCGATGGAGTGCCGGTACAACTCCCGGGCCTCCAGCATGCAGTACTTGCTCTCCATGTACTCCTTCGACAGCAGCAGCACCCCGACCGCGGACTTGGCCAGGTTCCCCATCAGGTCGTCGAGCCAGTCCTCACCGACCCCGATGGCGCCGTGCCGGCGGAAGTCGAAGACGTTCTGGAAGCGCTCGTTCAGCAGCTGCGAGAACGTGGCGGCGTGGTCGTGGTTGGCGGAGGCGTAGCTGAGGAAGACGCGTTCGTTGCGCTTGGCGGCGGAGCGGAAGTAGTCCAGGGCCTGCGCGGTGCTGCCGATGAACCGGGGCTGTTCGTCGATGACGCGCAGGTGGGGTTCGACGGCCGCGACGAGGCTGTCGGGATCGTCCCAGCGCACGATCGCCTTGCGGTGGCCGGTCGGGCTCCCGCCGTAGAGCGTCTCCTCCGGCGTCCCGGGGGCCCGGGGCGAGACGATCGGCATCGTCGGGACGAACTGGCCGTGGGTGAAGGCGGCCACGAGATGACCCCGTACGGTGTCCAGGTCGACGATCACCCAGTCGCAGGCCCGTAACCGGGTGATCAGGTCGAGGTCGAGACGGGGCGGCCAGGGCAGGACGACGGGCTCCCAGGAGTGCTCCTCCAGGGCCTCGGTCAGGGCGGGCGTGGCGGACCTGTTCTCGGGCGACACGACCAGACCGACCCGGCGCTGGTGGTGGGACCGCCGCCGCTGGGCCGACGCCGACACATGTGCCTCGGCGAGGAAGCCCCGGTAGACCGACTCGACCTTCCCGGGCAGCGCGGAGTGGGTCGCCGCCTCGGTCTCCTGGGCGTCGTACGGCACGAGACGCACGCTCTCCGGAGCCCGTAACACGGGCAGCAGCCGCTGGTCGTGGAAGACCACGGCCGGCTTGCGGGCCCGCACCGCCATCCCCAGTTCCAGCCGGAAGTAGCGGGCCATGTGCCGCAGCCGGGGCAGCAGATGCACTTCGCGGGGGTCGCCCGGCAGCGGATGGATGCCGACGAACCCGTCCGCGTCCCGGATCATGCGCTCCAGGCGGACGGGGCTGGTGAAGGAGACCGCCTCGTCGACGCGGAACGAGACGTCCTCGGCGGAGCTGAGCAGCTCCCAGAAGTACAGGTTCTCGGCGGGGGAGTGGTAGCGGTGGCTGAGGAAGACGTTGAGCCGGGCCGGCGACTCCATCAGGCGCCTCCGGGCCCCTGCGGCGGCGTCGCCCCGCCCGGCACCCCCGTCGGCAGCCCCGGGAGCACCGGCGGCGCGGGCGGTTCCGTCTGCTTCAGGCGGTTGTACACCGCGTCGAACGTGAAGCCCGAGACATAGCCGACGGCCAGCACGAAGAACAGCAGGCGGCGGACGCCCTCGCCGGCCAGGATGTCGGGGGACGCGGCCAGTTGGGCGGAGACGAAGAGCAGGAAGGCGATCCCGCCCGCCGACATGCCGAGGACCGCCGTCCGCGCCCAGTGGGTCTCGCGGTCGAAGACGGTCCGGGTGATCGCCCCCGAGGTGCCGGTGGCCAGCGCGCCCACGATGAGCGCGGTGAGGTTGACCGCGGTGCTCGACTCGACGGCGTACGTCAGCGGAATGGTCGCGAAGCCGAGCAGGAGCAGCAGCATGCCGGTGACCGCGCCGAGCCCGGCCCGCAGGGTGGCGCCCCGCCGGGACCTGGCCTCCTCGCGCTGCTTCTCCTCGCGCCGCTCCCGCTGCGTGCCCAGCAGCCGCACCAGCCGCCGGGCGCTGCCCGGACCCCACTGCGCGCCCATGGCGGACACCTCGTCCGCCGTGGCGTGATGGGTGGACCGGTTCATGGTCTCCCAGACCTTGCGGGCGGATCCGCCGAAGGAGGCCAGCGGATACAGCGGTATCCCGAACGCGAGGCAGATCATCCCCGTGACCAGCGTCGAGCGGCCGCCGCCGACCAGGACGACCCCGTCGACGTCGCGCAGCGACCGGTAGAAGCTGACCTCCCAGTCGTTGCCCGGCTCGTAGCGCAGGTCGAAGACCTCGGGCCGCTTGTCACGCAGCGGGAAGTCGATGTCGCCGTCCTCGTAGGGCGGCCGGACCTGGACGGAGCCGTCCGGCAGGTCCTCCCGGGTCAGGAAGCCGGCGACGACCCGGCTCTCGACGAACTGCGCCTCGCTGGAGTACACGATGATCCGGCACCCCTCGGCCGCGAGCTCCGCGCCGATCTCCTCGCAGGCCCTCAGCGCGGCGTCCGCGTCCGTCAGCGGCGGGTCCAGCCGCCGCCCCGGATCGGCGCTCCCCATCACAGCGATCAACGGCCCCATGAGCCATCCCCCCTTCACGCCGGCTCAGAATACGGCGTGCAGGAAGTTCTCTTCCGTCAGTTCCCGCCCCGCAAACGGGCGTTGGCCAGGGCCGTCGCCAACGCGTTGTCGGTCGGCCGGGGTTCAGGTCCGGGCACGGTCACTCCGGCGTCCACACGTACGGCGTGGTCGTCGTCACCGCCGTGAAACCCAGGCGGCGCAGGATGGGCGCGCTGTCGTCGGAGGCGTCGACGTGCAGGTACGTGACACCCCGGGCGGCGGCGAGGGCGGCGCGGGTGGCGACGAGCGCGCGGTAGATGCCCAGGCCCCGCCACGCGGCGAGCGTGGAGCCGCCCCACAGGCTCGCGAACCCGGTGCCCGACCGGAAGGCCAGCCAGGCGGCGGAGACGACCTCACCGTCCGCCTCGGCGACGTAGACCGCGATCTCGTCGGGGGCGGCGGCCACCCGGCCGATGAGGTCGTCCGCGAGCCACCCCCGGTCCTGGCCCCACACGGCCGACTCCATGGCGGCGATCCGCCGCATGTCCGCGTCGGCGGTGACGCGCCGCAAGGTCACACCGGCCGGCAGCACCGGCTCCCGTACGGCCATGTCCGCGGCCCGGCCGATCAGCACCGTCTCCCGGTCCTCCGGTACGAATCCCGCCGCGCGGAGTCGTGCGGTGAGGTCGGCGGGGGTGTCGTGGCCCCGGGTCTTCCACTCCACCGCCTCACCCCGCCCGGCGAAGAAGTCCCGCTGCCGGGCGATCAACCCGTCCAGCTCCTCGCCCTCCAGGCCGAGTTCGCTCGGTCCGCTCACAAACCCGCGGAACTGCCCGACGATCCGCAGCAGCGGCCCGTCCTTCTCGTACGTCACCCCGGCCGGCGGAGTGGGCGGCGCACCGCGCATCTGGTCGTCGTAGGCGGCGAGGAAGGTCTGTGTATCGGTCACGGGGTGAACGTACGGGGTCTCGGGGAGAGGGCAACTTCTTTTCCCTGCCCCTGGGTTCAGCGGCCGGTGTACCCCGGGTTCAGCGGCCGGCGTACCCCGGGGTTCAGCGGCCGTTGTACCCAGCCGCCCGGTTCAGTCCCGGTTCACCTCGTCCCCGGTTTCGGCCCCGGTGTACTTCGCACTCGTCAGCGGCGCAGACACCGTCCAGCCCAGCGACTCGTACAACGCCCGCCCCTCCGGCGTCCCCGCCAGCACGCACCGTTCCGCCCCCTGTTCCCGTGCCGCCCGTTGGAGCGTGCGCATGACGAGGGTGCCCAGACCGCGGCGCCGGTGGGCGGGGGACGTGGCGATCTGGTCGGCGACCGCGGTGGCGCCGGTCGGGGCGAGCTGGCCGCGGGCCGCCCAGGAGCCGTCGGGGGCGGCGATCATCGTGCGGACGACCCCGCCGCGGGACCAGGTGCGCTGCCGGTAGCCGTCCGGAACCCGCAGGACCGCCGCGTCGCGCACCAGCGGGAGGGTCATCAGGTAACCGGGCTCCGGATCGATCCACCAGCCCCCGCCCAGCCAGTCGCCGACCACGGCCGGGTCCCGGAACACCTTGAGCCACACCCCGGCACCGGTCACCGCCTCGGCGACCTTCCGTACGGCCGCCTCGTCCACACCGTCGCCGACCGCGCCGAAGACATGCCGGGTGACGTGCCCGTCCATGCCCATGTCGATCGTGCAGCCCCAGGGTTCCGGCGTCGGCGGAGCGGCCCCGCGCGAGACGACCCACCCGTCCACCCAAGCCCGCACGGTCTCGTCCACGGCATCTCCTTGTAATGGGTGGAATGCATAAGTGGTCATTACCGTTGTTGACCATACGCGGCCCGTCATCCACGTCGACAGAGGTGATCGCTCACAGCGAACGCAGCCGGGGGAACAATCGAAGGCTCACGTGCATTGAGTCGGCATAGCTCAACTTGACTGCCGAAGGGGAGATCATGGCTTCGACGTCCACACCGCTCACTCTGCCTGTGCTGCCGCTCGACGACGAGGTCGTGCTGCCCGGAATGGTGGTGCCGCTGGACCTGAACGACGCCGACGTGCGGGCCGCGGTGGAGGCCGCCCAGGCCGCCGCCCGTTCGGAACCCGGCAAGCCCAAGGTCCTGCTGGTGCCGCGGATCGACGGAACCTACGCGAGCACCGGTGTGCTCGGCACCGTCGAGCAGGTCGGCCGGCTGGCCGACGGCGACCCGGGTGCCCTCATCCGGGGCCGGGGCAGGGTGCAGAT
The DNA here is from genome assembly GCF_042668605.1 of Streptomyces sp. NPDC057280. NCBI lineage: Bacteria > Bacillati > Actinomycetota > Actinomycetes > Kitasatosporales > Streptomycetaceae > Streptomyces > Streptomyces sp. NPDC057280. The sequence continues at coordinate 995,718 of NZ_JBHUYR010000003.1, forward strand.
CGGTGCGGGGACCACCGGCCCGGGCGCCGCCCTGTGGGTCGAGGGGACCACGGTCGACCAGGCCGTCCCCGAACCGCTGCCCGGCCATGTCGCCGAACTGGTCAAGGAGTACAAGGCGCTCGCCACCGCCTGGCTGCGCAAGCGCGGCGCCTGGCAGGTCGTCGACCGCGTCCAGGCCATCGACGACGTCTCCGCGCTCGCCGACAACTCCGGCTACTCGCCGTTCCTGACCACCGAACAGAAGGTCGAGCTGCTGGAGACCGCCGACCCGGTCGCCCGCCTCAAGCTCGCCACCCAGCAGCTGCGCGACCACCTCGCCGAACAGGACGTCGCCGAGACCATCGCCAAGGACGTCCAGGAGGGCGTCGACAAGCAGCAGCGCGAGTTCCTGCTCCGCCGCCAGCTCGAAGCCGTACGCAAGGAACTGCGCGAGCTCAACGGCGAGAAGGAGGGCGAGGAGTCCGACGACTACCGCGCCCGCGTGGAGGCCGCCGACCTGCCGGAGAAGGTGCGGGAAGCGGCCCTGAAGGAGGTCGACAAGCTCGAGCGGTCCTCCGACCAGTCCCCCGAGGGGTCGTGGATCCGCACCTGGCTCGACACCGTCCTCGAACTCCCGTGGAACGAACGGACGGAGGACGCGTACGACATCCAGGGCGCCAAGGCGATCCTGGACGCCGAGCACGCGGGCCTGGAGGACGTGAAGGAGCGCATCACCGAGTACCTCGCCGTGCGCAAGCGCCGCAGCGAGCGCGGCCTGGGTGTCGTGGGCGGCCGTCGTGGCGGTGCCGTCCTGGCGCTCGTCGGGCCGCCCGGTGTCGGCAAGACCTCGCTCGGTGAGTCCGTCGCGCACGCCATGGGCCGCAAGTTCGTCCGCGTCGCCCTCGGCGGTGTCCGCGACGAGGCGGAGATCCGCGGCCACCGGCGTACGTACGTCGGCGCACTGCCCGGCCGGATCGTGCGGGCCGTCAAGGAGGCCGGGTCCATGAACCCGGTGGTCCTGCTCGACGAGATCGACAAGGTGGGCTCCGACTTCCGCGGCGACCCCGCGGCGGCCCTCCTGGAGGTCCTGGACCCGGCGCAGAACCACACCTTCCGCGACCACTACCTGGAGGTCGAACTCGACCTGTCCGACGTGGTGTTCCTCGCCACGGCGAACGTCCTGGAGGCCATCCCGGAGGCCCTGCTCGACCGTATGGAGCTGGTCCGCCTCGACGGCTACACCGAGGACGAGAAGGTCGTCATCGCCCGTGACCACCTGCTCCCGCGCCAGCTGGAGCGGGCGGGCCTCGACAAGGACGAGGTCACGCTGGAGGAGAGCGCGCTGCGCAAGCTCGCCGGCGAATACACGCGCGAGGCGGGCGTCCGCACCCTGGAGCGGTCCATCGCGCGGCTCCTGAGGAAGGTCGCCGCCCAGCACGAACTGGGCGAGCGGAAGCTGCCGTTCACCGTGACGGACGCGGATCTGCGGGACCTGATCGGCCGTCCGCACCACGTCCCCGAGTCCGCCCAGGACCCGGCCGAGCGCCGCACCGCGGTGCCGGGTGTGGCGACGGGACTGGCGGTGACGGGAGCGGGCGGCGACGTGCTGTACGTCGAGGCGTCGCTGGCCGACCCGGAGACGGGCGCGGCGGGCCTGACCCTCACCGGTCAGCTGGGCGACGTGATGAAGGAGAGCGCGCAGATCGCCCTGTCCTTCCTGCGCTCGCACGGCGCCGAACTGGAGCTGCCGGTCGGTGACCTCAAGGACCGGGGCGTGCACATCCACTTCCCGGCGGGCGCGGTCCCGAAGGACGGCCCGAGCGCGGGCATCACGATGACGACGGCACTGGCCTCACTGCTCAGCGGCCGACTGGTCCGCACGGACGTGGCGATGACCGGCGAGGTCTCCCTGACCGGCCGGGTCCTGCCCATCGGCGGCGTGAAGCAGAAGCTGCTGGCCGCGCACCGGGCGGGCGTCACGACCGTCATCATCCCCAAGCGCAACGAGGCCGACCTGGACGACGTGCCCGCCGAGGTGCTGGACAAGCTGGAGGTCCACCCGGTGACCGACGTCCGCCAGGTCCTGGAACTGGCGCTCTCCCCGGCGACGAACGGGGCGACGCCGGAGGTTCCGGTCGCGGCGTGACGGACGTGACCGGATGAAGTGAAGGCCCGGGTCCCGTGAGGGAGGCCCGGGCCTTCGCCGTGCGTGGGCGGGTCAGCCGTTGGCCAAGGCCTGCACCCTGTCCAGAGCCCCGTTGAACTTGTCGTGGTCGCCCACGGTCGGTCCGGAGGAGGTGTACTGCCACATGGTGTAGTACCCCCACCCCGCCGGCAGCGTCCCCACGGTCGACGCGTAGCGCGCGATCCACAGCGGGTTGGCGCCGGCGAAGCCGGCGTAGTTGCCCGTGCACTCGGTCCACCAGCTGGCGGCCGTGTAGATGACGGCGTCGCGGCCGGTGCGGGCCTTGTAGCGGTTCAGGAAGTCGCGGATCCAGGTGACCATCGCGCTCTGCGTCTTGCCGTAGCAGGAGTCGCCGTACGGGTTCCACTCGATGTCGAGGGCGCCGGGCAGCGTCCTGCCGTCCTTGGACCAGCCGCCGCCGTGGTCGACGAAGTAGTCCGCCTGCGTGGCGCCGCCGGTCGTGTCCGGGGTGGCGAAGTGGTAGGAGCCGCGGATCATGCCGACGTTGTAGGAGCCGTTGTACTGCTGGGCGAAGTAGGGGTTCGTGTAGTACGTGCCTTCGGTCGCCTTCACGTACGCCCATTTCACCCCGCTGCTCCACAGCGTGGACCAGGCGACGTTGCCCTGGTGGCCGGAGACGTCCACGCCCTCGGTCTGGGTGGCGCGGGTGTCGCGGGGCGTGCCGTTCCGGCCGTCGTGGGCGAGGACGCCGATGCCCATGTACGCGGAGCCGCGGGCGGGGATGTCGGCGGCGGGGGAGGGGGCGGCGGCCAGCAGGGTCCCGGCGAGGGCGGCGAGGGCCGTGAGGAGGAGACGTACCGGTCTGGGTCTGGGCCTGGGGCTGGGTCTGTGCACGGGCATGCGTGCCTCCGGAAGGCGCGGTGGGGGAACGTACCGGAACCGTGGGGGGTGTTCTGGCGTGGTCATGCCAGTAAGTGCCTGGTAACGAAGCTACGCACGTAGACGAGCACGAGGGAAGAGGGGCCGGAGGCTGCCGTTGGTCTAAGCCTGCGAAATACTGGCCGAGCTGCGGCGATGACGGCATTTGGCGGAAACTTTCACGACCGGGAAAACCGAGGCAGGGACTGACGTGCACGAAGACGCGAACGGCGGCGGACGCGGGGCCGGCTCCGCCGTGTCCGGGAGTGGTGTGAACCAGCCCGGGTTCCTGGCGCTGGAACGCGAGTTGACCGTGCTGCTGCGGCGGGCCCGGGCCAACCAGGGCGAGATGGCCCGCGAGGTCCACCCGGATCTGGAGTCGTCCGCGTACGGGCTCCTGGTGCGCCTCGACGAGTACGGCCGCCAGCGGGCCACGGAACTCGCCGCGTACATCGGCGTCGGCAAGGCCACGATGTCCCGGCAACTGCGGGCTCTGGAGGACCTGGGCCTGGTCACGCGCGCGCCGGACCCCGCGGACGGGCGTGCGTGGCTGGTGGAGTTGACGGAGGAGGGCCGCTCACGGGTCGGCCGGGTACGGGACGCACGCCGGGCCCGGTACGCGGGGCGGTTGGCGGACTGGGACCCGAAGGAGGTCTCCGAACTCGCCCGGCTGCTGCACCAACTGAACCTGGGCATGGAGAAGTAGGCGCGGCCCTCAGAGCTCCGCGAACACCACCGACGCGTCGTCATGCCGCTTGCTGCGCCCCAGGAACGTCCGCTCCGCGTCCGCCCCCTCCAGCTCCCGCACCCGCGTCACCAGCGCCTGGGCGCCCTCCTTGCGTACGAAGGTGAAGAGGTCCGTCCAGTCGCCCTCGCGGAACTTCTCCACCCACCGGGTCGCCCCGTCCGTCAGGGCGGCGAGTGCTCTCACCTCAGCGCGCCGGATGACCCCCGTCACCGCCCGCTCCGCCACGGAAGGGTCGGCCGCCGCCGTGAAGAAGCCGCCCTCCTTGTTGCGCAGATGCGCGTCGATGTGCGCGTCGGTGGCGAGGGCCTCCCGGGGCAGCAGGGCCAGCCGGTCGTCCAGGAGGGCCGTCACCGCCCCGCCCGGCGACTCCACCAGCAGCGCCGAGTCCGACAGGACCAGGTACTCCAGGGCCTGGTCCGACCAGCGCGCCAGCACCACGGTTGCCTGTGGTGTGCGTGGGTGAGAAAGGTCACAGGTGTGCGCATGGGAATCGGCGGTACGCGCAACGGCGAGGCTCAGCGCCTCGGGCAGCGGAACATCCGGGAGGGAAACGGTCAGTTCGGTCAGCGCGCCGCCCAGACGTGAGACGAACCAGGGGACGGAATGCAGACAGCCTGTCGGGCCCTTCGGCGGTGTGACGCCGTCCAGGACCACCAGTGCCCCGCCCCGTCCGGAGGCCGCAAGGCCGACGCTCGCGAAGTCCTCGTTGGGGCGGGTCGGATCGCCGGGCTCCGATACGAGTTCAGTACGCATCCGGCCAGTCTGCACGAGCCCTTCACAGGGTTCACGAAAGGCTGGCATCGGTCGCCGAATCGGCGCAGGTGCGCAGGTCAGGCGTCTGGTTTGGGCGGGAATGATTCAGTCCGGGCAGGCGCGGCGGCAGATGATGCCATCGCGCGCCCCGGACGTCCAACCGGCCGACCGCGCAAGGGCCCTGACTGTGCCACGGGAACTTGCTCCCCAACTCCCGTCCGGGGTTCACTCCTTCGAGTGGCGGGTCGGGTGATGCGCGACCACCGCCGACTGGCGCTGGGAGGGTCGGGAACTGTACCGGGAGTACTCGTCAGTTGACAGAGCGTCACCCGGTCCCATGGGTACACGAGTCAGGAATGCGAGCACCGGTGCAGAAGACGCGGCCACGTCGTACGAGCAAGCAGACGGCTCCCGCCGACACCACCTCCGCCACCGCCCCTGACGGGGCCGTCGTGGGCAAGGGCCGCCCCACCCACGTACGCAACCGGCTCATCGTCGCCGTCGCCGTCGTGGCCGCCGCGATCGCCGGGGCCGGCGCGCCCTCCGTGCTCGACGCCTCCCGGGACCTCAGCGACTCCCAGGACCTGGTGACGCTCGCCGAGCAGACCCAGAGCGCGCTCGCCCTCGCGCACGCGCTCGCCGACGAGCGGGACGAGGTCACCTCGTACGTCGCCGCCGGCCGCCCCCGCTCCAAGGCGCCCTCCGAGCAGGACAGCACCCGCGTCGACCGGCAGGTCGAGGAGCTGCGCGCCGACACCGACACCCCGGCCGGCCTGCGCGCCGACCTCGACGGGATCGCCGCCCTGCGCCGGGCGGCGCTCACCGGCAAGAGCACCGCCCTCGAAGCGCACGCCTCCTACTCGGCCACCATCACCGAGCTGCACCGCCTCGCCGAACAGCTGGCCGAGCAGCTGCCGCCCCGCGCGGGCTCCGGTGCCCACGCCCTCGCCGAGCTGGACTCCGCCGTCCAGCAGGCCGCCGCCACCCGCGGCCTGCTCCTCGCCGCCCTCAGCGTGCCGAGCGGCACCCAGACGGTCACCGACCCGATCACCGGCATCACCTCGACCGTCTCCACCACCTCCGAGGCCGACGCCAAGCAGCGCGACGCCCTCACCGCGGCCGCCCAGCAGGCCCGTGTCCGCTCCGACGCGGCCCTCGCCGACTTCAAGGAGACCGCGCCGAAGGAGACCGTCGCCCGCTACGACTCCACCGTCACCGGGCCCGAGGTCAACTCCGCCGAGAAGTACCTGGCCTCCCTCACCGACCAGCCCACGCTCTCCGACCGCGAACTCGACACCGGCGCCAAGAAGCTGGACGCCGCCCTCTCGGCCCGCGTCGAACTCATGCGCGGCGTGGAGTCGGCGCTCTACAACCAGCGCACCAAGGATCTCGCCCAGCTCCGCGACGACGACGTCACCGCCTGGGAGATCCGCATAGCGGTCCTCGGCGCCCTGATGCTGCTCGCCGTCGGCGTGGCCACCGCCATGGCCCGCACCCTCACCCGCCCGCTCGCGGTCCTGCGCCTCGGCTCCGCCCGGCTGGCCACGGCGGCGGACCCGGCGGCCGAGGAACCGGTCAAGTTCACCGGTCGCAACGACGAGTTCGCCCAGGTCGTCCGCTCGGTCAACACCCTGCACGCGCATGTCCTCGGCGTCCAGAGCCGTATCACCACCCTCGAAGCCGACCGCAAGCACCTCGTCGCCCAGCGCCAGAAGATGGCCGACGCCCGCGAGGAACTGCGCAGTGAACTCGCCGACTCCGCCGCCCAGTTGGGCCGCCTGCGTGACAGCATCGGCGGCACCTTCGTCAACCTCGCACTGCGCACCCTGGGCCTGGTCGAACGCCAACTGGCTGTCATCGAGGGCCTGGAGGAGCGCGAGCAGGACCCGGACCGCCTGGCCACCCTCTTCAAACTGGACCACTTCGCCACGGTCATGCGCCGCCACAGCGAGAACCTCCTGGTCCTCGCGGGCACGGAACACGTCCAGCAGAGCGCCGGCCCGGTCCCGCTGGTGGACGTCGTACGGGCCGCGGTCAGCGAGATCGAACGCTACGAGCGGGTCCGTATCGCCGCCCTGCCCCCGCACGCGCACGTCGCGGGCTTCGCCGCCGACGACCTCTCCCACCTGCTCGCGGAGCTGATGGAGAACGCCACGTCCTTCTCGCCGCCGGACCTGCCCGTCGAGGTCTCCGGCTGGCTCCTGGAGAGCGGCGAGGTCATGCTCTCCGTCCAGGACGAGGGCATCGGCATGACCGAGGACCGCCTGACCCGCCTCAACTCCCGCCTCGCCGACTTCGACCCGGACTCCCCGTACGACCAGGAGGGCGAGGAGGGTCTCGGCCTCGGCCTCTACGTCGTCGCCCGCCTCGCCCACCGCCACGGCGTGCGGGTCCGGCTCCGCGAGCAGAAGCAGGGGGGCATCGCGGCGGTGGTGGTCCTGCCGAAGCCGCTGCTGGCGGCGGCCCCCTCGGCCGCGGTCCCGTCGGCCACCCCGTTCTCCGGCACGCCCCACTCCTTCGCCCTGCCGGGCGCCGACGCGGAAGCCAACTCCAACGTCCTGCACGGCCGTTCGGAGAAGGGCGACGTGCTGGTGGACCTGGCGGAGCGGGCGGTACGAAGCGCGGAGACGTCCGCGGAGGAAACGCCGCAGGAAGCCCCGTCGGAAACCCCGTCGGAAACGACGATGGAACTCCTGGCCCCGGTACCGGCACCCGCCGACGCACACGCCGCGCCCACCGACGAGCACCCTGCGACGACCGACGAACAACCCGCTGCCGTCGACGGCGAATCCGCCCCACAGGGGCCACCCGCAGGTGGTACCGAACCCGTCGAAGGCGAAGCCGAGACGGAACACACCCGCGCTCCCGACGAGGACCAGCTCACCGCAAAAGGCCTCCCCAAGCGCACCCCGAAGATCACGGCACCATCAGAACCGCCCCGCCAGCGCAGCGCATCCGTCGACGCCGAAGCCCTCCGCCGGAGGCTCGGCGGCTTCCGCCGGGGGGCGGAGGCCGGTTACCGCGACGTGGAAGCGGAGATCGCCGAACAGACGGGTCAGACGACGACGCCCGCACATGCCGAAGAAGCCACGGGGGGCACTCCCGAGGAGGCAAGCAGTTGACCGCGCCCAGTACCTTCGGACTGAGCAGTGAAGCCCGCAACCTGCACTGGCTGCTGACGAACCTGGTCGAGGAGGTGCCGGGCATCCAGTCAGTAGCGGTGGTCTCATCGGACGGCCTGCTGCTGCTCTCCTCCGACCCCGCCCGCAACGACCAGGCCCGTCGGCCCCAGGCCGCCACCGCGAAGGGTCCGCGCGGATCGTCGGCCGACCTCGCGACCATCGTCTCCGGCATCGGCAGCCTCACCATCGGTGCGGCCCGGCTGATGGACTCCGGCCCGGTGAAGCACACGATGGTCGCGATGGACGAGGGCAGCCTGTTCGTGATGTCGATCAGCGACGGCTCGCTGCTCGGTGTGCACGGCTCCGCGGACTGCGACATGAGCGTGGTGGCGTACCACATGGCGCTCTTCGTGGGCCGCGCCGGCCATGTCCTGACCCCCGAGCTCCGCAGCGAGCTCCGGAGATCCCTGGAGAGCGAGAACGAGTCGGCAGGGAGCACCCGATGACCGATCGCCCCACCCTCCCCGTCCGCGGCGGTGACCGCAAACCCGCCCGCGTCCGCCCCTACTCGCTCACCGGCGGCCGTACCCGCTTCGGTCACGTCCTCCTCGTGGAGACGTTCGTGGCGGCGCTCGAAGCGCCCGAGGAGCGCAAGGAACTGACGAATGGTTCCCTCAACACCCGGGTCATGCCGGAGATGCGGGCCATCGTCGAACTCTGCCGCCGCATGCGCACGGTGGCCGAGATCGCCGCGCTGCTGAAGATGCCGCTCGGCGTGGTCCGGGTGCTGCTCAGCGACCTCGCGGACCAGGGAAAGATCCGTGTGTACGGCACCGGCACCGGTCACGGCACCGGCCGTCCGGACCGCGCTCTGCTCGAAAGGGTGCTGAATGGACTCCGTCGTCTTTAGGGACACCGCCGTCGCGGGCACCAGAGACACCGCCTTCGCGGACACCGACGAGGACCTGAAGTCCTGGCAGACGGACCGCACCCGCGCCCCCATCGCCACGAAGATCGTCGTGGCCGGCGGCTTCGGCGTCGGCAAGACCACCCTCGTCACCGCCGTCTCGGAGATCACCCCGCTCCAGACCGAGGCGCTGATGACCGAGGCGAGCGAGGAGACCGACGACCTCACCGCCACGCCGGGCAAGCTCACCACCACCGTGGCCATGGACTTCGGCCGCCTCACCCTCGACGACGACCTGGTGCTCTACCTGTTCGGCACGCCGGGCCAGCAGCGGTTCTGGTTCATGTGGGACGACCTGGTGCGCGGTGCGATCGGCGCGGTCGTCATGGCGGACACCCGGCGTCTGAAGGACTGTTTCCCGGCCCTGGACTACTTCGAGAGCTGCGGACTGCCGTACGTCGTCGCCGTCAACCACTTCGACGGCAGCGAGCTGTTCGAACCGGAGGACGTGCGGGAGGCGTTGACGATCCCGGCGCACATACCTGTAATGATCATGGACGCGCGCCGCCGGATCTCGGTGATCGAGACCCTCCTCTCCCTGGTCGGCCACGCCCTGGACGAAACCCCCGAGTAGAACCCACCAAGGAGTCACCACCCGCATGCGGAAGATACTCGTCGTAGGAGCCGGCCAGTCCGGTCTCCAGCTGGCCCTCGGCCTCCAGTCCCACGGCTACGAGGTCACCCTGATGTCGAACCGGACGGCGGACGAGATCCGCTCCGGCCGGGTCATGTCGACGCAGTGCATGTTCCACACCGCACTGCAGCACGAGCGCGATCTCCAGCTGAACTTCTGGGAGTCCCAGGCCCCGAAGATCGAAGGACTCGGCGTCTCGGTCGCGGCCCCCGGTTCGTGGGCCGAGGGCCCGGCCGCCCGTGCGATCGACTGGGTGGGCAAGCTCGACGGGTACGCGCAGTCGGTCGACCAGCGCGTGAAGATGGCCGGCTGGATGGAGACCTTCGCCCAGCGTGGCGGCCAGCTCGTCATCCACGGCGCGGCGGTCTCCGACCTCGACTACTTCTCCCGTACGTACGACCTGGTGCTGGTGTCGGCGGGCAAGGGCGAGCTGGTGTCGATGTTCGGCCGGGACGCGTCCCGTTCGCCGTACAGCGAGCCGCAGCGGGCCCTGGCCGTGTCGTACGTCCACGGCCTCGGCCCGCGCCCCGAGCACCCGGACCACGACGCGGTCCGCTGCAACCTCGTCCCCGGCGTCGGCGAGCTGTTCGTCATGCCGACGCTCACCACCTCCGGCCGGGCCGACATCCTGTTCTGGGAGGGCATACCCGGCGGTCCGCTCGACGTCTTCAACGGCGTCAAGGACCCGGCGGAGCACCTCTCCCTGACCCTGGAACTCATGGAGCGGTACACGCCCTGGGAGTACGCGCGGGCCACGAAGGTAGAACTCACCGACGCGGGCGGCACGTTGGCCGGCCGCTACGCCCCCACGGTCCGCAACCCGATCGGCCGCCTCCCCGGCGGCGGTCTGGTCCTCGGCGTCGCGGACGTCGTCGTCGCCAACGACCCGATCACCGGTCAGGGCTCCAACTCCGCCTCCAAGTGCGCGGCCGCCTACCTCGCCTCGATCCTGGAGCGCGGCGAGAAGGAGTTCGACGAGGAGTGGATGCAGAGCACGTTCGACCGCTACTGGGACACCGCCCAGCACGTCACCAAGTGGACGAACGCGATGCTGGCCCCGCCGCCGGAGCACATCCTCAACCTCATCGGCGCGGCAGGCCAGTTGCAGCCCGCCGCCGACCGCTTCGCCAACGCCTTCGACGACCCGTCCGACTTCGAGAACTTCTTCTACGAGCCGGAGAAGACGGCGGCCTACCTGGCCTCCCTGTCCTGACCCTTGTCGGGGCGCACGGCCCCCAGGATCGGGTGGGAAGCCAGGGGCGAGACCTTGACCTTCTCACCCGTTCTCGGGGCCTGCACGACCTGCCCGCCCCCCAGATAGATCGCCACATGGGTCGCCTTGGGGAAGTAGACCACCAGGTCACCGGGCCGCAGCTCGCGCAGCGGAATCCGCGGCAACCTGGCCCACTGCTCCTGGCTGGTCCGGGGAATGGGCCTGCCCGCATACCCCCAGGCCTCGGACGTGAGCCCTGAGCAGTCGTACGCCTCGGGCCCCTCGGCCCCCCACTCGTACGGCTTCCCGAGCTGCTGCACGGCGTACCGCACGGCCCGGTCCGCCGCCCGCGTCGGCTCGTTCGCATCCTCACCACTGCCCAGGGCCCCCGAGGTGACGAGGTCCTCCTGGGCCGCCTCGACATCCGTCCGCTCCAACTCGGCGACGGCACCACGCTGTTCCTCGGTCAGCGAGGCGAGCAGCTCCTCGACGTCGTCGAGCTTCTTCCGTACGGCGTCCCGGTCCTTCTTCTGCTGGACGGACAGGGTGAGTTGCCGGTCGAGCGCCGCGCGGGCCTTGCGGGCCAGCCCGTCGGCCTTCTTCTCGCTCCCCGTCAGCCGTCCCACGGTCTCGGCGCGCTCCCGCGCCAACTGCCCGATCACATGCCCCTGATCGAGCGCGTGCTGCGGATCACGGGCCAGGAGCAGGCGCACGTACGGCGAGATGTCGGTGCTGTTCTGATACTGCTGCCGGGCCAGGCGCCCCGCCGCGCCCCGGCTGTCGTGGAGCGAGAGCCGGGCTCGCGCCAGCTGCCCGTCCAGCCGGCGCACCTCAGCCCGCTGGTCCTTCAGTTTCTCCGCCGTGGCGTTGTACGTCTCGGTCGCCTCCTCGGCCTGCTGGTACAGCCGCTGAAGATCCGTCAGCAGTTCGGAGACGCTCCGCCCGCCGGGCGCGGGCGGCTCCGGTACGGCCGCCGCGGGCACGGGCGCGAGGACGGTGCCGGCCGCGACCGCCGCCGTACACACCAGACGCAGAAGCCTTCCTGACACGTCATCACCTCCGGCGCGCAGCAGCCCCTCTGCTCCGCACCGCGAGCATGGGACGGCTGCCTTGTTCGCGCGCGCCGGGTGTGCGCGGTTCGGCGCAACGAGGTCACCCGTCGGTGTCGTCCGGCTTGCCGCCCGGCGTGGCGTCGGGCCTGGACCACGGCCACTTCAGCCGCGACGGCCTGCCCTCGGGCTCGTACGCGTACTTCCACCCCTTCTGGAGCCCCAGCCTGCTCTGCCCGCGCGGCACCCGGCGGTAGACCAGCACGGTGGGCGGACCGCCGTCCGGGTCCGGGACCGGGATGCGGTACTGCTTGGGCGGGTGCCCGGTCGGGCCGAGGAGGACCGGCAGGACACGGCCGTCCATGGGGCCGCCCTCGAAGGGGGTGTCTTCGCTCTTCACGGCACCAGTGTCAGCCATCCGCCGCGAGGGCCTGCACCAGCGCGGCCGTCTGGGGGTCGCGCCTGGCCGTCACCGACAGTACGGCGACGAACTGCTCCACCAGCCAGTCCCGCAACTCGTCGACCGGCGGTTCCTTGTCGTCGTCCAGCCAGATCAACGAGGCCGCCTCGACCGCCGTGATCCACATCCGTACGGTCATCCGCAGCCGCGCGCTGGGCTCGGTGACCCCGAGATGGCTGAGGATGTGCTGGGCGGCGGCCCGCCGTACGCCGTCCACGATGGCCGTCGTACGGGAGGTCTCGACGACGCTTCCGCCCTGGAGCAGCGCGCTGAACCCGGCGTCGTGCTGGTCGACGAAGGCGAGGTAGCGGTCGAGGGCCCGGGAGAGGCGGTCGAGCAGCGGCCCTTCGCGAGGCTCGTCGAAGCACTGCTGGAGCTCTTCGGCGGCGGACCTGAGGGCAGCCTCGTAGAGCTGCTGCTTCCCGCCCGGGAAGTACCGGTACACGAGGGGCCGCGACACCCCGGCCGCCTCCGCCACGTCGTCGAGGGAGACGTCCTCGGGGGCGCGGTGTGCGAAGAGTCCGAGGGCGGCGTCGAGGAGCTGGCTTCGACGCTCCTCGACGCTGAGGCGACGGTAGGCGGGAGTGGCGGCCGACGGGGTCATGCCTCGCAGGGTAGTCGGCCGTGTGCGGGTGCGTCGTGGCTGGTCGCGCCCACGCGGCGGAGCCGCATGTCGATACAGTCCCGCCCCCTGGGCCGGCAGACTGCACCTACGCCAACAGTCCCGACGACTTCCACAACCGCCGCCCCACCCCCCGCAGCACCCCGATGTCGTCCAGGAAGTCCGTCAGCCGCTTCGCCCCCGTCTGCATGACCTCCCGCCGGTGCCCGCTCGCCTTCACCTGCGCCAGCGCCTCCCGCCGGTCCAGCCCCACGTTCGTGTAGACCTCGGGGTTCACGAACGCCACCGAGAACACCCGCGCGAACTCCCCGGACGTCACCCGGGTGAACTCCTGCGACCACCGGGGCGCGGTCACCATCTGCCGCCGCAGCTCCTCGCGGGCGTACCGCACGTGCCGCGCCTCCTCCACGACATGGATCCGGGTGACCCCCCGCACCAGCGGCTGCACGCGCTCGTCCGGGAACGTCAGCCGCTGCATCCAGTCGAGGACCTCCTCACCGAGCAGCGTCGCCGTGAAGGACCCCGGGGTCGTCGAGATCGTCTTGAACAGGCGGCCCAGCTGCTGGTGCGCCCGGCTCACCGGGTACCACGGAGTGTCGCCGTGCGAGATCAGCCGCGCGAACATCTTCGAGTGCCGGCACTCGTCCTCGATCTCGGTCAGCGCGTAGCGCACATGCGCACTCGTCGCCGCCTTGTCGTAGATGTGCCGCACGAGCAGCTGCATGAGGATGAGCTCGAACCAGATCCCGAGCGAGGCCAGCGCCGCGGCCTCGTGCTGCGAGAGCAGAATCCGCTGCTCCTCGCTCATCCGCTTCCACAGCGGGGTGTCGTACAGCGACACCAGCTCGGGCGGCCAGAACCACTTGCCCTCCTCGTAGGGCGCGTCCCAGTCGAGTTCCTTGTCGGGGTCGAAGGAGTGCTTGGCGGAGGAGTCGAGCAGCCGCTCGGCCACTTGCTCCCGGTCCTTGAGCAGGCCGAGCGCGTCGCGGAGGCCCGCGAGCGCTTCGGCGTCCGTCAACGTCGTCATGAGGTTATGAGACTGCTTGTCAGCAAGCCCGTCAATCCCCCGCGCGCTACTTGTTGACCCCGCGTCTACAAAGGGGCAGCCTGCGGGACATGCCGACTTTCGACCTGTACGCCACAGATCCGGAAGACCCCCACTGGCAGGTGCCGGCGACCGGCGCGGCGCGCTTCAGCTGGGAGTACGACGATGGTCGCGACCGTCTCCTCGCGCTCTACCAGAAGGGCAAGGACAAGCAGTGGGACGGGCAGAAACGCATCGACTGGGGGATCGACGTCGACCCGTACGACCCCCTCGGCACCCCCGACGAGTCCATGTCCCTCTACGGCACCAAGCACTGGGCGAAGCTGACGGAGAAGGACAAGGGCGAGCTGCGGCAGCACTACGCCTCCTGGCAGTTCAGCCAGTTCCTGCACGGTGAGCAGGGCGCCATGGTCTGCGCCGCGCGGATCGTCGAGTCCGTCCCCGACCTCGACGCGAAGTTCTACTCGGCGACCCAGGTGATGGACGAGGCCCGGCACGCGGAGATCTACGGGCGGTTCCTGCACGAGAAGATCGGGATGCTGTACCCGATCAACGACAACCTCCAGTCCCTGCTCGGCGACACCCTCCGCGACAGCCGCTGGGACATGCCGTACCTCGGCATGCAGGTCCTCATCGAGGGCCTCGCACTCGCCGCGTTCGGCATGATCCGCGACACGACGGACAAGCCGCTGCCGAAGCAGATCCTCGCGTACGTCATGCAGGACGAGGCCAGGCACGTCGCCTTCGGCCGCATGGCACTGCGGGACTACTACCGGCAGCTCAGCGACGCCGAACTCCGAGAGCGCGAGGAATTCGTCATCGAGGGCTGCCACCTGATGCGCGACCGGCTCCGGGGCGTCGAGGTCCTGGAGAACTTCGGCATCCCCACCGCCGAGGCCGAGGAGTACAGCGAGCAGTCCGAATTCCTCGCCCTGTTCCGCCAGTTGCTGTTCTCCCGCATCGTCCCGTGCGTCAAGGACATCGGCCTGTGGGGCAAGCGCCTCCAGCAGGCCTACGTCGACATGGGCGTCTTCGAGATGGGCGACTCCAACCTCGACCTGCTGATGGCCCAGGACGAGGAGGTCGCCGAGAGACTGGATGCGGAGCGGTTCGCGGCGGAGGAGCATGACCGGGTCGCGGAAGTGCGGGACGCCATCGACCGGGGAGCCCGGTGAACGGAGCCGCCGCCCGCCGGACCGAGGAGCCCGAGTGGCACTGACCCTGGAGCCGTGGCTAGACCCCGCAGCCCAAGTCCTCCGGCACCGCGAACGACACCGGCTCCGCCCCCTGTGCCGGGAAGGACGTCCGGAGTGTGAAGGCGTACGGCGTCGGCCCGTTGGCGCGCAGGTGCAGCAGCCGCGCCTCGGCCTCGGCGACCGTCGGGCGGTGGCCGGCCGGTACCCACCACAGAGCCGTCATCGCCTCCTCCACCTTCTCGAACCACTCGCGCCGGCGGGAGAGCATCTCGCGGTGCTGCCCCTGGTACATGAAGGCCGTGAGCGCGTCGGTGTCCCGCCACATCGTGAGGTTGATGATCAGCCAGTCGTCGCCGAAGACCTTGATGTCGGTCGCGTCGCCGCCCTCCGACTGGAGGCGCCAGACATAACCGTCGGCGGCCTCCGCGGAGGCGTTGACCGGGTCCAGTGCGTCGACGAAGTCCTTCAACTCCGGTGAGTCCAGCGGGAACTTGAGGCGTGAGATGTTGACCTGGGCGAGTTCGTACACGGCGGCTGAAGTCATGTACCGAACGGTAGGTCGGGACCCGGCCCGCCGCCTACCCCCGTCTCAGTCGGTGAGCACCGCCTCCATCACCGCCCGCGCGATCGGCGCCGCGTCCCCGCCCCCGCTGATCTCCCCCCGGTCCGCCTCCGCGTCCTCCACCACCACGGCCACCGCGACCTTCGGCTCCAGATCGCGCTCGCCCTGCGCCCAGGAGATGAACCAGGCATACGGCGTACCGGAGTTGTCGACACCGTGCTGGGCGGTGCCGGTCTTGCCGCCGACGATCGCGCCGGGGATCGCGGCGTTCGTGCCGGTGCCCTCGGTCACCACCTCCTCCATCAGCTCCTTCAGCCGGACCGCGGTCGCCGGATGCATCGCCTGCCGCACCGGCCGCGAGCCGGCCGTCGACACCGTGGTGCCGCCCGACCGGGTCGTCCGCTCCACCAGGTAAGGCGACCGGATCTGCCCGCCGTTGGCGACGGCCGCCGACACCATCGCCATCTGCAGCGGCGTCGCCCGCGTGTTGTACTGCCCGATCGACGACAGCGCGAGCTGCGCCTTGTCGACGGACACGTCGAAGGTCGACTCCGCGACGGAGTACGGAATCCCGAGCCCGGTGTCGTTGAAGCCGAACCGCGCCGCCGTGGTCGCCATGTCGCTCACCCCGACCCGCACGCCGAGCCGCGCGAACACCGTGTTGCAGGACCACATGAACGCGGCCCGGATCGGAGCGTCCTCGCATCCCGTGGCCTCGTTGGTCAGCGAGGTCGTGGTGCCCGGCAGGGTGTACGGGTCGGGGGAGTCGGTCACCTCGTCGACGTCCGTCACCACGCCCGCGTCCAGCGCGGCGGCCAGCGTGACGACCTTGAACGTCGACCCCGGCGGATAGGTCTGCCGTACCGCCCGGTTGAGCATCGGCTTGTCCGGGTCCGCGTTCAGCCGCGCCCAGGACCGCTCCACCGCCGCGTCGTTCCCCGAGAGCACCTGCGGGTCGTACGACGGACTGGTCACCAGCGCGAGGATGCGTCCGGTCGACGGCTCCACGGCCGCCACCGCGCCCCTCCGTCCGGCGAGTCCCGCGTAAGCGGCCTGCTGGGCGGCGGGGTCGATGGTGGTGACGACGTTGCCGCCCGGGTTCTGGCGCCGTGTCAGGTCGTTCCAGAGGGGGAACGCCGACAGCATCGGGTCGGTGCCGGAGAGGAGGCCGTCCTCGGCGTGCTCCAGGAAGGTCGTGCCGTAGATCTGCGAGGCGAAGCCGGTCACCGGCGCGTACAACGGGCCCTTCGGATAGGTCCGTTCGTAGCGCAGCCGCCCGTCGGTGTCCTTCGAGCCGGTGACCGGGGCGTCGCCGACGAGGATGTCACCGCGCGGCTGGCCGTAACGGGAGATCGCGGTACGGCGGTTGGCGGGGTTGTCGTCGTAGGCGGGGGCCTGGAAGACCTGGATGCGGGCGGCGTTGACGAGGAGCGCCACCAGCAGCAGGGCGCAGAAGCAGGCGGCGTGCCGGATATGGCGCGTCATCCGGATGTTCCGCGTCATGCGGCGACCTCCCCGTCGTACTGGCTGCGCGCGCAGTCGCTCACCCGGATCAGCAGGGCCACGATCGCCCAGTTGGTCACCACCGACGAGCCGCCCTGCGCCAGGAACGGCATCGCCATACCGGTCAGCGGGATCAGCCCGGTCACACCGCCCGCGATGACGAACACCTGCAGGGCGACGATCGACGCGAGCCCGACCGCCAGCAACCGCCCGAAGGGGTCACGCAACGACAGCCCGGCCCGGTAGCCGCGCTCCACGAGCAGCCCGTACAGCAGGAAGATCGCCGACAGTCCGGCCAGTCCCAGCTCCTCGCCGGCCGTCGCCAGGATGAAGTCCGACTTGGCGGCGAAGCCGATGAGGATCGAGTGCCCGAGCCCGAGCCCGGTGCCCATGGTGCCGCCCGCGGCGAACGCGAACAGCGACTGCGACAGCTGGTTGGGGCCCTGGCCGGCCTCGATGGTGGCGAAGGGATGCAGCCAGTCCTGCACCCTGCTGTGCACATGCGGCTCCAGCCAGCCGACCGCGACCGCGCCCAGCGAGGCCAGCAGCAGCCCCACCGCGATCCACCCGGTCCGCCCGGTGGCGATGTACAGCAGCACCACGAACAGCCCGAAGAACAGCAGCGACGTCCCGAGGTCCCGCTCCAGGACCAGCACCACCACACTCAGCAGCCAGATCGCCACGATCGGCCCGAGCACCCGCCCGGTCGGCAGCTGGAGCCGCCAGATCCGGCGCCCGGCAAAGGCGAGCGCGTTGCGGTTGGCGGCGAGATAGGCGGCGAAGAAGACCGCGAGGAGCACCTTCGCGAACTCGCCCGGCTGGATGGAGAACCCGGCGATCCGGATCCAGATCCGGGCCCCGTTCACGGCCGGGAAGGCGATGGGCAGGACGAGCAGCGCGAGGGCCGCGGCGACGCACACGTAGGAGTACCGCTGGAGCACCCGGAAGTCGCGCAGGAACAGCGCGGTGACGATGAACAGCGCCACGCCGACCGTTGACCACACGAGTTGGGTGGGCGCCGCCCGGTCGCCCGGGGTCTCCAGGTCGAGCCGGTAGATGAGGACCAGACCGAGTCCGTTGAGCAGCACGCCGATCGGCAGCAGCAGCGGGTCGGCGTACGGCGCCCGGTAGCGCACCGCGAGATGCGCGACCAGCGCGAGCACGCCGAGCCCGGCGCCGTAACCGGCGGCGCCGGGCGGGACGGTGCCGTGTCGGGCCAGGCCGACCGCGCAGTAGCCGTACACGGAGAGCAGTACGGCGACCACGATGAGGGCGAGTTCGATGCCCCGGCGCCGGGGGAGGCGGACGGCGGGAGCGGGGGGATCCGCTCGCACCACGGTGATTCCGGCCTTCGTCATGTCCGGAACCTACCCAAATAGGGAGACTTGTCTTCGCAATCTCCCTGGTCTTCCTAGCACCAGCGTGGCGCCGCCCCGATGTTGTCGATGTACCGGGCCGCGCCCCACGCCCAGGTGCCGTCCGTGAGGAGGTACCAGAGCGGGTTGCCGTTGATGGTCTGGCCGGGCGTCTTGCAGAAGATCGAGACGATCTCGCCCCGGTGCGCGGTCCGGATGATCTGCGACCCGCGGTTCGGCGCGCTGCGCAGATTCAGCGAGCTCGCCGTGACCACGCCTTTGTACAGGCGCGGGTTGTGCTGCTGGTGCTGCTGCCCCTGCCCTTGCCCCCAGTCGCCGCGTTCGCCGTCCCAGTCGTCGTTCGCGACGGCGGGCACGGCGGCAGCGGCGGCGAGCAGGGCGCCGGCGGCGAGGGATATGGAGAGACGGGAGCGCAGGGACATGAGCGAACCTCCACGAAGGGGGCGAACTTGACTAATCGCCACATTAGGAGGGGTGGTTCGGCGCCGCCTTTCTGACTGGGCCGTCAGGGGCGCGGGGTGCCGCGCAGAGTGAGTACGGCGACCGCTCCTCCGTCGGCGGCGTTCCGGAACGACAGCTCCGCCCCCAGCACCTCCGCCTGCCCGACCGCGATCGTCAACCCCAGCCCGTGCCCCTTCGATCCCCCCTCCGTCCGGAACCGCTGGGGCCCGTGCTCGACCAGATACTCCGGATACCCGTCCCCGTGGTCCCGCACCGTCACCGTCGGCCCGTCCACGGTCAGCGACACCGGCGCCCGCCCATGCCGGTGCGCGTTGGCCACCAGGTTCCCCACCACCCGCTCAAGGCGCCGCCGGTCGGTCTCCACGACGACGCTGTGCACGACCCTGACCTCCGTGTCGGTCCCCGACGCCCGCACCACCCGCTCCGCCAGCGCCCCGAGCGACACCGCGTCCAGATCCAGCCGCTCCCGCCCGGTGTCCAGACGCGAGATCTCCAGCAGATCCTCCGTCAGCGTCCGCAGCGCGGCCACCCGGTCCCGCACCAGCTCCGTCGGCCGCCCCGGCGGCAGCAGCTCCGCCGCCGCGTGCAGCCCCGTCAGCGGCGTGCGCAACTCGTGCGCCACGTCGGCCGTGAACCGCTGCTCGCTCAGCAGCTTGCCCTGCAGGGAGGCCGCCATGGAGTCCAGCGCGGCGGCCACCGCGGCCACCTCGTCCTGCGGCCGCGTCGGGTCCTTCGTGCGCGGATCGTCGACGCGCGCGTCCAGGTCACCGCGGCTGATCCGGCGCGCCACCCGCGCGGTGGCGTGCAGCCGCCGGGTCACCCGGGTCACCGCGAACGCGCCCACCAGGAGCGTCGCCCCGATGGCGAGGGCCGAGGACCACAGGATGGCCCGGTCGAGCGCGTTGATCGTGCGGGCCTGCTGGGAGTAGTCGACGACGACGGCGAGGGCCCGGTCGTGGTCGGCGGGACCGGCCGCCCACATCGTGGGGCGCCCCTCGTGATCGGCGACCATCGTGCCCCGGTGGCCCGCCACCGCCAGCGCCCGCAGCGACGCGGGCAGCCCCGGCGGGTCGACGCCCGCACCCGGCAGCAGGCTGTCCCCGGCCTCGTACGCCTCGGTCGCGTCCGCCAGCCGGGACAGCGCCAGGTCACGGGCCTGGCCGACGGTCTGATCGGTCACCGAGACATGCACGAGGATGCCGAGCAGCGCGGCCAGCGCACAGCACATGACGGTGATGAAGGCGAGGGCCTTGAGGGCGAGCGTGCCGGTCCACCGGGGGAGCGCGAGCCTCATCAGGGGGTCGCCGAGGGGGACGGGGAGGGGGACGGGGAGGCCTTCGGCCCCTTGCCGAGGTGCAGCATCTCGTCGTGGGTGAGCAGAAAGACGCGCTGGTCAGGGTCCCAGGTCCACTGGAACCGGTACTCGTAGTCCGCGAGGTCGGACGGCGCGTGGATGATCACCGAGTGCCCGGCCAGCTCGACCTGGCTCACCGCGTCGTCGTTGCTCATGACCTGCACCAGCCGGCCGCCCTGGACGGTGTAGACGCGGACGGCGGTCTGGTTGCCCGGCAGCAGCCGGAAGCCCAGCGTCAGATCCGCGTGGCCGTCGCCGGTGAGATCGCGGTAGTACGCCTTGAGGACCGGGCACCGGCCGTCCGCCGGCGTCCGGCCGCATGAGGCCATCCGCCGGGTCGTCTCGCGGTAGGTCGCCTTGGAGCCGGAGTAGTCGTCCGGGTGCTGGCGGATCTCCGCCTTCACCACGGCCACCGGGTCCACCTTGCGCACGTCGCCGCCGGGCACGGCGATGCCCTTCATGACCTCGGCCTCGCCGTCGTCGTAGTTCCAGGCGGGGCTCGACGCCGGAGTCAGCTGCGGCCACAGCTTCGCCGGGCTGGTCGCGGTCGGGGTGGACCCCGCTGTCTGGAGACCGCCCGCGTCACCGCAGCCCGCGGCGGTGGCCAGCAGCAGGGCGGTGGCGAGGGCGGTACGGACGGGGCGTGGCACTGTGCTCCAGGGGCGGACGGGGGGAACTGGGCGGCGAGGGACGACTGCCGGCCCGTCTCCGGGACGACGCCGACTCCTCCCCGGGACGACTGCCGACCCCTCCCCGGGACGACTGCCGACCCGTCTCCGGGAGGACGCCGACCCGTCTCCGGGACGACTACCGGCCCGTACACCTTATTCGTACGGAAGTCCTTTTTGCGCACCCGTCCGGGACGGGCGTCATTCGGCCAGCTCCTCCAGCAGCCGTGCCGTGGGCAGTCCGGCCCGCAGGTAGTCGACGAACAGGTCGTTGTGCAGCGCCCAGGGCGATCGGCGTTCCCGGATCGTGCGGATCGCCTCCTCGGCGGAGTGCCCGGCACGGATCAGGGCGTGCGCCACGACCAGCCCCGAGCGGTTGTAGCCGTGATAACAGCGGACGAGGACCTTGCGGCCCTCGTCGATCGCCTCGCTCGCGGCCTGTGCCAGCCGGATCACGCCCGCGAGCTGGGTCCCGTCCAGGGGCCCGTCGGGTATCGGCCACACATGATGTTCCACGCCGGGGTCGGGCCCGTGCCCCGGCAGCCTCAACAGGGTCTGGACGAGGTCGAACTCGTCCCGTACGACGGCGAACTCCCGTTGCCCCGAGGGGCCCCTGAACTCGTGCCCGCCCATCCACAGGCCGGGCACGATCTCGTTCCAGGGGCGGTCCGGGGCCGGTACGTCGGGCTGTTTCCTGCGGGTACGCAACAACGCCTCCCCAACTCCCCACACCCCACCACCCTGCCGACCTTCCCCAAAGGTAACCGCCTTCTTGCCCCTGGAGCACCCCGCCTGTTCCCATGGTCGGGGGGTGATGGTGCATGAGCGGACTGCGCGTCATACCGACCTGGCGGCACGGCCAGGAGCGGCTCTACGTGTGCCTGACGGACGGGCGGAACGTCGCCTGGTACGACAGGGAGGCAGCCCGGGTGAACCTGCTCAGCGAGGCGAGCAGGGAGGACGTCCTGGAGGTGCTCGGCCCGTTCCTGACGGGCCCGGTCGCGGTGGGGCCGCCTCCCGTCCCGACCCCCGCGGAACTGGCCCGGCTCACCCTCCACCCGGACGACGACCTGGCGCCCAACCGCCCCGGCGAGGCCCTCCAGATCGCCCTCGACCGTGACCCAGGGCCGCCGCACCGGCTCCGCCCCGACCCGCGCCGCAAGGCCCTGCTGGCCGAGCAGGCCGTGGGCGAGGCCCTCGACCGACTCGACGGCGCCGGCTGGCACGCCCTGCACTCGGTCCCGCTCCCCGGCGGCGACCGCGTCCACCACCTGGCGATCGGCCCGGGCGGCCTCTTCGCGATCCACACCCTGCACGCCCGCAAGCAGCGGGTGACGGTCGCCGACCCCATGGTCGCCCTGGGCCGCCACGACCCCCGCCCGCTGCTGCGCCGCGTCCGCGCCGACGCCGACCGCGCCTCCTACGCGCTGACCGCCGAGGTCCACCCGGTCCTCGCCGTCGTCGGCCCGGCGGACCTACGGATCACCGCCCCGCCGCGCGAGGTCCGCGTCATCGCGGACACCGAGGTGGAGAGCCTGGCCCGGCTCGGCGGGGTGCTGAAACCGGCGGACGTGGAGGCCCTGCACGCGATGGCGCGGGACCGGAACACCTGGACGCGGGTGTAGCCACCGGGCTACCGCAGCGGCTGGAAGTAGTGGTCCATCGCCCAGTCGCCGATGTCCCTGCCGATCCGGGTGCCGACCTCGTCGGCGGTGCGGAAGTGGATGCCGCTCCAGATGCGGGCGTTGATCGTGTCCCGGTGGAAGTCGGCCGACCTCTTGTACGTCCGCGTCGTCCCGGTCGGCGTCGACGACAGCCGCAGGTCGATGTCCCCGCCGGTCAGCCGGTCGAGTACGGCCATGACGGCGCCGTCGTTGGCGCAGTGCCCGCCGATGTACTCCGGGTACGGCGGGGTGTTCAGCAGCGGTGTCCAGTCGGGGTCGGCCTCGGTCGCCGGGTTGCCGTCGGTGCCGGCGAGCCGGATCGCGTGGATCGGGCGCCAGAGGGCGTAGGTGAACTTGGCGTTCCAGGTGGTGATCGTCGCGTCGGCGGCGGCGGTGTTGGCCGCCGCGAACAGCCGGGCGGCGTCGACGATGTCGAGCTTGCGCCGGGTGACGTGGTCGCGGTACCCGGCCTGGAGCTGCTGGGGCAGCGGGTGCGAGAAGAAGAGCGCGGTCTCGGTCTGCCGCGCGCTCCGCGCGCTGCCGCTCCTCCCGCCCATCGCCTTCGTCTCGGCGAGGTCGCGGGCGTAGCGCTTCGAGGTCAGAGCGGGCGGCGGACCCGGCATGAACTGCTCCGGGTCGTCGGACAGCATCGGCCGCACCTTGCCCAGCCAGGCGTTCACGGCGGGGCTGTACGTCGGCGGGGCGGGACGCCAGACACCCGGGGCGGGCTCCGGGGCGAAGGTCACCCTCTCTCCGCGCCCGTCCTCCTCGCGCAGCTCGATGAGCCGCTCGGCGGCCAGCTCCCCGAACCGGATGCCCTGCTTCTGGGCCGTTCCGTCCGGGATCTTGGCGAGGGACGCGGTGTACGCGTTCTCGATGCGCACCTTGGACGCCGGGAAGTAGGTGAGCAGCACCCGCCGCGCGGCCGTGGCGGCGGCCGCCTCGGAGGAGGCGTGCCGGGGGCCTCGTACGTCCCACTTGTACTCGGCGTAACGGCCCTCGATCCCGACGACCGCGTTGTAGACGGCCGCGTGGACGAAGCCGTACCAGAGGAACGGCTCGGCGGTCGGCCGCCTGGCGTCGTCGGCGATCACGGCGACGGCGGTGCTGTTCCAGTCGGTGATGACGTCGGCGCCGGGGCGCTTGTCGGGCGCCGGGGCGGCGGAGGCGCAGGGCGCGGCGGAGAGGGAGAGCGCCGTGAGCCCGACGAGCAGGGCTCGGCGGAGGGCGCGAGTGCGGGTGCGGGTGCGGGTGCGGGAGCGGGTGGGGGAGGGTGGTCGGGCGCGCATGGCCGGTGGCTGCTCCTTCGGTGCTGGTGATGCGATGAGAGATGTCCCCATTGATCACCATCTGTGCCCGTCGGCGCGGAGCGGGAAGCCAGGACGGGCCCTAGGGCAGCCGTCCGGCGGACCGGGCGTCGGAGAGCGGCGCCAGCAGATCGCCGTAGTCCTGGATTCTGGGCCCCATGTCCGTGGCGAGGAAGGCGAGTTGAGACGCCGACCGGCACTCCTCGACCTCCGTCCAGGTGACCGGCGCGGAGACGGTCGGCTCGGAGCGGGCGCGCAGGGTGTAGGGGGTCGCGGTGGTCTTCCGGGCCGCGTTCTGGCTCCAGTCGACGAACACCTTCCCGGGGCGCAGGCTCCGTGTCATCCGGTGCACGACGAGCTTCGGCATGGCCCGTTCGGCCGCGACGGCCAGCTCCTTGGCGTACTCCGTCACCCGTTCGGACGGCGTCGGCCGCACCGCCGCCAGCAGATGCAGCCCCTTCGACCCGGACGTCTTGGCGTACGCCGTGATCCCGTCCGCCGCGAGCCGCTCCCGCAGCCACAGCGCGACCTCGCAGCACTCGACGACGGAGGCGGGCGGCCCGGGGTCGAGATCGAACACGATCCGATCGGCCGCGGCCGGATCACCGACCACCCACTGGGGCGTGTGGAACTCGGTGACGAGGTTCGCCGCCCACATCAGCGACGCCAGATCCTGTACGACGACCATCCGCGCCGGCCCCTCCGACCGCGGCACCTCGGCGGTGGTGACCCAGTCGGGTGTACCCGGCGGCACGTTCTTGGCGAAGAACACCTGCCCGTCGGGCCCGTCCGGGTAGCGCAGGAAGGACAGCGGCCGGTCCCGCAGGTGGGGGAGGAGCGCGTCGGCGGTGGTCGCGTAGTAGTGCAGGACCTCGCCCTTGGTGAACCCGGTCGCGGGATACAGCACCTTCTCCAGGTTGCTGAGCGCGAGCCGGCGCCCCGCCACCTCCGTGATAGGCGTCATACGATGAGAATCTCACGCAAATCGGCTCATACCGCCTGTTAGCTGACGAAAGGATGCCGACCGTGCGATCCATATGGAACGGCGCGATCTCGTTCGGCCTGGTCAGCATCCCGATCAAGCTGGTCAACGCCACCGAGAGTCACTCGATCTCCTTCCGCCAGATCCATCTGGAGGACGGCGGCCGCATCCGCTACCGCAAGGTCTGCGAGCTGGAGGAGAAGGAGGTCAGCGGGGCCGAGATCGGCAAGGGGTACGAGGACGCGGACGGCACGATCATCCCGATCACGGACGAGGACCTGTCCCACCTCCCCCTCCCGACGGCGAAGACCATCGAGATCGTGGCCTTCGTGCCGGCCGACCGGATCGACCCGCTCCAGATGGATGCCGCGTACTACCTGGCGGCGGGCGGCGCCCCGGCGGCCAAGCCGTACACCCTCCTGAGGGAGGCGCTGAAGCGCAGCAACAAGGTGGCGATCGCCAAGTTCGCGCTGCGGGGCAGGGAGCGGCTGGGGATGCTGCGGGTGGTGGAGGACGCGATCGCCATGCACGGGCTGCTGTGGCCGGACGAGGTGCGGGCCCCGCAGGGGGTGGCGCCGGACACCAAGGTCACGGTCAACGACAAGGAACTCGACCTTGCCGACGCCCTGATGGACACCCTGGGCGAGATCGACCTCGAGGACCTCCACGACGAGTACCGCGAGGCGCTGGAGGAGGTCGTCGCCGCGAAGGCCGCAGGCGAGACCCCGCCGGAGGCCCCGGAACCGGCGCGGGGCGGCAAGGTGCTCGACCTCATGGCGGCCCTGGAGAAGAGCGTGCGCGAGGCGAAGGAGTCCCGCGGCGAGGAACCGGCGGAGGTCAGACAGCTCCCGCAGCGCAAGACGTCGTCCCGTACGACGCCGAAGCCGGCGCAGGGGAGAAAGTCGACGTCGAAGAAGGCCGCGACCTCGGCGTCGGCCTCGGCGAAGAAGTCGACGGCGACGAAGAAGACGGCCGCGAAGAGGACGACGGCGAAGAAGACGACGTCGGCCTCGGCATCGGGTTCGGCGAAGAAGGCGACCTCGAGCTCGACTTCGAAGCCGAGCTCGAAGTCGGCCTCGGCTTCGGCGAAGAAGACGACGGCAAAGAAGACAACACCCCGCAAACGCTCGGCCTGACCGCGTTGCTCTTGGCCTCGCCGGCCTCTTTCACCCGCCGCGACGGCGCTGAGCCACGACGTGCCGGCCCGGCGGTGCCGAACACAGCTCAGCCCCTCAGCCCCTCCGCCTCCTCCTGCTCGTCCTCCTCCCCGTCCCTCCCCTCAACCCATTCGCCGCAACGCCAGCACCGCGTTGTGCCCCCCGAACCCGAACGAATTGCTGAGCGCCAGATCCCCGCCGACCGGCAGCTCCCGCGGAGCGCCCGTCACCACGTCCAGCTCCACCTCGTCGTCCACCTCCGCACACCCCACGGTCGGCGGCACCACCCCGTGATGCAACGTCAGCACCGCGGCAACCGCCTCGACCCCGCCCGCGGCCCCCTGCAGATGCCCGAGGTGCCCCTTGAGCGCGGTGACGGGCACGGACAGGTTCCGGTTCCCGAGGACGGCCCGCAGCGCCCCCGCCTCGGCCAGATCCCCCTCCACCGTCGCGGTCGCATGCGCGTTCACGTGTACGACGTCCACCACGTGCCCCCCGGCATCCCGCACCGCCCGCCGCAACGCGAGCGCGACCCCGCTCCCGGACGGATCGGGCGCGGCCATGTGATGCGCGTCGGCCGACAGCCCCCACCCCGCGGCCTCGCAGTAGATCCGCGCGCCCCGGGCGAGGGCATGCTCCTCGGCCTCCAGAACCAGGACTCCCGCGCCTTCCCCGTTCACGAACCCGCCCCGGTCCTTGGCGAACGGCCGCGACGGCGAGCGCCCCTCCCCCAACCCCGCCTGGGACAACGCCCGCATCGAGGCGAACGACGCCATGATCGCCGGCGTCACGACGGCTTCCGCACCGCCCGCGAGGGCGACGTCGACACGGCCGTACCGTATGCGGTCGATCGCCTGCCCGATGGCCTCGGTGCCGGAGGCACACGCACTGGTCACCGTCCGGGCCTCCCCGGTGATGTGCAGATCGAGGGAGACCTGCGAGGCGGCCTGTGAGGGCACGGTCATCGGTGTGGTGAGCGGCGAGACACTCCGAGGCCCCTTGTCCCGCAGCTTCCGATCGCCACCGACGAGCACGGACGCGTCCCCGAGGATGGCCCCGAGACTGACCCCGACCCGCGCGGGGTCGAGCCCGCTCTCCCGGGTCCCCCCGTCCACGAACCCGGCGTCGGCCCATGCCTCCCGCGCGGCGAGCACCGCGAACTGGGCGGCCCGGTTCATCCGCCGGGCGGCGGCCCGCGGCAGCAGATCGGCAGGATCGACGGGCACGGTCCCGGCGACCCGCACGGGCAGCTCGCCGAACTCCTCCCCGTCCAACTCCCGTATCCCGTGCCGCCCGTCGAGCAGCCCCCGCCACAGTTCGTCCACGCCCACCCCGAGGGGAGTCACGGCCCCGAGCCCGGTGACGACGACCCGCCGCGGCCCACCGGCAGCGGCTTCGCGCAGGGCCCGAGGGTGATGCCGTACGACGTACCCCTCCCGATCGGCGTCCCGAGCCCACTGCCGCACCTGCCCGTCCGCGACCGGCTCCTCCGCACACACATCGAGATCCCGGTGCCAGACACCCCAACGCCGTACGTACGTCACCTCGACGGCGCGCGGATCGACGGCCCGTACCGAGGCCACCCGGTCCCCGTCCCGGAACTCGACATCGTCGAGCGCCGGCGACGACAGCCGGGGCACGGCGGCCACGTCCAGCCGATGACAGGCGACGGTGACCGCCCGCTCCCGCCCCAGCACCTCCTCGCGATCCACCCCACCGAGGGGCGGCCGCAACGACATCCGGATGGTCTCCGGGGACTCGGGCAGCGTGTGGGTGACGACGTACCAGCGCTGCCGCTCCACGTCCTCGGGCGACAGCGCGACCAGGTCACCCGGGATCACCTCGGCGACGCTAACTGTGTGCGGATTTATCGGGACTTCAGACTTCTCGGAAGAATTGGACATATCCGTACATGCTTTCCATACTCCGAACTGCCTTGCGGGGGACGGTCCCGAGTGAACGGGACGAAAGCCGGAAAGGCCATTGTTGAAACAAAAACATGCCCGGATCCTTACGTTCCGCAAACAGCGACCGGAACAGACGCCCCGTCAACCCACCGGCACACAAGGCGAGTTGGAAGCACCCCTCTGGACGATCTGTGTGCAAGCTCACGGCCGCACACAAGGACTGGGCTGCTGATCCACCAAGAGCACCCGCGAAGAGGCATGGCCGTATCGCAGCTCGATCGCGACCCCCACGAACCAACGACAAAGAGCGGGACCCAGTGAAACTGGGTCCCGCTCTCCAAAGTGCCCACGGCAGGATTCGAACCTGCGCACACGGTTCCGGAGACCGTTGCTCTATCCCCTGAGCTACGCGGGCGTCCGCCGCACTGTGCGCGGCGACGGGTAGAACCCTACCAGCTTCGATGGGGTCTTCATGAACAGGTATTTGCGGCGGTCAGGGGCGGCCCGCGGTCCCCGGTACGGGTGGAAGTCGGGAAAACCCGGACGCGATGGCCGGTCCGGACCTACTCTCGAGTTGTGCCAGGCGCCTCGGGCCGGGTGCTTGTTGTGGACGACAACAAGGTCATCCGGCAGTTGATCAGGGTCAATCTCGAGCTGGAGGGTCTCGAGGTCGTGACCGCGGCCGACGGTGCCGAGTGTCTGGATGTCGTTCATCAGGTGCGGCCCGATGTGGTGACCCTTGATGTGGTGATGCCCCGGCTTGACGGGCTTCGTACCGCCGCCCGACTGCGCTCCGACCCCCGGACCCGCGATCTTCCCCTCGCCATCGTCAGCGCCTGCACGCAGTACGAGGTCGAGAGCGGCCTCGACGTCGGCGTCGACGCCTTCCTCGCCAAGCCCTTCGAGCCCGCCGAACTCGTACGGCTCGTCCGGCAGTTGATCGAGCGCACGCGCGGGACCGCGCCGGACGGGGAAGACGGTACCGTCTTCGACGGCGTCCTCGGCGCCGGTGAGGCCGAGCGCGCCGGGCGGGCCGGCGGCTGAGGCCCGCCCGGCCGCCGTGTGCCTGCGTCGGCTGTCCACGGACGTCCACATCCCGGACCTTCGCCTAAACCGACTCGCCTACCCACCCCCCTCCTCCCATACGCTGGTCCCGTGACCCCCGTCGAGCTCTCCCGCACCGTGCTGCGCGCGGTCCGTCGCGCTGTCGACGGGGGAGAGCTGAGCGTGACGGTTCCCGGACGGGTCGTCGTCGCGCCTCCCGGGCCCGGCGGCTGCGGTGACTACGCCACCAGCATCGCCCTCCAGCTCGCCCGCCCCGCCGGCCGGCCCGCGGACAAGGTCGCCGCGATCCTGCGGGCCCATCTCCTCGACGCCCCCGGTGTCACCGATGTCGTCGTCACCGGACCCGGCTTCCTCAACATCAGCCTGGGTGATGGCGCCCCCACCGCGCTCGTCGAGGAGATCCTGCGGCGCGGGCACCGCTACGGGTACGCGGACGGGCCCAGCGGGGAGACTTTCCAGCTGCACGCTCCCCACGAGGTCCGCGCCGTCGTCGTCATGGACGCCGTCGCCCGGCTCCTCCGCTCCCAAGGCGCCCACGTCCGCACCAGCTGCGAAGGCCGCCCCGAGCCGGAGTGGACCGAGCTGCTGGGCGCTCACGTCGATACATACGGAGCCTCTGTCGATACATACGGAGCCCCTGAGACTCCCGCCTCCATCGAGGCCTACGGCACCCCCGAGGCCCTCGACGCCCTCGGCACCTCCAAGGCCCCCACCGCCCTCCACATCCCCGTCCGCCCAGTCCCCGCCCCGGCCGACCCCACCCCCCTCGGCCGCGACGCCGCCCGCTGGGCCCTGCTGCATCCCGCCGCCCACGACCGGCCCCGGGTCACGGACGAGCACCTCGTCCAGCGCGAGGGCAACCCCCTCTTCCGCGTCCGTTACGCCCACGCCCGCACCCGGGCCCTCAGCCGCAACGCCGCCGACCTGGGCTTCACCGCCGATCCGGCCGCACTCGGCGATACAGCCGCGCTCGCCACACCAGCCCCGCTGGGCGATACAGCCGCGCTCGCCAGACCAACCACCCTCGCCGAACGAGCCGAACCAGCCGCGCTCGCCCAACTCACCACACCCGGCGACCTCGGCGACCCCCGCAACCCCGGCGACCCCCGCAACCCCGGCGCCCCCGGCAACCCCAGCACCCCCCACACCCCACGGCACAGCCTCCCCCCGCTACTCGCCGACCACCCCCGCGTCCTAGCCCAGGCGGCAGCCCACCGCGCCCCCGACCGTCTCGCCCGGCACCTCGTCACCGTCGCCGATGCCGTGCTCATCCTCCTGCCCGACGTGCTGCCGCGCGGTGACGAGAAACCCTCGGCCGCCCACCGTGCCCGGCTCGCCCTCGCCGAAGCCGCCGGGACGGTGCTGGCCGGCGGCCTGTCCCTGCTCGGCATCGACGCACCCGACCACATCTAGAGAGCCAGCCACAGATCATGAGCCGTTCCGCCCACCCCGCCGGGCCCCGTCACGCCGATGTCCTCCCCGAGGGCCACTACTCCGCGCCGCCCGCCGACCTCAACACCCTCGACCCCAAGGTCTGGGCCCAGACGGTCACGCGCAACGAGGACGGCGTCCTCACCGTCGGCGGCATCACCGCCACCCGGCTCGCCGAGGAGCACGGCACCCCCGCCTACATCCTCGACGAGTCCGACTTCCGCGAGCGGGCCCGCGCCTGGCGTACCGCCTTCGGGGCCGACGCCGACGTCTTCTACGCCGGCAAGGCGTTCCTGTCGCGTGCCGTCGTGCGCTGGCTGCACGAAGAGGGGCTCAACCTCGACGTCTGCTCCGGTGGCGAGCTCGCCACCGCCCTCTCCGCCGGGATGCCCGCCGACCGCATCGCCTTCCACGGCAACAACAAGTCGACGGACGAGATCCGCCGGGCCATCGGCGCCGGTGTCGGGCGGATCGTTCTCGACTCCTTCCAGGAGATCGTGCGCGTCGCCCACATCGCCGCCGAGCTCGGCAAGCGGCAGCGCGTGCAGATCCGGATCACCGTCGGTGTCGAGGCACACACCCACGAGTTCATCGCCACCGCGCACGAGGACCAGAAGTTCGGCATTCCGCTGGCCGGAGGGCAGGCCGCGGAAGCCGTGCGGCGGGCGCTCCAGCTCGACTCGCTCGAACTCATCGGGATCCACAGCCACATCGGCTCGCAGATCTTCGACATGTCCGGCTTCGAGGTCGCCGCGCACCGGGTGGTCGGGCTGCTGAAGGACATCCGGGACGAGCACGGCGTCGAGCTGCCCGAGATCGACCTCGGCGGTGGGCTCGGTATCGCCTACACCAGCGAAGACGACCCGCGCGAGCCGCACGAGATCGCCAAGGCGCTCACCGAGATCGTGACGCGCGAGTGCGACGCCGCCAAGCTGCGCACACCCCGGATCTCCGTCGAGCCGGGGCGCGCCATCGTCGGGCCCACCGCGTTCACCCTCTACGAGGTCGGCACCATCAAGCCCCTCGACGGGCTGCGCACGTACGTCTCCGTCGACGGCGGGATGTCGGACAACATCCGCACCGCGCTCTACGACGCCGAGTACAGCGTCGCCCTGGTGTCCCGGACCTCCGACGCCGAGCCCATGCTCGCCCGCGTCGTCGGCAAGCACTGCGAGAGCGGGGACATCGTGGTCAAGGACGCGTTCCTGCCCGCCGACCTCGCGCCGGGCGACCTGATCGCCGTACCGGCGACGGGTGCGTACTGCCGATCCATGGCGAGCAACTACAACCACGTGCTGCGGCCGCCGGTCGTCGCCGTGCGCGACGGCGAGTCGCGGGTCATCGTCCGGCGTGAGACGGAGGAGGACCTTCTGCGTCTCGACGTCGGGTGAGCCCGAAAAACCACGGGGTGGAAGATCTCCTGTCTTCCACCCCCGTACAAATGAAATAGATGTCTCACGATCCGGACGAAGGGTAGAAACTCCCGTCCGGTGAGTGAGACTGGTCCAACCGTAGACGGTATGAGGAAACGAGGTCGGATGATGCGTACGCGTCCGCTGAAGGTGGCGCTGCTGGGCTGTGGAGTGGTCGGCTCAGAGGTGGCGCGCATCATGACGACGCACGCCGACGACCTCGCCGCGCGCATCGGCGCCCCCGTCGAGCTGGCGGGTGTCGCGGTACGACGTCCGTCCAAGGTCCGCGAGGGCATCGACCCGGCCCTCGTCACCACCGACGCCACCGCTCTCGTCAAACGCGGGGACATCGACGTCATCGTCGAGGTCATCGGCGGCATCGAGCCCGCCCGCACCCTCATCACCACCGCCTTCGAGCACGGCGCCTCGGTCGTCTCCGCCAACAAGGCCCTCCTCGCCCAGGACGGCGCCGCCCTCCACAAGGCCGCCGAGGACCACGACGCCGACCTCTACTACGAGGCCGCCGTCGCCGGCGCCATCCCGCTGATCCGCCCGCTGCGCGAGTCCCTCGCCGGCGACAAGGTCAACCGGGTGCTGGGGATCGTCAACGGCACGACCAACTTCATCCTCGACAAGATGGACTCCACGGGGGCCGGCTACCAGGAGGCCCTCGACGAGGCCACCGCCCTCGGGTACGCGGAAGCCGACCCGACCGCCGACGTCGAGGGTTTCGACGCCGCCGCCAAGGCCGCCATCCTCGCCGGTATCGCCTTCCACACGCGCGTGCGCCTCGACGATGTCTACCGCGAGGGCATGACCGAGGTCACCGCCGCCGACTTCGCCTCCGCGAAGAACATGGGCTGCACCATCAAGCTGCTCGCCATCTGCGAGCGCGCCGAGGACGGGGGCTCGGTGACGGCTCGCGTGCATCCGGCCATGATTCCGCTCACCCACCCGCTCGCCTCCGTGCGCGGCGCCTACAACGCCGTGTTCGTGGAGTCCGACGCGGCCGGGCAGCTCATGTTCTACGGTCCCGGCGCCGGCGGCGCCCCGACCGCCTCCGCAGTCCTCGGCGACCTCGTCGCCGTCTGCCGCAACCGGCTCAACGGCGCGACCGGTCCCGGCGAGTCCGCGTACGCGGCCCTTCCCGTCTCGGGCATGGGCGAGGTCGTCACGCGGTACCACATCAGCCTCGACGTGGCGGACAAACCGGGTGTTCTCGCCCAGGTGGCCACCGTGTTCGCCGAGCACGGCGTGTCCATCGATACGGTTCGCCAGACGGGCAAGGACGGCGAGGCCTCCCTCGTCGTCGTCACCCACCGGGCCTCCGACGCCTCCCTGTCCGGGACCGTCGAGGCGCTGCGCAAGCTCGACACCGTGCGCGGTGTCGCCAGCATCATGCGGGTTGAAGGAGAGTAACCAGCAATGACCCACCAGTGGCGCGGAATCATCGAGGAGTACCGGGACCGGCTGCCCGTCTCCGACAGCACCCCGGTCGTGACGCTCCGCGAGGGCGGCACGCCCCTCGTGCCCGCGCAGGTGCTCTCCGAGCGCACGGGCTGCGAGGTCCACCTCAAGGTCGAGGGCGCGAACCCGACGGGCTCCTTCAAGGACCGCGGCATGACCATGGCCATCACGCGGGCCAAGGAGGAGGGCGCCAAGGCGGTCATCTGCGCCTCCACCGGCAACACCTCCGCCTCCGCCGCCGCCTACGCGGTGCGCGCGGGCATGGTCTCCGCCGTGCTCGTGCCGCAGGGCAAGATCGCGCTCGGCAAGATGGGCCAGGCCCTCGTGCACGGCGCCAAGATCCTCCAGGTCGACGGCAACTTCGACGACTGCCTCACCCTCGCCCGCTCGCTCAGCGACAACTACCCCGTGGCGCTGGTCAATTCGGTCAACCCGGTGCGTATCGAGGGCCAGAAGACCGCCGCCTTCGAGATCGTGGACATGCTCGGCGACGCCCCCGACCTCCACGTCCTCCCGGTCGGCAACGCGGGCAACATCACCGCGTACTGGAAGGGGTACAAGGAGTACGCCGCCGACGGCATCGCCGCCAAGACCCCCCGCATGTGGGGCTTCCAGGCCTCCGGCAGCGCCCCGATCGTGCGCGGCGAGGTCGTCAAGGACCCGTCGACGATCGCCACCGCCATCCGCATCGGCAACCCGGCGTCCTGGCAGTACGCGCTCGCCGCGCGTGACGAGTCCGGCGGTCTCATCGACGAGGTGACGGACCGTGAGATCCTGCGCGCCTACCGTCTGTTGGCCGCGCAGGAGGGCGTCTTCGTCGAGCCCGCCTCGGCCGCGTCCGTGGCCGGTCTGCTCAAGGCCGCCGAGCAGGGCCTGGTCGACCCGGGGCAGACCATCGTCTGCACGGTCACCGGCAACGGCCTGAAGGACCCCGACTGGGCCGTCGCGGGCGCGCCGCAGCCCGTCACCGTCCCGGTCGACGCGGCGACGGCCGCCGAGCGCCTCGGACTGGCGTAAGACACCGGCGTAGAACCCGGGCGGACAACCGCCGCACGGCGGCATCCCCACAGGGGGTGCACAGGGGGCTTACGACACGCATCGTGCGCCTCCTGTGCGCCCTATGTCGCCACAGAACCTTCCTTCGATAGGCTGTACCGAACCCGCCCGCCGCATATGCCCGAGCGCATGGCCGGGAGCCGCGTCATCTCCGCGGCCCGCGGGGTCTCCACGTACGTATCGAATGTCTTCGACAATCACGCAGCTCAAGGAGAGTCATCGAGCGATGGCCGGTCCAGCGTTCCGCGCCGCCGCCGTCCGGGTGCGCGTCCCCGCCACCAGCGCCAACCTCGGCCCGGGCTTCGACGCCCTCGGCCTGTCGCTGGGGCTCTACGACGACGTCGTCGTCCGGGTGGCCGACTCAGGGCTGCACATCGACATCGCGGGTGAGGGCAGCGAGACCCTCCCGCGCGACGAGAAGCACCTGCTCGTACGGTCCCTGCGCACCGCCTTCGACCTGCTCGGCGGACAGCCGCGCGGCCTCGAGATCGTGTGCGCCAACCGCATTCCGCACGGCCGGGGCCTCGGCTCCTCCTCCGCCGCCATCTGCGCCGGCATCGTCGCCGCGCGTGCCGTGACCATAGGCGGCGAGTCCAAGCTCGACGACGCCGCGCTCCTGGAGCTGGCGACCGAGATCGAGGGCCACCCCGACAACGTCGCGCCGTGTCTGCTCGGCGGCTTCACCATCGCCTGGATGGAGGCCGGCGCCGCCCGGGCCATCAGGCTGGAGCCCGCCGATTCCATCGTTCCGGTGGTTTTCGTGCCCGGTAAGCCGGTTCTGACGGAGACCGCCCGCGGTCTCCTCCCGCGCACCGTGCCGCACGTCGACGCCGCCGCCAACGCGGGCCGCGCCGCCCTGCTCGTCGAGGCCCTCACCAGGAGCCCCGAGCTGCTGCTGCCCGCCACCGAGGACCGGCTCCACCAGGAATACCGGGCTCCGGCCATGCCGGAGAGTGCCGCGCTCGTGGAGCGCTTGAGGGCGGACGGAGTTCCGGCGGTGATTTCCGGCGCCGGACCCACGGTTCTCGCGCTGGTCGACGAGGCCAGCGCCGACAAGGTGGCCCACCTCGCGGGTGAGGGATGGGCCGCCAACCGGCTCGAACTGGATGCCCAGGGTGCGAGCGTGCTGCCGCTCGCACCCGCCGGTGACATCTGAATGCGTTCGGTTGCCGGATTTCGAGAGGGGGAATGTTTGTTGGATCCGGTAGTGTTAATCTCAAGTCTGCACCCGACCCCACCATGGCGAGGTGCTTCACGTCCCCGTCCGGGACAGACATTCTTCCGGGAGCCTCCCAAGCCGCACTGTGTTTCGTACGACGTACGCGGGCAGTACCTCGTACGCGAGCACTGAGCGACTTGCCGGGCACGCTCCGGAACCGGTGTGACCGAGCCGTGTGACACAGCCAGTCGGTGTCACTGCTCTGGGAAACGCCATCACCAGATTCCTCCGCCGCCCAGGCGGACCACCGCCCCGGCACGGTCCACAAGGATGGGACCGACGTCGGACAGCACAACCGGTCGCCGAGCCAGACAGGCCGACGTCCGCTCCAGGGAAGGACCCTTCGTGAGCGACACCACCGATCTGATGGGCGCACGTGTCGAGGAGACCGCTGCCGCGCCCGCCACGGACGCCTCCGCGCCTGCCACCGGTGCCGGCTCCCGGCGGCGCCGCGGTACCGGCCTCGAGGGCATGGTGCTGGCCGAGCTGCAGCAGGTCGCATCCGGCCTCGGCATCAGGGGCACCGCGCGCATGCGCAAGAGCCAGCTGATCGAGGTCATCAAGGAGGCGCAGGCCGGGGGAGGTGCCGCCGCCCCCAAGGCTGCGGCCGCCGCGGGCGACGCCACCGAGACCAAGCCCAAGCGCCGCGCCACCTCCAAGGCCCGCACCGGCGAGGCCGCCGAGAAGAAGGCGGACGCGAAGGCGGAGGCCCCCGCCGAGAAGGCCGTGGCCCAGCAGCAGATCGAGATCCCCGGCCAGCCGGCCTCCGACGACGCTCCCGTCGAGCGCCGCCGTCGCCGCGCGACCGCGGACGCCGGCAGCCCGGAGACGGTGACCGCCGAGGCGAAGAGCGAGCCGAAGGCCGAGACGCCCGCCCCGCAGGCGCAGGGCGAGGCCAAGGGCGACGCGGGTGACGCCGATGGCCGTCAGGGCCGTCGCGACCGCCGTGACCGCGGCGACCGTCAGGACCGCGACCGTGGCGGCCGTGACCGCGACCGCCGCGGCAAGGGCGACGACCAGCAGGGCGGCGGGCAGCGCGGCCAGCAGCAGGGTCAGCAGCAGGGCGGCGGCCGTCAGGACCGCAATGCCGGCCCGCAGGACGACGACGACTTCGAGGGCGGCCGCCGTGGCCGTCGCGGCCGCTACCGGGACCGTCGTGGCCGTCGTGGCCGTGACGAGATCGGCGCCGCCGAGCCGCAGCTCGCCGACGACGACGTCCTGATCCCCGTAGCGGGCATCCTGGACATCCTCGACAACTACGCCTTCATCCGTACGTCGGGCTACCTGCCGGGTCCCAACGACGTGTACGTCTCCCTCGCTCAGGTCCGCAAGAACGGCCTGCGTAAGGGTGACCACGTCACCGGCGCGGTCCGCCAGCCCAAGGAAGGCGAGCGGCGCGAGAAGTTCAACGCGCTGGTCCGCCTGGACTCCGTCAACGGCATGGCGCCCGAACACGGCCGCGGCCGCCCGGAGTTCAACAAGCTCACCCCGCTGTACCCGCAGGACCGCCTCCGCCTGGAGACGGACCCGGGTGTGCTCACGACCCGCATCATCGACCTCGTGTCGCCCATCGGTAAGGGCCAGCGTGGTCTGATCGTGGCCCCGCCGAAGACCGGCAAGACCATGATCATGCAGGCGATCGCCAACGCGATCACGCACAACAACCCCGAGTGCCACCTGATGGTCGTCCTGGTCGACGAGCGTCCGGAAGAGGTCACCGACATGCAGCGGTCGGTCAAGGGCGAGGTCATCTCCTCGACCTTCGACCGCCCGGCCGAGGACCACACCACGGTCGCCGAGCTCGCCATCGAGCGCGCCAAGCGCCTGGTGGAGCTGGGCCACGACGTGGTCGTGCTGCTCGACTCGATCACGCGCCTGGGCCGTGCGTACAACCTCGCCGCCCCGGCCTCCGGCCGCATCCTGTCCGGTGGTGTCGACTCGACCGCCCTGTACCCGCCGAAGCGCTTCTTCGGTGCGGCCCGCAACATCGAGGACGGCGGTTCGCTGACCATCCTCGCCACCGCCCTGGTGGACACCGGGTCCCGCATGGACGAGGTGATCTTCGAGGAGTTCAAGGGCACCGGCAACATGGAGCTCAAGCTCGACCGGAAGCTCGCCGACAAGCGCATCTTCCCGGCGGTGGACGTCGACGCGTCCGGTACCCGTAAGGAAGAGATCCTCCTCGGCAACGAGGAGCTGGCGGTCGTCTGGAAGCTGCGCCGTGTGCTGCACGCGCTCGACCAGCAGCAGGCCATCGAGCTGCTCCTCGACAAGATGAAGCAGACGAAGTCGAACGTCGAGTTCCTGATGCAGATCCAGAAGACCACGCCGACGCCCGGCAACGGCGACTGACGCACGTCTTCAGCGAAGGGCCACCCCTGTGACGGGGGTGGCCCTTTCTGGTTTGTGTGACCGGTGTACGATCGCGCCTTCGGTCATTGTTGCGACCGTTGAACTTCTGATCCCGAGGGGGGACTTGCGTGGGTACAGCCATGTCCGGGGGCGGACGGCACAGACGTCGGATGCGGATCGCCCTGCCCATCGGTGCGGCCGGTGTCGCCGCCGCCGTGGCCGCCGCGTTGATGAGCACGTCGGCCGGGGCGGCCACCGCCGCGTTCGACCCGACGCCCAAGACGCCCGCCATCAGCACGGTGTCGCAGGCCGAGCTCAAGGCCCGGGTCGCGGGGGGTCTGGCCGGCGGGGACATCGCGGGGCAGAAGACCTCCAAGTCGTCGCTGAGCTCCAGCACCGGCAGCAAGGTCGACCCGAAGATCATCGGTGGCAGCACCACCACGATCTCGTCGGCGCCCTGGATGGCCCAGCTCTTCTACCAGGACTCGACGAACGACGTGTACTTCTTCTGCGGCGGCACCGTCGTCTCGCCGACGAAGATCCTCACCGCCGCGCACTGCGTCAAGGGCTACAACTGGGCCAAGTACGGCGCGATCGTCACCGGCGCCACGAAGCTGCCCGACGACAGCGGCAACACCACCGGCGCGGTCGCCGGCGCGGTGCGCCAGTGGAGCCACCCGTCGTACAGCGCGCGGACCATCGACAACGACATCGCCGTCATCACCCTGGACCGGCCGACCAAGGCGACGCCGATCCGTATGACGACGTCCACGGACACCACCTCGTACAAGGCCGGGACGAGCGCGAAGCTCTACGGCTGGGGCCGTACCAGCTCCACCACGCAGGACGTCTCCGAGACCCTGAAGACGGCCACGCTGCCGATCCAGTCGGACGCCACCTGCGCCGGCTACTACGGCGCGGACTTCATCAAGGGCCACATGGTCTGCGCGGGCAACCCCGCCACCGGCAGCGACGCCGGCACGACGTCCGCCTGCAACGGTGACTCCGGTGGTCCGCTGATCGTCGACAACCGCATCGTCGGCGTCGTGTCGTGGGGCGTCACGGACTGCGTCGAGAAGGGCGCGTACAGCGTCTTCTCGAAGGTCAGCACCTACCTCGGGGCCGCGTACGCGCAGGTCGACGACGCCAACATGAGCTACGTGGACGCCAAGGCCGACCTGTTCGTCCGCAACAAGAGCACCGGCGTCGCCTACGAGAAGGACTCCAAGGGCACCTCGTTCGGCGCCCGGCAGGACCTCGGCGACTGGGGCGGGGTCAACCTCGTCCTGCAGAGCGACCTGAACCGGGACAGCGTCCAGGACTTCCTGTTCCGCCAGAGCTCCACCGGCGACGTCTACTGGCTGCGCTACGTGTGGTCCACCGACTCCTGGGCCGAGAAGAAGATCTTCGACAACTGGAAGTCCCGCACGCGGATCATCGCCCCCGGCGACCTGACCGGCGACTACAAGCCCGACCTGGTCTCCGTGGACTCCGCCGGCAAGGCCTGGCTCTACCCGGGCAACGGCGACGGCACCTTCGCCGCCCGCAAGCAGATCGGCACCGGCACCGGCTGGAACTCGTACAACATGGTCCGCGGCAAGGGCGACTTCAACGGTGACGGCAAGGCCGACCTGATCGCCCGCAACAAGAGCAACGGCGCCCTCTACCTCTACAAGGGCACCGGCAAGGCCTCGGCCCCGTTCGCCGCCCGCGTGAAGGTCCGCACCTGGAGCAACACCACGTACAACGCCTTCGACGCCGTCGGTGACGTCACCGGTGACGGCAAGGCCGACTTCCTGGCCCGTACGCCCGGCGGCACCCTGTACCTGTACAAGGGCACCGGCAAGGCCACGAGCGAGATCTTCGCCACAAGGATCTCGGTCGGTACCGATTTCAAGCAGTACGACATCTTCGGCTGAAATCGCAGGTGAGCGGGGCACGCCCCGGCTCCTCGACTACGCACTGTGCCCACCCGTCCACCGGGTGGGCACAGTGCGTTGTGCAACCCTTTCTCCGGTTTCCCCGTCTGACCAGGCGGAGCGACCATGGTGAGGTCCGGGTCGCGCGCGACCACGTCTGACCCTGAAAGCAGGGGGTAACCGACCGACGAGACGAGGAGTACATGACCGCCGAGAGCACGCCGGAGCCCGGCATACCGGGCGACTCCGGCACCACGGGCCCGCGCCACCGCGCCAAGGGCCGCCGCCGCAAGACCCGGGGCGGGCACAAGGGCCTGAAGATCGCGGCCTGGACCGCCGCGGGGATCGTCGTGCTGGGCGGCACCGGGGCCGGCTACCTGTACTTCAAGCTCAACGGCAACATCAAGAGCGTCGACATCGACCAGGCCCTCGGCACCGACCGGCCGACCAAGGTCGACAACGGCTCCGAGAACATCCTCGTCCTGGGTTCCGACACCCGCTCCGGCTCGAACAAGAAGCTCGGCGGCGGCGCCGACGACGGCAGTGCCCGCTCGGACACCGCGATGATCGTGCACGTCTACGAGGGCCACAAGAAGGCCAGCGTGGTCTCCATACCCCGGGACACCCTCGTCGACCGGCCCGAGTGCACCGACGCCGACGGGAACGTCCACGACGCCGCGTCGAACGCGATGTTCAACTCCGCGTACTCCACGGGCGGCGCCGCCTGCGCCGTGAAGACCGTCGAGTCGCTCACCGGCATCCGCATGGACCACTACCTGGAGGTCGACTTCTCCGGCTTCCAGAAGCTCATCGACGAGCTCGGCGGCGTCGACGTCACGACCACCAAGAACATCACCGACCGCGACAGCCACCTCAACCTCAAGGCCGGCACCCACACCCTCACCGGCAAGCAGGCCCTCGGCCTGGTCCGCACCCGGCACGGCGTCGGCGACGGCTCCGACCTCGGCCGCATCCAGCTCCAGCAGGCGTTCATCAAGGCGCTGATCAACCAGATCAAGGACGTCGACGTCTTCGGCAACCCGAAGAAGCTCTACGACCTCGCCAACACCGCCACCAAGGCCGTGACGACCGACTCCGACCTGGGGAACGTCAACAAGCTCATGTCCTTCGCCAACGGCCTCAAGGGCATCAGCTCCAAGAACATGACCATGGTCACCATGCCGGTCCAGTACGACCCGCAGAACGCCAACCGGGTGCTGGTGGACCAGGCCAAGGCCAAGGTCGTCTGGAAGGCGCTGAAGAACGACCGGGCGATCCCCAAGAGCGCCACCAAGGGCACGGCCACCGGTCAGGCGGAAGGCGTCGTCACCGCCTCGTAGGCGCGCCCCGGCCCGCTGGGAATAGATCACGCCCACCCCCCGTTTTGGGGGATGCGGCCAGTCCTGGCAGACTGGTACGTCGGCCCCGGTTCACGCTCCCGCAGCCCGCGGCGGCGACCCGGTGCCCTCCCGAAACTAGGAGACACCTTGAAGCGCGACATCCACCCCGAGTACGTCGAGACGCAGGTCAGCTGCACCTGTGGCGCGTCGTTCACCACCCGTAGCACGATCGAGAGCGGCACCATCCGTGCCGAGGTCTGCTCCGAGTGCCACCCGTTCTACACGGGCAAGCAGAAGATCCTCGACACCGGTGGCCGTGTGGCCCGCTTCGAGGCCCGCTTCGGCAAGGCTGCTGCCAAGAAGTAGCGAGCCACCAGCGCCGGTCCACGGTCGCGCTCCTCGGAGCGCGCCGGGACCGGCGTTTTTGGTCGCCCGCCTTCCCCCGTCATTCGCAGTACAGGAGCCCCAAGATGTTCGAGGCCGTCGAGGAACTGGTCACGGAGCACGCCGACCTGGAGAAGAAGCTCGCCGACCCGTCGGTCTTCGCCGACCAGGCCAACGCGCGCAAGCTGAACAAGCGCTACGCCGAGCTCACCCCGATCGTCGCCACGTACCGCTCCTGGAAGCAGACGGGCGACGACATCGACACGGCGAAGGAACTCGCCGCCGACGACCCCGACTTCGCGGCCGAGGTCAAGGAGCTGGACAAGCAGCGCGAGGAACTCACCGAGAAGCTGCGCCTGCTGCTCGTGCCCCGGGACCCGTCCGACGACAAGGACGTCATCCTGGAGATCAAGGCCGGCGCCGGCGGCGACGAGTCGGCCCTGTTCGCCGGTGACCTCCTGCGCATGTACCTCCGCTACGCCGAGCGCGTCGGCTGGAAGACCGAGATCATCGACGCCACCGAGTCCGAGCTGGGCGGCTACAAGGACGTCCAGGTCGCCGTGAAGACCAAGGGCGGGAACGGGGCCACCGAACCCGGTCAGGGTGTCTGGGCCCGGCTGAAGTACGAGGGCGGCGTGCACCGCGTGCAGCGCGTCCCGGCGACCGAGTCCCAGGGCCGCATCCACACCTCCGCCGCCGGTGTGCTGGTCACGCCCGAGGCCGAGGAGGTCGACGTCGAGATCAACCCCAACGACCTCCGCATCGACGTCTACCGCTCCTCCGGGCCCGGCGGCCAGTCCGTCAACACGACCGACTCCGCCGTGCGCATCACGCACATTCCCACCGGAGTCGTCGCTTCCTGCCAGAACGAGAAGAGCCAGCTTCAGAACAAGGAGCAGGCCTTGCGTATCCTGCGCTCCAGGCTGCTCGCCGCGGCGCAGGAGGAGGCGGAGCGGGAAGCCGCCGACGCCCGCCGCAGCCAGGTCCGTACCGTCGACCGCTCCGAGAAGATCCGTACGTACAACTTCCCGGAGAACCGCATCTCGGACCACCGCGTCGGCTTCAAGGCGTACAACCTGGACCAGGTCCTGGACGGCGACCTCGACGCGGTGATCCAGGCCTGCGTCGACGCGGACTCGGCGGCGAAGCTGGCGGCCGCGTAAGAGGGACCTGTGCACGACCGAGTACGACACGGAGGACTTGCGTGCAGCAATCTTTTGGGGGGCGACCCCCGAAGCCCCGAAGTCTGCTGCTCGCTGAGGTAGCTCAAGCCACCCAGCGGCTGGCCGACGCCGGCGTGCCCTCGCCGCGCAACGACGCGGAGGAGCTCGCCGCGTTCGTGCACGGCGTGAAGAGGGGCGCGCTGCACTCCGTGAAGGACGCGGACTTCGACGCCCGGTACTGGGAGGTCATCGCCCGCCGTGAGCAGCGCGAGCCGCTGCAGCACATCACCGGGCTCGCCTACTTCCGGTACCTGGAGCTCCAGGTCGGCCCCGGCGTCTTCGTGCCCCGGCCCGAGACCGAGTCGGTGGTCGGGTGGGCGATAGACGCCGTCCGCGCGATGGACGTCGTCGAGCCCTGCATCGTCGATCTGTGCACCGGCTCCGGCGCCATCGCGCTCGCCCTCGCCCAGGAGGTCCCGCGCTCCCGCGTGCACGCCGTGGAGCTGTCCGAGGACGCCCTGCAGTGGACGCGCAAGAACGTGCAGGGGTCCAGGGTCGACCTGCGGCAGGGCAACGCCCTGGACGCCTTCCCGGACCTCGACGGCCAGGTCGACCTGGTCATCTCCAACCCGCCCTACATCCCGCTCACCGAATGGGAGTACGTCGCTCCCGAGGCGCGGGACTACGATCCCGAACTCGCCCTGTTCTCGGGCGAGGACGGCCTCGACCTCATCCGCGGTCTGGAGCGCACCGCACACCGGCTGCTGCGCCCGGGCGGCGTCGTCGTCATCGAGCACGCCGACACCCAGGGCGGCCAGGTGCCGTGGATCTTCACCGAGGAGCGGGGCTGGGCCGACGCGGCCGACCACCCCGACCTCAACAACCGCCCCCGGTTCGCCACGGCCCGCAAGGCAATGCCGTGAGTGCCGTGAAGACTTTCGACGAGAAGCACGTGTACGAGGAGGCCCGCTAGACATGGCACGGCGATACGACACCAACGACGCGACCGACCGCTCGACGGGTCTGCGCGAGGCCGCGTCCGCCGTCCGCCGTGGCGAGCTGGTGGTCCTCCCGACCGACACGGTGTACGGCATCGGCGCCGACGCGTTCTCCTCCGAGGCCGTCGTCGACCTGCTGGAGGCCAAGGGCCGGGGGCGCAACATGCCGACGCCCGTCCTCATCGGCTCCCCGAACACGCTGCACGGCCTGGTCACGGACTTCTCCGAGATGGCGTGGGAGCTGGTCGACGCGTTCTGGCCGGGCGCGCTGACGCTCGTCGCCAAGCACCAGCCGTCGTTGCAGTGGGACCTGGGCGACACCAGGGGCACGGTGGCGGTCCGTATGCCGCTGCACCCGGTGGCGATCGAGCTGCTGACCGAGGTGGGCCCGATGGCGGTCTCCTCGGCGAACCTCACCGGGCACCCGGCGCCGGAGGACTGTGACGCCGCCCAGGGGATGCTCGGCGACTCGGTCTCCGTCTACCTCGACGGCGGTCCGACGCCCGGCAACGTCCCGTCCTCCATCGTCGACGTGACGCGCGAGGTGCCCGTCCTGCTCCGTGCGGGCGCGATCTCGGCGGAGGAGCTCAGGAAGGTCGTACCCGACCTCGAGGTGGCGAATTGACGGCCCCTGACGCGGGGCGTGGCATATGGGACATGGAAGAGACGCGGACCTTCACCGGCCTCCCGCGTGACACCTTCCGCATCCTCCACGTCAGCACCGGCAACGTGTGCCGCTCGCCGATCACCGAGCGGCTGACCCGCCATGCCCTGGCGAACCGGCTCGGCGACCCGCTGTGGGGCGGCCTGGTCGTGGAGAGCGCGGGCACCTGGGGCCACGAAGGGGCGCCCATGGAGGCCAACGCGGAGGCGGTCCTGGCCGACTTCGGCGCGGACGCCTCCGGCTTCACCGGCCGCGAGCTCCTCGACGAGCACGTCATCATGGCCGACCTGGTCCTGACCGCCACCCGCGACCACCGCGCCCAGGTCATCTCCATGGGCCACTCGGCGGGCCTGCGCACCTTCACCCTGAAGGAGTTCACCCGCCTGGTCCGCGCGATAGACCCGACCACCCTGCCGCCCCTGGAGGACGGCATGGTCGACCGCGCCCGCGCCCTGGTCCGCGCGGCGGCGGCTCTACGCGGGTGGCTCCTGGCCCCGACAGCGGAGGCGGACGAGGTCTACGACCCGTACGGGGCGCCC
Organism: Streptomyces sp. NPDC057280; assembly: GCF_042668605.1. Lineage (NCBI taxonomy): Bacteria > Bacillati > Actinomycetota > Actinomycetes > Kitasatosporales > Streptomycetaceae > Streptomyces > Streptomyces sp. NPDC057280. Next base: position 1,040,521 of record NZ_JBHUYR010000003.1, read on the forward strand.
CTGACGTTCTTCCGGTCGATCGGGGACGAGATACATCAGGCGTTGGATCCGGTGGTGACGGCGTTGACGGGGGTGCCCGCGCGGGCGTAACAGCCGAGCACCCCGGGGGTGGCGGGCCTACATTGGTCGTACGTCATTGTCGACGCCCCGGAGTCAGCCATGTCGGTCACCCATGCGCCCGAGACCGCCGATGTCCTGCGGCGGCAGGATCCTGAGCTGGCCGAGATCCTGCTCGGCGAGCTCGCGCGGCAGTCGACGTCGTTGCAGCTCAGCGCCGCCGAGAACTTCTCCTCGCCCGCGGTGCTGGCCGCCCTGGGGTCGCCGCTCGCCAACAAGTACGCCGAGGGGTATCCGGGGGCTCGTCATCACGGCGGGTGCGAGATCGTCGATGTCGCCGAGCGGATCGCTGTCGATCGCGCGAAGGCGCTGTTCGGGGCCGCGCACGCCAACGTGCAGTCCCATTCCGGGTCGTCGGCGGTGCTGGCCGCCTATGCCGCCCTGTTGCGGCCCGGCGACACCGTCCTCGCCCTCGGGCTGCCGCACGGCGGGCACCTCACCCACGGGTCGCCCGCGAACTTCTCCGGGCGCTGGTTCGACTTCGTCGGGTACGGCGTCGACGCCGAGACCGGGCTCATCGACTACGAGCAGGTGCGGACGCTGGCCCGCAATCACCGCCCCAAGGCGATCGTGTGCGGCTCCATCGCCTACCCCCGCCACATGGACTACGCCTTCTTCCGCGAGGTCGCCGACGAGGTGGGCGCCTATCTGATCGCGGACGCCGCCCATCCCATCGGGCTCGTCGCCGGGGGAGCGGCGCCCAGTCCGGTGCCGTACGCCGATGTCGTGTGCGCGACGACGCACAAGGTGCTGCGCGGGCCCCGTGGCGGGATGATCCTGTGCGGCGAGGAGCTCGCCGAGCGGGTCGACCGGGCCGTCTTCCCGTTCACCCAGGGCGGCGCGCAGATGCACACCATCGCCGCCAAGGCCGTCGCGTTCGGGGAGGCGGCAACACCGGCGTTCGCGGCGTACGCCCATCAGGTGGTCGCCAATGCGAGGGTTCTCGCGGCCGGTCTCGCCGCCGAGAACCTCGTCGTCACCACCGGTGGCACGGACACCCACCTGCTCACCGTCGACCCCGCGCCGCTCGGCGTCGACGGACGGACCGCGCGCGGGCGGCTCGCGGCGGCCGGCATGGTCCTCGACTGCTGCGCGCTGCCGCACGGGGACGCCCGCGGACTGCGGCTGGGGACCGCCGCCGTGACCACGCAGGGGATGGGCGAGCAGGAGATGGCCGGCCTCGCCGCCCTGCTCGCGGGGGTGCTGCGCGGGGAGACCGACAGCCAGCAGGCTCGTGAAGAAGTGCGGGAGCTCGCGGGCAGATTTCCGCCGTATCCCGCCTGATCCGGGGTAGGCGCACCGTCGTCGGACCCGTCGTACGCCTGGTTTCGGCACGGGTGCACAGCCGCACGTGCAACCATCGTCGCTACCCGGAAGTCCCCAACCATATGCGTCCATCGCTAGGGTGTGGGGCTGAGATGGCCAGCGAGACCTGTGGGGAAGCCCGTGCGTGAATACCTGCTGACGCTCTGCATCACGGCCGCGGTGACGTATCTGCTGACAGGGCCGGTACGGAAGTTCGCGATCGTGGCCGGAGCGATGCCGGAGATCAGGGCCCGTGACGTGCACCGGGAACCGACTCCGCGGCTCGGCGGTATCGCCATGTTCTTCGGCCTGTGCGCCGGGCTCCTGGTCGCCGACCACCTCACCAACCTCAACGGGGTCTTCTCCCAGTCCAACGAGCCGCGCGCGCTGCTCTCCGGCGCCGCCCTGATCTGGCTGATCGGCGTCCTGGACGACAAGTTCGAGATCGACGCCCTGATCAAGCTGGGCGGCCAGATGATCGCCGCCGGCGTGATGGTCATGCAGGGTCTGACGATCCTGTGGCTGCCGGTGCCCGGCGCCGGCACCGTCGCGCTGACCCAGTGGCAGGGCACCCTGCTGACCGTGGCGCTGGTCGTCATCACCATCAACGCGGTCAACTTCGTCGACGGCCTGGACGGCCTGGCCTCCGGCATGGTCTGCATCGCCGCCGCCGCGTTCTTCATGTACGCCTACCGCATCTGGTACTCGTACGGCATCGAGGCCGCCGCCCCCGCGACGCTGTTCGCGGCCATCCTGATGGGCATGTGCCTGGGCTTCCTGCCGCACAACATGCACCCCGCGCGCATTTTCATGGGCGACTCGGGCTCGATGCTGATCGGGCTGGTCCTGGCCGCGGGCGCGATCTCCATCACGGGGCAGGTCGACCCGGACAGCCTGTTCGGCGGGTCCCAGCGCCAGACCGTGCACCACATGGTCCCGGTCTACATCCCGCTGCTGCTGCCGCTGACCATCATCGCGATCCCGGCCGCCGACCTGGTCCTCGCCATCGTGCGCCGCACCTGGCGCGGTCAGTCGCCGTTCGCCGCCGACCGCGGGCATCTGCACCACCGGCTGCTGGAGATCGGGCACTCGCACAGCAGGGCCGTCCTGATCATGTACTTCTGGTCGGCGCTGATCGCCTTCGGCGCGCTCGCCTACTCCGTGAACTCCGCGTCCATGTGGATCGTGCTCGGTGTGGTGATCCTCTCGGCGATCGGGCTGCTGTTGCTGCTGATGCCGCGCTTCACGCCGCGTGCCCCGATGTGGGCGCAGGCCTTCGTGCCGCCGCGTTATCGCCGTCGCCGCAAGGCGGTTGCGGAATCCGCGCCCGCCGTGGAGCCGACGGCTCCCGCGGTCGACGAGGAGGAGCGCACGCCGGTCGCCGTCGGGGTCTCCGGTGTCAATGGGGCGACCGCGATCGGCGCCCGTTCGCGTTTCCTGGACCGGCGGAAAGCCGGGTCGTCGCGCTGACGCGGCAAGGTAAGAATCTGACTAGAGCATTGCCAAGTCGTGGGAGTGAGTTGGGGGTGCAAAGCGCCCCAATACCAGACATGTCGGCTGCGTTCTTGCACAGACGTGCACCATCACTCTCACGTGTGACAGCAAGCACACCAACCAGGTAAAGACCTCATCAAATAGTTTGTGATACGGTTCACGAGAACCCGGGATAGAGCCGAAGGACCGTAGTGCGACGGTCCATTGGTGTGAGGTCCCCTCTCGGCCCGGGACTACGCTCGTCCATGACGACACCCCTTCCCCCCGTTGAAAGCGGAGTTGCCGCCATGCCGTCCAACGACGTCCGGATCCTGGCCCAGGCTGCTGTGCCCACAGCTGCCGTCGGCGCGATTGCCGCCGTCGTCAGTGGTGTGGTCGCCGGCGGCAAAGGGGCGATCGGGGCAGTCGTCGCGACGCTGATCGTGATTCTCTTCATGGGAATCGGTCTCTACGTTCTGCAGCGCACTGCCAAATCGCTTCCGCACCTGTTCCAGGCGATGGGCCTGATGCTCTACGCGGCTCAGATCCTGCTGCTGTTCGTGTTCCTCGCCGCTTTCAAGAACACGACGTTGTTCCACCCCAAGGCTTTCGCACTGACTCTCGTCGCCGGCACCCTCGCGTGGATCGCCGCGCAGACACGTGCGCACATGAAGTCCAAGATCCTTTACGTCGAACCCGATTCGGGTAACAAGCCCGAAAAATCGGGGCACTCGTCGTGAGGGGTAGGGGCGGGATAAAGGCGCACGAGAAGTCCTGCTATCGTCCGGTGCCAACTGCGGCATCGCGGGCGCGGGCATCTGAGCTGACGCCTGCTCAATCTCACTCGCGAGGCGAGATGCCCCCCAGCCGCCCCCACATCCGTAACACCAGTCCCGTGCCGAACCGCGGCCCTGCGCCGCGCCGACACAACGAGGTTGCCGTACCTATGCGCCACGATGAAGGAGCCCGCGGTGAGTGCTGACCCGACGCAGACGCTCGCTTTCGACACGAGCTGTCACCTGTTCGACGGGTGTGGCTTCCCGGCTCCGGGCCTGCACTCGTTCATGTTCGAGCCGCTCTGGGGCGACGCTGACGGCAACGGCGCGTACTTCAACAAGCCGATGCTGCTGGCCCTGCTGGGCTCCATCATCATCGTCGGCTTCTTCTGGTCCGCCTTCGCCAAGCCGAAGCTGGTCCCGGGCAAGCTCCAGATGGTCGCCGAGGCCGGCTACGACTTCGTACGCCGCGGCATCGTCTACGAGACGATCGGCAAGAAGGAGGGCGAGAAGTACGTCCCGCTCGCCGTCTCGCTGTTCTTCTTCATCTGGATCATGAACCTCTGGTCCATCATCCCGGTCGCCTCCTTCCCGGTGACGTCGATCATCGCGTACCCCGCCGTACTGGCCGCGATCGTCTACATCACCTGGGTCTCGCTCACCTTCAAGCGGCACGGCTTCGTGGGCGCCTTCAAGAACTTCACCGGCTACGACAAGTCGCTGGGCCCGGTGCTCCCGCTGGCCATGACCATCGAGTTCTTCTCGAACCTGATCGTCCGCCCCTTCACGCACGCGGTGCGACTCTTCGCGAACATGTTCGCCGGCCACACCCTGCTGCTGCTCTTCACGATCGCCAGCTGGTACATGCTCAACGGCATCGGCATCGCCTACTCCGCAGTGTCGTTCGTGATGGTCATCATCATGACCGCCTTCGAGCTCTTCATCCAGGCCGTTCAGGCGTACGTCTTCGTCCTCCTGACCTGCACCTTCATCCAGGGCGCGCTCGCCGAGCACCACTGAGCCGAGCCCTCGGTCACACCCCCAGAGACATCCGGTGGCCAACCCCCACCGGTCACGTAAAGAGAAGGAAGAACTGGCATGTCCCAGATGCTCGCTGCGGTCGACGGCAACCTCGGCTCCATCGGCTACGGCCTCGCGGCGATCGGCCCGGGCGTCGGCGTCGGCATCATCTTCGGTAACGGCACGCAGGCCCTCGCCCGCCAGCCCGAGGCCGCCGGTCTGATCCGCGCCAACCAGATCCTCGGCTTCGCCTTCTGTGAGGCGCTCGCCCTCATCGGTCTGGTCATGCCGTTCGTCTACTAAGACGAACCAAACGACCAGCCGTAATTAGACGAAAGGCACTGATGTGAACCACGCACTGGTTCAGCTGGCGGCCGAGGCGGAGAAGGAGAACCCCCTCATTCCGCCGTGGCCGGAGCTCGTCATCGGCCTGATCGCCTTCGTCATCGTCTTCGGCTTCCTCGCCAAGAAGCTCCTCCCGACCATCAACAAGGTTCTGGAAGAGCGGCGCGAGGCCATCGAGGGCGGTATCGAGAAGGCCGAGGCCGCACAGACCGAGGCCCAGAGCGTCCTTGAGCAGTACAAGGCACAGCTCGCCGAGGCCCGCCACGAGGCCGCGCGCCTGCGCCAGGAGGCGCAGGAGCAGGGCGCCACGCTCATCGCCGAGATGCGCGCGGAAGGCCAGCGGCAGCGTGAGGAGATCATCGCCGCCGGTCACGCGCAGATCGAGGCCGACCGCAAGGCCGCCTCGCAGGCGCTGCGCCAGGACGTCGGCAAGCTCGCCACCGACCTGGCCGGCAAGCTCGTCGGTGAGTCCCTCGAGGACCACGCCCGGCAGTCCCGCGTGATCGACCGCTTCCTCGACGAGCTCGAGGAGAAGGCCGAGGCCGCGCGATGAACGGAGCGAGCCGCGAGGCCCTGGCAGCCGCACGTGAGCGTCTCGACGCGCTGACGGACAACACGTCCGTGAACGCCGGCACGCTCGCCGACGAGCTGGCCGCCGTCACCGCGCTGCTCGACCGCGAGGTGTCGCTGCGTCGGGTCCTGACCGACCCGGCGCAGGCCGGCGAGGCCAAGGCCGAACTGGCCCAGCGTCTTCTCGGCGGCCAGGTCGGCGGCGAGGCCGCGGACCTGGTGTCCGGCATGGTGCGCTCCCGCTGGTCGCAGTCGCGCGACCTGGTGGACGCCCTGGAGGAGCTGGCGAACCTCGCCGACCTCACCGCCGCGCAGCGGGCCGGCGCGCTCGACGACGTGGAGGACGAGCTGTTCCGGTTCGGCCGGATCGTCTCCTCGAACACCGAGCTGCGGGCCGCGCTCACCGACCGCGCCGCGACCGGCTCGGCCAAGGGCGAGCTGCTGCGCAGCCTGCTCGGCGGCCGTGCCCACGCGACCACCGAGCGTCTGGTGACGCGTCTTGTGACCGCGCCGCGGGGACGTAGCCTGGAAGCGGGACTGGAGTCCCTGTCCAAGCTCGCCGCGGACCGTCGCAACCGGCTGGTCGCCGTCGTCACCTCGGCGGTCCCGCTGAGCGACACCCAGAAGCAGCGCCTGGGCGCCGCGCTCGGGAAGCTCTACGGCCACCAGGTCCACCTGAACATCGACGTGGACCCCGAGGTCCTCGGCGGTATCCGGGTGCAGGTCGGCGACGAGGTCATCAACGGCTCCATCGCGGACCGCATCGAGGACGCCGGCCGCCGCCTGGCGGGCTGAGCAGCAACTTCATAGCAGTACGTACTTACGACGGCCCTGGTTGGGCCGTACATGAAGAATCCTGGGGGTCGCCCCCAGACCCCCAAAGTGAAACTTCGGGCCCAACAAGGAGAGCAGGGAACCCAGATGGCGGAGCTCACGATCCGGCCGGAGGAGATCCGGGACGCGCTGGAGAACTTCGTCCAGTCGTACAAGCCGGACGCGGCCTCGCGCGAGGAGGTCGGTACGGTCACCCTTGCCGGCGACGGCATCGCGAAGGTCGAGGGTCTGCCCTCGGCCATGGCCAACGAACTGCTGAAGTTCGAGGACGGCACCCTCGGCCTCGCGCTCAACCTGGAAGAGCGCGAGATCGGCGCCATCGTCCTCGGTGAGTTCAGCGGCATCGAGGAGGGTCAGCCGGTCACGCGCACCGGCGAGGTCCTCTCCGTGGCCGTCGGCGAGGGCTACCTCGGCCGCGTCGTCGACCCGCTCGGCAACCCGATCGACGGCCTCGGCGAGATCGAGACGTCCGGTCGTCGTGCCCTCGAGCTGCAGGCCCCCACGGTCATGCAGCGCAAGTCGGTGCACGAGCCGATGGAGACCGGCTACAAGGCCGTCGACGCGATGACCCCGATCGGCCGTGGCCAGCGTCAGCTGATCATCGGTGACCGTCAGACCGGCAAGACCGCCCTGGCCGTCGACACGATCATCAACCAGCGCGACAACTGGCGCTCGGGCGACGTGAACAAGCAGGTCCGCTGCATCTACGTCGCCATCGGCCAGAAGGGCTCCACCATCGCGTCGGTCCGCCGCGCGCTGGAGGAGAACGGCGCGCTGGAGTACACGACCATCGTCGCCGCCCCCGCGTCCGACCCGGCCGGCTTCAAGTACCTGGCGCCGTACACCGGTTCGGCCATCGGTCAGCAGTGGATGTACGAGGGCAAGCACGTCCTCATCATCTTCGACGACCTGTCGAAGCAGGCCGACGCCTACCGCGCTGTGTCGCTGCTGCTGCGCCGCCCGCCGGGCCGTGAGGCCTACCCGGGTGACGTCTTCTACCTGCACTCCCGTCTGCTGGAGCGCTGCGCCAAGCTCTCCGACGACATGGGTGCCGGCTCGATGACCGGTCTGCCGATCGTCGAGACCAAGGCCAACGACGTCTCGGCGTTCATCCCGACCAACGTCATCTCCATCACCGACGGCCAGTGCTTCCTGGAGTCGGACCTCTTCAACGCCGGTCAGCGCCCCGCGCTGAACGTCGGTATCTCCGTCTCCCGAGTCGGTGGTTCCGCGCAGCACAAGGCGATGAAGCAGGTCTCCGGCCGTCTGCGCGTGGACCTCGCCCAGTTCCGTGAGCTGGAGGCGTTCGCCGCCTTCGGTTCCGACCTGGACGCCGCGTCGAAGGCGCAGCTGGAGCGCGGTCAGCGCATGGTCGAGCTGCTCAAGCAGGCTCAGTACCAGCCGATGTCCACCGAGGACCAGGTCGTCTCCGTCTGGGCCGGCACCACCGGCAAGATGGACGACGTCCCGGTCGCCGACATCCGCCGCTTCGAGAAGGAGCTCCTGGAGTACCTGCACCGCAAGGAGCAGGGCCTCATGGCCTCCATCCGCGAGGGCGGCAAGCTGTCGGACGACACCCTCACCGCTGTTGCCGACGCGATCGCCGACTTCAAGAAGCAGTTCGAGACCTCGGACGGCAAGCTTCTCGGCGAGGACGCTCCGGCCGCCGCCAAGTGACGTAAGGAAGGGACCTGACTCATGGGAGCCCAGCTCCGGGTCTACAAGCGTCGCATCCGATCCGTCACCGCGACCAAGAAGATCACCAAGGCGATGGAGATGATCGCCGCCTCGCGCGTCGTCAAGGCGCAGCGCAAGGTGGCGGCCTCCACGCCGTACGCGCAGGAACTGACGCGTGCGGTCACGGCGGTCGGTACCGGCTCGAACACGAAGCACCCGCTGACCACGCAGGCCGAGACGGTCGTGCGGTCCGCGGTGCTGCTCCTGACGAGCGACCGTGGTCTCGCCGGCGCCTTCAACTCCAACGCCATCAAGGCCGCGGAGCAGCTGACCGCGCGTCTCGAGGCCGAGGGCAAGGAGGTCGACACGTACATCGTCGGCCGCCGCGGTCTGGCCCACTACAACTTCCGCGAGCGCAAGGTCGTGGAGTCGTGGTCGGGCTTCACCGACGAGCCCACGTACGCGGACGCCAAGAAGGTCGCGGGTCCGCTGATCGAGGCCATCGAGAAGGACACGGCCGAGGGTGGTGTGGACGAACTCCACATCGTCTTCACCGAGTTCGTCTCGATGATGACGCAGACGGCGCTCGACGACCGTCTGCTGCCGCTCAGCCTCGAAGAGGTCGCGAAGGAAGCAGCCCCCAAGGGCGAGATCCTTCCGCTGTACGACTTCGAGCCGTCGGCGGAGGACGTCCTCGACGCCCTGCTGCCGCGCTACGTCGAGAGCCGTATCTACAACGCGCTGCTCCAGTCGGCTGCCTCCAAGCACGCCGCCACGCGCCGCGCGATGAAGTCGGCCACCGACAACGCAGGAGAGCTCATCACCACGCTCTCCCGACTTGCCAACGCGGCCCGCCAGGCCGAAATCACCCAGGAAATCAGCGAGATCGTCGGTGGCTCCGCAGCCCTGGCCGACGCGACCGCGGGGAGTGACCGCTAATGACCACCACTGTTGAGACCGCGACGGCCACGGGCCGCGTCGCCCGGGTCATCGGCCCGGTCGTCGACGTGGAGTTCCCCGTCGACGCGATGCCCGACATCTACAACGCCCTTCACGTCGAGGTGGCCGACCCGGCCAAGGACGGCGAGAAGAAGACGCTGACCCTGGAGGTCGCCCAGCACCTGGGTGACGGCCTGGTCCGCACCATCTCCATGCAGCCCACCGACGGTCTGGTCCGCCAGGCCCCGGTCACCGACACCGGCGCCTCCATCACGGTCCCGGTCGGCGACTTCACCAAGGGCAAGGTGTTCAACACCCTCGGTGAGGTGCTGAACGTCGACGAGCAGTACACGGGCGAGCGCTGGGGCATCCACCGCAAGGCCCCGAACTTCGACGAGCTCGAGTCGAAGACCGAGATGTTCGAGACCGGCGTCAAGGTCATCGACCTTCTCACCCCGTACGTCAAGGGTGGAAAGATCGGTCTGTTCGGTGGTGCCGGCGTCGGCAAGACGGTGCTCATCCAGGAGATGATCTACCGCGTCGCCAACAACCACGACGGTGTCTCCGTGTTCGCCGGTGTCGGTGAGCGCACCCGTGAGGGCAACGACCTCATCGAGGAGATGTCGGACTCGGGCGTCATCGACAAGACTGCCCTGGTCTTCGGTCAGATGGACGAGCCCCCGGGCACCCGTCTGCGCGTGGCCCTCGCCGGTCTGACCATGGCGGAGTACTTCCGCGATGTGCAGAAGCAGGACGTGCTGTTCTTCATCGACAACATCTTCCGCTTCACCCAGGCCGGTTCCGAGGTGTCGACCCTGCTCGGCCGTATGCCCTCCGCGGTGGGCTACCAGCCGAACCTGGCCGACGAGATGGGTCTCCTCCAGGAGCGCATCACCTCGACCCGTGGTCACTCGATCACCTCGATGCAGGCGATCTACGTCCCCGCGGACGACCTGACCGACCCGGCCCCGGCCACCACGTTCGCCCACCTCGACGCGACGACGGTTCTCTCCCGTCCGATCTCCGAGAAGGGCATCTACCCGGCCGTGGACCCGCTGGACTCCACGTCCCGCATCCTGGACCCGCGCTACATCGCGCAGGACCACTACGACGCCGCCATGCGCGTCAAGACGGTCCTGCAGAAGTACAAGGACCTCCAGGACATCATCGCGATCCTCGGTATCGACGAGCTCGGCGAGGAGGACAAGCTCGTCGTCCACCGTGCCCGTCGCGTGGAGCGCTTCCTGTCCCAGAACACCCACGTCGCCAAGCAGTTCACCGGCGTCGACGGGTCGGACGTCCCGCTGGACGAGTCGATCGCGGCCTTCAACGCGATCATCGACGGCGAGTACGACCACTTCCCGGAGCAGGCGTTCTTCATGTGCGGTGGCATCGAGGACCTCAAGGCCAACGCCAAGGAGCTCGGCGTCTCCTGAGCCTCGCGCTCTGACGAGGGGGCGGGGTACGTCCCGCCCCCTCTTTCACGCCTACTAGACTTGTAACCAACACCCGGTGACCCCGCCGGGTGGTGACCCGAGGAGCCACCTTGGCTGCTGAGCTGCACGTCGCGCTGGTCGCGGCCGACCGAGAGGTCTGGTCCGGCGAGGCCACCCTGGTCGTCGCGCGCACCACGTCCGGCGACATCGGCGTCATGCCCGGTCACCAGCCGCTGCTCGGTGTGCTGGAGTCGGGCCCGGTGACCATCCGTACGAGTGATGGTGGAACGGTCGTCGCCGCGGTGCACGGCGGTTTCATCTCGTTCGCGGACAACAAGCTGTCGCTGCTGGCCGAGATCGCCGAGCTGTCGGACGAGATCGATGTCCAGCGCGCCGAGCGCGAGCTGGAGCGCGCGAAGGCGGAGGGTGACGCCGCCGCCGAGCGCCGCGCGGACGTACGCATCCGCGCGGCGGCGACGCGCTAGCCTGCGCGAGACCGTATGACGTCACTCAGCCGCGGCTGGGACCGGAGAAATCCGGCCCCGGTCGCGGCTGAGGCGAATGTGGACGTTTTTTCCAATCCGTTACTGAGTAATCCGTTACCGAGTAGACGAGGAGGTCGGTGTCGATGGTCCTCGCTCTGACTGTGTGCGGAGTCGTGGTCGCCCTGGTGGTCCTTGGCCTGTTCGTCTTCGGTCTGCGCCGCAGACTCATCCAGCGCTCGGGCGGCACCTTCGACTGTTCCCTGCGCTGGGACGTCCCGGAGAAAACCGACACCAGTGGCAAGGGCTGGAGCTACGGCGTCGCCCGCTACAACGGCGACCGCATCGAGTGGTACCGCGTCTTCTCGTACGCCTACCGCCCGCGCCGCGTGCTGGAGCGCGCCACGATCGAGGTCGCCGGCCGCCGCCTGCCCGAGGGCGAGGAGGAGCTGGCGCTCCTGTCGGACGCCGTCGTCCTCACCTGCCTCCACCGGGGCACGCGTCTGGAGCTCGCCATGAGCGAAGACGCGCTGACCGGTTTCCTCGCGTGGCTTGAGGCAGCCCCGCCCGGTCAGCGCGTCAATGTCGCGTGAGTACCGCTGCTAGCTGAGACCGCTGTTGATGGCGCTCACCAGCTCGCCGTTGGAGCTGTCTCCGCTGAACTCCCAGAAGAAGGCGCCGCCGAGGCCCTGGTTCTTGGCCCAGGTCATCTTGGTGCCGATGGTGGCGGGGGTGTCGTACGACCACCAGTTGCTGCCGCAGTAGGCGTACGCCGTGCCGCCGACGGTGCCGGTGGCGGGGCAGGACGTCTTGAGGACCTTGTAGTCCTCGATGCCCGCCTCGTAGGTGCCGGTCGCCGGGCCGGTGGCGGTGCCGCCGGGGGCGGCCTGGGTGACGCCGGTCCAGCCGCGGCCGTAGAAGCCGATGCCGAGCAGCAGCTTGCTCGACGGCACGCCCTTCGCCTTCAGCTTGGCGATCGCGTCGGCCGAGTTGAAGCCGGCCTTCGGGATGCCGGAGTACGAGGTGAGCGGGGAGTGCGGGGCGGTGGGGCCGGTCTTGTCCCAGGCGCCGAAGTAGTCGTACGTCATCACGTTGTACCAGTTGAGGTACGCGGAGGCGCCGCCGTAGTCGGCCGCGTCGATCTTGCCGCCGCTGGAGGCGTCCGCGGTGATCGCGGCGGTGACGAGGTAGTCGCTGCCGAACTCCGAACGCAGCGCCGCCACCAGGTTCTTGAAGGCCGCGGCACCGGAGGTGTCACAGGTCAGACCGCAGGCGTTCGGGTACTCCCAGTCGATGTCGATGCCGTCGAAGACGTCCGCCCAGCGCGGGTCCTCGATGACGGACTTGCAACTCGCGGCGAACGCGGCCGGGTTGGCGGCGGCCTGGGCGAAGCCGCCGGAGTAGGTCCAGCCGCCGAAGGAGTACAGCACCTTGATGTTCGGGTACTTGGCCTTCAGCTCACGCAGCTGGTTGAAGTTGCCGCGCAGCGGCTGGTCCCAGGTGTCGGCGACGCCGCTGACGGACTGGTCGGCGGTGTAGGCCTTGTCGTAGGCGGCGTAGGTGTCGTCGACGACGCACTTGCCGTCCTTGACGTTGCCGAACGCGTAGTTGATGTGCGTGATCTTCGAGGCGGAGCCCGAGGTCACCAGGTTCTTGACGTGGTAGTTGCGGCCGTAGACGCCCCACTCGGTGAAGTAGCCGAGCTTGACCTTGCCGCCGGTGCCGGGGTCCGGGTCGGTGGTGCCGCCGGTGGTCTTCACGGAGAGCGCGCCGCTGACCGGGCCGGTCTGGTCGGCGGTGTCACGGGCCTGGACGGTGTAGGAGTACGAGGTGCCGGCGGTGAGGCCGGTGTCGGTGTACGAGGTCGTCGTCACCGTCGCGACCTTGGTGCCGTTGCGCAGGACGTCGTAGTTCTTGACGCCCTTGTCGTCGGTGGCCGCGCTCCAGGTCAGCTTCACCGAGGTGTCGGTGACGCCCGACGCGGTCGGGGTGCCGGGGGCGCTGGGCGCGCTGTCGCTGGGGTTGGTGGTGCCGCCGTCACAACTGCCGCCGTTCAGCTTGCAGTTGGACGGGGAGCCGGAGCCGGCGCCGTTGAAGCCGAAGGAGACGGAGGCGCCGGGGGCGAGGGTGCCGTTCCAGGACTTGTTCTTGGCGGTCCAGTGGGTGCCGGACGAGGTGACGTCGGCGTCCCAGGCGGAGGTGACCGAGGTGCCGGAGGGGTAGTCCCACTCCACGGTCCAGGAGCTGAGGGTGGTGTCGCCGGTGTTCTTGACGGTCCACTTGCCTTCGAAGCCGCTGCCCCAGTCCTGGGTCTTGGCGAAGGTCGCGGTCGCGGAGGTCGCCGCCTCGGCGGGACTGGCCAGCCCGACCAGTCCGGCGAAGGGGAGCAACAGCGTCGCGAAGCCTGCTGCGGCTCTGTGTCTGAAGCGCATACCGCGCCTCCTTCTCGGGGATGGGGGCACGACTGAGCCTTCGTACCCACGGTGCCGCGAGAATAGAAAGGTCTGGACCACGGGTCAATAGGTCTGGACCACTCTCGTATGCAACCGCTCAGACACCCAACTCCTGCGCGAGTACGGCTGCTTGAACGCGGCTGCGCAGCTCCAGCTTGCCCAGGAGGCGGCTGACGTGCGTCTTCACCGTCGCCTCCGCCATGTCCAGGCGCCCCGCGATGTCCGCGTTGGACAGCCCTTCGCCCAGGCAGGACAGCACTTCGCGTTCACGGCGGGTGAGGCAGTCCAGGACGGCCGGGTCCGCGCTCGACTGCCGTACGGGCCTCGCCGCGAACTCGGCGATCAGGCGCCGTGTGACGGCCGGGGCCACGATGCCCTCGCCGCGGGCCACCGTACGGACCGCCTCGACGAGGTCCCTCGCCTCCGTGTTCTTCAGCAGGAACCCGGCCGCGCCCGCCCGCAGCGCCCCGAACACGTACTCGTCCAGGTCGAAGGTGGTCAGCACGAGGACGTCCGCGAGCCCCTCCTCCGTGACCTGCCGGGTCGCCGACACCCCGTCCAGGCGCGGCATCTGCACGTCCATCAGGACCAGCTCCGGCCGCAGCTCCCGGGCCAGCGCCACCGCCTCCTCCCCGTCGGCGGCCTCGCCGACCACCTCGACGTCGGGCGCGCTGCGCAGGATGAGGACGAGCCCGGCGCGTACGGCGGACTGGTCCTCGGCGACGAGCACACGGATCATGCGGGGTCTCCATCGGCGAGGGGGAGGGTGGCGCGGACCGCCCACAGGGTGCCCTCGGGTCCGGCCGGGGTGTCCTCAGGGCCGGCCTCGAAGGCGCCGCCCAGCAGGGCCACCCGCTCCCGCATACCGACCAGACCGGCTCCGGAACCGGGTGCGCGCGGCCCGTCCCGGTGGCCGTACGGGCTGGTCACGCGCACGTCGAGGGAGCCGTCGCGGCGGGCGAGGGCGACGGTCACGCGGCCGGGGCAGGCGTGCTTGAGCGCGTTGGTCAGGGACTCCTGGACGATCCGGTAGGCGGCCAGTTCGACGGGGGCGGGCACGGTCGTCCCCTGCTCGGCCTCCAGCGTGACGTCGAGGCCGTTGGTGCGGGCGTGCTCGACGAGGGCGCCGAGGCCGTCGAGGGTCGGGACCGCGGTCGGCTCCTCGTCGCCGTCGCGCAGGATGCCGATCAGCCGGCGCATCTCCGCCAGCCCCTTGACGCTGTTCTCGCGGATGACGCCGAGGGCCTCCGCGGAGGTCCTCGGATCGTCCAGGGACAGCGCCGCGGTGGAGTGGATCGCGATCGCGGAGAGGTGGTTGGCGACCATGTCGTGCAACTCCCGTGCCATCCGGGCGCGTTCGGCGGTGACGGCCTGGGTGCGGTCCATCTCCGCGAGCAGCGCGGTCTGTTCGGCACGCAGCCGGGCGGCTTCGGCGGCGTCACGGTGGTTGCGGACGATCCAGCCGGTGGCGGCGGGCCCGTACGCCACGACCCCGACGACCACCCCGATCAGGAGTGCCTCCGGCACCCGCCACACCGCGAACGGCACCAGTGTCGCGACGACCGTGAGCAGGCCGGTGACCCACTGGATGCGGCGGGCGGAGGCGAGCGGGCCGTACAGGACGGCCGCGTAGACGAGGTCGGTGAACATCAGCACCGACGCCAGGCTGCCCTGCGTCACCACGTCCGCGCAGATCGCGACCGTGCCGGTCAGCAGCGCCACCCGGGGCGCCGCCCGGCGCAGCAGCTCGCAGCCGGCCAGCACGGTGAGCGGCACCAGCACCGGCCAGGGACCGTCGAAGAGAGTGATCGGGTCACTGGACGGCCGGGTGGCCAGCCCGAAGAGCACCAGCACCAGACCCCCGAGCAGCCCGCCGCCCGCGATGTACACGTCGAAGCGGTGCGGGCGGGGGAGTCGTACGGCCATGTCCCCATGAAACACGGCCGCCGCGCGGCCCGCCTGATCCCCGGGGACGGTCCTGGACTGCATCTTTCGATGTACGGCGAGTTCGTCGCCGGCGACGACGAAAGCGGGGGACCGGGGCCCGAACCTGGAGACGAGGGAAGGGAGCGGATCCATGATCGTCGGACTGATCATCGCCTGCGAGGTGGCGTTCTGGGTGCTGCTGGCCACCGGGCTGGCCTTCCGGTACCTGCTGAAGATGCCGCGCACCGGGCTTGCCCTGCTGCTGTGCGAGCCGCTGCTGGAGCTGGTCCTGTTCACGGTCACCGCGATCGACCTGCGGGGCGGCGCCGAACCCGACTGGAAACACGGCCTGGCCGCCGTCTACATCGGCTTCACCGTCGGGCTCGGCCACGCCACGATCCGCTGGGCCGACGCCCACGTCGCCCACCGCTTCGCGGGCGGCCCGCCGCCGGTGCGGCCGCCGAAGTACGGCACGGCCCGCGCCGTCCACGAATGGAAGGTCGCGGGCCGCTGGGTGGTCGCCGCGGTGGTCGCCATGGTGCTGCTCCAGGCCGCGATCTGGTACGTCGGCGGCGCCGGCGAGACCGACTCGCTCCGGGCGTGGCAGCAGCGCATGCTCTGGGTGATCGGCATCAACGTCGTCATCGCCGGCAGCTACACGCTGTTCCCCAAACGCGAGCGCTAACGCTCGCCGCCGGGCACCCACAGCACGTCCCCGACCTCCTTGTTGGCCGTACGGGCCAGGATGAACAGCAGGTCGGACAGGCGGTTGAGGTAGGTCGCGGTCAGCGGGTTCATGACCTCGCCGTGCACCTCCAGCGCCGCCCAGGTGGACCGCTCGGCCCGTCGTACGACCGTGCAGGCCTGGTGCAGCAGGGCCGCGCCCGGCGTGCCGCCCGGGAGGATGAACGACCGGAGCTTCTCCAACTGCTCGTTGAAGCGGTCGCAGTCGGCCTCCAGCTTGTCGATGTAGAACTGCTCGACGCGCAGCGGCGGGAACTCCGGGTTCTCGACGACGGGCGTGGACAGGTCGGCGCCGACGTCGAACAGGTCGTTCTGGACGCGCGTGAGGACCTTGACAACCTCCTCTGCGAGCCCGCCGAGCGCGATCGCCGTCCCGATCACCGCGTTCGCCTCGTTGGCGTCGGCGTACGCCGAGATCCGCAGGTCGGTCTTGGCGACCCTGCTCATGTCGCCGAGGGCGGTGGTGCCCTGGTCGCCGGTCCTGGTGTAGATGCGCGTCAGATTGACCATGCGACCAGCGTAGTTACGCTCCGGCCGTCCGGAACACGCGTGTGCCCACTGTCACGGCGAGCGCCGAGAAACCGAGGGCGACCAGGACGCCGTACGCCATGTGGGCCGTCGTGTACTCGCCGACGTACGCGTCGCGCATCGCGTCCACCAGATAGCGGAACGGCATGAAGTGCGAGAGGACGTCCAGCCAGGCCGGGCCGAGCGTCATCGGGAGCATCAGTCCGGACAGCAGCATCGACGGCATCGACACGGCGTTGATGAGCGGACCGAACTCCTGGGGTGTGCGGACCTTCATCGCCACCGCGTAGGACAGCGAGGCGAGCGAGACGGTGAGCAGCCCGACGAACGCGAAGCCGATCAGGATGCCGGCCAGCGGCGCCCGGAGTCCCATCACCAGCGCGGCCAGCACCAGCAGCACCGCCTGGAAGACGAAGACCGTCGCGTCCCGCAGCACCCGGCCGAGCAGCATCCCGAGCCGGCTGACGGGCGTGACCCGCATCCGGTCCACGATCCCCGACCCCTTCTCCAGAATGATCATGAACCCGGCGAAGAGGGCTCCGAAGAGCCCGAGTTGCAGGAGCAGCCCCGGCACCAGGACCTGCCAGGAGCTGCCCTGCCCGCCGAGCGGCAGATCGGTCAGGAGAGGGCCGAAGAAGAGCAGATACAGCAGCGGCATGAGCACGCCGAAGAGCAGCGCGAAGCGGGACCGCAGCGACTGGCGCAGGTAGCGGCCGTAGATGAGCGCGGTGTCGTGGAGAAGCATGTCGCGGGTCCTATACGGCTACGGGGGCGGCGTCGGCCGGTGTGGCGCTGCGGCCGGTGATGGCGAGGAAGGTGTCCTGGAGGGTGGCGTCGATCGAGCCGCCGTACTCCAGCTTGAGCGCGCTCGGCGTGCCCTCGGCCACGACCACGCCCCGGTCGACGATCACCAGGCGGTCGGAGAGGGCGTCGGCCTCGTCGAGGTAGTGGGTGGTGAGGAAGACGGTCGTGCCGTGCTCGGCGCGCAGCCGCCGGATCAGGTCCCACAGGTCGGCGCGGCTGCCGGGGTCGAGGCCGGTGGTCGGTTCGTCGAGGAAGAGGACCTTCGGGCGGTGGGTGAGGGCCATCGCGATGTCCAGACGGCGGCGCTGGCCGCCGGACAGCTCCCCGCACTTGCGGTCGAGGAGCTCGGTCAGGCCGAGGTCGCGGGCCAGCTCCTCGGCGCGGTCGGCGGCCCGGGTCTTCGTCAGCCGGTAGAGGCGGCCCTGGGTGACCAGCTCCTCGCGGACGCTGATCTGCGGGTCGACGCCGCCGGACTGGGCGACGTATCCGCAGGCCCGGCGCACGCCGGCCGGGTCGGTGGCGAGGTCGTGCCCGGCGACGGTGGCGGTGCCGCCGGTCGGGGCGAGCAGGGTGGTGAGCATGCGCAGGGTGGTGGTCTTCCCGGCGCCGTTCGGGCCGAGGAAGCCGAGGATCTCGCCCTCGCGGACGGTCAGGTCGATGCCGCGCGCGGCCGCCACGGGGCCGCGCTTGGTCTGGAAGGTACGGGCCAGTCCGGCCGTACTGATGACGGTCATGGCCCTAGAAAAACAGGGTCTCTTAAATTTTGCAATGGCCCCAAAGTTTCATAGAGTCCAGCGAAGCTAGGATGGGGACCATGGCAGAGGGGCTCAGGGAGCGGAAGAAGCGCGAGACGAGGCAGCGGATCTCGGACATCGCCACCGGACTGTTCCTGGAGCACGGCTTCGTGACCGTGACCATCGCGGAAGTGGCCGAGGCGGCCGACGTCTCCGTCAACACCGTCTACAACTACTTCCCCGCGAAGGAGGACCTCTTCTTCGACCGGTCCTCCGGCGTCGTCGAACAGCTCTCGCGCTGGGTGCGTGCCCGGAGCGCGGGAGAGTCCGCCGCCCGGGCCGTGCTGCGCGAGCTGCGCGCGGAGGTGGAGGCGGTCTCGCCGCGGGTCGGGCTCATGGCGGGCTACGACCGCTTCATGCGCTGCATCCAGGAGGCCCCGCCGCTGCGTTCCCGGCTGTGGAGCCTCCAGCAGGAGATCCACGACCACCTCGAAGCCACCTTGCGAGAGGAGACGGGCGCGGACGCCGCCGACCCGCTGCCGGGGCTGATCGCCGGTCAGATCTGCTGGGTCCACTCGGAGGTGTTCGTCCGTATCGGGCGAGACATGGTCGCAGGGCGCAATCCGGGCGAAGTGTCGCGTGAGGTGCTGGTGTACCTGGACGACATCGAGGAGCTGTTGAGCGAGAAGGTGCTCAACTACGCCGTACGGGACCCCTCGTGACGTCTGCCGGTGTGATGTCCGTCAGATGAGACGTGACGCGCATTACTTACCGGTCACACAGCCCCTCACGAGCGCTAGGGTCCGCCGAAGAGGCAACTTAAACAGTGGGTAAGGCGTTCAAAAGGGGAGTCGCAACAGTGGCACGGAAGCTTGCCGTCATCGGCGCCGGCTTGATGGGTTCCGGGATCGCCCAGGTCTCCGCGCAAGCGGGCTGGGACGTCGTCCTGCGGGACGTCACCGACGAGGCCCTGAAGCGTGGCACCGACGGCATCAAGGCCTCGTACGACAAGTTCGTGAGCAAGGGCAAGATGGAGGCGCACGACGCCGACGCCGCCCTCGGCCGGATCACCGCGACCACCGACCTGGACGCCGCCGCGGACGCCGACATCGTCGTCGAGGCCGTCTTCGAGAAGCTCGACGTCAAGCACGAGATCTTCCGCGCCCTGGACAAGATCGTGCGTGAGGACACCGTCCTCGCCTCCAACACCTCCGCCATCCCGATCACCAAGATCGCCGCGGCCACCGAGCACCCCGAGCGGGTCGTCGGCGTCCACTTCTTCTCGCCGGTGCCGATGATGCAGCTCGTCGAGCTGGTCCGCGGCTACAAGACGAGCGACGAAACCCTCGCCACCGCGCGGGAGTTCGCCGAGTCCACCGGCAAGACCTGCATCGTCGTGAACCGGGATGTGGCGGGGTTCGTGACCACCCGGCTCATCTCGGCGCTCGTCGTCGAGGCCACCAAGCTGTACGAGTCGGGCGTCGCCACCGCCGAGGACATCGACCTCGCCTGCAAGCTGGGCTTCGGGCACGCCATGGGCCCGCTCGCCACGGCCGACCTGACGGGCGTCGACATCCTGCTGCACGCCACCAGCAACATCTACACCGAGTCCCAGGACGAGAAGTTCGCTCCGCCGGAGCTGATGCGCCGGATGGTTGATGCCGGTGACATCGGACGCAAGAGCGGGCAGGGCTTCTACACGTACTGATCAACACCCGAATTCACATACGCCCCTCTGGTGTCACACCGACGGGTGAATTCGGTATCGGTTCGCTTACAGACGGCAACCTCTGACCGCCTCGCGCAGTCAGAGGTTGCATCACCGGACATCACATTCGCGGAGCACGAGACGCACCACGGGGAGCGCATATGTTCATCAGGGGCGACCACGTCGAGCTGGTCGTCGGGGGCCGCCTCGACGTCCGCAGCGCGGCGGACGCCCGTACGGTCCTGCACTCGGCCGTCGACGACGGAGTCGGCGATCTCGTGCTCGACCTGTCCGAGCTCGACTCCTGGGACGCCACCGGCCTCGGAGTGATCATGGGAGCCCATCGCAGGGCCGGCCGCTGCGGCCGCCGCCTGGTGCTGCGCGACGTACCGCCGCAGATGCAGCGCCTGCTGGTGGCCACCCGGCTGCACCGGATCCTGGCGATCGAGGGCGGCATCGGGGTGGAGTCGCTGCCCCGCGTGTGAACCCTTGTGCGCATGCGGTGTGGGCGTCCGGTGTTGCAATGGTGAAAGGCGCGTCGCGCACAATCCTCACGAGACTGTGACGTCTCGGACGGCGCGGTACCCCGGGCTGTCGTAGATACTGTGCGAAGGTTTAGGGTTCGGTCGCCCGCTGGAAGCACGTCCCTGAACGAGCGGGCCCGGACCAGAAGCGACAGCGCGGTGTGCAGCAGGCCGGAGGGGGCCTGGGTCCCGAAGGACCCACGACACACGAGACGCTTTTGGGGGGCTTGAACCTATGGACCCGAACACCCGGGGACCCGAGGAGTACGGCCACGACGGTGACGGCAACCCGTCGCGCCAGCGTCCGCCCCGGGACCCGCTCACACCCGGCGTCGGCCAGAGCACGCCCGCCCTGGCCCGCACGGTGCAGCTGGTCTCCGGTGACCACCTGCTCACGGTCAACCCCGTCGACGGCAGCGAGATAGAGCCCTGCCCGCCGGGCGAACGGCCCGCCCGGCCGCGCAAGCTCAGCGCCACCGAACGCGCCGAGACCGACCGCGCGGCCCGCCCGCCGGCCCCGTCCGGCCCCACCCCGCCCCGGCTGCCGCTGCTGGACCGCCAGGACGAGCGTGAACGCCTCGTGCGCCTGCTCGCCCGCGGCCGCTCCGTCCGCCTCACCGGCCCCGCCGGATCGGGCCGCACCAGCCTGCTCGACGTCGTCGCCGAGGACTGCTCGGACCTCGCCCCCGACGGCGTCGTCCGCCTGAACGGCTTCCACCGCAGCGCCGACGACCTCCTCCACGACCTCTTCTACGCCGTCTACGACGCACCCCTGCACCGGCCCGGACACGAGGACCTGCTCGCCCTCGTCCGGGAGATCGGCGCGGTCGTCGTCCTCGACGACGTCGAGTTCGGCGGCGCCGCGCTCGACGACCTGCTCGAGGCCACCCCCGAGTGCGCCTTCCTCGTCGCCGCGACCCCGGACGTGCCCGCGCCGTCCGCCGACTCGGCCCTCGAAGAGGTCTTCCTCGGCGGCCTGGACCGCGCCGGGGGAGTGGAACTCCTGGAGCGTGCCGTCGGCCGCGTGCTCACCGAGGACGAGGCCAACTGGGCCGGCGACCTCTGGTTCGAGTCCGAGGGGCTGCCGCTCAGGTTCGTCCAGGCCGGCGCCCTGCTCCGGCAGCGTGACGAACTGCGCGCCAGCGCCGAGGCCTTCGACGAGTTCGGCGTCTTCCAGGGCGCCCAGGTCGACGCCCCCTACGAGGCCGGCGACGGCCAGGACGTGCCGCTGCCCTCCCTCGCCGAGGGCGCCGCACCCGCCGCGCTGCTCGCTGGCCGGCTCAGCGAATCGGCGCGCGCCGCCCTGCGGTTCGCCGTGGCGCTCGGCGGCGAGGTGCCGCACCAGGCCCATCTGCCCGCCCTCGTCGGCGACACCCACGCCGACGCCGCGCTGGGCGAGCTGCTGAGCTCCGCGCTCATCACTCCGGTCGGCGCCCGCTACCGGCTCGCCGCCGGTGTGCAGACCCAGCTGGAGAGCGCCGGATACGGCGACGACATCGAAGGCCAGGCCCTGGCCGCGGCCCGGCACTACGCCTGGTGGGCCGGGCACCCCTCGGTCACGCCCGAGCGGGTGTGCGCCGAGTCCGACGCCGTGCTGGCCGCCCTCACCGTGCTGGTGCCGGTCGCGGAGCCGGCCGACGAGGGCGAGGAGAACGTCACCGTCCAGCTGGCCCGCACCGCCGCGCCCGCGTTCGCCGCCGGGCTGCACTGGAGCGCCTGGGAGCGCACCCTGCGCTTCGGCGCCGAGGCCGCCCGGGTCTCCGGCGAGGTGGGTGAACAGGCCTACTTCCACCATGAGTTGGGCATCCTCGCGCTCTGCGCCGACCAGCTGGACCGGGCCCGCGCCGAGCTGGAGGCCGCCATCGCGCTGCGCGGCGCCCTCGCCGACAAGCGCGGCACCGTCGCGGGCCGCCGTGCGCTCGCGCTGGTCTCCGACCGGTCCGGCCTGCCGCCGGCCATCACCGCGACCGCCGGCGAGGAGGTGCCCGACGCCCGCCACGAGGAGTCGCTGTCGCCGCCCGGCGGCATCCCGGCCTTCCCGCCGCTCCAGCCGCCGAACGACCCCTCGACCCTGGTCACCCACCGGGCCGTGGCCCCCGCCCCCGTCGTGCCCAACCGCAAGGCCCGCGGCGGCCTCAAGGGGCTCGCCCGGCGCAACCTCGTCGCGGCCGGCGCGGGCGCGCTCCTCGCGGCGGTGCTGGGCACGGTGGTGACGCTCGGGGCCACGTCGAACAACGACGCGAACAACCCGTCCGACAAGGTGGGCGTCAACCCGTCGGCCAGCCAGGGCATCGACGACGGCAGCCTCGGCGCCGACGTGCCGAAGAACGACGACGGCAAGGGCGACACCGGCACGGCCACCAGCCGCCCGACCGACCCGGGCCCGGACGGCACGTTCGGTACGTCGGACGACCCGACGCCGACGGAGAGCGCGCAGCCCTCCGACGACCCGAGCGGCACGAAGTCGCCCACCTCGAAGCCGTCGTCGTCGACGCCCAAGCCGCCGTCGACCTCGGCGTCCCCGACCAAGCCGCCGTCGACCTCGCCGACGCCGACGCCGAGCACGCCCTCGGGTTCGCCGACGCCGACGACGAGCCCGACACCGGAGCCGTCGGACACGCCGACCACGTCCGACTCCGCCAGCGGCCCGGCCTCCAGCGCGCCCGCCAGCGCCTCGGAGAGCGGCGGCGCCGGCACGCCGGCCTCGTCGGGTTCCGCGTCGGGCGCGGTCATCTGACGCGCGTGCGCCGGCAGTGAGGGCCGGGTTCCTGTCAGGAACCCGGCCCTCGTCGTCGTAGAGCCTCGAAGGCGATCGCCGTCAGAACAGCCGCAGCTTGTCGTCCTCGATGCCGCGCAGGGCGTCGTAGTCGAGGACCGTGCAGCCGATGCCGCGGTCCGTGGCGAGGACGCGGGCCTGGGGCTTGATCTCCTGGGCGGCGAAGATGCCGCGGACCGGGGCGAGATGCGGGTCGCGGTTCAACAGCTCCAGGTAGCGGGTGAGTTGCTCGACGCCGTCGATCTCGCCGCGCCGCTTGATCTCGACCGCGACGGTCTGGCCGTCGGCGTCCCGGCACAGGATGTCGACCGGGCCGATGGCGGTCATGTACTCGCGGCGGATGAGCGTGTAGCCGTCGCCGAGGGTCTCGATGCGGTCGGCGAGGAGCTCCTGAAGGTGTGCTTCCACGCCGTCCTTGATCAGGCCCGGGTCGACGCCCAGTTCGTGCGAGGAGTCGTGGAGGATCTCCTCCATCGTGATGATCAGCTTCTCGCCGGCTTTGTTGATGACGGTCCAGACGCCCTCTTCGTCGCCCGCACCCTCCTTCAACGTGCAGGGCGGCGACATCCAGTTCAGGGGCTTGTAGGCCCGGTCGTCCGCGTGGATCGAGACGCTGCCGTCCGCCTTCACGAGGATCAGGCGGGGCGCGGACGGGAGGTGGGCGGTGAGCCGGCCCGCGTAGTCGACGGAGCACCGGGCAATGACGAGACGCATGGTGGGCAACGCTACTCGACGGCCCGCCGTCGAAGCGATTCGGCCCGTAGCACCCGGAACGACCCGTGTTCGTTTGTGGCCGATTGTGTGCCCATTGGGGGCCCTCTATGTACGCAATCTCCTGGTGCCGTCACGGTCCGTTGCCTACGGTAGTAAACGGGAGGTCGCGAGGCATGTACTCAGCGTGTTCGGCGTCGCGGACTCCCTCATCTGTCCGGCAACCCCTGTTGCTTGGGGGTGCGAGAGGAGAACCCATGTCGCTCGACGTCTCACCGGCCCTACTCGAGAAGGCCGAGCGAGGCGAGGTCGACGAAGCGGAATTCGTCGACTGCGTCCGGACCTCCCTGCCTTACGCATGGGAGATGATCAGCTCCCTGGTGGCCCAGCTGAAGGTCGACGGCGGTGCGTTCGCCGACAACCAGACGCCTCCGCCGGACGAGCAGGCACGCGGTCAGCTGCTGCGTGCGCTCGCGAGTGACGCGATACGCGGCGCGCTGCAACGGCACTTCGGGGTACGGCTGGCGTTCCAGAACTGCCACCGGGTGGCGGTGTTCCCGCTGGACGCCTCGGTGGACGAGACGCTGGCCCGCTTCACCTCGGTCCGCAGTCAACTGCTGAACCAGTCCCCGGAGTTCCGGGACTGCTGACGCAGCGAGCCGTTCGCTTGCCGCTCCGTACGCGGGAGGTGCATTCAGTACAGGGGCGGCAAGCTCTGCGCGGGGCCCACGGTCAGCCGAGGTGGGGGAGCACCTCGGCACCCAGCCGCCGTACGTTCTCCTCGGTGGCCGCGAGGTCTCCCGAGCCCTCGACGAGCAGGGCGAAGCGGGAGATGCCGGTCCGCTCGCTGGTGGCGGCGAGCCGGTCGGCGCACAGCCGGGGGGTGCCCACCGGGTGCAGCCCGCAGAGCAGTTCGGTGTACGCCACCGGGTCGCGCATCGAGCGATGGCGGCCGTCGACCGTCACATGGGCCTCCAGGCCCTGGCGCAGCCAGCCCGGCATCGCCTTCACCAACGCCTCCACGGCGTCCGTGCGCTTGTCCGCGATCTGGCAGACACCGGCCGAGACATGGGCCGCCTGCGCGATCTCGTCCGGCGAACGGCCCGCCGCACGCGCGTGCCTGCGCCACAGGCCGACCATCTCCGCCTTCTCCTCGTCCCCGACATGCATCCCGAGCAGCATCGGCAACCCGCGCTCGGCCGCCAGCCGCACACTCGCCGGGGAGGTGCAGGCGACGATCACCTCGGGGCCGTCCGCCTCTGTCAGTGCCTCCGAAGGCCGCGGTACGACGGGGACCTCGCGGAAGCGGTAGCGCTCGCCGTCGGCCGACACCGACGCGTCGCGCAGCCAGCGCACCAGCAGATCGAGTGATTCCGGGAACCCCTTCTCGTAGGCCGCGAGCCCCGACCCGAACACCTCCAGGTCGACCCACGGCCCGCCGCGCCCGACACCCAGCGAGAAGCGCCCGCCCGAGGTGAGGTGCAGCAGCGCGGCCTGCTCGCCCAGGGCCACCGGGTGGGCGGTGGGCAGCACGCTGACGGCGGTGCCGACGCGGAGCCGGCGGGTGCGGCCCAGGAGTAACGCGGCCAGGGTGATCGCCGACGGGCAGGTGCCGTACGGCACGAAGTGGTGCTCGGCCAGCCAGACCGAGTCCAGGCCCGCTTCCTCGGCGACCTCGGCCGAGCGGACCGCGCGGTGCAGCGCCTCCCCCTGGCCCTGCCCCGGGAACTGGGCCGCCAACACGAAACTTCCAACGCGCATGTGCTTTTCCTGCTTCCTTGGCTCCGACGCGGAGCTCCCCCACCCGGCATAACCGTCTGACACGTGCCGAGGACACGGCCTGGCGAAGAGATTTGCGGATTGTCTGCCGAATGCCGCGTCCGCGAGGGGGACTTGTGGGGGTTGGTGCTCTTCGCGTACCCCTGTCCGCGCCGCGTAGGCTGGACACGCCGTGCTTCCTGTATAGCCCCGAGAGGTGTTCCGTGTCCCCGCGTCGCAACCGACCCAAGGGTTCCGATTCCGGCCGGAGTGCCGAGGACGACCGGTCCGGCCGGTACGGCGGCTGGCAGTCCACTGAGAGCTGGCAGGGCGAGGAGTGGAACGTCCGCCATGTGGCGGGCGCGAGTTCCCAGGGCAAGTCCTACCGTTGCCCGGGCTGCGACCAGCTGATCCCGGACGGCGTCCCGCACGTGGTGGCCTGGCCGGACCACTCCGGGGTCGACGAGCGCCGGCACTGGCACAAGGCGTGCTGGAACGCGAAGGACCGCCGCACCACGCGGGTGCAGCGGTCCAGGAACGCGCCGAAGTTCTAGGCTGCTCGTCGGGTCAGACGTCCCGCTTCTGCAGCAGCACGCAGGCACCGGCGAACGCGGCCGCCGTCACGCCGAGCATGATCCACAGCGGGTCCCAGCCGGACGGGCCGGACTCAGTGAGCGAGTTGGAGTAGAAGACGCTCAGCTGGTTCGGGATCGAGTACTCGAACAGGGCCTCGCGCAGCTTCTCCAGCGAGGACGAGAACATGAACAGCGCGATGACCAGCGGGGCCAGCACCACGCCGATCATGATGGTGATCGCGCCCGCCGAGTGCCGGATGATCGAGCCGATGACGAGCGAGAGCAGCCCGAGCAGCGCGATGTAGAGCGAGATGCCGAGGGTGCCCTTGAGCCATTCGCTGCCGGAGGGGTCCCGCACGCCGCTGCTGTCCAGCAGGGCCACGTCCGCGAGGGCGACCAGGAGCGCCGAGGCGAAGGTCACCACGAAGGCGACGGAGAAGAACACGATCGACTTCGCCGCCAGCACCCGCACCCGGTTGGGGCACGCGGTCATGGTGGTGCGGATCATGCCGGTGCCGTACTCGGAGGCGGTGGTCAGCACGCCGAGCGTGATGACGCACATGCTGCCGAGCAGCAGTCCGAAGAAGCCGAACGACAGCGGGTTCTCCCCGGCCAGGTCGGTCTCGCCGGCGCTGCTCCCCACCACCGCGGCGGCCAGCAGACCGATCCCGACGACGAGCAGGACGAACACCCCGAGCGTCCACATCGTCGACCGCACGGAGCGGATCTTCGTCCACTCCGAGGCGATCGCGTGCCCGAGGTGCGTGCGCACCACCGGGATCGGAGACGTGTACGTCGGGTACGAGCCGGCGGGCGCCGACTGCCAGTGGGGCGCCTGCGCCGTCTGAGGCTGAGGCTGGGGCACGGCGGCCTGCGGCATCGGAGGCTGGGGCGTACTCATCGGGTGTCCTCGGGCTTGGTCAGGTCGGCGGCGGACGGGGTCGGGGCGGCACCGGCGGGGGGCGCGGGGGCCGGGGCGGCGGGCTGCGCGGGGGCGGCCGGGGCCGAGGCCGGGGCGCCCGTGGAAGGCTGCGGCGCGGAGCCGGTCGGGGCGCCTGCCGGAGCCGGGGCCGCCGCGGGCTGCTGGGTGGGGCCGGGGGCTTGCGGGGCGGCAGCGTCGGCCGGGGCCGTCTGCGGGGCCGCGGGGGCGTACGGGTTCGCGGCGGTCGCAGCGGCCGGGGCCTGGGCGCCGTAGGGGCCGGCGGGCGGCTGGGCGGCGGTACCGGGGGCGCCCGGGGCGGCCGGGGTGCCGTACGGCCCCGCAGGCGGCTGGGAGGTGCCGTACGGGCCTGTGGCGGGCTGACCCTGCGGAGCGAACTGCTGCTGGGGCGGCGGTGGGGCGTACCAGCCGGGCTGGCCCTGGCCGGGGACCGGCATCGGGGGCTGGGCGCCGGGCGGCAGGGGCTGCATGAGGCCCGCCTTCTGGTCGATCGTCGAGCGGTAGTCGACGGCCGCCTGCGTCATCCGCATGTACGCCTCCTCCAGCGAGGCGGAGTGCGGCGACAGCTCCCACAGCCGTACGTCGGCCTCGTGGGCGATGTCGCTGATGCGGGGGAGCGGGAGCCCGGTGATCCGCAGGGCGCCGTCCTGCTCGGGCAGCACATGGCCGCCGGCCTCGGTCAGCGCGGACGTCAGCTTCTCGCGCAGCTGCGGCTCGGTGTCGGGCGTGCGGACCCGCGCGAAGCCGGCGGAGTTCGCCGCGATGAAGTCGTTCACGCTCATGTCGGCCAGCAGCTGGCCGCGCCCGATGACGATCAGGTGGTCGGCGGTCAGCGCCATCTCGCTCATGAGGTGCGAGGAGACGAAGACCGTACGGCCCTCCGCCGCCAGCGCCTTCATCAGGTTGCGCACCCAGAGGATGCCCTCGGGGTCGAGGCCGTTGACCGGCTCGTCGAAGAGCAGGACCTGCGGGTCGCCGAGGAGCGCGGCGGCGATGCCGAGCCGCTGGCCCATGCCGAGGGAGAAGCCCTTGGAACGTTTCCGCGCCACGTCCTGGAGGCCGACGACACCGAGCACCTCGTCCACCCGGCGGGCCGGGATGCCGGAGAGCTGGGCGAGGCACAGGAGGTGGTTGCGGGCGTGCCGGCCGCCGTGGACCGCCTTGGCGTCGAGGAGCGCACCGACCTGGCGGGGGGCGTTCGGCAGCTTGCGGTACGGGTAGCCGCCGATCGTCACCTGCCCCGAGGTGGGGTTGTCCAGGCCCAGGATCATCCGCATCGTCGTCGACTTGCCCGAGCCGTTGGGGCCCAGGAAGCCGGTGACGGCACCGGGCCGCACCTGGAAGGAAAGGTTGTACACAGCGGTCTTGTCGCCATATTGCTTGGTCAGGCCGACTGCCTCGATCATGCTCCGCACCCATCGAAAGGTTCAGGACAGCAGGGCGCACGCCCCCGTAAGGGTTAGGAGCTTATCCGGGCGCTGACGGTTCCATTCAAGAGGCCGCAAAGCCTCAGGCATCTCTCTTCTTCAGCAGCACGTACCCGCCCGCGATCGCCGCCGCCACCCACAGCACCATGATCGCGAGCCCGCCCCAGGGGCCGTAGGGAGTGTCGTCGTCGATCGGCGTGACCACCTGCATGATCTTGCTGCCGGCCTGGTCGGGCAGGTACCGGCCGATCTTCTTGGTGGCCGAGACATTGCCGAGGATGTTGGAGATCAGGAAGAAGAACGGCATCAGGATGCCCAGCGACAGCATCGGCGAGCGCAGCATCACGGCGACGCCCATGGAGAACATCGCGATCAGCGTCATGTAGAGCCCGCCGCCGATCACCGCGCGCAGCACGCCCTCGTCGCCGATGTGCGCCCGGTGCTCGCCGAGCATGGCCTGCCCGAGAAAGAAGGCGACGAAGCTGGTGGCGAGGCCGACGACGAGCGAGAGGCCGGTCGCGACCCCGATCTTGCTGAACAGGAAGGTGCCGCGCTGCGGTACGGCGGCCAGCGAGGTGCGGATCATGCCGGTGCTGTACTCGTTGGACACCACCAGCACCCCGAACACGATCATCGCGAGCTGGCCGAGGCTCATCCCGGCGAAGCTGATGAAGGTCGGGTCGAAGGAGAGCCGGTCCTTGCGGCTCATCTTGTCGAACTCGTTCTTCGACAGGGCCGAGATCAGCATGCCGAGGGCGAGGGTGACGACCACGGCGAGGGAGAGCGTCCACACCGTGGACGCCACCGACCGGATCTTGGTCCACTCGGACCGGACGACCTGCGCTGCCGCCATGGTCAGTTCCCCTTCCAGCCGTCGCCCCAGGCCTGTTGCTCCGCAGGGGTGTCGGCGTGCGCGTGGTACTCGACCGACTCGGCGGTCAGCTGCATGAACGCCTCCTCCAGGGAGGCCTGCTGGGGGCTGAGCTCGTGCAGCACGATCTGGTGCTGTGCCGCCAGCTCACCGATGTGCTCGGGCTTGCCGCCGTCGACCTCCAGCGCCCCGGCACCGGTCTCCACGACCGTGATCCCGGCCCCGTGCAGCACGTCGAGGAGCCGTTCGCGCTGGGGCGAGCGGATCCGGACGTACGACCGCGAGTTCTGCTCGATGAACTCGGCCATGGAGGTGTCGGCGAGCAGCCGGCCCTGCCCGATGACGACGAGGTGGTCGGCGGTCAGGGCCATCTCGCTCATCAGGTGACTGGAGACGAACACCGTCCGGCCCTGTGCGGCCAGCGATTTCATCAGGTTGCGGATCCAGTGGATGCCCTCGGGGTCGAGCCCGTTCACCGGCTCGTCGAACATCAGGATGCGCGGATCGCCGAGCAGCGCGCCCGCGATGCCGAGGCGCTGTCCCATGCCGAGCGAGAACCCCTTGGCCTTCTTCTTCGCGACGGCCGTCAGTCCGACGGTGTCGAGCACCTCGTCGACCCGGGCGCGCGGGATGCCGTTGCTCTGCGCGAGGCAGAGAAGGTGGTTGAAGGCGCTGCGCCCGCCGTGCATGGCCTTGGCGTCCAGCAGGGCGCCGATGTACTTGAGGGGGTCCTTCAGACGGTCGTAGTGCTTGCCGTCGATGCGGACGTCACCGGCGGTCGGCCGGTCAAGGCCGAGCATCATCCGCATCGTCGTCGACTTGCCGGCGCCGTTGGGACCGAGGAAGCCGGTGACGATGCCGGGTCTGACGGTGAAGGTCAGGTTGTTGACCGCCACCTTCTCGCCGTACCGCTTGGTCAGGCCCTCGAGCTCGATCATGCGGCCACGCTAAGACGGCCCCCGGGACGCTGCCACTTGAGCCGATCGCCGGTACGACGACCGGTCACCGGCACGACGACCGGCCACCGGCACGACGACCGGCCACCGGCACGACGACCGGTCACCGGCACGACAAAGGGCCCGCACCGTTCGGGGGAGAGGGTGCGGGCCCTTTGTGGCTGCCGTCAGGCGGTGTTACCGGGACTGCTGCGCCGGAACCCCGCGGGAGATCGGCTCGTCGTCCGTGGCCGGGGAACCGGCCGCGGCCACCGCGGCGCCCGTGAGCGTCGCGAGCATCTCGCGGACGTTCGTGAGCTGGGCGTTGATCGAGTCGCGGCGGTTGGTGAGGGCGGCCAGCTCGCGCTCGGATTCCGAACGGATGCGGTCGGCCTTGGCGTTCGCGTCCGCGACGATGTCCTCGGCCTGACGCTGGGCCGTCTCCACCGTCTGGCGGGCGCGGCGCTCGGCGTCGGTGCGCAGCTTCTCGGCCTCCAGGCGGAGCTGCTCCGCGCGGTGCTCGATCTCCGCGAGGCGCTTCTCGGCCTTCTGCTGACGGGACGCGAGGTCGCGCTCCGACTGCTCGCGACGCTTGGCCAGGTTGGTCTCGAAGTCCGCGGCGGCCTGAGCGGCCTTGGCGCGGGTCTCCTCGAAGAGGGCGTCCGCCTCCTCGCGCTTGGACTGCGCGTCCTTCTGGGCCTCGGCGCGCAGCTGCGAAGCGTCGCTCTTGGCCTTCTCGACGATCCGGACGCCTTCGTCCTCGGCCTTGGCCTTGCGCTCCGCGGCGAACGACTCCGCGTCGTTGCGCACCTGCTGGGCCGCGGACTCGGCCAGCTCGCGGTGCTGCTCGGCCGCGCGACGGGCCTCCTCGCGCAGGTCCTTGGCCTCTTCCTCGGCGAGGCGGAGGATCTTCTCGACACGCGCGCCGAGACCGGCGTACGACGGCTCCGCGTCGCTTACCTGAGCCTGGGCGTTCTGCGTCTCGAGGTGGAGCTCCTCGATGCGCTTTTCCAGAGCGGTGATGCGGGTGAGAGCGCTGTCACGGTCGGAGACGAGCTTGGAGATACGTTCGTCCACCTGAGCGCGGTCGTACCCACGCCGCACAAGCTCGAAGCCGTAGGGGGAAGTGTCGCTCATGGGGTTCCTGTCAAATGAGACCGGTGAGGTGATAGGGGGAATCCTAGGGGCCGAAGCGGTGTGTCATCGAGCGGATACGTGTTTGATCTGGAGAATGACACCCCTTTTGAGTGGCTAACCCTCGGACGGCTTGCCAAAAACTTGGTCAAACGCCCCAGACGGCACCGGAGTTCGACCGGTCGTGACCGGTCGGAACCTGTCGGTTAACTGTCCGAAGGCTTACCCGAACGAGGGGCGCCGACCGAGACGCCCGCCTTGACGCCGCCGTCCTTGCCCCCCGCGGGAGCCTCGAAGGACTCCAACGCCTCCAGGACGTCCTGGACACGGGAGATCTCGGCATTGATGTCCTCGCGGCGCCGCACCAGGATCTCCAGCTCGCGCTTTCCTTCCTCGACCGTGCGCTTGGCCTCGCGGATCGCCTCCGCCTTGAGCTCCTCGGCCTCCTTCACGAGGGCCGACTTCTTCTGCTCGGCCTCCTTCAGGAGCAGCTCGGCCTTCTTCACGGCGGCGATCCGGACCTTGCCCGCCTCCGAATTGGCCTCCGACACCAGCTCCTTGGCCTTGGCCTGAGCCTTCGCCAGCTGCTCCTCGGACGCCTTGATGAGCGCGTCGCAGCGGTCGCCGGTCGACTTCATCGTCTCGGCGGCCTCGCGGCGGGCCCGCTCGTGCAGGTTCTCGATCTCGGTCGTGATGCGGTCGCGCAGCTCCTCGGCCCGCTCCCTTATGGCGGTGGCGTCCCGGCGGGCGCCGACGAGCAGCTCGTCCGCGTCCGTACGGGCCTTCTCCACCAGGGAGTTGCCCTCGACCGTCGCCTCGGAGACCAGCCGGTCGGCCTCCTTGCGGGCGGCGCCGACCATCGTGTCGGCCTGCGCCTCCGCCTCCGCGGTGGTCTTGTGGGCCTGCTGCTGGGCCTCGGTGAGCAGCTTGTCGGCCTCGGCGGCGGTCTCGTTGATGAGCGTGTCCACCTGCTCGGCCACGTCCTGGCGCCGCTTGTTGGCGTCCTTGCGTGCCTCGTCGAGGGTGTGCTCGGCCTCCTCGCGCGCGGCGTTGAGCAGGCGCTCCGCCTCGGCCAGGGCGTCGGCCTTGACGCGCTCGGACTCGGTGCGGATCCGCTCGGCGTGCTGCTGGGCGGAGCCGACCGTCTCGGCGGCCTCGGCCCGCAGCCGCTCCGCGTCGTCGGTGGCGTCCGCGATGAGCCGCTCGGCCTTGCTGATGGCCTCGGCCCGGACCCGCTCGGCCTCGGCCGCGGTCTCCTGGCGCAGCCGCTCCGCATCGGCGACGGTGTCCTGCCGCAGCTGGTCGGTGTCCCGGATGGTGTCCGTGGTCAGCCGCTCGGCCTCGTTGCGCGCTTCCGTGATGAGGGCGTCGGCCTGCGAGGCCGCGTCCGAGCGGATGCGGTTGGCGTCCTCACGGGCGTCCGCCCGGGTCCGGGCGGCGGCCTGGTCGGCCTCGGCCAGCGCGTCGGAAGCCTCCGTGCGCACCCGCTGGGCGTACTCGGCGGCGTCGGAGCGCAGCCGCTCGGACTCGGACATCGCGTCCGCCATGGTGCGCTCGGCGAGCGCCTTCGCGGCCTCCGACTCCTCGTTGGCCTCGCGCCGGACCCGGCTCGCGTCCTCGCTGGCCCGCTCCCGCTCGGCGTAGGCGTCGGCGCGGACCCGGTCCGCCTCCTCCTCGGCCTCCCGGCGGGTGCGGTCCGCCGCGTGCTCGGCGGCGCTGCGCAGCCCGGTGATCTCCTCCTGGGCCTGCTCGTGCAGCCCGGCGACCGAGTCGCGGACCTGCTGGGCGTGCTGCTCGGCGCCCGACACCATCTCGGTGGCGCGCCGGTCGGCCTCCTCGACCAGCCGTACCGCCTCGGCCTGCGCCTCCTCGACCCGGCTGCGTGCCGCGGCCAGCAGCTCGTCGCTCTGCTCGCGGGCCCGCTCCCGCTCCTGGTCGGCCTCGGCGCGCGCCGCGCCGAGGGTCTCCTCGGCCTCGCGACGACGCCGTACCGCCTCCTCCTGGGCGGCGGCCAGCGTCTCGGACGCCTCGGTCGCCAGCCGCTCGGCGGCGGCCTGGGCCTCCGCGCGGACCCGGTCGGCGGTGTCCTGGGCCTCCGACTTCAGCCGCTCGGCCTCGGCCGCGGCCTCCGAACGCAGCCGTACGGCGACGGCCTCGCCCTCGGCCCGGGACGCGGACGCGTCGGCCGCGGCCTCGGTGCGCAGCCGTTCGGCCTCCGCCTCGGCCTGCTGCTGGAGCGTGCGGATGCGCTCCGCGGCCTCGCTGCGCAGGCGCTCGCTCTCCTCGGCGGCCTCGCGGCGGATCCGCGCGGCCTCCTCGCGGGCCTCGGTCAGCGCCTGCTCGGCGGCCGCCAGCCGCTCCTCGGCCTCGGTGTGAAGCCGGGTCAGCTCCTCGGCGGCCTCCGCGCGACGGGCCTCTATGGCGCGCTCGGTCTCCTCGCGCAGCTCGCGCGCGGCCTGCTCGGCGTCGTTCTTGATGCCCTCGGACTGCTCGATGACCTCTTCGCGGTGGCGCTCGGCCTCCTGGCGGGTCCGCTGGAGGGTCTCCTCGGCCTGCCGGCGCAGGGTCGTCGCCCGCTCGATGGCCTCGGTGCGGACCTTCTCGCTGTCCGCCGTCGCCGTCTGGCGCAGCTCGTCGGCGTCCGCCTTGGCCTTGGCCAGCAGCTCCTCGGCGGTCTTGGCCGCCTCCTCGATCTGCTGGACGGCCTCCTTGCGGGCCTCCGCGCGGATCTTCTCGCCCTCGGCGACCGCGTCGGCGCGCAGCTGCTCGGCCTCGCCGCGCAGCCGGCGGGCCTCCTCCTGCAGCTCGACCGTCTTGGCGCGGTACTCCTTGGTGTCGTCCTTGGCCGCGCCCTTGAGCTGCTCGGCCAGGTCGTGCGCCTCGGCGCGCAGCCGGTCCGCCTCGGCCTCGGCCTCGGAGCGGATCCGCTCGGCCTCCTCGGCGGCGGCCTTGGTGGTGTTACGGGCGTCCTCGGACGCCTTGTTCAGGACGTCCTCGGCGGTCTTGGCGGCCTTGCCGAGCTGGGAGGCGGTCTCCTCCGCGGTGATCGTGCGGGCCTTCTCGGCGGCCTCGGCGACGATCTTCTCGGCCTCGGCGCGGGCGTCCGCGACGATCTGCTCGGCGTCCGCCTTGGTGGTCTCGGCCTCCTGGGTGGCCTCGCTGACCAGCCGGGCGACCTGCTCCTTCGCCGTACGGATGCGCTGTTCGTTGGCCGACTCGGCGCTCGACAGGGTCTTCTCGGCGGCCGCCTTGGCCTCGGTGACGAGCTTCTCGGCCTCGGCCTGCGCCTTGCGCAGCGCCTCCTCGGCCTCCGTCATCCGCTGCTCGGCGGCGCGGCTGAGCTCGGTGGCCTGGCGGCGGGCGGCGTCCGACTCGGTCGCGGTGGAGCTGCGCAGCTGCTCGGCGTGGTCGGTGGCCTCCTGGGCCTGGGTGGAGGCCGCGTTCAGCAGCCGCTCGGCGTCCGCGCGGGCCCGGCGCAGCAGCTGCTCGGCCTCGGCGCGGGCCGCCTCGGCCTCGCTGGTCAGCCGCTGGCGGGCCTCGGTGGTGAGCCGCTCGGCCTCCGCGCGGGCGGCCGCCATGGCCTGCTCGGCCTCCGCGCGGGACTCCTCCAGGAGCCGGCGGGCCTGCTGCTCGCTGCGGGCGCGCAGCTGCTCGGCCCACGCCACGTTCTCGTTGACGTGCGACTCGACGGTCTGGCGGCGCTCGGCGAGCTCCTGGTCCAGCTGCTGGCGGCGGGTGACCGCCTCCTGGTGCAGCTCCGCCTGGAGCCGCGCCGCGTTCTCGGCGTGCTCCTGGAGGATGCGCTGGGTCTGCGCCCGCGCCTGGCTCAGTTCGCGCTCGGCGTCCTGACGCAGCTGGTCGGCCTGCATCTGGGCGTTGCGCAGCAACTGTTCGGCCTGGTAGCCGATGTCGCCGCCCGAGAACTCGGGCCGGGACATGATGGTGCGGCGCGCCTCGTGCAGCTTGGCGCGCAGCACCTCGACCTGGTAGCCGAGGTCCTCGGCGTGCTGGATCGCCTTTTCCCGCTCGGTCTTCAGCCGATCCATCTCGGCCTCGAACCGAGAGAGGTGGTCGACGTCAGCCGCCGGCTCTCGCTCCTGGCGTTCGTAGCCCCGCACTGCGCGGTCCCATCCGTCCCCTGGTCGCAAGTCTGGCCAAACGAGCTCCGTCCGTCCGCCGAACGAGGCCCCCGGGGAATGGTGTCAGATCAACGGCGGAGCCTGGGCTGCTGCCCCGACGCTCGCCCCCCGAAACCCGGACCCCGGCATGCGGCCACCCCGGTTGCGGGGGCGACCGCCCCCAACCCTACCGGCCCATATGTACGAGGGTCAGTGCTCAGGTGACTCAACAGGCGCCGAAGTGACCAGTTCTGTCAGTACGCCATGGCAATCCTTGGGGTGCAGGAAGGTGATTCGTGACCCCATGGAGCCGCGTCGCGGCTCCTCGTACAGCACGCGTACGCCCTTGCCCTTGATGTCCGCGGCGTCCGCGTCCACGTCCGCCGTACCGAAAGCGATGTGGTGGACGCCCTCGCCGTTCTTGTCCAGCCACTTGGCGACGGTCGAGTCGGGGCGGGTCGGCTCCAGAAGCTGCAGGTAGGAGGCCCCGCCGTCGGAAGTGTCGTTGATCTTGAGCATGGCCTCGCGGACGCCCTGCTCCTCGTTGACCTCGGAGTGGAAGACCTCGAAGCCGTAGGTGGCCCGGTAGAACTCGACAGTCTTGTCGAGGTCGAAGCAGGCGATCCCGATGTGGTCGATTCGCGTCAGCATGGTGTTAGTGCAGCGCTCGGGCGATGGTTACGCAACGTGCCAGCGATCACACTGACGGGCCGGTGACGGCACGGAGTGCCACTCAGTACATTCGAAGTAAACCCTCGTTCACTCCTCGGCTGTCCAGCTGGAAGGGGATCGCACCTCATGTCTTCCGGAACTACTTCGGTGATCGTCGCGGGCGCTCGTACGCCCATGGGACGGTTGCTCGGTTCGCTGAAGTCCTTCTCCGGGGCCGACCTCGGCGGCTTCGCGATCAAGGCCGCCCTCGACCGTGCGGGGATCGGTGGCGACCAGGTCCAGTACGTGATCATGGGTCAGGTCCTCCAGGCCGGCGCCGGTCAGATCCCGGCCCGCCAGGCCGCCGTCAAGGGCGGCATCCCGATGCACGTCCCGGCACTCACCATCAACAAGGTGTGTCTGTCCGGCCTCGACGCCATCGCGCTGGCCGACCAGCTGATCCGCGCCGGCGAGTTCGACGTGATCGTCGCGGGCGGCCAGGAGTCCATGACCAACGCCCCGCATCTGCTCCCCAAGTCCCGTGAGGGCTTCAAGTACGGCGCCATCGAGATGCTCGACGCGATGGCGTACGACGGCCTGACCGACTCCTTCGAGGGCATCGCCATGGGCGAGTCCACGGAGAAGCACAACACCCGCCTCGGCATCCAGCGCCCCGAGCAGGACGAGATCGCCGCCCTGTCCCATCAGCGCGCCGCTGCCGCCCAGAAGAACGGCATCTTCGAGGCCGAGATCACCCCGGTGGAGATCCCGCAGCGCAAGGGCGAGCCGGTCGTCTTCAGCAAGGACGAGGGCATCCGCGGCGACACCACCGTGGAGTCCCTCGGCAAGCTCCGTCCGGCGTTCACCCGCGACGGCACCATCACGGCCGGCACCTCCTCGCAGATCTCGGACGGTGCGGCGGCCGTGGTCGTGATGAGCAAGGCCAAGGCGCAGGAGCTGGGCCTGGAGTGGATCGCCGAGATCGGCGCCCACGGCAATGTGGCGGGCCCGGACAACTCGCTCCAGTCGCAGCCGTCCAACGCGATCCTGCACGCCCTCAAGAAGGAGGGCCTGGAGGTCTCCGACCTCGACCTGATCGAGATCAACGAGGCCTTCGCCGCCGTCGCGGTCCAGTCAATGAAGGATCTCGGCGTGTCCACCGAAACGGTGAACGTCAACGGCGGTGCCATCGCCCTGGGCCACCCCATCGGCATGTCCGGCGCCCGCCTGGTCCTGCACCTGGCGCTGGAGCTGAAGCGGCGCGGCGGCGGGGTCGGCGCGGCGGCGCTGTGCGGCGGCGGCGGTCAGGGTGACGCGCTGATCGTGCGGGTACCCAAGGCCTGAGTTCTCGTACGCAGGGTTAGAGCTGATCGGAGCTGTGATGCAGGACGTCTCCACCCTGGTGGCCCAGGCCAGGGAAGGCCGGCCGCGGGCCGTGGCCCGGCTGATCTCCCTCGTGGAGGGGGCGTCCCCGCAGCTCCGTGAGGTCATGGCGGCGCTGGCCCCGCTGACGGGCAACGCGTACGTCGTCGGCCTGACCGGCTCGCCGGGGGTCGGCAAGTCCACGTCGACGTCCGCCCTGGTGGCCGCGTACCGCAAACAGGGCAGGCGGGTCGGCGTCCTGGCCGTCGACCCGTCCTCGCCGTTCTCCGGCGGGGCCCTGCTCGGCGACCGGGTGCGCATGTCGGACCACGCCTCCGATCCCGGCGTCTACATCCGCTCGATGGCCACCCGCGGCCACCTGGGCGGCC
Source organism: Streptomyces sp. NPDC057280 (assembly GCF_042668605.1). Lineage (NCBI taxonomy): Bacteria > Bacillati > Actinomycetota > Actinomycetes > Kitasatosporales > Streptomycetaceae > Streptomyces > Streptomyces sp. NPDC057280. The sequence continues at coordinate 1,078,563 of NZ_JBHUYR010000003.1, forward strand.
TGGCCTGGGCGGCGCCCCAGGCGATCCGCGTCCTGGACGCCGCGGGCTGCGACGTGATCCTGGTCGAGACGGTCGGCGTCGGCCAGTCGGAGGTGGAGATCGCCTCCCAGGCCGACACCTCCGTCGTCCTCCTGGCCCCCGGCATGGGCGACGGCATCCAGGCGGCCAAGGCCGGAATCCTGGAGATCGGCGACGTGTACGTCGTCAACAAGGCCGACCGCGACGGCGCCGACGCCACCGCCCGTGAGCTCAACCACATGCTGGGCCTGGGCGAGTCCCGCGGTCCCGGCGACTGGCGCCCCCCGATCGTCAAGACGGTCGCGGCCCGCGCCGAGGGTGTCGACGAGGTCGTGGAGGCCCTGGAGAAGCACCGCGCCTGGATGGAGGAGCGCGGCGTCCTCGCCGAGCGCCGCCAGGCCCGTGCCGCCCGCGAGGTGGAGACCATCGCGGTCACGGCCCTGCGCGAACGCATCGGCGACCTGCACGGCGACCGCCGCCTCGGCGCCCTGGCGGAGCGGATCGTGGCGGGCGAGCTGGACCCGTACCGGGCGGCGGACGAGCTGGTGGCAGGCCTGACGGAGGGCTGAGCCACCGGTAACTCCCTGGTCAACCCACGGTCGACGTTGGTACGTTGATCGACATGTTCCTTCTCTTGGCATAGAGCCCGCCTATGCCCGCGACCCGCTGACACAGCCGTCGCGGCCCTTCGGCGTCCCTTGCTCATGCCTTTCGCAGAGGAACTCCTCCCATGCCCGCGTCCTCCACGCGGCGGCCCTCGTATGCCGCCGTGCTGTCCGTTCCGCATGCCCGCCGCACCTTCGTCTCGGCCCTCGTCGGCCGGCTGTCGTACGGCGTGGCCCCCATCGCCGTGATGCTGGCCGTGACCCGGGCGACCGGGTCGTACGCCGTGGCCGGTGTCGTCATGGCGCTGTTCGGCGCCTCGGCCGTCTTCCTGTCCCCGTACCGCGCGGCCCTGGTCGACCGGCACGGCCCCCGGCGGGCCCTGATCCCCATGTCCTTCCTCTACTCCGGGCTCCTCTGCGCGCTCGCCGCGGTCAGCCGGCAGCCGGGTGCCTCGGCGGTGGTACTCGGCGCGATGGCCGCCGCCACGGGCGCGTGCGCGCCCCCGCTCGGGCCGACGATGCGTGCGGTGTGGGGCCGACTCGTCGACGACCGGCGGCTGTTGCAGCGCGCGTACAGCCTGGACGGGGTCGTCGAGGAACTCCTGTACGTCACCGGCCCGTTGCTGGTCGGGGCGGTGATCGGTGTCGCGTCACCGGCGGTGGGGGTGGTGCTGGGCGCGCTGCTGATGGCCGCGGGCACGACGGCGTTCGTCGGGTCGCCGGCGGTGGCGGCGATGCGGCCCGCGGCGCGGGCCAAGTCCCGTGTGGGCGGCGGGGGTTCGCTGCGGGGGCGGGGTCTGCTGCAACCGGTGGTGGTCGCGGCCGGCATGGGGCTCGCGTTGAGTGCCGTGGATCTGCTGGTGGTCGCGTTCGCCGCGGAGCGGGGGCGGGGGGACGGCACGGTGACGTGGGTGCTGGCCGCGCTGTCGGCGGGCAGCGCGGTCGGGGGACTGGCGAACGGTGCCGTCGACTGGCGGGTGTCCGCGCGGGTCCGGCTTCCGCTCTTCGCCGCGGGGTTGGGGCTGACGCTGTGTGCGGCGGGGCTGGCTCCGGGGATCGGTGCGCTGGCGGTCGCCGCCGCCTGCGCCGGGTGCTTCGTCGCGCCGGCGTTGACAACGGCGTACCTGATCGCCGACGAGGCCGCTCCGGAGGGGTTCCGGACGCGGGCCGGGGCGTGGGTCAACACCGCGGTGAACGCCGGGAGTTCGGCGGGGGCGGTGGCGGCGGGGCTGCTGGCGGAGCGGCTGCCGTTGGGGGTGTGCTTCGCGGTGGCGGGGGGTGTGGCGCTGGGGGCGGCGGGGGTGGCGGGGCTGAGGGTGCTCGCCCCCGCCGCCCCTACCCGTCCCATCACCGGGGGCTGCCGCCCCCAGACCCCCGCCGTCGGCCCTGAAGGGGCCTCGTCCTCAAACGCCGGACGGGCTGGTTGATCAGCCTCTCCGGCGTTTGAGAAGCAGGGGCCCCAGGGGCAGAGCCGCACCCACCGGCCCGTCAGTCCTCGTCCCGGTCCGCCGTCAGCCTGCCCGTGCCCAGGTCGACCTTCCACTCGCCCTTGGTGGTGTCCACGCTCCACACCACCGCCCCGCTGTCGTCATCGTCGTCGAGGCTCACCTCGGTGACCGTGCCCTTCGCGGCGGCCGCCAGGGCAGCCTCGCGGGCGTCGGTCTTCGCGCCCTTGAGGGCGGCGACCTCGGCACGGTCGTCGTCGGCGTCGCTGTCGTCGTCATCGTCCTTGTGCGCGCCGACGACCTTCCCGGTGTCCGGGGAGACCGTCACGGTGTACTCCGTGCCGTCGCTCTTCAGCACGTCGACGTCCCACACGCCGGCCCCGTCGTCGTCCAGATCCACGGACGCGGCGGTGCCCGGCGTGTGCTTCAGCGCCGCGGCGACGGCGTCGGCGGCCGTCACGCCGCTCCGCGCGGTGACCTCGGACTCGCTCCGGTCGTCGCGGTCCGCCGCCACCCGCACGTCCGCCCGCGTCGACGCGGCGTCGTCGTCCGAGGCCACCGCGAGGGCCGTGGCCGTGCCGCCCCCGATCAGAGCGGTCGCGGTGAGGGCGGCGATCACGATGTTGCGCTTCATGCGAGTTCCTCCAGGTCTGTCGCGTTTCGTTTCGCTCTCGACGTGACCCACCATCACCGACCGACGCTGAGGAGAACCTGAAGCCCCCTGAAGAGATCTTCAGCTTCGCTTTGCCACCCTGGTGCACATGCGTCTGTTGATCGTCGAGGACGAGAAGCGGCTGGCCCTGTCGCTCGCCAGGGGACTCACCGCCGAGGGATACGTCGTGGACGTCGTCCACGACGGGCGGGAGGGGCTGCACCGGGCCACCGAGGGGTCGTACGACCTCGTGATCCTCGACATCATGCTGCCCGGCCTCAACGGCTACCGGGTCTGCGCCGCCCTGCGCGCCGCGGGCCACGACGTGCCGATCCTGATGCTCACCGCGAAGGACGGCGAGTACGACGAGGCGGAGGGCCTGGACACCGGTGCCGACGACTACCTCACCAAGCCGTTCTCGTACGTCGTCCTCGTCGCCCGCGTGAAGGCGCTGCTGCGCCGCCGCGGGCGCAACGGCGCCGGGGCCTCGCCCGTCGTCGTGCGCGGTGATCTGAAGGTCGACACCGCGGCCCGCCGGGTCTTCCTCGGCGGCGACGAAGTGCCGCTCACCACCAAGGAGTTCGCGGTGCTGGAGCAGCTCGTGACGCGCGCGGGGGAGGTGGTCTCCAAGGCGCAGATCCTGGAGCACGTGTGGGACTTCGCCTACGACGGCGACCCCAACATCGTCGAGGTCTACGTCAGCACCCTGCGGCGCAAGCTGCGCGCCGGGCTCATCAGGACGGTGCGCGGCGCCGGGTACCGGCTGGAGACGGAGGAGCGATGAGACGTCTCTTCGGGTCCGTGCGGGCGCGGGCCACGCTCGGGGCCGTCCTCGTCGTCGCCGTGGCCCTGGCGGCGGCCGGCGCGGCCCTCCTGCTGTCGCTGCGGTCCCATCTGACGGACCAGGCCGACACCAAGGCGGAGAGCGCGGCACGCGAGGTCGCCTCCCAGATCGCCGTCGGAACCGCCTTCGACCGGCTGGAGCTGGACGACGACCACCCGGTCCAGGTCGTCGACGCGAACGGCACGCTCGTCGCGGCGAGCGACGACCTGGAGCGGATCAGCGGGACCGGCACGGCTGCGGTGACGCCCCGGCCGCAGAGCGGTGGGCCGGGAGAGGGCGGCGAGGAGGACGCGGACGATGACAGCTCGCCCGAACCGGGCGAGATCGACGAGGACACCGAATTCGGCGACGGTTCCGCGACCATCGACGGCAAGGACGACGCGTACCGCTTCGCCACCGTCCGCGTCGAGACGGCGGACCGCGGGCTGCTCGCCGTCCACGCCGGCGCGTCCCTGGACGCCGAGCAGAGCGCCGTGACCACCACGACGACCGGCATGCTGACCGGCTTCCCGCTGCTGCTGTGCGTCGTGGCGGCCGTGACCTGGCTGGTCACCCGGCGCGCCCTGCGCCCGGTGGAGGACATCCGGCGCGAGATGGCGGAGATCACCGCGTCCGAGGATCTCGCCCGGCGGGTGCCGGAGCCGGACACGCACGACGAGGTGGCACGCCTCGCCCGCACCACCAACGCGACGCTGGCCGCGCTGGAGGCCTCCGTGGAGCGGCAGCGCCGCTTCGTCGCCGACGCCTCCCACGAGCTGCGCAGCCCGATCGCCTCGCTGCGCACCCAGCTCGAAGTGGCCGCCGCGCATCCGGAGTTGCTGGACCTCGACGGCGCCGTCGAGGACACCGTACGACTCCAGCGGCTCGCCGCCGATCTGTTGCTGCTCGCCCGGCTGGACGCGGGGGAGGGGCCCGGCGCCAGGCGGGTCGACCTCGGGGAGGTGGCGCGGCGGGAGGCGCGCGGCCGGGACGGGGTGAGCGTCGCGGCGGAGGCTGTGGAAGTGATCGGGTCCCGGGGGCAGCTGGAGCGGGTGCTGGGCAATCTGCTCGACAACGCCCAGCGGCACGCCCGCTCGGCGGTCACGGTGTCCGTGCGCCGGGACGGGGCCTGGGCCGTCGCCGAGGTCGCCGACGACGGGGACGGGGTGGCGGCGGCCGACCGGGAACGGATCTTCGAGCGGTTCGTGCGGCTGGACGAGGCCCGCAGCCGGGACGACGGCGGCGCCGGGCTCGGTCTCGCCATCGCCCGGGATGTCGCCGCACGCCACGGCGGCACCCTCACGGTCCGCGACGCGCCGGCAGGCGGAGCCCTGTTCGCACTCCGCCTGCCGCTCGCCTGATCAGTGGGTCACGGACGCCCGCGCTGCCCCCGCAGGTGCTCCGCGATGGGCTTCAGGGCCTTGTCGAGCTCCGCCAGCGCCTCGGGGGAGACCAGGTCGATGAAGTGCCGCCGCACAGACGCCACGTGGTGTGGCGCGACCTTCTTCATGGTCTCCATGCCGTGCTCGGTCAGCACCGCGTACAGGCCGCGGCGGTCCGACTCGCAGTTCTCGCGGCGCACCAGGTTCGCGTTCTCCATCCGGGTGATCTGGTGCGAGAGGCGACTCTTGGACTGGAGGGTGGCGGACGCGAGGTCACTCATCCGCATCCGGACATCCTCCGACTCGGAGAGGTTCACCAGGATCTCGTAGTCGTTCATTGTCAGGCCGAAGGGCTGGAGGTCCTTCTCCAGTTGGTACGTCAACAGCCTGTTGACCTCCAGGTGGGTGCGCCAGGCGCACTGCTCCGCATCGGTCAGCCAGCGCGTGGCCGTCTCGGTCTCCATGAATGAAGTCTACCTAAGAAGTTGAAAGGCGAACTAGTGAGGGTCTGTTCGTGACGGCGTGCACACGTTCGACGTCACACTCCGCAGACTACCGCTCACAGCCCGAAGCGACGCTGGAGGTCTCCCAGCTGTCCGGGAAGGCGCGGTACCCCTGATTGCGGTGAAGGGCCCGTGGACGGTACCCCGGAACCGGGCACTCCGGCCTGGTGCGGGACCGCTCCCGTCGCCTGCTCCGCCATCAGCGTCTCGGACGACTGGAGCAGGACGGTGCCGGCGCCCACGAACTCGAACTGGTGCTCCTCCCCGGAGGCCCCACCGAGGCCCGTCATCGCACGTAGGCCGCCCATCAGGCCGGTCATGTAGCCGTGGTCGTAGTGATGGCACGGCGACGGGCAGTCGGCCCAGCCGACCAGTGCCTGAGGATCCACCCGGATCGGCGGTTCCATGAACACCACCGGACCGTTAGATGCGGCGACGAACTTTCCGGTTCCGATCAGTGTCAGAAAACCCGGGACGATCGACTGTTTGAGGGCAAGAGTTGGCTGAAAAGCGAGCAGGTTGCCCGAGCGAATGGTCAGGTTGCCGTCTTCGAGGTCGTACGAATTGACGTCGAAGGCCCGGTCGGCGAGGAGCATCTTGCCGGAACCCTCCGCCACGACCCAGTCGCTCGCGTGCAGAGGCGAATGGAAGGACGTACGGACAAGTCGGTCGAGTCGGCCGTGCCCGATGCCGTTGAAGTCGATCGAGCCGTAGTAGGCGATCATCTTCCCCTTCTGCAGGAACCACTGGCTCCCCTTGAGCTCCACGCAGAAGGTGTAATTGTTGACGTTGTCGTCGGAGGGGAGTGTCGTCGGGTCGTGGACGGTCGGGCCCGCGCCCGGGTGGTGGCTCACAGCTTCTCCTCCGAGGCCTGGACGTACACCGCGCCGCTGCCGCTGAGCTCCAGCTGGAAGGCCTCGCCTGAGCCGCGGCCCACCATGTCCCGCCAGCCGAGCGCGGTCGACAGCTTGTTGCGCACCTCGCCGTGGTGGGCGACGTACGCCTGCGGGTCGACATGGACCGGGCGCTGCGGGGTGATGGGCAGCTCGATGACCCCGCCGTGCGCCATCACCGCCACCGCGCCGTGGCCCTTGAGCGTGGTGGTGAACAGGCCCTGGCCGGTCACCTGGCCGCGGACCATGCCCATGACGCCGCCCTGCGAGCCCATGAACATCGTGCCCTGCTCCAGCGTGCCCTCGAAGGCCAGGAGGCGGTCCGCCTCCACGTAGAGGGTGTCGCCGGCGAGGTTGATCACCTGGACGTGATGGCCGCCGTGCCCGAACAGCACGGTGCCGCTGCCCTCGACCGTCATCAGCGGGGTCGCCTCGTTCGCCACCCGGCGTCCGATCATCGACATGATCCCGCCCTGCCCGCCGCTCATGTTGGGCGTGAAGGACACCTCGCCCCGGTAGGCGAGCATCGCCCCGCGCTGACTGAACAGCCGCTGCCCCGGCGCGACGGTCGCCTCGACCATCTTCGAGTTGAGCTCCCGGAAGGTCATCTCAGACGTCCCCCGCGATCGTGTTCCGCTCGCTGGGCTGGACGTACACCAGGCCGTCGCCCTCGAAGCGGATCTGGAAGGCCTCGCCGCCGCCCTCGCCCATCAGCGTGCGGAACGTCACACCCGACTGGAAGGACTGCCGCAGATTTCCCTGGTGCGCGATGTACGCGCCCGGGTCCACGCTCAGCGGGAACTGCGGGCTGACCCGCAGCACCACGGCCGGGCCGTCCGAGGTGATCGCCGCCTGGCCGTGGCCCTCCACGGTCGTCGTGAACAGCCCGTTGCCCTGCGAGGCGCCCCGCAGGCCCGTGAAGGTCGTGCCCGTCCGCAGGCCGCCGTCGGTCGCGAGCAGGTTGCTCGACTCCACGAACAGCTTGTCGCCCTGGAGGCCGACGAGGTTGATCTCGGAGGCGCGGTCGGCGAACCAGCAGGTCCCCTGCCCCCTCACCTCCATCACCGTCATCTGCTCACCGGTGATCCGCCGGGTGACCATCCCCCGGATGCCCTCACCGCCGCCGCTGAGCTTCTTGAACGCCATCTGTCCGTCGTACGCGACCATCGAGCCGTTCTTCGCCTTCACGGCGTCCCCGGTCATCTCGACGGCGAGCACCTTGCTGCCCTGAAGTCGGAACATCGCCACGCTGCGAAGGTAGCCCGCGACGGCTCCGGCCGACAGAGCCCGTGGGTGGAGACGGACCCTGATCACACCCCTAGGGGCGGCCCATGACGACCCCGGCCACGTCGGCCCAGCCCGCGAGCACCCGTCGGCAACCGCCCGGCTCCCGCGCTCACCCGCTCGCCGAGCCCGGCCTCACCAGCCCGCGTCCGCTCTCACCCGCCGGCTCCCGGAATCCGGATGACCGCCTTGCCCGCGCCCAGGTCGACCGTGGACCTGGGCGGCGCCCCGTCCTCCTCGTCGTCCCGCATCACCAGCGAGCTCTGCCGCTCCTTCAGCTCGTGCTGCTTGCCCGGGGACAGGGCGGCGTGCAGCTGCTCGAAGCCGGTCGCGGAGACCTGCCCCTGCCGCCCCGCGTTCCGCCAGGGCAGGACGCCGGCCCGCCCCGCCCGGAGCAGCAGCTGGTCGACGAAGGCCAGCACGGTGAGCGCCACGACCAGGCCCGGCAGGGTCATGAAGAAGACGAACTGCACACCCACTCCTCAGGCTCTCGACGGACCCCCAAGCCTGCCCCCGCTCCGCCGTTTGCCACAATGGAAGAACGTTTGTGCATGTGTTCACAAACCGGCAGGCCCGCACTCTCGACGCAACTCCCACCGAAGGTGACCCGTGGACATCAAGACCGCCAGCGCCCTCCGCCGCCTCCGCCTCGTCTCCGCCCCGGAGGCGGTCTCCTTCCTGCTTCTGCTCGTCTGCTCGGTGCTGAAGCGGACCACCGACTTCAACGCGGTCCCGGTCATGGGCATGATCCACGGCGTTCTCTTCATCCTGTACGTGATCTTCTGGGCGGACGCCTGGAACCGCGCGAAGTGGTCCTTCGGCACCGCCGCCCTCTACTTCGTCCTGTCCGTCCTGCCCACCGGCGGCTTCTTCGCGGAGCGCAAGCTCCGCCGTGAGGCCGAGGACGCGGTCATCGCCTCCCGCGCGCGTCAGGAGCAGGCGGTGAAGACCTCGTGATCGTCGCCTTCTCCGTGACGCCGCTGGGGGTCGGCGAGGACGTGGGGGAGTACGTCGCCGACGCCGTGCGGGTCGTCCGCGAGTCCGGCCTGCCCAACCGGACCGACGCGATGTTCACCTCGATCGAGGGCGAGTGGGACGAGGTGATGGACGTGGTGAAGCGTGCCGTCGCCGCCGTCGAGGCGCGTGCCCCGCGTGTGTCCGTGGTCCTCAAGGCGGACATCCGGCCCGGGGTGACCGACGGACTGACCTCCAAGGTGGAGACCGTGGAGCGGCACCTCGCCGAGTAGCCCGGCGCTTCCGCTTCCCTGTGAACCCCGGCCCGCGCGGGCCGGGGTTTTCTTGTGCTCAGTGTTTGAGCGATCGCTCAAAGAGGTGTACCTTCTGATCCCGAAGGTTTGAGCGGTCGCTCAAACAACAGGCTGACCTGGGGGAATCAGATGGGTCACAACAGCCTCTACATCGAGGCGCACATCCGCACCGACCTCGACGACCTGTGGTCCCGCACGCAGGAGCCGTCCGAGCACCAGCGCTGGGACCTCCGCTTCACGGAGATCGACTACCTCCCGCGAGGGGACGGCGAGCCGCAGCGCTTCCGCTACGCCACACGCGTGCTGCCCTTCCTCACCATCGCCGGGACCGGCGTCTCGGCCGGCGAGAAGGAGCGCCCCGACGGCACCCGCACCTCCGCCCTCCGCTTCTCCTCCCCGCACCCCCTCTCCCTCCTCGCCGAGGGCAGCGGCTACTGGCGCTACGTCCCGGACGGCGACGGGGTCCGCTTCCTGACCGGCTACGACTACCGGCCCCGTTGGGGTGCATTCGGCGCGGGTGCCGACCGGCTGCTGTTCCGGCCGCTCATGGGCTGGGCGACGGCGTGGTCCTTCGACCGGCTCCGGCTGTGGCTGGAGCGCGGGATCACTCCGGAGCGGGCGTGCCTGAACTGGCTGGCCGAGCTGCTGGCACGGGCCCTGGTGATCGTGCTCGCCTGCACGGGCTTCGGGTACGGCAGCCTGCTGCGGCTGAGCGGGTCCCTCGCGCCGCTCTTCTTCTACTGGATGCCCGCGCTCGCCCTGGTCGCCCTCGCGCTGGCCCTCTTCGCCCCGCCTCTGCCCGGCACCCCGGCCGCCCGCCGCTGCCTGCGCCGCCCGCCGACCCAGACCCACGCACCCCGGCTCCTGCGCACCCTGGAGAACCCGCGATGACCATGCATCCCGCGTCCTTTGGGGCGCCTTCGCCGGCCTCGATCTTCCGCGCCGCGATGGGCTCGGCCTTCGACGGTCTCCACCCTCAGCTCCAGCGGCGCTTCTCCGTCGGCCTGGCGAGCGGTGAGGCCTGCACCGGGCGGGGGGTCATGGACCGCATCTGGCACGGCGGGGCCTTCGTGAAGCCGTTCCTCGCGCTCGGCACCACCCGCAACATCCTCGTCCCGCGCACCGGCCGCAACGTCCCCTTCGTCATCGAGAACGTGCCGTACACCGACACCTACGGTCGTGAGACGGTGACCTTCGTGCGCACCTTCGACCTGCCCGGCCGCTCCCGCCGCTTCGACGCCCAGATGGTCCTGGGTCCCCGCGGCGACCGCGTCCTCGACTACCTCGGCACCCACCAGCACCTGGCGACCGACCTGTACTTCCACGCCGAGCCCGACGGCTCGCTCCTCATCCGCTCCGGCGAACACCGGTTCCGGGAGGGTGCGGTGGACGTCCGGGTGCCCGAGCTGATCGGCGCCACGGCCGAGGTCCGGGAGTCCTTCGACGACCACTCGGGCCGCTTCCGCATCCGCGTCAGGGTCGTCAACAAGTACTTCGGGCCCCTCTTCGGCTACGAGGGTTCCTTCAGGGCGACGTACAGCGACATCCGGTCCTGCGGTGTCCGCCCCGGACTGCGCCCGGTCCGCGAGGAGTCGCGCGCGTGAGTCCCGAGACCGCGAAGTCGCAGGAGACCAAGACCAAGCTGCTCGAGGGCGCCCTGCGGACCCTCGTCGACCAGGGCATCGCGAAGGCGTCGGCGCGCACGATCGCCTCGGCGGCCGGCGTCAACCAGGCGCTGGTCTTCTACCACTTCGGCTCGGTCGACGAACTCCTCGCGGCGGCCTGCCGGTACGGCGCCGAGCAGGCCGTGTCCCGCTACCGCCCCCGCTTCGACCAGGTGCGTTCGCTCTCCGAACTCCTCGTGGTGGGGCGGCAGATCCACGAGGAGGAGCGCTCCGGCGGCCATGTCGCCCTCCTCGGCCAGCTGCTGGCCGGTGCCCAGACCCACGAGAGCCTCGCGGTGGCCACGGCGGCCGGTCTGGAGTCCTGGATCACCGAGATCGAGAAGGTCCTGAGGAGGGTCCTCGCGGGCACCCCCTTCGAGGAGTTCACCGACCCGGCGGGCCTGGCGCGCGCGGTCGCCGCGTCGTTCGTGGGCATCGAGCTGTACGAGGGCGTGGACCTGCCGGGCGCGACGGCCGCGCTGGACGCGCTGGAGCAACTGGGCGTCCTGGGCGCCGCGTTGGAGGAGCTGGGCCCGGTGGCCCAGCGTGCGGTGCGACTCCATCTGCGGCGCACGAACCGCCGCTGACCTCACGCCCCGCCACCCCTGAGCCGCCCGCATCCACCTCCACGACTTCCCCGACGACGGCTTCCTCGGCGGGGCCGGCCCCAGGTGCCCGAGCCGGTCGCCGGATCGCCCGGCTGGCCCCTCCCGGTTCGACACGCCCAGGAAACTCCACTTTCGTGTGCATATCGGGCATGTCGGATGTTTCGATCACTGGAGGGCGCTGTGCGGCCGGAGGGCTACGACTACGACACCTACAGCCGAGTGGCCGGACCGCTGACGGAGCCGTCCGGCACGCCGTACCAGGTGCAGTACACCTCACTCCTCTCCGGCGAGCCCCACCGAATACGAGCGATCCTGCTGATGTCCCTCGCGCCGGTGCTCACCGGCGTCCTCCTGGTCTATCTCGTCTGGCCCACCCACTGGGTCGAGCGCGAGGGCGGCGACGCGTGGATGGTCTGGCTCGACATCACGATGCTGATAGCCATCGGGCTGATCGAGCTGTTCATGGTCGTCAACGTGGCCTCCGTGGCCCACGCGACCCTCGTCGCCCGCGACCCCGTCCCCGTCACCCCCGAACCCGGCACCCGCGTCGCCTTCCTCACGACGTACGTCCCGGGCAAGGAACCCCTCGCCATGGTCCGCGCCACCCTCGAAGGCGCCACGAAGGTCACCCACGACGGCCCGCTCGACGTCTGGCTCCTCGACGAGGGGGACGACGAGAAGGCGAAGGCCCTGTGCGCGGAGCTCGGCGTCCGGCACTTCACCCGGCACGGCGTCCCGGAGTGGAACCGCACCAAGGGCGTCCACAAGGCCCGCACCAAGCACGGCAACTACAACGCGTGGATCGCCCTGCACGGCGGCGACTACGAGTTCTTCGCCGCCGTCGACACCGACCACGTCCCGCTCCCCAACTTCCTGGAGCGGATGATGGGTTACTTCCGCGACCCGGACGTCGCCTTCGTCGTCGGCCCCCAGGTGTACGGCAACTACCACAACCCCGTCACCAAGGCCGCCGAGTCACAGCAGTTCCTCTTCCACGCCCTGATCCAGCGGGCCGGCAACCGCTACCGCTCACCCATGTTCGTCGGCACCAACAACGTCGTACGCATCGCCGCCCTCCAGCAGATCGGCGGCCTGTACGACTCCATCACCGAGGACATGGCCACCGGCTTCGAACTGCACCGGCACCGCAACCCCAGGACCCGCCGCCACTGGCGTTCCGTCTACACCCCCGACGTGGTCGCGGTCGGCGAGGGTCCGGCCTCCTGGACCGACTTCTTCACCCAGCAGATGCGCTGGTCGAGGGGGACGTACGAGACGCTGCTCAAGCAGTACTGGAAGGCGCCGTTCACGATGCCTCCCGGGCGGCTGTTCTCGTACACGCTGATGCTCGTCTACTACCCGATGACGGCCGTCAACTGGTTCCTGGGCATCCTGAGCTGCTTCCTCTTCCTCTGGTTCGGCGCGTCCGGCACGCAGGTCGCCGCCTCCGTCTGGCTGATGCTCTACAGCGACGCGGCCGCCCTCCAGATCGGCCTGTACCTGTGGAACCGCCGCCACAACGTCTCCCCGCACGAACCCGAGGGCTCCGGCGGCCTCGCGGGCATGGCGATGTCGGCGCTCTCTGCACCCATCTACCTCAAGTCCTTCGGCGCGGCCCTCCTCCGCCGGCCCAGCCGCTTCGTCGTCACCCCCAAGGGCGGCGACGCCAGCCCGGACCGGCTCCTCACCTTCCGCATCCACCTCTTCTGGGCGCTCCTCCTCGCCACCTCGCTGGCCGCCTCGGTCGTCCTCGACCACACCCATGCGGCCATGCGCACCTGGGCGGTCCTCGCGATGGCCATCTCGCTTGCCCCGGTGGCGATATGGCTGGCCACCACGCTCAAGGAGCGCAGGGCCCGGCAGTCGCTGCGCGCCTCCGCCCGGGTCGTCGACGGCAGCGAACCCGCCCTCGCCACCACCTCCCGCACCACGACAGGAGGCAACTAGGCCATGGCCTACCAGCCGTCCCAGAAGACCAAGAAGACCGTCCTCGGCATCGGCGGCATCGCCGTCCTGGTCGGCCTCAACGCCCCCGCCGCACTGGACTTCGCCGAGAAGCAGTACGACGCGTACAAGATCGCCCAGCCCGAGTACCAGGCGAAGTACGGGAGTTGGGCCACCGTCGACATCCCGCAGGAGTACCGCACCAACGCCATCCACGCGGCGCTCCTGCACACCGGCAAGGTGCTGATCGTCGCGGGATCCGGGAACGAGCAGAAGAAATTCGACGAGGGCTCCTTCGACACGATCCTGTGGGACCCGAAGGCCGACACCTTCAAGAAGATCCCCACGCCCGACGACTTCTTCTGCTCCGGCCACGCCCAACTCCCCGACGGCCGCCTGCTGGTGGCCGGCGGCACCGCCCGCTACGAACTCCTCGACGGCGAGATCGACCGGGCCGGCGGCGGCATGCGGGTGAAGAACGAGAACCCCGACAAGGCGATGGTTCTGAAGAAGGGCACCCGCTTCCGCTCGCCCGCGGGGGTCGAGTACGTCACCAAGTTCGACGTCACCGTGCCGAAGGCACAGAAGAAGTTCAAGATCACGTACAACGCCGCCGGTGTCATGCAGCCCTGGCAGACGAAGGTGACGGCCTCCGAGGCCCGTGTCTTCGTCGAGGCCGTAGAGAAGGGCCCGATGTCGGTCACCGACAAGCAGGCCCAGTACGAGGTCGTGGGCCTGAAAGGCAAGGACGCCGACAACGTCTACGGCCTGTCGGAGAAGATCACCCTCGACAAGCAGGACTTCCAGGGCATCCGTGCCGCCTACGAGTTCGACCCGGTCGCCGAGCGGTACATACCCGTCGACCCGATGGACAAGGCACGCTGGTACCCGACCCTCGTCGGCCTCGACGACGGCCGCGTCCTCGCGGTCTCCGGCCTGGACGACGTCGGAGTGATCGACCCGGGCGACAACGAGATCTACGACCCGAAGACCAAGAAGTGGTCCCGCGGCCCCAAGCGGTACTTCCCGACCTACCCCGCGCTCTTCCTCACCAAGGGCGGCAAGCTCTTCTACCCGGCCTCCAACGCCGGTTACGGACCCGCCGACAAGGGCCGCGAGCCGGGCCTGTGGGACCTGAAGACCAACACCTTCGAGAAGGTGCCGGGCCTGCGCGACGCCGAGGAGACGGAGACGTCCGCATCGCTGCTGCTGCCGCCCGCGCAGGACCAGAAGGTGATGATCCTCGGCGGCGGAGGCGTCGGCGAGTCCAGGAAGTCGACCCCGCGCACCGCGGTCGTCGACCTCAAGGCGGACAACCCCGTCTTCAAGGACGGCCCCGACCTCCCCCAGGGCACCCGGTACCTGAACAGCGTGATCATGCCGGACGACACCGTCTTCACCTCGAACGGCTCCGAGGACTACCGCGGCCGCAGCGCCAGCAACATCCTCAAGGCACAGTTCTACGACCCCAAGGGCAACGTCTTCCGCGAGGCGGCCGCCCCCACGGTCGGTCGCAACTACCACTCCGAGGCGCTGCTGTTGCCCGACGGCCGGGTCGCCACCTTCGGCTCCGACCCGCTCTTCGACGACCAGCAGAACACCAAGCTGGGCCACTTCGAGCAGCGGATGGAGGTCTTCACCCCACCCGCCCTGCACCGCAACGCCGCCAACCGGCCGGTGCTGAGGGACGGTTCGCAGGTCCTCGCCGACGACCACCGCGCGACGTACCGCACCGACCACCCCGACCGGATCGCCAAGGCCCGGCTGATGCGGCCGAGCGCGGTCACCCACACCACCGACGTCGAGCAGCGTTCCATCGAACTGGGCCTGACCAAGGGCGCCCACTCGGTGACGGTCGAGGTGCCCAAGGACCCGACCCTGGTCCCGCCGGGCTGGTACATGCTGTTCGTGACGGACGCCGACGGCACGCCGTCGGAGGCGAAGTGGATCCAGGTGAAGTGACCTACGAGCCCTGGGCGTTGCGCGCCAGGCCCAGGGCGTACTCCGGCCACCACTGCCCGGCGTCCGGACCGCCCTCGCAGGTGCCGTCCGACTCGCCGGGCCGCTTGACCCACAGGTAGGCGTCGAGAGCGGGCTCGTCGGTCCTCGTGGTCGGCCGGGTACCGAGGGCCCTGCCGGGCGGGTTGCACCACGCGCCCGGCAGCGGCCCGTTGCCGTTGCGGCTGGAGTCGATGACGAAGTGCTTGCCGCCGAGTTCCTCGGACAGCCGGACGCCGTACTTCTTGGTGACGTCGTCCGTCTGGAAGTTGGAGACGTTCAGTGAGAACCCGTCCGCCCGCTCCACCCCGGCCCGCTTCAGCGGCTCGACCAGTTTCCCCGGGTCCTTGATCCAGGACGGGTTGCCCGCGTCCAGGTACACCTTGGTGTGCGGCTGCCGCTTGAGCCGGGCGATCGCCTCACCCAGCAACTGCTCGCGCTCCGCGTGGTACTCACCGGGCGTGCACCCGTCCACGTTGTGCGCGACGGCGTCCGGCTCCAGCACGACGAGCGCCTTGGCGTTACCGAGCGCCTCGGCGAACTTCCCGATCCAGTCCCGGTAGGTGTCCGCGTCGGCCGCCCCGCCCGCCGAGTGCTGGCCGCAGTCCCGGTGCGGGATGTTGTACGCCACGAAGAGCGCGGTGCGGTCCGCGGCCTTCGCCGCGGTGGTCGCTGTGCGCACGGCAGGGGTCGGGTCGATCTCGCCGGCCGGCCAGAGCGCGGCGGGCTGATCGGCGATTCTCTCAAGCAGCGCGGCGTCCGCGGCCCGCCCCTCCCGTCGCCACAGCTCGATCTGCTGGGCGGCGGGGCTGGCCGGGTCCACCCAGAACGGCGAGTTCCGGTCGGGGCTCGCGCCGGCGACGGAGGCTTGGTCGAGGTCGGGGGCGGATGAGCAGCCGGCGGTGAGGAGGAGGGCGGTGAGGGCGGCGAGGGTGTGGGTCAGCCGGGGCATGCTGCTCCCTTGCGCGAGGATGGGTGTTTGGTGACGATATGTCACCCATCGTTACACGAGGGGCAAGTTTGGCCTCGACTAAGAGCTCGGGGTGGAGGGTGGTGTGTCGGGTGCGTGCTCGGTGTGGCCGGTCGCGCAGTTCCCCGCGCCCCTTCAGGGCGTTGTGGTGAGGGCGATGCCCAGTGGGGTTCGTTCGTAGAGGACCTGGTGACCGTAGCGGCGTGAAGTGAGCAGGCCCGCCTCGCGCAGAACCGTCAGGTGTGCCGACACCGACGACGGCGCGAGACCCAACCGGTGTGCGAGAGCGGTGGTCGTGGCGGGTTCGTCGAGGGCGGTCAGGACTGCTGCTCGGCCACGGCCGAGGAGTCGTACGAGCGCCTCCGGCGTACGGTCGGCGGGCTCTGACCACAGGCCGCCGATGCCGCGTGCCGGGTAGACCAGCATGGGTTGCCAGGGTGGGTCGAAACCGCTGACCACGTCCGGCCAGACGAAGACGCTGGGCATCAGCACCAGGCCCTGCCCGGCCAGGTGCCGCTCGTGCCGGCCGTTGGTCTCGATGGTCAGCGTGCCCGCGTCCCAGCCGCACCGCCGGTTGATCTCCGGCAGCAGCCCGCCGAGCCCCACCTCGGCCAGCCGTCGGGAGTGGAAGGCGATGTCCGCCTCCAGCAGGGCGCGCAGCCGGGGCCAGTCCGGTTCGACGAGCCGGTGCCAGGCCTCCTCCATGGCGTCCGCCAGTTCCCGCACCATCCGCTCGGGATCGGCCAGCCAGGCCCGGCCGTACGACGACTCCAGCGCGCCCGGGGTGTCGGCGAGCGACTGGGCGGTGTCCGCGCGGGCCGCCTCGGGATCGGCGGCGCGGACCGCGGCGATCTCCTCCTCGAACGTGGCGGCCGCCCCGCTCGGCGGCGGGCAGAGCCAGTCGGGGGAGTGTCCGCGGCGCGGCATCAGCAGCCAGAGCGGGGTGAGGTCGAGTGCGGCTGCGGCGTCGCGGATGCGGCGCAGCCAGGGCGCGTGATAGCCGTGCCGGTCGGGCCGCTTGAGGGTGCGGACCGCGTCCTGCGTCTCCCACAACGGCGACAGGGCGAAGCGGCAGCGGAGGAAGTCGTCCTCCCCGAAGTGCAGTCGCGACGGCATGGGGCCTCTCTGGGCCGGAAGATTCGGCTGGTGCCGAAACTCTAGGGCGCGGTGGCGGCGGAGGGCCACGCTCTGCCCATGACGGACACCCTGAGCGCCCCGCCCACCGGCTACGCCCGCGTCTTCGCCGTACGCGAGTTCCGCGCGGTCTTCGCCGCGCACCTGCTCTCGCTGCTGGGCGTGGTGGTCGCCGAGATCTCGCTGTCCGTCCTCGTCTACGACCTGACCGGCTCCCCCTTGCTGAGCGCGCTGACGTTCGCGCTCGGATTCCTGCCGTACGTCGTCGGCGGCACCCTTCTCTCGGGGGTCGCCGACCGTTTCCCGGCCCGGCGGGTGCTGGTGCTGAGCGACCTGGTGTGCGCGGCGTGCGTGCTGCCGATGACGCTGCCCGGGGCGCACATCGCGGTGCTGCTCGCGCTGCGGTGCGCGTTGGCCGTGGTGTCGCCGGTGTTCGCGGGGACGCGGATGGCGACGCTGGCGGACATCCTCGGGGACGGGGACCTGTTCGTGCTGGGCCGCTCGCTGCTGCGGATCGTGTCGCAGGGGGCGCTGCTCGCCGGGTACGGCGTGGGCGGGCTGCTGCTGACCGTCGTGTCGCCGCGGCACGCCCTGCTGATCACGGTGGTCACGTTCTGCGCGTCGGCCGGGTTGCTGCGGTTCGGCACACGGAGGCGACCCGCGCGGGCGGCGGCGTCGGGTGGGAGCACGCTCCTGACGGATTCCCTGACGGGCGCGAGGCAGGTGCTGGCGGACCGCAGGGTGCGGGTGCTGCTGTTCCTGTTCTGGCTGCCGCCGATGTTCGCGGTGGTGCCAGAGGCGCTGGCGGCGCCGTACGCGGACGAGCTGGGCGTCGGTTCGGTCGGGCTGGGGCTGCTGATGTGCGCGCTGCCGCTGGGGACCATCGCGGGTGAGCTGTGGGCGGGCGCGCGGCTGCGGCCCGCGGCGCGGGAACGGATCGCGCTGCCGCTGGTGTGCGTGACGCTGCTGCCGTACGTGGGCTATGCCCTGCGTCCGGGGCCGGCGGTGTCGTTGCTCCTCCTCTTCCTCTCGGGCGCCGGCTCGGCGTACACGCTGGGTCTGGACCAGTGGTTCGTGCGGGCGGTGCCGGAGGTGCTGCGGGGGCGGGCGATGACGCTGCTCACGGCCGGGTTGATGACGATCCAGGGGGTGGGGATGGCGCTGGCGGGGGTGGTGGCGGAGTTCGCGGGGGTGGCGTGGACGGTGGCGGGGGCCGGGGTGGTGGGGGCGGTGGGCTGCGCGGTGCTGGCGGCCGAGGCACGCCGGACGGGTGAGGAGGCGGCGGCCCGACCGAATGCCAAGACGGGGCTGACCACCATGTGACCGGCCGGTAAGGTCAGTGCCGTGCCGAAGCCCCTCAGTCTTCCCTTCGATCCCATCGCCCGCGCCGACGAGCTCTGGAAGCAGCGCTGGGGAAACGTGCCGTCGATGGCCGCGATCACCTCGATCATGCGGGCCCACCAGATCCTGCTGGCCGAGGTCGACGCGGTGGTCAAGCCGTACGGACTGACCTTCGCGCGCTACGAGGCGCTGGTCCTGCTCACCTTCTCCAAGGCCGGCGAGCTGACCATGTCCAAGATCGGCGAACGCCTGATGGTGCATCCGACGTCGGTGACGAACACGGTGGACCGCCTGGTGAAGTCCGGCCTGGTCGACAAGAAGCCCAACCCCAACGATGGCCGCGGCACGCTCGCCGTCATCACGGACAAGGGCCGCGAGGTCGTTGAGGCCGCGACCCGCGACCTCATGGCCATGGACTTCGGCCTCGGCGTCTACGACGCGGAGGAATGCGGCGAGATCTTCGCGATGCTGAGACCCCTGCGGGTGGCGGCGAACGACTTCGACGAGGACTGACCCGGCCCAAGATCTCCCGGAACCGGCGGTTACGCTCGAACGCATGAAAAAGAGCGTGCTGACCCGCTACCGCGTCATGGCCTACGTCACCGGCGTGCTGCTCGTCCTGCTGACCCTGGGCGTCATCGCCAAGTACCTGTTCAAGATGGACGGCGCGGACAGCTTCACCAGCGTCGTCGGCATCGCCCACGGCTGGCTGTACGTGATCTACCTGGTCTTCGCCTTCGACCTGGGATCCAAGGCCAGGTGGCCGGTCAAGAAGCAGCTCTGGGTCCTGCTTGCAGGAACGATTCCCACGGCGGCCTTCTTCGTGGAGCGCAAGGTCACGCACGAGCTGGCGGCCCAGGTCTCCGAGGACGGCGCGGTCGTCGCCAAGGCGTGACCACACCGCCGCGAGAGTGACCCACCCGGGCTCGCGGCGGTTTCCCATCGACACTTACTAGGACGTCCTAGTAAATTTGAAGCATGGACGCTGACGCCATCGAAGAGGGCCGCCGTCGGTGGCAGGCCCGGTATGACGGTTCTCGGAAGCGGGAGGGCGACTTCACCACGCTCTCGGGGGATGCCGTGGAGCCGGTGTACGGGCCTCGGGCGGGGGATCGTTACGAGGGGTTCGAGCGGATCGGGTGGCCGGGGGAGTTTCCGTTCACCCGGGGGCTCTATGCGACCGAGTACCGAGGGCGGACGTGGACCATCCGGCAGTTCGCCGGGTTCGGGAACGCCGAGCAGACCAACGAGCGGTACAAGATGATCCTCGCCAATGGGGGCGGGGGGCTGTCCGTCGCGTTTGACATGCCTACCCTCATGGGGCGGGACTCCGATGATCCGCGGTCGCTCGGGGAAGTCGGGCACTGCGGGGTCGCCATCGACTCCGCCGCCGACATGGAGGTGCTGTTCAAGGACATCCCGCTCGGGGACGTCACCACCTCCATGACCATCAGTGGGCCTGCTGTGCCGGTGTTCTGTATGTATCTCGTCGCCGCCGAGCGGCAGGGCGTCGATCCGGGGGTGCTCAACGGCACGCTCCAGACCGACATCTTCAAGGAGTACATCGCCCAGAAGGAGTGGCTCTTCCAGCCCGAGCCCCATCTGCGGCTCATCGGGGACCTGATGGAGTACTGCGCGGCCGGCATTCCCGCCTACAAGCCGCTGTCCGTGTCCGGGTACCACATCCGGGAGGCCGGGTCCACGGCCGCCCAGGAGCTCGCCTACACCCTCGCCGACGGGTTCGGCTACGTGGAGTTGGGGCTCTCGCGCGGGCTCGACGTGGATGTGTTCGCTCCTGGGCTGTCCTTCTTCTTCGACGCCCACGTCGACTTCTTCGAGGAGGTCGCCAAGTTCCGGGCGGCGAGGCGGATTTGGGCCCGGTGGATGCGGGACGTGTACGGGGCCCGCTCCGAGAAGGCTCAGTGGCTGCGGTTCCATACGCAGACCGCGGGTGTGTCGCTGACCGCCCAGCAGCCTTACAACAACGTCGTGCGGACCGCCGTCGAGGCGCTCGCCGCCGTGCTCGGTGGTACCAACTCCCTGCACACCAACGCCCTCGACGAGACCCTCGCACTGCCGAGCGAGCAGGCCGCCGAGATCGCGCTGCGGACCCAGCAGGTCCTCATGGAGGAGACCGGCGTCGCCAACGTCGCGGATCCGCTGGGTGGTTCGTGGTACGTCGAGCAGCTGACGGACCGAATCGAGGCCGACGCCGAGCGGATCTTCGAGCAGATCAAGGAGCGGGGGCTGCGGGCGCATCCGGACGGACGGCACCCGATCGGGCCGATCACGTCCGGGATTCTGCGCGGGATCGAGGACGGCTGGTTCACCGGGGAGATCGCCGAGTCCGCGTTCCGGTACCAGCAGGCCCTGGAGAAGGGGGACAAGAGGGTGGTGGGCGTCAACGTCCATCACGGATCCGTCACCGGGGACCTGGAGATCCTGCGGGTCTCTCACGAGGTCGAGCGGGAGCAGGTGCGGGTGCTGGGCAGCCGGAAGGCGACGCGGGACGACGCCGCGGTGCGCGGGGCACTGGACGCCATGCTCGCCGCCGCGCGCGACGGGGCCAACATGATCGAGCCGATGCTCGACGCGGTGCGGGCCGAGGCGACGCTGGGTGAGATCTGCGGGGTGCTGCGGGAGGAGTGGGGGGTGTACACGGAGCCCGCCGGGTTCTGACAGAGAGGGCGTCGGGGGGTCACACCGTCTGTGACGCCCCGGCCAACCCCAGCAGCAACACCCGTGTGAACCCCCGTACCCACTCCTCGTCCGCCGGTTCCGCGCTCACCAGCGTGCGGTGGACCACCGCGCCCGCCACCACGTCGAAGATCAGGTCGACCGTGCGGGAGGCCTCCGCGGGGTCGGACTCCGGGGGGAGTTCGCCGCGTGTCTGGGCCCGTGCGCGGCCCTCCAGGACCAGGCGCTTCTGGCGGTCGACGATCGAGGCGCGGATGCGTTCGCGCAGGGCGTCGTCGCGGGTCGACTCCGCCACCACCGCCATCAGACCGCTCTTCGCCTCCGGGCGCGCCAGGATCGCCGCGAACTGCAGGACCACGCCCTCGATGTCGGCGGCCAGGGTGCCGCGGTCGGGGAGGCGCAGTTCGTCGAAGAGCTCGGCCACCGCGTCCACCACCAGCTCGTTCTTGCCCGGCCAGCGGCGGTAGATCGTCGTCTTCGCAACCGCCGCCCGCGCCGCCACGTCTCCCAGCGTGAGCTTGGACCAGCCCAGCTCCACCAGCGCCTCCCGCGTCGCCGCCAGGATCGCGGCGTCCGCGGCGGCGGAGCGGGGGCGTCCTGTGGCGCGTGGGGAGGGAGTGGAGCTCTGCATCCCCCGACCATAACCGGCTCTTCCTGTGAAGCCGTGAGGGAGATCACCGGAAGGCGGTCGTCAGGAGGCACGCAGTGCCATTACGCTACGACTCGTAGCGAAACCACTGGCGTGGGGTGGGGACCCGGCGTCGAACATCACTGGACCGGTGCTGACCACCACAGAACCGGTCCAGAGCCTGACCAGCTTTCACCATGCTTTTCACCTACGCGCGCGAACGGGGGAGGATAGGCGCATGCAGCCACGGAACATGTCCATGAGCGGAGTCGTCGACCTCGCCGCGGTGAAGGCGGCCCAGGAGGCCAAGGCGAAGGCGGAGCAGGCGCGGGCCGAGGCCGCGCGGCAGGGCGGGGGCCCGGGGGCCGTGTCGCCCGCCGATCTCGTCATCGACGTCGACGAGGCCGGGTTCGAGCGGGACGTCCTGCAGCGCTCCACCGAGGTGCCCGTCGTCATCGACTTCTGGGCCGAGTGGTGCGAGCCGTGCAAGCAGCTGAGCCCGGTCCTCGAGCAGCTCGTCGTCGAGTACAACGGCCGCCTCCTCCTCGCCAAGATCGACGTCGACGCCAACCAGATGCTGATGCAGCAGTTCGGGGTGCAGGGCATCCCGGCTGTGTTCGCCGTCGTCGCCGGGCAGGCGCTGCCGCTCTTCCAGGGCGCCGCCGGCAAGGAGCAGATCCAGCAG
This sequence comes from Streptomyces sp. NPDC057280, assembly GCF_042668605.1. Classification (NCBI taxonomy): domain Bacteria; kingdom Bacillati; phylum Actinomycetota; class Actinomycetes; order Kitasatosporales; family Streptomycetaceae; genus Streptomyces; species Streptomyces sp. NPDC057280. Next base: position 1,101,105 of record NZ_JBHUYR010000003.1, read on the forward strand.
ACCCTGGACCAGCTGGTGCAGGTCGCCGAGCAGCGCTTCGGGCTGACCGGCCTCACCGTCGACCCCGACGCCGCCCCCGGTGCCGCCAAGGACGCCGGTCCGGCCGTTCCCGCCGGGCCCTACGACGCCCTCCTGGAGGCCGCCGTACAGGCCCTGGACGCGGGCGACTTCGGCGGTGCCGTCCAGGCGTACAAGAACGTACTGAGCGACGACCCGGGCAACACGGAGGCCAAACTCGGCCTCGCGCAGGCCGAGTTGCTGCACCGGGTGCAGGGGCTCGACCCGCAGCAGGTGCGCCAGGACGCGGCCGCGAAGCCGGCCGACGTGCAGGCGCAGGTCGCCGCTGCCGATCTGGATCTGGTCGGCGGACATGTCGAGGACGCCTTCGGGCGGCTCATCGAGACGGTGCAGCGCACCGCCGGTGACGACCGGAACGCCGTACGTGTCCGGTTGTTGGAGCTTTTCGAGGTCGTCGGGCCCGATGACCCGCGGGTGATCGCGGCGCGCCGGGCGCTCGCGCGGGCGCTGTTCTGACCGGGGCGAGGCCCCCGTTCTGAGCAGCCGCTAAACGTTCGGGCATGTGGTGCCCGAGTGAAAGATTTGCCGATGGAGCGTCACTGCGGCCGCGCTTTACCAAATCTTGGTAATCGCGGCCGCTGTTACTGCAAGTAAGTTCTGGGCGGTGTTCCGCCCGATTATGTCCATCCGTCAACTGCTTTGTCCGGCCCCTCAGAGCTACCCGGAGTCGTCGGCCGAGACCGGTGGGTCGTTGTTCGGTTATCCGGCCGTTACTACCGAGTAACGAAGCCCCTTGTGCGGGCGGCGAGAATGCACCACGATCGGCGACGCTCGGTCCATTCCCCGTACCCCGACAGCCGGTCGGGCACGCGGGAACTCCTGGGTCCCCACCGAGCAGAGCCGGCGGCAGTGGCGCCGGCTCTTGGACAGGGGGGTCTTCGCCCACCCGGCGAAGCCTGTCCAGGTTGTGCGTGATGTGCGTCAGGCGCGACCAGTGGTTGTCGCTCGGGGGTGATCGCCGGTGATCGGTGCGCGGTTCGCGCCTCCGAGTACGGGCGCTCTCCTTCCCGAGGACGTAGCACTTCTCCCATCCCTGCCCGGCTGAGCCGTCTTGTTCGACAGGGGCAGTCAGGGTCAGGAGATGTACGTCCGAGAAGGAGGAAATATGGAGTCCCAGGTGCGTGGCGGGACCAGATGGAAGCGGTTCGCCGTCGTGATGGTGCCCAGCGTGGCCGCCACGGCAGCGATAGGTGTCGCCCTCGCGCAGGGCGCTCTCGCCGCGTCGTTCAGCGTGTCGGGTCAGTCGTTCAAGGTGACGACCGACCAGCTCGACGGCAAGGGCTTCGTCCAGTACGGAGCCATTGACTCGGGTTACACGCTCGACGGCAAGAAGACGGCCCACCCCGTCGCGGTCTCGGCCTTCAAGTCCGCGACCATCAAGAACCTGTGCCAGTCGGTTGTCACCCCTGACATCCCGCTGCTCGGTTCGGTCAGCCTCATCCTGAAGGCCGGCGGTGGCGACACCCCGGTCGAGGCCGAGAACCTGTACATCGACGTCGAGGACCTCAGCGCCGACGCCACGTTCCACGGCATCGACATCGGTGTGGCGGCCAAGGACGCGGCCAAGGGTCCGGGTATCGCCAAGGGCGACACCGCCAACCCGTACGGGTTCGCGCAGCAGGCCGACTCGGTCACCCTGACCGACGTGAAGCAGACGGCGTGGGCGACCACCGCCGGAACCTTCAAGCTCAGCGGCCTGAAGATGTCGCTGTCCAAGGGTGTCAAGGAGTGCTACTAAGCACTCGCTGACGGGCGGGGGAGCCGGTGGCGCCCCCGCCCGTCCACTCTCAGGCGGCTGTTCGCACCTTCTCCACGAGCGGCCGCCCGATGCACCACTCACCACCACAGCAACGCCGTGACAGGGAGCTGTTTTCCATGAGCGCCGAGACTCCTGCCGTACCCGGCCGCGATGAGCACTACCTCCGGGTCGCCAAGCGGAAGTTCCGCGCCTGGCGAGGCACCCGGCCGTTCTGGGCCGGCCTGTTCGTCATCCTCGGCGGACTCCCCATCGCCTACTTCCCGTACGCAAACCTCCAGATCGGCCACCTGACGCTGGCGATGGCCACCACCGCCGGCGCGGGATCCCTGATCATCGGCGTGCTGCTGGTCGTCCTCGGCATCAGCCTCTGGTTCCAGAAGCACGTCCGCACCTTCGCGGGCGTCGCGGCGATCCTGCTGGCCCTGGTGTCCATCCCGGTCTCGAACCTCGGCGGCTTCCTCATCGGCTTCCTCTTCTCCCTCGTCGGCGGAGCGATGGCCGTGGCGTGGGTGCCGGGCGAGGCGCCCGAGGCGCAGCCGCTGCCGGAGGCCGGTGCGGGGGAGAGCGACGCGCCGCAGGGCGCGGTCCCCACGCTCTCCAAGGACGCGCACGACTTTGGTGAGCCGAACGATCTGTCAGGAACGAGCCCGGCGAACGGGGCGAACGGGAGGCACAGTGCCGGCTGACGAGGTGACCCACGGGACTGATGTGGACGAGTCCCGTGTGAGAACCGGGCCGCGCCACGCGGCACCCAAGAAGCCGCTGTTCACCCGGTTCCACATGCCGGCAGGCAAGGCGATAGCCCTCGCGGCGATGCCGACGGCGGTCCTCATGGGGATGGGGTTCACGCCGACGCTCGCCAACGCGGAGGACCAGCCCGCCGCCAAGAGCCTGACGGCGGACGAGTACAAGGACTGTGTCGCGGCCCTGGAGGACGGCGCGTCCGCGTCGGCCTCGCCGTCCGCGAGCCCGAGCGACTCCAAGGACGAGGCGACGCCGACCCCTTCGGCCTCCGAGACGAAGGACGCGGGCTCCGGTTCCTCGGACTCCGGTTCCTCGGGCGGCTCTTCGTCGGATTCAGGTTCCGACGACGAGGCCACGCCCACCCCGTCCGCGTCTGCCTCCAGCGAGCCGCAGTCGGGTTCCACGCCCGCGCCCACGCCCTCGGCCTCCGAGAGCAACGGCAATGTGCTGGACGAGATCGGCGACGTGATCACCGGCATCTTCACCGGTGGCGAGAGCGCGACGCCGTCCGCGAGCGCCAGTCCGACGCCGTCCGCGTCGGCCTCGGCGAGCGAGGACAAGGGCTCCGGTGACTCCGAGGGCGACGCGGGCGACGCGGTCAAGGACACCACCGAGAAGGTCACCGACACGGTCAAGGACACGACCGACAAGGCGACCAAGGCGGCCGAGGACACCACCGACGCGGTGAAGGAGGCGGCCGAGGAGGCCGCCGCCAGCCCGTCGCCGTCCGCGAGCTCCACCACGGACCCGGACGACTGCCCGGTCGCCACGGACGCGGAGAGCGGTGTCGACAACACGGTGCCGCTGCCCGACGACCCCTGGTACCTGAACGCCAGCTCGCTGCTGCTGAAGGGCGCCGACTACAAGGGCATCGTCGAGGTGAAGACGGCCAACGGCACCAAGAAGAAGGTGCTGAAGTACGTCATCTCCGACGGCACCGACATCGGCGACCTGCACCAGACGGTCAAGGACGACCAGTCCGGCAAGACCTACCACGTGCAGGCCGGCAAGGGCACCACGTCGACCATCCGGGACGGCAAGACGGTGATGTACACGGAGTCCATCTCCGGCAACCTGCTGGGCCTGATCCCGGTCACCTTCGACCCGGACAACCCGCCGCCGCTGAACATCCCGCTGATCTACTTCACCAAGGTGAAGGTCGTGCAGGCCGGCCAGTTCGGCGGCACCCTGCACATACCCGGGCTGCATCAGTACATCGACTGAGCGCCCCTGCAAGCCCGTTCGGGAGCCGCACAAGCGCTGAGGGCGCCCCCTGTCGCAGGGGGCGCCCTCAGCGTCGTACAGCCGCCTCTGTGGCCTCCGCGGCCGTAGCGGATTCCCTACGGCCGCACAGGGGGCCTTACTTCTCCCCGCCCAGGTGGTGGACGCGGACCATGTTCGTGGTGCCGGGGACGCCGGGGGGCGAGCCGGCGGTGATGATGACGATCTCGCCGTCGCTGAAGCGGTTCAGCTTGGAGACCTCGCCGTCGACCAGGTCGACCATCTCGTCGGTGCTGTTCACGAACGGCACGACGTACGACTCCACGCCCCAGCTGAGCGCCAGCTGGTTGCGGGTGCCCTCGTCCGTGGTGAAGGCGATGATGGGCTGCTCCGCGCGGTAGCGGCTCAGCCGGCGGGCGGTGTCACCGGACTTGGTGAAGGCGATGAGGCCCTTGCCGCCGAGGAAGTCGGCGATCTCGCAGGCGGCGCGGGCGACCGAACCACCCTGCGTACGCGGCTTCTTGCCCGGCACGAGCGGCTGCAGGCCCTTGGAGAGCAGCTCCTGCTCGGCCGCCTGGACGATCTTCGACATCGTCTTGACGGTCTCGATCGGGTACGCGCCCACGGAGGACTCCGCCGACAGCATGACCGCGTCCGCGCCGTCCAGGATCGCGTTGGCGACGTCGGAGGCCTCGGCGCGGGTGGGGCGCGAGTTGGTGATCATCGACTCCATCATCTGGGTCGCCACGATCACCGGCTTGGCGTTGCGGCGGCACAGCTCGATGAGCCGCTTCTGCACCATCGGGACCTTCTCGAGCGGGTACTCGACGGCGAGGTCGCCACGGGCCACCATCACGGCGTCGAACGCCATCACGACGGCCTCCATGTTCGCCACCGCCTGCGGCTTCTCCACCTTGGCGATGACGGGGACCCGGCGGCCCTCCTCGTCCATGACCTTGTGCACGTCCTGGACGTCGTTGGCGTCCCGGACGAAGGACAGGGCGACCATGTCGCAGCCCATGCGCAGCGCGAAACGGAGGTCCTCGACGTCCTTCTCGGACAGCGCGGGCACGTTGACGGCCGCGCCGGGCAGGTTGATGCCCTTGTGGTCGGAGACGACACCGCCCTCGATGACGATCGTCTTGACCCGCGGGCCGACGACGTCCAGGACCTTCAGCTCGACGTTGCCGTCGTTGATGAGGATCTGGTCGCCGCGCGAGACGTCGCCCGGCAGGCCCTTGTAGGTCGTCCCGCAGATGGACTTGTCACCCGGGACGTCCTCGGTGGTGATGACGAACTCGTCACCGCGCTCCAGCTCCACCGGGCCCTCGGCGAAGGTCTCCAGCCGGATCTTCGGGCCCTGGAGGTCGGCGAGGACACCGATGGCCTTGCCGGTCTCCTTGGCCGCGGCACGGACGCGGTCGTACCGGCCCTGGTGCTCGGCGTGGCTGCCGTGGCTGAAGTTGAAGCGGGCCACGTTCATGCCGGCTTCGATCAGGGACACGAGCATTTCGTGGGAGTCGACCGCGGGGCCGAGAGTACAGACGATTTTCGAACGGCGCATGGGGCGATCCTATCGGTTTGTTTCGCCGCGGAATATTCCGTCTGGCGGAAGATACAAATGGGCGGCAATGCGCTCAGGCGTGTTACTCCCGTGTATTACTTCCGACCAGTGCGTAGGTCTGAGTGGCGATCTCCAGTTCTTCGTCGGTCGGTATCACGGCGACGGCCACACGCGCGTGCTGCGGTGAGATCAGCCGCGGCCGGTCACTGCGTACGGCGTTCAGTTCGCCGTCCACCGCAAGGCCCAGCTCCTCCAGGCCCGCCACCGCGGCCTCCCGCACCGGACTCGCGTTCTCGCCGACTCCCGCTGTGAAGGCGACCGCGTCGACCCGGCCGAGCACGGCGTAATAGGCGCCGATGTACTTCTTCAAACGGTGAATGTAGATGTCGAAGGCGAGTTGCGCCTCCTCGTCACCCTCGTCCACCCGGCGGCGGATCTCGCGCATGTCGTTGTCGCCGCACAGCCCGATCAGACCGCTCTTCTTGTTGAGAAGAGTGTCGATCTCGTCGATGGACATTCCGCCAACCCGCGCCAAATGGAAGATGACGGCAGGATCCAGGTCACCGGAACGCGTACCCATCACCAGTCCCTCCAAAGGCGTCAGTCCCATGGAGGTGTCCACGCACCGGCCCCCTCGGACCGCCGAGGCGGAGGCCCCGTTCCCGAGGTGCAGCACGATGACGTTCACGTCCTCGGGCGCCTTGCCCAGCAGCGTGGCCGTCGCCCGGGAGACGTACGCGTGCGAGGTGCCGTGGAAGCCGTAGCGGCGCACGCGGTGCGCGTCGGCGGTCGCGGTGTCGATGGCGTAGCGGGCGGCCGACTCCGGCATCGTGGTGTGGAAGGCGGTGTCGAAGACGGCGACCTGCGGCAGGTCGGGGCGCAGCGTCTGGGCGGTGCGGATGCCGGTGAGGTTGGCGGGGTTGTGCAGCGGGGCGACCGGGATCAGCCGCTCGATCTCGGCGAGCACGGCGTCGTCGACGACGGTCGGGGCGGTGAAGGTCTGTCCGCCGTGCACGACCCGGTGCCCGATGGCGGCCAGCTCGGGGGAGTCCAGCCCCAGCCCGTCCTTGGCCAGTTCCTCCGCCACGGCCTTCAGCGCGGCCTCGTGGTCGTGGATCGGCCCGGACCACTCGCGGGTGGTGCCGGACTCGACGTGCGTGTGCCTGAGCCGGGAGGTCTCCTCGCCGATCCGCTCGACGAGCCCCACGGCCAGCCGGCTGCTGTCGCTCATGTCGAGCAGCTGGTACTTCACCGACGAGGAGCCGGAGTTGAGGACCAGGATGCGGGTGTCGCGGGACGAGCTCACTGGGCGGTTGCCTTCTCGGTCGGGGACTGGGCCTGGATCGCCGTGATGGCGACGGTGTTGACGATGTCCTGGACGAGCGCGCCCCGGGACAGGTCGTTGACCGGCTTGCGCAGCCCCTGGAGGACCGGGCCGACGGCGATCGCGCCGGCCGAACGCTGCACGGCCTTGTAGGTGTTGTTGCCGGTGTTGAGGTCGGGGAAGATCAACACGCTGGCCTGGCCGGCGACTTCGGACTCCGGCAGCTTGGTGGCGGCGACGGACGGCTCGACGGCGGCGTCGTACTGGATGGGCCCCTCGATCTTCAGGTCGGGCCGCCGCAGCCGCACCAGCTCGGTCGCCTCGCGCACCTTGTCGACGTCGGCGCCCGAGCCGGACGTACCCGTGGAGTACGACAGCATCGCGATCCGCGGCTCGACGCCGAACTGCTCGGCGGTCGCGGCCGACTGGATGGCGATGTCGGCCAGTTGCTCGGCGTCCGGGTCGGGGTTGACCGCGCAGTCGCCGTAGACCAGGACCTTGTCGGCGAGGCACATGAAGAAGACGGACGAGACGATGTCGGCGTCCGGCTTGGTCTTGATGATCTCGAAGGCGGGCCGGATGGTAGCGGCGGTGGAGTGCACGGACCCGGACACCATGCCGTCGGCGAGCCCCTCCTGGACCATCAGGGTCCCGAAGTAGTTCACGTCGGAGACGACGTCGTAGGCCAGCTCGACCGTGACGCCCTTGTGGGCGCGGAAGCCCGCGTACTTCTCGGCGAAGGAGTCGCGCAGCTCGGAGGTGGCCGGGTCGATCAACTGGGCGTCGCCCAGGTCGATGCCGAGGTCGGCGGCCTTCTTGCGGATCTGGTCCTCGGGGCCGAGCAGGGTCAGCTCGCAGACCCCGCGGCGCAGCAGCACCTCGGCGGCGTGCAGGACGCGGGCCTCGGTGCCCTCGGGCAGGACCACGCGGCGCTTGTCGGTGCGGGCCTGCTCCAGCAGCTTGTGCTCGAACATCATCGGCGTGACACGGTCGCTGCTCGGCGCGGAGACCCGCTTGAGCAGGTCGCCGGTGTCGACATGGCGCTCGAACAGACCGAGCGCGGTCTCCGCCTTGCGCGGCGTGACCGCGCTCAACTTCCCCTCCAGCGCGAAGAGTTGCTCGGCGGTGGGGAAGCTGTTGCCGGGCACCGAGAGGACCGGGGTGCCGGGGGCGAGGCGGGCGGCCAGGGTCAGGACGCCGTCGCTCGGCACCTCGTCGAGGGTGAGCAGCACACCGGCGATCGGCGGGGTGCCGGCACTGTGCGCGGCGAGCGAGCCGACGACCAGATCGGCCCGGTCGCCCGGCGTCACGACCAGGCAGCCCGGGGTCAGGGCCTTGAGGAGGTTGGGCAGCATCGCCCCGCCGAACACGAAGTCCAGCGCGTCCCGGGCGAGCCCGGCGTCGTCGCCGAGGAGCACCCGGGCGTCGAGGGCGTGCGCGACCTGGGAGACGGTCGGCGCGGCGAGGGCGGGCTCGTCGGGCAGCACGTAACAGGGGACGGGCAGCCGGGAGGCGTCGAGGCGCTCGGCTATGAGGTCGCGGTCCTCGCGGGCGACCCGGTTGGTGACCATCGCGAGGACGTCGCAGCCGAGGCCGTCGTAGGCGCGGTACGCGTTGCGGGTCTCGGCGAGCACGGACTCGGCCGGCTGCTTGCGGCCGCCCACGACGGGGATCACGGACGCCCCGAACTCGTTGGCGAGGCGGGCGTTGAGGTTGAGCTCGTCCGGGAGCTGGGTGTCGGCGAAGTCGGTGCCGAGGACGAGGACGACGTCGTAGTCGCGTGCGACGCGGTGGAACCGGTCGACGAGCGTGGAGACCAGCTCGTCCGTGCCCTGTTCGGCCTGGAGGGCGGACGCCTCGTGGTAGTCCATGCCGTAGACCGTGGCCGGGTCCTGGGAGAGGCGGTAGCGGGCGCGCAGCAGCTCGAACAGGCGATCGGGGCTGTGATGCACGAGGGGCCGGAAGACACCCACCCGGTCGACCTGCCGGGTCAGGAGTTCCATGACCCCCAGCTCGACGACCTGGCGGCCGTCGCCGCGGTCGATACCGGTCACGTACACGCTGCGGGTCACGCGTGCTCTCCAATCGCTGGGGCTCGGCTCGATGTCATAAAAATCGCCCACCGGGGTGAGCAGAACCCTCTTGACAATACCTTTCCTGATGGCTAAGGCGCCCGTCAGGACGGGATGCGGCAGCGGTCTGTGGGACGTGGAACAATCGGACAAGGCTCACCGGTATCAACAGCGAGCAGGAGACACAGCACGATGCGCATCGGAGTTCTCACCGCAGGCGGCGACTGCCCTGGCCTCAACGCAGTGATCCGGTCGGTCGTGCACCGAGCGGTCGACAACTACGGCGACGAGGTGATCGGCTTCGAGGACGGCTACTCCGGCCTGCTGGACGGCCGCTACCGCGCACTCGACCTCGACAGCGTGAGCGGCATCCTGGCCCGCGGCGGCACCATCCTCGGCTCCTCCCGCTTGGAGCGAGACCGTCTGCGCGAGGCCTGCGAGCGGGCCGAGGACATGGTCGCGGACTTCGGCATCGACGCGCTGATCCCGATCGGCGGCGAGGGCACGCTGACGGCGGCCCGCATGCTGTCCGACGCCGGTCTGCCGGTGGTCGGCGTCCCGAAGACGATCGACAACGACATCTCCTCCACGGACCGCACCTTCGGCTTCGACACGGCCGTCGGCGTCGCCACGGAGGCGATGGACCGCCTGAAGACGACGGCCGAGTCCCACCAGCGCGTGATGGTCGTCGAGGTGATGGGCCGGCACGCGGGCTGGATCGCGCTGGAGTCCGGGATGGCGGCGGGCGCGCACGGCATCTGCCTGCCGGAGCGCCCCTTCGACCCGGCCGACCTGGTGAAGATGGTCGAGGAGCGCTTCTCCCGCGGCAAGAAGTTCGCGGTCATCTGCGTGGCCGAGGGCGCGCACCCGGCCGAGGGCTCGATGGACTACGGCAAGGGCGAGATCGACCAGTTCGGCCACGAGCGCTTCCAGGGCATCGGCACGGCACTGGCGTACGAGCTGGAGCGGCGCCTCGGCAAGGAGGCCAAGCCGGTCATCCTGGGCCACGTCCAGCGAGGTGGCGTACCGACGGCGTACGACCGCGTCCTCGCGACCCGCTTCGGCTGGCACGCGGTGGAGGCGGCGCACCGGGGTGAGTTCGGTCGTATGACCGCTCTGCGCGGGACGGACATCGTGATGGTGCCGCTGGCGGAGGCGGTCACCGAGCTGAAGACGGTGCCGAAGGACCGGATGGACGAGGCGGAGTCGGTCTTCTAGGCCCCGTTCGTACCGGTGATCAGCCGGTGATCTCCTGGATGTTCGTCCAGAAGTGATCGACGATCCGGTCGAGGAAGTCCTGTCCCGCGGCGCCCGCGCCGTTGTCGCCGTTGCTGCTGCCCCAGCTGAGGGTGGCCACCATCTGCCCCTGGTACTCGCGGTGCAGCTCCTGGAGGGCGTCCTCCAGGAGCCGCCGGTCCAGGGGCACGATCTTGCCGACGGGACGGACGTAGGCCTGCCAGCGCGTGGTGACCGCACTGCGCAGATGTTCCGCGAGGCGCGGCTCGCGCCCGGTGACGGTGACGAAGTCCGGCAGGTCGAGTTCGAGGAGCTCGGCGAGGGCGGTGGCCTGGCGTTCGGTGCCGCGCCAGTCGTTGTTCTCCTCCATCCGCAGATAGGCGAGGATCTCCAGGCCCAGGGCGCGGGCGACGTCGTCGGGCGCGAGGCCGCGGGTGATGCGGTGCTCGCGCAGGGTCCGCGGCCGCCCGATGAGCTCACCCGGCGAACACCACAGCACGCCCGCGAGGGCGGTCAGCTCCGGGCTGGTCGGCGAGACCATGCCGCGCTCCCAGGCGACCACGAGGTCCGGGGTGACGTACGGCATCCCGTACGAGGCCCGCATGCCGTAGGCGACATGCTCGGGCCCCATGTTGAGGGCGGCTCTGAGGCGACGGGCGGCGGGGGCGTTGAAGGGAGGGCCTGGCTGGTTCGGGAGAGCTGGGGGTCGGCGCACGGGAGCAACGTAGGGGTGCGGGGCTTCGGTGACTACGGTCTGTTCGGCCAGGATCACGGATTGTAGGAACGTACGGTTTCGGCCAGGGGTTCGGGTGGCTGGGGATCGACGGTCGGTGGGGTGGGGGACGGTCGTGGGGTGGGTGCCGGGAAGGGGGGCGGCTTTGGGTACGACGTGAACGGCAAGGTAGAGGGGCATATGCGCGGGCGTTGGCCGGTGCCGGGCTTCGGGCACCTCGCGGGGATCGGGGGCGAGGGGGCGCCGTGGATCTCGACTGCGCGGGCGGGGTTCGAAGGCGGGTGCGGCAGGGGCAACAGGGCAATCGGACGTGTGAGGGAAGGGAACCCGCGGCGCAATCCCGTCGTCGCCAGGGGATGGCTGGAGCAGGTGGCCGGCTGTGCCTGCCCTGATGTCGCGGATGAGGGCGCGGAGGGCTTCGCGGGAATCGGTGCCACCGTCGACATCCCAGCCCCTAACGCCCCAACTCCCCCCGAACCCACCGATACTGCAACTCGGGCCGCCCCACGGTCCCGTACTGCGGAGCCCTGGCCGCCCGCCCCGCCTCAACCAGATGCTCCAAGTACCGCCGAGCAGTGATCCGCGAAATCCCCACCACCTCGGCCAACCCCGTAGCCGTGAGCCCCTCCCCGGAATCCCGCAGAGCGACCGTCACCCGCTCAAGCGTCGGCGCACTCAACCCCTTCGGCAGCGCCGCCGGCGACGGCGCCCGCAGCGAGGCCAACGCCCGGTCCACCTCGTCCTGCCCGCTCGCTTCCCCGACCGCCGCATGGAACTCGGCGTACCGCACCAGCCGATCCCGCAGCGTGGCGAACGTGAACGGCTTCAGGACGTACTGCACGACCCCCAGCGACACCCCTTCCCGCACCACCGTCAGATCGCGCGCCGACGTCACCGCGATCACGTCCGCCTGATGCCCCGCCGCCCGCAGCGACCGCGCGAACTGCAAGCCGTGCACATCCGGCAGATGCAGATCCAGCAAGAGCAGATCCACCGGCGTGCGGTCCAGCAGCCGCCGCGCCTCCGCCCCCGTGTGTGCCTTGCCGACCGCGACGAATCCCGGCACGCGGCCCACGTACATCACATGCGCATCCGCGGCGACCGGGTCGTCCTCCACGACCAGGACACGGATCGGCTGTGGCTGGGTCGTCATGCGTCGCCTCCGGATGCGGTACTTCGCGCAGCGCGCCGCCCGGTCCCGGCCGGTACGGCAGCTGTCGTCGACGCATCTTCGACCATGCCCGCGGTCGCCGTCCCCCCGGCATCCCGCAACGGCACCCGCACCTCGAACTCGGCCCCACCCCCGGCCGCCTCCGCCACCGCCAACGTCCCCTCATGCCGCGCAACCGCCTGCCGCACCAGAGCCAGCCCCAGCCCGCGTCCACCCGGCCCCGCCGGTTTCGTCGAGAACCCGCGCTCGAACACCGCCTCCGCATGCGCCGGGTCGACACCCTCACCCGTGTCCGCGACCCGCAGCACCAGCTCGCCACCGTCCGTGTACGCGGTCACCGTCACCCGCGCCCCCACACTTCCCTGCGCCGCGTCCACCGCGTTGTCGATCAGGTTCCCGAGGATCGTCACCAGGTCCCGGGCCGGGAGCGACGCCGGCAGCAAGCCGTCGTCCAACCGGCTGTCCTCCGACACCACCAGCTCCACGCCCCGCTCGTTCGCCTGCGCCGTCTTCCCCAGCAACAAGGCAGCGAGCACCGGTTCACTCACCGCCGCCACCACCTGGTCCGTCAGCGCCTGCGCCAACTCCAGCTCCGCCGTCGCGAAGTCCACCGCCTCCTCAGCCCTCCCCAACTCGATCAGGGAGACGACCGTGTGCAGGCGGTTCGCGGCCTCGTGCGCCTGCGAGCGCAGCGCCTGCGTGAAGCCCCGCTCCGAGTCCAACTCGCCCATCAGCGACTGCAGTTCCGTCACATCCCGCAAGGTCACCACCGTGCCCCGCCGCTCACCGCCCGACACCGGCGACGTGTTCACCACCAGCACCCGGTCCGCCGTCAGATGCACCTCGTCCACCCTCGGCTCCGACGCCAGCAACGCCCCCGTCAGCGGTGCGGGAAGGCCCAGGTCGGCCACCGACCGGCCCACCACGTCCCCGGGCGCCCCCAACAGCTCCCGCCCCCCGTCATTGATCAACGCCACCCGGAACTGGCCGTCCAGCATCAGCAGCCCCTCGCGCACCGCGTGCAGCGCGGCCTGGTGGTAGTCGTGCATCCGGCTCAGCTCGGCCGCGTTCATGCCGTGGGTGTGGCGACGGAGGCGGGCATTGATCGCGTACGTGCCGATCGCGCCCAGCGCCAGCGCGCCTCCCGCGACTCCGAGCAGGGCCGTGAGCTGGCCCTGAACCCGTTTGCTGATCGCCTCCACCTTGATGCCGGCGCTCACCAGGCCGATGACCTTCCCCTCCTCCATGATCGGCGTGACCGCGCGGACCGAGCGGCCGAGGGTGCCGGTGTAGGTCTCGGTGAAGGAGTCGCCGGCCAGGGCCGGGCCGATCCGGCCCAGGAACTTCTTGCCTATCTCCGTCTCCGTGGGGTGCGTCCAGCGGATGCCGTGCGTGTTCATGATCGTGACGAAGTCGACGTCGGCGTCGCGCATCACGCGGAGCGCGTACGGCTGGAGTCGCGCCGACGGGTCGGAGGTGTGGATCGCCTGCCGTACGGAGGGGGAGTCCGCGACCGCGCCCGCCACCGCCATCGCCTGGCGGCCCGCCGCCTCCTCCGCCTGGCTGCGGTCGCTGACGTACGTGAACAGCGCGTATCCCGCCACGAGCACCGCTATCAGCACCGCCTGCATGGCGAACAGCTGGCCGGCCAGGCTGCGGGGACGGGGGACGGGTACGCGCATGTCGTCAGTGTGCCTCTCTCGTTAAGTGTGAACTAAATGAACGGAAGGGTGACCGCCCTCACAGGGCGGGAGATAGTCACGGCATTCCTCAATCAGCCCGGACGTGAGCCGCACGCCGGTATGCCGACGAAGACGTCAAGGAGGGCAGCCGTGGCCGCCAGCACCCCCGCAGCATCCGGATCACCCGATACGGCACCCAAGGTCAAGAAGGACCGCACCCACTACCTCTACATCGCGGTGATCGTCGCGGTCGCCCTCGGCATCCTCGTCGGCATGGTCGCTCCGGACTTCGCCGTCGAGCTGAAGCCGATCGGCACCGGCTTCGTGAGCCTGATCAAGATGATGATCTCGCCGATCATCTTCTGCACGATCGTCCTGGGCATCGGATCGGTGCGCAAGGCCGCCAAGGTCGGAGCCGTCGGCGGTATCGCGCTCGGCTACTTCATGGTCATGTCGCTGGTCGCGCTGGGTATCGGTCTGATCGTCGGCAACATCCTCGACCCCGGCACCGGGCTCGCCGTCACCGACGCCGTCAAGGACGTCGGCCACGCCCAGGTCGACGCGGAGGCCAAGGACACCACCGAGTTCCTGCTCGGCATCATCCCGACCACCTTCGTCTCCGCCTTCACCGAGGGCGAGGTCCTCCAGACCCTGCTCATCGCCCTGCTGGCGGGCTTCGCGCTGCAGGCCATGGGCTCCACCGGGCAGCCGATCCTGCGCGGTGTCGAGCACATCCAGCGGCTCGTCTTCCGGATCCTCGCCATGGTGATGTGGGCCGCCCCGATCGGCGCCTTCGGCGCGATGGCCGCCGTCGTCGGTTCGGCGGGCGTGGACGCGCTGAAGGATCTCGCCCTCCTCATGGTGGGGTTCTACATCACCTGTTTCCTGTTCGTCTTCATCGTGCTCGGCGCGCTGCTGCGGGTGATCGCGGGCCTCAACATCCTCAAGCTCTTCAAGTACCTGGGCCGTGAGTTCCTGCTGATCCTCTCCACCTCCTCCTCCGAGTCCGCGCTGCCGCGGCTCATCGCGAAGATGGAGCACATGGGCGTCAGCAAGCCCGTCGTCGGCATCACCGTCCCGACCGGCTACTCCTTCAACCTCGACGGCACCATGATCTACATGACCATGGCCTCGCTGTTCATCGCCGACGCCATGGGTACGCCGATGTCGCTCGGTGAGCAGATCCCGCTGCTGCTCTTCCTGTTCGTCGCCTCCAAGGGCGCCGCCGGTGTCACCGGTGCCGGTCTCGCGACCCTGGCCGGTGGCCTTCAGTCGCACAAGCCCGCCCTGGTGGACGGCCTCGGCCTCATCGTCGGCATCGACCGCTTCATGAGCGAGGCCCGCGCCCTCACCAACTTCGCGGGCAACGCCGTCGCCACGGTCCTGATCGGCACCTGGACCAAGGAGATCGACCGCGCCCGGGTCGACCAGGTGCTCGCCGGTCAGCTGCCCTTCGACGAGAAGACGCTGCTCGACGAGGACGGCGACGGTGCCGGCGACGACGTCCACGCGGACGTGCCGGAGCAGGGCGGCGAGAAGGAACTCGCCAAGGCCTGAGGCCCCTCGGCCCACTGAAGTCTCCGGGCGGCTGGACAGCTCCCCCGTCGCTCAGCCGCCCGGGCACCGACACGACAAGAGTCGTCAGCACGACAAGAGTCGTCAGCACGGCAGAGTCATCACTCACCGAACTCTTACCCGCCCCCACTAGCCTGCCGCGCCTGCCCCCGTACAGGCGCGGCAGGCTCATTCGGCGTTCGGGGAAGGCACGGGGGATGGCGATCGACTGGGACCGGCGCACCTGCGCACGGCGCGGGCATGTGACGTACGCGCCGGACGACCCCCGGCTGCGGATCCGGCTGCGGGCCGACACCGGGCTCGGCGAGGTCTGGCGCTGTCTGCGCTGCGGTGACTTCGTGCTCGGCGAGCCGCACGGGGCGGGACCGGCCGCCGAGGCGCCCCTCGTGCCGCGCGGCAAGGTGCTGCGGGATCTGTTCGTGCTGCGCTTCCTCGCGATCGAGCGAGCCGTGCGGGGCGTGTTCATCGTGCTGGTCGCGGCGGCCGTGTGGAAGTTCAGCAACTCCCAGGACGCGGTGCGCCGGCTCTTCGACGAGTATCTCGACGTCTTCCGCCCGGTCTTCCGGCACTTCCACTACGACCTCGACCATTCACCGGTCGTCGGCACCCTCCAGAAGACCTTCGGATACAAGCACGACACCCTGCTTCTGGTGGCGGTGCTGCTCCTGGCCTACGCGCTCATCGAGCTCGTCGAGGCGGTCGGACTCTGGTACGCCAAGCGCTGGGCGGAGTATCTGACGGTCGTCGCCACGGCCGCCTTCCTCCCTCTGGAGATCTACGAACTCACCGAGCACATCAGCTGGTTGAAGATCGCCACCCTGGTCCTCAACATCCTCGCCGTGCTCTACATCCTGCTCACCAAGCGGCTGTTCGGACTGCGCGGCGGCCACCGCGCCTTCGAGGCGGAACGCCGGAGCGCGTCACTGCTGGAGGTCGAGGAAGCCGCGAAGGTGCCTTCCGGGGCCGCCTAGTCAGGCCCACGGGTCGGTGATCTCCCGCAGCAGCGACAGGGCCTCGCGCAGCTGCTTCATGCGGCGCTTGCCGAGGTGCTCCTCCCACTCCTTCTCCACCGCGGCCACCACCGCGTCGGCCACCTCCTTGGCCGCCCACGCCTTCTCCGCCCCGCACACCAGCCGGGCCCGCTTGTCCGTCGGGTCCGGGACCCGGGTCACATAGCCCGCCTTCTCCAGCTGGTCCACCAGGAAGCCCGCGGTCTGCTTGGTGATCTGGGCCTGTTCGGCCAGCTCGGTCAGCCGCGTGCCGTTCGGGCCGATGCGCTGCATGACGCGGGCCTGGGCGGGCGTGAAGTCGTCGAAACCGGCCTCGGCGAGCGCGGCGAAGACGCGATTCTCCAGGGCCCGGTACGGGAGGAACAGGAGCACGCCCGTGTTGAGCTCGCTCTCCGTCGGCATCGTCGAGGCTCCCTCGGTATCGCCGGTATGGCTGGTATCGCTTGACAGTGGTCAGAGACTCTGACTAATTTGGTCAGAGAAGCTTACCACTTGAGTGGGTGATTCCCATGGGCGTCATGCTGGCGACCGACGAGTTGTGGCAGGTCGTCGACCGCGAGCGCGCGAGCCTCGCGGACCTGCTGGAGAGCCTGAGCGCCGAGGAGTGGGAGACGCCCACGCGGTGCGGGGACTGGCGGGTGCGGGACGTGGCCGCCCATCTGACCCTCGCCGCCCGTATCACCCGAGGGCAGGCGGTACGGGAGATGCTGCGCGCCCGCGGGAACTGGAACCGGATGATCCATGACACGGCCGTGCGCGAGGCCGCGGCGCCCACCGACGTGATCGTCGGTCATCTGCGGTCGATCATCGGCTCCCGGCGCCTCGCCCCCATGACCTCACCGCACGAACCCCTGCTCGACCTCCTCGTCCACGGCCAGGACATCGCCCTCGCGCTGGGCCGTGAGCGGGCGGTGTCGCCGACCGCCGCCCGCGCCGCCGCCGAGCGCGTCTGGACCATGCGGCTCCCGCCCCGCCCCTGGCCCCTGCCGAAGGGGCGGCTCGTCGCCACCGACATCGAGTGGACGCGCGGGACCGGCGACGACCTCCGGGGGCCGATCACCGCCCTCCTCCTGCTGCTCACCGGCCGCCCGGACGCGGCCCGTGAGTGGGCCGAACGCGCCGGGGAACCGTGGACGGGGGTCACGACTCCTCGGTGACGTGACTTCCGGGTGGTGCGGTGAGCGGGTGAGCCGGTGCCGGGTGGTGCGGTGAGCCGGTGCCGGGTGGCGAGGTGCCCCTGGTGCCTCGGCGCCCCCGGCGCCCCCGGCGGCCAGGCGGCCAGGCGGCCAGGCGGCCCGGTGGCGCGGTGCCCCGGTGCCCCGGTGCCCTGGTGGGGTGGTGCCCCGGTGCCCCGGTGGCGCGGTGGCGCGGTGTCTCGGCGGCCAGGCGGGGTGGCGGCCCGGTGGGGTGGTGCGCGGTGATCGCGCGGTCCGGCCCCGCGACCCCGCGGCTCGGCTCCGCGACCCCGTGGCCCCGCGGCTCGGCTCCGCGACCCCGTGGCCCCGCGGCTCGGCCCCGTGGCCCCGCAGTCCGGCCCCGTGGCCCCGCGGTCCGGCCCCGTGGCCCCGCGGTCCGGCCCCGCGGCCCGGCCCCGCGGCAGCGCAGCGCCCAGGCGCCCGGCGCCTCGGCGCTCCCGTGGCGCGGCAGCTCTCTACCCCGCTCACCCGCCGATCAGCTGCCCCGCCGATCACCCGCCCCCTGCCCCACCCCGGCCCCTTTTCCAGGCTCTTGGCGGCCGCTTGCCCGAAATGCTTTGACCCGCCCCCGCGCGGGGGCCCAGGCTGGAGGGCCTCGAAGGGCGCGGCCACGGCACACGGAGGCGGGCAGGGTATGGCGGAACCGGGCAAGGTCACGGTGGAGATCCTCGGCGCCGACGAGTACGAGGCCAAGTACGGCGAGAGCCGCGAACCCTCGGCCCTCTCGATCGACCGCATCAACGAGCTGTTCCACGAGTTCCTCATCGCCGTCGCCCGCCCCAAGCGCGCCGACGCCGACGGCAGCCGAGACCTCGCCAAACGCCTGCGCGACCACCTCGGTTCGGCGCCCACGGACCGCCCCGTGGTGAAGACGGCGTACGCCCCCTTCGACCTGCCCAACGTCCATCTCGCCCTGAAGCGCTGGTTCGCCGCCGACGGCCGCACCCACGAGCTGATCGGCATGCGCGGCGGCCGGCACCACGGCGAGCTCACCCTCGGAGACATCATCGACGCCGCCGACCGCTACGACCGCTTCGTGGTCGGCGCCGTCGACTACGCCCAGCTGCCGGTCTCCCCGGACGACGAACTGGCCTGCGTCTCCTGCGGGTTCTACCTCGGTGCGGAAGGCGACGAGCGATTCGTGGTCCTGCTGCGCGGGCCGCAGGACGAGTACGGACGCAACAAGGTCGAGGTCGAAGTCCTCGCCGCCGACAAGGAGTTCGCGGACCGGCTGCTCGCCGAGGTCGACGCGCTCGTCCGCGAGCACAACGTCTTCCGCGGCCAGGTCCTGTCCTTCGAGGGCTCGCAGTTCGGACACGGCCTCGGCCCGTTCCGCTTCCACCGCCGCCCCGGCCTCACTCGCGACGAGATCGTCCTGCCGTCCGGCCTCCTGGAGCGCGTCGAGCGTCAGGTCGTGGGCGTGGCCCGGCGCCGTGAGCGGCTGCGCGAGGCCGGTCAGCACCTGCGCCGCGGCCTGCTGCTGTACGGCCCGCCCGGCACCGGCAAGACCCACACCCTGCGCTATCTCCTCTCCCACCTCCCGCAGTTCACCGTGGTGATCCTGTCCGGCGAGAGCATCAACGCCATCGGCCCGGCCTGCGCCCTCGCCCGGATGCTCCAGCCCGCCCTCGTCGTCCTGGAGGACTGCGACCTCGTCGCCGAGGCCCGCGACTACGGCGGCGGCGAACAGCCCCTGCTCTTCCAGGTGCTGAACGAGATGGACGGTCTCGGCGACGACGCCGACGTCGCCTTCCTCCTCACCACCAACCGCGCCGACCTGCTGGAGCCCGCCCTGGCCCAGCGTCCCGGACGCGTCGACCTCGCCGTCGAGATCCCCCTCCCGGACGCCGAGGGCCGCGCCCGTCTCCTCGACCTCTACGCCGGCGGACTCGGCCTCGGCCAGGACATCGCGGACGAGGTGGTGACCCGTACGGAGGGCACGACCGCCTCCTTCACCAAGGAGCTGGTACGACGCTCCGTGCTCATCGCCGCCGAACGTGAGTCGGCACGCACCGAGGCACGAGACGTCCGCGAGGCCCTCGACGAACTGCTCTCCGACCGCGACCGGTTGACCCGACGCCTGCTGGGAGTGCCGGGCGCGAGGGACATCGAGGACGAGGAGTGGACGGCGGATTAGTCAGGCGTTCTCCAGCCGCGCCAACTCCGCCCCGCTCAACTCCAGCTCCGCCGCCCCCGCCGAGTTCCGGATCGTCTCCGGACGGCTCGCCCCCGGGATCGGGATCACGGTCGGCGACTTCGCCAACAGCCAGGCCAGGCCCACCTGTTGGGGGCTGATCCCGCGTTCGGTCGCGATCTCGTGGAAGGTGGCGAAGCGCGCGGCAGCCGCGAGGCCCGACGGGCCGTCCAGTGAGCTGCGCGAGATGCCGCCCAGCGGGCTCCACGGCAGGAAGGCGAGCCCCAGTTCCGCGCACAGCCGCAGCTCGGGCTCGCTGTCCCGGACCTCCGGTGAGTAGCGGTTCTGGACCGACACCAGGCGGTCGCCCAGGATGCGGTGGGCCGCGCGGATCTGCTCCGCATCCGTGTTGGAGACGCCCGCCAGCCGGATCTTGCCCTCGTCGAGCAGCTCGCGCAGTGCGCCGACCGACTCCTCGAAGGGGACGGAGGGATCGGGCTTGTGGAGCTGGTACAGGCCGATGGCCTCGACGCCGAGCCGGCGCAGGGAGTCCTCGGCGGCCCGCTTGAGGTGCCGCGGGTCGCCGTTGACCGTCCAGCTGCCGTCCGCCGGTCGGCCCCGGCCGCCCTTCGTGGCGATCAGGACGTCGGAGCCGGTGTCGGCCAGGGCGCGGGCCAGCAGGAGTTCGTTGTGGCCGGGCTCTGCGCCGGGGAGATGGTAGGAGTCGGCCGTGTCGAAGAGGGTCACCCCCGCGTCCAGCGCCGCCCGCACGGTCGCCAGGGCGCGCTCCTCGTCCGGCCGTCCCTCGATGGACAGCGGCATCGCGCCGAGCCCTACGGCGCTCACCTTCAGGTCGCCAAGTGTGCGATAGCGCATGTCAGTTGCCGCCCTTCCCGAGCGTCTCCGCCACGGCCGCCGTGAGCCACGCGGGTGCGGCACGGAACGTGAAACCGAGCCGTGTGGCACGGGAGTTGTCCATGCCGTAGGAGCGGAAGAAGGCGAACGGCGAGACCTCGCCGACCTCGACGAGCTGGAGCACGACCTTGCCCTCGGGCACCTGCGTGATGATGGCCTCGCACAGGTCCACGGTGGTCAGCAGGCCGTGGGAGGCGGCGTTGACCGGGCCCGTGAAGTCCTCGCCCACCGTCCAGGCCAGGAAGTCGGCGATCTCCTCGACGTGGATGTAGGTGGCGGGCTGGTTGGAGAAGGGCACCGAGATCGGTTCGCGGGAGCGGATGCGGGAGGCGTAGTGCTCCAAGCGTCCCGTGAAGTCGTCGTCCCCGCCCAGGACATGGGCCACGCGGACGGCCACGTAGGGGAAGTCCGGATCGGCCGCGAAGACCGCCTCGGCCTGCCGCTTGCCTTCGCCGTAGTGGGACTCCAGGAACTCCGGGTCGTCCCAGGGCAGGTCGAGATCGACGGGCACCGTCAGCGGATCGACGGCGTCCTCCCGTACGGGCGTGAGGGAGTCCTCGTACTCGTACACCTCGACCGTCGACGTCATCACGTAGCGGCCGGTGCGGCCCGTGAACACCCGTCGTGCGATGTCCGCCTGCCGCGGGGTGTAGCAGACCTGGTCGACGACGACGTCGAACGTGCGCGAACCCAGCGCCGCCAGCAGGGACTTCTCGTCGTCGCGGTCGGCGACGAGGTGCGAAGCCCCGGGCGGCGGAGCCGACGATCCCCGATTGAGGACCGTCACCCGGTCCCCGGCGGCCAGCAGACGGGTGACGAGGCGCTTGCCGAAATAGCGGCTGCCGCCGATGACCAGTATCTCCCGTGCCTTTTCCATGACCATAATTCTCCCGGCGTACACCCACGTCCTGAAGGGGGAACCATGGGAGTTCAGGCCGCGGCACCGAAAGAACCACGGCATCCGCGACCCGCCACCAGCGAAACCTCGGTGGCCTTCGACGCGCTGGACCGGGAGATCCTCCGGCTGCTCCAGACCGACGGACGGATCAAGCTGAGCGAGCTGGGCCGCCGGGTGCGGCTGAGCCCCGCGGCCGTCACCGAGCGGGTGCGCCGGCTGGAGGCGGCGGGCGTGATCGGCGGGTACGGCGCCCATGTCGTCCCGGCCCGGCTCGGCTACGGCATCCAGGCGTTCATCCGCGTCAACCCGCACGGCGGCTACAACCTCAAGCACCCGAGGACCCTGGAGCTGATCGAGCGCCCGGAGATCATCGAGGTGCACCACGCGGTCGGCGAGGACTGCTGGATCCTCAAGGTCGCCGTCCGGGACACCGTCCACCTGGAGGAGGTGCTCGAAGAGGTCTCCGCTCTCGGGCGCACCACGACCTCGATCGTGCTGACCTCTCCGGTGGAGCGGAAACCGCTGTTGCCTTGACGTCGGCGTAAAGGATTACGTTCGTGGACATGCGAATCGGCGAGCTGGCCGCGCGGGCCGGGACCACGACCCGGACGCTGCGGTACTACGAGTCACGCGGGCTGCTGCCCGCCCGGCGGGGCGGCAACGGATACCGGACGTACGACGAGAGCGATCTGAAGCTGCTGCGGCAGATCCGGATGCTGCAGGACTTCGGGTTCGACCTGGAGGAGACCCGGCCCTTCGTGGAGTGTCTGCAGGCCGGGCATCCCGAGGGGGACACCTGTCCGGCCTCGCTCGACGTCTACCGGCGCAAGCTGGCGGAGCTGGACGAGCTGATCGGCGAGCTCCAGGCGGTACGGGCACAGATCGGCGTGCGGCTGGCCACGGCCGGGGGCGAGGCGCCCCTGTGCGAACTGGGAGGGCAGGAGCTGTGATGGATGTGACCGACGCCGTGACGGATGTGACGGACGCGGATTTCGCGGCCGAGGTGATCGGGGCCGAGCTGCCGGTGCTGGTGGAGTTCACGGCGGACTGGTGCCCGCCGTGCCGGCAGATGGGGCCGGTGCTGAAGGCGCTCGCCGCGGAGGAGGCCGGCCGCCTGAAGGTGGTGCAGCTGAACGTGGACCACAATCCGCTGACCACCAACGCCTACAAGGTTCTCTCCATGCCGACGTTCATGGTCTTCCGCGACGGTGAGCCGGTGAAGTCCATGGTGGGGGCCAGGCCGAAGCGGCGACTGCTGGAGGAACTGGCCGACGTCGTCTGACTTCTCATAACCAAAAAAATTCCCCTCGGCAATTGCGCCGGGGGGATTCTTTTGCTTAGACTCAATGGTTCGCGACTTTACGGGAATTGGGTCGCGGAGAAGTTCAGTAGGCACAGTATATCTGCGTGGGAGTGGAATTGTCAAACAGCGATGAAATTCGCGGTGAGCAGGAATTCATCGACACCCTGTACGCCCGCGTGGACGCGCTGCGCGGAGACACCGAGGCCTCAGTCACCGACGCCCTCGCCCAGGGCAACACGCCCATGCAGGCCCGGCTGGAACGGGACATCCTGGTCGCCGAGCGGTCGGGGCTGCTCGCCGCGCTCAACGCGGTCGACGGCTCGCTGTGCTTCGGCCGCATCGACCTGACGTCCGGGACCAGCCATCACATCGGCCGCATCGGACTGCGCACCGACGACGCCGAACGCACCCCGGTCCTCATCGACTGGCGCGCCGATGTCGCCCGCCCCTTCTATCTGGCCACCGGCCACACCCCCATGGGTCTGCGCCGCCGCCGGCACATCACCACCGAGGGCCGTACGGTCACCGCCCTGCACGACGAGATCCTCGACCTCGGCGACCAGGAGCGCACCGGCCACGAGGACCCGACCGGCGACGCCGTGCTCCTCGCCGCGCTGGACGCCGCCCGCACCGGGCGGATGCACGACATCGTGCAGACCATCCAGGCCGAACAGGACGAGATCATCCGCGCCCCGCACCGCGGCGTGCTGGTGGTCGAGGGCGGCCCCGGCACCGGCAAGACGGCCGTCGCCCTGCACCGCGCCGCCTATCTGCTGTACGAGCACCGGGAGTTGCTCGCCAAGCGGGCCGTGCTCATCGTCTGCCCCAACCCCGCCTTCCTCGGCTACATCGGCGAGGTGCTGCCCGCCCTCGGCGAGACGGGCGTACTGCTCGCGACGGTCGGCGAACTGTTCCCCGGCGTGAAGGCGACCGCCGCCGACAGCCGCGCGGCGGCCGCGGTGAAGGGCCGCGCCGACATGGCGGACGTCCTCGCCGACGTCGTACGCGACTGGCAGGCGCTGCCCGATCCGGTCATCGCGATCGAGCACGACCGGGAGGTCCTGATGCTCGACGACGGTCTGGTGAAGATGGCGCGGGAGAAGACCCGGGCCGCGCGGCTGCCGCACAACGTGGCCCGCGAGCACTTCGAGGGCCACATCCTCAACACCCTCACCGAGCTGTACGCCGAGCGGGTCGGCACCGACCCCTACGACGGCAGCAGCCTCCTCGACGCCGCCGACATCACGCAGATCCGCGACGAGCTTGCCGAGAACCCCGAAGTGTGGGCCGCGATCGACCAGTTGTGGCCCCGGCTGACCCCGCAGCGGCTGGTCGCGGACTTCCTCGCCGACCCCGTCGGCTACCTCCCCGACGAGGACGCGGCCGCCATCCGCCGCCCGGTGACCCGGGGTTGGACGGTGGCGGACGTACCGCTGCTCGACGAGGCCGCCGAACTCCTCGGCGTGGACGAGCGGGTGGCGCGAGCCCTTGCCGAGCGCGAGCGGGAGACGCAAGTGGCGTACGCGCAGGGCGTCCTCGACGTGTCGTACGCCTCGCGTACCTATGAGTTCGAGGACATCGACGACGAGGACTCCGAGGTGCTGTCGGCACACGACATCATCGACGCCGAGCGGTTCGCCGAGCGGCAGGAGGAGGACGACCACCGCAGTGCCGCCGAGCGCGCGGCGGCCGACCGGACCTGGGCGTTCGGGCACATCATCGTCGACGAGGCGCAGGAGCTGTCTCCGATGGCCTGGCGGCTGCTCATGCGGCGCAGCCCGACCCGCTCGATGACCCTGGTCGGCGACCCGGCCCAGACGGCGGAGGCGGCCGGGGTCGGCTCCTGGTCGGACATCCTGGAGCCGTACGTCGAGGACCGCTTCGAGCACACCCGGCTCGGCGTCAACTACCGCACCCCCGCCGAGATCATGGACCTCGCGGCGGCCGTCGTACGGGCCGAGAACCCGGACTTCGAACCGCCGAGCTCGATCCGCTCGACCGGGGTACGGCCCTGGGTCCGTGCCACCGACGACCTGCCCGGCGCCGTCGCCAAGGCGGTCGGGGAGCTGACCCCCGCCGAGGGCCGGCTCGCGGTCATCGCCCCGCGCCATCTGCACCGCAGGCTCGCGGCGCGGCTGGACGGAGTGACGGCGGGCGCCGAACCCGACCTCACGCGGACCGTCGTACTCCTCGATCCGCGGCAGTCCAAGGGCCTCGAATTCGACTCCGTGCTGGTGGTCGAGCCGGGGCTGTACGGGACCAGTGACCTGTACGTGGCGCTGACCCGGGCGACACAGCGGCTGGGGGTGCTGCACACCGGGCGGCTGCCGAAGGCGCTGGCCGATCAGGAGGACGGGCTCGCCGTGGGAGTGGGCGAGTAGGTCGGGTGCAGGGACGGATCGAGGGGCTCCAGGGACGCGCACAGGGCGGTCGGGAAGGCCGGTTCCCGGTCCCGCACGGCCCGGCAGCCCCCTTCCGTCGTGCGGAAGAACGGCTTCCAGCCCGGCTTCTCGGCCCGGTAGAACCAGCGGTCGCCGAGCCGGGACGTGCACGCGCTGTCTGCCTGGTCGCCGCAGGCCGGACCGGTGCGCCAGGAGAGGTCCAGGACCAGCCACTTGCCGTCGCAGTGCTCCGCGTCGCGGTAGGTGTGCGTGGGCACGTCGACCGCCTTGACCGCCTGCTCGTAGGAGTCGGCGGTGCAGCCGGTGGCCGGCGGGGTGCAGCCCAGGTCGCCGCAGAGGCGCAGGGCGGGCGGCTTCGCGCCCTGGGCGGTGAACACGGCGGCGGGGTAGCCGACCGCCAGCTCGCGGTTCCCCAGGGGCTCGGGAAGCTTGACCCGGGCCTTCGCGGTGGCGGTTTTCGTGCAGCCGGAACTCGGGTCCTCCGGCGATTCGAAGGTGACCTGGACCGGCACGGCGTCGGCGACGAGCTCGGTGAGTTCCGCCTTGAGACGGCGCACGCAAGGCTTCGGGCCACTGGGCACGTCCACGGCGATGGTCACCGTGCGTCCATCGGCGCCGAGTTCGGCGCCGGTGATCTGGGAGCGCGTGGGCGCCCCCAGCGTCCAGGACGGTGCGGTAGTGCCGCCCCGGGCGGCCACCTGGGTCCCGCACGCGCCGAGCAGCAGTACGGCGAGCGCGCAGAGCAGGGCGGCCGCGGCCGCCCCGCGCTTGCCTCCGGATCGCATGAGCTCTCGATTCCCCCGTGGAGCACAGACATCGACCCGATCACCATATAAACAACGCCGCTCCCGGCTACGCGGGCCGTAGCCAGACCGTGGACAGGGGCGGCAGCGTCAGCTGGATGCTGGCCGGGCGGCCGTGCCACGGGGTGGCCTCCGGCTTCACCGCGTCCGGGTTGGTGACGTCGCCGCCGCCGTACTTGCCCAGGTCGGTGTTGAGGGTCTCGTGCCAGGCGGGGATGTCGTCCGGGACGCCGAGGCGGTAGTCGTGGCGGACGACGGGGGAGAAGTGGGAGACCGCCAGCAGGGGCGTGCCCTCGGCGTCGTAACGCAGGAACGCGAAGACGTTGTCGTCCGCCGCGTCGCCGACCACCCACTGGAAACCGTCCGGGGTGGTGTCGCGCTGCCACAGCGCCGGGGTGTGGCGGTAGACGACGTTGAGGTCACGGACCAGGTCCCGGACGCCCCGGTGATCGGGTTCCGCCCCGTACGCCGGGTCCAGCAGCCACCAGTCGGGGCCGTGCGCCTCCGACCACTCCGCACCCTGCGCGAACTCCTGCCCCATGAAGAGGAGTTGCTTGCCCGGATGGGACCACATGAAGGCCAGGTACGCGCGGTGGGTGGCGCGTTGCTGCCACCAGTCGCCGGGCATCTTCGACACCAGGGACCGCTTGCCGTGCACCACTTCGTCGTGCGAGATCGGCAGGACGTAGTTCTCGCTGTACGCGTACACCATCGAGAAGGTCATCTCGTGGTGGTGGTACTTGCGGTGCACCGGCTCGTGCTGGACATAGCCGAGCGAGTCGTGCATCCAGCCCATGTTCCACTTCAGCCCGAACCCGAGTCCGCCGCTCTCGGTCGGCCGGGTCACCCCGTCCCAGGCCGTGGACTCCTCGGCGATGGTGACGACGCCCGGGACCCGGCGGTACACGGTCGCGTTCATCTCCTGGAGGAACGCCACCGCGTCCAGGTTCTCCCGGCCGCCGAACACGTTGGGCGTCCACTGGCCCGGCTCGCGCGAGTAGTCGAGGTAGAGCATGGACGCCACCGCGTCCACCCGCAGCCCGTCGATGTGGAACTCCTCGCACCAGTACAGGGCGTTGGCGACCAGGAAGTTGCGCACCTCACGGCGGCCGTAGTCGAACTCCAGCGTGCCCCAGTCGGGGTGGGCGGCCCGCAGCGGGTCCTCGTGCTCGTACAGCGGCCGTCCGTCGAACTCCGCCAACGCCCAGTCGTCACGCGGGAAATGGGCCGGCACCCAGTCCATCAGGACGCCGATCCCGGCCTGGTGCAGGGCGTCGACCAGGTACTTGAAGTCGTCCGGAGTGCCGAGGCGGGCGGTCGGGGCGTAGAAGCCGGTGACCTGGTAGCCCCAGGAGCCGCCGAAGGGGTGCTCGGCGACGGGCATCAGCTCCACGTGCGTGAAGCCCAGGTCCTTGACGTACGCCGGGAGCTGCTCGGCCAGCTGACGGTAGGTCAGGCCGGGTCGCCAGGAGGGCAGATGGACCTCGTACACCGAGAAGGGCGCCTCGTGGGCCGGCGTGTCCGCGCGCCGCGACAGCCACGCCTCGTCCTGCCACTCGTGGTGCGAGGCGTGCACGATCGACGAGGTGGCCGGCGGGACCTCGGTGCGGCGGGCCAGCGGGTCGGCGCGCAGCGTCTTCGAACCGTCCGGGCGGGTGATCGCGAACTTGTACAGCTCGCCCTCCCCGATGCCGGGCACGAACAGCTCCCAGACACCGGAGCCGCCGAGCGAGCGCATCGGATGGCCCGTGCCGTCCCAGAAGTTGAAGGTGCCGGCCACACTGACCCCGCGGGCGTTCGGCGCCCACACCGTGAAGCGGGTGCCGGTCACACCCTGGTGGGTCATCGGCTGGGCGCCGAGCGCCGTCCACAGCTGCTCGTGCCGCCCCTCGCCGATCAGATACAGGTCCAGCTCCCCGAGGGCGGGCAGGAAGCCGTACGCGTCCTCGATCTCCTGCTCCGAGCCCTCGTACGTCACGAGGAGCCGGTAGGAGGGGACCTCCGGGAGCGGGAGCAGGCCGCTGAAGAACCCGTCCCCGTCGTCGTGCAGCTCGGCACGCAGGGTGCCGGTGAGGACGGTGACGGACAGCGCGTACGGCCGGAAGGCGCGGAAGGCGATGCCGCCGGGCACGGGGTGGGCGCCGAGGACCGCGTGGGGGTCGTGGTGGGTGCCGGAGAGGAGACGGTCGCGGTCGTGGGCGTCGATGGCGGGGGAGACGGGCGTCCCGGGCAGGGGAGCGGGCTCCTGGGCAGGCTGCGGGGTGAGGGTCTTCTTGGCCTTTGTGACGGCCTTCTTCACGGCTGCCTTCTTGGCGACCGCCTTCTTGGCCGTCGCTTCCTTCGCGGTCGCCTTCGTCACCGCAGCCTTCTTCGCCGCCGCCTTCTTGACGACTGCTTCCTCCACAGCTGCCTTCTTGACCGCCGCCTTCTTGACCGCCGCCTTCTTGACCGCCGCCTTCTTGACGGCTGCCTCCTTCACGACCGCCTTCTTCGCCGTCGCCTTCTTCACGGCCGCCTTCTCGGGTGTCGCTTTCTTCGCTGCTGCCTTCTTCGCTGTCGCTTTCTTCTTCGGGTCCGATCCGCTGGGCGTGGGCGGAGTCACGGGGGAGCCTCCTCGGCGAACGTGAAGTCAGAACAGGTCGGATGTGGCGTACCGCTCGATCGCCGCCATCGGCACCGGCAGCCAGTCCGGACGGTGCCTGGCCTCGTAGACGACCTCGTAGATCGCCTTGTCCGTCTCGTACGCGCGCAGCAGCACCGGGTCGGTGCGCGGGTCCGAGCCGCTGACCTCGGCGTATCCGGAGCAGTACGCGGCCCGGCAGGCGTGCGCCCAGCCCGGCGCCGGAGGGTCGGCCGAGAACGCGGCGTAGTCGAACGAGCGGAGCATCCCGGCGACGTCCCGGGCCGGCGGCTGCGGCATCCGCCGCTCGGCCAGCGGCTTCGACGGCTCGCCCTCGAAGTCGATCAGCGACCACTGCCCGGCGGGTGAGCGCAGGCACTGGCCCAGATGCAGATCGCCGTGGATGCGCTGCGCGGTCCAGGTACGGCCCTCCGCGGCCAGGTCGGCCAGCGCGGTGAAGGCGGAGCGCAGCCCGGGCGCGTGCGGCGTGAGCGCGGGCACCGCCTGGACGGCCGCGTCGAGACGCTCGACCATGCCGTCGACCAGCAGCCGCAGCTGTGCGGCGCCGAGTGTCACCGAGGGCAGTGCGTGGGCCAGCGCGGTGTGCACCTCGGCGGTGGCCCGCCCGAGCGCCCGCGCCTCCGCGCTGAAGTCCTCACCCTTGGCCAGCTCGCGCAGCGCCAGCTCCCAGCCGTCCGCCGCGCCCTGCACGAAGGGTTGCAGCACCCCGAGGACGTACGTCTCCCCGTCCAGTTCGGCGTTCAGCCACGCCGTCGGCGCGGGCACCCGGGGGCAGCCCTCGCGGGCCAGCGCCAGGGGCAGCTCCAGGTCGGGGTTGATGCCGGGCACGATCCGGCGGAGCAGTTTCAGGATGAACGTATCTCCGTAGACGACGGAGGTGTTGGACTGCTCGGCGGTCATCACGCGCGGCACCAGACCGGGCCGGATGTCCTGCCCGGGGTCCCGTTCGAAGCGGAGTCCGCCGATGCGGGCCTGCGAGCGCAGTGCCTCCAGGAGGACCTCGGCGGCCTTCGGGTCGTGCAGGGCCTCGTACACCGTCCGTCCGGCGAGCGGGCCCTCCTCCACATGTCCGATCAGCGCGGGCGCCAGATGGGGTGGCAGCGCCTCGCGCACGCCTATGAGGAGCTGGTAGCAGTCCCAGGGGGCGGCCGGCTGATGGGCCTGGACGAGCAGGTGGTAGAGGCCCAGCCTGCGGTCGGCCGGCAGCAGCTCGGTGGCCGCGACCAGCGTGAATCCGGTGACCGGGCGGCCCTTGCCGGCGAACCAGCGCTGCCGTGGCAGCCATTCCCGCAGGAGTGGATCAAGTGACGCAAGCAGGCCCGGGCTTGTCGTGGCAGTACGGGTGACGGCT
Organism: Streptomyces sp. NPDC057280; assembly: GCF_042668605.1. NCBI lineage: Bacteria > Bacillati > Actinomycetota > Actinomycetes > Kitasatosporales > Streptomycetaceae > Streptomyces > Streptomyces sp. NPDC057280. Next base: position 1,130,917 of record NZ_JBHUYR010000003.1, read on the forward strand.
TCCGGCATGGCGTCGCGTCCTTTCCCCGGGTGGGCGGGGTGTTACTGATGCGTGCCCAGGGCGGGGCGGGAGAAACAGGGAATCAACCGCCCCGCCGGGACTCTCAGGCGGCTTCCTTGCGGAGCCGGAACCAGTAGAAGCCGTGCCCCGCCAGCGTCAGCAAGTACGGCAGCTCGCCGATGGCCGGAAAACGCACCCCGCCGAACAGCTCGACCGGATGGCGGCCGTTGAACGTGCTCAGGTCCAGCTCCGTGGGCTGCGCGAAGCGGGAGAAGTTGTGCACGCACAGGACGAGATCGTCCTCGTACTCCCTCAGGAACGCGAGCACCGACGGGTTGGACGACTGGAGTTCGGTGTACGAGCCGAGTCCGAACGCCGGGTTCTGCTTCCGGATCTCGATCATGCGGCGGGTCCAGTGCAGCAGCGACGACGGCGACGACATCGACGCCTCGACGTTGGTGACCTGGTAGCCGTAGACCGGGTCCATGATGGTCGGCAGATAGAGCCGGCCGGGGTCACAGGACGAAAAACCTGCGTTGCGATCCGGTGTCCACTGCATCGGGGTGCGCACCGCGTCGCGGTCGCCGAGCCAGATGTTGTCGCCCATGCCGATCTCGTCGCCGTAGTAGAGGATCGGCGAGCCGGGCAGGGAGAGCAGCAGAGCCGTGAACAGCTCGATCTGGTTGCGGTCGTTGTCGAGCAGAGGTGCCAGGCGCCGCCGGATGCCGATGTTGGCGCGCATCCGCGGGTCCTTGGCGTACTCGGCCCACATGTAGTCGCGTTCCTCGTCGGTGACCATTTCGAGGGTCAGCTCGTCGTGGTTCCTGAGGAAGATGCCCCACTGGCAGTTCTGCGGGATCGCGGGGGTCTTGGCGAGGATTTCCGAGACCGGGTAGCGGGACTCCCTGCGCACCGCCATGAAGATGCGCGGCATGACCGGGAAGTGGAAGGCCATGTGGCACTCGTCGCCGCCGGACTCGTAGTCGCCGAAGTAGTCGACGACGTCCTCCGGCCACTGGTTCGCCTCCGCCAGGATCACCGTGTCCGGGTAGGAGGCGTCGATCTCCTTGCGGACCCGCTTGAGGAACTCATGGGTAGCCGGAAGGTTTTCGCAGTTGGTGCCTTCCTGCTGGTACAGGTACGGCACCGCGTCGAGCCGGAAGCCGTCGATGCCCAGGTCCAGCCAGAACCGCAGTGCGGAGATCATCTCCTCCTGGACCGCCGGGTTCTCGTAGTTGAGGTCCGGCTGGTGGGAGAAGAAGCGGTGCCAGAAGTACTGCTTGCGGACCGGGTCGAAGGTCCAGTTGGAGGCCTCGGTGTCGACGAAGATGATCCGCGCGTCCTGGAACTGCTTGTCGTCGTCGGCCCAGACGTAGTAGTCACCGTAGGGTCCGTCCGGGTCCCGCCTCGACTCCTGGAACCACGGGTGCTGGTCGCTGGTGTGGTTCATGACGAAGTCGATGATGACGCGCATGCCGCGCTGGTGGGCGGCGTCGACGAACTCCACGAAGTCGGCGAGGTCACCGAACTCCGGGAGGACGGCCGTGTAGTCGGAGACGTCGTAACCGCCGTCCCGCAGCGGTGACTTGAAGAAGGGCGGCAGCCACAGGCAGTCGATGCCCAGCCATTGCAGGTAGTCGAGCTTGGCGGTGAGGCCCTTGAGGTCGCCGACGCCGTCGCCGTTGCTGTCCTGGAAGGAGCGGACGAGCACCTCGTAGAAGACGGCGCGCTTGAACCAGTCGGGGTCCCGGTCCTTGACCGGGGTGTCCTCGAAGGTGTCCTGGACGGGCTCGTTGACGATCATGTTGTGGGTGACCCTCCGATCTGCGGGGTGGACGGTCGCAGGACGGTGAGGATGTGCGCGGGACGAGTGCCCGGTTCGAGACGCACGTAATTCGCCCTGCCCCAGTGGTAGGTCTCGCCGGTGAGCTCGTCGCGCACCGGCACCGACTCGTGCCATTCCAGGCCGAGTTGCGGCATGTCCAACGAGACCGTGGCCTCCTGGGTGTGGCGAGGGTCGAGGTTGGCGACCACCAGAACCGTGTTCGAACCGCTCTGCTTCGAGTACACGATCACCTCGTCCTTGTCCGCGTGGTGGAAGTGGAGATCGCGCAGCCGGCGCAGTGCCGGGTTCTCCCGGCGGATGGTGTTGAGGCGGGTGATCAGGGGCGCGATGGTGTCGGCCGTCTCCCAGTCGCGGGGGCGCAGTTGGTACTTCTCCGAGTTCAGGTACTCCTCGCTGCCCTCGCGCAGGGGGGTGTTCTCGCAGAGTTCGTAGCCGCTGTAGATGCCCCAGGTGGGGGAGAGGGTGGCCGCGAGGACGGCGCGGACCTCGAAGGCGGGGCGGCCGCCGTGCTGGAGGTAGGCGTGCAGGATGTCGGGGGTGTTGGCGAAGAAGTTGGGCCGCATGTAGGCGGCCGCCTCCCCCGACAGCTCGGTCAGGTACTCAGTGAGTTCCTGCTTGGTGGTGCGCCAGGTGAAGTACGTGTACGACTGCTGGAAACCGATCTGGCCCAGGGTGTGCATCATCGCCGGGCGGGTGAACGCCTC